>CAWELC010000005.1:0-852500 GCA_963809875.1 uncultured delta proteobacterium | reverse complement strand
TCTCGACTACGTGCCCGGCGTTTCGAGAAATAAGGAATTATCCATCGTCCTGTCCAACTCCTTTGCCTTCGGCGGCAACAACACCTCCGTCATCTACGGCAGGTATACCGAAAAGGGGATCGTTCATGAGTAGGCGCGTGGTGATCACCGGGGCGGGGGTCGTATCGTGCCTCGGGGTTGGGATAGAGACGTTCTCCGAGCGGCTCCTCAAGGGCGATTCCGGTATACGTCCCATTACCGCGTTTGATACGTCCGGCCTTTCGTCGCATATGGGAGCGATGCTTGCCGATTTCAATCCGAAAGATATCCTCAACCCTAAGAATATCCGCAAGATGGACGACCTCTCACGGACCGCGGTGGCCGCGTGCCGCCTTGCCGCCCAGGACGCTCAGATAGTCATCGATCTGACCAACCGCGATAGGATCGGCATTGTCCTCGGCACCGCCTTGGGCGCCACCGATATCTCCATCATGTTCGCCCGAACCCTTTTCTCAGAAGGGCCGATGATGCTCAACCCGCTTCATGTGCCCAACACGGTCATGAACGCACCGGCCGGCCATGCCTCCATCGAGCTGGGATTTCGGGGCTTCAACTCCACGATCAACCACAAGGAGTCTTCCTCGGAGACGGCGATCGGTTACGCCTTCGATCAGATCCAAAAGGGCACGGCCGATGTCATGTTCGCGGGCGGTGCCGATATCGTGTCCCCTCTCCTCTTCGAGGTGCTCACCCGCTTCGGGGCCCTCTCGCCTGACGACGGGCGCCCGGAAGGGGCGCATCCCTTCGACCTGAGGAGGAGCGGTCCCGTGGTCGGGGAGGGGGCGGGGATTATCTGCCTTGAATCGTTACCGCACGCCGAAAAGCGGGGAGCGGAGCTCTACGCCGAGGTGACGGGATTCGGGATGAGCTCGTCGCCCGCTCCGTCGACCGACTTCCCCACGGACGCGAAGGGGTACGTCCTGGCTGTCCGCCGGGCGCTTGAAGCGGCCGGCATTTCGCCCAAAGACGTCGACCTTGTCTGGGGAGCGGCTAACGGCGGCATCCGGCTCGACGCGCTGGAGGCCGACATGGTCTCGGCACTCTTCGGGACGGGTCCCGACAGCGTGGCCGTCTGCACGATAAAGGGGGCAATAGGAGAGGCTTTTGGCGGCGGTATGCGCGCGGCGGCGCTGGCCGACTCCATCAAGAAGGGCGTTATCCCCCCGATCGTGGGGCTGACCGATCCCATCGCCCCTCTTAACTTTGTTACCCAGGCAAGAAAGGCGGCTATCGGCAACGCGCTCTTGTGCGGCGTATCATCCGGGGGGACCTTCGTGGCGCTTGTGCTCAAGAGCCTCTGAGAGGGGACGGGTCTCAGGCCGGCGGCGGCTGTCGGGGTGAGTGTGAGCCCTGCCGGCCGTCCCGGAGCCTGTCGATCGGTACCCCTCACCGGACCTGGTTCAGCGGGCCGGGGTGATCGATAGAAGGGTGTGAAAGCGGACGTTCCGTCGGACTTTTTCGAGGGTTCCGCTTTCTTTGTATACGAGCTGATTTTTTAGAGAAAGGAAGGCTGTCGCCATGAACGTTGGACAATGGGTCTATAAGCGTGCCCTCACCGATCCGGGCGGCCCGTTCCTTAAGGAGGCCGAGAGGCGTGACCGGGAGTACGACAACCGGCAGTTCAACGATCGGGTCAATCAGACGGCGCACGCGCTCATGTCTCTCGGGATCGTCGGAGGGGACCGGGTCTCGGTGGTCATGCTCAACTCTTCGGAGTTCCTTGAGATCTATTTTGCCTGCGCGAAGATCGGGGCTATCATGGTGCCCCTCAACTTCCGCCTGGCCGTCCCGGAGCTCCACTACATCTTCGGCGACTGTGCACCAAAAGTCCTCATCTATTCCTCGGACTTTGCTGAAAAAATCGCCGACATCGGAGCCAAGGGGGTTGTCATACCGCACGTCTTCCGGCTTGGCGGTGAAGAAAACACCCGGGATGCGTCCTTTTCCGATCTTGTGGCCGGTCGCCCCGTCCACGAGCCCGTTCCGGAGCGCGACGTCGTTGGGGACGACCCGCTGGTTATCATGTACACCTCGGGAACTACCGGAAACCCCAAGGGGGTCATGATCACCCACACGAACGTAACCTTTCACTGCATTCATAACCTCCTCGGATACGGGGTCAACCGGACCTTCAGATCGCTGGTCACCGCGCCCCTCTTTCATATCGGGGCGTTATCGGCCGCGGCAAACCCGGTCGTCTACGCGGGGGGCTCCCTGGTCCTCAAGCGGTTCTTCAACGCCTCGGAGATCATCAAGCTGATCGCCGCCGAAAAGATCAACTATATGTTCGCGGTGCCGGTCATGTACCAGATGATGGCCGAGGCCGCCGAGTGGGATACCGCCGATTTCTCGCACGTGCGCTACTTCATCGCCGGCGGCGCCCCCATCCCCGTGCCGCTCATCCGCAAGTACCAGGACGAAAAGGGAATCAAGTTTGCCCAGGGCTTCGGCCTGACGGAAACGGGGCGGCTCAGCAGCCTGCCCATAGAAGATTCGATCAGAAAGGCAGGCTCCGTCGGCAAGGAGGAGTTTCACGTCATCATGCGCATCGTCGACAGCCGGAATGAAGACGTAGCACCCGGGGTAGTCGGCGAGATCATCGTCAAGGGTCCCAACGTCTTTTTGGGATACTGGAACAAGCCCGACGAAACGGCCAAGGCCTTTGCGGACGGCTGGTTTTATACCGGCGACATGGCAAGACGCGACGAAGAGGGGTTCCTGTTCATCGTGGGAAGAAAGGTGGAGATGATCATCAGCTCCGGCGAGAATATCTATCCCGCCGAGGTGGAAAAAGTCATCCAGTCCATCACCCAGGTCAAGGAAGCGGCGGCGGTCGGGATGCCCGATCCCCGGCGGGGCGAGGTGGTGGCCGCCTTCGTCTCCCTCAAGGAGGGAACGAATCTATCAGAGCAGGAGCTTATCGAAAAGATTTCCGACAAGATCGCCTCATTCAAGCTCCCCAAGAAGGTCTTTTTCGTGGAGGATTTCCCGAGAAACGTATCCGGCAAGATCCTCAAGAAGGAACTCAAGAAACGGTTTGACAGTTAAAGGGTGACAGAGTCATGAACGTCGGACAGTGGATATCCCAGCGCGCCGCGACCGATCCCCATCGGCCCTTTCTCAAGGACGAGGACGGAGGGATGAGGTCGTTTGATAATAGCCAATTCAACCGGCGGACCAACCGCACGGCCCACGCCCTTTTGTCTCTTGGGGTCACCAACGGTGATCGGGTTTCGGTCATCATGCTCAACTCATCCGAGTTCCTCGAGATATTCTTTGCCTGCGCGAAGATCGGGGCGATCCTCGTTCCCGTCAATTACCGATTGGCGGCCCCCGAGATCGCCTATATTATCAAAGATTCGAGGCCCAAACTACTCGTTTATACCGCCGACTTCGCCGAGAAGATCGCCCCGTTGAGACAAGAGACCGATGCGGTTTCGGCCTGGTTTCGCCACAGCGGCGCGAGCCTCCCCGAGGACCCGGATATCAGCTCGTTTGTGGAGACGTTCTCTGCCGCACGAGCCGGTCCCCCAGCGGGAGGTGAAGGCCTCTGATCCTCTCCTGATCATGTACACCTCCGGCACCACCGGCGATCCGAAGGGGGCGCTGCTCACGCATCAGAACATCATCTTTGACTCAGTCCATAACCTCATAAACTTCTCCCTCACGAAAGATTTTCGGTCGCTCGTCACGGCGCCGTTGTACCACGTCGGCCCCCTCGGGGCCTCGACGACCCCGGTCGTCTATGCCGGGGGGTCGCTCGTCCTCAAGCGTTTCTTCAACTCTTCGGAGATCATAAAGCTCATCATGCGGGAGCGGATCAACTACATGTTCACCGTGCCCGTGATGTACCAGATGATGTGCGAGGCCGCCGAGTGGGAAACGGCGGATTTCTCTCATGTCCATTACTTCTTTTCCGGCGCCGCCCCCATGCCCATTCCCGTGATCAAGCGGTATCAGGAGGAAAAGGGCGTCCGCTTCGCCCAGGGCTACGGCATGACCGAGGCCCTGCAAATCTCGGCGCTCTCGCTCTCGGACTCCATAACCAAGGCCGGCTCCGTCGGAAAGGAAAATTTTCACGTGATGCTCAGGATCGTGGACGAAAACGACGCCGACGTGGCGCCCGGGCGCGCCGGCGAGATCGTCATCAAGGGGCCGAATATCTTTACCGGATACTGGGAAAAGCCCGCGGAGACCGCGGAGGCGATGCGCGGCGGCTGGTTTCATACGGGCGACATGGCCCGAAAAGACGACAATGGCTTTTTGTTCCTCGAGGGGAGAAAGAAGGAGCTGATCATCAGCAACGGCATCAACATCTACCCCGCCGAGGTGGAAAAGGCCATCCAGTCGATCATGGAGGTCAAGGAATCGGCGGCCGTCGGGCTTCCCGATGCGCGCCGGGGAGAAGTGGTGGCCGCCTTCGTCTCCCTCAAGCAGCCCAACACGCTGACCGAGCAGCAGCTTATCGAGCGGCTCACCGGCAAGATCGCCAACTTCAAGATACCCAAGAAGGTATTTTTCGTCGAGGATTTCCCCCGCAACACCCAGGGCAAGATATTGAAGAAGGAGCTGAAGCGCCAGCTCGCGGCGCAGTAGATAAGATAGATAATTGACGCTTTCCATCCCGTAGGGGCACCACATATGGTGCCCTTTTCCTTTCTATCCCCAAATAACGTCATTGCGAGGGACCGAAGGTCCCGCGGCAATCCCCTGACTGTCACCGCCATACACCCACTCGTCATTGCGCGTTCCCTTCCCCATTGCGAGTGTAGCGAAGCAATCCCCCGACTATCACCGAGTGCGCTTTTTTTGTGCTTTCTTCTCTCTCCCCATCGGGGCCCCCAAAAAGCCTGCTTTTTGGGGTGATAGCCGGGCATGACAGGACGTCCCCCTACGGGTTTTTCATGGTACAAGGTGAAAAACCCGTTTTTCCTTTCCACACGCGGATGGCCCTCGGACCGTAGGGGCGGCTCGTGAGCCGCCCAGCGGGCCGTTCACGAACGGCCCCTACAAGAGACCCGTTGCACCCGTAGGGACACGACTGTCGTGTCCGTCACCCATTCCGTCATTGCGAGGGACTGAAGGTCCCGCGGCAATCTCAACTGCCGCCCCACGCAGTGGCTCTCCTTCTCTCCACGCGGTAAGAACAGCAAACGCGGTATCCGTTCTCTCCTCATCCCCCATACAGGATTTTCCATTGATTTCATCCGGCGAGGAGTATAGAATAACCTACCGAAAAAGTTTTTGGATAATAGTTGAGCGGTTAGAACCGGGGGCGTTCGAGCTCATTGCGCTGAACGATCCCGCGTCGGTGTGTGACATGATCGATCTTGGATACATTATACTAATTAATATCACTCATTCGGAGGTAATCAATTATGGCCGGCGATGAAAAAATGGCGACTAATATGTCCATGCGCGCCGCCGTGGAGTGCGTCACCGAGATCATGGGAGAAAACGGTGCGCGGATGATCTTTAGAAATGCGGGGATCGAGCATGTCTATAATAGTCCCCCTCCGTACGATTGGAGTCCCTGCATCCCCATCAGCCTGCAGACACAGGTTTATATCGAAGTCGCAAACCTCATCGGGCTCAAAGGCGCGCTGAGCATATGGAGGCGAATCGGGTATGCCGGCGTGAAATCCGCCAATGAGATCGGCCACCTGTTTGACAGCTTTAAGGATCTCCCCACAGATGAGAGGTACAACAAATGCACCGAAGTCCTTTCGACGGCTATCGGCAAGGGGAAGACGGTGATGAGCGGGACGGGAAAGGTCGATTTTGATGGATTTGACTGCACCCTCTGTTCCCCCTATTATTCCTCCGATATCAACCGGGCCGTGTGCTTCGTGTACACCGGCGTCTTCCAGTATATCGCCGACTGGGTCTACGGAAAGAACGCCGCCCAGGTCATCGAGACAAAATGCAGGGCCAAGGGTGACGACACCTGCTACTACCAGTTGAAAGAGGCGGATTAGTCCATAGATGGGACGCGGGATTATCGGCTCGAAGCCGGGCATGACACGTCACGCCCCTACGGGTTTTTCATTGTACAAGGTGAAAAACCCGTTTTTCTTTTCTAAGTCGGAACCTTTTACGTACTGTAGGGGCACCACATGTGGTGCCCTTTTGACTTGTCATTGCGAGGAGGCGTTAGCCGACGAAGCAATCCCCTCACTGTCACCGCAGAACGATAGTCAGCCGTTGCGCCCCCCCGCTCCCCGTCGGGGCCCCCAAAAAGCCTGCTTTTTGGGGTGACATCCCGTCATTGCGAGGGAGCCGAAGGCGACCGCGGCAATCTCAACTGCCCCACGCAGTGGCCTCTCCTTCCCCCATAAAAGCGTACCAAAAGTATCAACAATTACGACTCGGCCGGTAAATGATTTCCTTTGCGCGCCGAACATTTTGGCGTATAATAACGGCACCTTGGCCGCCTTAATAGTTTTTCAGGATATACCATGATCGAGATACTCAAATGGACCGGGGCCATCGTAGCAGTCTTAGTTGGCCTATCGGCAGTAGCGTACTATGCGATAAAGATCGCTAAGAACGCCCTCGGCCTATTCTCAAAAAGCGAAATGAACACGCTGATCCAGGAGCTTCCAAAGATATTGAGAGAGATCCCGCTGACGATAAACCCCGATCAACCGATAAACGTAACAGAGCTAATTAAGAGCCGGGTTCCACAGCTGGAAAAACTTGCCGAGGAAAGAACCATTCTTAAGAACGTCGAATTCCTTATAAAGCTGGGCAATATAAAATACTATGTCAAGGACTATCCCAAAGCGCTGACGTACTACGCCGAGGCCCTTCAACAGGCCGAAATCACGGACAACAAATGGGCGATGGCGGCAAGCATGGGCAACGCCGGTGTTATACATTTCTTAAGAGGCCACTCAAAAATAGCCCTGGAACACCAGGAAAGGGCCCTGGAGATCGACCGGGAGATCGGCTACCGCCAGGGTGAGGCGAGCGCCCTGGGCAACTTGGGGAGTGTCTATAGTGTCAAAGGAGACCTGGGCAGAGCCCTGGCTCATTACGAGAAGGCCCTCAAGGCCCATCGGGAGATCGGCTACCGCCAGGGCGAGGCAAACGCCTTGGTCAACATTGGGCTCATACATAAACAGAAAGGGGACTCCAAGGCCGCCCTTAAGTACCTGAACGAAGCCCTTAAACTCCTCGAAAAGCACGACCTGACACACGGCAAAGACGTAATACTCAAGGCGATCGAGGAAATCAAAACCCAAAAGAAACGGTAGTTCGAGGCGGAGATGTGTGACTGGAAGCCAGGATACGATCAGGACTATACGTGCCCCCATGAGAACTATGGAAGGAGCAAGGACGGAAAGAAGGACCTCTGCATCTTCCACAGCGACCGGGAAGATAAAGACCATTAGCCCTGAGGAAAGTACAACCCCTTTACGATGTAATAAGAACAGAACCTATCGTCCCTTTCATCAAGGCTGTCGAAGCTATCTTTGGGGCACTTTTTCTTTCCCTCTTCCAGCTCGCCATGAACCGCAAGTTCCGCAGGACAAAGGATTGATGATACATATATTTCTCTGAGGCTGACGTCCCCGGTGACAGTCAGGGGATTGCCACGGGCATTTCATGCCCTCGCAATGACAATACTAATCGTCGCCTTAGGCGACATTGTCAAGCATTGCCGCGTCGGCCTTCGGCCTCCTCGCAATGACGCCCAAGTGGCGAGAAACGAAAGAGGGCGGTTCTCGAACCGCCCCTACAAACACTCGTAACGTATTTTACCCGTAAAGGCGGCATTCATGCCGCCCGGTATTTAGCGCCGGCAACCTGCGGCAGGTGGCACGGGCTAACCGAAGGTTGCCCGTGGGAAGCAGGATGGACACGACAAGTCGTGTCCCTACGGCTGCCAAATCCGCGCGTCTTAGAAACTGTAGGGGCGGCATTAATGCCGCCCGGCGTAAAATCGTCGTATCGGACGGGCCGCATTAATGCGGCCCCTACGTGTGCTAAACCCGAACCGTGTTTGAATTCGTAGGGGCACGGCATATCGTGCCCGTTCTTCCCTCCCCTCCCCCTCACCCCTCCCCCTTCTCCATCTCCTTCTTTAACATCTTCACCTGGGCCTTGAGGTTGAGCAGATAGGCCTCCTCGGGCTGCTTGCCCTGCCGGGCCGTGAGGTATTCCTCCCCCTTGACCCGCTCGATCACCCGCCCTTCGTCCATCTTTTCCTCGACAAGGTAACGCTCGATCTTGTCCCGAAGTGCCGCCGAATCCCTGAGCGACGCCTCGATAAGACGGTCCACCTGATCCCCGTAGACCTGGGCGTGGTGCCCGGTGAGGATGCGCCGGGGCTTTGCCGCCGCGACCTTCTTGATGGACGCGACGTAGTCGTCATAGCTCGTGAGGAACTCCGGCCCCACGTAGAGCTCTTCGCCGGGGACAATACCCATGGCCTCGCCGGTGAGAATCGTGCGCTCCGGCTCCACGAGGTAGCTCATGCTGTCCTGCGTGTGGCCCGGCGTCGCGATCGCCTTTACCGTCACGCCTCCGCCCAGGTCAAGGCGCTGCCCGTCCGTCAGGATTACGTCGCCCGTTATCACCGAATAATCAAAATCGGCGGGCAAGAGCTTTTCCCGGATCAGCGCGGGGTCCGTCATACGCCTGTTGAGCCCCTCGATGACGTGCTGCGCACCCGGCCGGCTCATGACGTAAAAGAGGTATTCGTGCCCCCCGAACTTCAGCTCCGGGATATGCCGCTTAAGGTAGGGCGCGCCGCCCACGTGGTCGAAGTGGGAATGCGTAAAGACGAGCAGCTCCGGGTAGCCGCGGCTGCCCAGCGCCCTTTGCATCCCCTCGTACAGCGCGGGGGCCATCGAGACGGGCCCCGCGTCGACCATGACGGCGCGGTCCTCTCCGATGATCAGGTACGCGGGGAGGTCCCAGGTGCCGATGAGCGTGAGGTGGTCTGAAATGCGTTCCATTGGTCTTCCGATAGTGGTTGATATACCCTTGGATGATACCACAGGGCGGGCGCGACACAACCAATAAAATCGTTCCCGCGGCAGGAATATCGGTTTGGCATCATCGCCGCGCCTTTCCGCCCGCTTCCCGCCGGGGTGACGCGGCCCCGGGCAATCGTCTCGAGGACGGAGACACACCGGACTAAAGCAGGCCCGATAATTGACAAAAAAACCCGCCCATGATATACATTCCAAGGCCCTGGTCCGCGCCGATTTCCGTCGGCAGCACTCGAACAAAACCGGCGAGAGCCGATCAGATGGGGGGGAGCGTGTCATTTCTTGAACACATCTTCAAGAGAAGAAAGAAGAAGAAGCGCGAAGACGACCCGCGGGTCTACGTAACGCCCGATATCTCCCCCGAAGAGTTCGTCAGGGTCAACGACCAGACCTTCGAGTTCCGCAAGCGCGCGCACCCGAAGGCGCTGACGGTCGAATTCTGGGAAGACAGCGGCCTGATGGATCGCATACTGGCCTGCGGCGCCATGAAGAGCGAGATCCTCGACGTGGGCTGCGGCAGCGGTGAGATCGACATCGTCCTGGCCAAACGGGGCTACCGGGTCACCGGCATAGACATCTCGCCGGTGGCCATCGAGCTGGCCGAACAACACCGCACGAGATACCCCGAGCTGACCGAAAGGCTCACCTTCATGGTCCACAATATGGAGTCCGGGCCGCTGCCCCGAAAATACGCCTCGGCCCTTTTTTCCCACACCCTCGAGCACGTTCTGGACCCCGACACGACCATGAAAAACATCGTCGCGTCGCTTCGCGAAGGCTCGTGCATCTATGTCTCGGTCCCCCTCAAAAAGGCCTGGAACGACCGTACCCACCTGAGGCACTTCTCCCCGCGGGCGCTCGAGCGCTTCCTTTCCGTCTATTCTGCCCAGGTGGATATCTCCGTGGACAAGAAAGAGAAGATGATCTTTGCCACCATGCGCGTATGAACCCGCGGGTGGCAGACCAACGCCGGCGTGGCGCGCCCGGCAATTCCTGCGTCCGAACGTCACCGATCCGGCGGATTGAAAGGCCCATGATGAAAGATATACTCGAAAAGATAGTGCGAAACCCCTTCAAGAAGAAGCGCAAGACCATGCGGGAGCGCTACTCCTCCCGGTACAAGATCGGCAGGTGGTCCTACGGCGACCTCCGGGTCAGAGGGTACGGCGGGCAGGAGGGCACGTTCGAGCTGGGGTCGTTCTGTTCGGTGGGCCGGGCCGTTCAGGTCTTTGTCGGGGGCGAGCACCGCCCCGACTGGGTGACGACGTTTCCCTTCAGCATCGTCTGGAAGAAGCACGGGCACATCACCGGCACGCCGAGGACCAAGGGCGACGTGATCATCGGCAACGACGTCTGGATCGGAGCGGAGGCGCTCGTCATGTCCGGCGTGCGGGTCGGCGACGGGGCGGTTATCGGCGCGGGGTCGGTCGTGACCAGGGACGTGCCCCCTTACGGCGTCGTGGCGGGTAATCCCGCCCGGCTCATCAAGATGAGGTTCGACGAGAAAACCGTCGGCCGCCTGCTGAAGATACGCTGGTGGGAGTGGGACGATGAGCGGATCGACCGGGCCATCCCCCTGTTGCTGAGCAGTGATATCGAGGCCTTCCTGAGGGCCGCGGAAAACCGCGAGATCTAGCGCGGGCGCTCTCTGCCGGCCGCCGGTTCACGGAATCGGCCGGGCGATATATAAACTAAACGGGGGATGAAAAGAGTTTCATCCCCCGCTGTGTATCAGGTGGTGCCGAAGGCGGGAGTCGAACCCGCACAGGCCAACGCCCACTAGACCCTGAACCTAGCGCGTCTACCAGTTCCGCCACTTCGGCACGATCGGTTTCTTATGCTTGGACGATTGTCCTTGTGAGCCCCCCTCGATATTTACAACGCCGCTCACCGGCAGATATTTTAAGGCCCCTCTTTCACGTCCGCGCTCGGACAGGAACGCGAACTACCTTTTTTGCTTGAAAGTAAACTCGTTTTAAATTATATTGTTCCCTTTACAATGTCAAGACAAAATTAATGGAAATCGTTTCGTGGGAGCCCGAATATCGCTCCCCCTACCTTAAGACGGTTCTGACCGTCGGCAATTTCGACGGCGTTCACCTAGGGCATCAGTCGATCTTTTCCTCGGTCATCGCCAAGGCAAGGGAGCTGTCGGCGATACCCGCAGTCCTCACCTTCAATCCCCATCCCCAGCACTTTTTCCACCGCGGGGAACCGCCGCTCATCACGACTTTTAAGAGAAGGATGGAGCTCATCGAGTCGTGCGGCATCGAGGCGGTCTTTGTGGCGGGAAAGAATCGCGAATTCTACGATCTGAGCGCCGAGGCCTTCGTAAAGGAGGTCCTGGTGGACAGCCTCAAGATGATCCACATCTTCGTCGGGCACGACTTCACCTTCGGAAAAGGCAAGACGGGGAGCATCGATCTGTTGACGAGGCTCGGCATGCAGTATGGTTTCGGCGTCGAGGAGAAGAGCGCCGTGACCGTGGACGGCCTGCTGGTATCGAGCACGATGGTCAGAAACCTCATCCAGATGGGACGGGTGGGCGACGCATCCCGGCTCCTCGGACACGACTTTTCGGTCTCCGGCGAGGTGATCCGGGGCGTGGGGAGGGGCAGGAAGCTCGGCTACCCTACCGCGAACATCGACTACACGGGAAGGCTCATGCCGCTGGGGGGGGTTTACGTCGTATGGGTGACCATCGACGACCGGTGCTTCTACGGAGTGGCAAACCTCGGCAACAATCCGACCTTTGGGACGCGCAATTTCTCGTTTGAGGTTCACATCCTGGACTTCGACGAAGATATCTACGGCCGGGTGATCGAGGTCGGTTTCATCGATCGCATCCGTTACGAGGTCAAGTTTTCCGGCCCCGACGAGCTGGTCCAACAGATACGGGACGACATTGCGGTCGCCGAGAGGATAATCAAGAACTATGAAACTCGACTATAAGTTCTATCTGGGTTTGCTGGTCGGCGCACTATTTCTCTACCTGGCGTTACGCAAGGTCGATTTCGCCCAGATGGTGCTCGTATTTTCCCACATCAGGTGGTCGCTGATCGTCGCCGCCCTTGTTCTCTATTATCTGACCTATGTGACCCGCATGTTCCGCTGGAAGCTTCTCATGGCCCCGATCAAGGACTCGGCGTATCGAAACCTCTTCTCCGGTATCGCGATCGGTTTTGGGGCCAATAATATGTTCCCGGTTCGCCTCGGCGAGCTCATCCGCTCCTACGCACTGGCCAAGATGGAACACGTTCGGACGAGCTCGGTCCTGGCCACGGTCGTGATCGAGCGGGTCTTTGACATCCTGACGGTGCTCGGGATGCTCGTGGTCGTCTTCTTCTGCGTGACGTTTCCCGAAGGATACGGGAAATTTATGGTCGGCCTTCGCGCGGCGGGAATCGCCTCACTCGTGGCGATGGCCGTCTTCCTGGCCCTCCTGGTGCTGCTGGAAAAGAACCGGGACAAGGCGCTGGTCATCATCAGGTTCTTCTCCAGGCCGCTGCCCGAGCACTTCCGCCCGCGCATCGAGTCGATGATGACCTCGTTTGCCGACGGACTGAACGTCCTCTATCACGGCAGGAAGCTCGTGGGCGTGGTGTTCTTCTCGATCCTGACCTGGTTGGTGATTGCCGCGTTTTACTGGGTGATCCTCTTTTCCTTCGGGATTTCCCTGCCGTTTATGGCGGCGATCTTCGTGAGCGTGCTCCTGGCGTTTGCGGTGGCGCTGCCCGCCCCGCCCGGCTACATCGGTACGTTTCACGCCGCCGCCCGCTACGCCCTGGTCTTCTACGCGCTGCCGGTCAGCGAGGCCGCGGGCGTCGGGATCGTCATGCACGCCATGAACTTCATACCCGCCATCGCCGGCGGGCTGCTGTTCATCTGGCTGGACAAGATGAGCTTTGCCGAGATGACGCACGTGAAGGAAGAAGAGACTAAAAAGCCGAAATAGATGCGGCCGGGTTATCGGCCGTGCTCTCCAATCAGCCGCATCCCGTTTTCGTAGAAGACCTTCCGATAGAAATCATCCGACAGACCAAGACCCAGCAGGTATTCGATCTCGTCCGTCCCGGGGAGGATGACGTTCGGGAAATCCGAGCCGTAGACGATGCGATCGCGGTAACGCTCCAGATCCTCCGGCCGTACGTCGCAGACGTGACCCAGCCCCGGGAGGAACGCAAACGACGTGTCGAACATCAAGCCCGGATAGTCGGGCAGAAGATCGAAGAACGCCCGGTACTCGAGGGACCCCATGTGGGCGACGTTGACCGCCAGCTTCGGATAGCGCCGCATCAGCTTTTCGAAATTCATCGAGCCCAACGAATTCGTTTCCGACCGGCCCGTTGCCGACGTGCAGCAGCATCCGCTTGCCCCTTTCCATCACCAGGTCATACAGGGGCAACAGCCGCTCGTCGTGGGGGTAGAAACGCTGCACCAGGAGCTGCAGCTTGAACCCCAGCACGCGGGGATGTGAGAGGGCCTCGCGGGCTATGGCCGGGCCGTCCTCGTCGTCCGGGTGGTAGGCGGCAAAGCAATAGAGGTCCGGGTCTTCTTCGAGCACGTCGAGGCTCCACCGATTGAGCCCGGCGGCTACTCCCCGTTTATGGGCATAGTTGGAAAAGACAATAGGCCCCACGTTTCTTTCCCTCAGGTATCGGATGCAGTCATGCAGGTAGAGACGGTGAATCACGTCCCACCCGTAGTCTCGGGAAAAGTATTTCCATATCGCGTCAAACAGCCGGTCGGGGAAGAGGTGGACGTGAAAATCGATCATGACGGGAGGAAGCTTGTCCGGATTATTCATATTGTGTGACATCCTTAACAATAACGGCAGCCTTTCGATACTATACTACGAGCACCACTGATGGCAAGAGGTGAATTGTCGAAATCGGGGTGGGGGCGTTTTTTCGACCGCCGGCCTCTCTACGGGGTATCCGTTCATGCGCCGGGGTCGAATACGCGCCGCCGAAGATGTCCTGCTCCTTGTTGCAGTCAGTTAAATCTTCTGATATAGTTACGAGAGATTATTAAATACTTTAATATTTTGGGGATCGTTATGAAACAAGCGAGAAGACACCTTGTCTTTCTTTTATCCGTCGTTCTCGTCTTTTCCCTTTTCTCCTGCGTTCGGGCGGCCTACCGATCGGATCACCCGCGTGTCGGGAGGGTGGTTATCGAGTCGCCCGGCGCCTGCCCCGACTACTCCGGAATCTGGTTGACCAACCTCGGAAAAATGGAGTTAAACCAGATAAAGTGCAGGATCACGGGGGCGAGCAACATCTCCGGAGAATACGTCGACATAGAAGGAGAAGTCACGGGCGGCCGTTTCGAGTTTAGCTGGGTAGGCAAAAACAACAGCGGCTACGGATACCTCGTGGTGGATGAGCCGAACGGGCGTATCGCCGGAGAGTACGGGTTCGACTCGGCCTCCATCGGTGGTGGAACCATCACCGGCCAAAAGGAGCGGTAACCGCCGATACGTATCCATCCTGCATAGAACCGAGCAAGCGTACGAAGCGTGAAAGCCCGCACCGGGATCTTTTCGAGGGACGGTCCCGCCCTTTCTTAAGCCACGGTCCGGGCCTTTTCTATCGTTCAACTTTTCGGCTTCTTTATTGGAGGAATCTATGAACACAGCAACCGGACGTTTTATGAGACTCTTCATCATCTCTATTTCGTGCATCACTGTTCTCGCCTTTGCTCTCCCGGCGCTGGCCGCTTATGATTTTTCGGTCGCCCGGGATAAGGACTCCTATCTTACGGGATCTACCATCAAGATCCAGATAAAGAACACCGGCACCAAAGAGCTATCCCTCAAGTCGATGCGCTGGATGGTCCAGGTCAATGCAAACGGAGGGTGGCGCGAGGTCTTCACCGAGGCGGCCAAGCCGGCCTCGGCCCCCGATCAGCTCCCGGTAGGCGAGCTTGCCAAGTGGACCTGGAACGGCAAGGACAACGAAGGAGCGGCCCAGCCCGCCGGTGAATACCGGGTCAAGGTCTGGGTCATCATGCCGAAGGCCGGCTACGAAGATAACAAGACGACCAACCCGTTCACCCTGACGTCAGGCAGCTGGAGCGCGAAAAAGGAAATTACCGTCACCTCGAACATGGCGCAGTACCACGTGGGCGGCATCGTGAATTTCACCATCAAGAACACCGGAGATGTCGCGCTCGATACCACCGGCTTCAACTGGATCATCTACCGCCACACCTCCTCCGGGCCCCAGTCCCGGTCCACGCATAATTCCACGCCGGCCGGCATCCCCAACCCGCTGCCCGTCGGCGCTTCGAGGACGTGGTCGTGGGATATGCGTAACGACCAGGGTGGTTTCGTCAATCCCGACGACTACGAGCTCGAGGTGAAGCTTCCCCGCGTTCCCGACGGAGGGATCGAAGGCAACTGTTTCTTCAAGGTCATACCGTAACAAATAATCCGGGGGGCGGGGGAAAATCCCCTGCCCCTTTTCGCATCTCCCGCTGCGGGGGGTGCGCCTTCATTCCTATATCGCCTATAAGGAGGACGATATGAAACGGTATAGGCAAAGCGGACTCATCGTACTGACCTGTCTCTTGGTAATTTCTCTTGCGCTTTTTCTCCCCTCGTGCCGCAAGATACGGGAGGCGGCCAAGGAGCGCGAGATGGAAAAGCTCAAGGCCGAGAAGACCGAGGGGTGTATCAACTTCACCGGCGTGTGGGACACAAACAACGGCGAGCTTGAGGTTCTCCAGAAGGGCTGTGACGCCGAGGGAACCCTGAAGGGGATCGGCGGAGGCTTCTATAAACTGACCGGAACAGTCACCGAATGACACCTGGGACTTTGAATGGAATGGGCCCGCGGGAAAAGGCCGGGGCTACTTCACGATGGATCCCGCGGGCGGCAAGTTTATCGGTGAACACGGTGACGGTGAAAACAACACGGGCAGGGGAAACTGGGACGGAATGATGATTAAGTAGAGATGCAACTCCCGGCACTATGAAGCCGAGAAGCGGGGGTCATCCCCGCTTCTCGGCTTCCCACTTCAATCCTTATCCTAAACAGAGGAAGATATGGGGCCGACAATGATACGGTCCATACGACATAAACCCAACAGGTCATTTGTCTTAATGACCGCAACATCTTTCTGATGGAGCTCTTAAACACTACCCTGGTACGGAGGACACAATGAGACGCTGTTATACGATCGGGACTATTTCTCTTGCCGCGCTTCTCGCGCTGATTCTCGCCGTAGCCCTGCCCGCCTGCCGAAAGGCAGAGGAGGCGGCAAAGGAGCCGGAGGTGACCGAGCTCAAGACGGTCCAGGCCGAGGAATGTACCTCATTTGCCGGCACGTGGGATACCAACCGCGGCGAGCTTACGGTCGTACAGGAGGGGTGCGAAGCCGTGGGAACGCTGAAGGGGATCGGCGGCGGCTACTACGAGTTCAACGGAGACGTCATGGGCGACACCTGGGATTTCTCCTGGAAGGGGCCCGCCGGCAGAGGCAGCGGCTCCTTTACGATGGATCCGGCAGGTGACAAGTTTATCGGTGAACACGGCGATGGAGAAGAAAACACGGGCTCCGGCAGGTGGGATGGGACAAGGGTCAAGTAATCGGAAATAAGACGAGCTTCGAAGGGGCGGGACCATTCCCGCCCTTTCTTCATCGAGCCGATACGGGAGACCCTGACGCTCGAGCAAGAAAGACGGACCAGGTCGTCGACGACCCGGCAGTCGTACAACTAGTATGGGAGGGTGCCATGGATGAGATAGAAAAAGAAAAGAGCGAGGGGCTGTCCTGGGAATACCTCGGCGAGGCGATGAAGAAAAAAGCGGCCCTGGAAGGTAAGCAGCTTACCCCTATGCCCTCCCTCATGGGCCAGATGTTCGCGGTCTTTGCCAAGACGGTCATCGACGCCATGGGAAGGGAAAAGGGCGAGACCGTTATCAAAGAGGCCGTTCAGGGGTTCGGCAAGATTCGGGGCGGACGCATCGCCGAAAAGGTCAAGGGACTGGGGCTTGAGCTTACCTTTGCCAATTTCCTGATCTACACGGACCTGGATTCGTCCGCTGCCCTGACGTTTGCGCCGTCGCTGGAGGACGGCAACATGATCCTGAATATTACCCGCTGCGCCTTTACGGACGGGGCCCGGGACCTCGGACTCCAGGACTATTTCCACTACTACTGCAGGTGGGTCGACGAGGCGATCCTCTTCGGATACAACCCTGACCTGAAGCTCGAGATTCCCTCGACCCTGTCCGGGGGTGGGGACGCCTGCATCTTCAGGTACCTGATCAGGAAGTAAGGTAATTCCCTTTGTCCCCGTTGTGTGGTACAATTGCCCGGTAACTTTTCGGCGGCTGCCGACCTGACCGGAAGCCCCTTGGGCATTGAGTAAGATCATGACGAAACAACACGACGCAATTCTTGCGATCCTCCACCGCTATGTCGTCCCCGCCCTGGGCTGCACGGAGCCCGTGAGCGTCGCACTGGCCGCCGCGGCGGCCGCCCGCGCACTGGGTAAGGAACCGGAGCGTATAACGCTCACGCTGGACCGCTACATCCTGCGTAACGCCATCGCCGTCGGTATCCCCGGGACCGGCAGCCGCGGGGTTGCGGTTGCGGCCGCACTCGGCGCATTCGCCGGGGATCCGGACCGGGCTCTGATGGTCATCGAGGGCGCCACACGCAGGGAGATAGAGCGGGCAAAAGAGTTTGTGCGCGACAAGAGGATTACCATTGCAGTAAAGGAGGACGCCCCGGGCATCTACGTCAGGGCAGAGATAATCGGAGGTGGTGGATCGGCCGCCGCAACTATCGAAGGGACCCACGAGCATATCGTCGCCCTTGAGCGGGACGGTAAGATCTGCTTCGCCGACGAGGCCGCAGGCTCACGGGAAGACGCGTGGTTTGAGACCTTTTCGGACATGACGATCGCCGATGCCGCGCGTTTCGTCGACTCGGCCCCGCTTTCTGAGCTCGAATTCATGGCCGAAGGCCTCCTGCTCACCGACCGCGCGCGGGATGCGGGACTCAGGGAGAAGGCGGGACTCGGCTATGCCGTTGACCTCACGACGCTTTCGGCCGGCGGGTTCGTGGTCGGCAATGTCATCGCGCGCGCCAGGGTCGAGGCCGCGGCGGCCTCGGGCGCCCGGATGGCGGGGTTGGCCGTCCCGGTATTGTCAAGCTTCGGCAGCGGGAACCAGGGTATCGTGATTAACGCTGCCGTCGGCTCCGTCGCCCGGGAGCTCGGGTACGTCGTCGACACCGCACCGCATAAGACGGCGGGGAGAGGAAGTGAGCCTGGTGCTGCGACCGACGACCCGATAGTCCCGAAATTCCGGGATGCCGTCGTTCGGTCGCTCGCCCTGGCACACCTGGTCACCGGCATCACGAAGGTCTACACGGGGATCCTCTCCCCCTACTGCGAGGCGGCGGTGACGACGGCGGGGGCCGCGTCGGTGGGCTGCGTCGGCCTCCTGGGTGGCACCGTCGCCCAGATGAACAATGCCTTTCAGCTGACGGTGGCCGCCACGGAAGGGGTCTTCTGTGACGGGGCCAAGGAATCGTGCGCCCTCAAGACCTCCATGGGGGCAGGCGCCGCGGTGGAGAACGCCTACCTTACGATGAAGGGCAACGCCGCCCCCCGCGGCATGGGGATCGTCGGGGACGATTTTCTCGGGACCCTCAGGAATTTTCGACGGCTTGCCCGGGAAATCAAGCTCGACGACATAATCCTGAAGATGCTGGTCGAGCGGGACAATCTACTGAACGGGAACTGATGCATCCCGATAGCTGATCGATGTCACGGTTCATCCGGCGACGCCCTTTTGTTGGTGTCTCTTCCCGACATGGAGTTATCGATGGCCCGAATTATCAAGAAGGTCTCACTCAAGACCGGGCTTCCCCCCGGTTCCCTCGTCCATGTCGGCGAAGAACGGGCGAAGAAGACCGCGATTACCATCATCGATTATAATCAGGAAACCTACACCGAGACGCCCGATGCGTCCGTAGCCGAGTGCCGCACCTGTATGGCGGCAGACACCGTCACCTGGATCAACGTCTCCGGCATCCAGGAGGTCCCGGTGCTGGAGGAGATCGGCGCCGCGTTCAGCCTGCACCCGCTGGTGATGGAAGACATCATGAACACGACCCAGCGGCCCAAGATGGAGGCCTACGAGCACTATATCTATATCGTCATGAAGATGGTTTATGAGGACGAGAAGAGCCAGACGAGATCGTCGAGGAGCAGGTCAGCATCGTCCTGGGAGACACCTACGTCATCTCGTTCCAGGAAAACGGCAGAGACGTCTTCGACCAGATCAGGCAGCGCATCAAGAAGGCCGGCGGTCTCATCAGGAAATCCGGGGCCGATTTTCTGGCCTACGCCCTCATCGACGCCGTCGTTGACGGCTACTTTGACGTGATCGAGCGGTTCGAGGAGATGATCGAGTTCCTGGAGGACCAGGTGGTTACCGACCCCTCCCCCGAGAACCTGTCGGTCATCCACGACACCAAGATGGAGACGATCATGCTGCGCAAGTCGATCTCGCCGCTGCGCGAAATGATCGGTTTTCTGGAGCGCGGGGAGTCGCCGCTCATCCACGAAGAGACGATCGTCTACCTGCGCGACGTCTACGACCACACGATCCGGCTCATCGAGACGGTGGAGACGATCAGGGACATGCTCTCGGGGATGCTGGATATCTACCTGACCAACGTATCAAACCGGATGAACGAGATCATGAAGGTGCTGACGATCATCACGACGATCTTCATCCCCCTGTCGTTCATCACCGGGGTCTACGGCATGAACTTCCAGCACATGCCGGGGTTGTCCAGCCCGCTCGGCTTTTGGGCGACCGTTGGGCTGATGGTGATCATCGTCCTGTTTATGCTGTTGTTTTTCAAGCGCAAGCGCTGGATGTGACGACATAAACGAGGGCGGCCGAAAGCGCCTTCTGAACCCCTCCCTTACCCGGATTCCGTCATTGCGAGGAGGCCGTAAGCCCGACGCGGTAATCTCGCACATTTCAGAGGGGATGACCCCTTCTCTCCTGCCTACGGAGTGATCTCGCCGGGATACACCAGATTCGTCAGGACCGGACCGTCGGATGTGTAACCTCCGATGGCGTAGTTGCCCGACCATATTCCCGACACTCCCGGAGAAATGTACGGGTTGACGTTAGGATTGCCCGTCCAATCAATTGCGTTTCCTGTTCCCGCGCTATCGCTGTAGAGCTGCAGGAAGTTTCGGGCCGCCGTCGAGGTGATAGTAGCGGTGTTATTGGTTATTGTCCCGAACATGGTGCCGTGCGCCCAGAAGTTGATGCCGTTTGCCTGGTTGTTCGCGTTGCTCACCGTCAGGGTATTATCGAGGACGCCCCCCCGACCGAGGAGACTATCGTAGGCGGCGTGTATACCCCCTGCCCCGTGGCTCTCGAATCCGATCCCGAAATTATAGAAATCTGCTGAAACGTCCGCAGCGACGGCGTTAACCAGCACGCTGTTTCCCGACACGGAAACGGGATTTGCCGCGTTGCCGATACCGATGGGGCCGTTTGGTGCATAGAGATAAATGCCCTGGGCGCGGTAGCCGGTGATCCCTCCCCCCGTCATCAGGTCGTTTCCCGTGACCGAAGCAAACAGGTCGTAGAAGCTTGGCTCGATCATGACGCCGGTGGCCGTCCGGGACCAGGCCGGTCCGGGCGCGGTGCCGGAGGCGGTCACGGTCAGCATATTGTCGCTGATGCCGCCTCCTCCGGGACTGTCGGCGAACACGGACCCGCCGAAGGAGTAGAGGAAAATGCCGGTTGCGTCGATACCGATGGGGTCGCCCCGGTCGATGGTCTCTCTGACCGTCCCGACGTTTCCGGACACCAGCACGTCGTCCCCCGCCCCCCCGAGGCTGCCGCTGCCCGCGATGAGCGTTATGCCGCCGAGGCTGTGTTCCCGCAGGATGTTGATCACGGAAAACGCGTCCATACCGCCCGGTCCCTGGACCGTAAACGTATTGTCCGTCACGTCGGCATAGAGGTTGTTCTGAGCCAGGCCGAGAATGCCGTAGGCGTTATAGCCGTCCGGCCCCGACGAGACAGCAAGGTGGTTGCCGCCGATAAGCAGTGCGTCCGCCCCCGTCCCGCCGATGTTCCCGTTACCGGTAAATGCCAGGATGCCGAACGTCCCGAAAAGGGGGCCGCCCCACGTAAGCGACGGGTCGACGACCGGCCGGGTCCCCGGCCCGGTGACGGAAAGCGGGGATGCCGCCGTCCCGTTGCCGGTAACGTCGGCAAAGATCCCGCCTGTGGAAATGAGCAGGATGCCCGCCCCCGAGCCGTTTGTGGAGTCGACGGTAAGACCGGTTGCTCCGTTTCCGGATACCGTCGCGTGATCTCCCAGGCCGCCGATAACGCCCCCGTGAAGGCATATCCCGTAAGCGTTGCCGGCGGCATCGACGTCGATCATCGGATTTGCCCAGATATCCCCAAAGAGACTCGAACCCGCGGAGTCGAAGATACCGTAGGCGTCGCCGTCGGCGTCGACGTCGATCAGGTGGTTGCCGGAGATGTCCGCAAACAGGTTGGCGTGTGCGGACGTAAAGATGCCGTAGGCATTCCCCCCGTCGGCGGTCGCGTTGGTGGAGTTGACGACCAAGCTTTCGATATCGTGGATCGCCGCGAGCAGGTCACCGGCGTAGGTCTCGAGTCGGATCCCGTAAGCTCCGCCCGCCGGCCCGTCTCCTGTCACGTGAATCCTCGGCACGGAGATATCGACGTCCATTCCCTCGTTGGCTATCAGGTGTATCCCGGTGCCCCCTTCGCCGTGAGCGGTAATGCTCCCGCCCGATATGGCCGCGCGGAGATTATAGGTCGTCGAAAACCCGTAGATGCCTGTAGCCCCCCTGCCGACCGAATCGATCGTCGCGCCGGTTATCGTCGCGTTGATGTCCCCGTGGTTGTTCACGAGGTTAATGCCGGTCGCCCATCCCCCGGCACCCGTCGCGTCGACGTCCACTAGGGCATCAGCGATAGTGATGACCGCATCTCCGGTGTCCGTTTCGGAATAGACGCCGTAGGCGCGGTCAACGGTGCCGGTGGCGGCCATGTCGATTCCGGAGAGGGTGAGGTCCGTGCCGGCCAGATGCGATACGGACAGAATCCCGAACGCCTCTGCCCCATCGGCGTCGACGCTCCCCCCGGTCATTGACGCATGCAGGTAGTCCCCCGCCCAGTAGCGGATGCCGCAGGAGATGCCGTCCCCGGACGAGGCCGTTACGTCGGTATCCTCGACGGTCGCGTCGATATATCCACCCGTGGAACCGCTTGAATAGGAATTGAGATATATCCCGTAGGCATCGCCCACGATGCCGGTGGCGGTTACATCGTCGCCGGTGATGACCACGTCCACACCTGTCCCGTACCCGCCGAGGAAGATCCCCCTGGCGCTGTGGCCTGTCACGTTAACCGTCGTGCCGGATACCGAGGCGTTCAGGTGGTCCGTAGCAACTCCTAGGATGCCGACCGCGTCGGTATTGTCCGTATTCGAGACGGTCAGGTCAGTATCTGCGATCGCCGCGTCGACGAGGCCACCGTGGAAGCAGAGCCCGTACGTCTCACCCCCCGTCCCGGTCGCCCTGATATAGGCCCCGGACGTGTCGAGATCGAGCCGGGCCCCCGGACCCGTCGCTTCCAACCATACCCCCATCCCGAAGATGCCGTTCGCGTCGATCCTCCCGCCCGCAATGGAAGCAGTCACGTTACCCGGGGCAACCGCATTGATGCCGTAGGCGTACCCGCCGGTGGTCGAGCCGGCAATATCGGTATCGTCGATCGTCGCATTCAGGAATCCGCCGGAGTCAAGCCGTATGCCGGATACACCGCTGAACGTTCCCGACGCGATGATGTCCCCGCCGGAGACGGTCAGGTCCATGCCTGGACCCGCGGTGAGATCGACTCCGTACGCCATCGCGCCCACCGAGTCAATCCCCGTGCCGGCGATCGATGCGGTCAGGTAACCCGCCGCGTCCACAAAAATGCCGCGCGACCACCCCGCTGACCTGATCGTCATATCGGACTCCGCTATGTCCACGTCCATGTCCGTCCCGGGAGCTTCGAAGAATATCCCGCTGGCCCCGAGACCCGCACCGGTACCCACCGCGTTAATGCTCGCGCCTGATACCGACGCGTGGAGGTGATCGGCGGCATTACCGCGGATACAGTAGGCCCACCCTCCCGCAGACGTCACGGTGACGCCGACATCGCTCATTTCAGCGTCGATGTCCCCGGCCGTTGCGGTAAGGTCGATGCCGTACGCGTCGCCGCCGGTGGCCGAGACCGTCGTGTCCGTGCGCATAACCATCGCATCGAGGTACCCCGTTGAGGCATAGAGGTCAATCCCGTACGCCTCCCCCGCCGCACCCGTCGCGGTGATGTCAGTGTCGGTAATCGCCGTATCGATGCCGGTCCCGTACCCGCCGAAAAAGATCCCCCTCGCCCCGTGGCCCGTCACGTTCACCGTCGTGCCGGATACCGAGGCGTTCAGGTGGTCCGTAGCAACTCCTAGGATGCCGACCGCGTCGGTATTGTCCGTATTCGAGACGGTCAGGTCAGTATCTGCGATCGCCGCGTCGACGAGGCCACCGTGGAAGTAGAGCCCGTGCGTCTCACCCACGGTCCCGGTCGCCCTGATATCGGACCCGGATATGTGGAGATTGAGGCGGGAACCCGGGCCCGTCGCTTCCAGCCAGCCCCCCGTTCCGAAGACGCCGCTCGCGTCGATGCTCCCCCCAGTTATGGAAGCATTCACGTCACCGGAAGCGATCCCGTTGATACCATAGGCCTCCCCGCCCGTTGTCGAGACGGTCATGTCGGTGTCGTCAACCGTCAGGTTCATAGACCCGCTCGAGTTCAACCGCAAACCGTTGACGCCGCTGAACGCCCCCGACGCGATGATCTCGCCGCCGGAGACGGCCAAGTCTACACCGGTACCGGCGGTGAAGTCTACGCCGTCGGCGATACGGCCCCGCGCGTCGATATTCACATCGGTGAGCGAGGTGGTCAGGTAACCCGGTGTGATGCTGAAAATGCCGCGCGACCGTCCGGTGGACGTGATCGTGATGTCGGTATCGCGAGATCGTCGCGTCGATGTTTCCGGACGGGAATTAAGCTCTATGCCGTATGCGTCGCCCGCGCCGTTGATCACGATGATCTCGTTGTCGGTCGCCACGAGGTTTTCGACGCGGGCGTAGATTCCGAATAGGTCGCTGCCGCTCCCGCTTACGGTGATGACTGTTGCGCTCGATGGGACCCGCGGTCGAGCCGTTGGTAAACGTTATGCCCGTCCCCGTAATCGGCGTGAGGCCGGCGGCGCCGCCGCCGATGAGGTTATCGGCAATCGTCGCCGACCCGCCCGCCGCGATCGTGATCCCGTAGTCGTTGCCGGAAAATGAATTGTGGTGGATGTTCGCGTCGGCTACCGCTCACCGTGATCCCGGTCGAGCCGAGGTAGGTCGCCCCGAAGACCTCGATGGCGTTGCCGGCGAGCGTCAGGGTCGAATCGATCGTGGGATTGCCGCGGTACTGGTTGGTGATGATACCCGTAGACCGGGTGCGGCATCCCCGAGCCCCAGATCATCAGGGACGCAAGGTCCAGCCGTGCCGCCGCCCGCCGTCCCGCCCCCGGGTCGTCGTTCATGACGTGGACGGTCCGTGACCCCCTGCATGGACCCCCGAACCGGTGTCGGTCATCGCCTCGTCGATCGAGGCGTACGGGTGCTCGAAGGTGCCGTCGGGCGTGCCGGGGATGTTCTCGGCGTTCTCGCTGACAAAGACGATGTCCTCGACCCTTGTCCCGGCGCCGGGCACGTTCGAGTTATCCCCGTCGAGCCCGATCCGCACGTCCACGTCGCGGCGGACCGGCTCGATTAACCGCTCCTTCAGGGTCCGCTCGCCGCCGAAGCGCGTGCCGATGCCCGCAAACGGATTGTCGCCCTTCACGAGGTTCTCTATCGAGAAGGGGACCGCCACGGCGACCTCGCCGTATAGCTGGTCGCCGCTGATGTTGTCGTTTCGATATTCGAAGCCGAGGCGGAGGAAGTCGGTGGGGATGACTTCAATGCGTGATGAAAAGCCGTCAACGGGTGTAACGTATTTCCCCTCAAAGTGGTATCCCCCCGCGTATGCCCAGGTCTCCACGTATTTCGAGAGGTAGGGAATCTTGAATCCTATCTCGCCGTCAAATCCGCTGAGCGTCTCCTCGACTCTGCCCCCGACGAAGTAGATCCCCAGGTCCCGGAAGGCCGTGGTGCTGCCCGGGTCGATGGGTCCGCCGACCCGCGGCTCGCTGATGGCAAAGTAGCCGTTCAACCTGCCGGTGACCCGCTCGGTCATCACCTCCGCCCCGATCCCCCACTGGTCGTGGTACGTGTCCCACCCGGTCTTGCGCGTATCGTAGTAGGCATTCAGGCCGAGGACGGCCCGGTCGGAAAAGAGGAGGTGCCGGTACCCCAGGCCGAGATTCACCTCGTGCGCGTCCAGATCAGTGGCGCTGTACCTTGGGTTGAAGAAGAGGATGTTCCTGTCTCCCTGGTAGAGGGGCACCAGGAAATCCAATAGCAGGATGGCCCCGTTATTCGAACTCCACCTGGCCTGCGGGTAGAAGTGTATCGTCCAGGCGGGGTCGGCCTTCTCCTCCGGGGCGGCCCAGAGCGCGGGCGCACCCAGCAGCAGGACGCACGCGATGAAGACCGGAACAAAATTGACGAGTTTCTTTGGTCCCTTTTATCGTAGCCTCCAAAACGTGAGCGCAAGGAGTTCGAGTGTTACCCGGGGAGGGTGAGAGCCCTGAAGGAAACCGTGTCAATCAGCCCGCAGAGTAAGTATAGGATTAAAAGCGGTTAATGATATTCCGGTTACGGAAGACAAGTCAAGAGAAAATTGCACAAATGATGAAATTATTTGCATAAAAATATTTATCCCTATTTTCTTACTCTCTTATTCTCAGCCCAACCTCTCAATAGCAGGATTCCCTCGACGCGAACCTCCGTCCATTCCGTTTTTCATTTGAAATGGACGGACCGATAGGATATGGTAATTCATGATACTCATAGTCAGGGAGCGGGAATGAACACGGCAGTTACAAAGCTCGATACGATCTCCCACCTGATCCTCTTTTCCCTCATGGTGATTATTTTACTCGTCGTATGGCCGATAGCAGGCATATACGGGTGGTTTACGATCGCACTTCTTTCATGCATCGTCATCTACTTCGGCCTGAGGCAGCCGCCTCTTTTAGGCCCCTCCCTCTTCCTCCTGCTCTGCTACCTCTTCCGGCTTCTGCCGCTGCCTGCGCTCAGCTTCCTGCTCATCATCCCCATCGTGGTCTATACCATGATCGTCTTGTCGGTCGGGACGATTCGCCGCACGACCACCTGGCTCAAATGGGGAAAGGTCACCCTACGTCTTGTCATCGGGTCGCTTGCCGTGGTTCTCGTGAGCTCAGCCGCCCTGATCCTCTGGTACCTGCTGTTGCACCCTGATATCAGGGTTTTCACGCAATTCATCCCGCCCCGGCCACTGCCCCAGCTCTTGATCGGCGGGCTCGGTTTTGCGCTTCTCAACGCGACGGTCGAAGAGGTACTATTCCGCGGAATCATCTGGGAAGGATTGTCGGCGCTTATCCCGGTTCCCTGGGTCGTCCTGATCCTCCAGGCCGTCCTTTTCGGAACGGCGCACATCCGGGGCGTACCGAACGGCGTCGCCGGGGTTGTCCTCGCCTTCATCTACGGGATCATGCTGGGAACTATCAGGACGCGCGCGGGGGGGCTCTTGATGGTGATTATCACCCACGTCTTCGCGGATATCGTCATCTTCCTCATCCTGCTGGACATTATCGGAAGGATCTGAGAATCGATGACCGGGCTTGCCCCAGGCACCGAAGACCGCCTATCCCATGAGGAACTTTAGGAGAAGGATCACGCCCATGCCCCCGAGGACGGTGACGACGAGGTTCTTCGTGACGACGGCGATGACCGTCGTGACGATCCCCGCCAACAGATAGGGGTTGTCGTAGGTGAGGTTGAGGTGCTTTTCCGGCGCGGCGATCATCGGGCAGATGATGGCCGTCAGCACCGCCACCGGCACAAAGGAGAGCCACCGGATCACAAAGGGAGGCAGCGTGTCGCCTTTGAGGCCGAAGATGAAGAGGGCGCGGGTGAAATAGGTCACCAGGCCCATCCCCACGAGGGTTATGACGATATCAATTCTCATTACGCCAAACCAGTGCCCCCACGAGGCTGGCCACGACGCCGGTGATGAGGATGTACCAGCTCCCCTCAAGAACGAGATAGGAGCCGACCGAAAGCATGGCGGCGACCAAGAGCACCAGGAGGTCCCCCTTCCCCTTGACCTGCGGAACCAAGATACCGACGAAAGCGGCCGCCGCCGCGAAATCGAGCCCGAATTCCTTCGGGTCTCCCAGGAAGTTGCCGAAGAGCGATCCGACCAGGGTGCCGACGACCCAGGCGGAGAAGACGGCGATCCCCGACCCGATCAGATAGTCCCGAACAGAGCCGGGCTTTCCCGTCCGGGCATATGCCATGGCCATGGCAAAGGCCTCGTCGATGAGGAAGTACGAGGCGGCGGCCTTGCCCGCGAGCCCGCGTTCCTTGAGACTCGGGGCGATCGAGGCGCCCATGATGAGGTGGCGCATATTGATGATGAACGTGGTGCCGATGATCGTCAGCGGGCTGACGTTGGCGGCAAAGAGCGGCAGCGAAGCGAACTGGGCCATCCCCGCCACGACGATGATGCACGACAGGAATGCCTCGACGACCGTCAGCCCCGACTGTACGGCCAGGACCCCGTAGACAAGGCCGAAGGCCAACACCGACACCATCATCGGGAGCGGACTCCGTAAATCCCTTCCAGATCTGTCGTCGGTCAAAGGTCGGATCGCCCTTAGTACCCATCGTGCTCATCGCAACACCCGCGTTCACTCTGTATCACACTTGCACGCATCCGGAGTCACGAAACCGGATAAATTGTTTAATTATATATCGCCATTCCGCCTGCTTCAAGGGATTTCTTTTTAAGAAGACCGTAAAAGTCTTGACATTTCGTCAACACGTTAGTATCACTAACCTGTTATCTATTTCATCTATTTTATTATTGTAATTCGGAGGGAGGAATGCCATGACAATCGGAAATATCGTTTCGCGTAACGCGATCCAATTCCCGGATGGAGAGGCACTCGTTTTCGAGAAGAACCGCTATACGTGGAGTGAACTCAACCGGCGGATCAATCAGCTCGCCAACGCCCTGCTTTCCCTCGGCCTTAAGAAGGGTGACAAGGTGGCGATGCTTGCCGAAAACATCCCCGCGATGGTGGAGGCAAACTACGCGCTCGCCAAGATCGGCGTCGTCTATTTCCCGGTCAAGACGAGGCTGCTTGCCCCCGATGTCCGGTACCTCATCGATTTGTCTGATGCCACGGTCCTCATCTTTCACGACGAATTCGCCGAAATGGTCAAGGGAATGAAGCCGGACCTCCCCAAGGTCAAGACCTACATCGAGGTGGGCAAAGAGATAGAGAAATTCGCCGTCGAGTACGAGCAATTCCTCAAAAAAGGCTCGCCCCAGGAACCGACGGCAGATGTCGAGGGGAAGGACCCCTATATCTTTCTCTGCACCGGCGGCACGACCGGCGTGAGCAAGCTGGCGATGCTCTCTCATGAAAACGCGCTTTGGGCCGCGTTTACCACCATTAACGCCCTCTCGCTTTCCCCAAGCGACACGGGAATCCAGGTGCTGCCGCTCTTTCACGTCATCATCAACAACTGTCTCAACTCCCTGATGGCCGCGGGCGCCAGGGTAGTGCTTCAGCACCGCTTCGACCCGGTCGTCTATATGAGAAACGTCTCCGAGGAGAAGGTTACCGTTGCCATGGTAGTGCCGCCTTTTCTCTTCAACTGGATCATGGGGGTGCCCGAGGCTATCGCGTATGATGTGAGCCATGTGCGGGTCTTTGCCACCGCCGCGGCGACGTTTCCCCACGAGCTGAAAAATGACGTCAAGAAATATATGCCCAATGCCGGGCTCTATTACACCTACGGCCTGACCGAGTCGTCGGGCGGCAACGCCACAGTGCTCGCCGACGCGATGATGTTCAAGAAAGAGGGGTCCATCGGCGTGATCAACCCCGTGCTTTCCTACCGGATCGTCGACGACCAGGGGAAAGAGGTCGGGATCGGCGACCCCGGAGAGCTCCTCCTCAAGGGGCCGTCGGTCATATCAGGATACTACAAGCGCGAAGACGAGACGAAGAAGACCTTTGTGGACGGCTGGCTGCACACCGGGGACATCGTGAGCCGGGACGAGGAGGGGTTTCTCTTTTTCGTTGACCGCAAGAAGGACATGATCAAGACCGGAGGTGAAAACGTATTCGCCAAGGAGGTGGAGGATGCCTTCCTAACCCACCCCGCCGTGCAGGAAGCCGCGGTTTTCGGGATGCCGGATCCAAAATGGGGAGAGATGATCCATGCGGCCGTCGTGCTTAAGCCGGGACAAACCGCCACAGAGCAGGAGCTTTTCGCGTACGCCAAAGAGAAGCTTCCCGGTTACAAGCGGCCCAAGGTGATTTATTTCCTGCCGGCTCTGCCGCGCAACCCTTCCGGCAAGGTCCTCAAGTACAAGATGAAGGAGGAGTATAAAAAGAAGTGAACAACGGCGGCACGCGACCGCCCGATATGCATCAAAAAGACCGGGGGGACTATCCCCCCGGTCTTTGCGTAGCGAGATCCGATACCTTATCGCGTCCCGACGAGTCCCGGCCTCCAGAGGACAGGACCACGCCGCCCGCGTCATCTTTCAATTGGACAGCTTATCCAGCTCCCGCACGAGGTCCTCGAAGTTCGGCCGCACATTGATATCGTGCACGTCAATGTATCGAATGATCCCTTTCTTGTCGATCACAATCAGCGCCCGCTCCGAAGTCCCGTCCGACCTCAGTACCCCATATTTCGCCGCGGTCTGGCCGTGGGGCCAGAAATCCGAAAGGACCGGAAACCAGACCTTCCCGGCCGCCGTATCCATCTCGTGGGTCCACGCAAAAAGAGTCGGGACGTTATCCACGCTGATGCCCAGGAGGATCGCGTTGTGCTGGTCGAAGATCTCCTTGAAGGCGTTATAGCCCGGCCATTGCCCCGAGCACACCGGGGTCCATGCCGCAGGCACGAACGAGATGACGACGTTCTTCTTGCCCAGATAATCCGACAGGGATACTTTGCCTCCGGCGATCGCGGGCAGCGTAAAATCCGGGGCCCTGTCGCCGACCTTTACCGTGAGCACGCTGTCAATAGGCTTGAGATGGCCGGGATCATAGATGCTCCCCTTAAGGGCCTCCGAGACCGTCGGTGCTCCCGCGGCAGGGACGGCGGCCAGCACCACGGCAGCCGCCAGCATCGTGATAACCGTTTTTAGCTGGTACTTCATAACAGCCCTCCTACGGGTGTGTGATTTTATCAAGGAATGCTTTCGGATCCCCGATACTCCCCGGTTGGGAGTAAAGGACATTCGCCTTTCCCTTCCCGTCGATGCTCACCGCCACGAAGTGGGGGGTAAACTGAAGCCCAAGCTCCTGTACGAGGGTAAAGTCCTTGTCGGAAAAGAGCGGGAAAGGAATGGCGTACTTGTCTCTGAAAAGGGACACTTCATAGTCGGAGTTGCCCACGCCGACCCCGATGAGCTTTACCGTACCCTTGAGCCCGGGATCGTTCCGAATGTCGTTATACAGCTTCACGGTGTTGGGCGCCTCGGCCTGACAGTAGGGACAGTACATGCTGTAGAACTCGATGATGACGATCTTGGCCGAGATGTCGGTCAAGGCAAACGAACCGGAGCCCGAAAGGCCCAGATAGGTGAGCTCATCGGCCTTCGTCGGCTTTTGGAGCTCAACCTTCGGCAATACGTCGCCGGGCTGCGGCGCCGAAAATGCGGTCCCGGACGAAACGAATATCCCGAGAACGCACAGTGCGGCAATCCGCGCCGATTGCGCAAGAAACCGTTTCGTATCCATGGGCATTCACCATACAATAGGTTAATGATATAGTCTCTCGATTCCCCGGCGACCCGCGTATGCGGGGCTCATCTCCGTCGGCGGGTTTCGTCGCCTTTTAAGCCCCGTCCAGCCCTCCTTTTTCGTGCTCCCTGAACCAGGACGAGGGGTCGGTCAGGTAGAGCTTGGCGTCCTCGAGGATCTTGTGGTGGCTTTTTTCCTCGATGACCATCCGCTCGATGAAATCGCGCTCGAGCGCGTCTTCGGCGCCCTCCAGGCTCTGCTGGTAAAAGGTCACCGACTTCAGCTCGAAGTCGATGCCGATATCGAGCGCCTCGATGTCACCCGCGTCCAGAGTGGTTTTCTTTCGGTGCTTTCGTGCCAGGTCCGAAAAGAAGACGGTCAAGTCGCCGTGAGAGAATTCCCTGAGCTTCCATCCGGAGCTCCATGTGTTACCTTTCCTCAGGCTCTTGTAGATGTCAACGATGCGCGCGATATGGACGTCTTCGTCGAGCCTGAGGGTTCTGAATATCTCTTTGCCCATCTCGTTTCGACAAGTCCCGATCGCCTTTGCATAAAAGCTCTTCCCCTTCCTCTCCATTTCGAGGGCCTTATCCAGCATCACCAGCGTCGATTCAGAGGCACTACTCATCGTTTCAGCTCCATATAAGGGTGACGGGAGAAGCTGTATAAAATCTCCCTTTACGATCCGCAATTAATCCGAGAGAAGCATGGGATGCTCCACATCCGCGGGGGCGGCCTGTCGTTGCCGCGGGCAACGGCGTCCCTGAAACGTGCATGTAAAAATAACCGGGTTTCCTCCCTGCAATGGCAAACAGTGGGATCTCTTTAGCGGGGCCGCGCCGGCTCTTCGAAACGTCATGCCTCCCTTATGGCGTTACGATCCCCTTGACGTTGACAAACACCGAGCCTCCCTCCTCCTTGGTCTGGTACCAGACGAGTGCCTTCTTGGCCGGACCATGTGTAACCAAACCCTTGGCATCGTAGGCCGACCCGTGACAGGGGCAGAGGTATGTGCCGTCGGCGACCCTATCCACCGCGCAGCCCAGGTGGGTGCACTTGGCGCTCATCGCCTTGAATCCCGTTTCGTTTCTCAGGATGTAGAGTTTCTCGTCCTTGATCAGCTTCGCCTGCCCGACGGTGTAGTCCGTTACCTTTCCCACCGGGATCCACTTCTCACCCGAGCCCGCGGTATAGCCGAGAGGAGACCCGCCAACACCGAAGACGGCCAGTATCGTGAATAACGTGCCGACAAAACCGCGCCGGGATATTCCGTTCGTCATTTTTCCCTCCAAGAGAATTATTTCCTTACACGTGGCTCAACCGGAGTCGTCCGTACTACGCGTTGTGACGCATTTGGGGAGGTCTTCACCTATACGATCTTTGCGACGGCAGAAAGGATCGTATCATAGTGAGGCTCCTTCGTTATATCGTCGAGGATCTCTATATGGCGGATTATCCCCTGCCGGTCTATGACAAAGACCGCCCGGGCAAGCAGTCGGGTTTCCTTTGTCAGGACGCCGAATTTCGTCGAGAAATCGGCATCCCGGTGGTCGGAGTAGGTCTTGACCCGTTCCACTCCCGCCGCCGCGCACCAGCGTTTCTGTGCGAAAGGGAGATCCATGCTGATGGTGATGATTTCCACGTCTTTCGAGATGCGAGCCGCCTCGTCATTGAAGCGCCTCGTTTCCATATCGCAAACGGGCGTATCGAGGGAAGGGACCGCCGAGACAATAACGGTCTTTCCCTTCAGGGACGAGAATTTGAAGGGGGCCATGTTGTTGTCTATCACGGTAAAATCGGGGGCCCGATCTCCCACCTTCACCTCATCGCCGAGAAGCGTGAGGGGAACGCCTTGCATGGTAGTGATTCCCGTTCTTTCTTTCATGTCCGTTCCTCACTATGAATGACAATTAAAATATATCACGGTTCGGTCAAAAAATGTGAGCTTTTTACGCAAATCTGCTAATAGTTATCACTATTAATATATCCTTCCCCGGACTCGGTGTCAACCCTGAAAGGCCCCCCTTGCCGGGTGTGACTAATTTCCCCTGACGGCGGGACTCGACTGTCGATGATGCCGCGACCCGCTCAATCCGTGACGAGCGCGTTCAGGATACGACCTCAATCCGGCGATCCACCCACACGCCCCCTGTCGTCACGCGACATGACAGTGCATATACCTCAACCCCCATCTCCCGGGCTTGCCCGACCGCCCGGGAAAACCGGGGGTCTCCCTCGGCATTGGGCGCGAATGAATCCGAATCCGATCTCATGATGATAAACACGACAGCCGCCCGAATTCCCGCCGCACGCGCCTCGATCAGCCCCTCGATATGCCTCCTCCCCCGATCGGTGGGCGCGTCGGGGAACAGTGCCCGCCCCATCCTGACAAGAGTCACCCCCTTGACCTCGACGATCAGCTCGGGAGTGGTCGGCCGTGTAAGGACCAGATCATATCGGGAGCCGAAGCGGCTGACCTCTCTCCGAACGGTGTCGTAGCCGGCAAAGGGGGGGAAGGCGCCACGGGAGAAGTGTTCGGCTGCAACGACGGCGGGCACTCCGGAATCGAGGCATACCAGGCGCCGATCGAGTTCGGCCAGGACAAGAGAGAATTGCGTCTTTCGATTCCGATTACGCGCAGGCGCAAGATATACCGTCTTTCCGGGGACGAGGAGCTCGCGCAGCCTCCCGGTATTGGGGAGATGCGCCTGGACCCGCCGCCTTCCGCATTCGACGACGGTAAGGAACCTGTTCGGGCGCTCGACGAACCGTCCCGGGATAAGATCAGCGGGAAACTCCACGGGAACGTCTCCCCCTGACCTTCATCCAGGGATTAATGAAGAGGAAACTGTCGGGAATATCGGCGGCCATTTCCCAGAGCATCGCGTCGGGAATGGAAAACGTCATGGTGCAGGGGTCGAGGTAGGGACGGCACGTGACGTCAAAGCTGCCCAGAACCGCCCTCGGGACTTCTCGGCGCGCCTGCGCCCGGGGCTCGGTGAGGAGGCTGTAGCAGCCGGAGGAAAACTGTACGATCGCGTTGTCCCTGCCGGGACGTGAAAAGTTGGCCAGGAAAAGCAAGGCCCCCATGACGTCGGCGTTTCCGAATACCACGGCCGCCTCGGGCGGATTTTCCGGGACAAAATCGCCGAGAGGCCGGAAGATCAGGTAATCGGCGCCCGCGGGCACATATTCCATGAGGGCCGCCGTTTCCTCCCCGAGCTCGGGATTCTTCTTGTAGCGCTCGCCCGGTATCAGTTTAGGGATGCCTGTGGAAAGAAACTTCCCGACCCCCTTCATGAGACTCTTCTTGTAACCGGTGTAAAAGGCTCCTCCCCGGCAGGCCTTCCACTCTTTTGAAAAGTAGACGGTCTTACCCTTTCTGACTTGATTCAGAAAGGGATACAGGCAGACGCGGCTCTTCTTGGTCACCGTAAGACGCACCCTCGGGGGCTGCCTGTGAATAGTGAAAGCCGATGGGACGATCGGCAAGACCCAGCGTCTCTACCAGATAGCCTTCTAGTGTCGCGTAATCACCACGTTTCGGTTCCACGATGTATCCCTATAACTGGTTGATCAAATAGTTGTACACGGACAGAGCGGCCTTGGCCCCCTCCCCGGCGGCGATGATCACCTGCTTATAGGGAACGTCCGTGACGTCCCCTGCGGCAAAGACACCCGGGTATCCCCGTCCGGCATTCACAATCGATCAGGATCTCGCCGATCCTGTTGACATTGAGCGTATCGACCACAAGCTCGGAGTTGGGAAGGAGCCCGATCTCGATAAAGACGCCCTGGACGTCCAGACGTCTGGATGCCTTATCGTCAAGCCCTTGTATCTCTATACCCTCCACCACGCGCTCCGCCGATGATCTTCTTGGTCACATGCTCCGTGAAAATCTCCACCTTGTCCGACGACTTGACCTTGTCCACAAGGATCGGATCTCCCGTGAGAGGCGTACTGGATATGAGATAGATCTTCCGGGCCACCTTGATCAGGTCCAGCGTCGCCTCCATCGCTGAATTTCCTCCGCCGATCACCGCCGTGTCCATATCCACAAAGAGGGGCGCGTCGCAGGTGGAGCAGTAGGCGACCCCTTTTCCTATCAGCTCCTTTTCTCCGGGTACGTTTAGCATGCGCGGGCGCTTGCCCATGGCAAGGATGACCGTGCGGGAAAGACAGATCTTCCCGTCATCGACAAATACCTTCTTTATCTTTCCCGTAAGATCCAGAGACACCACCTCGGGACCCACGACCTTTGTCCACCCCGTACTTAACTACATGTTCTTCGAATCGATTGATGAGGTCGGCCGTCTCGATCTCCGAGAATCCGAGATAGTTTTCGATATCGAAGGTGTCCGTCACCTGCCCGCCGATGTTCTTCGATATGAGGATCGTCTTCAACAGCTTTCGCGCGGCATAGACCGCCGCCGACAGCCCCGCCGGCCCGCCGCCGATAATGATGACATCGTATACTGGAGGGGGCTTTTCGGCCAGCGGCTTGCCGAGGAGCTCGTAGAGCTCCCCGGTCGCTTCCAGGTGGATCAGGTCCCCATACCCCCCGATCGGCCTTTTGTCGATGACAATCTGGGGAAGCGAACCGCCCCCGGTTACCTTTTTCATCGCCTCCCACTCCCGCGATCCGGACTTCACCTCTATTTCTTTATAGTCGATCCCCTTCTCCGTCAGGAAGGCCATGGCCCTCATGCAGAAGGGGCATCCGGCAAGCGTATAGATGACGACCGTTTTCATGACTCTATTCCTCAGGCACCTGCATCACGCGGGCGGGCCACGGCGGAGCGGCAATCAGACGGCGCGGTACAAGACAAGCGCCTCCGGGCCGCTCGTCCGCTCGATTCAAGGGCGCGGACCCAAGGGAGACCGGGTAGACGGTCTTCCCTTATTGCTTTAACCCGAGGGCCTTCTTTATCCGCTCCTCGTCAAAGCCGACGATAATATCGTCACCGATATGAATGACGGGAACCGAGAGCCCCCCCTGGGTTATCTTGCGCATCTCCTCGAGGGCCGCCCGATCCTTTGTGACGTCGTGATCAGTAAACTGGATTCCTTTCTGTGAAAGAAACTCTTTCACTTTCTTGCAGTAGGGTCACGTAGGGGTCGAATAGACGACTACCTTGGGTTCTTCCATGGCCATACTCCTTCGTAACGATGATTTCTGCTATTCTTCCTTTTCAAATTCGCTCTTAGCCGCCCCGCAAACCGGACAGGTCCAGTCGCCGGGGAGTTTCTCAAAGGGGGTGCCGGGCGGTATATTTCCATCGGGATCGCCCTTCTTGGGGTCGTAGACGTAGCCACAGACTGTGCAGACATACTTATCCATACCATAACCTCCTTTTCTTCTGTCCTATAGTGTATCATCGTCCGCGGATATCGACAAAAGGAAAATGCGGGACGATCACGAAACGATCAGCTCTTTGACCCTGAGCTCAATCTGATCGCGCAGCTCCCGCACAAATTCGATGGGCCTTCCCGCGGGGTCGTCAAACCCCCAGTCTGTAAACTCTGCGCCGGGAACCACCGGACAGGCATCCATGCATCCCATCGACACCACGACTGCGGGATCCCCTGATCTCAGGACGTCGGCGACAGATACGGGAGCGACAAATCCCATATCGATCCCGCGCTCGGCCATGACCGTCACCATGTCGGCGTTGACCCGGGCGGCCGGGCTATCGCCGGCGCTCACGGCCTCGATTCGATCCCCGGCGTAGAACCGGGTAAATCCCCAGGCCATCTGGCTCCGGGAGGCGTTCTCATGACAGAGATAGAGGATTCTCCTGCGGGCCGCCAGCGGTCCCGCGACGGACACGGCCAGCGCCCGAGCGTCAGGCAGCGCCGTCGGGTGTTTTACAATATCGCCGGGATTCTCAATCCGCCGATAGTAGAGCCCCCCCGAAAAGGCGGCCCCCACGGCGTCGAAGAAATACTTCATGGTCAGGGCCGCCCCCTCGAACAGCTTCTCTCCCCTGGTGGCCCCAAGCGAAAGGAAAATACCTTTTCGCCACGGGGCTCCGGGATCGGTTAATTTGAACAGATGACGTCTGGCCCAGAGACACTGGGTCCGGTCGATGAGAGCCTTGAGGGAAGCGGTCACGCTGTAGAAAAAGATCGGGCTTGCAACGGCAATCACGTCGGCCCGTCGCATCAAGGCGTAGACCTGACCCATATCGTCGTCTATGGAGCAGAACCCGGTCCTCTCGCACGTCCGGCACTCAATGCATGGTCTGATGGCCATGGAAGACGGAACGATTTTTTCCGTCTCGGACCCGAGGGCACGGGCCTCATCCAGAAACGCGTCGAGCAGCGTATCTGAGTTGCCGCCCTTTCGCGGGCTTCCGGATATTCCGAGTACCAGCACTAGAGGTACTCCCCCTGACTTTTCTGGATGTTTCGGTCTATCTCTTCCCTGAGCTCCGCCGGCAGCCCCTCTATATCTACGTGCAGAAAGCCCCGCACGATGACCCCGACGGCCTCCTCCTGGGTAAGTCCCCGGGACATGAGGTAGTTTATCTCATCCTGATTGATGCGGCCTACCGCCGCCTCGTGAGAGAGCTCGAGGTCTTCGGCCTTTCCCTCCAGCTCCGGTATCGCGATGATGGAACCGCCCTCACCGAGTATCAGCCCTTTGCACTCCAGGTGCGCCTTGACGTTGGGGACTTCTCCGACGAGCTGGCCGCGTGAATATATCGTTCCGCCGGTGGTGATGGCACGGGCGATGATTTCCGCCCGGGTGTTCTTTGCCGAAAGGACGACGCGGCCGCCGATATCGAGGTATGAGCCCTTCGGCGCCACAAGGATCGAGTTGAGGCTCGCCACTGCATTGTCGCCGACAAGTTGGGTTGAGGGGTACATCTGGATCGACTCGACGGGATTGAGGACGATGTAGTTGTTGATGAATCGCCCGTTTTCCTCAACCCGGATGGATGATCGCGGACGCACGACGATCCCTTCGGACCAGTTATGGATCATCGTGAAAGAGAGTGTGGCGCCCTTCTTGACATAGAATTCCGAGATCGCCGATATGAAGCCCGGATGCCACTCCCGGCGCGGAGGAGCACCCGGTTATGATATGGAGCTCGGAGCCCTCCTCCGCGATGATGATATTATGGACATTCTGGGAGACCTTATCCGTCGCGAGGTATAAACAGGCCTGCACAGGCGAGAGCGATTTGACCCCGGGCAGTGCCCGGATGAAATAACCGAGATGCGGCTTCTCCTGGGCGCGCTTGGTGAATTCGTCTTTGTCGGCCTTCACCAGCCGCCAGAGGTATTCCTCAAGCCACCCGTGGGTCTCCAGCGCCGTCTTGATGTCCATGACCTCCAGACCTTCCTGGGTGACGTTGCAGTGTACCGGGCTGTGGTCCTTCTGGACGTATGTCCCTGAGCGTTCCTTTTTGGACGTATCGATCCCCGCCAGCCGCATCCTCTTCTTGTCGGATTCAGGAACCGATTCGAGATCTTCGATGTAGGGATGCTCTTTCTTCTCGCTATTGAACCGATCGACGATCTTCTTGTTATCTATTGGATCAGGCATTTGAGGCACTCCCCGTATCCGTTGGCGGAAATCTCCCTGAGGAGCTCCCGCGGATTGGCTTGGCAGGCGATGCGACCATTGTAAAGTACATGGCCCTCATCGGCATCAACATAGTCCAGAATAAAACCGGTATGGGTGATAATCAGGCCCGAACGCTTGCGCTGTTCTCGCTCCTTCTTGAGGCAGTGCCGTTTGCCGACCCCGTCTTGGTCTTTGAGGAGATTGCTGATGGTATGGCCGATGAGCACGATGCTCTCCAGATCCACTCCCGATTCCGGCTCGTCAAACAGCAGCATATCCGGCTGCTGGGCCATGAGCTGTAAGAGCTCGGACCGCTTGATCTCCCCGCCGGAAAACCCGACGTTCACGTCCCGCCCCAGGAAATTTTCGAAGTTGATCTCGGCGGCGAGCTCCGGCACGTTTTCTTCCTCGCACCCGATGAGGTGTATGAGCTCCCCGAGCCTCAGGCCGTCGATGGAAGGCGGTCGCTGGAAAGACATGCCGATGCCCAGTTTCGCCCGCTCGTGGATCGGGAGATCCGTGATATCCACTCCCTTGAAGTAGATCTTCCCCCGCAACACTTTATATCCCTCAAAACCCATGATGGTCATGAGCAGCGACGTTTTGCCGGACCCATTGGGGCCGAAAAGCACGTGGGTCTTGCCCTCGGGCACGTCAAGGTCTATCCGGTCCAACACGACCCTTCCCTCGATCTCGACCCTGAGATTTTCTATATGCAGCATTGTAATCAGTCTCCCGGATGGTGTTATATCATTCTATTGTAATGCATAACCGCGCCCCTGTTAACCTTTTTCTCATCCACGTGCATAAAAAAACTCGGACACCCCGGCACCGTCTCGTCTCACAGAGCCACCTTACGACGCAACTTCATACCCGGCGTCTTCGATCTTCTCTTTGATGGTTTTCATATCGACCGGCGCGGTCTCGTCGAACGTTGCCTGCCCCTTCTTGAGATTCACTTTGACGTTCTTGACCCCGTCGATACCCTCCAGGGCCCTTGTCACCGCCATGACGCAGTGATCACACGTCATTCCTTCCACCTTAATGGTCTTCATTGTCTCACCTCATATAAGCTATACATTACTATTTTAATAACGAAAGGACGAGTTTTCAATACGAGGGCTTATTCTTTTTATGCTTTCCGGCCAGGAGATCGAACACGAGGATGTATGGAATCATGATGATCGTCATGACCACCGAAGGCAGGGCCGTGCGCTCCGAAAACAGGATGAGCCCTATTCCGGCGGAAAAGGCATAGTTCTTGAGCGTCGCCATGAGCAAGAGGCTGACGCGCACGGCCCTCCTGACCGAAAAGAGCGCCGCCACCGCGAGGATAAGCCCCCCCGATACCGCAGATACGATAAGGCCCGCCAGCGTCACCGAAAGGAGAAGTGACGTCTGGTGGAGTATAAGGTCGCGGTTGGCTGCAACCATAACGTAGAATGCGAAGCCGAGGGATATGTTGGTGATCGGCCCTTTATACGGATCGAGGGCCGCGTCCAGGTGCACCAGCCGCGCCAGGCGCGAGATAAGGAGGGGAATCACGATCATCTCGGCCAGGATGAACATGAGTTTTTTCGGGTCCAGGAGGTCTGACCCGATAAAAAGAATGGTGATAAGCGGCAGCAACAGGAAAGCGGAAAGGTAACTGCCGATCATGCCAAACAGGGACAGGACCGTATCCCCTCTGAGGATATCGCTGAACGGGACGACGGCGACGGCACAGGGGACCGCCGCCACCAGGATAAAGCCGATTCGCAACTGCGGGTCAGAGACGAGGAGCGCGCCGCCGACGAGGATTACGCTGCTCAACAGGAGATAATTGGCGCCCACCCCCACGAAAGACCCGGTCAGAAAGCTCTTCGGCGAGCGGAGAAGTTCCGTGCCGATCGAAAGGGTCGAAATGACGATCACCAGCCCCAGTGAGGGCAGCAGCAGAGGCATTGTATAGCGAAGTCCCCCGGGGACCAGAAGTCCTAGGACGAAAGACAGAGTGAAGACGAGGTTTCGATCGAAAACAATACGCCATGCCTTGTTCATGGCCGGTTACGGTATATCGGCGTCGTTGCTGTAGCCGCGACGCTCCCAGAAGCCCCGGTAGTCCTTGTCCGTGAGTTCGATCTTTGTGACCCACTTTACCCACTTGTACCCCAGCTTGTCATCATTGACCACTTGGAACGGGAACCCCCGCTTGGCATCGAGGACCAGCCCGTTGATCATGGCCCCAAGCATGATGTTCTTCTTCTTTGCATACTCATAGGGGACCGAGGATGAGTAGCCGTCGGCGGCGTAGAAGATGACACTCTTTATCCCCGGTCTGGGCCCGGCACCCTTGAGGACGTCTTTCAAGAGAACGCCTTCATAGAGGAGGGTTTCATCCCATCCCTCGACGCAGTGGAGCGTAAAGACCTTTTTCACGTGAGGGAGCGCCATAACCTCATCGTAGGTGAGCTTCAAAGGTTTCCCCACCAGTCCCGTCACTTCGAGACGATAGGCGTCCTTATCCACATACTGGGGGCCCTTGATGGAATTGTCGTACTTTCGATCGAAGGGATCGAGCTGAATCCCTTCATAGACCCTGATCTCGGCAGACCCGGCGGGCAACGAATAAACCGCGGCCAGCACGACGATCAGCAGGATCATCCATCCCCCCCCGCGATAGGCGGTCGAAGTCATCTCAATCTCCTTACTACAGATGGGCTCATAATCGTGTCTGCGCCTTACCGGCCAGGAGTCCCCGCACGGCGTTCGGATCGGTGAACGGCTCGCGGCACCCATGGCCCTCACAGATATAGACCGTGGCCCGCGTTTCTCGCATCTCCATGCCGGCCACGAACGGGGCAATTTTCTCGACCCTCCGCCGCTCGTCGGTGTCCCCCGCCGGCACAAAGAGAAGGCTCGCCGCGGGGAGAAACAGTCCGCCGAGTGTCTCGACCATTGTCGCGACTGATTCCGAATCGCGATCTCCGACGATGACGATCTCGCGGGTGGGCCCGATGGACCTCTCCAGGGCCGCCAGGAAGCGGGGTGCCGCCTCGGGACGCGCCGAGACCTGTCCCCGGAAGGCGGCAATAATCCGATCGGCGGCGCGGGAAAATTCGAGGTCTCCCGTCAGGCCGAAAAGCCTGAGGAGATCCTCCGTTGCCACGGAGCCGGCCGAAGGAGTCGCGCCGTCGTAGAGATCCTTGAGATCCGCGATGAGGCGCTCCCCGTCCCGCGGGGTCGTGAAGAGGCCGCCGTCCTGCCGGTCCTCGAATCGCTCGAGCATAGTCCGCGAAAGTCCATGGGCCAGTTCCAGATGCCGCACGTCCAGGCCCGCCTCGTAAAGATCGATGATCCCGTTGATAAAAAAAGCGTAGTCCTCCAGGAACCCCGGGATCGCCGCATCGTCGTCCCGATACCGGCGCAGCAGGCCGCCGGTCCCGTCGGAAAGCCGCTCCGAAATAAACCGGGCGGCGGCGTCGGCGGCATCGAGGTAAGCCGGGTCCCCGAAGGCCCGGTAAGCCGCGGCCAGGGCGCCGATCATAAGCCCGTTTGCCGACGTGATAATCTTGTCGTCCTTCCCGGGTCGCGGCCTCGCCTCCCGGACGGCGCTGAGTATCCCCCTCGCCTCCTCGGCGTGCCGCATGAGCTCCCCGACTTCCATCCCTTTGCGCGCCGCAAACAGGTCGGGCGGCGCGGGTATATAGAGGATGTTCATCCCGTGGGCAAACCCGCCCACCGGGATATTGCCCTCCCGCTTGACTCCGTAGTAGTCGATTATGAGACCCCCTTCGTCAGGACCGAGCGCGCGCTCAATTTCGTCTCTCGTCCAGAGATAGTACGCCCCCTCACCGCCTTCGCTCTCGGCATCCTCTGCGGTGTAGAAAGCCCCCTCGGGCGACTTCATGTCAGACAGCACATAGCCCAGAATTTCACGAGCGACCCGCTCGAAAAGCGGGTCCCGTGTCACCAAAAAGGCTTCGATATAGGCGACGGCGATCAGGGCTTGATCGACGAGCATCTTTTCGAAGTGCGGGACGCGCCACCGCTCGTCGACGGCGTATCGGTGGAAGCCCCGGCCGATCTGGTCGAATATCCCGCCATGCCGCATCTGTCTGAGGGTTTCGGTAACCATCTCGAGGGCGCGTGGATTTCCCGTTCCGGCGTGGTAGCGAAGGAGAAACGAGAGCCGGTGCGGCATTGGAAACTTGGGCGCCGGGCCGAACCCCCCATGGCGGTCATCGAATTGGCCCCGAAGGGAACGAAAGGCCGTATCAAACAGCTCGGGTCCGAGGGGGGGCGCATCGCCGGGCGCCGCATTGTGTCCAAGGATCTCGGTTACCTGATCGCCCGCGGCCTCTATCCTCGCTCGATCGGCCGTCCAACTACTGACGACTGCCGAGAGGAGTTCGATGAATCCCGGCGTCGAACCCCGGGCCCGCTTCGGGAAGTAGGTCCCGGCAAAGAAGGGCCTGCGGGACGGGGTCAGGAAGATCGACAGCGGCCACCCACCCTGTCCCCCAAGCGCCTGGCACGCCGCCATATAAAGGGCATCGATATCCGGCCGCTCCTCCCGATCCACTTTGACTGCTACGAAATGTTCGTTGAGAATGGCGGCGACCTCGTCATCGGAGAACGACTCTCGGGCCATGACGTGACACCAGTGGCAGGACGAGTACCCGATCGAGAGGAAGACAGGTTTTTCCTCGGCGAGGGCCTTCGCAAAGGCCTCGTCCCCCCAGGGATACCAGTCCACCGGATTTTCCGCGTGTTGTTTCAGGTACGGGCTCTTTTCCCGCGCGAGTCGGTTAGCCATGGGAAACAGCGACTATTCCTTCATACAAGTTATTTGTTCATTAATATTTTAACATGGCCGATCTCGGAATCGCAAATAAAAAGGGCTCAAAGAGGGGATGTAAAGCAGGGGGGACGTGAGGACGGGAATGTCTCAGCAGGCGGCGGGGCGTACGCAGATCCGTGCCTTGAGAGGTCCCGATTCGCGGCGGCCGGGAAATACCGGGGACGGAAAACGGGGGGCGTTGGACCACACATCCGCCCCCCCGTGAGGCTATGCGCCGGGTGATCCGGCGCCCCGTCTTTTCCTGACGATCCTCGCGGCAACGAACACAAAAAGCCCGCCGAAGATCACCGTACCGACGGAAAAGACCGTCGCCCACAAGATGGGGCGTTCCTCGAAGAAAGGATAGAGTTTGCAGGTCATGACGATCTCCAAATCGTCCCCCAGATCGAAGACCGAATTTATGGGATAGATGATTTCGTCCACCTGCTTATTCTGCGTGTCGACCACCATAAGGATGAGATGATGGAAGCTGCGGGTCGTCCCCTCGTAAAGGGGGCTACCCCCGCCGCCGGTGATGATATACTTGGTGTGCTTATCATCTCCTCTGAAATACGAGTGAAAATCGCCCATAATGACGTAGTCCACCTTGTATATCTCCATGAGGTCCATAAAATCCTGTTCCCCCTCAATGATCCTCACCCTGATCATCGGAGAGAGCGACTTCGGTGGGATGTGCATGAAGACAAAGGTCATGAGGACGTCCTGTGGCCGACGGGATAAGACGTCTCGCGCATAATCGATGTAGCCGGTCCCATACAAATCATCGAGTCCGATAAAGAGGCATCCCCGGTAAATGAAAGAAAAATTTGTTGGACCGTAGACTCGTTCGAAGTCCTGCTCAAGAAAGGGGTCGGTGAGACGGTCGCACTTCCTGGTATGCCTCGTGACTATGTCATGGTTTCCCGCTATCAGGAAGAAGGGAAATGTCATGCCCCATTCGGCAAACTCCTCCATGAAGAACCGGTGCCGGTTCAGTTCCGGATCGGCGACAAAGTCTCCCAGCATAACTCCAAAATCGGGGGTGGCCTCAAGCGCCGCATCCTCGTAGAAGTGCTCGAATGTATTGCTGGACTTGGTGTCGCCGACGACCAGGAAGGAAAAAGGCCGCGCATCCGCCGGACCGTCAGTCAGGCGCGAGATCACCTCCGGCCTGTTGCCCAGGAGCGGCGGTACCGTGATGTCGGTACGTGAGATCCCGAGAAGGATAGAGACGAGGCAAGAATGCCGCAGATAAGACAGATGAGTGAGACCAGATAGTAGGGCTCCATACAATCCCCATTCCTTAAGTCTGACGGCCATCTCAAATCTCCGCAGTGTGAGTGATCGGGTGGTGACGGCCGCGATTATACGGGGAGGGATATGTCAAAAGTAAAGAATCAATTGATATTATTAGTTATTTTTAATGCGTATCGCCCATTGTCTCTTGACGGCGACGGAAATGTGGAGTTGCGACGGGAAGATGCGTTCGAAGGTACACAGCGGCCGAGCTACACACCCCGGAGCTGGCACGTCGGGAAGGAGAGTGCGCAAACGAGGAGAGCCGGTACTTTTCTATTCCTCTGCCGCCTTCCTGAGCGGGGCAAGCATCTTTTCGTTCATGCCGGCCTGGAATTTCTTCTTGAAGCCCTCTATCCTCATCAGCGGCGGGATGATGCGTCCCATGATCCGCATCATCCGCTGGCTGTGCGGGAACTCGAAGAGGCCGTGCTCGGTGTAGTAGCGGTGATTTTCCGTGAAAATAAACCGCGTGAAGAAGTTGATGTCCCGCAGGATCTTTTTCCCCCCGACACCGAGGAACGAGGGCGGTCTGCGCACCCCGTTGCGGAGGCCGTCCATAACGCGTAACGAAAGGGCGTGCAAAAGGCCGGTGATGTGGTTGGGGTCCTTGTATTCGTCGGTTACAAAACCCCAGCTGTTCAGGCCGAACGTTTCGGCAAAGCACGTGAAAAGCTGTCGGAGGTTGGGAAGTTGTCTGAGCGGGCCCGAGATGATGAAGCCCCCCTGTTTGCCCGTCAGGACCGGTCGGTGGCCGTTAAGGAAGAAACGGTCAAAAAACAGCTTCCAGCGGGCCGACAGGTACCTGTCCCGCACACTACCGGCATAGATGATCGCGTCGGCGGGCAGTATCCTCTGCTGATAGATGAAATTCATATCGTCATCGATAACGCATACGCCGTCGTAGGTGCAGGCAAGGCAGTTCTTACAGGGCGCGAGGCGTATATCGTTGATGTTGATGAATTCGACCCGGTTGGGCAGGTGGCGCAGGAATATGTCCGTCATGTAGCCCAGGTTCTTATCGGAGGAGGTCTCGTCGGTCAGGAAGAGTATCTTGAAACTGTCACTTTTCCTGGCAAGCTCGGTTTGGGCCGGGCGGTATGCCGGCACCTTTGCGTTGACCGGTGGATAGACCGATTCGGCCGGGAGCTTCCTGCCAACGGTCGCAAAGAACTCCTCGGCAAACAACAAGAGCTGCCTTCTCTGTTCTTCTTCCATGAGATCGTTGAACTGTGCCGAGTACCCGGGAACGTACCGCATCCCAAGGTCCTCGGAAATCCCGTGGATATAGGCAAGCGAGGTATGGTCAAAGAGGTGCATCGAGGTCGTGACGGCCGTCGCGTATTTGCCCGAGAAAGCGTCGGATGCCTTCCTTTCGAAGATCATCTCGATAAAGAGTTTGAGACCGGCGGGCACCAGGAAGTAGGTGATGGGATAGACCCAGATGACCGCGTCGGCCTTCCTGACTTTCGCGATGATCTCCTCGAAGCGCGCGCCATCGGCCTGGATTGTGCCGATTTCCGCGCCGATATGAATTACCGAATAGCGGTGCGCGGGGACCCGCCGCTGGATATAGCGGAAATACTGGAAGGTATTGGATCCCTCCCCCTTGGGGCTTCCGGAAAGGACGACAATCTTCATGACCTCTCCCTCGTCGAACAGGGAAACTGGACAGAAATCACTCTTTTCATGCGGCACGCGCAGGGCAGAATCGTTGGTTTACCGGGTTGCGCCTTCGCCTTCTATTTCGGCTTCTCAAGAGTACGCGGTATCCCTGAGGTCTCATAGGAAATCAAAGTCGCACCCCTCCGAGGCCGAAAGGACATGCTCGAAAAAGAGCCTCCGGTAACCCCGTTCGGGCGGCGCGGGAGGTTTCCAACGGGCGCGTCTGGCGGCGAGCTCTCTCTCATCCACCAAGAGGTCGATCCTCCGTTGGGGCACGTTAAGCTCGATGATATCCCCGTCTCGAACCAGCGCCAGCGGACCTCCCGACGCAGCCTCCGGGCTCACGTGGAGCACCACCGTCCCGTAGGCCGTCCCACTCATCCTGGCGTCCGAGACCCGAACCATATCCTTGACCCCCCGGGCCGCGAGGTACTTCGGGATCGGCAGCGACCCCGCCTCCGGCATTCCCGCCCCCACGGGCCCCGCGTTTCTGAGCACCATCACGTGGTCGGGAGTGATGCCGAGCGCCGGATCGTCGATTCGTCCCACCGCATCCTGCGGGGACTCGAAGACGACCGCCGGTCCCCGGTGAGAGAAGAGCCCCGGGCTTGCCGCGGCCGCTTTCAGGACCGCGCCCGCGGGCGCAAGCGTCCCCCGGATAACCGCGATTGCCCCGGGGTCTTGAACCTGTCGCAGGGGATCGTCAAGACCCCGTATGGTCGTCTGCCACGCATCGGGGCCAGCCACGCCCTTAAGGATCTCTCCCAGGGACGTTCCTGCGATTGTCCGCGCCTCCAAATCAAGATGGGGAGTGAGAGCCTTCAACAGAGCGGGCATCCCGCCGGCGTGGTAGAAGTCCTCAAGGTAGCCCGATCCGGTCGGTTTCACGTCTACCAGGACCGGGACGCGCGCCGCCGTCTCATCGAACTCGGCAAGTGAAAGGTCTACCCCCGCCCGCCGGGCAAAGGCCAGCAGATGGATAACGGCGTTAGTGGAGCCGGAAAGTGCGGCAAGGACGACCAGCGCGTTGGAAAAAGACGCCTTCGACAGGATACGGGACGGTCTCATCCCTTCCCGTATCATCGCGACCGCCCGCCTTCCCGCCACGGCCGCATGCGTCAGCCGTTGGCCCGCCGCGTGGGGAATCGCCGCCCCTCCGGGCAGCATGAGTCCCAGCGCCTCCACGAGGCATGCCATGGTCGATGCCGTCCCCATGACCATGCAGGTGCCCCCCGTAAAACAGAGAGATCCCTCGACCTCGGCGATCTCGGCTGCCGTCAGATCTCCTGCCCGGTACGAGGCCCAGAGACGCCGGCAGTCGGTGCAGGCCCCGAGGCGCTGGCCCCGCCACATGCCGGTCATCATCGGCCCCGCGACCACGGAGACCGCCGGGATGTCGGCGCTCACCGCCGCCATGATCTGGGCGGGCAGCGTCTTGTCGCATCCCGAGAGCATAACCACGGCGTCCATCGGTTGCGCCCGGATCATCTCCTCGGTATCCATGGCCGCAAGATTACGGAAGAGCATGGTCGTCGGAGACGTCAGGATCTCATGCAGAGATATGGTCGGGAAGGCCAGCGGCAGCCCGCCCGCCTCCAGCACTCCCCGCTTTACGGCCGCCACCATCTCGGGCATCTGGCGGTGGCAGGTATTGTAGTCGGAGCTCGTATCAACGATTCCGACGATGGGGCGCGCGAGATCGACAGCGTCAAGCCCCGCAGACGCGAGAAAGGCGCGGCGGATATATTTCGAGAATTCGACATCACCGTAGCTGGTGAGGTTTCTGTCGATTCCCTCCGGTTTTTTGGGCCTGGTCATATATCTTGTTCCGTAGTTCCCTCATGATCTTTGCGCGGCGAGATGCGTGAGGGTTGCCGTATCTCCTCGCAGCGGGCTACAATTGAATATTGATATGCTTGGTCACCGTATATGATTCGATCCACTCGGTCCCCCCTTCCCGGCCGAAGCCCGATTTCTTGACCCCGCCAAACGGGATCTCCGCGGACGCCAGGAGCAGCGTATTGATGCCCACCATCCCGACGTCGAGCCGTTCGGCGGCCAGGAACGCCGTTTTGGTGTCCTTCGTGAAGACGTAACCCGCCAGGCCGAATTCGGTGGCGTTGGCCTTGGCAACGGCCTCGTCAAGGTCCCCGAACGTCCCGATCGGGGCGACGGGACAAAAGGGCTCCTCGGTCATGACGGCCATCGACGCGTCCACGTCCGCCAGGACCGTTGGCTCGAAGAAATAACCATGTTCGAACCCGTCGGGACGACGACCCCCGGCCATGAGCCGTGCCCCCCTCTTCACCGCATCGTCCACCAGACGCTCCGTGGTCTCCAGGCGCCTTTTATTTGCCAGCGGCCCCACGTCCGTGGCGGGGTCTTTCCCATTGCCCACCCGCAAAGACCGGGTGACTGCTACGAAGCGCTCTGTGAACCGATCGGCGGCCGACTCATGGACAAAAAAGCGGCTGGCGGCGATGCAGACCTGGCCGTTGTTTCGGTACTTCGCCCGGGCGCACAGCTCGGCGGCCCGCTCGACGTCGGCGTCCGGGAAGACCAGAACGGGCGAATGCCCCCCCAGCTCCATCGAGACCGCCTTGACGCCTTCCGCGCACATCTTGAGGATCTCCTGCCCGACCGGCACCGACCCGGTGAGCGTCACTTTACGGATGACCGGAGACGAGATGAGGTATCTGCTGATGAAAGAGGAGCTGCCCGGTGACCATCCCGACCACGCCGGCCGGTACCCCCGCGTCGTGGCAGGCCAGCGCGAGGCTGAGCGTCGTGCGCGGCGCCTCCACCGCGGGCTTGACGATGACCGAGCAGCCCGCCGCCAGCGCCGGAGCGATCTTCCGGGCCGACAGGAGTGCCGGGAAGTTCCACGGGGAGAAGGCCGCCACCGGCCCGATCGGCTGACGGATCACCAGGAGCCGGTGCTCCCGGCTGTGGCCGTCGATGACGCGGCCGTAGATGCGGCGGGCCTCGTCGGCGTACCAGTCAAACTGGTCGGCGGCGGCCCTGACCTCGCCGACGGCCTCGGCCGTGGGCTTTCCCTCTTCTTCCGTCAGGAGCGCGGCGATCGCCTCCGTCCGCTCCCGGACGATCTCGGCGACCCTCCTGATGATCGCGCTCCGCTGCCAGGCGTCCACCTCCCGCCAGACCGCGAAACCGTGCTCGGCCGCGGCCAGGGCCCGATCAAGATCTGCCGCCGTCGCCACGGGGACCGTATCGACGGCTTCTTCGGTCGCGGGGTTAATGATTTCGGTCGTCTTCTTGTCGGACGACCCTATCCAGCAACCGTCGATGTACATGAGATCTGGGGTCTTCATGGCGCTCCTTTGATCTATCCCGAAAGTAGTCCAATTAAGCACGGAGAGACCGGGTTTCCCCGATAATGCCCGATCGGCACGTCACCGTCTCCTTTCGACGGGGCCCCCAAAAGTGCAAAGCATTCCCGGGGTCTCACAGTCCGATTTCGTGGCGGAAGTCCTGGGTCTCCTCGCACCAGTTGCCCACGTTCCAGCGCCCGAAAACGCCCATCGAGCCCAGCGGGTCGCTTCCCCAGTAGACCGGGACGTGGACCAGCGAGAGGCCGTCGTGATTCCTGGCCCTATCGAGCGCCCCCACCAGATCATCGACCGTGTCACCACCGAAGAAGGCCTCCACCCCGGCGACCGAGCGCGCCCAGGCGACATAGTCCACCTTCACCGAATCGGACGTGGCGTAGATATTGCCGTACTGGGCCTCCTGCAGGCCGGAGATGGCCCCCATGCGGCGGTTATCCATGACGACGATGCAGCCTTTCGCCCCGTGCTGGACGCCGTCAATCACTATCTGCGGGTTCATCACAAACGAGCCGTCTCCCGAGAGGGCCAGACCGTAAAACGGCGTTGACGTGAGCGCCGTTGCCAGGAGGGCCGAGACGGCAAATCCCATGTAGCTCGCGCCGGTCTCGGTGAAGGTACGTCCGAGACGATCGTCCTGGACGATCTGGAATCCGTTCGCCTGCACGTCTCCCGCGTCAAAGAAGGTCACCACGTCGTTTGACCTGGCCCAGTCCGTGGCCGCCTTGATGGCGGCGGGCTGCGTGAGCACCTCCCGGCCCCAGACGGGATCGAACAGGCGCGGGGTTTGGTATCGCTGTTGTCTGAAGGCGTCCCATTCCAGACGCTTGGCCCGGCAGCGGTCAAACCAGTCCGATTTCTTCTTTGGGTTTTTCCCGGCCGCGCGCGTCAGAAGCTCGTTGAGCATCGCCAGGGTCGCCCCCGCATCGCCGACCAGAGGGATCGTCCGCCTGTAGTGCATGGCAGAATCGATGTCGCCGTTGATATTGATGACATTCTTCACCTTCGGATACCCCGTGCGGGAGCAGTCGGACTGACAGACGAAACGGGACCCGACTGCCACCAGGCAGTCGGCCTCCTCCATGGCAAAATTGCCGGAGATGGAGCCCTTGGATCCTCCGACCGTCATGTTTCGCGGATGGTCAAACGGTATCACCCCGGAGACGAGGGGGCTGGTAACGGCCACTGCGTCGGCAAGTTCGAGAAACCGGGCGATCTGGTTGCCGGCCTCGCGCCCGCCGCCGCCGACCTTCACCACCACCCGCTCCGAGGAGAGGATCGCGTCGATCGCACGCTTATAGGCACTTCCCCCCCTGTGCTCCCCGTTATCGGCGGCAGCCCCCACCCGGGGCGGGGATTCGTAAGGGAGTGAATCGAGGTTAAAGTCCTTGATCGTTACCGGCTGGGTGTTCATCGGCATCAGCAGGAAAAAGGGACCGGGACGGTAGGGATGGTCAACCGTGTTGAGCCCGCGCCTCAGCGCCGTGCACACGGCCCGGGGGGTATGGAGGACGTAGCTGCCTCCCATGGACGAAAAGAGCCCGAAGAAAAGGTTTTGCCCGTGCCGGGCGATCTGCTGCATGTTGGGACCCTCGTCCTCGGTCGTCTCGTCTCCCAGGAGAAGCCATAGCCCGATTCCGTCGCTCAGGGGCGCAAGGGACGCCGCCAGCGCGTGCATGGCGCCCGGGCCGATGGAGGTGAAGACCGCCGCCTTTTCGCCGGTCACCCAGCGCAGCGCGGTAGCCGAGTGGACCGCCTCGATCTCGCTCCTGACCGCGTAGGTCTTGACAAGCTGAGCCTCCTCATAGACGCGCAGAACTTCCCCAACATCGGTTGAGCCGTGCCCGAAGATCCCCACGAACCGCCGGACGCCCTGGGCGATGAGCCCCAGGACGATCACCTCCGAAAGGGTCAGGTCGATGCGCCGCGGAAGCTTCCCCGTTTCCACTGCCTGACCAATCCCGCCCGCCGCGGCGATGATGTGTGCCCGTTTCTGACGCTCGGCGGTCACTGCTGTATGGTCCATGTTACACACCCCTTTCATCCGGTGGACGTCCGTTAGATCCGATTTTTGAAGATAGCGCAGCTGGGAAAATATTTCAAGTCAAATCGCTAACAAGCCTGGCGGACGTTCTCTCTCTGTATCCCTCCGATACCGTCGTCAAGCCAGCCCTCCCGATGCACTTTCCTTTTCTTTTCGGCCCCCGTCCGGCTTCCCGACCCACGACCGCACTGCTACGGATGCCCGTACGGGACACGATATTTTATCACCGTGTCAACCTGAATTAATTTTGTATACTTTATCTGTCTTGACGCCGCCGTGTGCATAAGGTGTGGGTAACTTTGCGACCGCACACGACCAACCCCTTGAAAACAGGCCGGTTTTATGGATGTGCTTATTTTTTGAGCAGTGATATTTATCAAAGATATCGTATCGTTAGACCCTTTTGACGCCGTTTTTTAACCCTTCCGGTCAATGCTTTTACTTGATTTCTTGTGCGCATGAGACGCGGGCTTTCAGTCCGCGGGGGCGATCAAGACCGTGTAGTGACGAACCGGAACGGGAAAATCGTCAATGATAAGGTCCCCCTCCAGATCAGGGATGAAGCCGCGTGCACGGTAAAGCGCCCCGATCTCCTCATATATCTCCCTCGTGTCGCTGGGTCCATCGCGATAGTCGCCCCCCTCTGTCAGGACCACCGAAGGGCCGGGGAACGGGCCGTCGAGTATCCGCGCATGGATCTCGGCGTCGTTGAAGCGCCGCGCGTTGACACCGGTGTGAATGATGACGTCATAGCGCGTCTCGACTGCGAACGCCTCGCTCTTCATACAGAACCAGGTGTGGTGCGGGTACTCGACGCCACAGGTGCGGATCGCCTCGGAGTTCAAGTCAATCCCGACATAACGGGCCGGCGGGAACGATGCGTCGATAAACCCGGCCAGGGGCGCCGTACCGCAGCCGATATCGAGGTAGGTCATCCCCGGCGCAAGGAGCGGCCGTATTGCCGAAAAAAGGAGCGCGGCGCGTTGGCTCCTGTCGCGAGCGAGATAGTCACAGGGTATTTTCGTGGGCTTCATAAAAAATCGCTTTCAGTGACTTTTTGGCTTGAAAGACGGCCATAACGTATTATATTAACACAGACGGGCCCTATTCCGTATCCAAAAAAGGTCGCTTCCCAATACATTGGCGTTATCGATAGAGAGGAAAATATACATGAGGCATACCCCCCCACGCGCCCTCGTGGTCACTTACAGCCAGACGGGTCAAACGGCACTCTACGGTAGGCTGATTGCCGCCCTATGGGAGGCCCGCGGCCTTTCGGTCGATTCGGCGGATGTCCGGCATCTCGACGTGAGCACTCTTCCGTCGTACGACCTTATCATGGCCGGGACCCCGGTCTTTTACTGGGATGTCCCGTCCAACGTCATCGATCGCCTGTCGGCGGCCCCCCGGCTCGACGGGACTGCCGTGGCGTCTTTCGTTACCTACGGCGGAGAGGGAGGAAACCAGCACAACAGTGCGCTGCGTCTCCTCGGACTCCTTTCACAACGCGGTGGACTTCCCGTGGGGATGGAGGCCTTCGGCGGTATCTCCACGTTTGCTCCGACCTGGTCGATGGGAAACGAACAGAGAATCCTCACCTATCGGCATCGCCCCGATGAACAGATCTATGATCAGGTCAGACGCTACGCCGATGTGACCCTCGCGCGGGCCCGGGATGAGAGCGCCGTACGGTATACGAAGGAGTTCTTCCTCATGGACTTGTTGAGGGGACGGCCCGGTATCGTCTTCAATAAGCTGATGACCGGGCGCCACACTATTGACGAGAGTGCCTGCACCGGATGCGGCGTGTGCGAAAAGGGCTGTCCCGTAGGAGCGATAGATCTTGACGCGCACGCCGTCGATACGACGCGCTGCATATCCTGCCTCGGGTGCGTCAACAACTGCACGGCCGGCGCGATCGATATGACGTTCCTGGGTCGGAAGGTCTCCGGCTTCAGGGAGTTCAAGAAACGGCACGGGATCAGGATCGGCCTGCCGGCGGAGCTCAAGAGAAAACCGTAACCCCCTTCCGTCCCGGCGCACCCTGCCCGAAGCGGGTACCCTGTGCAGTAACATGTCGTCGTACGACTGGACAGGCCGCGCCCAACCGGGTCGGAATAACGGGGAGTCTGATTCGGTGATGCGAGCAGGACGTATCGGGCTGCCGCGGCCCGGGAAGCCCAACCCGTCAGTCGCCGTAGTAGGTCCACGCGGCCGCGCGCCGCGCCTGCCGGGCCTTCTCGGCGACGGAAAGCAGCATCCGATCCCTCATCCAGCCGTCGCGGGTTTGTGCGTCCACCTCTTGCCAGAGGGGCTCGATTACGTTGAGGAGACGATCGAAAAGGGTCATGAAGCCGGCCAGGGCGACGTGCAGCGCCGGAGAAAGCGGTTTTTCGGCCGCCAGCTCGCGAACGGCGGCCGCCAGCGCGAGCAGCTCTTCCCTGACCTCCCCGGGCCACGCGAAAAAAGCGGCTATTCGAAAGAGGTGGCCTACGACCGCCCCCACGACGTGCAAATCCTCAATTGTGCGAAACGGTTTGATGTAGTCAAGATATCCGTCGCCGGGAAGGATATCGCACGCGCCCACCGACACGCCTGCAAACGACACAACCCCGTGGCTGATCTCGGGTACGAAGGGGAGATCCGTCATCGGCGTTATCGTCACTCCCGGCTCGTCGCTGCCGACCAGCACCATCTTGATTTGATTTTTTCCGTCCCGTCCCGTGCCCGTCGACGCCGCGACGAGCAGCATCCGGGCTTCCAGCGCCGCGGTGATAAACGTCTTTTCCCCCGTGAGGACGAATCCCTCACCGCCCGCTCCCTTTTTTTCGAGGCGCGTTTCGATTGCCCGGGGATGCGCTCCCCCCCGCTCACTCACGCAGAGCGATACGATGGTCCTCGCCGGCAGCTCCGGCACGAGTCTTCTGAGCGCAGCCCCGTAGCCCGCGGCAAAGGCGTAGGCCATCCGGTCGGCGAGAAAGCCGCCGGCGACAGCCCTGTCAATCGGAAGGGCAAACGACCCGGTCTCTTCATCGACCACCGCCGCGAATGAAGTGAGCGACTTGATCGGGCCGGGGTCGATCTTCCGGCTCCGGCTCATGAGCCACTCCATTATGGGCATGTTCGGTTCGTCGTGTCTCACCGCGTGTGCTCCCCTGCACAATAGACCCCAGGGTTGTCTACTCCTGCCGCCTGATCTCCTTTATTTAGCACCATCGGCTTCCTTTTGTCAACAGCTACCCCAGCGGCGAGACATACCCTATTAAGGACTTCTCTGTTAGCCGGTCCGCGTGTCCGGACCGGGCGCCCAAGGGAGACAACTCACATAAGCCCTTCGAGCTGCATGAGCCGCTCCCCGACCTCGGCCGAATGGTTATTGACAGAAACGTTCCTCCAGACGTGCCTGACCATCCCCTGCGGGTCTATGAGGAACGTGCTCCTCCCGACCTGATGTCGCCCCAGTCCGTCAATGAGCTCGGACCTGCAGACATCATAGTCGTCCAGCGCTTCGTGTCCCTGGTCCGACAGCAGCGTGACGTCCAGGGAATACCGGCTGGCGAAGTCTCCGTGGCTCTCGGGTGAATCCGGGCTTATCCCGATGACCGCCGCGTTAAGCCCCTCGAAGTCCGTTTTGCCCTGGGTAAATTCGAGGGCTTCCCGGGTGCAGCCGGGGCTGTTGTCCTCGGGATAGAAATAGAGCACGACCCATTTTCCGCCAAAATCGGAAAGGCACACCTCACGTTTATCCTTGTCCGGAAGGCAGAACTCCGGAGCTTTTGGTCCTTGATCGAACATGGTTACGTCCTCCTTTTCTTCGTGTCACTATAACTCCCTGTTATTTATGATGGAAACTACGGTAAAAAGGTGCACGGGACGTCGGTTATTATACAAATAGAAAAGGGCGCGCCTTACGGCGCGCCCTTTTCCTTCCTGTCACGCGTCTATCCGAGACTCAGTGCCTCACGTTTCCGCGGGGCCCCTGACTCCTCCCCTCCGTCGGACGGGCCGGCACTTCGGGACGCTTGAACGGGTCGCTCCTCATTGAAAGCGAGATCCGTTTGCGGGAGATATCGACGTCGAGGACCGCGACGGTAACCCGCTGGTGCACCTTCACCACCTCGGAGGGGTCCTTCACGAACCGGTCCGCGAGCTGGCTGATATGCACAAGCCCGTCCTGGTGCACCCCGATATCGACGAAGGCCCCGAACGCTGTGACGTTCGTGACGATGCCGGAAAGCTTCATCCCGGCCACGAGGTCCTCCATCGTGTTGACACCCTCGGCAAACGAGAAAGGCTCGAACTGGTCCCGCGGGTCCCGCCCGGGCTTGGCCAGCTCGGCCATAATGTCTCTCAGCGTCGGCAGGCCCACCTTGTCGCTGACGTACCGATCGAGCGTGATCCTCGCCCGTAGATCCTCGTTTCCCATGAGATCGGAAACGGAGCAGTTCAGGTCGGCGGCCATCCTGTCGACGATTGAATAGCTCTCCGGGTGGACCGCGCTCTTGTCGAGAGGATTGGTCGCGTTTCTGATCCTCAGAAACCCCGCCGCCTGCTCGAAGGCCTTGGGTCCCAGGCCGGTTACCTTCCTGATCTCTTCGCGCGACGAGAAGGGACCATGGTTGTTCCTGAACTCTATAATCCGTTTGGCAATGGTCGGGCCAAGTCCGGAAACATAGGTCAGCAGCTGCTTGCTGGCGGTGTTGAGATCGACTCCAACCCCGTTAACGCAGCTTTCCACCACGTCGTCAAGGCTCTTCCTGAGCGCTCCCTGGTCGACGTCGTGCTGGTACTGACCCACCCCGATCGACTTGGGATCAATCTTGACGAGCTCCGCCAGCGGGTCCATGAGCCGTCTTCCGATCGAAACGGCCCCGCGCACGGTTACGTCATGGTCGGGGAATTCCTCGCGTGCCGCCTCCGAGGCGGAATAGATGGACGCGCCCGACTCGTTGACGATGACCACCGGAATCTGCCGCGAAAAAGAGAGGCCCTTTACGAAGGACTCCGTCTCCCGGCCCGCGGTGCCGTTGCCGACTGCGATGATCTCGGCGCCGAACCGCTCCACAAGGCCCTCGATAATCCTGCCCGCCTCCTCGGCCCGCTGCCCGCCGGTATGGGGATAGATCGTCTCATAATGGAGGAATTTCCCCTGGCTGTCCAGGCAGACGACCTTGCACCCCGTGCGGTAGCCGGGGTCTATGGCCATAATGCTCTTCTCGCCGAGCGGGGCGGCCAGCAGCAGCTCCCGGACGTTTGCGGCAAAGACCCGGATCGCCTCGCCGTCCGCCCTCTCCTTGAGGGCGTTCCGTATCTCGGTTTCGATGGAGGGGGCCAGCAGTCTCTTGTATCCGTCCTCGACGGCAAGCCCGACCTCCTGGGCCGCCCGCGTCTTGTTCTTCACAAACAGGTTTTTGGTGATCCTGATTCCTTCCTCTTCGGAAGGCTCGACGGCGAGCTTCAAAAACTTTTCTTTTTCACCGCGCAGCATCGCGAGGATTCGATGGGAAGGGGCCGTCTTGACCGGCTCGGTCCATTCGAAGTAGTCCTTGTATTTGGCCCCCTCCTCCTCTTTCCCCTCGGCCGCCCGGGAGGTGATATCCCCCTTCTCGGCAAAGAACTCGCGGATACGGGCCCGTGCGTCCTGATGCTCGCTGATCGTCTCGGCGATGATGTCGCGGGCGCCGGCCAGGGCCTCCTCGACGGATCCCACCCCCTTTTCCTCGCTGACGATATACCGAGGCCTCGCCATCCACGTCGAGCGCCGGGTTCTCTTCCTGGGCCATGATGGAAAGCGCCAGCGGCTCCAATCCTTTTTCCCTGGCGATGGTGGCGCGAGTGCGCCGCTTGGGCCGATAGGGGAGGTAGATATCCTCCAGCACCGTCATGGTATCGGCGGCCATGATCTTTTCCTTGAGCTCATCGGTCAGAAGCTCCCTCTCGATGAGTGAAGCGAGGATCGCGGCCCTTCGCTTATCCAGCTCGAAAAGCTGCTCCAATCGATCGCGTACGGCGGTGACCGCCACCTCATCCAGAGAGCCGGTCGCCTCCTTACGGTACCGCGCGATAAAGGGCACGGTCCCGCCCTCGGCCAGGAGATCGGCCGTCGCCTGAACCTGCCCCGTTTTCAGGGAAAGCTCCCGCGCGATGAGCACGATATGTCTTTCCCGCAGCTGTCCGTCCGTCATGACGGGGACTTCAGTCGTCGTCTTAATTTCTTCTTCCATCTATACCCTTTCCATGTTACCGATGGGGCCCTCTTTCGATTTATCTGATACCGCTCTTTTTGTAGCCGTCAGCCAGAGAGGTATTGACGTGCACCACCCCCCTGTTGAGGTCTTTGAAAGCGTAGTCTTCGGTTATGTCGGGAAGATCATCTGCGTCCGACTGGTCCTTGAGAATAGTCCCGCACGGAACATATCGACCGTCGGCCACCGTTACCCCCAAAAGGACACACCCGGGCTCCACAACGCACCCGCTGCCGACCCTCGACTTAAAAACGAGGGACTGCATTCCGATAAAGGTGTCGTCGCCGACATAGGCGGGCCCGTGGATCTGGGCCTGATGGGCCAGCGATACGCGCCTGCCGACGTAGACGGCGTATTTCTTTCCGTCGTGATCAACGAGGTTCTTTTCGACCGCGTGTCCCTCATGCTCGGTCTCCAGGGCGTGAATGATGACCCCGTCCTGGATATTGGATTCATCATTGACGAGCAGGGGCCCGCCCTCATCTCCACGTACCGACGCGAACGGCGACACCATAACGCGCTTTCCAATGAAGACGTTACCGATAACGGCGGCAAGCTCGTGAATATAGGCCGTCGTATCCACGACGGGCTCAACGGCCTTACGAGAAAAATCGGTGACAACGTTCTTATGAATCATACCTTACTCCATGGCTCCACCATCGACGAGTTCCCTGCGAAATACGAACGTTTCGCCGTTCAGCGTGATGAAGCGGCGGGCCGGGATCGGCTGCATCCAAAAAAGCGGCCTGCCTGTGCTCCCCGCAAAAGGCAGGTCTATTCGGGCGGTATTGTACAAGAGATGTGCCGGCAAGACAAGTTCTTTATATACCGACGGCGTCACGATGAGAACTTTTTTTGTGCTACCTGAAGCTATCCATCACCCGCTTTATCACTTCCGGATCGAACGCCCTCTTGATCGGCGGTCCCTGTGACGATACGGGCTGGCGCTCGATAAAGGTCGGCTGGCTATTCTTGAAGATCACGCCGATCGGAATCGTTTCACCGAAAACCATCGCCGTCTTCATGGCCGCCTCGAAATCAGCGGGGTCGTAACCGGGCGCGAGATCTTTGACACGCTGCTTGTACCACCCGAATGTGTTGACCTTGTTAAAGGAGACGCAGGGCTGCAGCACGTCGACGAGCGCGAAACCCGGGTGGGCGACTGCCTGCGCAATCAGGTCGCTGAGGTGATCGACCATACCGGAAAAGCCGCGGGCCACGAAGTTGGCACCCATAGCCGTGGCTACGGCGACGGGGTTAAACGGCGCCGAGATCACGCCTTCAGGCTGGGCCTTGGTAACGAAACCCTCCATGCTCGTCGGGCTGGCCTGGCCCTTGGTGAGACCGTAGACCTGGTTGTTATGGACGATGAGCGTCAGGTCGATGTTGCGCCGTATCGCCGCCAGAAAGTGGTTACCCCCTTCGCCGTATACGCACCCGTCGCCGCTCTCCGCAATGACGATCAGGTCCGGATTGGCGATCTTGGCGCCCGTCGCCACGGGCAGTCCCCTTCCGTGCAGGCCGTTAAAGACGTTGGCGTTGAGGTAGTGGGGCGCCTTGGCCGCCTGGCCGATCCCCGATACGAAGAGGACCTGGTGAGGAGCCAGCTTCATGCCGACAAGGGCTTTCTTGACCGCGTCCAGGATGGAGAAGTTACCGCATCCGGGACACCAGGCGGTCTCATATGTCCCGTAATCTTCTATGGTTACCATGGGAAGTGTCCCTCCTATCCGGCGATCCGTCCGGTGATGAAGGCCGCCGTCACGGGCAGGCCGTCATACCGGAGCAGTCGTTTATGCACCGTAAATCCGGTTTCGCGGGCGATAACCCCCGCAAACTGTCCCGTGGCATTGCTCTCGACGATCGCGACCTCGCCTGCCGCCTCCAGGCGTCCGAGGAACTGTTCGGGAAGCAGCGGCCAGACCTGGGAAAAGGTGAGCGCTGCCGTCGCCTTCCCCCAGTCCCGGAGCAGGCGGGCGGCCTCAAGGACCGCTCCCTTGGTCGATCCCCATGACACGAGCAGCAGCTCCGGCGCGTCCGGACCCGAGTAGTCGGGAGGGATGACCTCACGGAGGATACCGGCCGACTTTCTCAACCTCTTTTCGACCATGTGGTTTCTGACATCCTGGTCTTCGGTGATGTGCCCGTCCTCCGTATGCTCATCGCTATCGACGACAACCAGGTGCTCCGATGCCCCCGGTTGGAGCCGGGGCGAGACTCCGCTCTCGGTGATCTCGTAGCGCCGGTAGGGCACCGCGAGCGGGGTATTGACAATACCCGAGGGGACTTCTTTAAGCGCCGCCATGTCAAACCGCTCCACGGCCCGGTAGGAATCGGCCACATATTGATCCGTCAGGATGAAGACCGGCCCCTGGAAGCGGGCGGCAAGGTCAAAGGCCTTGCGGGTAAGGTGAAAGCACTCCGTGACGTCACCGGGGGCAAAGACCGCCCGCGCAAACTCGCCATGACCGGCATGCAGCACGAACATCAGCTCCCCCTGTTCCGTGCGCGTAGGGAGTCCCGTGGCCGGGCCGGGACGCTGCCCGACAACGATCACCACCGGGGTCTCGGTCATGCCGGCCAGGGCCACCCCCTCGGTCATAAGCGCAAACCCGCCGCCGGACGTGGGCACAATGGCCGGCGCCCCCGCATAGGAGGCCCCGATGGCCATGTTGATCGCCGCGATTTCGTCCTCGGCCTGTTCCACCGCGATCCCCGCTGCCTGCCCCCAGTCGACAAGGCTGAGCGCGATGGAGGTCGACGGGGTCATGGGATAGAAGGAACAGAACCGAACGCCGGAGGCGAGCGCACCGAGGGCGACTCCGTCGTTCCCGTTCATCATGAGGCATTCCTTCGGTGAGCCGACGGCAGGCAGCTCGTGCGGCCGGACCGATTGCCCGGCCGCCCATTGAAAGGCGGCGTCCAGCACCAGGCGGTTGCCCTCCAGAACGGCGGGGTCCTTCTTGCCGAACATCTCTGCCAGCGCCCCCGCTATCGCTTCCCGTTTCAACCCGAGGAGGACACCAAGCACCCCCAGGGCTACCGTGTTCTCGTACCGTTTCTCTCCCAGATCCTTATACGGAACAAGGAGAAACGAGTCGCCCGTCATCCCAAAAGCCTCATCTATGATGACTACGGTACGGGGGGTCATCTGTGGCCGGTGGACTTGGACGCTGGCCTTGTCCATGGCGACGAGGAGATCGATCGTTTCAGCAGGCCCGGAGGCGTCGTTCTCGACAACGCGCACGGCAAAGCTGTTGTGTCCTCCGCGGACGCGTGATTGATAGTCCTGCGAAACGATGATGCGGTATCCGCTCCTGATCAGGATCTTCGATAGCAGCGTACCGACCGTTACCAACCCCTGTCCCGCTTCACCTCCGATGACGATCGTTCGGTCACCTTCTTGCATGGCTGTTACCTCTCAAGGAAAAACATCATGCCGGGCATAGACCCGGGGGGGAACGCTCCACCGAACAACACGGATCCTTGGGCCTTTACGGGCCTATGTACCTGTTATAGTAAGTGTATAGCACAAGTCCGCATACGTCAATACGCCGGTAGCACTAATTATCTTCCCGTTTACAGTCGATAACACAGGGGCGTGCACGGTCGATTCTAATTATCCTTGACAGAGATTACCCTTCTTTCTATAATCAAGCTACCGTATTCAACGCATGCGTCGCAGGAAGGATGCTTCATGGCCCGATTTCCGCACCGATCCCTCTACCCTCTAAAAGAAACGAAACAGATCAAACCCGCAAGCGGACGTGTCGTGGATCCGGATGTTCCCTCGACCCGCAATCTCCCGCATCAACGGAGGCAGCCCGTCCCGGCATTTTCTCAGGGCCGCCCCGGGTCGGCTCACTCGGCGAGACTGTCCGCTGATTCCTTCATCTTCTTTCCCAACAGGTATTGAAATGAACAACGAGTATCGTCCCAAGACCTGGAGCGCCCGCGAGCGGGCACGTTATCTTAAGGAGCTTTCCGAGACGACGTACGATGTCCTGATCATCGGCGGCGGGATCACCGGCGCCGGCGTCCTACGGGCCTGTGGACTTTCGGGCATTAAAGCGGCCCTCATCGACAAGGAGGACTTCGCATTCGGGACCTCCTCCAAGAGCACCCGGCTCGCGCACGGCGGCGCCCGCTACATCGCCAATGGAGAGTTCAGACTTGTCTGGGAAGAGACCCACGAGCGCGACTGGATTCGCGGGGCTTTCCCCAACCTGGCGCAGCCCATCCCCATCATCAGGGCAAATTACAGCTCGATCGAATCGGCCGTCATGCGCACGTATTTCACCGTCTATGACGGCCTCTCAGGCTTTGGCAACTACAAAAACACCCGCCACCTCTCCCGGAAGGAGGTCATGAAACATGAGCCCAATATCAAGTTTCCGAAGCTCCACTCGGGGGAGCTCATGTACGAGTGTATTATAAACGACGCGCGGCTGACCCTTGAGATCATCAAGGAGGGCGTGCATCTTGGCGGAACCGCCGTGAACTACCTGAAGGCCCTTCGAGTCGTCAATCGGGACGGCAGGGCCGCTGGAGTTGAGACCCTCGACCGGCTCACCGGCAACACCATTGTCATCGCAGCCAGAAACGTCGTTAACGCCTCCGGCCCCTGGACGGATGATCTCCTCCCCAAAGGGAGGCCGCGCCTGATTCGGCCGTGCAAGGGCGTCCATCTGGTGGTCAGGCGGGAGTCCATCGGCAACGAGGCCGGGCTCTACGTGAAGAGCCCGGTGGACGGTCGGGGCGTCTTTGTCCTGCCTCACACTGATTATACTTACGTGGGTACTACCGACACCGAATATTCGGGCAATCTGGACGACTGTTACGCCGAGCCCGAGGAATATGACTATTTTAAGGACATCGTTGACCATGCCTTCCCCGACGCCGATTTCGATATCGACCACCTCGTCGGGAGCTACGCGGGCAACCGGCCCCTGGTAAAGGAGGAAGGCGTCTCGGAGACAAAGACGTCCCGCCGCGAGTTTATCGATGAGCCCTCGCCCGGCTTTTTCGTGCTGACTGGAGGAAAGCTCACCATATTCCGAACCATGGCCAACAAGCTCCTGGCCTTTATGGGAAAATCAGGCGCTCCCGGCATCACCCCGGCCGGGCGGGGCCTGTCTAAGACCCGCTTCTCGATCGGGATTTCCCGGGATCAGTGGGATGCTACCGCGCCGCGGACGGCGCTGGATAGGTCGACGGTCGACGACATCTATCGAAACTACGGAAGGGGGGGAATTGTCATCCTCGAATCGGTCGCACGAGACGCGTCTCTCGGAGAGCGGATCGTCCCCAACCAGCGATACATCCGGGCTGAGCTCGACTACTGCATTACCCACGAGATGATCACGCGGGCCAAGGATTTCCTGCTTCGGCGCACTAACCTTTCGCTTCATCAACGGGACGATCACAGGCGGCTCGGGGAGCTGGTCGCACGGCCAATGGGCAAACACCTCGGGTGGGACGAAGCCCGCATCAAGCGCGAGGTCGACGAATATGTCGATATCGCCCACAAAAACAGGTTCTTCCTGGAAAAGAAATGATAGGGGTATAGTCAACACCGACCGGGGGTGCCGGCCGAGAGTCGAGCGGACGTGACAGGTTCGACCGAGGATGACTATTCGGTGCGCCACGGGGCGACATGGGGTCCAACCGGGCGGACAATCCGGGGGGCTATCGGCAGTCCCGCCGCGGCGCGTCGTGGTAAAAAGCGCAAAACGCGAAATACGAAGCAAAATGGAGGCGGTATGAAGAGCTGTATCGAGGCGCCCGGGATCCCCAAGGTGGGGCCCTATTCTCACGCGGTACGCACGGGTGACCTGATTTTCGTCTCGGGCAACGTGGCCTTCGATCCCGAGTCCGGCACTGCCGTAAAGGGAGACGTCCCCCGGGCGACAAGGGTGATCCTGAAGAATATCGAGCGCATCCTGGCGGCGGCCGGCTCCGACCTCGGCAAGGTGGTCAAGACCACGGTCTTTCTCGTCGATATGGGGACATTCCCCCGGATGAACGAGGTCTATGGAGAGGTCTTCGCGTCAAATCCCCCGGCCCGCAGCACCGTTGGGGTCAGGGAACTCCCCGGCGGGTACGACATCGAGATCGAGGTCATCGCGGTCGCGTAGCTTCCCTGCCTCGCGGAGGCCCCCGTTTCCCGGGGCATGCGCTCTTCCTTGCCCTATCGCCCGGCGCCGGACGGCATATTCGCCCCGCGGGCAAGCGCCATGATCTCTTCCATTTCGCCTACGATCATGTCTCCCGGCACCGAGTGCTTGAGAAACGCCATGGCGTTACCGACCTTGAGGCCCATTGAGATGTCTCCGGTGATGATGCCGTAGATATATCCCGCGGCAAAGGCGTCACCGGCACCGAGGCTGTCGACTATTTCCAGGTCGTAGCTCCTGTCGGCAAACGAGCTCCTGCCGTCCGCTGCGATTGCCGTCCAGCGTCTCTCCATGACCGACCGGTCCTCCCGGAGGGTTACCGCGCACGACTCCAGCTTGAAGCGCGAGATCAGTTCCCGGACGAGCGCCTCGCGATTCTCGGCCCTGATCTTGAAGACCCGGATGATGTCGTCTTCCGTCGCGATCAGGTGGTCGATGTTGTCCATGAGGAGCATTGTCGTTTCCTGGGCCCTCACCTCTCCCCAGAGGGGGGAGCGGTAGCTCAGATCGAAGCTGGTGGAAAGTCCGAGTTTTTTGGCCGTGGACAGTGCGCCTTTGGCCAGGTCGAGGCAGCCCGAGCCGAGGGCGAGCGTAACACCGGTCGTGTGAAAATGGTCATACTCCGTGAGAATCTTCTTCCAGTCGATCTCGGTCCCCCTCAGTCGGCTGATCGTCGACGCGTCCCTGTCGTATACAACCCGGGGGGGGCGCGAGCCCGTCTCGCGCTCGGCGAAGCAGATGCCGACCCTTCCGCCCGGCTGCCGGACGATGTGTCTGACATCGATGCCCGCGCCGGCTATCTCGGATAACACGAGCCTTCCGATTGGCGTGCCCGGGAGCGCCGTGACGAATGCGCATCCCACCCCGAGTAGCGCGAGACCGGCGGCGACGTTGAGCTCGGCCCCGCCCACAAAAAGATCCAGCGACCGCGCCTGCTCTATCCTCCTGTGGTCGGGAGGGGAGAGCCGGACAATCGCCTCTCCGAACGTTATTACCCGCTTCATCGTTTCACCTCGCACCGAGACACGCACCCGGATTCCCCCGCCGCACGGGCGTGTCACCTGCCGGTAATGGATCTCTCCTCAAGCCGGGGCCGGGCGCATTTAACCGAAGGCAAAAGTCTATTTCGGCGCCATCCTGACGGCGCCGTCCAGCCTGATCGTTTCGCCGTTCAGATATGGGTTGTGTACGATCTCTCGGACCAGGCTCGCAAATTCATCGATATCGCCCAACCGTCTCGGAAACGGTATCGTCTCGGCAAGCCGTTTCATATTCTCCTCGGGCAAGAGCTTGAGCAGCGGCGTCAGGAAGACGCCGGGGGCTATCGTCATTACCCTGATCCCAAGGATCGAGAGATCCCGGGCCATGGGCAGGGTCATGCCCACCACGCCGGCCTTGGAGGCGGCGTATGCGGCCTGGCCGATCTGCCCGTCGAAGGCCGCGACGCTGGCGACGTTTATGATGACTCCCCGCTCTCCCTGGTCGCTCGGCTCGTTTTTGCTCATGAGAAACGCCGCCTTGCTGGCCACGTTAAACGTCCCCACGAGGTTGAGCTTGATCAGCCACTCGAAGGATCCGAGTGGGTGCGGGCCGTCCTTGGAGACGGTCCTCTGGGCGATCCCGGTGCCGGCGCAGCTCACCAGGCAGTGGACGGCGCCGAACTTTTCGACAACCGACGACAGAGAGCGGTTGACATCATCCTGGTCGGTTATGTCCGTCTTGACAAAAAGGGCCGTCGGCCCGAGCGCTTTTTCGAGGGCCTTGCCCCCTTCTTCGTTGACGTCCATGATCGCGACGTTGGCCCCCAGGGAAGCGAACATCCGCACGGTACCTTCTCCGAGCCCCGAAGCACCTCCCGTCACGACAGCGGTCTTTCCGGTGATATCCATTGAATCCCCTCAGTGAATGTGATGAATCTATCGTCCGTCCCGTATGTCGGGGCGTGGTATGAGATACGAACGGGTCCGACGTCTGGACCCCATTAGTCTACCCGACCTCGTTCGTTCCGGTCCGCCACGACACTCCCGGAAGGTCGTTTCCGTCCGTAATGCGATACTGCACCTAAGATACTCGCTGCCCACGCCTTTGTCAAAAAAAAGTGGACAGCGTCTCGAATTTTCGCTTGGATTTCAGGGTGGCCGGCCTATCCGGCCGAGGAAAAGAGGCACGTATCCCCGCTAATTTCAATAATTCTTGACTTGAACCGTCGTATGACGTAAAATCTCGTCACTATGAAAACAAACAGCTCTCATACAATGGATGATTGGAGGCGGGCACTGCGCGTCCTGTTCGTGGGGACCCTGGCGGCGGCCCTGCTCATCCCGCTTTCGGGCGCGGCCCGGGCGGCGGAGGCAAACTCTTTCGAGCTCCTCAACGAGGGATCGGCTCTCATCGAGCAGGGAAAATATGACGAGGCGATCGACGTCCTGACGCTGGCCGCCAAATCGAAATTTCCTCCCGATATGCAGCTGGACTCGAACTACAGCCCCATCTACACCAGCCGCGGCCTTGCCTACTATCATCTGGGTTTCATAAATGAGGCCCTTGCCGACTACGAGACCGCTCTGGCGCTGGACCCCAAGAACCCCGATACCCTCAACAACCGGGGGGTCATCAAAGAAAAGAAGGGAGACGTCGCGGGGGCGCTGGCCGACTATGGCGCGGCCATCGCTTCCAACGGGCTGCTTGCCTCGGCCTATATTAACCGGGCTTCGCTTCTCATCGAAATGAAGCGGGCCTCCGAAGCCCTCAAGGACCTCAACAACTACATCCTGCTGGTGGCCGACAATCCGGAGGTCTATAACCTCCGCGGAAGAATCTACCTCGAACAGGGCAAGCGCGAGCTTGCCGCCGCCGACTTCAATCGGGCCCTCTTCCTGGCGCCCGGCGACCGGGACACCATCCTCAACCTCGGGCGCCTCTATATCGCCTCCAAGGAATATGCCAGGGCCGAAGAAGCGATCTCACGCGTCCTTGCCGTTAACCCCGATGACGCCGAGGCATACATCCTGAGGTCCAAGGCGCGGGGTGGGCTCGGCAATAGTGTCGGCGCCCAAGCGGACATGAAAAGGGCAAAAGAGATAAATCCAAACCTCTAGTGAATTGTCGGCAAGACGGCGGTTCTATCGTCTCGTGATAATCGGGCATATCTCTTTCATAGTCAGACTATTTACGTGAGGAGGTTCTCATGGCGGCACAACAATCCGGAGGACAGCAGGGGGGCGGCGGCGGATCGAGCAGCGGCGGCGGCAGTCTCGGCCGATTTTTCTCCCGTCCGGGCTCCACGGGCGGCGAAAAAAAGGGCGGATGCTGCAGCAGTGTCGTCGGCATCATTATAACGCTGATCATCGCGGGCGTCGTGGTCCTGTTTTTCGTTTATCGCGGATGCAGCAACATGTTCTAGCTCGGTCAGCCGTTACCAGAAAGTCACCGGCCCCGTCCGGAGATCGATGAGGACTTATGCTTTGCGGTAAGTCCTTTTTTTGACGACGGCGCACGGCAACGGCTTGAAGGCGGCCGACGATAAAATTTTCGCATGATTTAGACGTAGCGATCGGTTGGTGCCCGGTTCCCGAATGCCGATGAACATCATGGCTGCAAACAGGAGAGCTATAATATCCGGGCGAATTGAAGAACAAAGAACACGGCCGTTGGGATGTGGGAACACAAACGTTCCCTGCCTCATCCCGGCAGTCAAACTGATTCCAGGAATAATAATGGAAGCTCCAAATCCATGACATATATTCCCCGGTGCATGAGCACCCAGCATCCCGATAACGTGATGACCCCTTTTTTCGCCGAAAGCTCCGAGCTGGGGGGAGAGGACGAGGTTCAGGAGGCCTACTACACTTATTCCCACCTGGCCTGCGACGAGCAGATGTGGGACTGCGAAGGCAAAGAGGTCGACAACTATGTCGTCAAGAAGCTCCTGACGAGATACGACTCCTTCTTTAAGGAGCATAAGCTTGGGCGGGACCTCTTTTTGACCCTGCGCGTACCCAATCCCACCGTCGAAAAGGCCGAGGCCAAGATCCTCCTTGAGACGCTGGAGAGCATCCCCCGCTCCTTCGACGCCGCGCGTCTCTTTTACGAAGAGGACGTCGCCCCGATCTTTGAGGTCATCCTGCCCATGACGGCATCGGCGGACTCCATCGACCGAATATACCGATACTACCTCGATTTCATCATCGCCCGTCAGCATCGTCCGTTTAAAAAAGGAGATATCCTCATCAAGGACTGGATCGGGGAATTCAAGCCGGACAGGATCAACGTCATCCCCCTCTTCGAAGAGCGGGAGAAGATGCTTTCGGCCCACACGATGGTCAAAAAATATCTATCCGATAAGCCCGATATCTCGCATCAACGCGTCTTTCTGGCGCGCTCCGACCCGGCGATGAACTACGGGCTGATTGCCGCCGTCCTTTTTAATAAGATTGCCCTGATGCGGCTTTCCGATACCTCCGAAGAGACCGGCGTTGCGCTCTACCCGATCATCGGGGTGGGATCGGCGCCCTTCAGAGGAAACCTCGCCCCCGGCACCGTCCGTCGCGTCATCGAGGAATACCCGAGCGTCCACACCTTTACGATTCAGTCGTCGTTCAAATACGATCATCCGCCCCAGACGGTTATCGGCGCCATCTCACAGCTCAGAGAGCGAAAAACGGGACAACCCATGCCTATCGACGAAAAACGGTGTATCCCCGTCATAGATCGCTACTCGGCCCGTTTCAGCGAGCAGGTCGTCGCTCTTGCCCCCATCATCAACGAGGCCGCGGCCCATGTCCCCGACCGCCGCAAGCGAAAGCTTCACATCGGGCTCTTCGGGTACTCCCGGGAGACCGCAGGAGTAAAGCTTCCCCGGGCCATCAAGTTTACCGCCGCCCTTTACTCGATCGGTATACCGCCGGAGCTGCTGGCGCTCTCGGCCTTAAGCCGCGAGGAGCTGGCGCTGATACGGGAATTTTACGTTCATCTGGACGACGACATACGGGACGCGCTCAGATATTTCAACCCCGACAGCCCCTTCCTCCCCCAGAGCGCCTCAGCGTTCCTCGGGGAATACGCCGACGACTGCCGGCCCGACCCCGAGCACAGGGCGATGACCGACCGGATCTGCAACCACCTCAGGGCGGGCAAGACCGGCAACGTAGCCGAGCACGTGCTGGCGGCAGCAAACGTGCGGGGGTTCCTCGGATAGGGCATCACGCCACGAAGCAGGCTTCGTGGGGGCCCCGATGAGCGCTCCGCTCTCCTGCAAAGACATCTGAACCATAAAGGGGGATTATCAATGCCCAAGACCATCGGCATGATCGGCGGGCTCTCGCCGGAATCGACAATCACCTATTACGAGCTCATAACCCGGGGATTTTACGAACGGACGGAGGGGCACTACCCCGATATCGTCATCCGTTCGGTCGACCTGACCGACTATACCGCCTGGTTTTCCGAAGGCCAGTGGCAGCGGGCGGGCAACGCAATGGCCGCGATCTTCGAAGAGATGCGCTCCATCGGCGTGGATTTCGGCATGATCTGCGCAAACACGCCCCACCGGGCCCTGCCGTACGTCTCTTCCGGGACGAGCCTCCCAATCCTCTCGATCATCGATGCGACGGCGGACTCCGTCATCCACTCCGACGTGAAGAAGGTCGGCCTCCTGGGTACACGGTTTACGATGAAAGAGGATTTCTACCGGCGCGGGCTTGCCGATCGGAGGATCTCCGCGATCGTTCCGAACGACGACGAAATAGAGATAATCAACCGGATCATCTACGAGGAGCTCGTCAAGGGGATTATTGCGGATGAGAGCCGGGAGGTGATGAGGGAGATCATCGGGTGGCTGGTCGAAGAGGGGGCAAAGGGTATCATCCTCGGCTGCACCGAGTTGCCACTCCTGGTCTCCCAGAAGGACTCTCCCGTCCCTATCTTTGACACAACGAGGATACATGCGGAGGCGGCGCTGAGGCACGCCCTGGAATAATCACCCGCCGATCGGGAGCCTCGCCCCCTCTCTCGACGACCGAAGCATGCCCCGGTTTTTCCACATCCCTGTGCGGGTTTTCGTGGATCGGCCTCACGATAGAGGAGTCGCCCGCGAAGCCTGATGAGCAGCCGGGCTACCGCCGGTTGCCTCGCCCATCTCCCGGCCCTACCTGACCCGCACCCCGTTCCACGGTTGTCCGGGGCCGTTGCTCGGGCCGCGCCACCGGGTCCCCGAGAAGCTGTTGCCGTCGGGTGACAGCGTGAGAATCACGTCCCCGGCGTCGTCGGGGGACTGATGCGTGGGCGACTGCGACCACCACCCCAGGAGAGTCGCGCCGTCATCGGAGACCGTGCCCGTTATCGTCCCGCCGTCGCGTTCGTAGGAGCCGGTAACCTCGTTTCCGGAAATGGTCAGATCCATGCCGCCGAAGTCCGTCAGCCACTTTCCCGCAAACGCGTCCGTTTGGGCTCCCGCCGTGGCTGCCATGAGAAACAGAAGGGCGCAGAGGCCCAGCCCCACCCTTCCCGTTCTCCTGAACCTTTTTCGCGCATCCATCACGTTCCCCGCGTTTTTGTCTTTTTGATCGGGCCTTCCCGCTCGAACCTCACCGAACGGAACGATCAGAACTTTATCTCGGCGTCCCTACCCGCCAATCGGGTACTTTCCCTCCTCCCACACGGTCTCGAGCATGACCCTGATCTTGGAGACGTCCATATCCGGGTGGTCGTGGACGGGACCGATGATGAACCGCCCGCCCGGCCCGCAGAGCTTGATGAGCCGTCTGACTTCCTGCCTCACTTCGTCGGGCGTCGAGCGGAAGGTCAGGATGTAGTCGATCCCGACGCCGCCCACGATGGTGAACTTATCGCCGTGGACCTTCTTTTCGTGCGCGATATCCACGGTGCTCGTGTTCTCGTAGGCGTGGCCGCCGTCAAATCCCCACTTGATGAAGAGATCGAAGATCTTGGTATTATCCCCGCACGAGTGGATCAGGATCTTGCCGCCCCGGTCGTGCACCGCCTTGCAGAGGCGCGTGTAGATCGGTCCGAAGAGCTCGTCGACGATCGCAGGGTTAAGCATGGGACCGGTCTTGTAGGAGAAGTCGTCCCCCTTGAGGATCACCTTGACGCCGGCGTCCATGGCCGCCATATGGGTATCGAAGACGTACTTATCGTTGTAGGCGATGAGCTTCTTGAGGTAGTCCGATCTCTTTTTGACGTTGACGGCCATTGACGGGAATCCCATCATCTGGATCAGCATCTCGAAGGCGCCGCTGGCGACGTCGCCCATGAGGCAGATCTTCTCGCCGTATCTCTTCTGGGCGTCCTTGTAGAAGTTATAGGCCATGCGGGAGAGCTCCCCGATATCCTGGTGGTACGGCCAGGCGTCGTACGCCTCCGGGGTGGGGATCGCGGGGCCGCGGAACATAAAGTACATATTCCCGTAACCGTCGTCTATCCAGTCCATGTAACAGCCGAGGGTCTTGGCCAGGGTCTTACTGTCCCAGACCATGATGGTCGCCTCGTAGCTCACCCAGTCGGCGTCAAAACCGAGAGCGATCGCCGCCTCGATCCGCTTCCTGAACCCGCCCGCGTTGAAGGGATCGACCAGGATCTTCTTGAGGCGTTTCCCCCAGCGGTCGGTGATGAAGCGCGCGACCGGGTTCATGAAGATCGTCTTTGCCGGGATAAGGGGCCTCCCCAACACCTGCTGGACGGGCCAGTCGTCAAGGCTCGCGGAGAACGTCGGGATCCGGTCGACCGGCTTTCCCTCGATCTGTCGGAAGATGCGTTCGGTGGGGTCCATGTAACGAGTTCCTTATTTGGTAAAATGAATGCAAATTATCGAGTGACCGCGATTCGTCTCATAAGCGGATCGGGTAGTTGCCGTACTCCCAGCACCGTCTCGAGCATGACCTTAACTTTTTCCATGTCCATATCCGGATGGTCGTGGACGGGGCCGATGAGAAACCTGCCGCCGGGACCGCAGGCCGAGATCAGCTTCTTCGTTTCCGCGACTACCTCTTCGGGACGGGATCGTTTCGTGAGGAGATAGTCCACCCCGACCCCCCCGACGATGGTGAACCGGTCGCCGTGGACCTTCTTTTCGTGATAGATGTCCACGTTGGAGGTGTTTTCGTAGGCATGACCGCCGTCAAATCCCCACTCGATGAAGTGGTCAAACATCTTGGTATTATCGCCGCATGAGTGCAGGAGGATCCTTCCCCCGCGGTCGTGCACGGCCTTCGTGATGCGCCGGTACGACGGCCCGAAGAGCTCATTGGCAAGCGCCGGGCTCATCAGCGGTCCGGTCTTGAACGCCATGTCGTCCCCGTCGAATATCACCTTTACCCCCGCGTCCATCATGGCCATGTTCGTCTTCATGATAAGCTCTTCGAGGTAGGCGATAAAGCGCCTGACCATCTCGGGCTCCTTTCGGATGAAGAGCGGCAACCGCTCAAAGCCGAAGGACCAGAGCATCGTTTCGTGAATACCGAAGGCGGCCTGGCCGAGGATACAGATCTTCTCACCGTACTTCCTGACGATCCGCCGATGAAACCGGAAGGTCTTGTGGGCCAGATCATCGGGATTCACGAAATAGGGCCACTCCTCATAGGCCTGCCTGCTGGTGAAGGCCGGCCCCCGGTACATGTACCAGGCAGCGCCGTGGCCGTCGTCCACGATGTGGTAAAAGGAGCCCGTCACCCGAGCCATGGTCTTGGCGTCCCAGAGCATGAACATCCGCTCGTAGAGCCCCACCACCGAGTCGAACCCGAGCTTGACTGCCGCCTGGATGCTCTGCTCCATCATGCGGTCCGTCAGCGGGTAAAGCAGGAGACCGGACAACTGCTTGCCCCACCGATCCATGACAAACCCGGTGACCGGATTCAACATCAGGGCGGCGGTACTCACCATCGACTTTCCCAGGACCTGCTGCACGGGCCAGTAATCGAGATAGTAGGAGAAGGTCGGGAGTCGATCCGGTTCTCGGCCGTCGATCGCAGAAATCACGCGCTCGGTGGGATCCATCGCAAATCCTCCATGTTTCGGTTATCGGGCGGACGAAAAGATTATTATAGAGGATTGCGCGAATTTTTCAAAAGAATTATCGATACTCTCTCACGATTATTCAAACACAGAGAAATAATGCTTAAAAAACCTTCCGGCGTCCGCATGCATACCGACCTCGTGCCTGCCGTTGGGATCGGGAAGCCAGAAACACATCCCCTTGACCCAGTCGCTCTTCGTCTCGACGTCGATAACGCCGCCCCGCTCAAAGGTCACGAGCGACTCGTCGAAGATCGATGCCCCCGCCAAAGGGTCATGGAAGGTAATGATGGGCCGATCGGCAAACCAGACCTCGGCAAAATCCAGGACGATCCCAAGCAAGGGGTGTGCAAAGCGCTTTCTGACCTCGTCCGCCTCCATCGTGACCAGGTGGGTCACGTCAAGTCCGACGATCCGATGGGAGGCGACGGGAGCCCGAAAGACAATGGCCGCGGCGTGAGGGTCCAGCGTTACGTTCCACTCCACGGGAGGAAGCCCGGCATACCGGTTGGTATAGACCCCCGCCATGGAGACAACGTCCTTCAGGAGCCTCGGTATCTCCGGATCTATCGAAAAGAGGAGGGCGACGTTGGTCAGCGGCCCGATAGTAAGCAGCGTTATCTCGCCGGGGTGCTCACGGATCGTCTTTCGCATGAACTCCACGGCCTGCCCCTTTGGGAAGAGTGTGTCGTGCGGGCGATCGCCGACCATCGCCGCCTGGGGTGCGGCTGTCTGGACGGGGGCCACCAGGAGCGGTGATTCGGCGCCGGGCAGGATCGGGATATCGCGCCGCGCGGCCCGGCAGAGGCATGACGCTATCATCGCGCGTTCTTGTGCCTGGCCCGTCACGGTCGTAATGCCGAGCAGCTCGCACTCTTTGTTGGCGAGCAGATACGCCAGGCAGACGGCGTCGTCGATATCGCTTCCGATGTCGGTATCAAGGAGGATCTTCGTCGACATAGAGACCTCGTTATCCAGTGGTCGCTGATTATGAAACGGCCGGGCCGCTCCCGGGGATGATTTCAGGCAAATATCCGAATTCCTACGCCTCGATCTCCTCCCGGCTGACCGGCGAGATTCCGATCCGGTAGTAATGAAGCGTTCCCGCCTTCACGGCCAGGCACGCAGCCTCATCTATCGCCCTTCCCTCCGCGATCAGGGACGCCAGCACCGCCGTCGTCTGGTCGCCGCACCCCGTCTCGTCCCGCTCTGCTCCCCCTCCCACGCGAGGGACCGGTATGTGCCGCCGGATGTCATCGGTAAAAAGATACGCCCCGCCGGCTCCGTGGGTAATCATGACGTTGGCTATCCCCCGCTCATGAAAGAACGCCGCGGCCTTCCCGGCCGATTCGAGATCGTCCACCCGGATGCCCGTGATGGCGGCTGCCTCGTGCTCGTTAGGCTTGATCATGAAAACCCGCTCATCGAGGAGATCGGCGATCTCATCCGGGCCACTGATCCCTCCGGGGTCGATGACAACCTTCATGCCCCGGGCATGAGCCTTGGACAGGGCGTATCGGATAGCCCGGCCCGGCATCTCGAGGGTCAGCACGAGGAGTCGGTTCGGGGAAAAGAGGATGTCCGCCCGATCGATGTGGGCCGGAGAGAGGGACTCGTTGATCCCGGGAAGGACGTAGATCTGGTTGTTCCCGTTGCCGTCCACGGGGATAAGGGCGACGCCGGGATATTGCGGACGGGCGGGATCGTATCGCTCGACGGTGACATAGTCGGTTACGACACCCGCGGAGCTCAGGGCATCCAGGGGAAATCGCCAAAGGCCCAGGGGATCGCCGACGGTCACTCCGATCATGGCGGCCGAGCCCGGCCCGAGGAATGTCGCCGCCATTCGGGCGACGTTTGCCGATTTGCCTCCGGGGCCGATCACGAGCCTCCCGCCGAAGGAAAGCTCCCCCTGTCCGAGCAGATGATCTACCCCGAAACCGACGATATCCGTATTGAGGCCGCCCGGGACAACGATGGCGACGTCACGATCCTTTGTCATAACCGCTCGGCGACAGCGGCGACCCGACCCGGTCGCCCCCTTGATTGAAGCCCACATGCGTAAGAGAAAGCGGTCGTCTTCCGCCGACCCGCGTAGTCGTAGCGATCCGTCGCGCAGGCAGCCCGACGGGGCCGAAAGGCCCTATCGCGCAACGAGGGAAAACAGGCAGCTTTCGTGTCCCATGGCCTTGCAGCGCGACTCGACCACCTGGTACTTTCCTTTGCCGAAGGAGAAGTCGGTCATGCACTGAAGCCCGCCTCCGTACTGGGAACAAAACGGTTTTTGGCTCGTGACCCCGTCGCAGGTAAGACAGTCAAAGACGTCCAGCATCGGCAGGCCCCGATCGTCTATCGTCACTTTCCCCTTGTTCAGAACCGATTGAGAAAACTCGAAGCATTTAACGATCTTCTCGGCGGGGGTGAGATCCTTGAGAGAATCCAGGACGTGGTATTTGACCACCGCCGTCTCGACGTTTTTATAACCCATCTGGCGCAGGATGCCCTGGCTCCCCACCGCCCCCACCAGCTTGATCGTCTCGCGGTAGACTGACGCCTGCTCCTGGTTCGTGAATTCGCGGTCAAAGGTGTATTCGGGCGGCGCATCCAGCACCCGCTGAAGCCCCGCCCCCTTCAGGATTATCTTCCGTGCGTTTTCTCCCATAACCTCACCGAGGCTATCGTAGGCAGCGCGGATGGCCATGTTTGTGACGGTCTTTTGTTCATCCACGATTTTTCTCCCATTCATGTTAGATGGCGCCGTGGATCTATCCGTTCACGATGACTCGTCAGGGCACCGAAGGGGCCCGAGTCAGTGTCAGTTTCCTACACGCAAATCGCCTGGATTGCGCCCATGACCGCGAACGCGACCAGATAGAATCCGGCGTTGATCAGGTATAAGGCGAATTTCTTTCCCTCCCAGATAACCAGCCCAAGGGTGACCGTGGCAACGAATCCCAGCCAAATAAAGGCTCCCACCAGGGCCCCCGAAATGAGTGTCTCTGCCCCGAACTCATCGACGCATATGGCCAGGGCGTAACTCATTACTATCATGGAGAGAAAACCCACGACGAACGCCCGCAACGCTCCCTTCGGCTCCTCGATGCCCGAAAGCCTCATCCAGATCTTACCGAAGGCGATGGGTGAATACCAGAATCCGCCGATCGTCATGCCGATGACGGCGGCCACCAGCGCTGCGCAGTTGCTGATATGAATGTCGGCCATACGATACCCCCTTGGAACGATACGAAATCTAACGGTTTGCCACTAACGCTCGATTCCTCAAAGATCCCGTGCGGGAGGACCCTGGGCGCCGATCAGCTGGTTACCCGGCGTAATGATCGCAGTCTTTGCATGACGACGAGGATCATCGGCGAAGACACCTCGTGTAATAAGGCAGATCCCGAGCTTACTGAGACCCTCCTATTGTGCTGTGTCACTATTGCTGCCCGGACTATCTCCATCCACCAAGCCGCTCTCCGAAAGCGCGGGCCAGTATCGGCGCCAGGATCCCGGCGATGACGGCCGATACCCCCGCCTGGACGAGGTTGAACGGCAGCTCCGCAGTCGGCGGCGCCCAGTCCAGCCCATACATGACATACTCGGCCCCGAAATATCCCGCCGTCATCCAGAGTCCCGCGACAATAAACGACCCGAAGGCCAGAAGCGTACCGGGCATTGTCTTCGGATCGGCTCTCAGCGCCCGGACCAGGAGCCCGGCGAAAAGCCCCTCAATACCTTTGATAACGAGCGTCCAGGGAGCGTATTGGAAAAAGCCGCCGATAACGTCGGCAAGTGCCGACCCTACCCCACCGGCGATCATGCCGAAGACCGGACCGAGCAGAATGGATGCGATAAAGATAATCGTGTCGCCGAGGTTGAAGTAACCGCCGGTGGCCGGTATCGGGACACGGATGACTAGTGTTGCAATTACCACGAGGGCGCAGAAAAGCGCCAACAGTGAGATTTGTTTGGGGGAAAGGTAGTTGTTTCGTGTCATGAAATTCTTCCGTAAGAAGGATCAGCACAAAAGGCCGCGCGTTGCGCGAATGTAGCATCATTATAGTATAAAAGAGACAAAGGGAAAAGACAAAACGGCCTTCGGACTCCCCGCCGGGATGTCATCCAATGGATCGGGTAAGGCGCACGCGGGATTCCGTAAGGAAATACGAGAGAGACGGGTGAAAGCAGGGAACGACGTGATGGTTGTGGCCGCGCGGTGACGGGGATATAGATTGAACGAGCAGAAGTAATGGCGGTCGGGTGTGTCCAACGGGTAATCTTTGGGGCGATCATGGCAGGGGAGGAACGGTTCTTATCGGCCGGCCCCGTGAGTCTCACGCGTATCCCCGCTCCTTTTCGACCACCCGGACCGCGATGAGCCCGATGTAGAGATCCCTCATCTCCGAGATCGACACCACCTTCATGCCGTTGCGAAGTCCTATGCCCCGGACAAGCTCTTCCTTGAGCACAGATATATCCGTCGGCCCGAATCCGGTCAGCTCGTCGACCTTGCCGAGGATCTCCTTGTGGTTGATCCGAATGAAGTTCTTGAGGGTCTGCGTCTTCATGGCTTCTCTTGTATAATATATACCATGTACGAGAACGTGAATCAACGAAAAATTTTGAACTTCCGGAGGCGCCCCGGCACGCCGTCCTCCGCAAACAACTTGAAAATTCCTCCTCTTTCTGGTACCCTTATTGAATGAAGAAATACACCCTGAAAAAGTCCGACTCCGATCGCGCCCCCTCATTCCTGATTCCTTACGAAAAAGAGCTCAATGAAAGCCAGCTTTCTGCCGTCACCTTCGGGCCGGGCCCGTGCCTTGTCATCGCCGGCGCCGGCAGCGGAAAGACCCGCACCCTTGTCTACCGGGTCGCCTGGCTCATCGAATCGGGCGTCTCCCCTTCCTCCGTGCTTCTGCTGACGTTCACCCGCAAAGCAGCCCGCCAGATGCTGGACCGGGCGGCGGCCCTGGTGGGAAGCGGGACCGAAAAGGTCGCCGGCGGCACATTCCACTCTTTTGCCTCTTCGATCCTCAGGGAATACGCCGCGGCCGTCGGTTTTTCGCCGTCGTTTACGATCCTGGACCGCGCCGACGGAGAGGACATCATAAACCTCATCCGCGGGCGCATGGGGCTTATTGATCGGGAGCGACGCTTCCCGAAAAAAGAGACAATCGGCGAGATCTTCAGCAAGGCCGTCAACCGCGCCGTTCCCGTGGCCTCGATTGTCGAAGAAGAGTATCCCCACTTCTCTCACGAGATCGCCCAGCTCCTGGAGATACTGGCCTCCTACACGGAATACAAGGAGGCCCACATGCTCATGGACTACGACGACCTGCTGGTCCATATGGTCAGGTTGCTGGAGGGACACGAGGGCATCCGGGAGACGCTCAGGAAACGGTTTCGCTACATCCTGGTCGACGAGTATCAGGATACAAACGGCCTGCAGGCCCGTATCGTGGAGCTTCTGGCCGGCGGCTCGGGCAACGTCATGGCCGTCGGAGACGATTCGCAGAGCATCTATTCGTTCCGGGGCGCCCACTTCAAGAACATCATGGACTTTCCCACACTCTTTCCGGGCACCTCGATCATAAAGCTTGAGGAGAACTACCGGAGCACCCAGTCGATCCTCAACCTGGCCAACATCATCATCGACCGCGCCCGGGAAAAGTACACGAAAATCCTCTGGACAAAAAAGGGAACCGGGGCGCTGCCGGCCCTCGTGCCGCTGCCCGACGAGCCGTCGCAGTCTCGTTTCGTCGCCCAGCGGATTCTCGATCTGCGTGAGGAGGGAGTACCGCTTACGGACATCTGCGTGCTGTTTCGGGCCGGCTTCAATTCCTTCGATCTGGAGATCGAGCTCAAGAAGCGAAACATACCCTTCGTCAAGCACGGCGGGTTCAAGTTCATGGAGACCGCCCACGTCAAGGACATCATCGCCCACATCAAGATCCTCATCAACCCCAGGGACGCCGTCGGTCTCAAGCGGGTCTTGATGCTGGTGGAAAATGTCGGGCCGCGTGCCGAGGAGGCGCTGGCCGCCTCCGTCCTCTCGGCATCCCGCATAACCGAGGGTCTGGCCCCCTTTGCCGGCGACCGGCGCTTCGGCGAAGGGATCGGCCGGCTTTCCCGGGCGCTGGCCTCGCTGGAGGGACGTGAGGTCAGCCCCGCAGAGGCCGTCGAGCGGTTTCTTGACTACTATACGCCGATTGCCAAGAGGAGATACGACGACCACCCCAAGCGGCTGGAAGACCTCGAGCACCTGGCGATCATCGCGAGGAAGTACCGATCGGTCGAGTCGTTCTTGACCGACATGGCGCTGGAGCCCCCGTCCGACAGCATCTCCGACATCCTCCGGGAGGACCCGGACCCGGAGTGGCTCATCCTCTCCACGATCCATTCGGCCAAGGGGCTGGAATGGCACTCCGTCTTCATTATCTGGGCCGCTGAGGGATACTTCCCCACGACCTACGCCGCCGAATCGGCCGATGACCTGGAAGAGGAGCTTCGTCTCATGTACGTCGCAACCACCCGGGCCAAGGAAAACCTCACCATCACCTATCCGATCAAGATCATTACGCACCGGGGACCGGCGTTCGGACGCCCCTCCCGGTTCATCGAGGACATCGACGAGGATATTCTGGAGACCTGGGCGGTCGAGGAAGAGTAGCCGCGGTCGCCCGGTAGCCGGCTGATGCAACCGGCCGAGACCGGTTTACGAGGGCCGAACAAACATCGTTACCCAGGAGGAATCCGTGAAAGACGATCTCTCACCGCACCTGCCGAGAATTGACGTCTCCAGCCGGCCCCTTTCTTCCACCAGGACGCCGGCCCTCGTGATCGGAATCTTCGAGAAGGCTGCCTCATTGGTCACGGACGTTCAGGCGCTGGACGCCGCCGTCGGCGGGAAGATCAAAGCGATCCTGGAGTCGGGTGATTTTTCCGCAAAGGCCGACGAGATATCACTCATCTATTCGGACGCCCCCGGCGGCCCGGAGCGGATATGCCTGGTGGGGCTCGGGAAAAAGGATCGCCTTTCCACCGAGCGGCTTGAAGGCCGCGGCCGCCACAGCCGCGAGGTTCCTCAAGAAGCTCGGCGTCGACACGATCGCGCTGCCGTACGACCTGGCGACGGACTCGGGCCTTCCGGGACCGGCCGCCGCTCAGGAGGTATTTGTCGGGGCGGCCCTGGGAATTTACTCCTTTTCCTCCCTCAAGAAGAGCGACGAGAAGAAGAAGGCGATCGACCGGATCATTATCTGCGGAGACCCGTCCGTCCTGGGCGACGGCCCGGCCAACGGCCGCATCATCGCCGACTCGGTCTATCTGACCCGGGACCTGGCCAACACCCCGGCCAACCTCATGACCCCGACGATCCTGGCCCAGCGGGCTCGCGAAGCGGCCGAAAAGGCCGGTCTTGATATCGAACTGCTCGATAAGGAAGCGATCCAGCGGCTCGGAATGGGAGCGCTTCTCGGGGTCGCCCGGGGGAGCGCCGAGCCCCCCGTCCTCATCGTGATAAAATATCTGCCCCCGGAACACGCAAAGGCCCCCGTGGCCCTCATCGGCAAGGGGATCACGTTTGACAGCGGCGGCATATCGCTCAAGCCCCCCGAGAACATGGACCGGATGAAAACCGACATGAGCGGCGGCGCCGCGGTTCTTGCGGCCGTCGTGGCGGCGGCCCGGATGAAGCTTCCCCGGGGAGTCGTGGCCGTAATCCCCGCCACGGAAAATATGCCCGGGCCGGGCGCCACGAAGCCGGGGGACGTGCTCGTCGCGATGGACAAGACCACCATCGAGGTCATCTCCACCGACGCCGAGGGAAGGCTCGTGCTGGCCGACGGCATCAGCTATGCCAAACAGTTTGAGCCCGCCGCGATCGTGGATATCGCCACCCTCACGGGATCGGCCGTCATCGCCCTGGGACGGAGGGTCGCCGCGCTCTACTCATCGCGCGAGGATCTCCTCGAGGAGGTGAAAGAAGCGTCCCGCATCTCGGGGGAACAGGTGTGGCCGATGCCCCTGTTTGACCACTATTTCGATCAGATCAAGGGGGACGTCGCGGACGTCAGGAACGCCACCGGTCGGGAGGGCGGCAGTATCACCGCCGCGGCCTTCCTCAAGCGGTTTGCCGGAGACAAAATCCCCTGGGCCCATCTGGATATCGCCGGGACGGCCCGCGCCGAGAAGGACTTCGGCTGGACGACGAAGGGCGCCACCGGCTGGGGAGTCATGACCCTGATCGAGTTTCTCCGGCATTACGGCTTGAAGAAAAATAGTGGCCGGAAGGATCACTAACAACTGAAAAAGTGATTGACATTCACCCCGTTTTTTTCTATAAGACGGTATAAAGTATACCGATTGTCAGCACTCGTCCGGCTTGTGTATTCTCTCCCGCTCACCATCGGTCTCTAGCTTAATACTCCATCGTCCGTTGGACGATCGGGCGCCTCATATTATCCACGCATACCCACTAGGGAGGAACTCATGAAAGACAAGCTCTGGCATAAATCGTATGCCCCGGGGGTCCCCAAGACCATTGACTACGAAAAGATCCTGGTATCCCAGGCCCTGACCCGGTCCGCCACAAAATTCCCCGGCAATACCGCCCTGAACTACATGGGAAAAAGGATCACCTATAAACAGCTGGACGGCATGGTCAACCAGTTCGCCAAAGCCCTTATCGGCCTCGGCGTAAAGAAGGGCGATAAGGTCGCGGTATGCCTCCCGAACCTCCCTCAGACGCTCATCGCCAATTTTGCGATACTGCGCCTCGGTGCCGTTGCGGCCCAGAACAATCCGCTCTATACCGAGCGCGAGCTCCAGTACCAGCTCAACGATTCCGACGCCAAGATCGTCATCACCCTGACGCTCCTGGTGCCCCGGATGCAGAAGATCATGTCGGGCACGAAGATCAAGAAAATCATCGGCTGCCACATCCACAGCTACCTGCCGTTTCCGAAGAAACAGCTGTTCCCCCTCGTCAAAAAGGCGATGGTGAAGAACCTCGAGACCGACGACACCATCCTCCTCTTTGAGGACCTCATCAAGAAGTACGACACCTCCCCCGTCCCCGAGGCGGGAAAATGGGAAGAGCTTTCGACCCTCATCTATACCGGCGGCACCACCGGCGTCGCCAAGGGCGTCATGCTCTCCCACAAGAACATCAGCTGCAACGTCCAGCAGTTCATCGCCTGGTTCACCGACCTGGAGATCGGCAAGGAGCGGCTGGTGGGGACATTTCCGATCTTTCACTCGGCCGGCTACACCGCCGTCCAGAACTTCTTTACCTGGATGGCCTTCGAGCATCTGGTGATCCCCCGCCCCGAGCCCAAGGCGATCGTCGACCTGGTCAAGAAATACAAGCCGACCTTTATTCCCGGCGCGCCGACGATCTTCGTGGGGCTCCTGAACGAGCCGGAGTTCCGCAAGCTGAACCTCAAGTTCGTCAAGGGCTTCTTCTCGGGCGCGGCCCCGCTTGCCGCCGACACCATCCGCGACCTCAAGGAGCTGACCGGGGCGACCATCTGCGAAGTCTACGGCTCCACCGAGACCACCCCCATCGCCACCGTTACCCCCTGGGGCGGGACGATCAAGCCGGGTACCGTGGGGATTCCCGTCCCGGACACCGACGTGAAGATCGTGGACGCCGACGACTATAAGAAGGAGAAGAAGCAGGGCGAAACCGGCGAGATCGCCATCAAGGGCCCCCAGATCATGATGGGCTACTACAAGAAACCGGAAGAGACGGCAAAGGTCCTCAAGGACGGCTGGTACCTGACCGGAGACATCGGCGTATTCGACACGGACGGCTACCTTTCGGTCGTCGACCGCAAGAAGGACATGATCATCGCCGCCGGTTACAACATCTACCCCATCGAGGTGGACAACGTCCTCTTTTCCCACCCGAAGATCCTGGAGGCCTGCACCGTCGGCGTGAAGGACCCCTACCGCGGCGAGACGGTCAAGGCCTTTGTCGTGGTCAAGCCGGGCGAGACCCTCACGGAAGAAGACGTGGTCGCCTTCTGCAAGAAGAACCTGGCGGCCTACAAGGTGCCCCGGATCGTCGAGTTCATCCCCGAGCTTCCCAAGACCGCCGTGGGCAAGGTCCTGAGGAGGGAGCTGCGCGACCGGGAGGATAAGAAGAACGTGGCCAAGAAGTAGGCGATACGAGCGTTAAGTCTATCGATAGTAAAGCGGGTATTGGAAAACCAATACCCGCTTTTGATTCTGATTTACACCGTTTTTGGGGTGTCATCCCCGTAGGGGCGGCAATGCTTAACGATGCCGCCTTTTGGCGGCGATTATCATTGTCATTGCGAGCCGTCCGGTAGGACGGCGTGGCAATCAGCCGCCCGTCCTCTCCCGCCGCCCTGCGGGTCGCATGTATGCGACCCCTACGGTTTCTTTGCGTGGGAGGAGAGCGCTTGATCGGGGCCCCACAAAAGCGTGCCTTTTGGAGTGATCGTCAATTCCCTTGACTATAGGTAAAGCGCATCACTTTGAGAACCGTTCCTCAGGAGTAGTCAGGGGATTGCCGCGCCCCCTGTCGGGGGCTCGCAATGACGGCGGTTCCCTACGTCTCCCCGCTACGCGAACATCTTGTTCTTCTGCTTCAGGATATCCTCGGCCTGTTTGACCATCGAGTCCATCATCTCCTTGACGCCCATGACCTTCTTGATAAGCCCGATGGACTGGCCCACCATGAGCGGCGCGTAGTTCACGTCGCCGGTCTCCCAGGCCTTCTTGATGCGCATGCCGGAGATCAGCGGGATGAGGTCTTCGAGCTTTCCGCTCTTTTCCTCGATGGCGATCACGTCACGGATCACGTCGCTCATGAGCGCGCGGCCCTGCAGCCCGATGGAGCGGCCGAAGATCGTCGTGTCCATCTCCTGGCGGCGGCAGAGCTCCTCCTTGATGTTGTCGTGGCAGGGGCACTCCGTGGTGGCCACGAAGCGGCTTGCCATCATGACACCCTGTGCGCCCAGCGTCAGCGCAGCCGCCAGTCCCCGCCCGTCGGCCACGCCGCCCACGGTGACCACCGGGATCTTGACACTCTCGGCGATCCGGGGGGTCAGCACCATCGTGCTCACGTCGTCGGAAAGCGGGTGGCCCCCCTCCTCGATGCCCGCGGCGTAGATACCGTCGTAGCCCACCTTCTCGGCGTGGACCGCGTGCCGCACCGCCCCCACCTTCTGGAACATCTTGACGTTTGCCTTCTTGAGCATCTCGATGGCGTCCATCCCGAGCCCCTTGTCCAGGGGAGCGCCGGAGATCTCGACGCCCGCGATCCGCTCGTCGGCGCAGACCTTGACGTACATCGCGTGGTGCTCGGCGGTGATCCTGAGCGACGGGAGGATCGTGATGGCCACCATGAAGGGCTTGTCGGTGCGCTTCCTGACGTCTTTGATGGCTGCCCTGAACTCGTCCTCGGTCTCGTAGTTGCCCGCGGTGAGGTTGCCCAGCCCGCCCGCCTCGGATATGGCCGCGCACAGCGGCGGGATCGAGAGCCACATCATGGCCCCGCAGATGATGGGATGCTTGACGCCGAACATCTCGGTAATCGCCGTCTTGATCATATGTCCTCCTAACTACGCGATGTGTATGGAATTAAAATAGCCTATTTTAGCGTGTCATTGTGAGCGAGTCAAATAGACACCACATGTGGTGTCCCTACGGTATGCTCAGGTATTTCCCGTTAGCACCCGTAGGGGCGGCAAGCTAACAGTGCCGCCTTTCGGCGGCGATTATCATTGTCATTGCGAGCCTCCGTAGGAGGCGTGGCAATCTAGCCGCCCGTCCTCTCCCGCCGTCTTGCGGGTCGCATATATGCGACCCCTACGGATTCTAACACGTGTGGGGTGGCGCCGGCAGCCCCATTGTCGCGGAGTGATCGTAGCGTCATTGCGAGGAGCGAAGCAACGTGGCTATCCCAAGATAAAGGAGGAAATCTCAATGGCAAAAGACATTTCCGGTATTTCTGTTGGGAATCGCCTGGCCGCTCCGCTCCCCGCAATGACGGGTTGTGAATACTGTTTCTCGTTTCTCTCCTCTCCTGACGGACCCTCCTGAAGGCAGCTGCCGGACACGATGAATCGTGTCCCTACGGTATGTCAGGACGATTCGTGTTTGAACCCGTAGGGACACCACTTGTGGTGTCCGTCCTCTCCCGCCACTTTGCGGGTCGCATATATGCGACCCCTACGGATTCTCATACGCTCCCGGTGGCACGGATAACCCCGCCGTCCGCCCGACTCCCCGGGTGCGTGGTGTCCTACCTTCCCTTTCCGTCCCCCATGATCTTTTCGAGGCGCTTCAGCGACGTCTCGGCCTCGCTGATGATGTCGTTCATGATCTCCTTGATCGACTTGATCTCGTCGATGACGCCGATCCCCTCGCTGACCGAGATGATCCCCATGTCCACGTCGCCGCTGTTGTAGGCCTGCTTGCCGAACTTGCCGGCCGCGTACGTCAGGATCTCCTCCAGCGTCGTGCCCCGCGCCTCGATCTCGCAGACCGTCTTTGCCGTGGCGTTGTCCATGACGCGCATCGGGTTCTTGATGGAGCGCATCACCACCGACGTGTCGTTTTCGGTATGGTCCACGATCCACTTCTTGAAGTTCTCGTGGATGGGCGTCTCCTTGACTGGCCAGAAACCTTGTGCCCATGAGCACGCCGTCGGCCCCCAAGGCCAGCGCCGCAAGCAGCCCCCTGCCGTCCACGATGCCGCCCGCGGCGATCACCGGGACCGAGAGCACCCGCGCGGCCTTGTTGATGAGCACCGTCGAGGCGACGTCGGCCATGCCCAGATGCCCCCCGCCCTCGAACCCCACGATGACCACCGCGTCCGCCCCGACCTGCTCGGCCTTCTTGGCAAAGCGCACCTGGGTGATCTTGTGGATGAGGGGGACGCCCGCGGCCTTGGTCAGCCCGATGAAGGGCTCGGGCGAGCGGCCCGCCGTCTCGAATGCCGCGACCTTCTCCTCGATGCCCATGCGGACGATCTCCAGCGTCTGCTCGCCGGGCGATACGTCCGGGAGCATCGAGATATTGATGCCGAAAGGCCCGTCGGTGAGGTCCCGGGCGCGCCTGACTTCCTTGCGCAGGGCTTCGGTCGACTCGAAGGAGGCCGACGGCAGAAAGCCCAGGCCGCCGGCGTCGGCCACGGCCGCGACCATCTCGGCAAACGACACCCAGTGCATCCCGCCCATGAGGATGGGGTATTTGATCTTGAGCATTTCGGTGATACGGGTCTTTATCATAACGCCTCCGGTGGATGATGCGGGGGCCTGGTCAATGCAGTACATGGTCGCGAACCCCCCCGGCCTGACCTGATCTTAATTGAAAAGCTTAAAGTATAACTTCATGCTTTAAGTATATAGCAGGGCTGAAATGGGTTGTCAAGAGTTTTTTTGGCGGCGGGAGAAGAAATAAGAGGTGCGGGGCGGCGGTCCCGGGCGAACTGTTTTTTTTCGTCGGGCCTTGCGACGGGCAATATTCATGGTATACTTTAGTGACATTTATAGCGTGTAAGGAGGAAAAACAATGAAATCATTCAAGCTGCTGCTGGTTGTGGCGGTCGCCGTTGCGCTGGCCGTGGCGTTTATGCCCGGGTGCGAGAAGGCGGCAAGCGTAAAGGACGCGTTCATCACCAAGACCCAGGCGACGCTCGACGACTACAAGGCCAAGATCGACGACCTGGCCAAGAAGGCGGAGGCGCTGCCCAGCCCGGCCAAGGAAGAGGCCATCGCCAAGATCGATGCGGCCAAGGTCAAGATGGACGAAGCCAAGGCCAAGCTCGAGGAGCTCAAGGGAGCCGGCGCCGATCAGTGGACCGCGCTGATGGGCGATGTTACGGCCCTCGTCGCGGAGGTCGGCAGGCTCTACGCGGAAGCTGTAGCCGCCGTGGGCCTGTAACGCCGCGATTGATCGATGCACTCGAAGCGCAGAACGCAAAGGCGCCCCCGGGGAGGGGGCGCCTTTTTATGTTCGATGGCTTTGGAAAAAGCAAAGCGAATACGTAAGTGTCAAGAAAGGACTTGACCCCTTTCTATTTCATGGATTATTATAACTAATCTGTTCGAAAGGGTCTTCTTCGTTTTCTAGATCCTGCCAATCGAAATCATAGCATTCTTCCTCGGGCCAATCGTCCGGGAATTTAACTCTGAAATAATCCCCGATAGCTGGTTCCATACCATCGTCAGATGCGTGTTCGGAAAAACCATGCTGGTCTTGGAGTATAGTCCTCAATCCAGAATTGCGCGGATAGTATTATAAGAAGTCCCGATACGGCATCGATCATATTCTCAAAGTTAGCTTTTCGAAAAGTAGCGTAACGATCATGCTTTGTATCATTATAGGCTTCGTACCATTTTAGTTTACCGTTCTCTGACCACGCACTAAAAGGTTGCCGTACACTTTCATTACCACTCCATACGGGAAGCTTTACAGCATAAGAAGATAGACGGTGAGAAGTCTCGATCTTCTTATAGTCGTTCATATTCCAGATGCCCGATTTAGTATAACCGTTTTCGATTAGGATTGCCTTGCAGTTTGCCTCAATTTCGACACAAGATCAGAAAAAGGAGCTCATTAATACGAAACGAATAACACCCCCTATTAATATCGGACGGCTCAATATAATCAAAAAGCTGTATGAGATCCTTTTGTATAAGCAAGAAAGCGCGTATGAAATGTCGTGGTGACTCCGCGAATTTGGGATGAAGAAAATAGTCGCCACCTTCAACGCCGAATATTTGAGGTCGATACGTCCTTCGATATGGTCTAGATATTGACATCAGGATACCTTCTTTAATAGGGAAGAAAAGGGGGCAGGCCTTTTGTTGTCGCTTACTCCTTGGCGTTACAAAACGTCACCCATCTTCCCTTATTCGAATTATATTCAAAATCGTAACACTAATCAATACATAATATTTACGTATATTTCATAGGCTCTATGCCCTGCCCCGCCGCCGGGCCGGGGTCTGGCGTTTTCCTTTCTCCCGGTAGGGAGAGACATACCACAATACCCCTGAAACCGTGAAGCTACTGAAACTGTGAAACCACTGAAACCGGCCAAACCCCGCAACCCTGCCCCCGTGCAATCATCTCCCCCCAGGTAACCCATACAACTATAACAACTATAATAAACTATAACAACCACCGCAAAGATGCAAACGTGGCAAAGATGACAAAGATGACAAAGATCACAAACATTCCACCTTCCCGGCCTCTCCCGCCGGGGGCGGCGGCCGGTTATCTTTGCATATCATTGTACGGGAAGCAATAATCCTGCAAAGATGTATGTATATAATTTCATTACTCTATCGGGGATCTTTGCCATCTTTGTCATCTTTGCACGCACCGGCCGCACCCCTTTCCCTTAGGGGGGCACAAATATAACGGCTATTGGATGGTTGTTATGGTTGTATTTGGTTGTATTTGGCCGCGGTGCGCCTACAACCATGGATGTTCCCGATATCACTATCCTTTACGGGATAGTTGTGATGGTTGTCATAGTTGTGCGAGATTCACGGGGAAGGATAGTTTCACCAGTTTCAGAGTCTCAGCAGTTTCACGAGGGGCGGGTAAAAAGACGGGCGACTAGTTTGCCACGGGGCCTTCGGCCCCTCGCAATGACGGGTTATTACGGACGGGCAGCATCCGTGGAGACTCGGGTTCGCGGTATCCAGCCGATACGCTGCTCGTCATTGCGAGGGAGTGAAACGACCGAAGCAATCTCAGAGCCGTCGGAGACATTAACGACTCAATGGCCTTTGGCAACCTTGAGATTGCCACGCCCCTTCGGGGCTCGCAATGACGGTGAATACACGGGGGCCCCGATCAAGCGCACTACCCCCACCCAACGGAGAGGAAAAAACGGGCGGCATTAATGCCGCCCGTACAAATTCTTACACGGATCGGCCTGACACACCGTAGGGACACCACATGTGGTGTTCGTTTGACATCGGGATTTGCCCATTATCTTACACCCCGCAAAAAATAATAACCAAACCGGTCCGGTCGGCGCACGGTGTGGCCGAACTTTTCTCGGACCGGCCGCCCGCGGACGTCACCGAAACCGGAAAACGGTCTGTTATCAATATAGTAAACCGTGGCCGCGCCGCCGGTCACCTCCAGCGGAAAGGACGGGGCGCGGGACGCTATGGCACCGTTATTGCTTTATCAGAGGCGTGGCATGCTCGGTCAATACCGAAAGCGGAATAACAACCCGGTCGATATCTAAACTACACGGTAAAGGAGTCATACGTATGCCTAACACCTACTGCTATGTCATAGATCCCAACGAGCTGGACTATTTCGGATTTGCCCCCTGGGTCGTCTACGCCGATCGCCCCGGACGGCACACGATTTCGGGCGTGGAGAACGCCCCCGGTCATTGGGGCGCGACGTGGGAAGAGGCCCAGGTGATATGCCGCGTCAGAAACAGCGAGCTCGGATTGACGGAACAGGACGTCGCGCACATCCTGGAATCGTCCAGGAAGGCGGGCGAGCAGGGGCGATAGCCGGCGTCGGCCGACAAAGAAACGGGGAGCCAGATTCGCGTCATCTATTGTTTCACAACGACGGGCCGCAGGGCCTTGCCCTGCCGTAAGGGATATCTATGCCCTGTGAAGCCGAGAGACCGGGAAACAGCGGCCGGTACGGGGCTGATCTTCTTCCGCGCCGCCGCGCGGGTTTTAACAGCCCCGCACCACGTGGGACCGCTGCCGGCCCGGAGGTCGGCCGCCCCGGTCACCAGCGGTCATTGACGTCTTATGAGACGGGCGCCGATCGAAGTGGCTAGGAGTTGTACCGATCCCGACAGTTATCGTCTATTTCCTTTCCCCTGCATTCTTCGCAGAGCTTATCGTCGGACGGTCTTAATTCCCTCAGGAAGAAGTCGGTTAGCGGCCAACACGAGCAGTTCTTGCACCAGTGCCAGAGGTCTTCGCCTTTCACCCTGCGATAGTTCACGATGTCTCCTCCCGTTGATCGCACGAACGTATCCCTATCTGTAGTAAAAGTCAAAGAAAAACTTCACGAATATTTCGTCGGCCTCATGCCCGCCGCACATCATCACCCCACGAAATCTGCGATTTCGCGGGGGATCGCCCTCCCGACCCAAGCGAGCAAGCTGCCGCCTCCTCGCAATGACGGGTTGTGGATCGCGGTGACAGTGGGGGGATTGCACGGGGCCTTCGGCCCCTCGCAATTACGGTTACGCGGGTGCAGGGATGACGGGCACACTCCACGCCCGTACGGGAGCTCGCAATGACAATGTGGCGGTCACTAGCATGCTGCCCTACAGATTCTACGGCGATCGGCCTGACACCCGTAGGGACACCACATGTGGTGTCCGGTGGGCTACTTCCATCACGCCACGGGCAACCTACGGTTCGCCCGTGCCACCCAGCGCGTGGAAAAGACGGGCAGCATATATGCTGCCCCTACAGGTTCTAACACGTATCGACCTTACGACCCGTAGGGACACGACTTGTCGTGTCCGGGTATCACCCCACGAAAACTTCGTTTTCGCGGGGGCCCCGATCCAGCCCTCTACCCCCCCCCGCAAAGAAAAGGGACGGACACGGCGCGGCCCGCAATAACGGTTTATAGACGACGGGCGGCACAGAGCAAGGGCGGGCAGGTCTTTTCCCGGATTAACCTCGGCAGTTACCGCCCCTTTCTTTTCCCTTGCATTCTTCGCAGAGTTCCTCATCGGGTGGTTTCGTTTCCTGCTCTTCATATTTGGATAACGGCCAGCCGGAGCAGTTCTTGCACCAATGCCACAGGTCTTTGCCTTTTCCTCTGCGATAGGTCATGCTATGCCTCCTTCAAGAGAGATCGGTATACTCTTTTACCCGACTATATTCAAAATCGTTGCACTAAGCAAATAAATAAATTTACATATATTTTGTGGGCTATGCCCCGCCCCGGCCGCCGGGCCGCATTGCTTTACCGCAATGGCGCACTATCCTCCGCTCAGGCGCGATCGCGTCCGGGTTCGGCCATCCGCCGGGGTGGCAGCGCGGCCGACACTGCTTGACTTTGCCCGCCCGCACTGCTACTATCGCTGCGACAACAATACAGAAACACGAGAGGAGTATTCCATGTCGGACCAGCAGTCGGGACAGGGGAGCGGCCAGTCGGGCGGCTCGGGATCATCCAGCTCAAGCTACCCGTCGCCGTCCGAGCAGACCAGCTCCCAGGAGAGCTCGAGCAGCTCCGGCTCGAGCCAGTCGAGCAGCAGCACCAGCGATGACAGTTTCTCCCACTACTCGCAGTATGCCGCCTCGGGCTCCTACGAATCGGTCGACGGCCCAGGTTTCGGCCGCTTCTTCTCCCGTATCTTGTCGGGCGGCGGCGAGAGAAAGGCCGGGCTTTTCGGCACGATCCTGGGCATTATCATAACGCTGGCCGTCGCCGCCGTGATCATCATTATACTGGTGGCCCGGGCGTCCGGCGGCTGACGGCGGCGGAGCTTGCATGCCGGGCAGGCCCCCGGTCTCCGACTATCCCTCATGCATGAGGCGGGCAAACCGCCCGGGCGATGGGCGTCTTTCGGAGGCCCGATCCCTTCACGCTCCACAGCGGGAGCCGACAGATCCCCGCGTCAAATCCATCCGAAAATCCCCATGCAGACGATCAGCAAGATGACGTCGACGGCGTATATCGCGGCCACGACGCCGATCTGCTTTCCCATCGGCTTCAGGTCATAGACCCAGAACGAGGACCGTATGAGGGGGAAATAGGCCAGGCCGACGATCAGTATCGGGTTGGCCCGGTTCCACCACGGATACTCCCAGATGAGGGCGTCCCAGAAATTGAGGACTACCTCCACGCCGACGCAGAGGATCGCAAAAAGGAGCGCCAAGAAAGTGCGGTTGCCTATCCATAAGATCTTCATCTTCCTGTCGCGCGGCAGCACCTTCGCGAATACGAGACCCATGAACAGGAACATCAGGCTGATCTCGATATTGAGCCCGACCATGATGTTGTAGGCGCTGTTAACGACGCCGGTTGCGGCGTTGACGCAGGGCGTCGTCCAGAGCGCGGAAGTCCCGTGAACGGTGAGAAACAGCGCGTTGAGGATCTCGAAGAACCACTCCACACCCCAGAAGGCCAGGCCCGCGATAACCACGGTCCAGTTCTTCTTCTCGGCCTCGTTGAAATACATATAGAAGATGGCCACAAGGATCGGGACGAGATACCACTGGAAATGCTGTGGGTCTCTGAGGAGCTCGATGGCCTGATTGGTCGCGTCGGTATAACCGGGGTCCTGCATCAACCGGCCCAAAAAAACTCCGCTACCTATTCCGGGGATATTCATACCTGCCTCCGTCTAAACAAACCGTGATCCATCGCTAAATTGACAGCAGAAAAGGGAAGTCGGAAACAGCGGGCAACAGGGGCATGCCTCGGTCCGGCGCCGGTCCATCGGCGTGGCCCGACACCGCTGTCCTCCTTTCCCCTGGCCGGATTATAGTGAAAATCGCGGGGCTCATCAAGCAATAATTCGAGCGCGTCTTTCGCCCGCCCGCGCCTCGCCTGCACTCTCTTGTGAGCCTCCCTTGTTCCATAAAATTTTGATAACAATAGTCATATATTTATAGGTGTAATAGTCCGGCGCAGACCAAAAATAATGCTTGAAAACTTCACGCTATTGGGATATTGTACACAAAATTTACTAGGGAAAATGAAACGCTTCCCGGCGGCTCCCCCACCCGGCGCGGCCGGCCGATACAGGCGCTGTCCCGTTTTTGTCCGCATCCGTTTCCAGCTCAACAGGTAACCGTATCTTATAAGGAGGCCGCTATGGTTTTGCAGCAGAAGACGCTTCACTGGAACAAAGAAAAGGGCTCGTTATACCTCATGCAGGGAGAAACAGAGCAGCGACTTTTCTTGATGCGAAAGGGATTTATGGATTCGTTTTTCGAAGAGATCCTGAGCGTAGAGGGAAAAGACGCCCTCTCCATGACGATACGAAAGATCCTCGAAAAGGCCGGGGCCCCGGTAGCCGAGGCCGCCAAGCCCACCGTCGATGTCCTCAACCGGTTCAAGGACGACCGTGTGCTCCCGCTTTCCATCGGCGAGGGTGAGCTGCCCGCCATGTTCACCCACGCCGGCGACACCCGGGAGTTCGTCGCGTTCGGCTCGGTGGTGTATCTCCTGGAAATGGCCACGATCCTCAACATCTTCAAGGAGGTCAGCGCCCAGATATTGACGCCGAGGGGGGCGCGGGCCATCATCAGGACGGTCGGCAGGCGCGCCGGCATGGCCGTGGGGGATTCCGCGAGAGCCAACTACAGCTGGAATGAGCTCGACGCCGCCACGGCGTCCCTCGACCAGATGACCAAGATCATATTTCCCCTCCTGGGCTACGGGAATCCCACGGTTACCTGCGCAAAAGGACCCGACGGCAACTACCTCATGTTCTACCGCTGCCGCAATACCTTCGAGTCCGACGATGTCTCGTCGCCGGAGCCGGTATGCGTGGTCTTCGCGTCGTTTTTGGAGGGGATAACCGAAAGCATCGTGCTCTCGCTGACGGGGCAATCCGCCGAGTGCCGCGAGGTCAAGTGCGCCGCCGCGGGGGACGACTACTGCGCCTTTGCCGTAAAGGTCAAGGCCAAGGGCGCCCCGGCACTGGACTGGACAGGGCTGGAAAAGGAGTGGCGCGCGCTGGATAAGTAGGGACGGCTGGCGGGATTAGGGCTTACCGATGACGGGCGGCATAAAATGCCGCCCCTACAGATTCAAACACGAAACGGACTTAACCCCCCGTAGGGACACGACATGTCGTGTCCGTTTGGAGTTAAAGGGGTACAATACTTAACTCGGTAGACCTTCGATTAGACCGAAAACTGGGAATTAAGTATTGTGTCCCCTTAATTCCATACTCAGACAGCGGGCGGCAACGTGTGATGCCCGACGCCCGCTGCCTGCGATCGAAGGACCGTTGTCCCGTTCACGTTAGAATCAACTGAAGTAGCTGCGATTTATCCGCCAGCCCACGTATACTCCCAGCAGGCTGCCGACACCGCTGAATATGTACGCCGTCATGATGCCAAGGCTCGAACCTGCCCACCACCCGATCCAGCCCAGGAGTGTCATCCCTACAAAAATGCAGATCTTGTTCATGTGATGCTCCATCTCAGATGTCCGGCGGTCGGGTCTCTTCTGGACTCATATTCATCGGAGTGGCGGAGTAGACCTTACTCTCACCTATTTCCCAACGGGGCCTATTATATTAAAAATCGAGACGTATATCAATAGATACTATCCGGGCGCATTTTACCCTGCTGAGCCTGTGCCGGACTATTCCCGCTCATATGCTTTCTTCAGACCTTCTATGTCGATCTTGGTCATCTTCAGCATCGCCGCCATGACCCTCTCGCTCTTCTCGGGATCTATGTCGCGCAACAGCTCACCCAGGACCGTGGGCACGATCTGCCACGACACGCCGTATCGGTCCGTCAGCCATCCGCACTGTCCCTTTTCTCCCCCGGCGGACAGCTTTTCCCAGAACGTGTCCACCTCTTCTTGCGTGACGCAATTTACGAGCAATGACACCGCCGGCGTAAACGTAAAGTCATTTTGGACGTGGCTATCGAAGGCGATGAACTCCTGCCCGTCGAGCGTGAACCTGGCGTGCTTCACCTCGCCTTCGGGGCCCGGCTCCCCCGTCTCGTAGCGTGCCATCAGGGTTATGCCCGAATTCTTGAAGAGGGATATATAGAAGTTCATCGCCTCTTCGGCCTTACCCCGCTGCTTTCCGGTAAACATTAAAGCCGGGGCGATCTTCTGCGGGCGGTCCCCGAGAAAGAACTGCCATGAAACGCCGTATCTGTCGATAAGCCATCCGTACTTTTCACTGAACGGATATTTCCCCAGATCCATGAGGGCTTTTCCACCGGGCGAGAGCTTCTTCCACAACCCGTCTATCTCACCCGTCGTGCCGCAGCTCACGAAAAACGACACCGCGGGCGAGAAGGTGAACACAGGGCCGCCGTTCAACGCCACGAATTGTTGTCCTTCAAGCTCGAACTCCACGATCATCGCCGATCCCTTCTGTCTTCCCGAGGCCTCGGCCGCTTCCTCACCATATCGGCTGACTCCACCCATCCGGGAATTTCCGAAGGCCGATACGTAGAAACTCACTGCCTCCTCGGCCTGAGTATCGAACCAGAGGTAGGGTATTATCTTTTCCATGCGCACCTCCCCGATCGCTAGAATTTCAGCAAAGCGGTCATCGTATGCTCATGACCGCCCGTCCGGGCGTCTGCCTGTACGACCCGTTTCGTCCCCCACGTATAACCGTTGGAGTCGTACGATTCCTTCCTTTCCTCAATATAATTATATCATCTAAAACGTGACACAAACCGAGCAGACGTGTTCTCGCGTACATCATCGGACCTACGCTCTACCCTTTCCGTCGGGTCGCGGGCCTTAGTGGGAAGACAGCGTTTGACTGCCGCAACGCGGGCGTGCTCAAACCTCCGTCCGGGCAGGAGGCCACTAACGCAGGGCGGACGCATGAGCTGGCGAAATACGGTTCGTCGAGGCTTGGAGCCGCTGCGGCCTCAGTCTTTCTCCTCGAGCCGTCTGAACAGGTAGTAGTTGGCGATGCCGATGACGGCCATCGCCAGCCATGAAGGCCGGATATGCGATCCTCCAGTTGGCCGGTCCCGTCATCATGGACCATTCGGACATGCCGCCGATTCCGGCCAGAAGCGTGAGCGGCATGAAGATGGTGGTAATGAACGTGAGCCGCCTGACCGTCGAGTTCGTCTGGTTGGCGGTCTTTGCCATCTGGTTATTGAGCATGGACATGTGCAGTTCCATGAGGCTCGTGACGATTTCGCGATAGGTTTCGATAAACTCGAAGAACTTGGCGAGGTGGTCGTAGATGTCCCGGTAATGGAAGATCGCCTTTTCCGGGATGAACGGGCAGTCCCTGCGGCAAATCTTTACGAGGATTTCTCGCTCGTGGTAGAGGCTTTTGCGCAACGCCAGCAGAGACCGGCGAAGGCTCAGCAGCTGCGCCGGGTTGAAGTCCGAAGGAGCATCCATCATGGCGTCCTCGGCCGTATCCAGTTCGTCCTGAAGTGCTTCGATCGCCATGAACTTGTGATCGACGACGTGATCCAAAATGACGTGCATCAGGAAAGCGGGTCCCAGCCGCGCGTTCTCGATATCGAGCTCCACGAAGCGTTCGATATCGCCCAAGGGCTCACCGGCGTCAGGGCTGCTCCCGCTGACTGTGATCAAGAAATCCTTGCCGATGAACAAATCCACCTCATCGACCGTGAGCTTCTTGTCGGCATAGCGAAAGGCATTGAAGTTGATAAAGGAGTAATTGGGAAAATCCTCGATCTTGGGGACCTGGTTCTCATCGATACAATCTTCAACGGAAAACGGATGGATGCCCAGAGGGACGACAATAGGCCGATAACTCCTCCCTGCTTGGCTGGTAATAGTCAAGCCAGAGGAACCCCCCGTTCTTGAGCGCCGACAGGGCATCCTCAAGGGAGGCTCTGCGGGTTAGTTTTCCAGCCGGGGACACGTAGTAGAATCTGGATTCAGCCATCAAAGGCCCTCCGTTTTTGTCTTCACGACGCACTCCGATTGTATCCGTACCCGGGGGAAGAGGTAGACCCCGCGTCGGGTACGCGGCCACCCCCCGCATACATGAGGCAGGAGATGACGCGCCCTCCGCCCGCGGTTCAATATGATTATATTTAGAACAGTCAAACTAATCAAATTAAAAGTTGTCGCGGACCGGCAGCCGGACACTCCGTGGATACTCCACGTAGCCGCGTCACCCCTCTCCCCTTTTCCATGCGATACCTGAAAAAAACATGCTTATCTCTCATTACGCTTGCTTTTTTATTATGAAATGACTATGATCGTCCTACTTCCGGCTGCCCAGGTCAGCCAGACCTTTTTGCATACCCAATCACAGAAAGGGACATAATGGCCCGATTCGAGATATCTCAATTCGACCACAGGAATTCCCAGAAGAAGAGCCCCCCACCCGGTCGCATCAAGATCACCGAGAGCCTCCGGCTCCTCCTGCGCGAAAAAGACTTCAATGCCATCACGACCGCCGAGATCGCCAAGAACGCCGGAGTCACCGAGGCGCTGATCTATAAATACTTCAAGGACAAGCGCGACCTCCTCTACCAGGTGCTGGCCGAGTATATGGAACACTACATCGTCCAGGCCCACCACGAGCTCAACGGCATCAAGGGCGCCTTTAACAAGCTCCGAAAGACCATCTGGACGCACATCAACGTCTATGCCACCGACCGGGTCTTCGCCAAGATCCTGATGCTGGAGGTCAGGAGCTTTTCGGACTACTACATCAGCGAGCCTTACCGGCTCGTCAAGGAATACAGCGTGCTCCTGTCCGATATCATCGAGGAGGGCATCAAGAACGGGGAGATCAGGGACGACGTCCCCCCCTCGCTCATGTGCCAGGTGATCCTCGGCGGGATCGAGCATGTCTGCCTGACCCGCGTGATATTCAACCGGGAGATCCAGCCCGACGCGATGACCGATGATCTGACCAGGATCATTTTCAGAGGAATCGAAAACCGGAAGGGCAAGGCCGAAAAAAAGGGGGGGCAGCCGGATAATTTTCTTGACAAATAGCGGTAAGTTAGTATCATTTACCCACCGGGTGTTATGTTCGGGTATTGGAAATTTTCCAATTATTACGAACAGTTACTATATATAAGTTTCGTTTACTAACACACGGTACGGAGTCATGACATGAAACGAGAACGCTTCTGGACCAAGTCCTACGGTCAAGAAATCAAAGACGTTGACCCCAAGCTCTTCGAAATCAGCACCATCGACCTCTACAAAGACACATTCAAGAAGAACGCAAAGGTACCCGCTTATATCTTCATGGGGGTCCCCTTTACCTTCGCCGAGTTCGACCGCCTCTCGAACCAGTTCGCCAATATGCTGATTGCCAACGGCCTGAAGAAGGGCGACGTCGTGGGGATCAACCTGCCCAACGTCCCGGCGTATCCCATCGCCTGGCTCGGCACGCTGAAGGCCGGCTGCGTCGTCACCGGCGTCTCCCCCCTGCTGAGCCAGGATGAGATGGAACACCAGCTGCGCGATTCCGAGGCCAAGTGCCTGGTGACGCTGGACGCGCTGTTCGCCTATCGGTTTGTCAACTTCGCGGCCAAGCTCCCGAAGCTCAAGGTGATCGTCGCCGGAAGCGTCGTCGATTTCCTCCCCAAGATCAAGCAGTTCCTCGCCAAGAAGCTCAAGAAGATCCCGATGGGGCCGGTTACCCCCCTTGAAGGCAAGGTGGTATACAAGGTAACCGACGTACTTAAAAAGGGAGCGTTTTCAGACGCCGCCCCCGGCGTGAAGATCGGCCCGGACGATACCGCCCTTATCATGTATACCGGCGGCACCACGGGCCTCCCCAAGGGGGCGATACTCACCCACCGCAACAACGTCGCCGAGATTCTCATTTCGACCCAATACATGCAGTGGTACAAGGTCCAGGAGAAGGCGCTTTCGGCCTTCCCGATGTTCCATATCGCCGGAATGGCCTTCAACGAAATCTCGGTCTACAACGGCTGGACGCAGATCATGCTGCCGGACCCCCGCAACACCGATTACATCTGCGATATGCTGGCCAAGTATAAGCCCTTTCTTATCGCCAACGTCCCCTCCCTCTACCACATGCTCATGGCAAACCCGCGGTTCAAAACCCTGGACCACAGCAACCTCCAGCAGTGCGTGTCGGCGGCGGCCCCCTTCCCGGTGGAATCCCAGAAAGAGCTTGAGTCTACCATAGGAAAGAACAAGCTCATCGAGCTCTACGGTATGACCGAGACCACCGCCATCTGCGTTATGAACCCGCTCAAGGGCGATCATAAGCTTGGCACGGTGGGACTGCCGCTACCCAACACCGATATCAAGCTCGTGGAGCCCGGCACCGGCAAGGAGGTGGCTCAGGGGCAGCCCGGCGAGTTTTGCCTCAAGTGCCCCAATCTCATGAAGGGCTATTATAAGAAGCCCGAGGAGACCAAGCTTGCCATCGACGCCGAGGGCTATTTCCACACCGGCGATGTGATGGTCCAGGACAAGGATGGCTACCTTACGATCGTCGACCGCACCAAGGACATGATCATCGTGTCGGGCTTCAAGGTCTTTTCCAAGAAAGTTGAGGATCTCCTGGCCAAGCACCCGGCCATCGAGATGATCGCCACCATCGGCGTCCCCGACCCGAAGAGGCCCGGTTCCGAGCTGGTCAGGGCCTACATGACGGTAGTGCCCGGATACGACTACGGGGGCGATGATGAGAAGCTCAAGGCCGAGGTCCTCGCCCTTGCCAAGGATAAACTTGCCCCCTACGAGGTGCCGAAAGAGATCGTGATCAGAAAGGAGCTCCCCTTGACGAGCGTCGGAAAGCTCGACAAGAAGCAACTCCGGAAGAACCCGTAACGAAATAGACGCGACACCTTGCCGGGCCGACGGGTCGGCCCGCACACGAATGAGTCAACAGGACTTGCGGGAGCGGGAACTCGCGCCCCCGCCCGGGGCGGTCATCGACCGTTCGTCCCCGGAATAGTGGTTTTTATTATTCATGGAGGTTCATATGAAACCGGAAGAGTATATCTGGGATTACCGGAATCCCTATCTCTGGATGGACCGGGTGATGCGCAGCGCGTTTCCGCCGATGATCATCACCTGCGCCATTACGGGCGGCGTCCAGGGCAAAGAGTCAAACGAGTATCTCCCCGAGTCCGCCGAGGAGCAGGCCGACGCGGTCTACGAGGCCTATAAGGCCGGGGCGGTCTCCGTGCACATGCACGCCCGCGATCCCGACAACCTGGCCCTGACCACCAAAAACCCCGAGGACTACTCGAGGATCAACAAACTCATCCGCGAGCGCTGCCCCGACATCATCATCAACAACACCACCGGCGGCGGCCCCTGGCTCTCGACGGAAGAGCGCATGTGCTGCCTCTTTGCCGACCCCAAGCCGGACATGGCCAGCCTCAACCTCGGCCCCTTCGTCCTCAAGGTGCCCCTCAAGGACCGCAAGGAGCCGCTGAAAAACCCGCGGGCCGGATTCCTGTTTGACGCCTGCATCCCCGCCAGCTACGCGGACGTCAACCTCTATGCCAAAACGATGAAGGAAAAAGGCATCAAGCCGGAGGTGGAGCTCTATCAGCCCGGCCAGTACTGGGTGCTCCAGGACCTCATCCGGGAAGGGAACATCGATGCTCCCTACATGATCCAGTACGTCATGGGGTTCCAGACCTCCTCCTACCCGACCCCGGCCAACGTGCTGGGCCTCATCAACGAGCTGCCCCCCAACTCCATGTTCGCCCTCATCGGCGTGGGGCCGTTCCAGATCCCGATGAACGTCTTCTCGATCATGCTGGGCGGCCACGTCCGCGTCGGAATGGAAGACAACCTCTACTACCGGAAGGGCGAAAAGCTTAAGAAAAACGCCCAGCTCGTGGAGCGGGTCATCCGGATCGCACACGAGATGAACCGGGAGGTGGCTACCGTCGCCCAGGCCCGGGAGATGCTGGGGCTTCCTCAGAAACCCAAAAAATAGCGCACACATCCGGCGGCGGAGCACAGGGCGCGACCTGCCCGGTTCCGCCGCCGTTCATCTCTTTTCTGGAGGCTTACATGGGCGATTGGAAGAGCGAAGTAAAGAATATTGTCTGCGAGGGGCAGATCAAGGTCCCCTACAAGTGGAACGTGGGGGAGACCGGCAGCCGCTTTTTGATCGGGCTGAGGGACAAGCAGGAGATCTGGGGCATCCGGTGCCCCCAGTGCAAGAAGGTCTATGTCCCGCCGATCAAGACCTGCGGAAACTGTTTCGTCAACACCGACCAATGGGTCAAGGTCGCAAATACCGGCACCGTCGAGTCGTTTACCGTAGTCAACTATGCCCACAGCATGCAGCCGGCAAAGCCGCCCCTGATCTACGGGCTCATCAAGCTTGACGGAGCCGACGGCTCGTTTGTCCACCTGATCGGGGGCATTGACCCCGGCAAAGTCACGATGGGCATGAAGGTGAAGGCCGTCTTCGCCGATAAGCGGGAAGGCAACATCCTGGATATCAAGCACTTCGCACCCGCTTGATTTGACTGTGCCTGGATTGGAACGATTATTCACTGAGGTACATTACCATGGAAAAAATAGGAATCGTCGGGGTCGGTCAGACCACCTACGAACGATCCAAAGAAGCCCCCTTTGACGAGCTGGTCTTCGAGGCGGCAAGCAAAGCGCTCAAAGACGCCGGCGGTGAGATGGGTCACATCGACAACATCATCACCGTTTCCAACGACTTCTGGGACGGCCGCACCATTTCGTCGATGGCCGTTATGGATGCCGCGGGAAGCTGGGGCAAAGACATCTCCACCGTCGAGGATGACGGTACCTTCGGGACCGTCTACGGCATGATGCGTATTCTCTCCGGATCCTTTGACACGACGCTCGTCGTCAGCCATATCAAGGGATCGGAGGGCGTGATGAATCTTATCACCAACGCTATGTTTGATCCGATCTATCAGCGCGGACTTGGTATCGACGCCACCTCTTCGGCAGCGCTGCAGGCGCGTCTTTATATGAAAATGAGCGGGGCCACCGAGGAGGATTTTGCCCGGGTCTCCGTAAAGAATCATAAAAATGCCAAGAACAATCCCTTCGCGCAGCTCCCGATGGACATCACCGTCTCAGACGTCATGAAGTCCAGGAAGATCGCCGATCCGCTGAAGCTGCTCGATTGCTCCCCCATCAGCGATGGGGCCGCCGCGGTTGTCCTCACCAATGAAAAGGGAGCCAAGCGCTTCAAGAAGTCCCCGGTATGGGTCAAAGGAGTGGGGCACTGCTCGGACGCCTATACCCTCGGGTATCGGGACCTCAGCAAAGCCCCGGCGCTCGCAAACGCCTCCGGCCGCGCGTACAAAGCGGCCGGGATAAAGAACCCACTCAAGGATCTGGACGTGGCCGAGATATACGACGCCTACTCATACATGGAGCCCATGTGGTACGAGGGGCTCGGGCTTGCCAAGGAGGGCGGCGGCAAAGACCTGATCCGATCCGGGGCCACCGAGATGGGAGGAGAGCTCCCGGTCAATCCCTCGGGAGGCGTTCTTTCCGCGCATCCGGTCCTCGTGGCCGGCATGGCCCGCCTCATCGAGGCCGTGCTTCAGGTACGGGGCGAGGCGGATAAGAGACAGGTCAAGGGGGCCAAGACGGCCCTTGCTCACGGCATCAACGGCCCCTGCGGCCAGGCCCACTGCGTCTTCATCGTCGGGTCATAAGGAAGGGAGGAAACCATGGGAAAGAAAGCAGCCATTGTCGGCTTCGGCCAGACCTACCAGCGGAGCTCCCGGAGAGATGTCAACGGCGTGGAGCTCATCAACGAGGCGGTCACGGCGGCCCTCGCCGACGCCAATATTACCATTAAGGATATCGATGCCGTCGTGATCGGCAACATGGATCACTTCGAGGGAATCAATTACGTCGACATGTGGAGCTGTCGAGGGCGCCGGCGCCGTCATGAAACCGATCATCAAGGTCACCACGGGCGGCACCACCGGAACGACGGTGGCCATGTGCGCCTACTATCACGTCGCGTCGGGGATGTTCGATAGGGTCCTTGCCATCGGATGGGAAAAGAATTCCGAGTCCGACACCACCGGCGCCATCATCACCGCCTTTCATCCGGTCTGGGAGCGCCCGAACCTGGGCGGCGCCATCGCGGGCCTGGCGGTAGAAGCCAGCAAGTACATGGAAAACTACGGCGTCACCGAGAAAGACGGCGCCAGGGTGGCCGTCCGCGAGCGGCTCCACGCCCTCAACAACCCCTACGCCCACCTCCACCAGGAATGGATGAAGGGAATGGAGGTTGATAAGATCGTCGATCTGCTGGTCACCTCCGAGCAGAACCAGATGCTGGCCTACCCGCTGAGGATGAGCGACATGTGCCCCCGCACCGACGGCGCGGCGGCCTGCGTCTTCGCCTCCGAGGACGTGGCAGGGAAGATCGACGTCCGATCCCCGCGTGGGTGGCCGCCACCGCCAACCGCCACGACTTCGTCTTTCTGGGCGACCTGGACTGGAACGTCAATACCCCTCTGATGAACGCCAGCAAGAAGGTCTTTGCCAAGGCGGGCATCAAGGAGCCCCTCAAGGAGATCGATCTCTGCGAGCTCTACATACCCTACTCCTACGGCGGGCTCAAGTGGATGGAGAACATGGGGTTCTGCGGCCCCGGCGAGGGTCCGAGACTTGTCTGGGACAAGATCACCGACATGGACGGCGAGCTTCCGGTCAACCCTTCCGGGGGCGTCATGAGCTCAAACCCCATCGGGGCCACGGGTCTTCTCCGCGTGGGAGAAGCCGCCTGGCAGATCATGCGCAAGTCGGGCCCCCGGCAGGTCGCCAAGAACGTCAACTATGCCCTCACCACCGGCTTCGGCGGTTGCAGCTGGGGGGACGTGATGCTCCTCTCGAAGAAGAAGCCGTCCTGATGCCGGGCGAGTTACCGGCCCCGTGCCGCTTCGCCCCGACGCTCTCTACGGAGCGCCGGACCGGCAGGATCGGCCGAATGCACGATCGTTCGTAACGATAGATATAAGGAAACGAGACATGACCGAAGTAAAACAAGAAAAGGAGCTTCTGGCCATATCGTCCGGGGACGCCGCCCAGCCCTTCCGCTGGAGCGTCGGTAAACACGGATCGAAGTTCCTGGCCGAGCTAAGGGATAACAAGAAGCTGTTCGGCATAAAGTGCCCGAAGTGCGGGCGGGTCTACGTGCCGCCTCGCCTGGTGTGCGGCAGATGCTGGGTGGCCATGGATGAGCTCGTTCCGGTAAAGGACGAGGGGGAGATCGTCGTGTGCACCATCATCCAGTTCTCCTTCGTCGATCCCAACACGGGCATACAGCGGCCGGTTCCGTACGGCTACGCCTTCATAAAGCTTGACGGCGCCGATACGGCGCTGCCCCACTTCCTGGACAGCACCGATCCGAAAAAGGTGAAGGTCGGGGCGAGGGTCAAGGCGGTATTCGAAGAGAAACGAACCGGAAGCCTCATGGACATTAAACATTTCACCGTGCTGTAGTTTAACCTCTTTATCCGCCGGTACCCGGCGGTGTCAGGGCGGTAACCTTCGCGAGGGGTACAGACGGCCGTGAATCCGTTCCGGTGCGGCCGTTTTGCCCCCGATATCCTCGACCCGGCAACGGGCGGCTCCAAAAATAACGAGCCTACGGCCGGTCGCTGTCTCTTCGGCGCAGCAATCATCATACTTTCTTAAATAGTGCAGAGGGGTAGCTACATGGAAGAACGCATATGGCACCGCTCTTATGTCTCCGGCATTCCGAACGAGATCCCACTGGAGGACATTACGATCCCCGAAATCCTTTCGCGCACTGCTCAAAAATTCCCTCATCGCGTTGCATTCGTCTTCCTGGGCAAAAAGGTCACCTATAAAGAGCTTGACCGGCTTGGCAAACCGCTTCGGCCACGCCCTTAGATCCCTGGGTCTGGCGCCCGGTGACCGGGTCGCACTCCTGCTTCCCAACATCCCCCAGATCGTCATCGCTTACTTCGGGGCCTGGCGCGCCCGTCTGGTCCCCGTGCCCATCAATCCGCTCTACACCGACCACGAGATCGAGCACCAGCTTACCACCTCCGGGGCAACCGCACTGGTGAGCCTCGACCTCCTGGCCCCGCGGATGCTTGCCCTCAGGGAAAGGACAGACGTAAAGACCGTCATTACCGCCCACATCAAGGACTACCTCCCGTTTCCGGCAAAACAGCTCTTCCCCTTCGTAAAGAAGGGGATGACCGTGGACTACCGGCCGGCGCCCGACTACCACGATTTCCTGGAGCTGATGAAAGCGGCGCCCCGACACCCCGGTCGGCCCCCCACCCGCCCTCGACGACCTCGCACTCATCCCCTATTCCGGCGGAACCACGGGCCTGGCCAAGGGTGTGGCCATCACCCATCGAAACGTCTCGGCCATCACCCAGATCGCGCGGGAGTGGTTTTTCGATATCAAGGAAAGCCACGAGAGCGAGCTGGCGATCTTCCCGTTCTTTCACATGGCCGGTTTTACCGCGGTCATGAACCTCTGCGTCATCAACGGCTGGACCGCCGTCCTCATCCCGAGGCCCGAGCCGAAGACGATCATGGACATGCTCCTGAAATACCGGTCCACCATCTTCCTGGCGGTCCCGACCATCTACGTGGGCGTGCTGGCGCTGCCCGGAGTTCAAGAAGGCCGATCTCACCTTCATCAAGGGCTTCTTTTCCGGGGCCGCGCCGCTGCCCATCGATACCATCAATACCCTCAAGGACGCGACGGGCGGGGCCGATATCGTCGAGGGATACGGCATGACCGAATCGACGACCTTTATCGCCGTCACCCCGTGGCGGGGCACGCTCAAGCCGGGGAGCGTCGGCGTTCCGCTTCCCAACGTCGACGTGAAGATCGTGGACATCGAGACCGGGACGAACGGAGCTGTCTATCGGGCAGGAGGGGGAGATCATCTTCCGCGGCCCCAATATGTGCCAGGGATACTACAATATGCCCGAGGAGACAAAAAACAGTATCCGAGACGGTTGGTTTCATACCGGAGACATCGGGAAGTTCGACGAGGACGGCTACCTCTATATCGTCGACCGCACCAAAGACATGATCATCGCCGGCGGGTACAATATCTTCCCCCGGGAGATCGACGAGGTCCTGTTCGAACACCCGAAGGTCCTGGAAGCATGCACCATCGGCGTACCCCATGAATACCGCGGGGAGACGGTGAAGTCCTTCATCGTGACGAAGCCCGGCCAAACCGTAACCGAAGCGGAGATGGACGCCTACTGCCGCACGCGGCTGTCCCCCTATAAAGCGCCGAAAATCTACGAATTCGTTGAATCGCTGCCCAAATCGGCGGTCGGCAAGATCCTCAAGCGCGAGCTGCAGGGACATGGAGCGGCAAAAGGCGCTGAAAAAATAGTTTTATTCCACTCTCTATAAGGAACGAGCCATGGAAAAGGTTTTTTTCGAAGACTATCAGGTAGGAGAGCTTCTCGTCTCGCCGGGGCGGACTATGACCGAGACCGATATCATCCTCTTTGCCGGGCTCACCGGTGACTGGCACCCGATACACACCAATGTCGAATACGCTAAAAAGACTATGTTCGGAGAGCGGATCGCCCACGGCATGCTGGGCCTCTCGGTGGGGTCTGCCCTCATCTTTCGACTGGGTCCGTATGTCTTCACTCCCAAGAAGTTTATCGCCTTCTATGGGATCGACAAGATCCGATTCGTCGGCCCCATCAAGATCGGAGACACGATCCGTTGTGAAGCCAAGGTCGCCGAGATGAAGGAGCGAGACGAGAACACGGGCACCATCGCCTATGAGGCGGCCATTAAAAACCACCGCGATGAGGACTGCATCGTCTTTACCCCCAAGATTCTCGTCGGACGTAAGAAGTAGGAGTAACCCATGGATTTCGAGCTGACTACAGAACAAGCCATGCTGAAGGATACCGTCGCTAAATTCGTGGACAAGGAGATCATCCCCCGCGCCCCCGAAGTCGACCAGGACGGAACGTTCCCCAAGGACAATTTTTCCGCTATGGCCGAATTGGGCCTTTTCGGGATCTCCATCCCGCCCGAATACGGCGGCATCGGCGCGGACCTCATGTCCAGCGTCCTGGTGATGGAGCAATTGAGTCGCGGGTGTGCCTCCACCGCCAACACCTACGGGTCCCACGCGATCCTCTGCACCGAAAACATCTTTCGCAACGGAAACGAGGCCCAGCGCAAGAAATACCTGCCCGATCTGATTGCCGGAAAAAAGATCGGCTTTATCGCCATCACCGAGCCCGAGGCCGGCTCCGACGCCATCTCCATGCGCACCCGCGCCGTCAAAAAGGGCGATAAATATATCCTCAACGGCACGAAGATGTTCATTACAAACGGGCCGGTGGCCGACGTGGGCGTCGTCTACGCCAAGACTAACCCGGACGCCGGGCCCAAGGGGATTTCCGCCTTCATCGTCCAGAAGGACTTCCCCGGCTTCTCACGGGGAAAGAGCCTCAAGAAGATGGGCGTGCGCGGATCGCCAACGGGCGAGCTGATCTTCGAAGACATGGAGGTTCCCGCGGAAAACATGCTGGGCGAGGAGAATAACGGCATCAGGGTCCTCATGAACGGCCTGGACAGGGAGCGGATCGTCTATTCCATCACACCGGTCGGTGTGGCTCAAGGGGCCTTTGACGTGGCCTTTAAGTACGCGTCGGAACGGGTCCAGTTCGGAACGGCCATCATCAATTTCCAGATGATCCAGGAGATGATCGCCGAAATGGCCACGGACATCAACGCGGGACGTACTCGTCTCCTACTGGGCCGCCACACTGGCCGATCAGGGCAAGCGAGTCCGTCTGGAGGCCTCCTACGCGAAGCTGCTGGGCTCTCAGGTCGGGATGCGCGTGGTGGACAAGGCCGTCCAGATCCTGGGCGGATACGGCTTCATCAGCGAGTTTCCCGTGGAGCGGATGTACCGGGATATGAAGGGGATCGAGTTCGGGGCAGGCACCACCCAAATCCAGAAGCTCATCATCGTGCGGGAGCTGATGAAGAGCATGGGCTCCAGGGCCTCGTAACGAGAAAGCAGGTTCACCTGTGGGGGGGGGCATGCCCCCCCCTTCTTACACATCGTTTTTCACATTCCGCCTTACTCCCGCTTCCCGACTGTATGCTCTGCTTCAAGTGAGATGAAACCCCGCCCCCCCCCGCGCTTTGCCTTTTTGCTGTTTGACTTTCCTCAAATCCCTGTGATATAAGATGAATCTCGGTCCCTGCGATCATACGGCAATTACGGGATGATCAATGTACGATACGATGCGGGACCGATGATAGAGCAGGAGTGTATCCGGATTCTTCAAAGGTGACAGTCATATGGGATACTTCTATCTCGCGGGAGGGATCATCCTCTTCATCCTCGGGGTGATCAGCTACTTTAAGAACTCGGGCTTCACGGCGTCCTTCTACGTGTTCACGTTTGTGGGGCTTGCCCTCGTGGTCTGGGGACTATCGACCCTCAAGAAGCTTCGGCAAAACGAGATAAAGGACCGGACCCGGGCGAAGCTCGATCGGATGGCGGGCGTCCGCGCCGTACCCATGAAAAAGTGCCCGGCGTGCGGTGGTGATATCGAGAGCTCGTCACGGGTCTGCCCGATATGCAACCACCGTTTTCGGGTGGCCTACACACTGACGGTCTTTTCTCCCTTTAACGTAGCCAAGCGGGAACAATTGATCAAATACCTGATGACCCGGACGAAGCGGCCGTACGAGGAGATCTCCATCCGGCTGGAAAAGGGCATGGTATTCCGATACTCAACCAAAGAAGACGTCGACAAGAGCAAGGCAAGCTTCGAGAGCCTCGGCTGCACGGCCAAGGTTGGGGAAACCGTGCTTAACGAGTAAAGTCAGCTCTCCGATGCAATTGGACCTTACTGATATCACCGTAGCGTTCGTCTGCCGTCAGCCCGTCCGGATTATCGGTGTAGGCTCATCCGTCACAGCGATTTCATGGTCTCATAGACTACTATTGGAAAGGAGACAAACATGGATCCGAAGGAGGTAAAAAAGGCTCTGGTCGTCGGAGCGGGTATCATGGGTCCCTCCATCGCCCAGGTATTTGCCACGGCCGGCATCGAGGTGGGCCTCGTCGATCTCAACCGGAACGTCCTCGATCACGCGATGAAAACGATCGCCAATAATCTCAAGATCCTCACGGAATTCGGCCGGGTCGACGCGGCCGCGGTCCCGGCCATCATCGACCGTATCCACCCGACCACCGACATACGCGCCGCCGCCGGGAACATCGATTTTGCCGTAGAGGCGGTGGTGGAGATACCCGATGTCAAGAAGAAGGTCTTCGCCGAGCTGGAGGAAACCGCCCCGCCGCATGCGGTACTGGCAAGCAATACCTCAGGGCTTGACCTTTTCACATTCCTGGAGCCGAGAGACCCCTCCCGTTTCGTTATCACCCATTGGTTCGCGCCGCCCCACATTATCCCCCTGGTGGAAGTCGCCCCCGGCCCAAACACGGACCCGGCGGTCGTCGATTTTGTTGCCTCCCTCATGACGCGGATCGGCAAGCGGCCGGTGGTTATGCGTCAGTTCGTGCGCTCATTTATCGTCAACCGCGTCCAGAACTATATCTTTATGGCGGTTATGGAGATCCTGGGGAACGGATGGGCGACGCCTGAGGAGATCGATTACGCCGTGAAGATGAGCCTCGGGGTGAGGCTGCCCGTCGTGGGAGTGGTCCAGACCTACGACTTTACCGGACTCGATCTCGTGCTGGATCTGATCAAGAACTACGGGCTGAGCTACCCGATCGTCGAAGATAAGGTAAAGGCAGGTAATCTCGGCGCCAAAACGGGAAAAGGATTTTTCGACTATGCGGGAAGGTCCGAAGATGAGATTATGAGGAAACGGGACGAGCTCTACCTGAAGATGGCGGACTTCCTGGAAAGCCTCAACGGATTTCAGCAGGTATAGACCACTCGCGCAAACCCTCGTTTCACGTGGATTCAGGTTGGAAGAAAGGTTCTGAAAGGTCGCGTTTTGCGGTGAGGTTTTCTGCTTTGTATTCGGCGGATGGTTTTGACCACCGACGGGCGATGGCGTCCGGCAGTGGCTGCCCGCCTGACAGACGGTCAATACCGACTTAGTTGAAGATGTAGTTGCACGGATCCACCGGAATCCGGTTGATCCTGACTTCGTAGTGGAGGTGGGAGCCGACGGAACGGCCTGTGCTACCCATTAGAGCGATCTTCTGCCCCCTCTTGACGCGATCCCCTTCGTGGACGAGGAACGACGAAAGGTGGGCGTAGTTGGTGGTGATACCGTATCCGTGGTCGACCGTGATCATGTTTCCGTAGCCGCTTTCTATGCCCGCAAAGATGACGACCCCGTCGGCCGTGGCGTGGACCGGCGTACTCATCTTGTTGGCGATATCATATCCATCGTGCATCTTGATCGTTCGATTGATGGGATCGCGCCGAAAACCGAAACTGGAGCAAAGGAAACCCTTGACCGGCCATACGGACGGGGTCGAGTCGAGCAGATTACCCTGATCCTCAAAGAATATAAGGAGCTCCTGAAGGCTCTGTTCCTGACGCTTGGACTCTTCTCGAAGCCGCATCATATCGTCCATGATCTTTGCGCTGACAGCCTCATCCTCATTTCCCTTCCTGGTCAGCTCCTTTTCGCCGTTTGACGTCCCGCCGATCCCGAAGAGCTCAGAATTTCCAGCGTTTGTGTCGATATTAAGCATCGCGCAGATCATGTTGTTGGTCTCGGTCATCTGTTCCAGCTTGGCCGTAATATCCTTAATCTGCTTTTCGAAGATATCAATCTGGTCGCGCTGCATCCTGTTCTCTTCTTTGTAGGATGAGAGCTCCATCATTTCAAGTCGAATCGTGAGATAGCTATAGAGCATAAAGACGGAGGCCGTCAGGACCGCCAGGGTGAGAAAACCGGCAACCGTCAGTGTGATGTTTGATACCCTGTACCTGGAGAGTTTATCGGCCTTGTCGTGGACAATAAGGATGGAATAGTATGTCTTTTTCATTATCGATGAATACGAGCTACGTCGTTACCTAAAATAACCACATTCTCGCACCACGGAAGTCCCCCCACGCTCCCGAAACTCCTCAATCCCCCCACCTTCCCATTAAAAGCGACCTGCACCACCTGTGACCTATATCACAAATAACGGAATGATGTCAAATGTTTTTACGTTTTTGCCGATTTTTGACCAATAAGTGCGGCAATTGAGGGGGAAAAAGTCCCGAAAGAAGCCGTGCCGGAGGTCTTGTGTCCTTATCGGTGACTTCGGGGCAGGACATGACCCGACAGGTTCGACAGGCGCCCGCCCTCTACCGATGCCTCTTCCGGATGAAATGGGCGTGCCGGCTGGGGGTACCATCGATCGTGCCTGTTCACGTGGCGGCCTCAAAGAGTATCTCATACCTGCATTCGTCGTCTCCTTTGGCCTTGCAGACGACCTCCTCACATCGGGCGTTTTCAAATCCAACGATGTAGCGAGCCATGCCCTCAAATACCCCGCAGACGTAGGCGCAGTACGATTTTTCTGATTTTACCCCTGCGCAGAGCGTACACCCCGGATTGTGGAAAACGGCTCGATCGTCGGCGATATCGATGAGGGGTGGCCGGTTGATATTGGCGGCATAGTAGGTCAGAACCGCCCTCATCTTGTCGATCTTCGGGATGTCTTTGTTGTCGGCAAGCTGCTGAACGTCCCTGCTGTTTTCTACGATGTGTTCGATCGTGGACCTTCCGGCCCGCACCACAATCGCCTTGGTGCCGGATTCCCCGAGAACGTCCACGGACGACCTGATAATCCGGTCGACGAACTGCTGGGGGAACTTGACTTCCTCGGCATAGGACGGCGGCCCGTCGATGAGATCCCTGAGTCCCGCGTAGTTCAGAATGGAGTTCTTCCCGCCTGCGCCGAGTATGTCTTGGTATGAATCGATGACCACCCTGAGCGCGAGTGAGCTGATTTCGTCTTTCTCGGACATGCATTCTCCGTCGCGGTTACGTGAAACATATCCTATGTCACAAAAGCTCGGTGGCGTCCCCCGTTGCGTTCCAGCCCGCCTGCCAAAGGGATTACCGGAGTCTATCGGGAAGGAGTGACGTCCATGAGAGCTATCCGTCGAATCGTCGACAATCCCTTCCCGTACCCCGGCCGAAGGGAACGTATCCGTCCTCGTATACCTACCCCTTGACAACCCCGATGGGCCTTGTCCTGGCCACCTTCTTCGATAGCCCCGCCCCGTGCACGACGTCCACCACACGATCCACGTCTTTATAGGCGTCCGGCATCTCCTCTGACAGCGAGTCTCTCCCACCGGACATCACGAAGATGCCGTGTTTCATGAGCTCGTCTCGGATCGATCTTCCTTTTGCCGCCTTAACGGCCGCGTGCCGGGAGAGGACCCGGCCCGCCCCGTGGCAGGTGCTGCCGAAGGTCTCCCTCAACGCCCCTTCGGCCCCGACCAGGATGTAGCTGTGGGTCCCCATGTCCCCGGGGATCAGGATTGGCTGGCCCACCGAACGGTAGACCTCCCCGACGAGCGGGTGCCCGGCGGGAAGCGAGCGCGTCGCCCCTTTTCGATGGACGCAGACCTCCTTCATCTTCCCGTCGACCTCGTGCGATTCGATCTTGGCGATGTTGTGACAGACGTCATAGACGAGATTCATCTTCAGGGCGGCGGGAGACTTCTCGAACACCCCCATGAGGACTTCGCGCGTCCAGTGCATCATTGTTTGCCGATTGGCCCAGGCATAATTGGCCGCGCACGCCATGGCCGCAAGGTAATTGCGCCCTTCCCTCGATTTCAGCGGAGCACAGGCCAGTTGGCGGTCGGGGATCTCGATCCCTTCGCGGACGACGACCTTTCCGAGGATCTTAAGAAAGTCGTCGCAGATCTGGTAGCCAAGTCCCCGCGAACCGGAGTGGATGAAAACGACAATCCCGCCCTTGAAGAGCCCGAAGGCCCGGGCAGCCGTATCATCATAGATCTCTTCGGTCACCGCCACTTCCAGAAAGTGGTTGCCGCTGCCCAGCGTCCCGATCTGATCTTTGCCCCTTACCAACGCCCGCTCCGAGACCAGCTCGGGGTCGGCGCCTTCCATCCGACCGTTGTCTTCCGTCCGCATCAGGTCTTCCTCGGTCCCCATCCCCCTGTCCACCGCCCACCGTGCGCCCCTGACGAGGACGGCCTTTTCCTCTTTTTGATTGAGCCTGATCTTTCCGGTGGACCCCACCCCCGAGGGTATGTTTCGATAGAGGGCCGTGACAAGATCCTCTATCTTGGGCAGTACCTCATCAAGCATCAGCTCGGTGCGCATCAGGCGGCAGCCGCAGTTTATGTCGTATCCCACCCCCCCGGGTGATACGATCCCCTCATCGATGTCGAAGGCCGCCACCCCCCCGATCGGAAATCCGTAGCCCCAGTGCATGTCAGGCATCGCCATGGAATTTCGGATGATCCCCGGCAGCGTCGCCACGTTGGCCACCTGCGAGGGCCCCTGATCGCGCTCTATGTCCGCGAGCATCACCTCATCGGTGAAGATAAGGCCGGGCACCCGCATTTTCCCGGTCCTGGGCACCTCCCACCGATAGCTGTCTATTTTCTTAAGTTGCGTTGTCATGAGCATTCCCTAAATATCAAGCACCACCGACACTCTGAACGTACCGTCATGCTCTTCTATTTCCAGCCCATGATACGTGACCGCCTTGATATCGTGTTTCACCTGGTGACGCCCCGGCACAAACGGCTCGCCGCCGCATCGGGCGCGTATCTCGGTCTCGGCAAAGGCCGTGATCTCAAATCTGGAAAAGACCATTCTCTCCCCGGCAAAACAGTAGAGGAGTTCCCTGAGCCAGTCTACCAGGAGCTCTCGCGGGTTTTCCCCTGACGCCGCCACCTCCCTGAATTCCTCAACCTCTATCGAGTCGACTCCCGCGATGACGTCAAACAGGGCGACGGCGGCCTCGACAAAGAGTCCCGCCGGTGTGTCCGCCTGGATCTCAATCCGCAGGTCGGCGGTATGATCAAGAAACCGGTACGGCGACATCTAGAATATCTTTCGTTTCATGTAGATATTAAGCAGCAACCCGATCGAACAGAGGCTGGCCACCAACGATGATCCTCCGTACGAAAGGAAGGGGAGCGGGATGCCGACTACCGGAAAGATGCCGGTGGCCATGCCGATATTGATGAAGAATTGCCAGAGGAAGAGCGTGGCGATCCCCATGGCCACCGCGCCACCGAAAAAGTCCTTGGCCTCCCGGGCGACGACAAGCCCCCGGACGATCAGCACGAAGAAGAGTCCAATCACGACCACCGCACCGACGAACCCCCACTCCTCGGCGAGGACCGAGAATATGAAGTCCGTGTGCTGCTCCGGCAGGAACTTCAGTAAACCCTGGGTGCCGTTCATGAGCCCTTTTCCGAACAGGCCCCCGCTCCCAACGGCTATCTTGGACTGTATAATATGATAACCGGACCCAAGGGGATCCAGGTTCGGGTCAAGAAAGGTAAGTATGCGCTGCCGTTGATAGGGTTTGAGAAACTGCCAGCCGAACCAACCGATCGCCGGCAGCGACGCCGCGCCCACGAGAGTCAGGGTCAGCAGGGTGCTCAGTCGCATCTTCATAGCGAAGATGATCGTCACGAAGATGAGGACCAAGAGACCCGCCGAGCCGAGGTCGGGCTCCTTGAGTATAAGCACGGCCGGGACGGCAATCATACACGCGGGGATAATAAGGTGTGTCAGACGGAGGCCGTCCTCGCTCATCACGCCCGAGAAATATTTAGACAGGGCAAATATCAGCGATAGTTTCATATACTCCGACGGCTGGAAAGAGACCGGGCCGACCGTATACCAGCGAACGGCTCCCGTAGCCCGATCGCCGAGGAAGAAGAGCCCCACGAGCAGCAGGATATTGGCTCCATAGATCCAGTACCCCCAGCGTTCGAAGAAATGATAATCGATGAGCGCCGCGGCCAGCATGGCCATGATCCCGAGCCCCAGCCAGTATATCTGCTTGAGGTATACGGGCAGCGCCGAGGCGGGCTCCATTCGAGTGGCGGAATAGAGATTGACGATTCCCACCGCCACGAGCATCAGCGTGATAAGGAGAATGGAGACGTCAAGCTTCTTGAAGAAAGCATAGGTCATCGTCGGGACCGCCCTTTGAGCGCGTAATATTTCTTTATGATCTCGCCCGCCAGCGGAGAGGCAACGGATCCGCCGAAACCGCCGTGCTCCACCAGGACGACGACCGCGATCTCGGGATCCTCGAGCGGAGCGAAGCTGACGAACCACGCGTGATCCCGCAGCTCATAAGGGAGATACTTGCTCACGAAGCTTCCTGATATCACCTGGGCCGTGCCGGTTTTCCCGCACACGTCCTTACCCTCCACCCGCGCCTGCCAACCCGTGCCGCCCGGCTCATTGACCGCTCCGTAGAAACCCTTCTTGAGAATATCAATAGTCTCGCGGGAAACGGGAACGGTCCCCGTTTTCTTGCTCTCATAGACTTTTTTGGTGGCGCCGTCCGGTGAGAGGAGCTCCTTTGCCACCCGGGGCTCATAGAGGGTGCCGTTATTGGCCAGGGCGCAAAACGCGCTCAGCAGTTGCAGCGGAGTTACGAGGTTGTATCCCTGGCCGATGGCGCACGAGATCGTCTCTCCGGGAAACCAGGGGATGGCGAAGTAGTTTTTCTTCCACGCCGTGGAAGGGCATATCCCCGATTGTTCCCCGGCAAGCGTGATTCCGGTCGGCTTTCCGAAACCGTAGGCGCTTCCATAGACCGCCAGCCTGTCGATCCCGAGCTTATCCCCGAGTCTGTAGAAGAAGACGTCGCATGATTCCACAATTGCCCGGTGGATCGAGAGCCGGCCGTGCCCTCCCGTCTTATAGCACGAAAAGGTCGTGCCTCCGAAAGGAAACGAGCCGGAACAGTAGAGCTCCGTCTTCTCGTCAATTATCCCCTCCTCCAGGGCGGCGCTAGCGGTGATGAGCTTATACGTGGAGCCGGGGGCATACTGCCCCGAGATACTCTTGTCCTGGAGGGGATGTCTCTTATCGGTGGTCAACCCCTTCCATTCCTCGGGAGTTATCCCCCGGGCAAAGAGGGTCGGATCGAATCCGGGCTCCGATACCATCGCAAGGATCTCGAAGTTCCGGGGATTCATAACGACGACCGCCCCCGCATAGTCCCGGTCTTCCATCAGACGCCGGGCAAACTCCTGGAGCTCCCAATCGATCGTCAGGACAAGATTGTCTCCGGCTAACGGCTTGAGCTCGCCCAGGACCTTCGATTCGTTCCCGGCTGAATCCACTTCCACCTGCACCCCCCCGTCGACCCCTCTCAGATCCCTGTCCCAGGTCTCCTCGACGCCTCCCCTGCCGATAATGTCTCCCATCTTGTAGCCGGAAAACTCCTCTTTTTCCAGTACCTTCTCATCTATCTCGCTCATATGGCCCAACAGGTGCGGCGCCAGCGGACCGTGCACATAGTTTCGTATCGGCCTCACCGTCAGGGCTACCCCGGACATCCGAAACAGGTGGTTGATGAAGGGAGCCGCCTGATCGAGAGGGACGTCGCGAACGACGGTAAGCGGGTGGAATTTCTGGTATTTGTCTCGCTCCTTCTTAAGGTTGGACAGGATAATCGACTCCGGCACACCGGTGAGGCTGGATATGGTCTTGATTGTCTTGCCCATATCCGGGATGAAGTCCTCCGAGACCGTAATGTCAAAGGAGGGCCGGTTATCGACGATGACGCGCTTGTAACGGTCAAGGATCATCCCCCGGGGAGCCGGAATCTCAACGAGCCTTACCCGGTTCTCCTCACTCATGAGGTGAAACTCGTCATTCATATAGATCTGGAGATACGCAAGGCGGGTAACCAGTATGAGGGAGATCACCACCACGAGGACAAGCGGGAGCCCGGTTCTCAGCGTCCGGGAAGGGTCTATCTTGTGGAGGGTATAGCGCATGTACGATCCCTTTCGGAGGCGCCTCTTATACGAGGGGCTCGCCCCACTCCTCCCGCATGAAGCGCGTCAGGTAATATCCCCCCCGCTCCGGATCAACGATCTTCAGGAGTGGCAAGAAGACCAGCCCCACCAGGGCCGTGAATAAGGAAGAAAAGAACGTCATGGCGACAAATGAGCCGAACGTCCCCACCTCTTTACCCCACAAGAGGCTCATGATCGCCAGGACGCAGTGGAGGAGTATTATCGTCACCAGTGCGACGGGAAACAGCATGAGGGGTCGATCGGCGTAGACGATCCGTGAGACGAGCCGCGAGCATCCCATCACGAAGAAGGCGCAGAAGAGCCCCTCACCGAACGTTGCCCCCGTATAGAGGTCCAGCAACAATCCCAGTACCAGGGTGATGAGGACGCCGGTCCCCGGCGACTTATAGATCCCGATGTAGATGACTACCAGCAGGAACCATTCCGCCCTGACCCCCCGTATGTCGGGCATAACACCCTGGATAATCAGGGCCGCCGCTCCAATGATGATAAAGAGGAGAAACCCGAGGTATTTCCGCGTCCCGCCCTCCCTGATGACAGTCTTATTCTCGTTCATCCCACGACCGCTGAAAAACGGAACGGCCTAGATCGGCAAACCGTTGATCTCCTGGGTTATCAGCCGCTGCGTCCAATATCGGGGCGGGGGCGCCCCGCCCCCCTAAAGCCCAAACAGGTTTCAAAGGGCCGACTTCGCCCCCGTATGACCCGCCTTTCCTGACCTACCTGACGATCAGGAGGACCTCTTCAAGAGTTCCGAGGTCGGTCTTCGGGCCAACCACGATTTCCTGAAACATCTCCGAGGTCGGCTTATAGACCTCCAGCACCTCACCTACCGGCAGCCCATTCGGAAAGTTGTCCCCCATCCCTGCCGTAACGACCGAATCTCCGACCCTGACGCGCGCCTTGCGGTCTATAAAGAAGAGCCGCACGGTCCCGTCGTCCGATCCCTCGAGAATCCCGATTTCGCGGTTATCCTGGATGATGACATCGATGCGGCTATTCTTATCGTTGATAAGCATCACCCTCGATGAGTTCTTTGACACCGTCAGCACCAGCCCCACGATTCCATTAGGAGAGATAACCGGCATATCGAGCTTGACCCCGTCGCCGGATCCCTTATCGATGACGATGGCGCTTGACAGGATCGAAGGGTCGCGGCCGACGACCCGGGCGGGCATGAGCCTATAGGGCGCCTTCTCGGAGAAACCGAGGATCTCCTCGAGCCGCCTGTTCTTCTTTTCCGTCTCTATGTAGAGGGTCTTGAGGTTATCGTACTTCGCGGAGATCTCCCCGACCAGCCCTCTCAGGTCTTCATTCTCTTCCTTCATGTCCCTGAGGAAGATATAACGATCCCACACGTCGCGTACCTTGCCGACGACGGAAGAGATAACCCCCTGAACCGGAGAGAATAGGTCTAACGCGGCCTCTCTGCCCCGCTCCGGGAGAGCCCTGCCAAGACTCGGGTAACCGATCAACAGAATTGAGGATAGGAAGATGATCGCGCCGGCCAGAGCCCCTTTATTGCGTCGTAGAAAAGACAACATTGGTGAGCTTGCTTTAAATATGATTTTTCAGACGGCTATCATACGTTTATCGTTCGCATCGCGGGTCGATGGAGGCGGACGCCGCCGGAGAGTCTCCCCGTTCCGGAAGAGCCCGGCATATCCCGTACTTCCGGCTCCAGTCCCATCAGAGCATGACACGCCTCATCTGCCGGGTGTCGCCACCTGCGCAAGGAGATCGGGATCATCCAGGGCTCTCCCGCAGCCGAGCACTACCACCGAGAGGGGATTTTCCGCGACAATGATCGGGAGCCCCGTCTCCCGATGGAGCAGCTTATCTAAGTTGGTCAGGAGCGACCCCCCTCCCGAGATCACGATTCCCTTTTCGACGAAGTCGGCCGCAAGCTCCGGCGGGGTCTTTTCCAGCGCGTTCCGTACCGTATCCATGATAGCCTTTATCGGTACTGAAAGGGCTTCATTGATCTCGGCGGAGGTAACCGTCAGGTTTTTCGGAAGTCCCGTGACCAGATCCCTTCCCTTGACTTCAGTGCGCTTGTTTTCTCCCTCGAGCAGCGCGCTGCCCATCTTGATCTTTACGGTCTCGGCGGAACTCTCCCCGAGCAGGAAGTTATACTTTCTCTTCAGGTACTGGATAATGGCGTCGTCCATCTTATCGCCGCCGACCCGCAAAGACTCCGAGTAGACGATTCCGTACATGGAAATCACGGCGACCTCGGTTGTACCGCCGCCGATGTCGATGATCATATTGCCGCTCGGCTCGCCGACGGGAAGCCCGACGCCGATAGCCGCGGCGATCGGCTCCTCTATCAGGTAGACCTCCCGGGCACCCGCGGTGTGGGCAGATTCGATGACCGCCCGTCTTTCCACCGGGGTTATTCCCGAGGGGATCGATACTATAATGCGGGGACGGATGAGTGAGCGTCTGCTGAGGGCCTTGGAGATGAAGTACTTGAGCATATGTTCCGCGATCTCAAAATCCGCTATCACGCCGTCTTTAAGCGGACGAATGGCAACGATGGAACCGGGCGTACGACCCGAGCATATGCTTTGCCTCCGATCCCACCGCGATGATCTTGCGCTCGCCGCGCTCATTTTCTTTGACCGCAACCACCGACGGCTCATCAGAGACAATGCCCTTTCCCTTCAGATACACAAGGGTGTTGGCGGTCCCGAGATCTATTGACAGATCGTTTGAGATGGCACCCATGAGGGAATTCCAGACCATGATTAACTCCTAAAAACCCGAATTCGAAAAACTTTGCCCATCGTGCGATATTATATCTATGTCACGGAGATTTCAAGGAAATTCGTACTTTCGTCGATCTATGGGCCCACGGGTGACGTCGGCACGCCCCCATTGACGGCCGCCAAATCGATCCGTGTCGGAGCTTCCCGCCCCTCCCGTTCCCCCCAGACGGGACATCGGGGTTTCCCGGCGCCCTACTGTTCCTGGACCGAATAGGCACGACGCCCGCTGCAATGACGCGCCGCTTTTTGCAGCTTAAAAAGTGTTGCTTTTTTTCCCGGGGTCTGCTAATAATTAACAAGCTGTTACTCATATGGAGGAACGTGTGCTTGATATAATGCGAAAACACGCCAGTTCATGGTGGATCAAGGCGATCCTGATTGCCGTCGCCCTGAGCTTTGTTATCGGATTCGGTATCTTGAACAGGATGGAAAATGACAACCCGAGCCGATACGTGCTAAAAGTCGGAGATACGGTGGTCACGCCCGACGAATTCAACGATCTCATGATGACCGAACAAAGAAACTACTTCCAAAAATACGGGACGGAAATGTCCGAAGAACGATCTCATCAATGCGCAAGACGCGATCATTAGTGAGCGCATCGACCGGATTCTCGAGACGAGAGAGGCCGAGCGCCTCGGCCTTATCGTGACGGATGATGAGGTCGCCGAAACTATCGCTCAGGATTCTATGTTTCAGAAGGACGGCGAGTTTGACTACGATACCTACAAGGACTTCCTCGATAACTACATTGGCTATTCGGAAGCGACCTACGAGAGAATGATCAGGGATGGTCTGCAGACACAAAAACTCAGAGAGGTCGTGACGGATTCCGTAAAGGCCACCGACGACGACATCATGGACGCCGCGAAATCCCAGGGCAAAGAGATTACGTCACTGGCCGAGTTAACTCCCGATGAACGGGAATACTACGCTAATATCGCCTTGGTCGTTAAACGGTTCTCGACCTACAAGGAATTCCTCGATGCCCTCAAATCCGAGCAGGAAATCAAGATCAACCAGGACTACCTGTATTCAAGAAAAAACGGCTGAGAAATAGGGACGTCCGTTCGAATCGGGGGGAGTAATGCCCCCCTTTTTTCGGCCTCGCGCGGGCAGTCGTTTCGGAGAGAGCAATGTCCGTTTATGCGTTTGAAGACAGGACCCCCGAGATATCCGAACTGGCGTACGTATCCCCGGAGGCAACCGTAGTTGGTGACGTAACCATCGGGCCGGGATGCTTCATCGGGCCGGGGGCGCGTATCAAAGGTGATTACGGCACCATCGTCATCGGAAAGGAGACTTCCATCCAGGAAAACTGCGTTGTTCACGCCCGCCCCGGGGAGCGCTGCGAGATCGGAGGGCGCGTCAATGTGGGACACGGGGCGATCATACACGGCGGATTCGTTGGAGACGGGGCCGTTATCGGCATGGGAGCGATTGTCAGCGACTTTGCCGAAGTGGGAGCGGGGGCGATCGTGGCCGAGGGATGCACCGTTATATCCAGGCAGAAGATACCCGAAAAATCGATCGCGGTGGGAGTCCCCGCAAAGATAGTCGGGGTGGTAACCGATGATGTCCGGTTGTCCTACGAGCGGTTCAAGGATATCTACGTAGATCTCTCAAGGAGATATAGGGAAGGGTTGATACCCGTCGATACGAAAAGATAACGATCCATGGTCACTAAACGGAGATACCCCCTGCGTGTTAAGATCAGGACCACCGCGGGGATTGTGCTGGTTCTTGCCTCCCTTACCGAGATACTGGGTATGGCGGGCGAAAGCGGGGCCGGCATCGAAGAAAGGGTGCACCTCTTTTTCGCCCTGATTGCGGTCGCGGGGGCAATTTCGATCTTTCTCAACCTACGCTACGCACCCTACGCCGTGCTTCCGGTCGCCCTGGCGGTCTTCTTTTATATCGTCTACCGAAACAGTTTCTACTGAGGTGTCCTTATACCGCGCGGCATCAGGCATCTTGTTTCTTGTTTCGGCGCTTCTCTGCTTTATGCTTATTCGAGCCCACAAAATCTGATTCGATATTGACATTGGGCCCGTATTCTGGTAATTATATTTTCAAATGCTGTTTACAAATCGGTCGGTATGAAACTCGTCGGTGACCCTCAGGGAATTGAAGAGCTGAAGTTCTTCAAAGAAAATGAAGACAAGAAGGAATACCTCAAGATGATTCTCAACGAGGCGAAGACCAATACCGACTATAAGACCAGGTTTAAAGACCGCAACAGCCAGACCTACTATATCCTGACGTACGATCCGGCAACCGGGGACTTTCGCATCGACAAGGGATAGGATGAAGGGTCCGGGGACTTTTCGCGCCGCTCGGGCAATCGTCCGCGGACACACGAAGAAAGACCTTACGAGGAGCCGAAACGGCTCCTTTTTTATCGGAGCGTGCCCTTGTCACTGTCCGATCCGACCGATAGTCGGGCAAGAAGCATTCGCGGACGCGCATGCGACCCGGACCTTTCCGGCAGCCTCATGGAGACGTTCCGCCTGCTCCTGGCCTTTTTCGGCTCCCAGCACTGGTGGCCCGCCGACAGCCCGTTCGAGATGGCGCTCGGTGCCATCCTCACCCAGAACACGAACTGGAGAAACGTCGAGCGGGCTATTGAGAACCTCAGGCGGAGGAATGCCCTTACGGTCGAAGGGTTCTCGCGCGTCCCCGAGCCCGAGCTTGCCCGGTTGATACGACCCTCCGGCTGTTATACCGTCAAGGCCCGTCGCCTCACGAACTACGTCGGCCACATCGAGGAAAGATATGGAGGGAACTTTTTCGCCTCCCTCTCCGGCGGCCTCGCCGAAAAGAGGCAAGAGCTCCTTTCGGTCTCGGGCATCGGTCCGGAGACCGCCGACAGCATCCTGCTCTATGCGGGCGGGCATCCGACGTTCGTCGTGGACGCCTATACGAGACGGGTGATGGCCCGGCACGGCTTCGTGCAGATGAACGTGGGCTACGAAGCCCTGCGCTCCCTTTTCATGGATAACCTCCCTCCGGACGCCCCTCTTTTCAACGAGTATCACGCACTTATCGTGGCCGTGGGAAAGGAATTCTGCGGAGCTGCGGGAGCCTCGGTGCGGGGGGTGTCCCCTCTCACTCCTTCTCAACCGCGAGTCGGCGTCATGACGAGCGGTTCATCTCGACGTGCCTCTCCGACAGAGTTCCGGACGTTATCAAAGGCGCAAATCAGCACATTCAGGCGAGAGGTACTGAAATACTACCGCGCCCACGGCCGGGATTTCCCGTGGCGCCGGACGGATGATCCGTATAATGTCCTTGTCTCCGAGGTGATGCTTCAGCAGACGCAGGTGGGCCGGGTCCTTGCCAAATGGGGACCATTTGTTGCGACGTTTCCCGACTTCGCGTCTCTTGCCGCCGCCCCTCTCGTCGACGTCCTCACCTCCTGGCGGGGGCTCGGCTACAATCGGCGGGCCCTCTATCTCAAGGAGATCGCCTGCGCCGTCATGGAACGATACGCGGGGAGGCTTCCGGACTCCCAGGACGAGCTCGTGAGACTCCCGGGCATCGGACCCAACACCGCGGGGGCGATCATCGCCTTTGCCTTTAACAGGCCCGCCGTCTTCATAGAGACCAATATCAGGTCGGTCTTCATCCATCATTTCTTCCCTGAACAGGATTCCGTCCGGGACGCCCAGATACTCCCCCTCATCAAAGCGACGCTCGATCGGGACAACCCGCGGATCTGGTACTGGGCGCTCATGGATTACGGCGTGATGTTGAAGGAAACGACCGGCAATCCGAGCCGCAGGAGCGCCCACCATGCCCGGCAATCTCCTTTCACGGCTCCGACCGCGAGATCCGGGGGGCGATCCTCAGGCTCCTTGTCGAGGCTGACGGAACTCAGTCTGACCGACATCGGAGATCATCGCGGCCCTGCCGATGCAGGAAGATCGAATCAGGAATATGTTGCAGGATCTCTTTGCAGAAGGATTTATCATTAAGGAAGGAAGACGCTATCGAATTGCCGGATAATTGACGTTCGAGAACGAGACAAATGAGAAAAGGGGGCTTTCGCCCCCTTTTCTGCTTCTCCGATTGTCTCGTCGTTACGGGTTGATCATGTTGGTGGTCCACGGCGGGCCCGCGAAGTTCTCGTATACCTCGGCGCTCGGCCCGTAGTTGCCGCTCCAACTGCTGACGACGCCGTTCTTGTAGGGGGTAAATACGTTGGAGGACCAGCTGCTGAGGTCCACGTAGTTGCCCGGCGGTGCTGCCTGGAATACAGGTAGAGCATGTAGCGCGCCGCGTTGGTTCCGTCCACGCTCCCGCTGTTTCCGGTAAACAGGAACGGCACCTGCGGTGAGCTGGCGAAGTCGCCGATCGTTCCAGTGGAGGTCGCTGTCCTCAAGTACGCAGCGTACGCCGTATAGCCCTTCGCGATAATCGTGTTGTCGATAACATGACCAAAGAGGTCGGCCTGGGCCTGTTCGTAGATCCCGTAGCCGGTGGCATAGGTCAGGGCAGTAGTAGTAGCCGTCACGTTAAGCCTATTTCCCGAGATAAGGGTGGGAAGCGTCCTGGATCCGATATCCCCGGTTGTAGTGGTCAGGTAGATCCCGTAGGCGTATCGCGGCGCCACGATACCCGACGACATATCGTTGTTCGTCACCTCGGTGAAGAGGCCGGTCTTTCCGCTGATATTGACCCCGTAGGCGCTCACGGCGTACGTAAGATTGGTTCCGGTTGTGGTGACGTGGAGGAGGTTGTTGTCCACGATGACCGGCGCCGCAGCCGAGCCGACCGAGCCGTTGACCGATGTCAGGCCTATTCCGACGGAGGCCGCAAGCCCCGTGATGCCGACGCCGCCCGCCATATTGTTGTCGGTGACGTCGGCAAATAGGTTGTTCTGGGATCTAATATTGATGCCGTAGCCTATCCCACCGTACATATCGGTGCCCCTGGCCGTAATCGCGTTTCCGCTGATGATGACCGGTGCGGCTTCCGACCCGATGGACCCGACGTTGGCCGTCGGGTTATTCAGGTAGATCCCATAGGTGCTGCCGTACCCGCTGATCCCGCCGGTGGAGGCCATGTCGTTGTTGATGATGTCGGTGAAGATCCCGGTGCGCGCCTCTTCGATAATTCCGTAGGCGTTGCCGTAAGTAGAGTACGCGCGGATCGTGTTACCGCGGATCACGACCGGATTGTCGGCCGAGCCGATGTAGCTTGACCCCGTGGTGCCGGTGCCGCTGTAGTTTGCGTTCAGATGCACGCCGCGCATGTAGTTGTTGCCGGAGATGTTCAGGATATTGTTCTCGATGAGGGCAAATATCCTGTTTTCCCCAGACCCGGAGGTCCGTACCGAGCTGAGGCTTATGCCGTAGCCGTCCGGGTTGCTGGCAACCGTGATGGTATTGTTTCTGATGATCAGCGGGCTTACCGCGGTCCCTATCCCGGCGGGATTGGTCGCGTAGATGCCGTAAGAGGTGCTGCTGCGGCTGAGCGAGATGATGTTGTTGCGGATCGTCACGCCGGTGCCGTTGGTGATGTTTATCCCGACGTTGTCGGTGGTATTGACGAACCTGAGGCCCATCACCTCGCTATAGGGCGCGGCCAGCGTGAGCATCCGGTTGAACGTCGGATAGCCGGTCGATCCCATGCCGTACATGTCGTACCCCTCGCCCCACAGCGTGAGGCCGCGGTTGACGGCGTTGATCGTCCCGCTGTACGTCCCGTTCCTGATATAGGTCCAGCCGCTCGTATCGGAGGTAATCAGGGTATTGAGCTCGGCCAGATCGTCCACGATCTCGGCGTCGATGATCCCGTAGGCGTTCCTCGGCGCGGTCACGGCGATGCTCCCCGTCCCGACACTGTACGTGCCGCTCACGACGTCCCCGAGGGCAAAGATACCGGCCGCGTCGGAGTTGGGGCCGGTGGATTCGACAACGAGGTTGTTGTCGGTTACCGTGGCGTCGATCGTCCCCGTATCGGCCCTCATATATACGCCGAAGGCCCTCAGGTTACCCACGATCCCGGCGGAAAGGTTATTACCGATGATCGACGCGAAGATGTTATTTCCGGTGAGATCCGCGTCCCGTGCATCAAGCGAAATGCCGTCGGCTATACCGCCCCCTATAGCCGAGATCGTATTTCCCGTAATCGAGACGGGAGCCGACGCCGAGCCTATATCACCTTTTGTCGTTCTTAGGGAGATGCCGTGGGCATCCCGACTTCCGATGATCCCCGCGGAAAGATCGTTACCCGTGACATCGGCAAAGACACCCGTCGTCCCCGAGAGCAGGATACCATAGGCGTCGGAGCCGGCGCCGGTCGCCGCCACAAAGAGCTCGTTTCCCTGTACTTCCACCGGGTCCGCTTCCGTGCCGATAGCGCCATTAGTGGAAGACAGGACGATCCCGGAGGACGTCTCCGTGCCGATAACACCCCCCGAGAGGTCATTGTCGGTGACCGATCCGTTAATATCTCCCGCCGCCTCCAGGTCAACGCCGGAGGCAGCCAGGTCTCCCTTGACCCCGCCGGTCATGTCGTTGCCCGTAATCGTCGCGTCGATGTTACCGCCCGATCGGAGGTAGATACCGGCGACGTCCCTCGCCCCTCCGGTGCCGTCCACGGTGATCCTGTTACCCGTTACCGTAAGAGGGGTTCCCGGCGCGCCGAGGTTGTCCGGCGCGTTCCCGTAGACACCGTAGTAGTTGGTATCTATCGTATTGTTGGTTATGGCCAGGTCCGATTCGTCCCCTGCAATGAGGACACCTATCCCGTCGACGTAGAGATCGTTGCCGTCGATCGCGTCGTGGGCGGTGTCGGTCCCGGCGACGATGTTGATGCCGGTCCCGACCAGGCGGGCCAGCTCGCTGCCAAAGACGTTGCCGGATACCGTCGTCCCGGAGCCTGCCGTAAAGGTTATCCCCGTGCCCGTCCCGGTGAAGGTATTGCCGCCGAACGACCCACCGGTCCCGCCGGAGGCCACGATGCCGGTGTCGCCGGGGCCGCCCAGGTCAAAGGTGGAGCCCAGGACGGAAAGGCCCGAGCCGGATCGGAACTCTATCCCGGTACCGGTGACATAAAAGTTATTCGGCCCGATGCTCCCCATACCGCCGTCAACGAGGATCCCCGTACCGACCATCCGGGAGCCCCCCGAGCCGAAACTATTGGTCGAAGCGATCGTAGTCGTCGAACCGCCGCCAAGCCTCACGCCGATGGACGAGGGCCCGAAGTCGTTGTCGCCCAGGAAGATGTTTTCGCCGCCGAGCACGTCGATCGCGGCCCCGTCCACGTCAAAACCGAGCCCCCTGACGGAGATATTGCTGCCCGACAGGGAAAGGGTGCTGTCGATATACGGCATCCCGTAGAGGAAGTTGCTGATGGGACTATAGGAGGGATACGCGAAGCCGGAACCCCAGATGAAGAGATCGGACAGGGTCACGCTCCCTCCCCCGCGTAGGCGCCGGCTCCCCCGTGATCCATCACGTGGATCGTGTGGGCGCTCCCACTGATAAGCCGGGAGTTTCCCATCGCCTCGTCGATGGAGGCGTAGGGGTGTCTCAAAAGTGCCGTCCCCGCTGCCGGGGGACGCCGTATCGCTTACAAAGACCACCGGCATTACCAGCTCGTCGACCGGCCCGCCGCCGGTCTCTCCCTTGACGACGACATCAACATTGCGCCTGACCGGCTCCACGAGCCGATCATGCATGCTGCGCGATCCACCGAACCGAGCGCCGAAGCCCTCCAGCGGGTTCTTGCCGGCAATAAGATTGTCGATCGAAAAGGGGATCTCGACGGTCACTTCGCCGTAGTGCTCCCCTTTGTTCGTGCGGTCTTCACGATATTCGTAGTTGAACCTCAGGAAATCGGTGGGGATCACCTCCAGGCGCGCCGAATAACCCGTCGATGTCTTTAACGAACCTGCCGCTGTAGTGGTATCCTCCCCCGTAGACCCAGGTCTCCACGTAGTTCGAAAGATAGGGGACCCGGAATCCCGCCTCCGCATCAAATCCCTCAAGCGCCTCCTCGACACTCCATACCGAAAGCCCGCTTCCGACAGAATAGATCCCTCCCTCCCGGAAGATGAATCCCGAACCGGTGCCGCCGCCGATAGACCGATTTGTCGTGATGGGGTCTGTGAGGGGGATGTAGTAGTTGAACCTCCCCGTCAGGCCGAGATCGAGAGAGCCGATAGGTATCTCTCCCATCGCCTCAAGGCCCATCCCGATCTGGTCGTGGTAGGTGGCCCAGGAAGTCTCGCGGGTGTCGTAGAAGACGTTGGCGCCGAGTATAAGTCGGTCATTCAGGAAGAGATGGCGATATCCGAGGCCGAGGTTTGTCTCCCACCCGTCAATGTCCTGGGCGGTAAACCTCGGGTTGAAGAAGAGGACATTCTTCTGACCCTGGTAGAGCGGAATCAGGATGTCCATGATATAGAGCGTTCGATCGTCTGTGCCGAACCTGACAGACGGCCGCGCATAGATCGGTAGCTTGGTATCTTCGGCCGCCGGTCCTACCTGCGGCGCCGACCCCGGCGCCGCCTCCGGCGCGGCCGCGAGCCTCCCCGATCCCATCGTCAGGGAAAGGAGAACGCCGACGATCGCAAAAACGTACAGCAAATGCTTCTTTTTCATAATGTACACCTCATAGGCATGTCTGACTATTTAGTTGCAACCCGCTTCTGAGTCGCGGTGGTTTCATACATCATGGGATCAACCCGGGGTAATGGAGCAGAGACGTTGTCGTTTAGGGACGATTCTGTTGAGATACAGGTCCTTTTATTACCGTCTCCAGTTTGTCCTGAGTGACAATATTTCGTACACTTTTTATAGCAATATGCGTGCCATTGCGCACGTTTCCGTAACGGTTAGAAAACTCTAATAATTCCGGCCGGTTACATTTTGTCCGGATCAACCGTGATTCGCCCCTATTTCGCGGGCGCACTATACGCACGGGTCGAGCAGGCGGGATTATCGCGATTATTCACATCCGCTGATCGATGAGCTTGGAGTAGTATATATTACATGATATCAACCGCTTATGCTGGCATATTATATCAATAAATGGGAACTCTCCGCACCGCTATGCGATGCCTGTTGTCGTGATGCAATGTGCATGTTGAAATTTTACTACATCGTTGCAGAGTATTTAGGGGCCTTGTCGGGCAGTCGCAGATAGGGCAAGGATCGCGGGGTTAGTCCCCGGCGGGCCCTCCATATTCCGGAAGGTACTCGGAGGCAGCGTGCGGCGATAGCCGCGTTCAGGCTGCGAGGGAGGAAGCGTGGCGCCCCAATACTGTTCTGATTAAGAATCGTTGTCCGGAAACGCCGACGCCGAATCCGAGGCAGCTCGCGCGTATCCCCTGATTCCTAAAATCACCAGCTGTGGCTGACGCTCCTTCTTCCTCCCTTTCCGGGACACTTCTCCAAAAGGGTATTGCCTCCGCCCCCGCCCCGTGATAGTATGTGAAAAATTTCCACTGGCGGAGGCATAGAAAACCATGCCGAAAAGCATACTACGAGGCATCTTGAAGACTGTTCTGGTCGCGGTCGGACTCCTTATCCTCCTCATTATTCTCTTCATCGGCATCTCGTTCGTCAGGCCGAATCATTCGACGGTTGCCGATGGACTCGGCGTCGAAGTGTGGCCCGCCGTTTCCGACGGCAGGCACAACTCCAACACCGATCTCGTCTTTTTCAGGGACGCCTTCTGGCTTATCCACGCCTCGGCCCCGTGGCATTTCGCCTCGGAAACGACCCGGCTCATCCTCTGGAAGTCGGCGGACGCCCGGACATGGGAGAAGGTCGCCGAGTTCCAGAGCCCGGGCGAGGATATCCGTGATCCCAAACTTGCCGTTATTGGAGATCGCCTTATTCTCTACGCCCTCAAGAACACCGCCTTTGAAGCGGAGCCTTATCTGACGGTGGCCGCGGCGAGCGAGGACGGCAAGACGTGGACCTCGTTTGTGGACATGAAACCGGAAGGCTGGCTCTTTTGGCGGCCCGAATCGGACGACGGCGGCAAGACCTGGTACGTACCCGCTTACTGGCACGAACACGGCAAGTCAGCGCTCCTTAGGTCCGAAGATGGGCTTAACTGGGAGGTCAACTCTATCATCTACTCCGGGGACGTAAACGATGAAACCGCCATCATGTTCCTCCCTGGCGGAAGGATGCTCGCGACGGCGCGTCTGGAGGTTTCGGGCTACTACTTCGGCGACAACCGCGGTAACACGCTGATTGCGACGGCCGAGCCTCCCTTCATGACCTGGAGCTACCAACACAGCACCGTAACGCGACTCGACGGCCCCGCCCTCTTCTCCTATAACGGCCGCGTTTACGCGGTGGGACGTTACCAGCCCGGCAAGAAGCCGTTCCTCTTCGAGACGGGGAGCATCCTGGCCAGGAAGCGCACCTCCCTCTTCCTCGTCGAGGAAGACCGGCTTGTGTGGCTCTCCGACCTCCCGAGCGACGGCGATACGTCCTATGCCGGGGTGGTCGTCAGAGGAGACGACGCCTACGTATCGTACTACACCAGCAGCATCAAGCGCGATTTCCCCTGGATCATCGGCATGCTCTCTAAATCCGACATCATGATGGCCAAGGTGGACCTCAAGAAGCTCGAGGCGCTGGCGATGGAGCGCATCGCGCAATAGATGCGACCTTGAACTGACTCAGCTCGTAACCTCTCCCCTCGCAGGGAAGAGTCGCCTTTGCATCATCTAAGTATGGAGGAGACTTCATGGGACGGTTTATCGGTAAAGCATTAAAATGGCTGGGTTTGGCAATCTTGACGGTAATACTGGCCGTTGGCCTTATCCTTCTCATCTTCTATCTCAGGCCAAACAAGTCCGACGTATCTAAGGAACTGAATCCCGAGACGTGGCCCGCCGTGGCCGACGGCAAGCACAACTCCAATACCGATATGATCTACTGGAAAGATTCCTTTTGGCTCATCCATGCATCGGCGCCGTGGCATTTCGGCTCTGTAAAGACACGGCTTATCCTCTGGAAATCTCCTGACGCCCGGACATGGGAGAAGGTCACCGAGTTCCAGAACCCGGGAGAGGATATTCGCGACCCAAAATTTGCGGTGATCGGCGGGAAGCTCTTCATCTATTCATTGAAGAACAAGAATTTCCCCGAGGCCGAGCCCTATTTCACCCTCGTAACATCGAGCGCCGACGGAATTACCTGGGGGCCGATGGTGAGCGTCAATCAGGATGGTTGGCTCTTCTGGCGGCCAAAGTCACCCGACGGAGGTAAGACGTGGTACGTGGCGGCTTACTGGCACGAACACGGCAAATCGATTCTGCTGAAGTCAGCAGACGGCTTCAACTGGAAGAAGGTCTCCGACATCCATGACGGCGACTTCAACGACGAGACCGATATCGAGTTCCTCCCTGACGGCAGACTCCTGGCTACGGCACGGCTCGAGGTCGCGGGTTACTATTTTGGGGATAATCGGGGCAACACCCTCATCGCCGTCGCGTCTCCCCCGTACACGAAGTGGACCGAAAGCCACAGCACCGTCACTCGGCTGGACGGCCCCTACCTCTTCTCCTACAACGGCCGCGTCTACGCGGTCGGACGTTACCAGCCCGGCAAGAAGCCGTTCCTCTTCGAGACCGGGAGCATCCTTTCTAAGAAACGGACCTCCCTCTTCCTCGTCGAGGAAGACCGGCTTGTGTGGCTCTCCGACCTCCCGAGCGACGGCGATACGTCCTACCCCGGCGTCGTGATTCGCGGAGACGACGCCTACGTATCGTACTACACCAGCAGCATCAAGCACGATTTCCCCTGGATCATCGGCATGCTCTCGAAATCAGACATCATGATGGCCAAGGTCGACCTCAAGAAGCTCGAAGCGCTGGCGGTCGAAAAGACGGGTCAATAATAAAAAACGGGGGCGCCCTTACGGGGCGCCCCCACTATCACCCTATTTTCGGTCCGCCCTTTCCAACGTCTTTACCCCTATCAAGCCCGCCCGTTTATTCCGATAGCTCCCCGAGAATGCCGTCAAGGTGATCGATCGTTCGGCTGATATCCTGGCTCGTTGTGTTCGGGTTTATCGTGCACATCCGAAGCACCGTCCTGCCCGACAGCACCGTTGAGCTGAGAAAAGCAAAGCCGTCATCGATCAGCCTCTGGACGATGGATCTGTGCAGCTCGTCGATCTCGGCGGGCGTACGGCCTTTTATTGTGGTCTTAAAGGTGACAATGCCCAACTGAGCGGGCGTCACCACCTCCCAGTTGGACGACTCGGTTATGATCCGCTCGGCGATCCGGGCGTTTTCTATGCCCGCCGAGACCGCCTCCCTGACCGCTTTGAGCCCGAACGTCTTGAGCGTCATCCATAATTTCAGGGCACGAAATCCCCGGGTCAGCTGGATGCCGTAGTCGCAAAAGTTGAATGCCTCCTCTACCCGTTCGGTATCCTTGAGGTACTCCGGCATGATGTGGAACGTGTCCTTGAGGAGACGCCCGTCCCGCACGAGAACGCACCCGATCTCAAACGGGCAGAAGAGCCACTTATGGGGATCGACGGCGAGCGAATCGCAGGCCGATAGCCCTTCCAGCAGTTCCTTTCCCCGTCTCGGAGAGTATCGCCGCCGCCCCATAGGCCCCGTCAACGTGAAGCCACATCCCCTCGTCTCTCGTAATTGCCGATAGTTCCCTTATGGGGTCCACCGCGCCCGTATTGGTGGTCCCGGCATTGGCTACCACGCAGAACGGCCGCTTCCCGTTTTCCCGGTCACGCGCGATCTCGGCAGCGAGGCTCCCGGGATCGATCCGGAAGCGCCCGTCGGTATGGACTATCCTGATCTGGCCAGGGGCAAATCCCAGGACGCGCAGCGCCCGCACCACCGACGAATGAGTCTGGTCCGAGAAATAGACAACCCCGTCGCCGAAATCGTCGCCGAGGATTATGTGGCGTGAGACCGTCAGTGCCGTCAGGTTAGCCGCCGATCCGCCGCTGACGAAAAGCCCTTTGGCCCCCTCCGGCATACCGTAGATTGCCCGGAGCCAGTCGATTGTCACGAGCTCGATCTCGGCCGCCGCCGGGCCCTCCAGCCAGGTGCTGGAAAAGACGTTGAATCCGGAAGCCAGTGCGTCGGCCATCGCCCCGACGAAACCGCCGGGACCGGGGACGAAGGCAAAAAAACGCGGGTGGTCCAGATGCATGATTCCGGTAAGTACCCGCTCTTCAACGAACCTCAGGACCTCTTGCGGATCGATGCCCGCCTCCGGGAGCGGCTCCCTGAAGACCCGATCGAGCTCGGCCCTCGTCGCTCCTCCCGAAACGGGCTTTTGCCTCAGGCCTGCCAGGTGGTCGACAATGGCATCGACCGTCCGGTAACCGAGGCTCCTCATCTCCTCCGGTGTGAGCAAAAGATGCGATTTTTCCCGGACCATGGTATGCCTCCCGCAGAAAGCAAAATAGTCGAAAGGAATCCGCCCGGCCGTAGTGACACTCGGCCGGGCGATTATAGACCAGCCCGTAAGGATCGATAGTGGATCGCTGTGTCGAAACCGACCGCGCTCTATCGGTGTCTCGGGTAAGGACGGGATTGGTCCATCGGCTCGTTCCGACCGTCGGACATGTAAACGTCTTCGGCACGATATTCAGCCGTTCCGTTCCATATATGTTGCCGTCCTCAATCGGAGTTCAATACCTCATATACTACTCCTTTATCAACAAACGTGAGACGCTGTCAAGGGCATTCTTGACAGCGTCCCGGATACAATCTTCTTACCGTGGCGGCAACGCGCCCATACCGCAGCGTGGGACGCGCCTCCAACGCTTATCTTGGCGTGACGCCGGCACCCGGGCCCGACGGCTGCGATTTCCTGTTTCTCAGCTCATCCATCCAGGAGACGATGAACGAAAGCGCCAGCTCGATATTCCCAACCTGGCAGTGATTTTGAGCCCCTTCCTGCTCGGTAAATAGCCTGCAGGTCAGCGATCGCACTCCGGTGAGAGCCCGCGCCTGTTTGAAGAACATCTCGACCGGTACGAAGTGATCTTCGGCGCCTGCCATCAGGAGAAAATCCTGGGTAACGAGATGGGAGATGGCACGCGTGTTATATTTCATCGCCTCTCTGAAATAGCGATAGGGCGTTTTAACTCCAAAGACATGCATTCCCTGGCTGACGCCCCAAAAGACAAAAGGATCCCGCCTCATGCGCGCACGAACGATGACATTGAGGAGGGGTGCGACCTTCGACGTTACGAGTCCCCTGATGACCGTCTCGAAGAATTTCCCCCGCGCAGCGGCGATACACCCGAAGAAATCAAAGATTACGTCGTAAGCGATTACCGCGCTGATCCTCTTGTCGAAAGCAGCAGCTCTCGGCGCGAGATAACCGCCAAGCGATATGCCCAGGAGCGTTACGTTTGAGAGGCCGTAGTGATCCAGCACGGCACCTACGGGTTTTTCCCATTCCGGCGTCATGGTGAGTCCGTATCTTCTCAGACATCCGCCTTGACCCGGCCCTTCAAAAGCGATCACCTCAAACCCACTATTGCGAAAGTAGTCCAGCAGGGGGTATAACTCTTCGATGAAGGAGTCGTATCCCCCGTGTGCAACGAGGATTCCCTTCTTCCTTCCGTTGATAACAGGCAGTCGCATCACCGGAAGATAGCCGCCGTCAAACGGGATCCGATCCTCGACGATAGAGCCTGTGTCGTAGTCGGCTTTATGATATTCGTGAAACAGGCCGATGAATCGGTCATAGGCCCGTTCCTTATCCGGGTCGCCTGCAGTCATAAAAAACTCGGCGAGGCGTATGTAGGCGGCGGCATCGCCCTTTCTCCCGTCTTGCTCGGCCGTCTGGGCGAGCAAAAGGAATTCCCGTTTCCAGTCGGAGAGGTCGCCGATTCGATGGGCTGCCGATCTGATCTCATCGATCTTGCCTCCTCCGAAGGCAAGGGGACGGTTGAGCTGGAAGTTCATATTGATTTCATCGTGAAGATGATAGTATCCCACGTGAGGTTTATACTGCATAATAGTTGCCTCCATTTCTTGTGGATTTGGCCCGTTTCTTCGGGACCGATTTTGTCATACCTCAAGACAACAGTAAGGTCGTGCCATAGATACATGAACAGTGTTCACATATACTTTTACATCCAGATCGCCTTTCTGTCAAGCATATAGTGAACTCTGTTCATATTTTTCTTGTCATATCATTATGTCTGTCTTATAATTAGTATTGTTTCCGCGACTGTCGACAAGCTTCGAAAGGATCGATTCGGATGGATGAAGACAACCTGCCCATACGTGTCAAACCCTCAACCAGGACTCCCATTCAGCCGAGGGCACAGGAGAAGCGAGAGAAGATCCTCAACGCCGCGTTTGAGCTCTTTTCCGAGCGAGGATACGACGCCGTCGGGATGAGGGACATTGCGGCGGCGGCCGGCGTTTCCATAGGAACCGTCTACGCCTACTTTGCCGACAAGAAAAGAATATTCATCGAGGTGTTCGCGCTCTATTCTGCTGAGCTGAAGCGCGCTTTCCTCAACCATATCGACAGAGACCTGGCCGGACGATCCCGATATTGAGGAATTCATCTACGGAGTCATCACGCGATTCTTCGAGATCGTCAACAAGCGTCGAAAGCTGCATCTGGACTGCGTCATCATGTCTCTCCTGGACGATCAGGCGGGATCGATATACGCCGAATTGGAGCGTCGGGGCGAGGAGGCCGTCGTGGGTGCCTTCTTCGACCGGTTTAGGGATAGGATTGACGTTGCCGATACGCCCGCCGTTCAGTTTGTCGTCCACAAGACCATCGACGAGATCATCCAGTACCTCCTCTTCTATGAGGTTCCAATTAATCGGGATAGGATCTTTCGGGAGACTGCCCGGATGATCGCACGGTATCTCGAGAAGCGCGGATAAAGGCTCGGGTAAGGATGCCGTGGAAGGTAACGCCCTGAGGCCGACCGCGATGACGCGGGAGGCGGTTTCGGCTTTATCGAGTTGCCCGCTATCCAAGCCTGCTGACCAACAGGTCCGCGGAATCGGGTCAGAGGCCGGTAAACTCACTGGTTTGCGTGATCGGAAACGGGGCTCGGTCTCTCCTCACCTTCTCAAAACCGATACGCTCAAAGAATGGCGTTGCGGTTGTCGTCAGGAGGTAAAGTTCCCTGACGCCCCCCTGTCGGGCGTGGTTCATTAATCCCTTTACAACCGCCAGCCCGTACCCCTTGCCCTGTTCCTCTTCCTTAATCGCCAGCGATCTCAAGAGCCCGTATTCCCCCAGGAGCTCAACCCCGCCTATCCCGACGACCAGGCTCCCGGATCGGGCCAGAAAGAGCGAATCCTTTTTTTCGGGAATATCCGAAAAAGGAAGAGCGTTTTGCTTCAGGAGATCCGTCATGAAAGCAATATCCGCTTCCTTTGCCCCGACCAGGAGTACGTCACGCTTCATACTGCCGCCTATCAACATTCCTATCTGTCCTGATCTACCAAAACAGCATATCATACTACCATAAAATGATAACGGCGAACGGAAAAATCCCTCTTCCTTTCAGCATCTTATGTTGACAATACCTCCTCTCTAATGCTATAGTTCAAAAACTTTCGCGCCCCGACCCGAAAGGACGGTCGGGCCGCCCCGCAAACCGAATCGCCTGGGAATAGTACATCGCTATGGAAAAAAGGAACACGAGGAGAGAGGTGGATCTCTTTCTGTTTGACCTGGATGGGACGCTTTCGGACTCCAAGAAGGATCTGGTGACGGCCATAAACCAAACCCTGGTCTCCTTCGGATTCGCAGAGCTTCCCGAAGATGACATCGTCGCCCTCATCGGCAAAGGAGTCTCTAAGCTCCTCTCAAACTTTACCGGCGACGGCGCAGCGAAATACGAGACCTTCCGCGTCTACCTGGAGCACCTGGACAAACATCTTCTGGACACTACCAAGCCGTTTCCCGGCGTCGTGGAAACTCTTTCCGCGATTACTCAGAAGAAAGCCGTTGTGACCAACAAGCTCAAGTCGATGGCCGAGCGCGTCGTCCTCGGGCTGGGGATCGCCGACAAGATCGATCTCATTGTGGGGGCCGACACCGCAAAAAGCATGAAGCCCAATCCCGACCCCATCATCTTTGCCCTTAAGCAATTCAAGGCCGACCCATCCCGCACCGTCATGGTGGGAGATACCACCGACGACATCCAGGCCGCGAAGGCTGCGGGGGTAATCCCGTGCGGCGTGACGTATGGGTTCGGGACCAGACAGGACCTTGCCGACGCCGGGGCCGAAATCATCATCGAAGATATCAAAGAGCTCCCCGCTTACTTTCAATAACCCTTGATTTGTTCACCGGCCCGCGTTATACTTTTTCTATGACGATAAATAAGCAGCGTGTCGTCGTACCCGTTGCCGTCGCTGTGGCGTCGGCCGTGCTGTTGTTCGGCTGCTCGCCGAGGACAACCGTTCCTCCATCCTCAGAGAGATTCCACTCCACCAGGGAACTCGAACCGCCGAAAGACGAAATCTCGACGATCGACCGTGAATCGTCGAATCCAACCTCGAACTCCACGCGCATTATGGGCTTCCAGGTCCTCCTTTTTACCTCCAAGACCAAAACGGGGCTCGACGACGAGATGAAAAGGATCGCCCTGACCGGCGTCAATACGGTTATCGTCAGGGTCTTTCATAATACGGGAGATCGATTCTATCCCTTTATCGCGCCAAAAGCTGAAGCCGGCGTTTATTTCAACACGGATCGGGCCCCGGTCGTGGCCGACGCCCTTTCGCCGATGATCGATGCCGCCAGAAAGAACGGCCTCGATATATGGGCATGGATGACCACCCGGAAAGCCGCCTGGGGTGGTGGCGCCCGACGATTGTGGGCATATGATTTCAAGGAGAGGATGGTCATCCCCGCCCTGGGCAGGGACCTCTTTGACGACCGAGAGGTCGCGGACCTCGTCGCGCTTTACCGGGACCTTGCGGCCTATGACATCGATGGCATCCTTTTTCAGGATGATTTGATACTTAAACACAATGAGGGCATGGGTGACACGGCCGAGACCCTCTTCGGCTCTCCGATACGCCCGGAGGCGTTTTACACAAACCCCTACCCTTCCCCGGATGGCTCCAAATATTACACTGAGCGATACACCGACTCATTCTGGAAATGGTCTCGATTCAAGGCGGCTCGGCTCTCCGCGGTTGCCCGGGCGATTATCGAGGGGTCGCGAGAGGTTCGGCCCGACCTGAAATTCGCTGTGAACATCTACTACGAATCGGTATCCCGGCCCGAGAACGGACTCGCGTGGTTCTCACAGGATATCGGCGAGCTCCTGAAAAGCGGCGCCGATTACTTGTTCATTATGTCCTATCATCGCCAGATAATGAGGGAAAGGGGATTGGCCGATCTCGATGCCGTCGGCGGACTGCTCAACGACATAAATTCCCGGGCTATTCCGACCGTTGGAGACCCCGCGAGGATCGGCATAAAGCTTCAGGTGATGGACTGGGATACCAGGAAACCGGTCGGCGCGGAGGAGCTGAAGCTCACCGCTTCCTATCTGGGACGGATCGACGCGGTCAGTCTCGTTTTCGTTCCCTACGTACCGGAAGCCCCCTTCTCCGAGATAAAGGAGATAATCGCCACGGCACGGGGAAAGAAGAATTAGGTGGTATGAGATGAGTTACCTGATCATGACCAGGATCGTTCTGATTATCTTCCTGGGACTTGGCGCCACGATTGCCGTCCTCTTTTTCTTTTACCTCTATTACTACATCCAGCTGTTGAAAAAGAACGACGTTGCGCGAAAATACCGGCTCGTCACCAATCTGATCATCGGGCTTTCCCTCATCTGGTTCATCGTGTTGCTGATCGGTATCCTTTTAAACAGGTAGGAGGAGTACGAATCGTCATGAAGAAGCTTGCAGTGCTGGGGCTCTTTCTGGTCTTCCTGGCTGCACCGATCGCAGCCCTCGCGGCCACTGTCACCATCGTCCATTCGTGCGACACCATCGGCGAAGTCATCCCCTGCGGCTGAGAGAATAAGCGGCTGGGCGGTTTCGCCCGGCGTGCCACCGTGATCGATGAGATCAGGAAGGACTACCCCAATGTCATCCTGGCAGATGCGGGTAACTTCCTTTTTCGTTCCATCAACCTCTTCTCGATAACCGAAGAGGCCGACAAGGTTGCCGCCCAGTACGTCGCCAGGGGGATGAGCCTGGTGAAGTACGACGTGGCCAACGTCGGCCCCAACGACCTGGCCGCAGGCCTGGATTTTCTCCTCGACATCAAAAAGGAGTCGAGCTTTACCATCATCAGCTCAAATATCGTTTCATCAAAGACCAACGCCCCGATCTTCGAGACATCTGTAATCAAGACCGTCGGGGGAGTGAAGGTCGGATTTTTCGGGATCGCCGGCGGCAACGTCTCCGGTGCCCACGACAGGGATAGCTTCTCTTTTACCGATCCCGAGGTAACCGGGAAAAAGATGGTCGCCGAGCTCTCGAAAAAGGCGACTGTCATCGTGGCGCTGCTGGCCATGGATCGAAAGGACGTGTACGATTTTTCCGTCGCTGTCGGCGGAATTGATCTTATCATCACGACGAGCGAGCCCCAGCCAATCCCGATCCCTACACCGTTCGGAACGGCCTACTTGGCGTCCGGCGACGAGAAAGGGAAGCGCCTCGGCCGGGCCACGATCGTCGTTGGGGCAAGCCGTCCGTATAAAATCACGGGCGAGATTATACCGATCGGCTCACTCATCAATCGGAATCCCGCGCTCAATAAGCTTGAAAACGACTACTATAAATGGCTCAAGGAACATTCTCCGGGGTCGGCCGGCGAACCACCCGATAAGGCGGGTGACTAGTAGATGTCAAGATCGGTGACCGGTGTAATCCTCGCGGGCGGGGCTTCACATCGAATGGGGACTGATAAGTCTTTTCTCGACCTCGGCGGAAGTCCGGTCGTCCAGCACGTGATCACGACCTTCACCGCGCTATTCCCCCGGGTGCTCATTATCACCAACGATCCGGATAAATACGCCAGGTTCGGGCTGCCGACAAAGCCTGACATTGTGTCCGGCATAGGGGTGCTCGCGGGCATTCACGCAGGACTCTTCTACCTTGAGGGAGGGGCGGCATTCTTCGCCGCCTCGGATATGCCGTTTATCAGACCGGCCCTTATCGAATACCTCGTCGGAGCATATGATAACACGGACGCCGTCGTCCCCTACTTCAGGGGAGAATATGAGCCTTTATTGGCGGTCTACTCAAAGAGCTGCCTTTCAGCCGTCGAGAAGAGCATCAATTCCCATAAGCGGCGGGCTGTCTCGTTCTTGTCGAATATACGGGTAAGGCTGGTGAGAGAGGACGAGCTCGTCGGCGTGGACCCGGATCTGGCCTCTTTCTTTAACATCAACACGCCCAAGGATTACGAACGGGCCAAACAGATCCTGGAGGAGCAGGGACGGTGATCCCCATCATCAGCGTCGTCGGGTGGTCGGACAGCGGCAAAACCACCTACCTCGAAAAGCTCATCCCCGAGCTGACGCGAAGGGGATATCGGATATGCGCGGTCAAGCACGACGTGCACGGTTTCGAGATCGATACCCCGGGCAAGGACAGCTGGCGGCTTAAGCACGCCGGGGCCGCCGTAAGCGTGGTGTCGTCCCCCGATAAGATCGCCGTGATAGCCGAGACCGACCATGATCTGACCCTTGAGGAGATTCGGGATCGCTTCATCTCCGGCGTCGATCTCATCATCTCCGAAGGGTTCAAGAAAGACCGGCATCCCAAGATCGAGGTCTTCCGCAAGGGCGTTCGTGATAGGCTGTTGTGCACTGAGGCCGACGGTTTGATCGCCGTGGCGGCTGACGCAGCGATCGATGCCGACGCGCCCGTCATTGATCTCGCTGATATCAAGGCAATGGCGGAGTTGATCGAAAGCGAAGTCATGAAAGGATAATATGGACTTTCTTCTCACCGGGTCGGTTTATCTTTAGGAACGTCAAGCAGGAGAGCTCAATGATCATCGACACCCACTCCCAGCTCTGGACAAAAGAGGCCATCGAGAGCTTCCCCAAAGCGATGGCCGAGGGCTACAAGGCCATGTTCAAAGACCTGGGCTTTCCCTCCATTGAGGATACCATCAAGGATATGGATGCCGCCGGAGTTGACAAGGCGGTTATCGTGGCGGTGGACGCCGAAACGATCCATAAATACCGGGTCTCCAACGACCTCGTGGCCGAGACGGTGTCAAGATATCCCGATCGGCTTATCGGATTTGCGAGCGTCGATCCCCATAAGGGGAAAGAGGGCGTGAAGGAATTCGAGCGGGCGGTCAAAGATCTGAAGCTGAGGGGTCTCAAGCTGCTGCCCCATCTCTTGGAGCTCGACATCAACGACAGAATGATCTACCCGCTCTACGAGGCGGCCCAGGAGCTGGGTGTTCCCGTCCTCTTCCATACCGGCACCCAGTTTCATGCGGGAACGAAGATAAAGTATTGCCGCCCGCTGTCAGTGGACGACGTGGCCGTCGATTTCCCCCGGCTCAAGCTCGTCATCGCCCATTTCGGATACCCCTGGTGGGAAGAGGCTCTGGCGGTGGTGCGCAGGAATCCTTTCGTCTACTTTAATATCGCCGGTTGGGCGCCCAGGTATATCCCCGAGGGGGTCATGCGTCTGGCCGACACGGCTTTGACCGGCAAGGTACTGTTCGGCAGCGACTATCCACTCCTTTCCAGGGTCCGCATCATGAAAGAGCTCAAAGAGCTGAATCTCAAAGAGACGACGTTTGCTGCGATGACCGATCAGAACCCGAAGGCCCTCCTCGGCCTCTGATTGCCGCGAGCGGCTCCGGTCTCATTACCGAAGAAGGATTTCTTATGGACTGCACATATTTGGATCGGAACCTTGATCGATGCGGCTGTACATACGTCGCCTGCTCCCGGAAGGGCGTATGTTGTGAATGCGTCGCCCATCATCGGAAGAAAAACCAGATACCGGGATGCTTTTTCCCTCCCGACGCCGAAAAGACCTATGATCGGTCGGTCGATGCGTTTGTGAAGGCACTTTCGAAGTAGACCGAGTCCGAAACGCCAAAGGCCCCTTTGAAAGGGGCCTTTTTTTATATGCTTGCCGTTTCTTGAGACGGGGACTCCCTCGTCTGATCAAACCTCTTTCGCTCGCTCGCCTCCGCGGGAGAGTGATGCGACCTCATGCTTGCCCGGCAGATTCGTCCGCGCAGAGTCGACCGGCCGCCTTCTATCCTTTCAGGTATCGGAGATCACCGGCGACGTCGGCCTATTTTCCGCTTCTGAGGGCGGCGGCAAGCCGCTTGTTCAGGTCGGCGATCTCCACCTCTTTTTGTTTAAGCAGCGCCTCGAGCTCCTCCCGGGTCTGTCGGAGCTCATCGCGGTTTCGCTTGCGCTCGATGGAATGGCGGATCGAGCGGACGAGGACCGCCGGGTTGATGATACCCTTGAAGAGATAGTCCTGGGCGCCCTCCCTCACCGCAAGGATGGCCGTCTCATCATCCTCGAGGGCCGACAGCACCACGACGGGAATATTGTCTGTTACTTCCCGGAGCTTGAAAAAGGTAAATATTCCCTCGCTGTCCGGGAGCAGGAGATCCAGCAGGACCACGTCTATTCCGCCTCGCTTGATTCGCTCGATTCCTTTTTCGAGGTTCTCAACCCGCTCGAAGGTGAAAGGGCCGCCCTCGATCTCGGAAATCATCTCCTGGACCATTCGGGCAAACCCCGTATCATCCTCGATAAGGAAGACATTGATCGGCCCATTTGCGCCGATTTTTCCGACTTCCCAGTGCGCCATCGTGCAAGCTCCTCCATAATCGACAGGTAGGTATCTATATGTATATCGCTCGGGCAAAACGTCGCCGCCGGACGAGATTACATATTTCCTTCTCGCGCCTCCGGCAGCAGTCACCAAGAACTGGATTAGTGTTTTTTAACATGATCTTAGTGTGATGTCAAATATTTTCACGCGTGAGTCACACGTTTACGCCCTGATAGTCCGACCTATCCGGTCATGTGCCGCCGGCGCCGGCGATGGAACAGGCGCAAGAATCGGAAGATCTCACGTGAAGAGGGCCGACTATTTGCAGAACTGGATACTTTTTTTAGAAAAATGAAAAAACATTCTGGATATCGTATAAGAAATAATCTATAATCCCGCCATCGCACTATATACCGGTTGATTTCAGATCAGAGTTATTGGCATCATATCGAGGTCAATCATGGGAGAGGCACCGAAAATGGCGACAAACATGGCAATTCGCGCGGCGATCGACGGGATCCATGAAATTGTGGGGGATAACGGTTCCAAGATCCTCTTTCGAAATATCGGTTTTTCACATATCTACGAAAACCCGCCGGGCTACACCTGGGAGCCGTGCATGACCGTGCCGGAGCAGGCCAGGATCTACGCCGAGGTCATTAACCTGGTGGGTCAGAACGGGGCCATAGGGATATGGCGACGCATCGGGTATACTAATATAAAGTACTCAGTAGAGATAGGCCACGTCCTGGATGCCTTCAAGGATCTGACGCCGACCGAAAAATTCCTGAGATCTATGGAGATCTTCTGTGCGGCCTCCGGTAAGGGGAAGCTGGTTCGGCGCGAAGACGGGCTTGTCGACTTCGATTGCCCCGACTGTCTGCTCTGCACCGGATACAGATCCGAGCGCGCCATGTGCGCCGTTTACGAGGGGACTACCCAGTATATGGTCGACTGGGCATTCGGCAAGGGAGTATACCAGGTTCGCGAGACCAAATGCATGGCCAAGGGCGACGAGACCTGCTACTTTAGCCTCATCCAGAAATAACAGGCCGCCGTCTAAAGGCATCGGAGAGACGCGCAACGGGCATCTTTTGTTTGAGTCCATCGAGCGATTGTTGTGCGTTTCCCCCCTTGCCGATATTGCCGATCCCATGGGTCTTTTCCGGGGACTCCTCGTCGCTGCGCTTGGAGACCATGATTGCCCCCGCCATATTGACGCCCATGGCGTCACGGGGATAACCATCGCCCCGACACGTAAGAGACCAATACCCTAAAAAAGATTCAATACATCTCCAAAGGATGACAACACTATCTTGTCGTGATAGTATGGAACTGGGAACATCGTCAATCGTGTTCCGGAGGCGGCTCCCGTTTCGTTTGACGGTTTGATGCGGACGGGGCGAAAATGGTACGGAGCGCCGCCCGCCGCGTCCCCAGGACGCGGCCGCTCAGGGCACCTCGATCGGTCGTCGGTCGGTGAATAGTTCACCTACTCGTCAAAGAAGGAATAAGGCAATGCCCCCGGTTTTCCCCGAGTTCAAATCGATAGAGCTTTCCGATCGACGCATCATCTCCGACGTTTTCCATAACTACCGCCCCCAGACCTCCGAGCTGACGTTTACCAATCTCTTTATCTGGAGGGAGTACTACGGCTGGGAGTGGTCGATCCTGGAGGATCGGCTGGTCTTTATCGGATCCGCGGAGGGCTCCGGCGCGTTCGCCCTTCCCCCCATTGGCCCGTCCCCCCGGGCAGACGTCACGAGGAGACTTCTCACGTATCTCGAACATGACCGCGGCGTAGCGAAGCCCACGGTCGAGCGGGCGGATCGTCGTCTCGTCGAGGAGCTTACGCCCTCCGGTGATTTCATTAGTGAGGAGGCCCGGGAACATTTCGACTATGTCTACGCTGCCGCAGATCTCATTAACCTGGCCGGGAGGAAGTACCACTCCAAGCGCAACTTTATCAATCGCTTCAGGATGGAATACGAATTTACCTACGAGCCGGTCGAAGAGCGGCACATCGCGGCCTGCCTCGACCTCTCGGACCGGTGGTGTCGCGCGCGCCGATGCGAAGACGACCAGGGGCTCATGGGGGAATGGGGAGCGGTCAGAGAAGCGCTCACGCACTTCTTTGAGCTGGATCTCCTCGGGGGAGTGATTTCGATCGACGGCAAGGCCCAGGCTTTCTCGCTGGGCGAAGCGCTCAACGACGATACTGCCGTCATTCACGTGGAGAAGGCCGATCCGGAGATCCGCGGCCTCTACGCGGTGATCAATCAGTTGTTCTGCGGCCGGGCGCTGGCGGGTTTCAAGTATATCAACCGGGAACAGGATTTGGGGGATGAGGGGCTGAGAAAGGCCAAGGAGTCCTACTTTCCCGAGCGGATCGTGGAGAAGTACCGGGTGGGGTTGAAGACTAAATGAAGAACAGGCGTTTCAACAGTCTCCCGAGCTCAACCGGAGCAAGCCGCAAGGATTTGAATTTACGCCCGCAAGCACTGATCATCGCGACTGTCTTGTCCTGTCAGTGTCCCCGTGAGATCAAAGATTTCACGGGGTGATTTTGGGGTGTCACTAAAAAGGGCCGGTTTTCCGGCCCTTTTCAATTCATCGCTATTTCGAACTCCACCCTATTCCGTGACCGGTTCCTCCGGCTCGTGTATGATCGGCTCGCCGGCCTTTTCGCGCTTGGTATGTTTTTCCTTTTTCATGGTGATGTTGCCCTCGAAAAGGACGCCGTCGGCGATCATGAGCCGATGGGCGTTGATATCGCCGAAGATCTGGCCCGTAGGTTGCGCTTCGAGGAGGTTTCGCGCCTCTATATTACCGTTGATCTTACCGGCGATGACGATGTCATCCGCCTTGATGTTGCCCTTGACTTCGCCCGATTCTCCCACGATCACCTTTGATGAGATATTCACTTCACCCTTGACCAGACCGTCTATACCGACGCTTACGCCGCCGGTGATCTTTCCCTCAACCGTCGTCCCCTGGGCTATGTAGCACTCACAATCCCTCCTGGGGCGGGTAACGAGATCTAAATCGGGATCGCCGCTCTTCCTTGGCTTATCAAGCGGCTCTTCCGGGCTCTTTTTATCGAAAAATCCCATATACTTATGCCTCCTTTCTTCCTGATTTATCAAGATATACCAGCGCTATCCGGATGTCAAGAGTATAATCAGTATCCTGCCCCTCGACGGAACCGAAACAGCCGAGCGGACCGTGGAGGCGATCCATGACACCAGTGCCTCGCGCCGACCCGAGAGATCGCGCCGGTGCAAACCGAATAGGCGGCGCCTGAGGCCCTGCGCCGCCCGCGTGCTGAATCTCCGGCCGGGCACGATGGGCCAAAAGTGTGATGGGGAAGACAGAATCCGGCGTACCATCGGAGGAAAATGAGGTAAAATGGGGATAAAGAAGGACACGATCATCTTATCCAGACTTACGTGCCAAACGATGGGGTGAATGACTATGCCGAGAGAAAGAAATGATCAGACCGGGGCGCCGAAAGGGGAGCTCCGGGCCCATGAGCGAATCGTCGGGTCGGTGAAGACATTTTTCGGGGACCGGGAGGCCTTGTTCCCGGCCATACTGTCGGTCGTTTTGCTTGTTACGCTTGCCGTCGCACTCTTTTCCGCCGTCCAGGTGCTCAGCCTCCGCGATCGGATTCGATCCATGGAGAATTCAATTACGGCGCTTTCGGAAAAAACCGCCAACCTCCAGCCCGGCTGGGCCGACAGTTCCTTCCCCGACGTCCAGCCCCTCGGCCTGGGTTTTTCCCTCGTCGATTTCAAGGCGGAGCCGGTCGATGCGGGGGTCCGGGTTACCGGGGCCATTATCAACGGCAGCAGCCTCGATCACACTGATGCACTATTTACGATAATCCTGACCGAGAAACGGCAGGCGAAACTCACCATCCCGAGCCTGAAAGCGGGTCACAGCGCCCCCTTTGAGGCAGTCATCGGTCCCGCGACCGACCGGAGTGTCCCCAAGAGGATTCGCATCCTCTTCGCGGGATCCACGGTCTCTTATTATTAGCGGGGCTGATCCCGGCTTCCCGGGCTGACCCGAAGGGCAGCGGCACGCGCCCTGCGCGATTCCCGGACGGCTGCGGGGCGAGAGAAAGCTCCGATCAGACCCCGGTCGCTTTCGCCCGCTTATTGGGGTTGGTCCGCGCGCAGGGGACGCCGGTCTGGCACTTCCCGCACCCCCCTGCATAGATGTTGCCGTATTTTTGCGGGTATTCGGCGAGGATCTTCTCGGCGATGAAGTTCATGCACGTGAGATGGTCCTTTTTTTCCGGGGTAACGGCGTGCGCGGGACAGCGGGCGATGCAGTCGCCGCAGGTCCCATCGGCGTCGTAGATGCAGTTTTCCATAAGGGAGGCCGCCGTTCGCGCAGAGGGAGGCAGGGAAAGATCGGTAATCACCGAGCCGAAACGTCCGGCGCACCCTTTCTCGGTAATGAACGAATAGGTGAGGCAGAAGGTCCCCAAACCGGCGATGTAGGCGGTGTGGCGCTCGGACCAGTTGCTCGTGGTGGGAAGCATCACGAACCGGTCCGTCCGCGGAGGCGCGACGGCCCGATGTCCGGTCTTTGTGATGGCGTCAACGACGCGGTCGCGCAGGGCGTTGTTGAATTCCTCTCCCCAGTATCGGGAGAGGTACCACTCTTTAGACGGCATACCCTCGATGCGGTTGCTTGTCACGACCTCCCTGGAAAAGGGGAGGAAGTATGAGACAATGCTCCTTGCCTCCGGCAGCCACTCGCCGGGGGACAGGTGGTGCGGGCCGATGATCCCTTCTTTCTTGAGCTCGCCGTAGAGGGGGTCCGCCGCCGAGGCGACCGCGACAAGGGGCTCCTCGAAAATCCCCAGCCCCGGGATCTCGGGAAGGGCGTTTCTACTATCGGTTGCCACGAATTCCCTGACAAAACCGGCTATTTCTTTCTCATCCATAGAGGTTCTCATCGTGCTGATTGGTGCCAATTCCCCCCGGCTTTAAGCCTTCGCTCCCTTCTCGATGATCAGGTTGTCCAGCCCCATCTCCTTGAGAATCACCGTGAACATCCCGAATGCCGGGCGCACCACGGGAAGGAGCTTCATCATGGCCGTGATCTTGCCACCCTGTTTGACCTTCCCGCGCGTGACGGCGGCCACCGGATTTTCGTGACCGTGCCAGAAGCTGTGGGAAAAGTCCGCGGCCTGTTTTGACCAGACGTCCTCCTTCAGCTCGCAGGGCCCCAGATAGTAATTGCCGTACATGCCGGGCTTCTTCGGCGGGTTCTTGAGGTCGATGGTAATCTCCGAATCGGGATCGGTGTAGATGAACCTGATGATGATGCCGGCCTTGCTCATCTTGGGCCCGATCTTAGGATCGTTCAGAATCCGCTCCATGAAGTAGCCGTAGATCTTGTAGAGCTCATCGGCGTCTTTATAATATTTTCCCATTGGAGACCTCCTTATAGTCACTTTGAATAAGTGGGCGTCATTGAAGAGAGACTTACTTCCCCTTCCGCTGGTCGAATCTTCTGCCGAACAGCAGGCTTGCCATCGTGATCCGAAGCATCTGGACCGTCCCACCGGCAACCCGCCAGGCCATGGCGTCCCGCGCCATCCGCTCCACGGGGAACTCCGTGGAATAGCCGTATCCGCCGAATATCTGCATCGCCGTCGTGGCCACCTCGACGGCCATCTCGTTGGCAAAGCACTTGCCCATGGCCGCCTCGTAGACGGAGGGGAACCCGCGCCCCGCCCCGCAGGCCGCCCGGTAGACGAGGAGCCGGGCCGCGTCCAGTTTCATGGCCATATCGACGATCTTGAACTGGACGTCCTGGAACTCGACGATGGGCCGCCCGAACGCGTGGCGCTCCTGCGCATACGCCTTGGCCGCCTCGAGCGCTCCCCCGGCCGTCCCCAGGCACATGGCCGCGTTGCCGCAGCGCTCGACGTCAAAAGTGGACATGAGGTTGACGAACTCGCCTTCCTTAACGACCAGATTCTCTTTGGGAACCTTCACGTCCTCGAAGATCAGGTCGCATGACGGCATTCCGCGGAGCCCCATGAAGAGCTCCTGCTTGCCGAAGGAAAAACCGGGCATCCCGTTTTCCACCAAAAGCCCGCCGATCCCCTTATAGCCGGGGGCATCCCCCAGACGACAGTAGACCATGTAGTGGCTGGCGTGGCCACCACCGGTGATGAACGTCTTTGTGCCGTTGAGGATAAAGTGATCACCCGCATCTATCGCCTTGGTGGTCAGCGCCGTCAGGTCGGAGCCGGCCTCCGGCTCGGTCATGCAGACGGATACCGAGCTTTCGGCCTTGCAGACCTTCGGTATGATCGCTTTTTTCTGTTTTTCGGTTCCGTAGCGGTCGATGACCCTGACGGGGCCGACGTTGGACTCAAAGACCGGCGCGGCGATCATCGGCGAAAACTTGGCAAGCTCCTCGACGGCCAATACGGCGTTCAGGATCGGCTGCCCGCCGCCGCCGTTCTCCTCCGAGAGGGTCATACCCAGGAGCCCCAGTTCAGCGTATTTTTTCATGAGGTGGTAGGGGAACTCGCCCGTGGCGTCAATCTTCTTGGCCAGCTCCCTGAAATTTTCCCGTTCGCCCATCGTCCTCAGGGTTTCGATGAGCATCTTCTGTTCGTCGGTGAGATTGAAATCCATTGTCAGTCCTTTCTTGGTTATATCAGTTTCGTGATCTGGGCGATATCCACGACCGTCTCGAGGGCGAGGATGCGCTCGATAAGCGTATCGAGCTTTTTCGCGTCCCGATTCCCGGCGAATTGTCGCACTTTTCGCTTCAGTCCGTCAGCCGTCAGCGGATCGCGCGGGTCGCCGGTCGGCGTTTCCACCTGTTTGATGAGTTTTTCTCCGCCGGTAAGCGTGATCTCCACACGACTGGCGGTCTTGCCGGGGTAGAGCTTATTGAGCTCGTCGTCGTAGTTCACCGTCACTTTCTTGGTGAACTCGATCAACTTCGGGTCAGAGAGGCGTTTTTCGGTGAGCTGGGCAGGCCCGAGCGCGCCGTCGGCGATGGCCACCGAAACGACGTACGGAATGGAGAACTGGGCATTAACGAAGCTGTCGTTCAATTTTACCTGTTTGCCGACCGCGATAACGGCGATACCATAGGTGAAGACATCGACCTTCTGGACGTCTTTCGGCCCGAATTTCTTTTCGGCCACGAGCTCGAGGGCTGCCTGGGCCGACCCGTGGGTATGCCGGCAGCAGGTATAGGGCTTAAAATAGATATCGAGGATTGACAGGCGCTCGCCGAGAGCGTCGGTGATGCGCTCGAACGCCGGCGGCTGGTCGGTTGTAATCTTGCAGAAGCCGCCGTTCAGATGGGACCCCTCGAAAACGTTGGGCATCCCCGTTACGCCCGCGGCGGCAAGCTGGGCCGCCAGCACTCCGCTCTGGGCCGCCTTTCCTCCCTGCACGACTTTTACCGTGTACCCGCCCATAAGCTGTTCGGCCATGGATAGCGGCAGCACGTAGCCGGCGCATCCCAGGGCCGAAAGCGTGGTCTCCTTATCCAGCCCCATGAGCTTTGAGGCCGCCACCGCCGAGCCGAACGTGCTCGTTGTGCCGGTAGGGAGAAATCCTGAAAGCGTATGCCGTGGATGGACGGCCGCGGCGGCCCGGTCGGCCGCTTCATAGCCGGCGACCACGGCGGTAATGACGTCTTTTCCCCCCTTCCCCTTCAGCTCCGCCAGCGCAAGCGCCGTCGGTATCACCGCGGTGCCGGGGTGGTTGCCGCCGAACCTGAGCCCGTCCTGGGCCTCTATGGCCTCGGCCAGCACCCCGTTCAGGAATACGGCCTCCAGCAGTGGGGCCGAAAAGCCACACCCGAGGCAGGTGACCGCCCCCTCCCCTCCCAGCGACCTGACTGCCGCGGTAATCCGGGAAACGGCGTCCAGCTGGAGCGATCCGTAGATGTTGGCGACGTAGTCAAGGATGCAAAGCTTTGCCTTCTCAATAACGTCGGCCGGCAGCTTGTCATAGGTAAGATCGTGGCAGAAATCCGAGAGGATTCTTGAGTATTCCATATACGCCTCTTATATGTGAATAACTTCCTCTACTGTACCGTACTATTCCTTCTTCCGGCCCCCTGAAAACGCAGATTTCACGGGGTGGTTATACGTATCCCCGTTTCTCGTATATCTTGATCATCCGGTGGGGGTCCAGGATCTCCCGCATGACCCTCAGCTCCTCGGCCCTCGGGGGCTCCGTCTCGTAAACGTCGGGCGAGACCTTCAGGTCCCACGGCGTGTTCTTCCTGATCTCCTCCACCGAGCTGCCGGGATGGTAGGATACGAGGTAGGCCTCCTTGGTCTTTTTGTCAAACCGCATGACCGCCTTGTTGGTGATGAGGGCTGAAGGCCCTGTGTCGGGAGGAAGTCCCCACTTCTCCCTGGCCCCCGGACCGTCGATGTAGCCGGGCGTCGTGATGAAGTCGACCCGCCCGGCCAGTCTCCTGGTGTCGTGGAGGGCAATGACGAGGACCCGCTTGACCAGCGAACCGATCGGGTTGGCCCCGCCGCTGCCCGGCAGCCGGTTCTTCGGGGCCGCATAGTCGCCGATGACGGTGGTGTTGACGTTTCCGTACTTGTCCACCTGGGAGCCGGCCAGGAATCCCACGTCCACCCAGCCCTTTTGAAGGAACATCCCCATGATATCGACGAGTCCGCCGACAAACGCGGCGCCGGGATTGAGACACGGATCACCCACCGAAAGCGCCGGCCTCCGCGGCCGGGCGTCGTAGACGCCGGATTCCTGCATCATGACGGCGCCGGGCGCGTGGGTGTGCTTGGCGATATTTGCAGACATCGTCGGAAACCCCGTCCCGACGATGACGACGTCGCCGTCGTTGATCTCCCGGGCACCGCAGCATGCCATCAGCTCGGGTTTTATGTAGTCGTTGGGATGCGATGACATAGACAAGACCCCTGAGTAAAAGAATCATGCCACTGAAATTATGCCGATTCGATAATCCTAGTATTCGTAGCTCACCGGATAGCTGAAGCCGAACCGCGCCTGGAGCCTGCGGAACGCATCCCAGCCGAACTTCTTGATGTAGTGGTCGATGTAGTCGGCCCGGTCCTTGGTCCCGTATACCCATTCATCCAGAAACGCCTTGAAACCCTCCTCGGTGTCGGAGGCCTTCTGATAGAGGGACCCGAAGGCGAAATCAACGTCATAGAAGCCGGGGGTATAGCCCGGGTGCGAGCCGAAGGGCTCCTCAACGACGGCCACAACCTTGAAGTCGGGCACGATCGTGCGGGAGGGGTCCATGCCGATCACCTCCCGGGAGACGATGCGCTCTGCCGAGACGATGACCTTTGCGGAGGCATTGGCGCCCCACTGGCAGTCGCCGCCGATCCCCCAGATCTGTGCGTTGCCGTTTTCGTCTGCCTGCTGGACGTGGATGATTCCCACGTCCGGATTGAGGGCCGGCACCAGCAGCACGGGGCTCTTGTCGAAGGGGCTCTCGATCATCTTGTATTTATTGTCCCCCATAAACGACTTGACGTTCATGAGGTCGCTGCCCACCATATCCCTGACCGGTACGAACGGCATTCCCATTGCCCCGGCCATGAGCATCAAAGGCAGCGACAGGTTTGAGTATTCCTCCAGCTCGATCTTGTGAGGAATCCCCTTCTCTACCGACCTTCGATAGCAGCGCGCCAGCCCGTAGACACCCAGCGAGAGAAAGGTGGCGATGAACCGTTTAACGCAGCCTGCCCCGATCAACATATCGAAGTCATCGGCCGCGTTGCTGCGGGTGATGGTGAGGTCTTTCTTGCCCTGGCGGATTATTTCGTGGACCGCCGAAAAAGGCGTGCGGCATATATAACCGCCGATGTAGATGAAGCCGCCGTCAACGACGTGCTCGGCGATCGCTTCCTTCATGGTGGTGAGCTTGGTCATGGGCTAATCCCGGAGATAGTTAAGACGTAAGGAGATTGCCGCGTCGCCTTCGGCTCCCCGCAATGACAATCTCTTATCGGCGCCCCCTATGGGGCGCCCGAGGAGATTGCCGCGTCGCCTTCGGCTCCTCGCAATGACAATATCGAGGCGCGGCCCTTATAGGGCCGCCTTTTTTTAGATTTCGTACTCGGTCCGGCAGATGATCTCGTTTTGCGCGGTGTCCGACAACCCCGTAAAGAGGACCGAATAGCCGCTGATCCTGACCACGAGGTCCTTGTACTTTTCAGGCTCGGCCTGGGCGGCTTTCAGTACGTCCGAATCCACCATGTTGAACTGTACCTGCATGCCCCCCTTCTCGAAATAGGTCTTGATGAACGCCAGGAGGTTCTCCGGCCTGATCTTCTTTCCGGGGAAGCGCAGGTTGAGGTTCGCACCGTTGTGAAGCCTGAAGAGGGGAAGCTTCGCCACCGAGTTTGCCACGGCGGTGGGTCCGGCCATCGCGTTTCCGGTGGTCGGGGTCAGGCCGTTGCCCAGGATGTCCCCGGAGCTGCGCCCGTCGGGGGTGGCGGCGGTAAAGGACCCCATGGCAAGATGAAATCCGACCGAGAAGATACCCGGCCAGAACGATCCACCCCGATAGTTCTTGTATTTGGCAAGCTCGTCGCAGAAGTCGCTCACAACCCACGCGGCCATGGCGTCTACCTCATCCACGTCGTTGCCGTATTTTGGGATCTTCGTCAGGAAATAGGAGCGGTTGTCTTCGGCGTCCGTCCAATCGTCGGCGAGATGTCCTGCCAGCTCACCGATGCTCATGACCTTATCCTCGAAGACCGCTTTCTTGACACCGTAGAGGCTGTCGGCGACGTTGGCAAAACCCATGAATTGGACACCGGTAGAGTTATAGACCGCACCGCCCGCCGTGGCGTCCATCCCTTTTTCAAGGCACCCCCCGATCATCGAAGAGGCAAAGGGCGACGGTACAAACTCGGCGACGGCCTGGTCCATACATGCCATGCCCCGGACGACCTGACCGAGGAAGTGGGACTCCTGGGCCTGATAGGCCTTTGTTACGTCTTCGAAAGACGTGAACTTTCCCGGATCGCCCGTCTTGAGTCCCGACTGGTAGCCGAACGTGTTGTCGATGCCGGCCGAAAGTGCCAGCTCAAGGCACTTGATCCCGTTAAACTGGACCGCGAAGGTGGAGCCATAGGTCTTTCCCTGAGCGTTGGGCTCCAGGCACCCCACGGGTCCGTAGTCGCGGGCATCCGGCAGCGTATGCCCGCCGGCGACCAGCGCCTTGACGACCGCCTCGTCGTTGAAGAAGTGCATCAGCACCCCCTCGCGCGCGTAGCCCGCCGCCCGCATGAAGAAATCGCGGGGAGTCTCTTTGGAGATCCTGACTCCGAAGTTGGGCTGGACCGTCCTGATATCCGCGTAGGCGTCAAGCCCGATGTAGCTCATATCGGAAACGGCGTCGTTTCCCGCTTCGTCTATCCCGCCGACGACGACATTCTGGGTGGTCTTGCCCTCCGTCCCCTCCCCGCCGGGGATGAACGTCTCTTCCAGGACGTTCCATATCTCGCAGGTCTTGAGGAACATCAGAGACAACAGCTCCTTGGCCCTGTCATAGGTGATCCGTCCCGCGAGCTTGTCCGCCTCGTAATAGGGGAAGAGAATCCGGTCGATGCGTCCGAGCGAGATGGAGTTTCCCCCCGATTCGAGCTGGCTGATCAGATGGACGAAATAGACGGACTGGACGGCCTCGTGATAGGTCCGGGCGGGGTGTTCCGGGACGCGCGTGCAAACCCGGGCGATCTCGGCCAGCTCCTCCTTCCTGGCCGGGTCTTTCTCGGACTCGGACATCCGCGAGGCACACTCGGCGTAGCGGTGCGCAAACCTGACCGCGGCCTCGAGCGACCGGATAACGGCGTCGTAAAAGAGGCCCTTATCCCGCTTCTTTTCCCCGGCCGGCAACCCCGCCAGTTTGGCCGCGGCCTCATCGATGATACCCCTGAGCCCCACCTTCAGCAGCTTTTCGTGGTCCATGGTAAAGTGGCCGACGCCGTAGGTGATCTCGAGCATCATCGTGAAGATGTATTTGTCCATGTCGTCGGACACGTCGGACGGAAGCAGCTCCATAAGGCGCTCTTCGACGGTCTTGCCCCGCCAGAAGGGGAGGATCTCCTCGGCAAGCTCCTTCTTCTCCTCCTCGGTGATCAGAGCGCGCTGGATGACTCGCTGATTGAAGCCTTCCAGGTCGCCCTCGATCCAGCCCGATTTGTTCTCGGGAAAGAGCGGCGCTCCTTTTTTCTTTTCCGTCCGCGTCCCGACGATCAGCTCGTCTTCCCGGATGATGACGCTGATGTTTTCGAGTATCTCGGCCAGCCCCAGGCTCATCCTCGTCAGCGAGGGTTTGTCCCAGTGCTTCTTCATGGCGGCCGTGAAGTATCGCGCCCGCTGGACACTCACCTCTTGCGGGGCATTGACGATCGACTCCCGCAGTCTCCAGACCCGGGAGGTCGGCGCTGCCTTCGCGCTTGTCTCTTGGGACAACATGGTCGTCCTCCTTAGCTAATCCGGTTTATCACCCCGTAAATTATGACTATTATCCTATGTAATTATCCCACAGGGCAATACTATTTACAAGCCCCTTAGACCTTAATCTTCATATAGCCCACGAGTATGGAGTCTTTAATCCTTTTGGGCAGGAAGCGGTTGATCTTCATCAGGAAGGAGTCGGCAAAGAGGAGCTGATTGTAGAACTTCGGCCGATCCTTTTGGATGATCTTCACGATAGTCCGGGCCGCGGCCTCCGGAGAGGGCGCCGACTTGATGAGCTCGTTGTCCCGGTCGATGAACCGCTTCACCCGATCCCGGTAGGGCGATTTCTCCGGCGGGAGCTTGTGTATCTTGGCGGCGAACGTCGTGGACACCTGGGCGGGCTCGATGAGCGCGACCTTGATTCCGAAGGGCTTGACCTCGTAATCCATGGACTCGATAAATCCCGTGATGGCGAACTTTGACGCGGTATAGATCGACTCGAAGGGAAACGGAATGCGGCCCACGAGCGACGACATGGCGATCAGCTTGCCCCCACCCGCCTTTCGCATCGACGGGATGAACGACTGAAAGATTGCCATCGCCCCGATAACGTTGATTTCGAGGCATTTAAGGGCCTTCTCGAGATCGATCTCCTCGAAGGGTCCGAAAAAACCGATCCCGACGTTGGAAAGGACGATATCGACCTTCCCATACTTCTTGAGCACGTCGTCACGGAATTTCAGGATTCCCTTACGGTTGGTGACGTCCAGGGTGATGAGGTGGTGTTCGCCCCCGATCGTCTTGAGCTCCTTCTTGAGGGAATCGACGGCGGTCCCGTTCATGTCAAATCCGGCGATGCTATAGCCGTTGCCTGCCAGGATCTTGGCGACTTCCCGGCCCATTCCCTCTCCGAGACCGGTGATGACGATGGTCTTTGTCATAATAACTCCATGATAGATATGTTATAACCTAATACCCAGAGAATCCTGTTCTTTCAGTGCGTCCCGGCACGACGATCGGACGGCAATCGTGCCGGCGGCGCCGCCTTCTGCTACCGTATCTCCAGTTTCCCGTCCCGATAGAGCCGGGCGATCTGTTCCATCGACTTTTCAAAATCCGGATAGAGGAAGGTGAACCCGGTCTTCTTAAGCCTGGCATTTTCCACAAGGTAGTCGTCGTAGAGATACCGCACAGCATCGTACTCGAGGTCCGGGATCTTGCCCCGCCGGGCCGATACAAAGCCGTCGGCCCTGGCGGCGATCTTCACCAGCCACAACGGCAGGTGCAGGGTGGGCGGCTTGGTGCCGAAAGCCAGGGCCGCCAGGGTCAGCGCCCGCTCGAGGCTCGGCTTTGAATCGTCGACTATATTGTAGATCTCGCCGGTGTTTCCCGAAAGCTCCGAAAGATGCGTCACCGCCCGCGCGACGTCCTCGGCCCGGACGTTGGCCAGGAGCTGGGTGCCGCCGCCCGGGATCGCCGTGATAGACGTGGGCCGTGAAAAGGCCTTGCCCGCCCCGTCGGTGCAGCGGGGGCCGTAGACGGTGCAGGGGCGGCAGAGTATCGCGTCGAGCCCCTTTTCAAGCGCTTTGAAAAGCATATTCTCGCCGTCCCGTTTGCTCCTTCCGTAGTCTTCCTGCGGGTTGCGGGGGGAATCTTCCCTGAAGGGAGAGCCGGTATACGGTCCATAGACGCTGGTAGAGGTCACATGAACAAATCGCTTGACCCCGGCCTTTATCGCCTCGTCGGTAATAAGGCCGACTCCCCGCACGTTGGTAGGGTAGAGCCGTTCATAGGGAGTGGAGAAGTTGCATATCGCCCCCATATGGATAACCCGGTCCACGCCCCCGGCAAACAACGGCCCAATAGTCTCGGGCTTCGTCAGGTCGGCAGCCACATATTCGACTCCCAGCCGATCGAAAAAGGACGTGTCTTTCCGGGGCCGGGCGGTCGCCCTGACCCTGACACCCGATTTTGCAAGATGTTCGACCACGTGGCTTCCCATGAACCCCGCGGCCCCCGTGACCAGTGTTATCCCCGAAAATTTCACGGCATTCCTCCTTTCTGACTAGACTCCAACCACTTTCCGGACTACCTGATACCCCTCTTGCGTGACTCTTGAGAGGAAATCTCGGCCTGGAGCTCCGCCTTTGCCCGCTCGAGCCACGCCAGCATCATCTCGTTGAGCGAAATGCCCAGCTCCCGCATGAGGCGGACATTGAGAGCCTCGCTCGGCTTATTGTCGTACCTATGCTGTCGGGAAGAAAGGTCTCCGGCATAGATCCGTATCTGTTCCTCGATAATTTCCAGGGCCCTTGTCCTGTCCCCGAAGGAAAGGAAGACAAACTTAAGGAGGAAGGGATCACGGATGAGCATTCCCCGTTCCGGGGCCGTATTGACCCACTCCGCAAAGGCGTCTTTCCCCCTTTCGGTGATGGAGTAGAGTTTCTTATCGGGCACGTTCTTCTGGGCCACATCGATTTTTGTTACCAGTCCCTCCTGCTCGAGCTGCTTGAGGTTCGGGTAGATCTGCCCGTAGTTGATGGACCACATGAAGCCGAATTCGTTTTCAATGACTTCCTTGATACGGTAGCCGTGCATATCTTTGTAATGGAGCAGCCCCAGGATGGCGTATTTGACAGACATGTCATTTCCTCATAAGGGTGGAGAGGACCTCGATCTACTATGCGTGCGAAGTCGTATCGACCCCGTGCAGCGGTAGATGCTCAGGTGGTGGCAGAGGTCAGCGACTTATGTCGGAAGTATATATATCTATAGTATATATGTCAAGGGTTTTTTCTCCTGCGCGGGTCACGAAACGTGACTGGGGCGACGCGCCCTCCACCGTCACGCCAATTTCCCCAATTTCAGATGTGTTTGCCCATAATACGTGCTATGATAACCCTGTCGCCGCGGACTGCGGCGACAGGGAGACCACCAGCAACCGGGAGGACTACACCATGCCGCTGAAAGAAAAGATACCAAACCAGATGCTCTATCTGGCGCTCATTACCGCCGAGGAGATCATAGGAAGAAACGGGATGAGGTCGATCCTTAATTACGCCAATCTCCAGAAATTCATCGACAACTATCCGCCCAACGACCTGGCCGAGGAACAGGAGACCCTCGATTTCACACGTTTGATGGCCGGGCTCATCGACCTGGTCGGGGAGCGGGGAGCACGGGCCATTATGTTTCGGGGGGGCATCAGAGGATTTGAAATCTTCCACGAGCAATTCCCGTCGCTGATGAACATCGAAGGCATCAAACCTGAGGAGAAAACCGATGACCTGATGTTCGATGAGTTCATGCGGATATACGGGATCATGGTCGACGCCTCCGTCGCTTTGTGGGGCGACATATTCAAATACTACCCGTGTGAGGAAGGGGCCGCCCTCGAGATCTCTCCGTGCCAGTACTGCGTCGGCCTTAAGACAAAAGAACCGATCTGTAACGCCCAGGTCGGTTTTCAGTTCGGGATTTTGCGGTGGATCCTGGGTAAAGAGGTTAAGGTTGAAGAAACGCACTGCATCGCTATGGGCGACCCCATGTGCCGATTCGTCATGCACAGGCCATGATCCGTCCGCGCCGTCCGTCCCATATCCACCGCTCATGTCCGCCTGAGTATCGCATTGTCAATCATGGGCCGGGATACCCCTGTCTGAATGCGGTAGTGACGCTGCGCTTCCTCCCGATTCTTCTCTCCGTCATCGTCCTATTGGCGGCGCCGGTCCGTGGCGCGCCGATCCTCACCCCCGAAGCCGTCGCCGGCATCTTCTCGTCAGTGGACAACGAAGAAGGGCAACGTTTTTCGCCCGTCTCCGTTACCGTCCTCGAAGGTGCGTTTACCGCTGCCGGCGCCCGCGAGGCCCTTATCTCCTTTACCGATACGAGCCAATCGGATGCCGCCGGGATCGCCGAGATCTGGCTCATGCGCTTCGTCGACGACGATTGGGAGCCGATAATCAAGCTTGCCGAAGCCGACACCGCCGAATTCGCCACCACGGACCTCAACGGCGACGGCGCTCTGGAGATACTTACGCACACGACAAGCGAAAACCGAGGATACTACGTTATCAACCGGCAGCTTATGCACTTCGTTGACGGAAAGCCGACGAAGCTGTTGACCTTCGAGGGTTTTGACAATACCGGATGGCCCGATAAGGGAATATGCGTTTTCGACGCGCGGTTTGCCTTTAAAGACGTAAACCGGGACATGATCCTCGAGGTCGAGCTGACGGAGTTCTATGACTACTGCAGGAAGGTGGGAGAAACATCGGTCTTCGAGCGCCGATCCGAAAGGAAGACCCTCTTCCGGCCCGTCGTCTCGTCCTCCGGCCTGATTACCGGCATAGAACGACTTAAATAGACGCATCCCCTCCTCCTATTATCCCCGAGTCCGGACCGGACCGAGCGCCCCTCTCATTGACAAAGCCCGGCACGAGCACTATAATAATAGTAGATTAGTAGTAATTCGACGCGGATAGAGAAGGAAATTCGAACATTTGGTGTTTATACTCACGGATAGATTATCAACTACGCATGGGAGATGGAAATGGGGATTATTGTGGTTGTGGTATTGGCGGTTTTTGGCTGGCTCGCGTATCGATACCTGTCGCAGGGTAATCTCGATACACTGAAGCAAGACCTCCTTGGTTCGAGCCAATCGCCCGAGGATATCCTCAAGCGACGATTGGCCGAGGGGAAGATCAATGAAAAAGAATATGACCGGATCAGACGGACGCTCGGCTCCTGAAGTTGAGCCCTGGGTCGGTCCGACCTGTCAGAGAGGTGTTTACTATGTTTGAAACACTTATTTCGAGCGCGTACGGAACGATCGGAACGATCGGAACCATTCTGAGTGGATGGTGCGGCGGATGGGGCGGCGGCCTTTACGGCGGCCGGGGCTATGGTATGATGGGAGGCTTCTGGCCTTTCGGCATGCTGTTTATGGGGATATTCTGGATTGCCGTCATAGCGCTTATCGTATGGGCGATCTGGCGCGCGACAAGCGGCAGGAGAATGGCACATATGCCGGGCGAGTCCCATACCGATATCCTGAAGCGTCGTCTGGCGTCCGGAGAGATTACCCCGGATGAATTCACGAAGCTCAAAAGAACGATCGATGAGAAGAAGTAAATCGTCCAATCCTTTGGGCGCGCGGTACGTCCCAAACGAGCGGACAAGGATGCGGGGAGGAGTGACAAAAATTGACTGCAGCGGAGCTAGAGGGACCCAAGCGACCGTCATTTGGGGTTTGTTTATCCGCACAAGAAGTCGATGGATGAGCCGCAGTGAACCCCTTGAAAAGGGGGTTCACTGCCGTCGGTCGAAGTGGGGGCGTGTTGCAAAGCAAACACCGACGGCCTTGGGAGCCGTCGAGGGATTCCTACCGGGGGATAGGGGAGAGTCAGCCGGGAATACGATAGAAAGTCATATCGGCCTCCGGCCGGCGCAATCATTGTATTACACCATGGCTTTTCTGGTATATACTTCCTTTTTTGAGAGGTGAAGACCATGAAAACGAAACTGATTCTGGCGGCGCTTTTGTTCGTGTCTGCTATCGCCTATGGCGCGATTCCGGCCCTTTCGGCCGAGACGCCCAAACCCTATATCGCCGATCCGAAGGCAAAAGAAGTGACGATCGATATGAAGGCCCATAAGTACGCCTTCGACCCCGGCGACATCACGGTCTACGAGGGGCAGAAGATAACTCTCCATATAACCGCGGTCGACGCAACCCACGGCTTTAAGCTGTCGGAGTACGGCATAAGCGAGAAGCTGCCACGGGGAGAGGTTACCACGATCACCTTCATCGCCGACAAGACGGGCACGTTCACCTTCAGGTGTTCGGTCTTCTGTGGCCCCGGTCACTTCGGTATGAAGGGCGTGCTCAAGGTCGTTAAACCGTAACGGATGTGTGGTTCTGATCTGACGTTATCCACGGGGGATTTCAGTTTTTGCTGAGATCCCTTTTTTTGTTCGGATGAGGGTTCCCTGATTGAGGCAATAATAGTTGTGGCGAGCAAAAGAAAGTTATGATATATAGTATATAAATAGATGGGTAAATAAAATACGGAATAATCCGGATAAGTTCCCCTCCTATTGGACGGTCTTATATTTTTTCGACTCATCTCCGGCGATCACCTCTCGTTTGGGATCCTATTCGTTTGTTTCCGCTGCTCGTCAGATAATTAGGATTACCCCTTCTCAGGAGGTCCCCATGACCGCAGAAATGAAAAAGGCATCCGGTATACTATCAGCCTGTGTCCTGCTTCTTGTTATCTTTTCCCTTTCACTATTCCTTACCCCTTCGTGCGGCGCCCAACGCTACACATCCAATGGAGAGACGATCTACTACACCGGTTACAACGATCAAAACGAGCGCATACCGTTTGAGGGCGGTCCCATGTGGCTTTCCGCGCACGGGGGGGGATGTGTGGAATGCCATGGTCCCGCCGGCCGCGGCGGCCGACCGATCATGATGCTCCGGGCAACTCCCGCCGACATTCGTTACGAATCGCTGATTTCGGGAAAATACGACACGTCAGGTGAAGCCGGGACCCCGTATACCGATGAGCTGATCGTCCGCGCGATTCGCCAGGGTATCGACCCCGATGGCAAGGCCCTCGACCCGGGGATGCCGCGCTGGCAGATGTCCGAAAAGGACGTCCACGATATCATCGAATACCTGAAGGTCCTGAAATAGGGCCGCCATCTCAGCGCTTACAGGGGGCGGACGCACCGATTCTCCCCGTAACTCTCAACAACATACGATAGGGAACCCGCGATGGAGGGGAATCTTTTTAAGACGGTCGCTCTCCTTATTATCCTTTACGCTGTCTACCATCTGATACGGCTCATCAGGAACATCATCGAGGAAAGCAGGAAAAGCGAAAAGGATAAAGAGTCGAAAAATCACTGATCCTTTCTTGCCCGACCACGGGAAGAAGGTTTTTCGTGATGCGACACTATTTCTCCGTGCCCATAACGTCTCAGAACGGACAATCCGTTTTCGGCCCGAACCGAGCCAATGCAGACGGGCGGTCTTTACACCGAAACATTTTTATGATAGGTTGAGCGGCATGTGCCGATGGTAAGCTCCTTCGACATCGTCCATCCGGCACCGTCACTGCAAAGCCTTTTTTAAAGCTACCTAATGACCGAAAGGAGAGACAGGGTGAAGTCACGAAATCTATGGATGTTCTTATCCGTCGTCTTGATGATCTCTTTGCTCGGCACATACTCCTGTGCCAAGAAGAAGGGTGCGGGTGGAATGACCCCGGAGTCCGGCGTTGGGGGCGAAGCGAAGAAGAGCGTCGTCTTTGCCATTGAGCCGAAGTTCGACCAGTGCATGGCTTTTTCAGAGGGACTGGCCGGTGTGTACATGGACGGCCAATGGGGCTTTGTCGATAAGACCGGAACGATAGTTGTACCGCCCTCGTACAGCGCGGTTGCCTCGTTCTCCGAGGGACTGGCCGCAGTGGAGAAGGACAACGAATGGGGCTTTATCGATAAGACGGGAGCCGTCGTTATCCCACCGCGTTATATTTACCCGTACAGGCAGGGCCCGCCCTACCGATTTTCAGAAGGACTGGCCGCCGTCTATACCGACGGGATGTGGGGATATATCAATACGTCAGGCGCCCTCGTCATCGGCGCCCGGTACGATGCCGCCGGCGCCTTCACAGAGGGAATGGCCCTCGTCAATAAAGGCGGCACGGATATCTTTATCGATAAGACCGACAAGCCCGTCATCGAGCCGAAATGTACGTGGGCACTTGAGTTCTCCGAGGGTCTGGCCGCGATAAACGTAAAGGACAAGATCGGCTTCATCGACAAGACCGGCAAGACCGTTATACCGCCGACCTACGAGATCAAGAAGGACCAGGCCTCCTTCCCCCCGATCTTTTCCAACGGCCTGGTCCAGGTGAGGATCGGCGATAAATTCGGATATATTGACAAGGCCGGTAAGCTCGTCATCGAGGCAGACTACGACTTCGCCGGCCCCTTCTCCGAGGGGTTGGCCCCGGTCATTGTCGACAAAGGCAAGGAGAAGATAGGATTCATCGACAAAACCGGCGATATGATCATGAAGCCGCAGTTCTTCGACGCCGGCGGCTTCTCTGAGGGGTTGGCGTCCGTCCAGATAGGCGAAAAGTGGGGGTTTGTCGATAAGACCGGGGAAATGATCATCCAGCCGCAGTTCAATGGGGCCTGGGGCTATTCAGAGGGTCTGGCCCGCGTGAAGGTCGATCGGAAGTGGGGATATATAAAAAACCCCCTCCGGTAGTATCCGTCTCTCGGAAGAGAGAAGACCATTCAACTTGCAGGGCCCCGCACGTCGGCGGGGCCTTTTCCATTTTATGCTACATCAATATACGGCTTTTCCTCGGCAGGCCCGGTACGCAATTTTTTTTGTGCTATAATTATCATTATTATTGATTCCTTCGTATCCGTCAAAAGGAGGAGATGACATGAAAAAAGTGGCCGTCAACGGTCTGGGTAGGATCGGAAGACTTATTCTTCGAAACGTCATTGAAACCCCCAACGACTGCATCGACATCGTCGCGGCCAACGACCTCACGCCGATGGATGATCTGGCGTACCTTATGCGTTACGACTCGGTCCACGGGAGGGCGCCCTTCGAGGTGAAATACGACAAGGGGTATCTCGACCTCGGAGGAAAGCGGGTCACGATTACTCATGAAAAGGATCCGGAAAACCTCCCCTGGAAAGAGCTCGGGATCGATATAGTCCTGGAGTGCACGGGCGCTTTCCGCGGCCGGGCGGATGCCGGAAAGCACGTGAAGGCCGGGGCGTCCCGGGTCATCATAAGCGCCCCCTCGGAAGACGTTGACGGCACCTTCATCATGGGAGTCAATGAGAAGACCTACGATCCCGCCAAACACCATGTCATCTCCAACGCCTCCTGCACCACCAATTCGCTGGCCCCAACGGTAAAGGTCCTGAACGACTCTTTTGGGGTGGAGTACCTCTTTGTAACCACCATACACGCGTATACTTCCAGCCAGTCCCTCGTGGATAAGGCCGCCCGAAAAATGCGGCGAGGCAGGGCTGCCGGCGTCTCGTTCATTCCCACGTCTACCGGCGCGGCCGACGCCACGGCGCTGGTCATTCCGGAGCTCGCCGGCAGGATGAACGCCATCGCGGTGCGGGCCCCGGTGCCCGACGGCTCCCTCACCGACATCGTCGCCCACATGAAGCAAGACGTCACCGTAGAGTCGATCAATCAGGCATTCAAGAAGGCGGCAGAGGGGAGCCTCAAGGGGATCCTCGCCTATTCCGAGGACGAGCTGGTCTCCGCCGATATCATCGGCTGCCCTCACTCCGGCGTCATCGACGCTCTGTCTACGATGGTGATTATGAAACGGTTCATCAAGGTCTTTGTCTGGTATGACAACGAGTACGGCTACTCCCATCGCATGATCGACCTGGCCTGCTATATCGGAAAACAGTAGTGGAGGGAACGCCCGGAGCTGGAGAGGATACCCGGGCGTAGTGCCTCAGCGTCACGTATATCTCCTGCGGTGCCTTCAGCGACATCTATCTGTCTGGTCTGATGTTTTGGGTGAAAACGGCTAAGCGCCGCTGAAGGCATCATGCCCCAGGAAAGACCCCAACACGGCGTCTTCCCTTGCCCTCGCAGCCCACCTCATTCAACGCACGGTTTTGCCGTATCGTTTCGTCTTGATTTTTTGGGCCGATGCGCTATGATGGAGCCGCCGACGCAAAGAACGCTCTACCGCGGCACCATCATTGAGCCGCACTCCACGGAGGTCATATGTACTGGCACCTCGCACCCGTACCCCTTGTCCTTTTCGTCATCTGGCTCTACACCGCCGCCCGCACAAAGAACGATCTGAAGCGGGTAGCGGTCGTCCAGCCGCTGGGGACGATCCTCACGATCGCGGTCTGCGCCCTTTCCCTCCTTTCTCCTCATGCGGCCATCGGCTTCACCGCATATATTCTGGCGGGTCTGATACTGTCGCTCATTGGGGACTTTCTCAACGTCGATATGACCAACGAGAGAGTCGTCATGGTGGGGCTTGTTATCTTTGTCTTCGCCTATCTTGTCTACCCCATCGGCATGACCGTCTATAACGGTTTTCACGGAGCCGACCTCATTGTCGCGGCGGCGCTTCTCACCGTCCTGGTCGCCCTGGTCGCCTACCTCTGGTCGGGGCTGGGCCCCATGAGGATACCCGTGATCATCTACGGGACCGTATCGTGCATCATGGTCAACCGGGCCGTCTCCACCTTTTTCGGCGACGCCTTTTCCACCGTGCAGGCGATCCTCCTGACCGCCGGGACGTTTATGATTTTTTCCGGCGACATGCTGTTTGCCATCGCCTCCTACAAGAAGCCCGCACCACCCCCGTTCGTCGTTACCCTCAACCTGATCGGCCCGGTCCTGTACGCCGGGGGCCAGCTCCTGATCGCCCTTGCCCCCTCCTATTTTCCGGGAGGCTGATGCCCGGCACAAAGACAGAGACGGACACGCGGCGTTCGGGGAAGCCGCGACCCACGACACCTACTGTTTGATTTAGGGAGGCGCCTGATGGCCCACCAAGTCGATACCACAACCAGCTCACATGCGAAATCGATAGCCGTATTCGACGTCGGAAAGACCAACAAGAAGCTCCTGGTCTTCAACGGCCGTCTCGATCTTGTCGATGCGGCCTACCACACCTTCGACCAGTACGAAAAAGATGGCGTACAGATCGAGGCCATTGAGGAGACCTCCGCGTGGCTGATCGCCTCCCTGCGCGAGATGGCCACAAAGCACGATATCGGGGCCGTGTCGGTCTCCACCCACGGGGCGGCCTTCGCCTGCATCGACGGCGCCGGTAAACTGGCGCTGCCCGTGCTGTCCTATACCACCGACCCCGGGCAGGACTTCTATTCACGATTCTCGGCCGAATTTGGTGATCCCGTGACACTGCAGAGAGAGACAAAGACCCCGGACATGATAGGACTCGGCTGCATGGCAAAGGGGATCAGGTTTGCCCAGGAGCGATGGCCCGAGGCATTCAGGAACGTGACGGCGATCCTCCCGCTGCCCCAGTACTACGGATTTGTCCTCACGGGCAAAACCGCGATCGACCCGACCAATGTCGGATGCCACACCGCCTTCTGGAACTTTGAGGAAGGTGACTGGTCGCCGCTTCTCGATCGGATGGGCCTGCGCGGGCTTTTCCCCCGGTCGATATCCAATCCGTGGGACGTCCTCGGCCCGGTCACGCCGGACGTCGCCCGTGCGACGGGGCTGGCGGAAGACACGGTAGTGACCGTCGGCATCCACGACTCGAACGCCTCGCTCCTTCCCTACCTGATCAAGGAAACGCCACCGTTCGTCGTCAACTCCACGGGGACGGTCTCCGTCTCGCTCCGTCCTACCCCGGACGTCACGTTGAGGGACGAGGACCTCGGCAAGATTGTCTACTATAACCTCTCGGCCTTCAAGACCCCGGTCAAGACGACGATCTTCATGGGAGGGATGGAGTTCGACACCTACATGGGGCTGCTTTCCTCGATCCACGGCTCATGCCCGCACCCCCCGTTGGACAGGGGGCTCCTGGAGGCATATCCTCACCCGGCGGCTCTTCGTGCTCCCCTCCTTTATCCCCTTCGGGATGTTCCCCGGCTCGGCCGCCCGGGTCGTGGAGGGGGATACGGTCATACCGCTGGGCGAGCTCTTCACCGGCACCTACCCGGCGTTCTTCAAGGACTACCCCACGGCCTATCACGTCCTGGTGCTTTCGGTCGCGCTCCAGGCCGAGGTGGCACTTTCTGCCGTGGGACTTGGCGACGGGATGCGGCTCTTTATCGAGGGGGGATTTGCCCGAAACGAGATCTATACGAGAGTGCTTTCGGCCCTCTTCCCGAAGGTGACCACGGCCACCACGAACCTCTCGGAGGCCACGGCGTTTGGCGCGGCGCTGCTGGGCAAGGCGGCGCTCATGGGCACCGACCCGCGGGAGCTCGCGGGCCTCTTTAGATCGAGCGGCGCGAGGTTCCGTCGGAGAAGTTTAAGGGGCTTGAGGGATATCGGGAGGAGTTTCTGAGGCTGGTAGGGGGGAAATGAGTAAATTTCTCGAGGCCTGTTTTCGTCTCGGCTCCCCTGCCAACCGTCGGTAGCGTTCGTGCTCAGCTCCGATCGAATGAGAGGAACTCCGCCTGGATCTGATCGTCCTCTTTCTTTGCCGGATAATTGCCGCCGGCGACGAAGAAATTCTCGCTCCTCTTTCCGCGGCTATGCCCCCCCCTGATAGCCTCGGCATCTTTTGCCCCACCTATTTCTCGATAAAAATCGTTGCCCGGGCCGCCGCCCTGTGATATGAATAGTTCTTTTGCAGGCAAAGCGGCAAGGCGATGACCCAGGGAGAGATACTCCGCCTCGAACTTCCCGACATCCTGTCGGCGGCCCTGGTGCCGGGCAGAAAACGGCCCCTGCACGGAAGCCCGCCCGATGTTCGCAGTTCCGACGCCCTGCTCGTCTCTCTGGCCGTTCCGGTCGTGGCGGTGGCCGACGGGCCCGAGCGCAACCCCGTCGCCTCCTCTTCGTTTCTCTCGAAGTTCGACGATGCCCTGGCCGACTCGGGGATCCGGTTTGGCGACCGCCCGGCGGCGGAGTCTTTTGCCGCGGTCGTCGAGACCGTCACCGCCCTCATCAGAACGATCGACTACCACGACAGCACGACGTTTTCCGCCCTGATCCCGGTCACCGACGGGCGAACGCCGGCCGCTATCGTCCTGCATACGGGAGACTCTCTGATATTCCGATTGGAACGGGAAACGGGTTCGGTGAGCCAGATCTCCAGGACGAGCCACGTCCTTGTGGGGAGGGCGCCCGCCCTCTTCCAGACCGAGATCGTCGCGCTTGATCCGGACGACCTGGTGGTCCTGGCGTCAGACGGGATCACTGACCTCGGGCGGAGTCGCGGGATCGGCCCGGCGGCTCTCCTTTCGGTCCCCGGTCCGGTCGGCGGCCCTTCGGACGTTGTCGAGAGGATCGTGGACTCCGCGGCCGGCGCCCGAGTTCGGCTTGACGACATCACGATCGTCTGCGCCGTGGTGGGGGCGCTGTCGATTCCCGCCGATCATCACACCAGCCGACGCATTATCCTGACCTGACGCCTTCCGCAGCCTCACGTGGATCACGGCCGGCCGACGGGAGCTTCACGACCCCGCGCCCTCTTTCTTCCGACCCGCGTCCGTAACGTGAAGAGTCCGTGTCGGAAACGGGATCTCGATCCCTTCGTCCCGGAAGCGATCGAAGAGCCGCTTGATGAACTCATGGATGACCAGGTACTGATCCGTGTAGTTGCGAACTCTAAGGATGACGTCGAAATTGACGGAATATTCGGAGAGCTCGGTGTAGCGAACCAGCGGCTGAAATTGCCCGATCCCCCCGGGGACTTCCCTTAAGGTTTTGGCCGCTACCTCGAGGGCTACCTGCTCAACCCTGGCCAGATCGCTCGCGTAGCTCACTCGTACCGGCACGATCACCGATTTTTCCTCGAGCGGCTCCGAGAAGTTCGTAACGGCGGTCGAGGAAAGCTTGTTATTCGGGACAATGACGATGTTGTTTGAAAGGCTCTTGACGAAGGTGCTTCTCCAGGTGATATCGGTGATGTGGCCCTCGATGCCGGAATCGAGTTTAATATAGTCTCCCGGCTTGATCGTTTTGGACGCAATGATTTGAATGCCGGCAAAGATGTTACTGAGCGTATCCTGCAGCGCCAATGCCGCGGCCAGGCCCCCGACCCCCAGGGCGGTCAGCAAAGGGGTGATCGAGATGTCGAGGGCCGTCAGGGCGACCAGTACCCCGATAATGAGGATAAAGATGTAGCTGACGTTGACAAAAAGGGTCGTTGAGGGGTACCCCATGCGCTTGAGGGAAAACCTGATGAACCCGACGGATATGCGGGCCAGGACGAACGTCACCGACAGGATGACGATGATGAGGAGGATCTTATCGATCGGGCGCGTATACGCGCGCTTGAGTCCCAATTCCTCCACGGCGTAGTAAACGCCGGCCAGCGTAAACCAGAGGATCCCCATCCTTTTGAAGGCCCTGATGATGAAATCGTCGAATTGAAAGCGGGTCTTTCGGATGAGGCGGCCCAGCCTCCTGATCAGGATCTTCTCGAGGATAAACCCGACGATAAAGCCCCCGACCACGTAAGCCACCGGCAGAAAGTATCTATACGTAGCCAGATCTTTCATGTAGATTATGATGTCTTTGAAAAGGTGGTCCATCTGATTCCCCCGGCGCGCACGTCTCGACGGCGCCCTTCTCGGTGCAGGAATACGCCCGCGGTCGCGACATTATTCTAGTGGGTTTGCCTCAAGCTGTCAAAAGGTTTCATACCGTTTGCCGCCGGCCCACACGTCTCGCACAGGTGAAAAACCCTTGATTCACGTCCCAAGTTGGTGCACAATAGTTTAATGGTCGGTGCCATTCGGCACCCGTTGCAAACTGACGGCGGAGGAAAAATAATGGACGAAAAGATCAAGGGTGCCATGCAGCAGGTCTATACCGGCGAATCGAAGGCCCTGCTGCGGCTTCAGGTCTATGCGAAAAAGGCCGAGGAAGAAGGATATCTCCAGATCGCCAGGCTCTTTCGGGTAATCGCCTTTTCGGAGTGGATCCACGGCAGCCGAGCCCTCACGTTCCTTCGCGAGATCAAGGGAACCGAGGAAAACCTGAAGCTGAGCTTTGAGTCGGAGACAAAAGTGGCGGGGGTTGCCTACGAGCAATTCATCAAAACCGCTACCGAGTTGGACGATAGCGCGGCACTCACGATCTTTGCCCAGTCCCGGGACGTGGAGGAGATACACGCCAAGCTATACAAAGAGGCGATGAGCCACCTCATGGAGGAAACAGAGACCACCTACTGGGTATGCTCCGTCTGCGGCTACGTCTCCGATGGTTCGCTGCCGGACGTATGCCCCGTCTGTCAGGCTAAAAAAGACAAGTTCGTCGAGTTCAAATAGCGCCGATAGTGCGGTAGGGACCCCGCGGGTGCGACGGAAACAGTGCGCCTTTTCGCCACACCCGTGCCCGCGGGGACTTCCTATTTCACCGCCTTCACCTGTGCGTTCGTCAGCCCGAGTTCGAGCACATCGGATGTCCGGCAGCTCACGACGAATCCCCTGACGAACACCTTCTTGGCTTTTTCGATCGGCGCGATCTCCGTGGTTCTCCCGGTCAGGGTGAGGAAGATCCGGGCATGGGCCGGTGATTTCGTATCCGCCTCGGCCTCGATGTACCTGTTTTCTCCCTTCCCCGGCAAGACCGAGTCCAGGAAGAACAGTACCTTCTCCATCCGTTTGATAAGATAGGTCCCCGATACATTCTTGCCGACCAGTCCCTCGGCGAGCTCGCGCATCTTGGCCGTTCTATCCGGATCGGTAAGCGCCGACAACTCCGACATCTCCCGGTCGATCGTGGCCGCGTCTACCGTCTCAGCCGCAACAAACCGTCCTTCCGGAACGATAATAATCGGAAGATCCATGGCAAGACCTTCTACCGCCGGCGGCCCCTCGGCCGTTTTGGCCGGCGCGGGAACAGAAACGGGCTTGCCCGGGATCGCGGGCGCCGGAGCGAGGGGGTTCGACTCCACGGAAAGCCTGCCCGCAATGAAACAGAGGAACAGACCGAAGATCAGGCCGAAGGCGACAAACAGGGTCTTGACCGTATCCCTCCTTGTCGGCATCTTCTTTTTTGAAGACGGCTGATTCGGGGCATCGGCTCTCGCCGCTGAATACGGCGCACTCCCGCTCGTCATTTCGTCCACCTCCATCACGGGGATGTCGGGGGCAACGAAAAACTTCTTTCCGCATTTCGGACAGCTGACCGCGCTTCCCGATTCGGGGACCAGGTCATCTTGAATCGTGCCGGAAAAATTACAGTGCGGACAGGTTATTTCCATGGTCGCTCCGTATGATGGGTAACGATTTCCGTATCGCCAAGATCCAGGACCGCCGCCAATCGGCGGAGAAATCGGCTGACCGTAACTGGCGGCACTAACTATATACGAGGAATTTCAGAAAATCAATAGAAGATAATGACGTCCCCCGCCGGTCCCGGGACCTTATTCCGGCCGTTTGGCGGGGGGTGTCCGCGGTAACCGTCCGCCGCGTTCCACCCCCACTGCCCTTTCCGGGCCGGTCGATCCCGGACCGTAATTATCCTTGAATATTTAAAACCCGGGCACTATAATGAGCGGAACTTTGCAGCCTGTCGTCCGCCCGACTGAGATAGGGGTCTGAGATGAGCCGCACGATCACTTTTCGCTCCACGTTTCTCATACTCTTGCCGCTCGTCCTGGTCTGCGCCGGCTGCAGCATCTTCGGCAGCGACGTCGTCGTTTATTCGATCCCGGTCCACGAGGCCGAACGATACTCCGCCCCCGACTACGGAGACTATGTTGTGGCGGTGGCGGTATCGGGCGGAGGAAGCCGCTCGGCGGTGTTTGCCGCCGCGGTCATGAGGGAGCTCTACCGCCAGGTAAAGCTCCCCGACGGCCGCAGTATCGTCGACGAGATCGACGTCATGTCCGGGGTATCCGGGGGAAGTCTGGCCTCGGCATACTGGTGCGTAAAGAAGCCGGAGAAGACGTCCATCGACACCGAATCATACGACTCCTTCTTCGCGTCCTACCGCGCCGACATGAAACGGAACATCGAAGCCGAGGTAATCACTCGTCCGTTTCAGTTCTACCGCAATTTTCTCAAGCCTGGTGAAAAGGGGTATCTGCTGCGGAGCGCCCTCGATGACCTCTTCTTTTCCGGCATCACCTTCGGCGAGCTGGCCCGGCGAGAGCAGGAGCACAGTTGTCCCGTTCTGATCATGAACGGGACCATCCTTGATACGGGAGGGAAATTTCTGTTCACAAACCTCCCCCGCTCTCAGTTCGACCTCGGCAGGACGATCGACAACGACTACGGGGACGTCGGGATCGTCAAATCCGGGCTCCCCATAGACGACGACATCGCCGGCACCCTTACCTGCGACGATATCGGCCTTTCCATTGCCGACATGGAGGTCTCCCGCGGAGTAGCGGGGTCGGCCGGGGTTCCGCTCCTCGTGGGTCCGGTCATCCTCATGGCGCAGCGGCTGTTCGAAAACCTCACGCACGCCTTTCTGCACGTCTACGACGGTGGGATCGCCGACAACGTGGGCGTCGAGACGCTGATGGAGCACCTGCTGGTCAGGATGGGTGAGCCCGACAGACACCGCCGCGGCATGGTGATTATCATCGATGCGGGCATTGCGCTCGACCCCGGGCATACCGTTTCCAAATACCAGGACCTGAAGGCCTCCCTGATCGCAAACCGGACACTCGACATCTACATATACCGCGAAAAATACTTTATCTACCGAACCATCATGTTCTACCAGAAGCAGCTGCCGGGGATGGACGCTATCGACTTTGTCCTCATTACGCCGTATCTTGCCGACGATGCGACGATCATCGAGAGTTTCGAGTCGACGCCTACCCGCTTCAAGATAAAGGATGCCCAGGCCGACGCGCTGGGACGCGCCGCAGAAATCGCCGTTGGCAAGGTAAAAGACCGCGTCCTCGCCGACTTTAACGGCGGCTCGGATCTGGGCCGATAGGCAGGCGGCAGGAGACTTCTCCCGCGTCCGCAAGCCGGCCGGAGCGCGGGCGGACGTTCGCGGGAAGCGCTCCTGTTCATGGTGGAGGTGAGGTATGAAGATACCAAAGGTGTCGATGCTATTGAGCCTGGCGGCACTCCTGATGCTGGCGTCCGGATGTGCGCTCTATCGCGACGCCGTGCTCGTCTACGATTTGCCGGCGGCCCCGATCGCGTCGCCGGCGCCTCGTGACGAGGGGGATTTTCTCGTGGCGGTGGCCGTATCCGGCGGGGGGAGCCGGGCCGCACTCTGGCACGCGGCGGTGATGAAGGAGCTCTACCGGCAGGTGAAGCTTTCCGACGGCAGGGGCATCACCGACGAGATCGACTACATCTCGAGCGTATCCGGGGGGACTCTGTCATCGGCCTACTGGTGTCTCAAGAAACCCGATGCCGACACGACCCATACCGACCAATACGACGCCTTCTTCGATCGATTCCTTACGGATATGCGGATCAACATCGAGGCCGAAATGGCCGGCGGCCCCTTCACCTGGTACCGCTATCTGATCTCCTCGGAAGACAAGGCGATCGTCCTGGCCAGGACGTTTGACAAGCTCTACTTTAACCACACGATCTTCGGAGAGCTGGCCGGCCGGGAACGGCGGGGCATCTCCCCGATCCTGATCGCCAACGGCACCGATATGGATACCGGCGCCAAGTTCCTCTTTACCACGCTCATCCGGTCCGATTTTGAGGTAAGGCCCGAGCTGCTCAGCCGGCGTCTGAAGAAAACCTCACTGGCCGAGAGCAATATCTCGTTCGGCGGCGACGTGCTCAATATCGTGACCCCCGACGACATAGGGGTCTCCATTGTGGACATGGAGATATCAAGGGCGGTGGCGGCCTCCGCGTCCGTCCCGCTTATCCTCGGCCCCGTGGTGCTCAAGGACAACCGGAAATCGACGCCCGACAGCGACGTCTACGTCCACGTCAACGACGGCGGGGTTAACGACAACCAGGGGCTGGTTTCGCTCATCGAGCTGCTTTACGGACGGATCGAACAAGAGGGAAAGAAATTCAAAGGCGGGATGATCATCATCGTCGACGCCAACCAGTACATCGACCCGCGTTACAGCGAAAATATGGTGCGGGCCTTCTCGACCATCGGGATGGTGGAGCGATCGTTCTATATCTGTTTCTACCAGGGCCGCGCTTTCGCGTATCTCACGATAATGAACATCCTGGGAAGCGATCCCCGCTTCAAGGACGTGACCTTCGTCTACCTCTCGCCCTACATGGCCGAGGATCCGGGTATCTCGGATATCTTCACCCGCACGCCGACTCGATTCAAGATCAGTTCTGAAGAGGCCGATAATCTTGAGCGAGCGGCGCGAATCGTCGTGGAAAAGGTCAGAGACAGGATGCTGGAGGGACTTCACGAAAAGGTGGGGAGATAACTGTTTCGACTTCAGGTTCGCTCTGAGTTGAGAGTCGGCGTATACCCGGTCGTCGCCCAGGCAGGGGGGCGACGGGTTCTACCGTTTTATTATCATCGAGGTGACCTCCAATGAATCGAGACAACAGACTTCGCGTTTCCACGAAACTCGGGTACGGTGCGGGCGAGTTTTCAAGCTCCGTTTTCTTTACCGTCACCACCGTGATTCTCCTGATATTCCTGACCGATAACGTCGGACTGTCGGCCACGCTCGCCGGTACCGCGCTGCTGATAGGCAAGCTCTGGGATGCTGTTATCGACCCGGTTATCGGTTACCTCTCTGACAGGACGCGAACGCGCATGGGCCGGCGCAGACCGTGGCTGCTGTTTGCCGCTCTGCCGTTTGCGGTCACGTTTGCGCTCATGTTCAGGAACCCGGGCCTTTCGACCCCGGCCTCCCTCTTCCTGTGGACGCTTCTGTCCTTCATGGCCCTGTCCACGGCATATCCCTGCGCGAACATTCCGTACAATGCGCTCCTTCCCGACCTCACCCGGGATTTCAACGAGCGAACCTCGGTGACCGGATATAAGACGATATTTGCCGTCGCCGGGACGCTCATCGGCGCGGGAGCGGCCGTCCCCCTCATCGGGCTCTTCCCGAACAAAGACGCCGGTTACTTCGGTATGGGCGTGGTATTTGCCGTCCTCATCGTAATCTCGGTCCTTTCGCCCTTTTTCGCCGTGAAAGAGCCTCCGCTGCCGACGGCGGTGAAGAAGCAGGGCATCTTTTCATCGTATCGGGACGCGTTCTCCAACCGTCCGTTCATCCTTATCCTAACCGTCTGGATGCTCAACACGATCGGGGTCGGCGTGGTGATGGCCACGATGATCTACTATTTCAAGTACATCTTCCTGAATGAACAGCTGATCACCCCCATTCTCCTGGTGCTCGTCCTGACCGCGGTGCTCTTTGTCCCGATCACGGTGCGGGTTTCTGAGAAGATCGGAAAGCGGGAGACCTATATCATCGGGATGTCGATCGCCGCGGCGGCGATCCTGGCCTTCTCACTGTTCGCACACGTCATCGGCGTCCTATACTCCGGCTTTATCATCTTCTTTGCCGGGATCGGGTTTTCCACTCACTATGTTATGCCCTGGTCGATCGTCCCCGATACGATCGAGTACGACTATTCACGATCCGGTGTCAGACGGGAGGGCATTTTTTACGGCCTCTGGGTTTTCGTGATCAAGGTCGGGGGGGCGCTGTCAGGGTTCATCGTGGGCGTCGTCCTTGACTCCTTCGGGTATATCCCGAATCTCGCCCAGACCGACCTTTCGCAGCTGGGCATCCGGCTTCTCGTCGGCCCGTTGACGGCCGTCTTCTTCATCGCCGCAAATATCGTCCTCTGGTTCTATCCGATCGATCGGAAGGCCTATGACCAGATCATGGCAAAGATCCGCGTAATGGAGGCTGGCGGCACTCCCCGAAAGTAGACGAACTTCCATACACGACGTTCCACGCAAGAATGGACAATAATATAACAGGGCCACCCGTTGGGCGGCCCTGTTATATCTCGTATCGAGGACATTAGAATATCGGCAGAGGCCGTGGTCATTATGCACGGACATGACCAAAAATGAGCGAACGCCTTCGTATGCCGACGGGTCTGGCAGATTATGTGCGCGTAAACTTCGCTTTTATGTCCTCGACGACCATATAGAGACAGGGGACAACCAAAAGCGTCAGCGTCGTGGAGAAGAGCAGACCCCACACAACGACCGCGGCCATTGGGGTGAGCATCGACTCCCTGCCGCCAAAGCCCAGGGCGATCGAGAGGAGACCGCCGATGGTCGTAACCGTGGTTAGTATGATCGGCCGCAGTCGCACCTTTCCCGACGTTACCACCGCCTCATACACGCCCATCCCCTCTTCCCGCGACCGGTTAATGAAATCGACTAAGACGATCGCGTCGTTAACCACCAGGCCCACCAGCGCGACGACCGCAATCAGCGCGGTAATCGAGAGGTTCAAGTCCATAATAAAGAGACCGTAAACCACGCCGATGAAAGAAAAGGGCACCGCCGTCATGACGATCAGCGGTTGCAGGTAGGAACGGAACAGGAGCGCCATGATGAGGTAGACGACTAATATGGACACGAGCAGCAATTTCGCCAGGGAACCGAGTGATTCCTGCATGTCCTGGAATTCGCCGCCGTAGACGAAGCTGTACCCGGCATATTCGGCGCTCCGGGTCCCGAAAGTCTCTATCAGCTCCTGGTTGACGGCGCCTGTGTTGGCCTGGCCCTGGATGACGTTTGCCTTCACGGTGATCGTCCGGTCCCGGTCGACACGGTTGATCTTGAGCGGTCCCTTATCGAAAACGATGTCGGCGACGCTCTTAATCGGAATCCTGTCCCCGTTGGTATTAGAGATAGAGAGATTTCTCAGGTGATCAATGGTGTCAAGACCCTCCTGATACTTTACGATAATGCTCATCTTCTCATCGCCGCGCCGAATGCTGCCCGCGTCCCCGCCCGAAAACGCGCTTCTGATCTCGTTTGCGGCCGAAGACACAGACAGGCCGAGCGTTCCCATCTTGTGCTCATCAAAATAGAATCGTATCTCTTCCTTGCCCGTATCATAATCGTCGTCGATATCGGTAACTCCCCTGATGCTTCGTAGCTTGGTTTCGACGTCTCCGGCCAGTTTCCTGATGGTATCGAAATCTTCCCCCCTGATCTCCATGGAGACGGCCGCACCGGCCGGCGGCCCCTTGGCCTCTTCTTCGTAGGTAATGGACATAGCGCCGGGGATCTCCTCGGTCAGTTTTCTGAGATCGTTGATGATCGTGTCGGTCCCGACATCCTTGTATCCATGTTCGGTAAGCTCCACCCAGATCTCGGCTGTATAGGAAGAGCTGCTGGCCATAAATCGATTTGACGTGCCGCCGACCTTAGTGATCATCGCGGCAATCTCATCCGTTGGACGCTTCTTGATCACATCCTCAATCCGGTCTGCCACCTTCTCCGTCTCCTCGAGGCTGCTGTCCACCGGCATAGTAATGGTCACCGTGAATTGCTCCGCGATGCTCTTTTCCTGGAAGACGACGTTCAACGTCAGCATCCCGAAGACGATCGTGATCACCATTAAACCCACCAGGCCCGACAGCACAAGATAACGCCTTTTTACCAACTTTTCCAGGAACCTGCCGTACGAATCCCTGACCTGTTCAAACCAATCCCAAAATGAGCCGAGTTTCTTATTGGCCTCGATCTTCTCCGACCTCCTGGACATACCGAACTCGACCAGGTGGGATGGGAGGAGAAAAAACGCCTCCAAAAGTGACGCGGTGAAGACGACGACCACCACGATGGGTATCGTGATCATAAACTTCCCCATCATGCCGGACATAAAGATGAGGGGGATGAAGGAGGCAATATTGGTAAGCACGGCCGCCAGCACCGGCATGATTACCTCATTGGTGCCCATAACCGCCGCGTCCTTGATGTCGTATCCCAGTTGGTAGTAGCGATATATGTTTTCTCCGACGACGATGGCGTCGTCCACGACGATACCCAGCACAAGGAGCATCGCAAACATGGAAAGGAGGTTCAACGTTATCCCATAGTAATACATGAAGATAAAGAGCACCAGAAAACAGAACGGTATCCCCTGGGCAGCCCAGAGGGCCACCCGTGTATCCAGAAAGAGGTAGAGCAACAACACCACCAGGAACATGCCGAACAACGCGTTGTTGAGCAGGGTCTTCTGACGTTTGGCGACGTACTTGGATTCGTCCATCAGGGTGGAAATGGAGACGCCGGCCGGCGCATAGGCTTTTTCCTCCTCGACGATCTCATTGACGTCTTTGGCGATCTCGATGATATCCCCGCCGGTCTTCTTGGTGACGCCGAGGTTGATGGAGCGTTTACCGTCCAGCCGATTGATTGTATCTTCTTCTTGGTATGTTTCAGATACCCTGGCGATATCGCCGACCCTAACAACCCCCTCGGGCCGGGAGGTTATCACGATCTCTGAAATATCATCGGCCGTTTTCACTTCGCCGATGGCCCGGATCAGGAGGTCCTCATCTTTTTGCTCCAGGGTCCCCCCGGGAATATTGAGGTTGCGCTGTTTGATCGCCGTGATAATCTTGGTCAGCGTCAGGTTGGTTGCCTCCAGCTTCCGGGGGTCGACCTCCACCCAGAACTCCCGGTCCCGGTACCCACTTATGCTGACCGTGCTGACGCCGTCTATCAGCTCGAATTTATCCTTCAGCCGATCGGCGGTCTCCCGCAGCTCTTCCTCGGAAACGTCTCCATAAACCCCCGCCGAGATGACCGAAAATTCCGGCTCCATCGTGGCGCATTCAGGATCATCGGCGTCGTCGGGGAGATCGCTTTTGACCTTATCCACCTCGCTCTTCACGTCGTTGAGCATCGAATCAAGGGCCGTTCCCTCGATATTGAGCTCAGCCTTGATGAGGACGACGGACATCCCTTCCGTGCTCGTCGATGTGATTTCGTCTATCCCGTCCACGTCGACGACCGCATCCTCAATGGGCGCGGTGATGAGGTTCTCGACCTCCTCGGGTGAGGCCCCGGGATAGGTGGTGGTGATCATGATGCGGCCGAAGTCAACGGAGGGGAATACCTCGCGGCTGAGCTGGGTTGCGTATACGATCCCGAAGACGTAGACCAGGATGGTAATCAGGTTTGCAAAAATGGGGTTCTTTACCGAGAAATCCGCGATCGACATACTGAGAGTCTCTCCTGGTTACGGTTTTTCAACTATCCGCACTATCGAACCGTCCTTCAACACATCCTTTCCGGAAACGACCACCTTTGCTCCCGATTTGACCCCCGCGATAGCCTCCGCCACATCTTCGTTAACGATCCCCAGGGTCAAGGAGCGTCGGTGTGCCGTGTTGTTTTCGATCACGAAGCAGTAGGGGGCCTTTCTCCCGCCCTTTTCGTACAACAGGGCGCCGGAGGGGATACACGTTTCGTTATCCTTTTTCTCCGTGATGATCGTGATATCGCCAAACATCCCCGAAGTGAAGGAGGGGTCGGCCCTTTCGAAGCTCAGCTCAACCCGGGCGGTGCGGGTGTTCGAATCAAGGAAGGGACTCACTTCGTGCACCCGGCCGGGAAAGACAACGCCCGGTATGGCGGCAATCGTCAATCTCGCCTCCATCCCGGGCCTGATAAGCCCGACCTCCGCGTCGGACACCTTGACGACCGCCTCGATCGTATCCCCCCCCACGATGAGGGAAAGGGGAGTCGTTGTAGTCGCCAGTTCACCCACGTCCAGGTAGTTACGGGCCACAACACCGGATATGGGGGCCTCAACAATAACCGGCATATACTCGTCCCATTTCTCCTGCCGCTCCAGGATTACGAGGGTTGCTCCCTTATTGATTGGTTCCCCTTCCCTGTAATAGTACCTGATGACCTTGCCGGGCGCCAGACCGTAGACTTCCGCCTCACGCTCCGCGTGGAGATCGGCGGTGTAGAAAAGGGTGTTTTCGATACTCCCGAGATAGACGTCGCTTACGGTAACGGGGATTGAGCTATCTTTCGGTCGATCATCGCCGAAATCACCGTATCGCTGCACACACCGTACCACCACCACCGACAAGAAACAAATAACGATGACTACCGCCGCTACTTTTACCTCTTTTTTCCCAATCTTCGGATTCACGGTCCACTCCTAATGCGGTCAGCACAAAAAACGACGTCGTCTCAGTAACTGCACTGCCTTGGCGTTGTCCCGACCTCAGACCACGCAGAGGCATCGGTCCGATGTTCCACGGTAAGACGGCCCCGTTACGGTTGAGTCTGCTGTTCCCCCACGATCTTATTGAGGCGGGAGAGCGATTCCTCATAGTTGTAGATGGCATTGATGTAATTGAGTCGGGCCTGGGTAACGGCCAGACGGGCATCAAGGAGCTCCAGCAACGTCTCGACCCCGTTGACGTACCGAAGCTCCGACCGCTCGAGGTTTTCCTCGGCTAGGTCGACGTTGCTTTTCTGGAGATTGATTATCTCTTTGGCCTCTCCCAGGTCGAAGTAGGCTCTTCTGATCGAGAGTTTTATTTCTTTGGCCGTATTCAGGGAGTCGATTTTCGCCTTCTCATATTCGGCCTTGGCCTCCTTCTTCTTGGCCGCCGCCACCGCAAGGTTGGAAATTGGGATGGATATCGTTATCCCGCCGGTGAACTCCCAATCCTTGTCGTTGAAGCTGATGTTTATGTCGTCAATCGACGAATAGTCATATGACGCGAAGGCGCTGATCGTCGGGAAGAAGCCACCGATAGCTACCAGGACGTTCTTGGCGGCGACCTGTTCCGTAAGTTTTTTTACCCTGAGTTCGGGGCTCCCAGCTTCCGCGGCCGATAGATATGCATTCAGATCCTCATCCCTTTGAGCAAAAACGATGTCGCCTTCAATCTGAATGGGTTCATCCAGGTCACGATCGATGATCTTCTTGAGATCATCATACGCGACGGTGAGATCGTTCTGGGCTTGAATCAGGGAGGTGCGGGCATTGGCCAGTTCGACCTCTATACGGTTGACGTCGTATTTCGGCGCAAGGCCGTTCATGAAGTTGTTCTTGGTTATCTCGAGGTTCCTACCGAGCACCTGAACCTCTTCGTCCCAGACCTCAACCTGTTTCTCCGCCAATAGGATGGAATAGAAGGCGACGCGCGTGTCGTAAATCGTTAAGGAGACGGCGGACCTATATTGCTCTCGTACGACTTCCCGCTCCAGATACGCGATATTCAATCCCCAGAGAGTCTTGCCGCCGGTAAACAGAGGCATCGATGCATTGAGTCCGACGTTGTATTGTTCATAGGACGAGTTTCCCGTCGCCGCACCCGGGGATTCGGTGTTCGGGTTTATAGCGCTGTATTTTCCGTCAGCGCTCACCGACAGAATGCTTGCCCAGTTCTCAAAGATATAGGCGGTGGTCCTCTTTATTTCCTCGGAGGCGGTCAGCATATCCGGGGATCGTTTCAGCGCAATATCGATACATTCGTCAAGCGTGTAGGCCGGCGTGGGGCTATCCTCCTGGGCAAGGAGAAAACCGGCTGGAAGGAAAATGAGAGACAGGGAAAGAAGGAGCGGTTTTAAAAGGGTTTTCTTCATTGCGCGACGCCTTTCACCGGTATCTTTCGAGGGCTTCACATAATAACCGGTTGGACTGCTGTTTGCTTTAGTGTGACGCACGGCCCGTGAAATTCACTCCCCGGCTTTGTCACGGAAGGACTGCCTCCCGAGTCTATTTTATATGCCGCAAATGGTTTCGAGCCGGGCCTCAGTTTGCGCGGTCGATGGCATACCGTCTATAATACGTTCCGTTATGTAGGTTCGGCCTCATCTACTTTTTTTCCGTATTGTCGGGCACGGTGATGTCCGTGCCTCCGGCGGGCGTGCCGCCTTTATCATCAATAATGCCCATTTGTCTCGGGTAGGTCAGGAACCCGTTATAGAAGAGCCGATCGGCATCTTGCACTAAGTCACTTACTGAATATAGTAGATATTTTATTTATTTTGTATATACGCGGCAAAAAAAAATGTGCGCCACATCCTCACCCACGCGTATTTGTATAGAGCCGATGTCCTTGACCCTATAAACAAGGTTCCCGTCTTTTTCCTTCTCCTTCCCTCAAAAAAAGGAGCGCACAGACGGCTTTTCTTGTGCGCGACAGATAACCTATTTCCCTTTATTATTTGAGATACCGAAAAAAAACGCGCCCAGCATAACATCGATCTCTCGCTCTATTGTCTGCGGGTCCCCGCTTTCAAAGACCGCCTTCAGACCGATCTCCCTGGTTATGCCTATGACAGCCCGGGCCGTAAGATCCAGGTCTCTAAAGACGAGATCGCCGTGCCTTTTTCCGCCGGAGAGTATCTCACTGATTATCACCAGGTCCTTTTCGTTTTTCTTCTTAAAGCGATCGTGGGGAATTACCGGAGAGAAGTCGGTTTCGCCGATACGGATATTAAGGTTTTCAAACAGGCCCGTCATGCCGGCAATTTCGTGTGTCATAAATGCCCTGAGCTTATCATACGATTCCGATACCTCGCCCACGGCCGCTCGCACGTCTGATTCGATTATGTCTATCCGGTCGTCAAAGAGTGTCAGCAGGACATCCTCTCTATTTCTGAAGTATTTATAGAACGTTGCCCTCGAAATATGCGCGTGGCGTAAGATATCCTCCACCCGAAAAGACCAAAAACCGCACCTTTTGGAGAGGTCGAGGGAGATATCAAGAATCTTTTTTCTTGTGTCTTCTTTCACGGCCGAACCCGCGTATACATAATAGAATAACTGTATACTTTATTCAAGTATATCTCCAAAAAAAACCCTGTCAAGCAGAAACTTTCAGGGCAACCATAGTATCTGACACTTTTAGGGATAAACGCCCCGTTACTGATCCCCCTTTCCCTGTGCAAGAAATTGACGGCCGCCGGCGCGCGCCCTTCGCTCCTACGGATTGGCCCTCACCCGGAAATCATGTGGACTTTCGAACGATAAACTCGTCTTCAAGGATCGTCTCGGCCGCCGCTCCCTTTCTGGATCCTTCGATCCGCTCCAGCAGCATGGCGGCGGCGATCTCTCCCATCCTCTGCGTATTTTCGGAAATGACCGTCAGCGGCGGGGAGAGGATCGAAGACCACGGGGTGTCGTCAAACCCCACGACCGCGACCTGCTGGGGTATCTTCAACGACTGCTCCATGAGAATGCCGAAACCGACGGCCGTCTTGGCCTGCGTTGATAGAATGAGCCCGTCCATCTCCTGCCGGGACGAGATGAAACGCCGAAAGGCGGCCCCGATATCGTCGGTGTCGTGGTCCTTCACCGGGATGACGATGCCGCCGGGTATTCCGTGATCCTTCAGCGCCGCCTCAAACCCCTCCTTTTTCTCGTTTGCCGACAGGGTCCGCTCGTCATATCCCAGATAGACCAGATGCCTCCTGCCCCGATCTATGAGATGTTTCGTGGCTGTGTAGGCCGCCTTGAAGTTGTCCGACCTCACGGTATCGATATCCAGATCCGGGATCTTTCGGTTGACCTGTACAATCGGGACGCCCCCCTCATTGAGGGACCCGATGAGCGAACGGTTCTTGACCGAACAGGGGACCACCAGGATACCGCTGATACGCTTGGCGACGAGTATCCGGATGACGTCTTCCTCCCGCTGGGCGTCCTCCTCGCTGGAGCAGAGGAGAAAACCGTAACGGCGTTCATGGGCGATCCGATTGATGGCATTGATGATCGGCGCGAAGAATCGGCTCATGACCGGGATCACGAGCCCGATGGTCTTGGCGTCCTTCATCTTCAGGGCCCGGGCCAGCGGATCGGGGACATAGTGCAGCTCCCCGATCGCCCGCTCGATGCGCGCCGTCAACTCCGGCGAGACGTAGCGCGTTCCGTTGATATAGGCCGAAACGGTCGCCCGGGAGACTCCCGCGGCCCGCGCCACGTCCTGGCTTCCAGCTCGTTTAATGGTCGTCATCTACCTTCTCATCTCCCCGCCTCGGCATCGAGGGTTCGATGCCGTTGTGTATCGTACCCCCGAACTCCTCAGACGTCAACAATGACCTTCAACACCTCATCCGGGTGCTCCAGGAGAAGGGAGTATCCCTCCTCCCAATGATCAAAGGCGACGTGGCGGGTGATAAGTCGCCCAACGTCAATGGCGCCCCTTTCCATCAGGTCAACGGCCCGGCGGTAATCGTCCCAGGTATACATCAGGGAGCCGACAAGCGCCAGTTCCTTATCCTGGACGAGGACCATCTCGGTCTTCGGCGGCTCCTCGTACACCCCGACCACGATCACCTCCCCGCCCCTCACAACCGTACCCAGGCAGCCGTTGAGCGCCCCGGCGTTGCCGACACACTCAAACGCAACGGAGGGGCGGGCCCCCAGCTGCTCCGTAACCTCCCGCCCGAACGCCGGCTCCTCTTTCGGCTCGATAGTCCGAAATCCCATCGACTCCAGGATATTTCTTCTGAACTCGATTCGCTCCGAAACGACAATCCCCTTTGCCCCGAGCGATCGGGATACCTGTGCAACGAGATTTCCGATCGTCCCGCCGCCGACGATAAGGACGTGGGCCCCGCCGACGGCTTTCGCCCTGCTCACGGCATGGACTGCTACAGCGGCCGGCTCTACCAGCGCCGCCTCGTCAGGCGTGATACCGGGAGGTATCCTGATCGCCTGGCCCGCTTCCACCAGGAAGTGTTCGCTCCCGCCGCCGGCCAGCGATCCTCCGATGAACCTGAGCCGGTCACACTGGGCGATGAGGCCGGCGCGGCATCGGTCGCACTGCCCGCAGCCGATGGCCGGCTGAACGGCCACGAGATCGCCGACGGCAAACCCGACGACGCCCGTTCCGACCTCAAGGACGCGCCCCGAAAACTCGTGTCCCTGTACCAGGGGATAACCGACAAGGGGGTGCTTGCCGGAATAGACGTGCACGTCCGATCCGCAGATCGCGATTCGCTCCACCTTGAGGAGTAGCGAATCGGCCTGAATAGTCGGCCGTGGGACGTCCCGGTAGAGGATCTTTCCCGGCTCGGGCATATAGGCTTGCTTCATCTTCTCGTTCCTTAACGTATGAAAAAGTGATCGTGACCTGCCTTCTGATAACGTGCGTGTTCAGAGACACCGGGCCGTCAGCTCCACGGCGTCCATGACGGCTATCTCCGTATTCATATCGAGCGCCGCGCGGCTCAGCATCTCCTTGCAGTTGGGGCAGCCCGTGACCAGGGTCTTTACCCCCTCCTCGACGGCGCCCGCCAGCCGTCTTCGGGCGACCTTCAACGAGATCTGAGGGTCGGAAAGAAACATGACGCTCCCCGCCCCGCAGCACTCCGCCGCCGCCCCCCAGTGGAAGAGCTCGACGGGCCTCGCTCCCGTGATCGCCTCTATCAGGGCGCGGGGGGCCTCATACACGCCCAGTGAACGCCCGAGCCGGCAGGGATCGTGGTAGGCGACCTTGCCGAACTCCGGCTTTTTTGAGGGCCGCAGCGCGCCCTTTTCGATCGCGTCCAGGAGGAACTCGGAGGTATGGAGGAACTCGATTCCCCCCGCTGCCGTCACGCCGAGCCTGCCGAAGAGCTCCCTGAAAGCCCAGAGGCTGTGGGGGCACCCCGTGACGATCCGGCCGGGATTCATATTGACAAACTCATCGGCGAGGATCTTGGCCTGTTTTGAGGCCTCTTTCGTGAAGCCCAGCTCAAACAGCGATGACCCCGTGTCCGGCTCCTTTTCCATCATCGTCCACTCCTCGCCGAGCCGCGTCATGATATCGCCGACCGCCCCCATGACGGCCGGCTGATACACCCGTGTGGACCAGCCGGCATAGTAGAGGATCCGGGAGCCGTGTCTTCCCGCCGTGCCCGTTTTGAGCTCCACCGGTGGGCCGCCGTTTTCCGGATGTCCGTGCTCGATGAAGGCGCGGGCTATCTCCCGGACTCGTTCGGGCGCCCGGCCCGCGGTGACGATCTCCTCCCGTGCGTGACGAACCAGCTCGTCCTCGGGCCAGTGGTACGCGCAGTCCTCGCGGCAGAGACCGCACTGACTGCACTGATAGAAGCGGTCGACAATGGAATCGGACCAGTCGGCCTTGCCCGCTTCTATCTCGGCCAAAAGGAGGGCATAGCCCCGGGGCGTATGGGAGTCGAGCTTGGTGGCCAGAAAGGTCGGGCAGGCATGGCGGCACATAAAGCAGTACTTGCAGCTTGCGATAGTCTCCCTGATATCGGCAATTCCCATCTCAGTCCCCCAACCCGAGTTTCCCGGGGTTCATGATGTTGTTTTTGTCAAGCGCCCTCTTGATGTTAAGGGCCAGGTCGTATTTTTCCCCGTAGATCCTCCTCATCATGCGGGAGCACTTGAGGCCGATGCCGTGATGCTCGTTGACCACGCCCCCGTTGTCGAGAGAGGCCGCGACCGCCGCATCCAGGATCTCGTTATAGAGAGAGAGGGCCTCTCTCTCGTCTTCCGGAAACCGCTTGAGGAGAAACGTCGGGTAGAAACAGGTTCCCCAGTCGTACCAGTGAGAAAAGTGCGCGTGGAACTGGGCATCCCACTGTTTAAAACCCTCCTCGACGGCCCGCTTCATCTCGTGGTAGATCCTCTCGATATCCTCGTACGGCGCCACGGTATCGGTGACCGCGGTCATCCAGGGATAGGCGATATAGTCGTTGGGGGGGTAATACGATTTGTAGCGCCCCTCCCACCATTTCCTGCCCGGCCCTTCCCCGAGGTCTTTTGCCCCGGCCGTCCGGAGGATTCCGTCTGCCGCCGCTTTTTGGGCATCGACGATCCCCGCCACCCCGTCAAATCCGATGAGCATCACACACCCGTCGTCCTCGACGCCGAACTGCTGCTTCATGATATGCCGGGTGTCCTTTTCGTCATAGAGGCGCATCAGGCACGGCGAGAGGCCGCCCACCATGATCCTCCTTCCCGCTTCGATCCCGTCTGCGAGGTTGGGGAGCAAGAACCCCCAGAAGATCCGTTTTTCCGGGAGCGGATGTATTTTGCAGAGGGCCTCCGTCACGATTCCCAGGGTTCCCTCCGCCCCGAAGAAGAGGCGGGAGTAGTCGGGTCCTGTCGAGTGGAGCCGCACCGGCAGGCTCTTGAAGACGGCCCCATCCGGCAACACGATTTCCAGCTGATGGACCATGTCGATCATCTTGCCGTATTTCGACGAGAGGACCCCCGTGCCGTTGGTGGAGATAAATCCCCCCAGGGTGGAGGTGGTGAACGAAGCGGGAAAATGGTTCATCGTGTATCCCCGGCGGTTCAGCTGCTCCTCGAGGTGCTTCTGTATGATGCCGGCCTGGACCCGCGCCGTCAGCGACCGCTCGTTGATCTCGACGATCCGGTCCATTCGCTTCAGGTCGACGACGATGCCCCCGGTGACCGGGGACGTGCCGCCGGAGTCGCCGGCCCCGCCGCCCCGCGGTATGACCGGGACGCGGTGCTCGTTGCAGAATTTCACGATCTCTGAGACCTCGCCGGTGTTCTCGGGGAAGACAATGGCCCAGGGTTTCGGAAAATCGGAATCGGTGAACTTCCAGAACCGGGTCACCCACCACACGTCCAGCGACTGGGCCTCGATCTCCGCCTCGTCGGTGATGACGCGATCCGACCCCACAATGCGCCTCAGCTCGTGGCGCAGCATCTCCTGATAGAAGCTTGTTTTGATCATCGGATATCTTTTCGTCCTTTCGGTTATCACAGTGCGCTGGAAACGGGCGCCCACGTGATGGGAATATCGGCCTTAGCCGCGATCTCGGCGAGCCTCGCCATGGTCTGTGCCTCGTCCTCGATGGAGGGAACCGGCGTTGCACCGCTCTTGACGCAGTCGATGAAGTGCCTGAGCTCACCCACGTACCCATTGAAGACATGGCTCTGATTATTGCTGATGGGGTTCCAGTCGGAGGTCCACGTGCTGCCTGTTTCCTCCGTATAGGAGGTTACCTCCCGACCGTTGGTAATGATTACCCCCCTCCCCTTATCGCCCAGTACCTCGATGCGCTCGGCAAACTGCCCCGGCCCTCCGTAGGTTCCCCAGCCCAGGGTTCCCACCGCGCCGCCGGCAAATCTGAGCATTGCCACCAGCGCCCCGGAGCGGTCGCCCGTCTTGTGGGACATCGCCTGAACCTCGGTGATCTGTCCGCCGAAGGAGATAACGGTATCGAGGTTGTGACACTGCCACTCGAGCATGCAGGTCCAGAAAGTGGGGAAGACCCCAAACCCGTGCATCTTGCTCTCGATCTGAATGACGTTTCCGAACTCCTTCTTATTGGAGACGATCTCCCGGGCGTGCCGGTAGGCCAGGCCGTGGCGTTTCTGGTGGCCGACCTGCACGATCCTGCCCGTCTTTCGCGAGGCGGCAAGGATCTTCCGGGTTCCCTCGAGGTCCATCGAGGACGGCTTTTCCACGAAGACGGGCAGCCCCATCGCAAGGACAACAGGAACGACCTCGGGGTGCCCCCTGGCCCCGAGGCAGACGATGACCGCGTCGAGCCCCTCCTTGTCTATCATCTCGCGGTAATCGGTATAGGTCTTCGCCCATCCGTATTTGCCTGCCAGCCGCTCGGCCCGATCATTCCTGAGGTCGCACACAGCCGCGCGCGTCACGTCGTCGAAAAAGTGAAGGGACAGGCTCGGAAAGAGGTTTGCCTCCGCGAAGATCCCCGCCCCGATTACTCCCAGCCGAAAGTTGCTGCTTTTTGCCAACGCTTCCTCCTGAAAAAAAACACCCCGCCCCGAACGGGATTAGATCATTTTATAGATAGGGTCAAATAGCTCCTTCATCTTCTTATATCTCTCGAAGTGGCGCGTGTAGAGTGCGTGATTGTCGGCGGAATGGGTTAGGACGGCATCCTTCGTGCGGCATGTCGCGGCCGCTTCCCGACAGTCCCTGAAGACTCCGATCCCGATGCCCGACAGCATCGCCGCCCCGAAGGCCGCCCCGCCGCGCTCCGGAATCGTGCCGTCGACTCCCAGGACGTCCAGGACGATTGTCGTCCAGAGCCGGTTCTTGACCCCGCCCCCCACCAGGATGAACTCCGAAAAGCCTTCCCTCTTCCGCCCGAGGCAGCCGAAGGCGTCCCGGAGGGCAAAGGCCGTCCCCTCATAGACCGCCCTGACAAAATGCCCCCGCCCGTGATGAGCCGAGATCCCCGAAAAGCTCCCCCTGAGGCGCTCGTCCCAGTAGGGTGCGTCTTCTCCCATGAGAAACGGGTGGAAGGTGACGCCCTCAGCGCCGACGGCAATGATCGAGGCCTCCCGTTCCATCGTCCGATAGACGGCACTGCCCGAGCCCGCCCGGCCAAAGGCCAGATCGCGCAGCCAGTCCGTGGCCTGGGCGCAGGAACGGGTGTTGATGTCGAGCATCCATAGAGTCGGCTCGATATACGACCAGACGTAAAAAAGGTTCCGATCCAGCTTGTCGATATCCCGGGTCACCGTCGAGAGCGCCCCGGACGTGCCGAGCCTGATCTTACACCCCGAGGGGTTAAAGATCCCGGCGGCAAAGAGCTCCGTCACGGCATCGCTTCCCCCCGCGACGACGGGCGTCCCTGAGCTGATACCGGTGCTCTTGGACGCGGCCGGCCCGACGGTTCCGACCACCTCGGCCGACGGCCGGATCGGCGGGAGCTTGGCCGCATCGATGGAAAAGATACGGCAGATCTCCTCCGACCAGGTTCGTCTCTTCAGGTCATAGAGCGAGCTCCCGGAGGCGTCGCTGTGGTCGGTCTGCATACTGCCCGTAAGGCGATAGACGATATAGTCCTTCGGGAAGATGAGAAGATCCGTTTCTTTCCACGTCTCCGGCTCGTGTGTAATGACCCAGAGAAGCTTCGGGAGGCTCGCCATACTGTTTATCGGGTTTTTCGTAACGCGCCGAATGAGCTCGTCGTGATCTCTCGATATCATCTGCGTTTCTGCGGCGCACCTCGTATCATTCCAGAGTATCGACTTTCGGATCGGAGCGCCCGATCTTCCGATGAAGGTCACCCCCCGCATCTGCCCGGTCACCCCGACGGCGGCAATCCGCCGCGGATCGGCTCCTGACTTTCTCACGAGCCGTCTAAAGGCCGACACGAACGCCCGATACCAATCCTCCGGGTCCTGTTCGCTTATCCCGGGGCCGGTAAAACGTGGGGTGTATCCTCGGCTCGTCTCACCGATGACTTGGCCGCTTTCGTCCATCAAGGCACATTTGCATGCGCTTGTCCCGATGTCGATTCCCAGCAGGTATCCGCCCACTTTCACGTCCTCGCCGAAGAAAGAGTCAATCCGTCACACTCCTTGTGGTTGTTTGGCCGACCATCTCGGGGAGCCCGCCAGGAACCTCCCGAACGGGGGAAAACGGGCGGGATGCTGTCTATTGATTGTTTCATCCTTCAGGTGACCCGATATGTTACACGTGCAGCTACACGTGTAAACTACCTTACTCGATCAGACTACTTCTTGTCAAGAAAAAACCGGTCATCCGCCTTCCTGCCCGCGATTTTTCTTCCTCGGAAAGAGCCGGCAGATGTCACTTTTTTCTTGAAATCCGCGGGCAAACAGGATAATGTTAATCTGGAATGAGGTTACACGTGTAGCTGCACGTGTAAACCGTCCCTTCGTCCGTTTAGCGTGGCAACATTAAAGCCTTGGACCTCAAAAAAACCGCGGTATGGAGGACGTATGAGAACAGTAGTCATCGGCTCGGGCGTCTCGGGACTAACGGCCGCGGCGCTGCTGGCCGCCCAGGGCCACACCGTGACCGTCTTCGAGCAGTTCAAGGATATCGGCGGCGTTACCGCCACTATCGAACAGGACGGCTTCAGGTGGGATCTCGGACCCATGCTGCTGCCCGATCTCGGACCCGGGGAGCCCGGGAGGGTTATCCTCGAAAAGCTGGGCATCTCCGATAGGGTGCCGGTCATCAAATCCTACCGCGAAAACTATTTTCCCGACTTTCGTATCGCCCGGCCGAAGCAGTGCGGCGGCCCACACGGCAGAAAAGCGTTCTTCAAAAAGACCTTCCCCGAGGACGCGGCCGGCATCGACCGCTACTTCGAGTTTTACGATCGTATCCACGACATGGCCGGGCTCTATGCTAAAGGCGATCTCTGGTCGAAGATCAGGCTCTTCGGAAAGCTCTTACCCGTCATGAAGATGAAGAACTGGGGCGCGGATAAGGTCATGGACCACTTCTTCACCAACGACAAGCTCAAGACCGTCTTCACCGCCATCCTTGCGGACTACGTCATGCCCCCCTCCCGCTTCCCCGGGATGATACTGCCCATCATCAACGCCGAGCAGCAGTACGACGAGCGTACGCCGCTCGACTACGGGGGACACGAGCACCGCTCATCCTGGTCGTTTATCGAAAACGGGTGCCAGAGCCTCGTCGACGCGCTCGCCGGGGCGATCAGGTCGCGTGGCGGAAAGATCCTCACGAACACCCCGGTAAAAAAGATCACGGTCAAGAACAAGAGGGTCACGGGCATCATCTACGGCGACGGACGCGAGGAGCCTGCAGACCTCGTGGTGGCCAGCGGCGGCGCCAGGGAGCTCTTCCTTGATCTCGTGGGCCGCGAGCACCTTCCCGGAGGGTTCGTGGAAAGCTATCTTGATCCAATCGCGGTCACGGAGTCGGTCTTCATGGTGCATCTGGGCGTCGATATCGACCCCGCCCGGTATCAGAACGGGGCCTCCCTCTGCTACTACTATATGACCTATGACATCGACGGGGGCATTCGGGAGTGCATGGACAGCGTGTATCACGAGGGCAAAGACGGCTTTCTTATCTATAACCTCTCTACCCATTCGCCCGGAATGGCACCTCCCCACCACCATGCCCTGACGGTCTACACCATAGCGCCTAATAATCCGATAAACGGCACATGGAGGCAGAATAAAGAGTCCTGGGCCGACCAGCTCGTGGGGTATGCAGAGGAATTCATCCCCGATCTCTCGCGGCACGTCAAGACGCGCGTCGTGCTGACCCCGGAGGATTTCCGAAAGCGGACGGGGCTTGCCCATCATGCATTCGGCGGCTGCACCCCGGCGCTTGACTCTTCCCCCCCGAAGCGCGAGACCCCGATCAAGGGCCTCTGGTTTGTCGGCGCCCAGAGCGAGACCTACGGCGGCGTCACCAACGCGATGATCGGCGCCGACAAGACGGTCGGCAGGATCTTGAAATAATAGGCCGGTGACCAGGCAATGCCATCCACCCAAAGTAAGGCGGGCAGCATGAGCAAGAAAAACGATCCCGTGTCTGCGAAAACGGAAGTCCCCTTGGAAGATCGCGTGCCCACGGGCATGAAGATCGGTTACGGCATAGGGGATTTCGGCGCGAATCTTGTCTTTTTGGCGACGCTCTTCTATGTCCTCTACTACTTCACCGACGTCCTCGGCATCCCTCCCGAGACGGCCGGGATCATCGTTCTTGCCTCCAAGTTCTGGGACGCCTCGATTGACCCGGTCATGGGAAACATCTCCGATCGCACGAGGAGCCGCTGGGGGAAGAAACGCCCCTATCTCCTGTTCGGGTCGGTACCCGTGGGGATAGCGGTCTTCCTGCTCTTCTACACGCCCGATTTCTCGAAGCTCTCCGGCAGCGTACTGGAATACCGCATCGTGTGGGCGCTAATTACCTATATCCTCTTCTGTACCGCGATAGCGATCGTCAACGTGCCCTACGCCGCCCTCACCGCGGCCATGACGCGGGACTCGCACGAGCGCTCCGTCATCACCGGATACCGCATGACCTTCGGCATCATCGGGACGCTGGTGGCGGCCGGCGCAACCCTCCCGCTGGTCGGCGCATTCGGCGCCGGCAACCCGGTGCTGGGCTTTCGCACGGTCGGACTTATCTACGGCGTGCTCATCGCGCTGGCTACCCTGGTCGCCTTTTTCGCCACGAAAGAGCGGGTCCTCTCTCTGGAAGAGCAGAGGCACAAGACCCCGACGAAAGACACGATAGGTGCCGTGCTCAAGAACCGGCCCTTTATAGTGCTCCTTCTTGCCACCCTCATGTTCATGATCGGAATGAACACGGTGGCGGCGGTCGTGACTTATTACTTCAAGTACAATCTCGACGCCGAAAAGCTCGTGGCGGTGGCAAACCTCTGCATATTCATCCCGGCGCTTCTGTCGTTACCGCTCTTTGTATTCATCGGCAAGAAGGTGAGCAAGAAGTTCGCCTACAACCTCGGAATGGGCCTGGTCGCCATAATGCTCATGTTTGTTTTCTTCTTCGGCGAGAAGAACCTCTATCTCACCTTCGCCTTTCTGGTAATCGCCGGAATCGGCCTCTGTACGAACTGGCTTTCCCCGTGGGCCATGATACCGGATACGGTGGAGTATTCCGAGTGGAAGCTCGGGATTCGCCAGGAAGGAATCCTGTACGGGATCTTCTTTTTCGTCTTCAAGTTCGGTGCGGCGGTGGCGGGCTTTCTGGTCGGAAAGGTCCTCGATCTGACCGGTTACGTCGCCAATCAGCCTCAGACCGAGACAGCCCTCATGGGGATCCGGTCGCTGCTGACGCTCTTTCCCTTCGTCTTTATCATCGCGGGGGTAGTGATCTTGTCCTTCTTCCCCATCGATGCGCGGACCCACCGGCGAATGGTGGAGGAGATACGGGCCAGGAAGCATGACGGAATGCATTTGGGAGAAAGGCCCCAATGAGCCAGGGTGAGCCTCCAAACGCGCGCATTACGCGTATTCGCACCCGTTACCTGAAGGACCTTTCGGTGATCTCCATCCAACGCGCACGTTACTACACGGAAAGCTGGAAGGAGACCGAAAGCTCCGACCTGTCCACCGGCATGCGGGTCGCGCTGGCCATGAAGCGCGTCTACGAGAAGATGAGCTTTCACATAGACCCGGATGATCGAATCGCCGGGTGCTGGACCGAAGACTTCGTAGGGATTCCCCTCGATATCGAACGGGGCCTCTTTAACGAGGTCATGGAGATAGAGCTTGACACGCTCTCCATGCTTCGCTACCTCCTCATGGCCAAGCTGAGGTCGTACGCCTGCATGGTCAGGCGGTACGGGATATCGAGCCTGTTCGGGCGCCTGAGACGCATCAGAAAAGCGGGCGCGGCCATGCCGAGCATCGGTATGAAGCCGGTTCACAAGCGGGATGTCAACGCCTATACGATCAGGCCGGCCGACAGGAAGGTTTTACAGGGGCACCTCCTCCCGTACTGGAAGGGTAAGACCGTCGTTGATATCATCAGAAGGGAACTGAATCGATCGGGCATCCATCCGCCCGATATGCTCAAGTTCTCCTCGGCCCTGCCCTCCTCCACCTCGCGAAACGAGACGATCATATCTCCCGGCGCAGCCATCGCCAACTGGCAGGGGCACGTAATCCCGGATCACGAGACGGTCCTCAAAAAGGGATTGGTCGCGATGCGGGACGAGGTGGCCGGGATCATAGGGGAAGGCCGGGGTATTTCAGCCGATGACCGTGCCTTCCTCAATTCGATCGTCGCCGCTCTTGACGGCATGATCGTTTTCGCGGAACGTCTCGTGCAAGCCCTTGAAACAGAGCTGGAGCGAGAGGAAGATCCCGAGCGGAGAGAGATCGTCTCCTCGATGCTCGCCACCTGTCGGAAGGTTCCGCTCTATCCGGCCGAGAGCTTCCGCGAGGCCGTGCAGTCCTACTGGACGGAGAAAACGGCCCTTGAGCTCGCCGTTCCTTTCAACGTCCATACCCCGGGCCGTCTCGATCAGCTATTCTATCCATACTACGAAAAAGACATCCGGGAGGAGAGGATCACCCCTCGGGAAGCCACCGAGCTCCTCGAAGAGCTACTGCTCAAGATCATGAGTCAGAACATGCGGCCCTACTCCAATTATAACGGCAGTTTCGCAGCACGCTATGAGGGCTCGGAGCCGGTCACCCTCGGAGGCGCCGATCACGCCGGCCGGGACGTGACTAACGACCTGACGTATCTGATACTGGAGGCGGCCGAGCGGTCCAAGACCTGTCTCAACATCGTCGTCCGATTCCATCGGACTTCTCCCGAGGACCTCTATCTCAGGGTTGCCGAGATCCAGTACCGGGGAGTGTCCAATGTTTCGGTGATGAACGATGACGTCTCGATCGCGGCCATGGAAAAAAGAGGATTTCCGCGAGACGAAGCCGCCGGGTACGCGATGGTAAGCTGCGTTGACCTCTGTGTGCCGGCAAAGACCGGGGGCATCGGGTTCTCGGTGCTCACGCTCTGCCGAATCCTCGACATCACCCTGAGAAACGGTGACGCGGGAACCCTTCTCGGGACAATACGCGACGCCGGGCTCAGAACCGGTGATCCGGACACTTTCCGGACGTTCCCGGAGTTTGTGGACGCCTTCGTCGCCCAGGTGGCGTTCAAAATCGAGCAGTTGGCGCGGGCGTCGGCGATCAGGGATCGGGTATTTGCGGCCTTCCTGCCGTCACCCCATATCTCGGCTCTCGTTTGTGGACCGCTGCAGAAGAAGAAAGACGTCACGTCGGGAGGTGGAGTATACGACCTTGAAGGAATCCTCTTTACCAGCAGCATCGCCAATGTCGTAGACTCGCTCCTGGTTATCAAGAAGCTGATCTTTGAGCAGAAGATCATTACGTTTGGAACGCTGCTTGAGGCTATCGACAACAACTTCTCCGGATACGAACGGCTCCACCGGAAGATACTGGACATCGAGGGAAAGTGGGGAAACGGGGAGCCTGAAGTCGACGAGATCGCCCGTGAGGTAACGAGACGAATCTTTCAGGAAACCTTTCGCCATCGCACCTACAAAGGGGGCTTTATCGCGCCGTTCGTCAATTCCATGACGTCCCATACCTACGAGGGCCGTATCTGTATCGCCACGCCTGACGGGAGAAAGGCGGGCACCCCCTTCGCGTCGAGCTGTAACCCCTATAACGTGGATCGGCACGGCCCAACGGGCGTCCTGAGGTCGGTGACGGCCATCGATTTTTCCGACGTATTGGGCGCCCCCGTCAATATCAGGATGCATCCCTCCGCGATCGGCAAGAGCGACCAAACGCGCAGGAAGTGGATGGCACTGATAAAGACCTACTTTCAGTTGGGCGGATGCCAGCTTCAGCCGACCGTCGTCTCGACGGAACTCCTCCAGGCCGCACAAAGAGACCCCGAGAGCTACCAAGACGTGATCGTGAAGGTGGGGGGCTACAGCGTCTATTTCGTCGATCTCGGGCGCGAGATTCAAAATGAGGTGATCTCCCGGACGGAACATCGAATGATTTGAGACGGCCCCTTGTCGCAGTGCGCAACACGCCCCCGTCGTTCATGATCGGCATGAACACGGTGGCGGCGGTGGCGGGCTTTCTGGTCGGTAAGGTGCTGGAGTTTACCGGTTACGTCGCCAATCAGCCTCGGACGGAGACAGCCCTCATGGGGTTCGGTCACTGCTGACGCTCTTTCCCTTCGTCTTTATCATCGCGGGAGTAGTGATCTTGTCCTTCTTCCCCATCGATGCGCGGACCCACAGGCGAATGGTGGAGGAGATACGGGCCAAAAAGTCATAACCGACATGCATCGGGGGCGTCGACTCGGCACCCCCGATGATACGAACCGACCTGTCTCTCCCGACCGGAGAAACAGAAATTACTTCTTCTCCAGCGCAAAATAACAGACCGCATCACCCTTTCCCATACACTGCGTCTCTCGCGACAAATACTTCCCCTTCCCGAACGACCAATCGGCCAGGTACTGGATCGCCCCCTCATGTACCGCGCACATGCTTCGTTTTAGCGTGTTCTTATATTCCAGGCACATGAAGCAGTCCGGAACCGACAACTCGTCCGGTTGACCTTCTTTGAGGACTGCCGTCCCTTTGCCGGAAATCAAGGTAAAGATCTCAAGCCCTTTATGAAATTTTTCGAGCTCCGGCAGCGGAGCAAAGCTGTCTAACATGTGGCCTCTCTCGTTGGCATACTGCATGATGGTATAGGCGATCCTCCTCCACAGGCTGATGGCACCGTTGAGACCCATCACATCCACGATATTCATATAAAACTTGATCTGTTCAGTGGTAGGAATGCACGGCTCGAAATTATACTCGGGCGGGTTTTGAAAGACGTGCACCAGCCCGGCGTTTCTGAAAAGAACCTCCGTGCCGTTCCTACCCATGATCTCGGCCATCGCGTCGATTGCTCCCCTGATGGCCATGTTCGTCGCCATTTTTACCTGTTCTGCCATGTATCACCTCAAAATATGTGTAATAGTGCGAAGATTGACTCTTATCACCTTCTTGTTCGGAATTAAAGGGAAAAACAGTATCTATAGTAAAACTTTTTGCTCGCATCCGGGAATGGGCTGAATCCGCGTTTGTTGGGTCGGAGATGGAAGGTCAGAGGTGAAAGGACTTCCCGTCAGGCGCCCGAGATTTACGCACTCCTTTCGCAAAGGAATAACCGGCGCCCCTGCCGGCGGGACCGGCCCTCATGTGGGAAGGGAGCCGGAGGGGGTCTCTCGATTACATACTGGTGCGCTACCTTCCCATCGCCGTTGTCGGATCGTGTATCCCGTTTCATGCCGCAGACAAAAAAAGGGGAATCGCCGAAGGGGCAATTCCCCGATAGTGTTAGACATCCCGGCCCACGCACCAAGAGGCAAAGGCCGCGCGGTGGGGCACCGTTCTACTGTCTCTTACTCAGCTCTTTATCCCCGCCAGCTTCTTAACGATCCGTTTCTTCTCCTCCATGTCGTAGGTGCCCATGAGCGCTATTGATTCCATAACCGGAGAGCCGCCGCCGTGGACGCCGGCGTACTGGAGCACCCCCCCGAGGGCCGAGACGGTAAGATCCGAGATCAGCCGGAAACACCGGTACTGGTCTTCTGCCGATATATCGTCTTTGCGCTTGATATATTTCTTGACGAGCGGCCCGACCTCCTCGCTCAGAAACTCCTCGTCGTACGGGATCGTCGCCGGCAGCCCGCCCGCCAGGTCGCAGATGATCTCGTATTCGTGGTAGATATTCATGCCCGCGTGCCGCCTGCCGACGTTGCAGTAGACGACGTTCGGGATCTGGGTACCCGACGGGTGCTTCGTGCTTTCGATCGCGGCCGCCAACCCCGCCCCGTAGGTCAGCTCGGCCACGCTCACCAGCTCTGCCAGCTTGTCCCTCACGTGGGTCGATTTCTCCAGACCGTTATATTCGGCCACCAGCGCCGAGGCGCCCGATCACGATATCGGTCACGGCCGGCTTGCAGCCCGTGTAGCTGTGCCGATGATAGAGCGCAAACAGGAGCGCCAGCTGTCCGCCGTACTCGGTCTCACCGGCCAGGAAGACGCGCTCGTTGGGGACGAAGACGTCGTCGAATATGGTCAGCGAATCGGCCGCTCCCAGGCGCGTGATGGGCGCGTCCAGCTCCGGCCTCCGGGAGCGAACCTGCGTCGCCCGGGTTACCATCTTGATCCCGGGGGTGTCGGCCGGAATCGCAAAGGCCACCGCCCAGTCCGACTCGTCTTTCGTCAGGAACCTCGTGGGGATCGCGATGACCTCTTCCGCGTAGGGTGCCATCGTGTTGTGGGCCTTGGCGCCCCGAACGACGATCCCGTCTTTGGTGCGCTTGACGATCCTCAGGTAGAGGTCCGGGTCGGTCTGCTGGTGGGGCCGTTTCATCCGGTCTCCCTTGACGTCGCTCTGGGCGCAGCAACCGACCATGTTCTTTTCCTGAAAGTCCTTGAGAAATGCCAGGAAGCGTTTGTTGTAGTCGGTCCCCTTGTCCTGGTCGCAGGCGTAGGTGATCACGGAGAGCGCATTGACGGCGTCAATGCCCATGCAACGCTGAATACAGCCGCCGCATTCGCGGCACAACATTCGCGTCATCTTCTGCTTTTTGAGGAGGTCATCACTGGCTCTGGTGCATGTGCGTAAACCGGTTGATCGGTTTGCCCGAAAGGTGAGAGGTGGCAAGGATCAGGTCGTGTGCCGCCGGGTCGCTCTGGACATCATAGGTGATGCCGACGATGGTCTTGCCGCACAGCAGCCGTGAATCGTCTCTGCGGACCTTTTGTCCGCCGATGTAGATGTTCGGCTTGAGCCGGTTGAGGGCCTCGAAATAGTCTTCTTTTGTTCTCACTATCCGCTCCTTATGGATTACGTCATAAAGCATCGCTCGGTCCGGGGCGACCGCGTCATCGCCGATACCTTGCCGAAGCCGTAGGATCGGCCGGCATGATCCGATGGCGCGTGTTCGAGTCCTGGACGACGTATTTTGTACGATCGTACAGATATCTACCACGGCCGCTGGGGCAAGTCAAGAAGAATCTGTACGATCGTACAAATAGCTTGCGTGAAGCCTCGGAGGTGTGATACATAGAAGAGAGGTAGGATCCGGACGAGGCTCCGGCCTGTAACGGAAGAAGTGCCAACGGGGAGGGAGTTGTGCGCGTGCGCGACGAGAATGACGGTCTCAAGAAGACGCGAAGGGACGTCCTGGATGCGGCCTGCCGCGTCTTTGCGCGACACCCCTACGACGCGGCCAGCATCCGTATGATCGGCCGGGAGGCCGGCATCGGCCATGCCGTCATAGGCTACTACTTCCCGGCAAAGGCCGACCTCTTCCGGGCCGTGGCAGCCGAGATCTGCGATGACCTTTACCGGGCCAATGAGCAATGGCTGGTCGAGGTACGGCGGATGGAGTTGCGCGAGGGCTTCGAGCACTACGTGGAGAGGTTCATCGAGTTCAGCCGGGAAAAGCCCTGCGTTTTGAGAATCATGATGCTCAATATCGCCGGCGGGGAGGTCGGCGCGATCCCGGGCGGGATCTCCTGATCGAGGTGATCGAGGCAATACGGCGTCTGTTCGTTACCACGATGAAGCTTACCGCCTCCATGGAGGAAGTCGGCCGCTTCTCCGACAGCTTCAATGCCCTGCTGCTCTACTACCTCGGCGCCCCCGAGAGTGCCGCCTGGCTTATCCATATGGACCCGGACGACCCCGACTACTTTCGGTGGGTGCACCGGACCCTGGTGTCGGTTTTCCTGCCGATGCTGGGCGGGCTTTTTAAGCGCTAGAGCCCGCCGAACCTCCTATTCATAGTTCACCGCTGTGCCGACATTGCCCGGGCCTTTTCCTTCATCAATGCGGCCAGCTTCTGTTCATCCCGCGGGAACGTGAAGAACATCAGAAGCTGCAACAGGCCGCAGACCACCCAGAAGAGGTTGGCGATATTGAAGGCCAACACCCTCCCGAACCCGATAATGAACAGGCTGATGAGCGCGGGGCCGAATCCGTTCCCGAGGGAATCGAACAGGTTACCCAGCGAAAGGATCGAACCCCTGGTCTCGGGGGAGTTGACGTTAAGCGTAATAGCCTTGAGGTTGGGCGCCGGGAATATTATTATAAAACCCGTGACAAACGCCAGCACAAGCGGTACGACGATGGAAGGGTTCTCCACGCCAACCTGCGACGGGTAGTTGAGAAGAAACGCCATGGGGATGACCCCTGCGATTGCAGCGAGACCCGTGAAGACCGGCAGGTACCGCGGATTCTTGTTATATATCTTGTTTCCGATCAGCCCGCCCACGAACGATCCCACCAGTGTCGCGGCGCCCGCCGTCATTACAATGAGCGTAGCGGTTTCCACCGAATAGCCCTTGTCCTGAGCATAGAAATCATTCAGGTATATGAAGAAGACGCCCCACGGGATGCAGCCGGGAATGCCCTGCACCAGCCCGAGCAGGTTCGTCTTGATCTTGAAGATATTGCGGTAGAGTTTAAGACTGATCCTGCCGGTGTATACGGCGCCGCTCTCGATCAGCTCCTTGAGGCTTTCTTCGGCAATCCCCCGGGGCGGCTCCTTGACGGTAAACCAGAATAGTATGATAAAGAGAAAGCTCGGGGCGGCCACGACGATAAACGGGAGTCTCCAGCCGTATTCCGGTCCGATAAAGCCGGCCACGAGCTGGCCCACCGCAACGCCCATCCCCTGCACGAGCGTGATCCACGCCGCCGCCGCGGCCCGGTTTTTGTGTGAGAAGAAATCACCGATCATGGAGAAGGTGATGGGGATCATCCCGCCGATGCCGATGCCGGTGAGTGCCCGGAGCCAAAAGAGCTGGGTATAGGTCTGGGCAAAGCCGGATAAGAGACAGGGGATCTCGCCGATGATCGCGGTCGCGACGAAGAGCTGCTTGCGGGAGACCATGTCGGTGAAGTAGCCGATCCCGAGCGTCACCAGCGCGCCGAGCACCCAGAAGACGAGCGATATCTGCCCCCCCAGCTTCACGTCACGCTGGATGTCACTGAAGCCGAAATCATGGGCTATCTGGGTAAGGTTCGGCGCCATGAGATTCTGGTCCGAGAAGATAAAGAGGTTTATCGCGGCAATAAGGATGACCGCGTAGAGCTCCTTTCCACCGAATGAATGGGTGTCCGTCATTGTTGTCTCCTTTAGGATGCCTTATCGAACGATTCCTGCGCCTGAAGAGCTGCTCCCTTATTCATAAAACGAGGTAAAAACTCGCGATCTCATGAGGGGAGAAGTCGTGGGCGAACGTGCCCCGGGAATGCGGGATCTCTGTGAGTCTCCCGCCGACGGTCTCGATGAGGTACACCTGCCTGACCGGTATCTTCATGGAGAGTCGGGCCTTGACCCGTCTGCCCCCGGTTTCGTAACACCTGAATATAAGCCCCTCCCCGTGGGGATGAACGGCCGTCACGATCACCGAATCCGTCCCTTCCCTGACGATCCCCACCTCCTTATCTTTTCCTGCGCCGTTGAGGGACCTCACGACGAGCGGGTTGTTGAATTCGTAACCCCGCCTGGTCATCGCGTCCACGCCCGTGACGTCCGGAAGGATCATATATTCGAAACGGTGCCTCCCCCGCTCCCATGCCTGAGACTCCCTGGCGAATTTCATCTTGGCCCTGAGGTGGGTCGCGGGGTCCAGCGCCCCGAATGCCCCGACGCTCCCCTCGGACGCGAAATCACGAAGCGCCACGTGGTGAATCGGATACAGGGGAAACTCGTAGGTGTTGAAACCGCCGGTATAGAGCCTGAGCGCCTTGATCAGGAGAGGCGAGATCGGGATGATGTTCTTGACGAGCCATTCGACCCAGGCAAGCGACATCATCGAGACGCTCCTGAAGAGCACCAGCCCCAGCGTGTTTCCGCGAAATTCGTGGCCCGGGATGCCCTTATTGATGACGGCGACCCGGTAGTCGTCCCCCTCATAGAGGGCGCCGTTTTGCACGGGCCATGTCCCGTCATCCTTCCGTGAGGTGTGGAAGGGTCCCTCCCCGAGCCACTCCCCCGCAAACGAGAGGGGAAACGTATCGAGGATCCGCTTGTCCTTGCCGAAAAAGTCGACGTCGACGATACACCGCGCCTCCTTCTTGTCCAACGGCACAATGATCCGTTTTGTGATCTCTGCGATACGGTTTCTGAGGGTTACCGCGATCTGGGCTTCATAGGCGCTCTCCCCCGTGACAACGATATCCTTTACCTTCAGGGGGTGCCTTCTTCCCGTTGGTTTGGATGCCCAGAGGTTGCCGATATCGTCTTCGACGATAAGCCGACTTCCGCCGGGCGCAAGAACCTCGCGGTCCCGCCCCTTGTCGAATATTCCGACCGCCCCGGTCCTTTCGTCGACCGTGACGCGGATGTGCGAGTTTTCCACCCGGTTCGGACCGACCGTAAGCCCGGAGGGGCCGGCCGTCTCCGGGTTCACCCGGCTGACGCTCAGCGGCGGGGCGGTGACGATTCTCATCGTGCCGTCGATCTCGACGACCTCCTTCCTGGACCAATTGCAGGGGTTCATGACGTAGTGCGATTTGCCGGAGAGCCTGGTTCTCAGGAATCTGTCGTTTTCCTCCAGGCAGGCATCGATGATCCTATCGGCTCGATCGTACCTTTCCAGCGACTTCCTGAAGACCCGGTCGGTGCCCGTGCCGCAGATCGTGTCGTGAAAGTCGCTCTTGAGCACTTCCCACCACGCCCGCTTCATCTCCTCATGGGGATAGCGCGCCCCGAGGACGTGGCAGAGCGAAAGGAGCTTTTCTGCGCTACAGAGCCTGTTCTCAAGCTCCCGGCCCCGCTTCTTCAGTCTCTCACGCGACGAGAAGTAGCCGGAATAGATCGGGGCAAACTCCCCGCTCACCTCGGGGATCGTCTCGTTCTCGACGAGTTTGAAAAAACCGGTCGGCGTCGAGAACTCCAGTGGCGGGGACTCCGTCTCGTTCCACCGATCCACGAACTCGAACCAGTCGGTCGTGGGGATGGAAAAATCGCCGCCCAGGGGGATCATGAGGTAGGGGACGGGCGATCGCGCCCCCTCGAAAGGAATCCTGACCCGCATCTCCTTGAAGTATCGCTTGAGATTCTTTTCGGTTGATTTACCCGTCGGCTCCGCACAGGTGTAGTGGGCCGGCCACCAGTACGCGGTTACGCTTCTCTTGACAAAGGGGGAAACCCATTTGAAGAGCGTCGGGTGCATCGCGTCATACGGGTGGACGCCCCGGGCGAAAACGAAGTGTGAAAAACCCAGCATCGCCATGATCTGGGGAATCTGGGCGGGGTGGGAGAATTCGTCGATCTCCCATCCGACCCGGATATCCAGGCCGAAGGTCTCCCGGTACCACGACTTACCCTCGTAGAACTGCCTGATGAGGCCCTCCCCGGTCGGGAGGCCCTCATCGGGGGAGACCACCCCCCCGCCGACGAGCTCGAGCCTGCCCTCCGTAACATATTTCTTCACCTCATCACGGGAGCCGGGATTTCTCTCGATGAAATATTTGAGGGGGAGCACGGTATCGATCACGAAGGTAAACCGGGGGAATTCTCTCAGGAAGTCGAGGCCTTTCCTGATGATGATCAGGGCGTCCTCTTCGTGGTGCGGCTCCTCCTTCCACCATTCGAAATCGAAATGAAAATGAGGAATAAGAAATACCTTTTTGATCTCCATGGCTGTCTCGCTGCCTGTGACGTCCCAAGTCCCGTGCGGGGCCGGGAGCTAGAAGGGGCCCGCCTCACACCTCCGATATATCTCCCGGTACTTCTCGTACGCGCCGTCGTACATCTTCCTGAACTCATCCCGTGGCTCGATGACCGCGTCCCCGTAGCGCACCCATTCCTTCACGCCCTCGTCGATATCCCGAAAGGCGCCGCTGCCCACCGCGGCAAGGAGCGCTGCCCCGTAGGCGGACCCCTCGTCTACCCTCGGAAACCTCACGCGGACTCCCAGGACGTCCGAGATGATCTGCGGCCAGATTATGCTGCGCGCCCCGCCGCCGGCCAGGATCAGCTCTGCCGGCATCGTGGACGCCCCCCCGAGGGCCTGGGCCGCCTCCCTGAGGGAAAACGCGACCCCCTCCATCACCGCCCGGGCAAAGTGGCCTCTGCCGTGACGGATATCGATCCCGAAAAAGAGGCCCCGGGCGTTCGGGTTCATATGGGGCGTCCTCTCGCCCATGAGATGGGGCAGGAAGATGAGGCCCTCCGAGCCGGGGGGCACGCCGCGGGCCGCCCCATCGAGGAGCGGGAACGGTTCCCCGCCCCCGAGAGCAGCCCTGAACCACTTAAAAGAGAGCCCGGCGGAAAGCGTCGCCCCCATATGGTAGAAGAGCCCCGGCACGCAGTGTCGGAAGGTATGGATCCTGTATCTCCCGTCGGCGAAAGCGTCGCCGAGCGTGGTGACCGGCAGGAGTATCTGCCCGCCGGTACCGATTGTCAGCGAGGCCGTACCCGGCAGGATGATCCCGTTTCCGACCGCCTGGACGGGCTGGTCCCCGCCCCCGTAGATCACGGGTAGCGAAGGCCTGAGTGACAGCTCGGATGCCGCGTCGCTCCCGAGCGTCCCCGCCATGCCTCCCGAAGGATGGACATCGGGCAGGATACCGGGGGGGATTCCCAGCACATCCAGCACCGCCCCCGACCACGAACCCTCCTTGATATCGAAGAGCCCCGTCGCCGAGGCGTCCGTTATGTCCGTTCCGAGCCGGCCGGTAAGCCTGGCGGCGATCCAATCTTTGGGCTGGACGACCGTCCTGGTCCGCCGATAGGTATCGGGCTCGTGTGCCTGAAGCCAGAGGATCGAAGGCGCCGTAAACCCCGGGGGAATCGGGTTTCTCACGACCCCCCACAGTCGGCGCTCCCCCAGCCTCCGGGAAATGAGTTCCGTCTCGCGGGTTGCCCGCTTGTCGGCCCAGAGGATCGCCGGTCTCAGGGGCTGCCCACCCTCGCCGATGAAGACCGCGCTGTGCATCTGGCCGGTCAGGCCGACGGCTTTCACCTCATGGTCCTCACGGCTTTTCCCGGCCTGAGCCTTTGCCTCTCCGACCGCCGAGACGATGGCCTGCCACCAGGTCCGGGGATCCTGCTCGGCCGCGCCCGGCTCCGGCGTTTGGATATCGTAGCCACGTGACGCCGAGCCGGCGATACTGCCCGATTCCAGGACGAGGAGCGCCTTGGCGGTGGAGGTGCCGATGTCTATCCCGAGAAATGCCTGCCGCGTCACTGCCTCATCCTCGCTCGTGGCCGGATGAAAGATCGATCCGTTGCCGGGTGATCCGTGAGCCGCACGGAAGACCCATTACGATTGCCGTGCTCTGGGGCCACGGATTGACTCCAACCTACCTCAATCCTCCAACCAGTTCAAGGGAAAAAATGAAGTTATCCGGGGGCGTCCCGAAGGGATCGGCAGGGACGTGCACGAAGAATATCCCCACGGGTTAGCGGAGGTCTTGATCCCGGACTGTTCTGAGCCTGAAGTCGGGATGCCGGGGAGTGTGTTCAGGGCTACGACGCCCGTTTCGGATTGAGCGCACCGCACCTAATGATTTATGACGCCCTCAAATCCAAAATCGCCAAGCACGGTCACCAGATCGGTGAGCGTGTCTTCCGACAGTTCCCCCATGTCCCGGTAACGATCGCCCTCCCCCAGCCTTTCGTACTTGGCCTTTGCCAGGGGGTTATAGGGCATCACGTGTACGGGGCCTCGATAGCGCGCCCTTTTCAGGAAAAGGCATATTTCCTTCAACGACGCCCTGTCGGCGTTGAAACCGGGGATGAGGGGAATCCGGGGTATGACGCGTCCGGGGTCCGTCTTTCTGACGAGGGAGGTAAAGTTTAGGAGTATCTCGGCGTTATCCACGCCCGTGTGCCTTTTGTGGACGCCGCCGTCGGCGTGCTTGATATCAAAGAGGAACAGATCAATCGCGTCGATAAGTTTTGACGCGAGTTCGGGCCTGAAGCAGCCGCACGTCTCCACGGCCGTGTGTATGCCCTCTTCTCTGAGAAGCAACGCCGTCTCCAGGAGAAACTCGGGTTGCAGCGTGGGCTCGCCTCCCGTGAGGGTAACGCCCCCCGAAGATTCGATAAAGAAAGGCCTGTCGACGATGACCTTCTCCAGGAGGGCCCGAGCGCTCAGCTCATATCCGATTTTTGCATGGGCGTCATTGGGGCATGCGTTTTCGCACGCGCCGCACGCGGTGCACCGGGCGGCGTCCCGGCTGACCCTGCCGTCAGAGAGCGCAAGGGCGCCGTTGGGGCATGCCTCGACGCAGCTTCCGCAGCCCGCGCACCGATCGGTTACAAAACCCATTTCCGGCCGGAGCCTCTGAGACTCGGGGTTGTGGCACCACACGCAGGACAGCGGGCAGCCCTTGAAAAAGACGCAGGTCCGTATACCGGGCCCGTCATAGACGGCATACGTCTGGATGTCAAATATTATTCCCATCGAAATCTAACCGCCGTGTGCGTGCTCGGAGCGGGAGATGATCTCGTCCTGTATCTCTCTGCCCAGATCGACGAAATATGCGCTGTATCCGCCGACCTTGACGATAAGGTCCCGATAGCTGCCCGGCTCGCTCTGCGCGCGCTTGAGGAGTTCCGTCGATGCGACGGTCGGCTGGAGCTGCTCACCCCCGAGCTTGAAATAGGTGCGAATGAGCGACAGATATTTCCTGCGGGCCTCCGCGCTCCGGCCGACGGCGGACGGGTGGAGCCTGACGTTTACCGCGCATCCCAGGACATGGGTGAAGTCGAGCGCCGCCACCGACACAAGCACTCCGGTCAGCCCCCGGGTATCGACGTTATAGGGATTGCAGCTGGCGGCGTACGGTTTGGCTGCCTTCCTGCCGTCGGGCGTCGCCAGCGAGACGCGGCCGTCAAACGTATGGGAGGTCATGCTGTTGATGAACGGCGCAACGATACCCCCCTTGAACGTCTCGTGGAGGTATGTCTCCTCGAAAAGCCTCGTGGTGAGCGTCCGCGCCAGCGTGTCCGTCTCGGGGTTACCGTTTCCCCACTTGCCGTCCACGGCCAGAATCATCCGGTGGATATCCTCGTATCCGGCGAAGTTGTGGTCGACTGCCGCCACGAGGCTCCGGAAATCGAAGGCCTCTCTTCTCAAAGATGAGCTTCTTGATGACGTACAGCGAATCGACGACGTTGGCGATGCTGTTCATGAACAGGATCCCCTCAAGATCGTAGATCGCACCCCCCCGCGTTACGTCCCGCTTGTTGTCCAGACACCCCCGCATGAAGATCGAGATATAGGGCGCGGGCAGCTCCTCGGCATAGAGACGGTCCCGTATATGGGAGGCCCGGACGATAAGCCGTATCATATTGTGGGCCTGCATCACGTAAGCGTCGAGAAACTCGTCGAAAGAGCCGAAGGCATCCGGATCGCCCGTCCTGAGCCCTACGCCCCGGACGGTTCCCACCAGCGTCTTCGCATCGCCGTTTCTGAGCGTCATGTCCAGCGTCCGGGCCATGAGGAGCGCGGAAAATCCGATGCCCCCGGTCTTTCCCGGCGCGCACATATCCACGCATCCCGTGATGGCGTAGTCGTTGGCATCGGGCTCCGAGAATCCCCTCCTTTTCATCGCGGCGATGGAGACCTCATCGTTCATCAGGGAGACGCTCGATGTCCTGTTGTAGTGGAGATCGGCGACCGTCAGGAGGAGCCGTTCCGGTGAATTTGCGTGACTCCTCACGACGATGTTGAGCGCCGTCTTGGAGCGATGCGCCGCCTCCAGTATGAGGTAGGTCAGCTCATTGGTGGCGTCCGAGCCGTCGGGGGTGAGCCCCCCCAGCGTTACCGGCTCCGATCCTTCGTACCGCTGGCCGAAGCTCCCCTGGTAGTTGGAATCGGGGCGCATGTTATGCGTCATGATCTTGAGGAGAAGCTCCTCCAGCAACTCCCGCGCCTCTTCTCTCGTGATCGTCCCCTCGCGGATGTCCTTTTCGTAGTAGGGATCAGAAGTACTGGTCCAGGCGGCCGGGCGCATGCACGTTATACGGAACGGCCAGCTCGACGGCCGTCTTGACCGTCCAGTAGGACTGAACCGCTTCACGGAACGTAGTGGCGGGCAGGAGCGGAACGGAGGCACTGTTTTGTGCCATCGTCTTGAGGATAGCGCTTCTGTCCGGATCGTCCTCGCGCTCATAAGCCTGTTGGACGTAGCGGGCCAGCCGCTCGGAGAAGGTGATGACACCGCCCAGGGCCAGCTCCTGGGACCTCAGGAATTGGAGCTCTTCGTCGGTGTGATTGCCCTGATCAATCCTCTTCTTCACCTCTTCTCTCATCGCCAGAAGGCCCTTTTTCAGCGGCGTTTCGTGGTCAAGGATCAGATGTCCCTGCCAGACCCCCATGGCCGCCCCGAGCGATATGACGATGTCCTTTCGCGAGGTTGTCGAGGGAAGCGAAGCTGAAAAGCTCTCCATATCGCCCGTGAAGACCTTCTCTTCCAGGAGACGCTTCTTCAGCCTGTCCGCGATAGTTTTGCCCCTCCAGAGGGGGAGGAGCTTACCCAACAGGATCCTTTTGTCCCGTCCGTCCATCCTGCAGGGATTGACGCGCCGCTTGTCCATCGTGGTGGTGCCAATGGACGGCATGGCGGCTCCCATGGCCCTTGTCTCCCTGAGGCTTCTGCAGCAGGAAGAGCAGTCCGTATCTTCTGATCATATAGGTGATGAACCGGGCAGTATCCTTGAGATTGTGGAAGACCATGGCCCTCCTGGACAGCTCGACCGCAAATACCTCGTTAAAGAGCCCCTTCTCGATGTCAATCGGGACGCCGAGGAAGTGTTCGGTCCATGATCCGGCTATGCGGTCATCGGGGTCGATGTGAAAATCCATCTTCTCGAAGACGTTCGTCATCGCCAGCGCCACCCGTTGGCCGATGGAAAGGCCGTTTCCCTCACTCTTCTTCCACGACTCGGTGTAGTAGCGGGCCCGTTGAATGGAGATGACCGCCACCTCATTCAGGTAGCGATGCCTGAGCCTCGTTATTCTCTCCGTAGAATCCGGGTATGCGGACATAATGTTGTTCACCTGTCAATCTCTCCGACTTATTCCAGCCTCTTTACTTTTTCGATTTTTCCCTGGCCTCGATTTCGCTGCGTATCTTCTGATGCATCGCGGCGTCTATGGGGAAGAGCGAAATAAACACGATACCGATAATGATGAAACCCACAGGTATGAGGGTCAGCAGCAATCTGATACCCATGAGCGACTGCTCCGTCTGTTCAATATTCGCGACGTAGCCGACGTGCTTCAACACCAGCCCGACAATGAAGGCGGCCAGGGCCGCGGGGAATTTCTGGCAGAAGAAAAAGGCGCCGTAAATGATCCCTTCCCGGCGAAACCCCGTTTTCCACTGGGAGTATTCCACGGTATCGGGCACCATGGACCACGACGAAAGCCAGTTTGCCGCCATGCCCGCGGCTCCGAGGAAGAAGAAAAAGAGCGTCAGATACATATTCTTCTCACCAAAGAAGAATATGAGTACGAGCACGACGGCAAAGCTCCCTATCCCGAGGTTATATGCATATTTCTTGCTTTTCTTTGTCGAGAGCTTGACAAAGAGCGGCATAAAGACGATTGCCGTGACGAAGAGACATAAAAAGGCAACGGGGATCATCGCCTCGTTCTTGAGGTTATATTTAAAATAATAGTTAACAACCGCGGCCGTGGTCAACACCGCGGTGACGTGGGAGATGGTACCCGCGGCCAGGATCAGAAACGGCCTGTTGGAAAAAATCAATTTGAGGCTCTCCATGAGAGACAGGGCCTCTTCCTTTGGAGCCGACACCCGCTCGCTGACCGTGAAGAAGGTGACAAACAGGACTGCCATGATCAAGACGCCGTACACGACTGACATATACCTGAATCCCAGGACCTGATCCCCCTTCCCGAGGAGACTGACCACCGGCAGCGTCGCCCCCGCGGCGACGAGCGCCCCGAGTATGGCAAAGGACATCCGATACCCCGTGACGACCGATCGCTCGTTGGAATCGAGCGTAAGGTCCGCGGTCATTGCCCCGTAGGGAACATTGACGATCGTGATGGCCGTGCAAAAGAGGACGAACGTAACCAGGCCGTAGGCAATCTTTAGATTTTCAGATCCCAGGGCAGGAGAATAAAAAAGGAGCATAAAGGCAATCCCGAGGGGGACTGTCCCCAGGAGGATATACGGGCGCTTGCTTCCCCATCGGGACTTTGTGCGATCGGTGATATATCCCATTGCGGGATCGATAACCGCGTCCCAGATCTTCGAATAGAACATGATCATGCCCGCCGCCCCGGCGGCGATCCCATAGACATCGGTCAGAAAGAATATGAGATAGAGGGCCGTCGTTTGGTAGGCGATGTTGAAGGAAAGATCCCCGACCCCGTATCCGAGCTTCATTCGTACCGGGAGATAATCACCGGCGGGGCTCTTCTTGGCGCGAGCGATCGCGGGGGAATGCTCTTTCATGGGCGTCTCCTCATACTGTTTGTCCTGGAAACCGAGCGTCAACCATAAACAATAACTTTTTCCCGTCTTATGGAATCTATGGAATTCCTCCTGTTAAGATTCGTTAAACTTCCGCTATCCCTGATGGCAGTGCGTCAAGCTCGTTCATGATGCTCACGGCGGACAGAGCCCCCACTCCAAACCTCCGGGCGCCGAGCTTGTACAGTTCCAGAAGCCGGGCAAGGCTGCGTATTCCGCCGGACGCCTTGATCTGCACCCGATCCCCTACGATCGATTTCAGGAGGGTGATGTTTTCCGGCGTCGCCCCGGTCGGCGTATGGCCGGTGGCCGTCTTGACGAAGTCCGCCCCGCCCCGGATGACGCACTCGCATCCGCGCTTTATGTCATCATCGCCGAGCCAGTGGACCTCGAGGATCACCTTCAGGGTCTTCTCTCCCACGACGTCTTTCAGGGCCTTGATATCGTCTGTTACGTATTGAAGGCGACGGCTCAACAGGGCGCTGACGTTTATCACCATATCCAGTTCCCTGCATCCGTCGGCGAGCGCGAGCCTGGCCTCGAGCGCCTTTACCTCGGTCTTGTTGTTTCCGAACGGAAATCCGATGCCCGTGCCGATCAGGATATCCTCGTCGCCGGAAAGCAGCCCGGAGAGCTCGGAGACAAAATAGGGCAGGACGTGCGCGCCGATATAGCGATACTCCCTGACCGACCGGGCAAAATCCCGGAGCTCTGTCTCGTCCACTTCCGGCCGTACGATGCTCGAGTCTATCATTCGCGCGACATCATGACGGGTTAGCTTCATCTCTCTCCCCCCTCTGCGGTAAACGAGGAGTCCTCGTAAAACCCCAGCAGGTGCTCATAGATCCTGTTGAACCGCTCCTGCAACTCCCGATAGCGGGTGGTCTCTTCTTCCCGGGGCTCCACGATGGTCCGCGGGACCGCCCTCAACGCGTCGGCCGCCCCGCTCATATCCTCGATGAGCCCCGTTGCGTAGGCCCCCAGGAGTCCGGCGCCTCTGATGGTCGACTCGGGCTCATCGGTGATCTCCAGCGGCAGGCCCAGGACGTTGGCCTTGATCTCGGTCAGGAGCCCGTTTCTGGTGCCTCCGCCCGCGCAGATTACCCGCCGGATTTCGATTCCCCGGTCCCTGAATTGCCCGACGTTCATCCCTATCGACAGCGCCACCCCCTCCATGACCGCCCGCGCAAAGTGCGCGGCGCCGTGCCCGTTAGTTACTCCGAAAAACGCTCCGCGGGCGCGCGTGTTCTCCGGCCTCCTCTCACCGAACAGGTACGGATAGAAGGTAAGTCCCTCGCTGCCCACTGCCACCGTCTCGGCCATCGCGATCATCTGTTCGTACGTCACCTCTCCCCTTCCCGTCGAGCTCAGCAACTCCCGGCACCACTTCATGGCAATGCCGCCGGAATCGAGCATGAAGAAGGGAACCCAGCCGCCGGCGACGTGCCGCAGGTTCTGGATGAACGGATGGATGACGGGATCTTTCCGGTGGACGACAAAAAGGGTGCTGGTGCCGGTAATATCGGCGGCGCTCCCCTCCCCCGTCAATCCCAGGCCCAACAGCGATACCAGGAAGTCCCCTCCACCGCACACGACCGGGGTCCCGGCGATGAGCCCCGTTTGGGCGGCGGCGGATTCCGTCAGGCCGCCGATGATCGTATCGGCGGGAGAAACGGGGGCGAATTTGTCGAGGTCGAGGTCAAGGATCTCGGCCATTTCGGCGGAGTATCGGTCGGCCCGGGCATCCCAGAGATATGTGCCGGACGCCTCGCTCGGGTCGGTGGCGGCCACGCCCGTGAGGCGAAAGTTGATGAAATCCTTCGGCACCAAAAACCACCTGCTCTTCCGGTAGACGGCAGGCTCGTTGTCCAGGATCCACCTGACCTTCATTCCCACCCATCCCGGGGTTGGCTGATTGGCGGTGATGGCAGCCAGCTCGTTGACGTCAAAGTTCTCCCTGATCCGGTCGCACTGCCGCTCGCACCGTTTATCGCACCAGAGCTGAGTCCACTCCGTGACGACGTTCCCCTGCGCATCCAGGCCGACCGGGCCGTGCATCTGCCCGCAGGAAATGACGCCGGACACGGAGTGGGCCGAGATCCCGCTTGCTTCCAGGACCTCACGTATCGCCCGCGTCGCCGATTCCCACCACTGGTCGGGCCTCTGCTGCGCCCACCCGATCCGGGGGCTGTCCACGTCGTGCGGATGCTGAGAGATCCCCTTAATGGCCCCGTCCCTGGAGACGACGGCGGCCCGCACGCTCTGAGTTCCGAGATCAACGGCAAGGACGTACATGGCATTTTCACCGGCACGGAGTAGTTCGCGCTAGAGTCTTTCGCGAAGGATTTCTTCCATGCCCTCCCGGGAAATCGTGGCCGGGTTGTTCTTGTTGTCCGACAGGGACGCAAGCCGCTCAATGTCCTGCGCTTTCATCCCGTATGTGCCGAGGCGGGAGATACCCAGGAGCTCCGTCCAGGTGTAGAGCTTCTCCACGAGGAGCTTTGAAAAACGGTCCGCGTCATTTCCACGAAAAGCGTCCAGGCCTTCGAGCGCGGCCCCTGCCTGGGCGAATTTTATGAGCGCGCCGGATGTTTGGCCGCCTTCCCCCCCGGCGCCTTCTTTCAGGGACTCGTAGGTCTTTCTCATGGCGGGCCCGACGACGTTAGCGCATACGATCCCGTGCGGGATATTGTACGATCCCCCGATAACGGAGGCCATCCCGTGCACCAGGCCCAGTCCCGCATTGGCCAGGGTTATCCCCGAGATCAGCGCGCCATAGGCCATATCCGTCCGCGCACTCACGTCGTCAGGGGATTTCACGGAGGCGTGGATCAGGCTGTTGCCGACGGCCCTGATTCCGCTGAGCGCCAGGGCGTCGGTCATCGGGCTTGCTTTCGTCGAGAAGTATGATTCGAGCAGCTGGCTGAGGGCGTCCATGCCGCACGCCGCGGTTACCTCGCTGCGACATGACAGGGACAGCTCCGGATCGATGATCGCAACGTTCGGCACAAAATTATCGTGGCGTATCGACTTCTTGAACCCGTCGGTGCCGATCCGGCTCAATACCGCGTTCTTTGTCGCCTCGCTGCCCGTCCCCGCAGTGGTCGGCACGGCGATGAAGGGGATCTTGCTCCCGTCGTGCACGCGCGTGCCTACACCCTCCAGGAACTCGGTGACCGAAACATTGGGGGTCTTGCCCACGACGAGCATGGCCGACACGGCCTTCCCGAAATCCATGACGCTGCCGCCGCCGATGGATACGACGGCGTCTATCCGCCGGTTTCTGAATTGCCCCACCGCCTCGTCGACGAGGGCCGGAGACGGTTCTCCGCTCACCGACAGTGATGCGAACGAGACGGAGCTCTCGGCAAGCGACCTCGTTATCCGGTCAAGCGTTCCTGAGCGCGCGAGCGACGCGCCCCCGGTAATCAGAAGGACCGAATCGCCGAGCCGGGCCGCCAGTTCCCCGATCCTCCGCACGGAGCCCGCTCCAAAAAAGATGTGAGGCAAAGAGGCGAACGTGAAAGGTGTAATCATGGATCCCCGCAGATGAAGATTTAAGCCATTTCACCCGCACCTGTAATGAAAATTCTTTTTACAAAAGCCATCTCATATGATATATCTGAAGCGACTTTATTGAATCCGATTCAATTATAGGCAAAAAGGAAGACAAGTCAAACAAAATATTCGGGGATAGACCGCTTTTGCCCCTTTTTATCGCCCTTTTTTATCGCCATTTTTCGATGTCGACCCGTCTCGGTCCGAGGGAGCATCTTCTCATCGAGAAGCGGCAAGACCGCAACCGCAGGGCATATCTTATTCATGACGTAAGGAGTCGCGGGTTCTCGGCGGCCCTCGTGGTTCGCATTGAATCAGACCCCTGACCCCCTGGAGGAAAGACGACGGTGCTCAGACAACGCGCCAGGACCAGCCAAGACAAGCAGAAAAAGAGCGAGAAGATACTTCAGGCGGCCAAGGAGCTCTTCTTCGACCGGGGGTACCATGAAACCACGATCGAGATGATTACCGCCGCGGCAGGCGTCAGCACCGGCACGTTTTATGTCTACTACAAAAACAAGATCGAGATTTATAAGGCGCTGCAAAACGAGGGGCTCGATATTCTCCTGGCCATGATCGATGCAGTGATATCCCGGCCGGGCGAAACCGCCCGCTGGAAGATGGCCGAGCTCGCCGCGACGTATCTGCGCTACTACCGGGACAACCGGGAATATTTCGACATCGTGGCGATACTCAGCGCCACCCCTCGCGAGCTCAAGGAGACCGATTCAGACCTGAGCAAGATCATAAACGGCAAGACGTACGACGTGCTCAGGAAGATCGAGGGAGTGCTTCGAGAAGGCGTTAACAGGGGCGAGTTCATCGCGCTGGATACCTGGAAGGCGACGACCGTATTCTGGGGGCTCATGGACGGCCTCATACTCCTGGAGGAAAGGAATAACATCGAGAACGTCATCGGGCTGAGCCTGGAAGAGCTGGTCGAGCAGGCCCTCGAGATGTCCTTTGCCGGCATAATGAAAGAAACGTGATCCAGCTCCCCACGCGCGACACCGTGTTCCTCCCAAACACCAATCTCAAAACTATCCGAAGGATCGGGCCCAACGGGCGCGCCTCTGCACATGACGCCGCGTGGTCCCTTCCCTCCTCCGACGTCTCAACGATGTACTCCCGGACGCATGGCCCAGAAATTCCCGCGGCACGGACCGGGGTACCCTCCGAAATCGGAGGATCCAAACCCTCGAAGCCGGTCTTCGTCGGGGGTCAATCTGACGATTTTTTATTTGCCGTACAGCTCAATCTGTCATAAAATAGTAAAGTTAGTATACCTTTGTATTGCCTGCCTCGTCCTTTTACGTGACAACCTTTCGCGGGGGCTTTATGAACAAGCCAATCTTCAAGAGATCTCAAGCACTCCGAGCCGCGCAAGGTCGGTCTCTTTGCTCTTGTCTGTTTGGCCGTTGTCGGTACTGCCGCCTGCACCCTCCCGTGGAAGGAAAAGCCCATCACCATCGCCGCGATCCTGGACTTCTCGGGCCCCAACGCGTTCCTCACCGAGATGAGGGACGGCATTCAGCTCGGGGTCGATGAGGTCAACGAGCGGGGGGGGATAAACGGGAGACAGGTCAGGGTAATCTTCCGGGACTGCGAGTCCGACCCCGACCTGGCCAAAAAGGAGTTTGAAGACATCGAGCGGGACTACCACCCCCTCCTCTACCTCACGTCCATCAGCACCGTCGCGCTGCCGCTGGCGCCGCTGGCCGAAAAATATCAGGTCCCCGTCGTCGGGCTGGGGGTTATGTCCGATGAGCTGACCAAGCAGAACAAATGGGTCTTTCGGTACGCAACGTCCACGGCCGATGAGGTCAAAACCGCCGTGTTCATGCTCGATTACCTGAAGATAAAAAGGGTTGCCGTGCTCTACCAGGATGACGCCTACGGCGCCCCCTCATTCTCGGTATTCCGCGAAATGTTCGAAAAGGAAGGCGGGGCCGCAGTAGGCCAGCCCTTTGGTGTTTCCGATCCCAATCTCAAAGATATCGCGGCCCGTTATACCAACGAAAGGGCGATATATATCATTGGCCATGCGCCGCGCATAAAAGCCGTTATCGTGGAGCTGAAGGCCCTGGGCTACCGGGGCACGATCATCGGCGGCGTGGGGCTTTCGACCCTGGCGGCCACGACGCCCGAGGCGGACGGTACCTACACCGCCGCCCCCATCATCTACAATCCCTCCTATACGTTTGCCCGGGAAGCGCAGGAGAAGCTCGAAGCCCGGTACGGGGAAAAACTCACGCTTCGCTCGGCGGTGGGCTACGATTTCATCAGGCTCCTGGCGGGGCTCCTCACCGACCGGGAGCTGACACGCGAGGGAACCCGCGAAGTCCTCAATGGGTGGTTTATCTATCCGGGCCTCCTCGGGAACATCGAGAGCGAGGCCGGCGACCGGAACATCATGTACCCGCTTTTCCCCGTCAGGATCGAAAACGGAGCGATGACGTACCTCCAATAGAAGGACTCTATGAGAATCACCATAGGTACGAAGATCGTCGTCGGCCTCCTGACACTCCTGTTGTTGATGCTAGGATTGTCCCTCTACCTTTCCGTTGAGGTCAGGAGATCGATGGAACACTCCGTCGGCGACTCCTCCATCCTGCTGGCCGACGAGGTACTCAGACGGATCAACAGGGACATCTACGCCAAGATCGAAGGTGTCCAGACCTACGCATATACTCCCGTTCCGCGCGGATTCGTGATCGATTCCAACCGGGAATTCGACGCCATTGGGGACGTCGAGTCATTCCTTGCCAAAAGAGATAAGGAATGGAAGGAGGCCGGCCCCGGCAAGATCACGCCTCTCATGCGTGAGCTGAGCGAGAACGACCTGTCGAGAAGGATCAGGAACCTTTTTATCAGATTCTACGAGCAGAAATACGGATACCGGCTATGGGTACAGACCTCGGTAACCAATAAGTACGGGGCGACCATTGCTCTCACGGACATAACCCCGGCGTACCGGCAGGACGGCCAGACGTGGTGGAAGACCGCGCGGGACGAAGGAGTTTTCGTCGGCGGGATCCGCTACGATAATCTGAGTCGGACGAACGTCGTCGAAATCGCCGCCAGGATCGATGACGCCGACGGCAATTTTATCGGAGTTATATTCGGTACCATTGACATCCTCGGGGTCGTCCGCGACGCGGAGATCTCGTCAAAGCAGTATCTCTCCACCGAGATCAAGCTGGTCACGAACGACGGAAGGCTGATCTACTCCACCGAGGCCTTTAAACCCCTGGAAGATGTATTCGAAGAAGGAGTCCTTTACCAAGGCCGTGGGAAAAAGCGGCGCCTTCATCGGCGAAGGAAGGCGGCAGAGAGCGCCTCTTTGCCTTCGCTCGCTCGACCCGTATCGGGACTTCGCCGGGCTGAATGTGATCCTGCTGGTTTCGCACGATCTAAATGAGGTGCTGAAACCGACCACACGTCCTCCAGCGGCAGCTGCAGGCGGCGTCCCTCGTGGTCTTCATCGTTCGGCATATTCGCGGCTGCTCTTCTCGCGCTCTCGATCACCCGGCCGATCGGGCGGCTGAAGCAAGTCGTCGAGAATATCGACATGGGGCACCTCGACGCGGACATCGACCCGAAACTCCTCACCCGCACCGATGAACTCGGCGAGTTCGCGCTCTCGTTTTCCCGCATGGCGACCAATCTCAAGCGGGCACGAGAGGAGAGACTGCTACACGCGGAGGCGTCGCGCAAGAGCGAGCAGCTCCTCCGCGCCTACGTGAACGCCATCACCGAATCGATGCTCCTCATCGATACCGAGGGGACGGTCGTCGCCGCCAATGAGACGGCATGCCGGACGTTCAGGAAACCGATGGACCAGGTTGTCGGCGCCAACCTTTACCACCTGCTCCCGGCGAAGTCGGCACGGTCTCATGAGGTCGCATATCGACGCGGTTACCGCCAACGGCAACCCGGTCACGTTCGAGGACGCCCACCACGGCAGGTATATCCTCAATTCCATCTACCCCGTCTTCGACCCCCGGGGAGGCGTGGAAAGGCTGTCGATCTTCAGATACGACATCACCGACCTCAGACAGACCCAGGAGGCGCTGAGACTGGCCGGCATCTACAACCGCTCCCTGATCGAGGCGAGCATCGACCCGCTGGTGACCATCGGCCCCGACGGCCGTATCACTGACGTGAACGCGGCCACAGAGGCGGCAACGGGATGCACCCGTACCGAGCTCATCGGCACCGACTTCGCGGACTATTTCACGAACCCCATGAGCGCCCGGACGGGCTACCAGCAGGTGTTCCGTGAGGGTGCCGTTCACGACTACCCCCTGGAGATCCGCCATACGAGCGGCGGCGTGACGCCGGTCCTATACAATGCCACGATCTACCGCGACGAGTCGGGAAAGACCATCGGTGTATTTGCCGCAGCTCGTGATATCACGGATGTCAGGAAATCTGAAGAGCGCATCAGGGAGAGCGAACAAACGCTGAGGGCCTACATCAACGCCACGACCGAGTCGATGATGCTGATCGATACCGAAGGCAGGGTCATCGACGCCAACGAGACGGTATGCAGGCGCCTCAACACTACCCGGGAGAAGCTCCTCGGCTCGATCCTCTTTGATTTCCTCGGGGGAGACGCCGCCCGGGAAAGAAGACGACATGTCGATGAAGTCATCATGGAACGCAGGCCGGTGGTGTTTGAAGATCTTCGTCAGGGAAGGTATATCCTCAACACCATGAATCCCGTCCTTGACACCGAAGGGAAGGTCGCGAAAATCGCCGTTTTCGGATACGACGTCACCGATCTCAAGCGTGAGAAGGAGCTCCGCGAGCTCTACGAGCAGCTCGCTCGGTTTGCCGACGATCTGAAGCGCTCGAATAGGGATCTCGAGCAGTTCGCCTACGTGGCGTCCCACGACCTGCAGGAACCCTTGAGGATCGTTTCGAGCTACGCCCAGCTCCTGGGGACACGATACGAGGGAAAGCTCGGCGCCGATGCCGACGATTTCATTAAGTACCTCGTCGACGGCGCGGCACGGATGCAGCGACTCATTGACGACCTCCTGACCTTTTCCCGCGTGGGGACCCGAGGAAAGCCTTTTATGCCGACCGACTGCGCCGCGGCCGTCAGCCAGGCGATCGACAACCTCGCGTTTGCCGTCGAGGAGAGCGGCGCCAAGATCACCGTCGATCCTCTGCCGATCGTCGACGGGGACCCCTCGCAGCTCGTGCAGCTTTTTCAGAACATGATCGGAAACGCAATCAAGTTTCGCGGCGAGAACACTCCCCACGTCCATATCTGCGCGCGAAGGAAGGAAGACGAGTGGGTCTTCTCGATCAAAGACAACGGCATCGGGATTGCCCCGGAGTACAAGGACCGGATCTTCGTGATCTTCCAGAGGCTGCATGCAACGGACAGATACCCCGGCACCGGCATCGGACTGGCGATCGCCAAGAAGATCGTGGAGCGGCACGGGGGAGCTATTTGGGTGGACTCACAGATAGATGAAGGGGCAACCTTTTGCTTTACCATACCCGATCACGGAGGGAAAAATAGTGAACAATCGATCGACGACCAATCCGATAGAGATCCTCTTGGTGGAGGATAACCCCGCCGACGCCCGGCTGACGATGGAGGCACTCAAGGACGGCAAAGTGCGTAATAACCTCACCGTGATCGAGGACGGGGTTGAGGCAATGGCCTATCTGCGGAACGAGGGGAAATACACCAACGCCGTCAGGCCCGATCTGATCGTCCTGGACCTGAACCTGCCGAAAAAGGACGGCCGGGAGGTGCTGGCGGAGGTCAAGGGAGACCCAAGCCTTAAGACGATCCCGGTGGTAATCATGACGGTGTCCAAGGCCGAAGAGGACATCCTCAAAAGTTACGACCTCCACGCCAACTGTTTCGTGACGAAACCGGTCGACTTTACCCAGTTTATGAGGGTAGTCAGGACGATCGAGGATTTCTGGCTGACCATCGTGAAGCTTCCCCCGAGATCGTAAAGAGGCGACGGGTCATAAACGAAGCGATCGGTATCCCATACGGGGAGAACTACCCCATGGACGCCGGGCTCCCGAAAGGGCATATCACGGAGTAGTGCGGAGGGCACCACTTACATACGTCTGCAAGCCGGAGGATACCGATTTGCCTTGTGGGGCACTCCGTGATATCCGACGGATAGGCAGCACGTCATGAACGCTGTGCCGGGTATACACAGGCAGCTATCTCTCGCGATAGACCGAGGCAGGGTTCCCCCGCTGTCCCTGTCGCGAGACGCCGTCGCCGGGTTGCACCGGGCGCCGGCTTTAAGTTTCAGGTGGAGAGGATGAAAAGCGCAAGTCTCTTCAGGGCCGGGGCCCGACCGATATTGTACGCAGCGGCGCTCGGCGCCGCCGCCATCGCGGCACTGTATGTCGTCAGCGCTCATAACTATCTCCTTTTCCACAGCATCGTCGAGCTCTTCAGCATAATCGTCGCTTTCTCCATCTTTGTGACGGCGTGGAACGCGAGAGGCCGCCTCGAGGGCGGATTCCTCCCTTTGCTGGGAGTTGCGTACTTGTACGTAGCCTCCCTGGACCTTCTTCACACCCTTGCCTATGCCGGCATGGGGGTCTTTCCGGGATATACCGCCAATCTGCCGACGCAGCTCTGGATCGCCGCCCGTTCAATGGAAGCTCTGTCCATCCTCGCGGCGACCTTCTTCATCGATCGCAGGGCTCGATTCGGCCCCGTTTTCCTTATATACTCCCTCGTATCGTTTTCGCTTCTGGTCGCCATCTTCTACCTGAAGGTTTTCCCGACCTGCTATATCGACGGCGTCGGGCTGACGCCGTTTAAGAAGGCAAGCGAATATGTGATCAGCGCGATTCTCTTGATCTCCGCCTATCTGGTCTACAAGAGGAAGGATAGGTTCACCGAAGGGATATTTGCCCTTTTCATCGGTTCCATTGTCCTGACCGTATTCTCCGAGCTGTCGTTTGTTTTTTACGTGAGCGTATACGGCTTCTCGAATATGGTGGGCCATATACTCAAAGTCGCCTCTTTCTACTTAATTTATCGCGCCATCGTGATCAAGGGTATCCAGGAGCCCTACGACTTGATCTTCAACGACCTGCGGGAGAGCGAACGGTCCCTGAGGGGGCTCAACGAACAGCTTGGCAAATACTCCGAGGAACTGAAGCGGTCAAACCAGGAGCTCGAGCAGTTCGCCTACGTGGCGTCCCACGACCTCCAGGAGCCGCTGAGGACCGTTTCGAGCTACGCCCAGCTGTTGGGTGAGCGGTACCGGGGAAGGCTCGACGCCGACGCCGATGACTTCATTGGATACCTCGTTGGCGGCGCTGCCCGGATGCAGCGACTCATAGACGACCTCCTGGCCCTTTCCCGCATTGAGACCCGCGGAAAACCGTTTACGCCCACCGACTGCGCCGGTGTCGTCGGGCAGGCGATCGAGAACCTCGCCTTTGTCGTGGAGGAGAGCGGCGCGAAGATTACGCTCGACCCCCTGCCGACCGTTAAAGCGGACGCCTCGCAGCTCGCCCAGCTCTTTCAGAACCTCATCGGAAACGCGGTTAAATTTCGCCGCGAGAATAGTCCTCACGTCCACGTCTGCGCGAGAAGGAGAGAAGACGGGTGGGTCTTTTCGATAAAAGACAACGGCATCGGGATTGCCCCGGAGCATAGGGACCGCATCTTCGTGATCTTCCAGAGGCTGCATTCGGGGGATAGGTATCCCGGCACCGGCATCGGTCTGGCGATCGCCAAGAAGATCGTGGAGAGGCACGGGGGAGCGATATGGGTCGAATCGGAGCCCGATAGGGGCTCGACCTTTTGCTTCACCATACCTGATCGCGGAGGCGAACGATTATGAGCATTGAACCGGCCGGCAGGCCGATCGAGATCCTCCTGGTGGAAGATAACCCCGCCGACGCCCGGCTCACCATCGAGGCCGTGAGGGACAGCAAGGTACAAAATAACCTCGCCCTGATTGGGGACGGTGTGGAAGCGTTGGCCTACCTGCGCAATGTGGGAAAATACGCCGGCGCGGTCCGGCCCGATCTCATTATCCTGGACCTGAACCTCCCGAAAAAGGACGGACGGGAGGTCCTCGCGGAAATCAAACGGGATCCGGAGCTCAAGACCATCCCGGTGGTGATCATGACGGTGTCCAAGGACGAAGAGGACATTCTCAAGAGCTACGACCTCCACGCCAGCTGCTACGTAACCAAGCCGGTTGATTTTTACCAGTTTTTGAAGGTAATCAAGTCAATCGAAGATTTCTGGCTGACCATCGTGAAGTTCCCTCCAAAACCCTGAAGAGGTGACGGGCCATGAACGAAGCGATCAGCATCCTGTACGTGGAGGACAACCCCGCGGACGCCCGGCTCATGAAGGAGTACCTGGCGGAAGCGTGCGGGCACTGCCGCCTACATACGTCTGCCACCCTCGCGGAGGCCCTCGACTATCTCACGGGCAATCCCGTCGACATCATCCTGGCAGACCTCCACCTTCCGGACAGTCAAGGCCAGGATACGTTCAGAAAGATCCACGCCCACTCCCAGAGGACCCCCATCCTCGTACTGAGCGGTCTTGACGACGAAGAGATCGCCCTGAAGATCGTCCAGGAGGGGGCCCAGGACTACCTGGTAAAAGGCCGCTTCAATCCTGATACGGTTTGGCGCGCCATCCGGTACTCCCTCGAGCGGGATCGTGCGGCAAAAGCGCTCGTGGAAAGCGAGAAACGATACCGGAGCGTCGGCGAGCTGGTCCCCTTCGGCGTCTGGACCGCGGATACCGACGGCGGTATTATTTACCTGAGCGGCATCTTTCTCGACATGGTGGGGATGAGCCTGGACCAGTGCAGGGGATTCGGATGGACCCGGCGGGTCCACCCCGACGACTCACCGAAGATGACGGCGGCGTGGAAGGAATGCGTCCGGGACGAGACGCCGTGGGACTATGAGTACCGCATACAGGACCGGTTTGGCGACTACCGGACGGTCCTTTCCCGGGGCACGCCGGTTCGGAGCGCCCAGGGGCAGGTCGTGTCGTGGTCGGGTATCAACCTGGATATCACCGAGCGCAGGGACTACGTGGAGGCGCTCGGCGACTTCCATGCAGCAGCTTGACACCGTGGTCAACGCCACACACATCCTCCTTGCCTACATGGACCCGCACTTCAATTTCATCTGGGTGAACAAGGCCTACGCCGAGGCCGATGGAAAGGACCCCTCCTTCTTTACCGGAAAGAACCACTTCGACCTCTATTCCGTACGGCGAGAACGAGGAGGTCTTCGCGAAGGTCGTCCGGACAGGGGAGCCCTATTACGCCTATTCCCGGGCGTTCGAATACGCCGATAGCCCCGAGCGGGGTGTCTCGTACTGGGACTGGACCCTTGTGCCCACCAAGGAAGGGGACGGAAAGGTCACCGGACTCCTTTTTTCGCTGGCGAACGTGACCGACCGTATACAGATGGAGCTTTCCCTGAGGGTTTCCGAAGAGAAATACCGTCTGCTGGTTGAAACCGTCGGCTCCGTAATCGTCGTTACACAGGACGGCCTGATCAAATTCATCAACGACCGGGTCGAGGATCTCCTCGGATACAGTCCTGATGAGATTGTCGGCGCACAAGTTGCGTCTTTCCTCAGCGAGGAAGAAACCCAGACGGTCCGGGACCGGACGCGCGCGCGGGTATCCGGCAAGGAGCCCCCCCCCAAGACCTACCGTCTGAATCACAAGAACGGAGACGTCCGCTATATGGAGATCAACGGGACCGTCATGGCCTGGGAGGGACGGCCCGCGCTCCTCAGCTTCATAACCGACGTCACCGATCGAACGATTGCCGAGGAGGCGCTTCGTGAGAGCGAGCGGCGCTACCACTCCCTCTTCCAGAGCATGCTGGAGGGTTTCGCGTACCACGAGATGATATTTGACAGCGACTGGAGGCCGGTCGATTACACTTTTCTTGAGGCCAACGACGCCTTCGAGCGGCTGACGGGACTCCAAGACGTCGTCGGGAAACGGGTCTCCGAAATAATCCCGGCCATACGAGAGGAGAACCCCGAGCTATTTGAGATTTACGGGCGGGTCGCGCTATCCGGCGCGACGGAAGAGTTTGAAACCTACGTGCCGGCCCTGAACAGATGGTTTTCGGTTTCAGTCTACAGCCCGCGGAAGGGGTATTTCGTCACGGTCTTTGACAACATCACCGAACGAAAGCTCGCCGAGGAGCAGCTCAAGGAAGCACACCAGAACCTGAAACTGACCCTGAAGGCCGGAAACGCCGGCACGTGGGACTGGGACATAGCGAACAACACATTCGTGTGGTCAGAGGAATTCCGGCAGGTATTTGGCATGGATTCGAATACACCGGCGGGTTTCGAGGCCTGGACCAAGGCCGTCCATCCCGAAGACCGGGAATCGTCATCGAGGAAGATCCGGGATTCCATCGACAAGAGAGAGGATCTGACCAACGACTATAGGATCATCCTGCCCGGAGGGCAAACCCGCTGGATACGCGCGATCGGAAAGACCTTTTACGACGGATCGACTCCCGTGAGGATGACCGGATTATGCATAGACATCACCGACCGCAAGCGGGCGGAGGAGACGCTGCGCGAGGCGCAGCAGCTCAGCGAAGGGCTCAATCGGATCAACGAGATCCTCCACTCGAGCCTCGACATGGGGCATATCGTACGGAATCTCGTGGATGAAGGCGCCGCGATGCTCGGCAGCGAGTCGGCGGCCCTGTCGCTGCGCCTGGCCGGCCACTGGACGGTTGCCCACGTCCACGGGCTGCCCGATAGTCTCGTCGGCTCACGGATGAGCGACCACGAGGAGCGGCACGCCGAGCTCGCGCTGGAGAGCCGCCGCCCGCTGGCTATCGCCGACGCCCTTACCGACAAACGCGTCGACCGGCGGCACATGAAGAAACACGGCATTCGCGCGGTGCTCGTCGCCCCGCTGATCGTCAGGAATGAGCCGTTCGGCGCGATCTTTTTTAACCAGCACACGGCCCCGCGGGAATTTAGCGACGCGCAGGTCGATTTCTCCGCACAGCTGGCGTCCACCGCCGCCATCGCCCTGGAAAACAGCCGCCTCTATGACGAGCGCAGGCGGGCCGAGGAGGAGCTGCGCCGGAGCGCCGCCGTGAACACGGCGTTGGCTGAGCTCTATGAGCCACTGACATCCCCCGGTGCGACGATCCCAAATATCGCCCAGGTCGTGCTAAGAAAGGCCCTTGAGCTGACGGGGAGCGCGCACGGATTCGTGGCGGAAATTGACCCGATTTCGGCCGACAACATGATACAGGCTATTACCAACATGTTTCCGAAATATCGCAAGGCCCAGGGCCAAGACTACCGCCTCAGGTTTCCCCGCGGCACAGACGGACGGTACGGCGGCCTGTGGGGGCACGCACTGAACACCAGGGAGGCTTTCTTCACAAACCGTCCGGAAACACACCCGTCAGCCCGAGGAGTACCGAAGGGCCATGACCGCATCCAGCGCTTCTTGTCCGTGCCGGTGCTGCTCGGCAGCGAGCTGGTGGGACAAATCGCTCTGGCAAACCCCGATCTCGATTATTCGGAACGCGATATGGAGGCCGTTCAGAGGCTGGCGGAGTTCTACGCCCTGGCGATTCAGCGCGTGCGGGCCGAAGAGACGATTCTGCAATCCCTCAACGAAAAGGAGGCGCTGCTCAGGGAGATCCACCACCGGGTGAAAAACAACCTCCAGACCGTCTCGAGCCTGCTGGCGATGTCGGGAATGGGCACCAAGAGCAAAGAGGCCGCCGATCTCCTGCACGACGCCGAGTCCCGCGTGCACGCCATGGCGCTCATCCATTCCCAGCTTTACGGGAGCAAGCAGCTGGACCGGGTCGACGTCAAGCGCAACATCCGGGAGCTCACCGATCGGCTCTCGTCCATTTATTCCGCGTCGTCCCACCATATCGCCCACTCGGTGGAGGGAGATGACGTCTCGCTCACCATACACCAGGCGATCCCGGCGGCCCTGGCGATCAACGAGATCGTGACAAACGCCTTCAAGTACGCGTTTGAGGGAAAGAAGACAGGGGTCATTAAGGTGGTGGTCGGACGGAAGAAAGATAGGGTAACGATTGCGATCGCCGACGACGGGATTGGACTGCCCGACGGGTTTGACGTCGAATCCGCCGACACCCTCGGGGTCAGGCTGGTTAAAAACCTCATTGAGGGGCAGCTCGGCGGACGGGTCGATTTTGCGTCGTCGGGCGGAAGCCGCGTTACCATGAGCTTCGAGATGGAAGGCAACCAGGGATCCGGAAATGGGGGCAGCGGCCGCTGAGGGTGTGGCCGCCCTCACGGCAGCCCGGACCTCGGTTAAATCGGCGCACCATGCCCCTGCTCCGACAATCGTGGGCCCGGTTCAAAGGAAGGGATAGGAGAAGGGTAGGAAAAGTCGCCCGAACGTTCGAGTGCCTCTCGTGCCGTCATCGACCGGATGTCTCCGGTCTCAGGAAAGGCTGTACTTCTTCATCTTTCTCCACAGCGTTGACCGATCCATATTGAGCAACGTCGCGGTCTTGCCCCGATCACCATCGTACCTTGCCAGCGTGTCCTGTATCAGCTTCTTTTCGGCGTTCGTCAGCACATCCTTGATCACCGTGGGTTGGCCGGCTTCCATGATGGGTGCGTTGGAGAGGAGCTTGTTGACGATATCTTCCAGACTGATCGTATCTCCGTCGCACATAACCGCGGCGCTCTCGATGATATTTTCAAGCTCCCGGACGTTGCCGGGATAGTCGTATCTCATGAGAAACTCGGTCGCGTTGTCCGAGACGTGAAGGACTTCCTTGCCGATCTTGGATGACACTTTTTTGAGTATATGATCGATCAGAAGAGGTATGTCATCTCTTCGATCCTTGAGCTCGGGGATCTCCATCTTCACCACGTTCAGGCGAAAGAAGAGATCTTCGCGGAAATTCCCCTTGCGAACCTCTTCAGAGATGTTCCGGTTGGTCGACGAGATGATCCTCACGTCCACCTTGACCGACTTTACCCCGCCGAGCGGCTCGATCTCCTTTTCCTGAATTGCGCGAAGCAGCTTGACCTGAAGCAGTGTGCTCAGCTCGCCGATCTCGTCAAGGAGGATAGTTCCGCCGTGGGCCAGCGCAAAACGCCCGGGTTTATCGTTGACGGCGTTCGTGAACGCGCCCTTTACGTATCCGAAGAGCTCGGATTCCAGCAGGTTTTCCGGGAGCGCGGCGCAGTTGATCGCGACGAAGGGCCCGCGCTTTCGTGTGGAAAGATTGTGGATCGCCCGTGCGAAAAGCTCCTTCCCGGTGCCGCTCTTGCCTTCTATGAGCACCGTGCTGTCGCTCCTGGCTATCTGGGGGAGCGTCTTGAAGATGTCCAGGATTCTCGGGCTCCTGCTGACGATATTCTGGAAGATGTGGCTCGACTCCGTCCGGCCCTCCGTACCCCCCGGTACGTCGGCGGCTCCCGATGGAGCGGCAGGCTTAGGCTGCGGCCTGCTCCCGGTGCGCTCCTTCAGGATCCCCTGGTAACACCTGACGTTTCCACCGGCATCCCTGATCACGTGCGATGTGATCAGGCAGTCAACCGATGTTCCGTCCTTTCTCTTGACCGTCAGCGGGTAGTCCTTTACCGATCCGCTGCGCCCGATTTCTTTTTCGAGAGACGCTCTGTCACGCTCATTAAGGTAGATGTCCTTCATGTGCAGGGCCAACAACTCGTCCCTTGTGTAGCCGAGGAGTGACCGTCCGGCCGCATTTACGTCGATGAAGCGGCCGTCGTTGCCGTACACATAGACGACATCGCGGGAGCTCTCGAACAGGGAACGCCATTTCTGTGCGGATTCCTCGCTCGGATCCTGCAGCGCCCTCCGATCTATGGAACCGGCGATCAGCTCGGCAAGCCCCTCGAAGAGAGAGATGACCTTCGGAGAAAACCGGTTCTTTCTCGAATCATGGAATTGGATCAGGCCGTGTATCGCCGTTTCCGAACGCAGGGGAACCAGCGCGACCGACTCGTATCCCATGCCGATACACGTCCCCAGGGTCCCCGTCAGCCCGTCGGCCGGCGCCGCGTTTGCCAGGAGCTCCGTCACGCCGTTCGTCCAGAAGCTCCCATAGGAGGTAAAGTAGGGTTTGGACTCGTCGGCGCGTCCCGAGATGATATCGCCGCACAGACAGCCGAGGATCGGGCCGCCGGCCGTGTCCGTCTTCGGTCTCCCATCCTTATCCGGCACATGGAGGCTGGATTCGGCCGCGACAAATTTTTCGGGGACCCCCCCCGCCGCTCCCAGAGGGTAGTCATTGTCTTTTTCAACCCTGAAGCCGACCGCCTCTATCCCCGACCAGTCCTTCAGCAGGATGATCACCTTCTCGATCATTTCGTTGATGTCCGCATCGGACTGACTGATCCTCAGGATCTCGATGGCTATCTCCTGATGACCCTCGTGGTGTTTGCGATCCTCTATCTCCTTTTGGAGCTTATTGGAGGTCTTTACGAGCATCTCCGTGCGCTCTTCGACTAATTTCTCGAGATGAGCCTTGTATTTATTCGATTCCTCCAGCGCCAGCCTGCGGCCGGTTATATCAGAAAAGAGGAACAATACGGCAGGCTTACCTTCCCAGGCCATGGTTATAAGACTGAGCTCAACCCATGTGCCCTTTCTCTTTCTGTCGGCGATACGGCAGGTGTGGGACCGTGGGAGTTCCTGCCCGGCAAGCCGCTTCGTGTAGCTCCCCTCCACAATCTCACGGTCGTCGGCATGAAAGAATTCGAAGAACGGCCGGGAAACGATCTCTTCGATGGGATGTCCGAGGATCTCGACGGCACGCTGGTTGGCCATCGCGATGACGCCGTTTTGTACGACGAGCATACCCTCATTGGTGTTCTGAAACATCTGATGGTATTTTTCACCGGATTCACGAAGCTGTCGATCCGATGCGATTTTCTTAAATGCAACTTCGATGGCCACCTTGATCTGATTTTCCTGAAACGGCTTGAGGATATACCCGTAGGGGTGTAGAGAGGCCGCCTTCTTGACGAAGCTCTCGTCGCTGTAGGCCGAAATAAAGAGTATCGGCGTATTCATCTCGGACGTGACTATTTCGGAGGCTTCGATGCCGTTCATCTCGCCCTGAAGGACGATATCCATCAGGATTAGCTCAGGCCTGAGCGACCGCGCCTTTTCCACTGCCTGGGCGCCGGTAAAGGCCTGCCCGACGATCCGATATCCCTCTCCTTCAAGGAATTTTCTCAGATGCATCGCCGCAGCAGCTTCGTCCTCGACAATGAGTATAGTATGCATGGCTTCTTCCTCGGCGTAGCGCCTTTTCTCAGCCCCGAATCATGCCCGGAATGCCCAGATCCTGAGCGCGGTTTCTCCCAGGCAGCGGTCACGGATGTTCCGGCGGCCCGGCGGACTCCGGCTCGTGCTAGTCCCAATAGAAAAGTTTTCTATTTACTATAACAAACGACGTGAAAAAATCAATAGATTTCCGGCGGGCCTTCCGCTGCCGCGGCGCCGGTCATCATCCGGATCGACATGACGAAGCACCGACGCCGCGTTTCCCGGGATGTATCTTCCCGTCTCGCGGACAGACGCCCCCGCCCGTGGGCGATCCCCCTCGGGCGTGAGGCGGCCATAGAGACGGCGACTGGAGACATCCGTTGATGAAGGAAGACCAGAAGAATAGGAGGGCGGCCGTCCGGAGGAATTGCGCATCCGGACGGCGCGCGATGGAAAACGGATATGCCCGTTCGGGGGAAAATCGATCGCCTCACTCGATGTGCATCAGGTAGCGGGTGATATGGTGTTTCTTGAGTATCGAATAAAGCCGCGAGCGGGACAGGCCCGATACGCGGCAGGTCTCCTGCACATTTCCATTGGTCACCGCCAGCAAATTCCTGAAGTAGCCCTGCTCCAATTCGTAGACGGCGTTGTCGCGGAACGCCTTGAATGGGGGCAGGATGTCGGGCGAATCGGCGGTGGCGGTGACGGCTGCGCTGTCGGCCGCCTGAGCCTTCGACGAGCTTGTTCGAATGGAAGGCGGCAAGTGCATCGGGTAGATGGTGGGATCGTGGTGGGCAACCACGAGGATTCTCTCCAGCGTGTTGAAAAGCTCCCGGACGTTACCCGGCCAGTCGTACCGCATCAATACGTCAAAGAACTCGGGCGCGAATTGTTTCTCCTGGACGTCGTAATGTTTGACCAGCTCGTTCATGTAGTACTCAACGAGGCTCCGTATATCCTCTTTTCGCTCTCTCAGGGGCGGCAGGGCGATCGTGAATGAGCTGAGCCGGAAATAGAGGTCTTCCCGAAATAGCCCGAGCTTTACCGCCTCCCTGAGGTCCCGGTTCGTGGCTGCGATGAGCCGGAAATCGCTCTGGATCTCGGCCTGTCCCCCGACCTTCCGGAACGAATGTTCCTGGAGAAATCGAAGGAATACCCTTTGAACCGAGAGTGGAAGCTCCCCCACCTCATCCAGAAAAAGGGTCCCGCCGTTGGCCTGGCTTACGAGACCTTCCTGAGCCCGGTCGGCCCCCGTAAACGCCCCCTTCTCGTGACCGAAGAGGGTGCTCTCCACGAGGGTCTCGGGCAGGGCCGCGCAATCGACGACCACGAAGTTTTTGCCGGCGCGCCGGCTGTTCTCATGGATCGCCCAGGCGAAGGCCTCCTTCCCCGTACCGGTCTCCCCGGTGACGAGGACGGGGGTTTCCCCGTTGGATGCCTGGGCCAGCAGATCCAGCGCCGACCGCATGCGGGGACTCTGCCCCACGATTTCACCCAGCGTCTCGGGCTTGAGCGAGTCGGCGGGTCTTTCGATCATCTTCCCGGAACGATATTGGAGCGCGCGGTTGATGTATGACATGATGTCGTCACGGGAGAACGACTTTTCGACGTAGTCCCATGCCCCGCTGCCAAAGGCGTGCGCCGCCTCGGCCGGGTCAAACGACACTGTCGTAACGATCACCTCGGGCGATGAGGGCGTGTCGAGAATCCTCTCCAGGGCATGCTCCCAACTGCCGTTCGGCGTGCTTGTGCTGAGGAGCACCACGTCAAAGGTGTCCGTAAGCGCCTTTCTCACACCTTCCTGAAGGTTAAGGCAGCCCGTTACCGCGCATTCTTCCTCTCTGGCTTTTTCTGAAACGAACTCGATAAAATGCTCATCCTTGTTGATAACAAGAATTTTTGCCATGTCCGGAATCCTTCTCAATAAAGGAACCGATGTCTCACAGTAGGTGTTCATATGATCCGCCTATCTCCCTTTCGATGATTACGGCCCCCAGACCGTAGGATAATCTGAGATCAAGACTTCCTTCCACTGTGGTCTATCTCACCCTTTTGCTCGACCCCCGCGGAGTCACGCGACGCGTTGTTTGCCCGCGGGCTGAGGAAAACCGATGTCATTGTGCTATTCCTCAAAACTGTCCAGCCATACCTCGGCAAAACCGGGGTCGTAGAAGACCCGCCTATTCATCTGCAATCTGGCCGCATACTCGTCGACCGCGTTCACCAGCAGGGGATCATTCACGATCTCGGCGCTCCGCACCAGGCCGTTCTTCATGAGGAGACTTTGCGCCTGCTGATGCAGGACGCTCACTTCGGCCGTGGGCGGCACCATTCGGGTCAGGTTAGCCAGGACCGTGAACCCGGATCCAAGCATCCCGGTCGCCTCGTCAAGGTCGTCAATATAGTGAGGGACCAGATCTTTCGTCTGCCAGAACCCCTTGATCGTGAGATAGATCCTGTTTTTCGTAACATCGACCGCAATGTCATAGTAGCTGTTTGAGGCGATCCTTTCAAACATCTCTAGCCTTCCTGGTAAATTGACTGAGTGAGGATGGTAATAGTACATGTTTATTCTGTGCTCCTGATCGTGACGGCAGGGCGGGCGGCCGCGGATTTCTTTCCGGGACCAGCGCCCCGGTGTTCAGAGGTCCGCCCATCCGCGAAGTCCTACGGCGTCTGCCTGCCGTGCATCGAATCGCACCGCTCCGCCGGCTTCCCGGCGGTCCAGGCAAGGGCGATCTCAAACCGGAAACCGTGTCCCTATCCTGACTAAGCGGGCCAGAAAGCCATCGCCACAAAGAGCGCGACCCAGCCGGCCGCTGCCATCGCCAGAAAGGCGATGAAGAGTTTCCACGGCAGCCATTCATGGTATCTATCGAGGGTTCTCATTCTTCCACTCCTTATCGGCGTTTTAACTTTGGGAAGGACGCGGACGCGTGAGCTCGCGGCCTTTCAACTCATCATGTCATTAATAGGGCGACCCCGATCCGTTCCCGCTTGCGCGGTTTTCCGCCTCCAGATGACACCTGGAGATATATTCCTGCCACCGCTTTCTCTCGATGACCTGCAACAACGAGCGCATGAGCAGGCTCGGCCTTAACTGCGATTCGAAGATACAATCATGGGCTCCTTCCTTTATCACTCTCAAGGACATTTCCTCGTTTTCGCGCGACGTTATGACAACGATCGGAATTTCTGGCGCGAGACCGCGGAGCCTCATAAACGTGCCAAACCCTTTGCTGTCAGGGAGGTCCGGATCCAGTAAGATCAAGTCGATATCATTCTCCGCCAAATACTCGAAGCCCTCGTTCAGGGACCTCGCACCTCTATGGAGAAAAGATATCCCTTCCATCTTTGTGCCGATGACATCCAGGAGCCGGTCAAGCCCGGCATTATTCCCGATTGAAAGGATATTCAGTGGCCGGTAACTCGAGTCAAAACCCCATCCGCTGTACATGTGTCGATGCCTCTCTATCCAGATTGAAAGTCATGAAGTCATCTTCGTCGGTCGCCCGGAATGAGAAAAGCGCTCATCGTAAAAAAGGCCCGTCATTATAAGACGCCTCATCCCGTATACCCGCGCCGCGGCGACAATACCGGCTCACGGGAAAGAGGCTGGCATTCCTATCGCCCGGGTGCCGACCGAATTGGGCGAATATGACCCGACAGAGCCGGGAACATCGGTACACAGAGCTATAGATTTCATGTTCAACCGAGAGCGACGGGCAGTCGTAACACCCACCGTTGCTGCGTTGCGGCACGGGCCCTTCGTTGCCGTTTCTCAGCTCTCCCATGTAGCCCAGCTCCGTGTGGTAGATCCTCTCCCCGAGCCGTATCTTATCCCGGTAGATGTCCGGGTCCAGGTAATCGAGCTCTTCTCTCGTCTTGATCTTTCCAATTAGCCTTTCCCCATCATCACGGCCGTTTTCGAGTTGCACGAACTTATAGGCCGGAATAGCGACAAACCTCACTTCCCGTCCGGGCAGGGCTGCTCCTACGTCCTGCAGATAGGAAGGAAGAAATAGTTTGCCCTGGCCCAGCCACGACTCGAAATGAACGATCGGAATAAACTGCCGTGTTTCGGGAAACGATCCGACAAATTCCTCAGCTCTTATCGCCTGCATTTTCCCCCCGAACGTCTAAACCACTACTGGAGTATATACTGCAATCCGGGTGCCACTTTTGCCAAAACCCATGCGGGTTAAATATATAATGATTCCGATAACTTACGATTTGGAGATTTTCTCTCCGCATCAACCCCCATTTCACGCCTGCAATACCCGCGCGAAAGGGTATCACCGTATCGTAATGCTTATTGAGATCATCAGCCTTCATGGGGCATACATCGAAATGATATAATGATATCAATTATTTACGACACGGTCTCACCTTAATGATTAAGCATCTGAATCGTTGGTGGTGCGGTTTGTATTGCCGCGCTGCAATAGGGACCGTGGTGGCGCATGGTGCGGATCGAACAGAAAGTATGATGGTCGCAAACACATGGTATATCAATAAGGATTCGCATCCGCCCTGCCGAATCACCCGCTCCGGGGTCATGCACGCACGCAGACTCCACGGCCCGACGTCTTACGGCAAAAAAAAGGGGGGCTTTCGCCCCCGATGGTCTCTATCCTACTGGAATCAACACGGGTAGCCCGTGCGGCTCCCCTTTCAGGCAGTTACGGTATTCAATTCGCTCCTGAGTGTCTCGGTTCGCATAAGCCCGCGCTCGCTGCTCTTTCTGACGCGCCCCTTGATCTTCCTGAACTGTTTGAGTATCTCCTTGTCCCGTTCCTCTCGATCCCCGATCCACTTGATCAGCATCTCGTTTTCAAGCTTGATGTATTGTCTGAGCGCGAAAACGTACTGGCCGGCGTACCGCGCAAAAACACTCCTCGCCCCATGGTATCCCAGGTCATAGGCATCAATGACCTTGAAAAGAAACCTCTCATATTTCCTGAGGCTGGCATGTATTTCGTGGTACTCCACGGCAGGTACTTCCCTTGAATCGTTGTGCAGTGTCGTCAGGATTATATCTTCCCTCATCTTATGAGGGCCGTGAATGTATATCTGAAGGAGCTCGATGATTTCCTTGAGCATATATGGAGGAACGTCCTTTTCGTTACCCATACGTCCGATTGCGTGCTCCAGCATCTCAAGAAGAGATTGAACGTTTCGTTTTTCCCTCTCTAAGAATTCGGTTGATTTCATCGCCATTACCTCCACTATCGACGTGGACTACGATAGACTAAAAGAAAACCTTCAATCCAATACGACACATATATGTTGACGATATTGACATCTCTTGCTCTTCCCCCACAACCTTCTACAGTGGTTTCCCTATGATAGAGTATAGCAATGCGCATGCCAGACTATGCGCTATCGCGATAGTTAAAAAGAGTAATGATTTCAGACTATTACTATTTCGAGAAAATGTGCGTGGATTTCTTCGATTTCAGCGATGCAATAGACGTGGGAAATGGTTATCCTCAAACGTAATGATTGCTTACGTCCTTCGCCCTCCCCGGCAGGATGCCGTAATATCTAAATGATATTAATAGCTTAAGGATAGAGGGGATATTAATAACCCGGTAATTACATACGAGGGGGGAAGACCCGTGTGTTGCTCTCATGCAATATTCGTAGCGTGTGGATACGACGCGGGAGCGAAAAACTGGATAACAGGTATGAATGTGCACACTTAGTTGAAACTAATCGGAAGTCTCGCGTCCGGGGAAGCCCCGGGGGAATAGAACCCTACTTGAGCAGAGAGTTGAGGAGAGGAGGCCCGGCAGTCTCCATGGCGTCATCCCCGCGACTGCCCCCCACCTGCCCTTCCCGGCCTTCCAAAACAGTAGTAAGTGAAGCCCAGGCGGGCCAGCTCCTCCCGCATATACTGATTTCTTCCGTCAAAGATAACCGGCTGCCTCATTGTCTCTTTCATACGGTTGAAGTCCGGATTACGGAATTCGTTCCATTCGGTGATGAGGCAGAGCGCATCGGCACCGGCGACCGCGTCGTAGGCGTTTCGCCCGTAGCGCACCCGGTCCCCGAGGTGCAACCTGAAGTTTTCCATCCCCATTGGATCAAATACCGCCAGGCGTGCCCCCTCGGCCAGAAGCATGAGCGCTATTCCTATAGAGGGGGCATCGCGGACATCATCCGTGTTGGGCTTGAACGAGAGCCCCCACAGGGCAACAAGGGTTCCCTCGAGACTCCCCCCAAAATGGGAGCGAATCTTTTCGACGAAGCTCCGCCTCTGGCCGTCGTTCACCTCTTTAACCGCCTTGATGATTCGCATGGGGGAATCGGTCGTCTCGCCCATCGAGATCATAGCCGATATGTCCTTCGGAAAGCACGAGCCGCCGAAGCCCACGCCGGGAAAGAGGAATTTCGGCCCGATGCGGGAATCCGACCCGATCGCTTTTCTGACCTGATCGACATCGGCGCCGACTTTATCGCAGAGATTGGCCATTTCATTCATGAAAGATATCTTCGTTGAGAGGAAGGCATTTGCAGCGTATTTTGAGAATTCCGACGAGCGCACGTCCATTATCATAATCGGGTTTCCGGTTCGCGTGAAAGGCGCAAAGAGCTCTCTCATGATCTGAGAGACCCTCTCGCTTTCGGTTCCAACGATCACCCGTTCGGGTTTCATGAAGGTATCCACCGCGGAGCCTTCCATCAGGAACTCCGGATTGGAGACGATATCGAAATCGTGATCCGTCAGTTTGCGAATAATCCCGCCAATTGTATCGCACGTTCCCGCCGGGACCGTGCTCTTTACAACGATTATTTTGGAGTCGTTCATAGCCCGGGCGATCGAGCGCACGACGTCAAAGACGTGGGTCAAATCGGCGGCTCCATCCTCGTTCTGCGGTGTCCCCACCGCGACAAAGCAGATAGAGGAGTTCTTGACGCCGTACGCAAGATCGGAAGTGAAGGTGAGCCTGCCCATCGCAACGTTTCTCTTGACCAATTCCGATAATCCGGGCTCATAGATGTCGATCTCGCCCCGCCTGAGCTTCTCCATCTTCTCTTTGTCGCTGTCTATACAAATGACGTCATTGCCCATGTCGGCCAGACAACTCCCGGAAACAAGGCCGACGTAACCGGTACCGATCATACAGATTTTCATGGTTCCCTCCGGGAACAGAATAGTATCACATGCAGCCTCGGATAATTGCCGGGTTCATTATGCGAAGATCATACGATAAATAACATATACGATTCGGGGTTGTGTTGACGAATTCGAGCAGCTGATGTTATTGGCGCGCCCGGCAGGAATTGAACCTGCGACCCACGGATTAGAAGTCCGTTGCTCTATCCCCTGAGCTACGGGCGCGCTATTATTTTTTCATTCAATGATCTCACCCCAAAGAGCGCGGGGGGAGAGGCGGGACGTCCGGCCGGCCCGATCAGGTATTAGTATCAACTTATGGGTGGAGTGTCAAATAGTTTCTCTTCCCCGCCTCCGCATTGCCACCCAGTAGATGAGGGCCGCACACGCCATGGCCGGTATCGACGCACCGATATTAGGAAAGAAACGCCCCATGAGATGATAGATCGCAAAGCCTGCCCCCCACGCGATAAAGGCAGGCACATTGAAGCCACGCGTATACCAGTACGGTCCCTTCCCGTCGATGCTATCCGTATCGATACGCCCCTTTTGGATAACGAAGTAGTCCAGCAGAACCACTCCGAAAAGGGGACAGAACACCGAGCCGATGAGAAGGAGAAAACCTTCGTAGTCCTGGACCGGAAAGACGAGCGCGACGATCGTTCCGGCAATCCCCGTCAGTAACACACCCCGCCTTCCCCTCAGGCGCGACGTGATGCTTTCCGACGAGACCGCAGCCGAATAGATGTCCAGGAAGGTCGTCGTGACGGTGGAGAGCACCACCACCAGCACCGCGGGCACGGCCAGCCCGAGAATCCCCATCGTCGTGATGATCATCTCGTCCGGGGTCGTCGTCCCGGTGGCAAGGCACGTCACAAGCCCCAACAGATACATCCAGGAGCTGACGAGGAAATATCCGATCCAAGTCCCCCGGAAGGCACCTTTCGTATCGACGGCAAAGCGCGAATAATCCGAGACCAGCGGGAGCCACGAGATCGGCATGGCGATGACCAGGTCGAGCGTAAGGCCGAACCCCATGGGGTTTTCCCGGGCAGGGAGTGCGTGTATGATCGAGCGGATATCGGACTTCGATAACACCAGGTAGGTCATTACCACGCAGAGGATGAAAAGCAGTGAAACCGAAGCCCTTTCGAGCCACTTCCACGCCCCGTGGCCGGCCAGGGCCCAGAGTGTCGTGACGACGCCGCAGACCACGACCCAGACGCGGAAGTCGGCCGCCGGCACCAGCGAGCCCAGGGCGTGCCCCGCGACGACGAGCATAACCGCCGTCCAGCCGATGAGCTGTATCACGTTGAGCCCCGCCGCGAAATGCGCCCCGCGTACCCCGAAGGAGGGGCGCACCGAGAGCATCGTCGATATCCCGTGCCGGCTCCCGATGATCCCCCCGAGGGCAAGCGGCGTATTGCCGAGCAGGTGGCCGAGCAGGATCGCCGCGGCCGCCGCCGCGAACCCGGCGCCCACGAGGGTCCCTCCCGCCCATATCTCGGCCAAAGAGACCGCCGCCCCGGACCAGAGGAGGAAGAAATCGATCTCCGTGAGGTTTCTCTCGGAGGTCGGCGTTTTATGCGTGACTCCCATACTACTCCGTGCAACAAAAAAGGCCGGGTCCGCGGGGGGACGGACATCGGCCGATTAGAACCAGTGCTTCCCTCCGCAGGCATTACCCTTGTCAGGTTCAGGGGTCTTCGCGTTACCGAACTCTCAGCCTTCTTCGGACAATCGGGACGGACGCCGTGTCTCTTCGTCCCTACCGTTTTGGCTCCCCCAGCGTTTTGATAGTATAGTAGTATACCCGACGCGTTTCGTCAACGTTTTTTCTTGACGCTGCCCGGGCACGGAGATATCATTGAATCAGCGGTGGGAAGACTCATTAGTACGTTTCAGCACTTGGTTCCCATGGTGACTCTTTGAAAAACTGAAGGACAGGGGTGCCCGTCGGGCTGAGATCATACCCTTTGAACCTGATCCGGATAATACCGGCGGAGGGAATCTGAAAACATATCCAAAGCGGCCGCCGGTTATCCGGCGGCCGTTTTGTTTTATTGGCAAGCGCTCGGTTACCCTGGTGACCCAACGGCTGAGAAAGGAGGTGCGACATGTTTCGAGTGTTGACAATTGCCGGGTCGGATTCCGGGGGCGGCGCGGGAATCCAGGCCGACATCAAGACGATCACGGCGCTCGGCGGCTATGCCATGAGCGTCGTCACGGCGCTGACCGCTCAGAACACCCTGGGCGTGGACGCGGTCCTCGAGGTGCCGCCCGATTTTATCGCGTCCCAGTTTGATTCCGTCATGACCGATATTGGAGCCGACGCCGCAAAAACCGGGATGCTCTCATCGCCCGAAGTCGTGCGGATCGTGGCCGAAAAAGTGAAACAGTATCGAATCGAGCGGCTCGTCGTAGACCCGGTGATGGCGGCCAAGAGCGGGGACGCCCTCCTTTCGCCGGAGGGCAAGGATGCGATGGTAGGCCTGCTGCTGCCCCTGGCCCTCGTGGTTACCCCTAATATCCCCGAAGCCCAGATCATTTCGGGCATGGAGATAGCCGACAGCTCGGGCATGGAGGCGGCGGCGCGATCCATCGCGCGTCTCGGGCCCCGGTACGTCATCGTCAAGGGGGGGCACCTCCGGGAGGATCCTGTCGACCTTCTTTTCGACGGCAAGCGGGTCGTCCGCTTCGAGAAGAAGCGCATCGACACCAAGAATACCCACGGCACCGGCTGCACCTTCTCGGCGGCGATCGCGGCGGGGCTGGCGGCAGGCATGGAGATTACCGAAGCGGTCGCCCAGGCGGAGGCGTATATCGAGACCGCTATTGCGTTCTCCCTGGAAATCGGGAAGGGCCACGGTCCCACCGACCATACCGCGTGGTTCATGCGGAAGCGAAAACCATAAGCACCTTGGGACCGCCCGTCATCGGGGCACAAGGGGCCCGAGTTTCCCGGCCGATTTTTTTCTGGACATCTTCTTGATACGCGTGTATGAATGACTGAGAAATCGAGCAGGCGTTTACCTATGGACGACGATCAAAAAAGCAAGGAGCTGTCCGGCGAGTTCGCGGGCCTTTCGGTATCCGAAGCGGCGCGGGCTTACAAGGAGATGGCCGATTCCGTTCTGGCCACGATGTACGCCCTGGTGGCCGACGAGCTTTTCATCCGGACAAAAGACCGGCAGGCGGGGCGCATGATAACCGCCCTCCTGGACATCGGCACCGGCATGGGTCATCTGGCGACAGAGCTCCATAGGAAATTTGCGGGCCGAACAGTCGTGGCCCTTGATCTCTCTCCGGCAATCCTTTCCGAGGCGATATCGCTGGGGGGACTACCGAAGGGGGTCCGGCCGCTGGCGGGCGACGCGACGAGGCTTCCGGTTCGGGACGGCGCCGTCGATATCGTTGCGTCCTACGGCACCGTTCACCACGTGCCGGACAAGACGCGGCTTTTTTCGGAGATCTACCGCGCGCTGGCGCCCGGCGGTCTGGCGCTGGTTATCGACCTGAACCGTGAGGCCCATAAGGCTGTCGTCGATATCATCGCGGCCCATCTCTCGAAGCCTGCCGCGGGCGCCTTCCTCGAATCGATGGATGAATCGATCACGCCGGGCGACGTTGAAGAGATCATGCGGAGTGCGGGAGTCCCCGATTATACGGTCACCACTTCCCCCATCTCCCGCCGCGCCGTGGCGATGAACGCCGATGCCCTCAGGCGCGCACCCCTGAAGGTCCCCCCCACCGCGATTATCTGGGGGGCGTACATAAAAAAGGCGGGGTAGCACCCCGCCGATCCAACGTCGCCTTTATCTTCGCCACGTCCCCCCCTCAAGGAGGCCCGCCAATCACGGCAGGATTAGCCTCGGACTTCATGGCGGACCGCACGCACTGTCAAAAATCGGGTCCTTCCTCCCCTGCTGGCCCCCCCCCAATCAACCCACATCCCGCCCCGTTATTCGTCGACCATCAAGCCGTACTTCTTCATCTTCCGCCAGAGGGTCGTTCGGTTCATATTGAGGGAGTCGGCCGCCAGCACGCGGCTTCCGTGGAACTTGGCCAGTGTCTCCTCTATTATCTTCTTCTCGGACTTCGTGACCTCGTCCCTGAACGTGGCCCGAAGGTATCCTCTCCCCCCGCCTTATCCAGAAGTGACTTGGGCATGTGCTGAACGTCCAGCACCCCCCCGCTCGAGATGACCATCGCATGCTCGACGATATTTTCAAGCTCCCGGATATTTCCGGGAAAATCATAGCGCATCAGGATATCGAGCATCCGGTCGGATACCGACGACACCGGCTTTCCCATCTGCTTCGCAAACTTATCGGCAAAGTGATTGGCCAAGAGCGGGATATCCTCGCGACGCTCCTTGAGCTCCGGCAGAGTGATCTTGACGACGTTCAGACGGTAGAAGAGATCCTCGCGAAAATTGCCGTGTTCCACCTCGGAGGCGATCTCCCGGTTTGTGGAGGCGATGATCCGGACGTTGCTCTTTATGGTGGCTACCGACCCGAGGGGCTCGTACTCCTTCTGTTCCAGGACACGCAGCAGCTTGACCTGAAGGGCCTTGGGCATGTCGCCGACCTCGTCCAGAAGTATCGTCCCCCCCTCCGCCAGGGCGAACCGGCCCGGCTTGTCTTTCATGGCGTTGGTGAAGGCACCCTTTACGTACCCGAAGAGCTCCGACTCCAGCAACGTATCGGGGAGCGCGGCGCAGTTAACCGCGATAAAGGGGCCCTTCCTCCGGGGCGACAGGTTGTGGATGGCCCGGGCAAAGAGCTCCTTGCCGGTCCCGCTTTTTCCTTCTACCAGCACGGTGCTGTCACTCTCGGAAATATAGGGAAGGACGTCGAAGATCTCCTTGATATGCTTGCTCTTGCTGATGATGTCCTGGTAGGTGTACTTCCGGTCGATCTCCTTTTTCAGCTCAACGATCACCGAAATGTCCCGAAACGTGACGACGCTGCCGAGGGCCTTGCCCTCTCGGTCGGCAAGGAGAACCGTGGACAGCGACAACGGGACGATATGCCCCGAGGCGATGATCAGGTCCATCTCGTGGTTTACCACGCCCTTGCCGGCGCCGATAATATCGTGCAGCGCCGGCACTCCCCCCGAGACCCGCTCCCGGAGTATCTCCGAAAGGGGTCTGCCGACGATCAGATCGCGGGAAAGGCCGGTGATCCGTTCGGCGGCGGCGTTTGTCGAAGTGATCTCACCATCCATGTTCACGATGATGATCCCGTCGGCGACGCTGTCGAGTGTGGTGGTAACGAGCTTCTTCTTTTCAGTAACGTCCCTCCCGATACCCCTGACCTGAACGATCCTGCCGTTTGCCCTCACGAGGCTTTCACGGATCTCGACCGTCCTGATAGTGCCGTCCTTGGTGGCAAAGTCCATCTCGAAGGGTCCGACATCCTCCCCGGCCACCTGACGCTTGAAGAGCCGGGAGGCAACCTCCCGGGACTCGGAGGTCAGAAATAGCCCGATATTCTTGCCGATAATATCGGTAGGTGAATAACCCGAATCGTCGCATAGCGAATTGTTGGCAAAGAGGACCGTCCCCATTTCATCGGCCACGTAGAGATAGTCGCTGATGGCGTCGACCAGCTCCCGGTACTGCCGCTCCGATTCCCTCAGCGCCCGCTCCACGTTCTTGCGCTCCGTTATGTCGCGGGCGATCCCCTGGACCTCGACGATTCTACCGTCACTGATTATCGGCCTCTCTTTTGCCTCGATCGTCCTGACGTTGCGATCCCGGTCATAATAGTCGAGCTCGTAGACGCCGATCTGCTCACCTGTTGCCCGCTGCCGGTAGAGCTCTTCAAGGTATTTCAGCGATTCCTTCGTGAAGAAATCGGCGACGCTCTTTCCCTTCAGCTCGTCGACTTCAAATCCGGACCGATCGGCAACGGCCTGGTTGACGAACTGGATATCGCCCCTGTCGTCGATTATGTACACCAGGTCCTGCATATTGTCCACGAGGTCCCGATACTTCTTCTCGGATTCGCGTATCTTTTCTTCGGCACGTTTCTTATCCGTGATGTCTTCGGAGATGCTTACGATAAAAAGGGGATGTCCGTTTTGTTCCCTGACGACATCGGTTGTCCTGTTTACGGGAAAGGCGGTGCCGTCTTTTCGCAGGTTGACCGTTTCGCGGGTCATGCCTTTCATGCTACCGATCTCGTCGGGGCTCATCTCGTGTCTGAGATCCTCAGGGGCAAGGATACGGGCCGGAAGTCCCACGAGCTCCTCGACTTTATACCCGTGCATCCCCGCCTCGGCGGGATTGGTGTAGATTATGCTGCCCGAGACGTCGGTTATCGTTATCCCGACACCGCTGCTTTCCACGGCCTTCCGCAGTGACGTGAGTGACTCCTCGACGGCCTTCCTCTCGGCGATCTCCTTTCTGAGCAGTTCATTTGTTTCCATGAGCTCGGCCGTCCGTTGCTGGACCCGTATCTCGAGCTCATCGTGGGCCGCCTTGAGCGCCTCCTGGACTCTCTTGCGCTCCCGGGCATAGCGGATGGAGCGTACCAGCGTTTCCGGGTCGATGCCCCCCTTGATCAGGTAGTCCTGGGCCCCTTCGCTCACGGCCCTCAGGGCGGTACCTTTGTCTGAGATCGCCGAACATATCACGATGGGAACCGACGGGGCTGCCTCGAGGACGGACTCCAGGGTATTGAGCCCCTCTGAGTCGGGCAGGATAAGGTCGAGCAGGATGAGGTCCAGGTTACCAAGGGCCAGGAGTCTCTTGCCCTCGGCGAGGTCGCCGGCGACGGACAGGACGAAGGCCTCGTCCTTCACCTCTGTGAGCATATCGCCGATGAGCCGCCTGTCCCAGGGACTGTCCTCGATAAGAAGGATATGCATTGGTTTCTCAGTCATGACCACGTGTCCTTGCCGCTATTATATATTACTGACTTAGTAAGTCAAACAAAAGTTTCATTAGTGCAACATTGGTGCGGGAAGCATCGGGGGCGTAAGCGGGTCGCTTCGATCATACTATTCCCGCAGCCCACCCGGCAAACATGATACCGGTCACGTTTACCGCCTTTCTTTCCCTTGACAGTCCGATCTTCCGGTGATAAGTAATCGAATGAATGGCGCGCCGCCCGTTACGCCCCGTCCGAACGGCCCGTCGTGTCGGCAGGCAATAGAACGCGGCGGTTACCTGAAGGGGCTCCGATTCTTCCCATGCGAGACAGGAATGGAGTATGAAAAACTATCTCTTTACAAACGGCACCGTCCTCACCATGGAGGGCGAATCGATAGCCCGGGAGGCCTGTGTCGTTTCAGGCGGCATAATCCTCGGCGCCGGCGCGGCCGCCCCCATGAAGGCGCTGGCGGGGCCGTCCTGTGAGGAGATCGATCTTTCCGGCGGCCTACTGGTCCCCGGTTTTACCGACTGCCACCTCCATCTGGTACTGTCGGCCTTTTTCAAGATGAACACCGACCTGGCCGACGTCGGTTCGGTTGCCGAGCTCCTCGCGATCATCAGAGATAAGGCATCGGCGCTGGCCCCCGGGGCATGGATCATGGGCCTCCGGTTCAGGGAGGACAACTTCCCCGACAAAAGGATGCCTACGCTGGCCCAGCTCGACTCGGCGGTTCCCAACAATCCCGTCCTGCTGGTCCGGTACGACGGCCATACGGGCCTGGTCAACTCGGCTGCGCTGGCCGCCGCGAAAATCACGGGAGATACGCCGGACCCCGCGGGCGGCGTCATCGCGCGGGAGGGCGGAAAACCGACGGGAGTCCTGAAGGAGCTTGCCATCGATCTGGCGCTCGCGGCGCTGCCCACGCCCGACGTCGAGGAGTTCAGGAAGGGCTTCTACCTGTTCATGGACGACCTGCTGAAATCGGGCATCGTCCATGTCCACTCGGTGCTCCAGACCGGCCCAAACGGCCCGGCGGGGAGCCTCGGTCCTTTCGAGATCCCGCTCCTCAAGCTCTTTGAAAAGGAGATTCATCATTCCGTCTACCCGCTGGTGGCCGCCCCTTCCGTGGGCGAAGCGGTAAAAACGCTGGCCGAGCAGTTCGGCGCCGAGAAGAAGGATGGGAGATGGCGCGGAGGGGCACTCAAGATCTTCGTTGACGGCACCTTTGGCTCCCGGACGGCCCGTTTCTCCGAAGACTATTCGGACATGCCCGGAGAGCGGGGCATGATGGTGATCGACTCCGATGCCCTCAGGCAAACCATCTTCGGCGCGCAAAAAGAGGGGCTCCAGATTGCCGCCCACATCATTGGAGACGAGGCGATTACCGAGACCGTGCGAATATTTGCCGACGCCCGGCGGACGGTAGGCGGCCCCGACCTGCGCCACCGGATCGAACATTGCGGGATGATCAAGCGCGCGGACTTTCCCGGCGATCAAGGAAGCCGGAATCATCCTCTCGTTCCAACCGTCGTTCATCGTCTCGGAGGGGGCCTGGATCGAAAGCCGTGTCGGACACGACCGCCTCGGGGACGTCTACGCGATCAGGCGGGCGCTGGAGGCGGGCGTCCCGGTCTGCGGCGGATCGGACTCTCCCATCGAGTCGCCGGCCGTCCTGGCCGGTGTATGGGGCGCGGTGATCAGAAACGGTTTTACGACAGACCAGGCCCTTTCACCCTACGAGGCGCTCTCTCTCTACACAAGCCGCGCGGCCTATGCCTCCTTTGAGGAGGAGACCCGGGGCACGATCACGAAAGGCAAACGCGCCGACCTCGTCATCCTTGAACAGGATCCGCGTGCCGTCAAACCGGACGAGATCAGAAACATAAAGGTGAAGATGACGATGATCGGGGGAGAAGTGAAATACGCGGGGTAATGAGAGGAAACGACGACATGGAGGAAAAGAGTGTCGCCAGCGGGACCGTCAGGATCCTCATGGACGCCGCCGAGGAGGTTATCGGAACCAACGGCCTCAAGTCCCTGCTCAACTACGCCATGATGTCCCGCCTCATGGACGAGAAGCCCGGCTACGGGTTTGAGAAGACCTACACCGATATGGAGTACTCCCGGATCATCGTCAGCTTTTACGAACTGCTGGGGGTCCCCGGGGCCAAGGCGATCTTCCGGATCATCGGGAAAGTCATCGCCAGACGGGTCAAGGATCTGGGCCTGTTCGATGCGTTCAAGGATTTGCCGCCGAAGGAGAAGCTCTTCAGGGCGGTCGAGCTCTACACGGTGGTGTCGGGTCGGGGAACGGCCACCATGGAGCCCGACAGGATCCTATTCGACAACAGACTCTGCAGCACCTGTTTCAACCTCAGGAGCGAGGTGCCGATCTGCACGGTCATCAACGGTTTTTTGGATGACCTGGCCGCGTGGGCCGGATATGAAGGCGTGCGGGCGACCGAGACGAAGTGCAAGGCCATCGGGGACGAAACATGTCTCTACGAGGTGGTGACGGGGCAGTGAGTGATAAAGCAGATCGATCACGGAAGTCCTTTAACCATGTCTGACCGTCGACATGGTCTGCCGCCGCAAGGAGGTCCCCGCGTGATTTTCCGGGCACGCCGCCGAACCTCCAACCCTTCACTCCTTCATCGTTACGGTCGTCGTGATGGCCGTGGGTAGGGGAAGAGTTGTATCATAACCTGATCACGATGGAGTCAATGCGATGTTAAAAAGACTGCTTCTCGTATGGGCGATCGTATCGTTCGTCTCCTTTTCCTTCGGCATCCCGGCCTTCGCCGGGGACACGCTGGAGTTCACTCCGGTAGGCGTCTATTGGAACACCGCCTGCTCCGAACGTGGATACGCGACGCTCTGCGGGAAAGAGGCCAAGGACGACTGGTATTTTATCGTCAAAAATAGATCGGATAAGACAATCACCACGGGCTCCGTCGTTTATGTGCTGCTGGTTGACACCAAGAAGCTCAACAACGTGCTGACCGGGGCGACCCTCGACCTCTTTCGAAAATGCCGTGTATCCACGGACTGCGTGACGTTTGCCGCGGCAAACATCAATACGCTTGGGCCCGGCGCCTGTGCCTTTATGGGAAAAATCGGCGGTAATAACTCGATCGAATGGGCCGACGTCCCGATCTTCGACTACAAATACATGAGCCAGGAGGGGATCATCAGGGCCGGCGTGCGAATCAACTGGACAGTGTCCGATTCGCACGGTTTTTCGGACTCCGGCACCTACACCTGCTACCCCCAGATCCTGGTCAGGTAGCACGAGCGAAAGGCGGGGATTTTGCGGGCCACCCGCGGGTATGCTTCCCCCGGTAACGAGGCCCTGCGTACTTGGCGATAAGAGTGCATGAAGATATATGACTTTATGCAACCTGGAACGATACTGATGAGGAGCTCGACATGAAAAAGAGCACGATTGGGTGGATGGTCTTTTGTGCCGCCTTCGTCGCGATGCTCCAATACAGCGTCCCGGTATATCCACAGGAGGATGTGCCGACATTTACCGACGAGGACCTCGAGAAATACCGGGGCGATGAGAGCGATATGACGCTGACCGAAACGAAAACCCCCGCTTCGAATACGCCCTCCAAATACTCGACCTACGAGCATTATTTAAAGGGAAACATAATCGACCCGAACTGGCTGACAGTAACCGATACCAAGTACACGCCGAAGCTCATCTCGGGACCCAGCAAAAAGATCACGCCGAAATACGAAATGTTCGGCACGTGGGTTTTCACCGCGAAAACACCGGCTGATACGCCGTCTGGGAAGACGTTCAAAGTTACCTACTCGATCGTATTTTACGGCCTCGGCGACGTCATCACTCACGCCGGGTCGGGCGAGTTCTATCTCGCGTCGGGAAACTTCAAGGAACAGTCAAGAACTCCGAAGGGGATATTCGGCACGTACAGCCGCACGATCACTCATTACGAGAATTTTCGAACGGACGAATTCAACAGCTCGTCGTGGAAGATAGTAGTTGATTCGGTCGAGGTGATGTAGTCCCATCCCCTCACGACACAGGCCTCGCGGGACAGTGGCAGGAAAGCCGGAGGGCGGCCGGGTAAGGCAAGAGACATAACGACAGGCGAGGATTGGCCGGACGCGGGACACCTTTACCGCCGGAACCGCGGGCGTGCTTCCTGTTTTTGCGACGTAAAAAGCCGCGCCGAGGGGCGCGCATGGACCCGATCCGTCTCCTATTCCAACTGAAGAGGGTAGACATGAACGTTCGCGAGCGCTTTCACGCGATCTGCCGTTTCGAGAAGCCGGACCGCCCGACCAGATACGAAGGCTGGGGGTTCTGGCCGGAAACCTACGCCCGATGGCACGGGGAGGGGCTCCCCGAGACGGTGTGCGACCACGTCTTTTCGGCTCCCGCCCATTTCGGCTACGACCCGCTGACCTGGCTCCCGATAGCCGCGGCCGACGTGGAGCCCGGGTTTTGCCCGAGATTTGATGAGGTCGTCCTTCAAGAGACGGACACCTTCGTAACCAAGACCGACGGCGCCGGCAAGACCGTACGCGTATTCACGGACGGCCGCTCCACCCTGCCCCAGGAGCTGGACTGGCCGGTCAAGACCCTGAAGGACTACGAGGAGCTCTCCTGGCGCCTGGACCCCGAGACCCCCGAGCGGTTCACGACGATCCTTGACATATTTATTTCCATGGCCAATTCGCTGGGCGACGACAACTACACCACCTCGTATGTCTGCGGGCTCTTCGGGACGTACCGCCACCTGATGGGGCTCGTCGGAATGTCGGTGGCCATACGCAGGGACCCCGCCTTGCTGCATACCATCGCCCGCCGCTGGGTGGATCTGAACGCCGCGATGCTCATCAAGACGCGCGAGAAGGTCCCGATGGACCGGGTCTTCTTCTGGGAGGATATGTCCTACAAGAACGGGCCCATGATCTCGCCGAAGGTCTTCAGGGAATTCATGACGCCCTACTACACCCAGTTGATCAAACGGGTGAAGGGCGAGACGGATATCCACGTCTTTTCCGTCGATTCGGACGGCAACCTCGACATCCTGATCCCGCTGTTCATGGAGACGGGCATCAACATGCTGTCGCCCTTCGAGGTCCAGGCGGGTATGGATATCAGGAAGGTCCGCGAGCGCTACCCGGACCTGATCATGTTCGGCGGGCTGGACAAGCGCGCGCTGGCCGAAGATGAAGCGGCGATACGCCGCGAAGTTATGGATAAGGTCCCGTTCATGCTGGAGCGCAGGGGATACATCCCCGGGCTCGATCACTGGACGCCGCCCGAGGTGTCGCTGAAAAATTTCATGACGTTTCTTGAGATAGTCCGCGGCCTGCCCGGGTAGGGTGGGGGGAAAAATTTCCCGACTGTCATCGGATGCTCACTGTACCCATAGGGGCGGTTCTCGAACCGCCCCTACAAACATCTCTAACGTATTCTCACCCGTAGGGGCGTCGTTCACGCCGCCCCTGCGGGAGAAGTGAAGTACACGGTGACGGTCAGGAGATTGCTTCGTCGCTCCGCTCCTCGCAATGACGAGCGTGGTTCTCGGTGACAGTTAGAGGATTGCCGCGTCGGCCCCGATGGGGTCTTCTCGCGATGACAATGGATGCGAGATAGTCCATCTCCCCACGGGCGACCGAAGGTTCACCCGCGCCACCCACCCCCCGGGCGGCATGAATGCCGCCATACAACCGAAAACAAAAGACCCGCCTTTACGGGCGGGTCTGCGAAGATCGGACGTATACCTCCCCTACTCCACCTTCCCGAACCCCGTGACCGTGTAGGTCCCGCTGCGGGCGTTCATCTTGAGGGTGATGAGGCCGTGTTTCTGGGCGTCTTCCAGCAGGTCGGAAAAGGAGCGGTAGCCGTGGTAGGACTCGTTGAACGAGGGCTGCTTGCGCTTCATGGTGTCCTTGACCATCGACGAGTAGATGATGTCCTTGTTCTCCCGCTGGAGTGCGGTGACCGACGAGACCAGCAGCGCGAACGCCTCCTGCTTCTCCTTGGAGAGGCTCGTATCGACCTTGGGCGGCTTGCTGAGCGGCCGCTCCAGGTCCTCGTAGTAGATGAACTCGTCGCAGTTGTCGAGGAGCAGGTCCGAGGTCGAGTCCTTCATCCCCATCCCGATCACCGTCTTGCCGTTTTCCTTGAGCTTGGAAACCAGCGGCGAGAAGTCCGAATCGCCCGAGACGATCACGAACGTATCGATGTGGTCCTTGGAATACGACAGATCCATGGCGTCCACCGCCAGCCGGATATCCGCCGAGTTCTTGCCCGTCATGCCCCGCTTGGGGATCTCGATGAGCTCGATCGCCGATTCGTGGAGGGCCTTCTTATATTCCGCGAAACGGGTCCAGTCGGCATACGCCTTCTTGACGATGATCTTGCCCTTGTCCACGAGGCGCTCGAGCGCCTTCTCTATATCAAACTTAACGGACTTCTCCTTGACGAATCCCAGGGCGAGATTCTCAAAGTCAATAAAAACCGCAAGCGTTCGCTCTTTCTCCGCGGGTACCACCAATCACACCTCAGAATAGTCGATAGAAAGACGGGCCCCGCTCAGTTTGGGAACCCGCCCGAAAAAAAGAAGAAGTAGGCCAGGATCGCCCGTTTGTCCTGCGTTCCTTCATATCGTATGATGGGCTGCTCTTGTGCATCCGATATTCTGGTTTCCGAGACGGAGCCGATGGCAACGCCGGTTCCATCGGTCATGATTCCGCTCGGGTCGACCGACGCCACCGTTTTGTAATGTGTGTCAAGGACGGTCAGGTCTTCCTCGATGAAGCCAAGATGCTTATTCCCGACGTCGTACACGATACCCTCTTTATCGATCCGGCCGATCAGGACATGATTCTCGTCCATGATCTTACCGCGCTCGGTTATATAGGCTACCGGGACAAAGAGCGGCCCGCGTATCTCGATATCGCCCGCCGCAACGGCAAATGCGGTCAGACCGATGATGCAGCAAAGGGTAATCCCGATTACCCGCTTCATAAAAATGCTCCGCATGGAAAACAGAAGTTATTCTATCACACTTTTCTTCCAGGTCAAAAGAAAACGTGTACGGGCGCACAGAGGCATTTGATGGGAGCTCCGGCCGCGCCCTAGGGTGCAAACTGAACGGACGTCGCCTTTCGGCTATAGTCGGTAATATCGTTCATGAAGGTCAGCACCGCGGGACGCTCTTTCCAGGTGACGGGGACGGTATTGAGGAGCACCCGCTTGATCATCCCCGATTTGTCCAGCACCCGAAAAGAGATGAACTGGGAAACGGAGACCCCGTTAAGGATCTTACGGTAATGGCCGATGGCGAACTCCTGATCATCGGGATGGACAAACTCTATGAATGGTCGGGACGTCAGCTCACGCCGGCTGTAACCCAGTATCTCGCAATTGCCCTGGTTGATAAATCTGATCCACCCGTCCTGTGTCACCGAAATCCCCTCGGTCGCGTTTTCCACCAGCAGGCGGTACGTCTCTTCCGACTCCTTAAGCGCCTCCTCGATCCGCTTGCGCTCCGTAATGTCGGTAATGACGGAGATGAAACCGAGGACCGCGCCATCCCGATCCCGCTTGTAGTTCCAGTCAATCTGAATATCCTTCATTTCTCCGTCCCTGGTCCGAGCCCGGACGGTATAGGGAATCGGAGCCGGCTGCTCCTTCACTATCCGTTTTAACAGATCCTTACGCCATACCCTGTCGGCCTCGTCCGCCGAAAAGTCGAATATCGTCCTGCCGACGGATTCCCCCGGCGAAAAGCCGTAGATCTCCTCGTACCTGGCGTTGGCGTAGGTAATCGTCCCTTCCCGATCGATCTCCTCGATCCCGTTGGGAATCGCCTCAATGAGGGTGCGATATTTGCGCTCGCTTTCTTCCAGGGCCAGCCGCGCCAGCGTTCGCTCGGTGACGTCTTCCACGTGGACCATGACAAGGTCTGGGGGAATAAAAACGTAGCTTGACTCAACGAAGAGACGTTCTCCCGTCCCCAGCGGATACCATCCTTTCCATCTGATGGTCGTTCGTTCTTCGAAGCAGCGCGAAATGTCGGCCAGAATATCGGGACTAGGGCCGACCATATCCTCGAGCGGCATGCCAAGTAAGACGGATGCCCCGTGTTTCTGGAGCTTTTGGGCTGCTGCCTCGTTAAGGTCGACGCAGATGAACTGACCGTCTATCCTACGAAATGTATACGTGGGGATCGGTATCCCCATATACTGGGCGCGGAACTGCTCCTCCGACTGGCGGAGGAGCTCCCGGTTACGGTGTCGCTCGATGGCGAACGAGAGAGATCTCCAGATCAGTTTTGGCGTCGCCTCGCCCTGGTAGATGTAATCTTCTGCGCCCCATTTGACCGATGAGAGCGCAGCCGCGGCGTCGGCAATAGACGAGTAGATCACCACCGGGACATCCGGGGCCGCTTCCTGTATCCTCATGAAGGTATCCAGGCCGTAGCTGTCCGGTAGAACCGGATCCAGCACGATGACATCCACCGCACCTGTCGCGAGGTAGTCGATACCCTCGGCAAGCGATCCCGCGATGATCGGCTCAAACGCGATCTCCTTGGAGGATACGAGCATATCGTAGACGAGCTTGGCGTATCCCGGCTCGCTCTCGATGACAAGGGTGGAAACACGTTCACGTTCCATACGTTTGTTTGCCGGCGGTTACCCCGATGATAGATCGGCGGCCTGCGGCTCATTGCCCGCCGCACCGTGGGTATTCGAATAGGAGAGAGAAACGCACGGCAGGGAAGGCAAGTCGTAAGGGCCGGGTGGACCCATCAACGGGGTATCGGATAATGACCTTATATAGTAGCGGATAATAGGGATATTTTCAGGTGTTGTCAAGGGTATTCTGAAGATACCCGCGAGCACTCCGATGCGGGATTGCTCATGTGAATATGGATGTGTGCGTCGCCACGCGAATCATGCGGTATCGCCTGAGAGCCCGATTGGTAAGAAGTCCGGGGAGGACGGCGAAACGGGGTAAGAAGCTGAGCGGTAGCCCAATCGGCTTCGGAATCTGAAGGACGACCCGGCACTTTCACGCGTCGAAAACGTTACGTGTCGGCCGTGGGAAAACGAAAAGTGTTGATTTACCCGCGTTTTTCCTGTATAAGGAGGAGAAGGGAGAACAGGCGTCGTCTATTTCGGCGATATCCAACGTCCCGGGGGTAAAATCATGCAAACCGAACGAAATAGGCTCACATCGCGGGTGCTGTGGGTGCTGTTGATCATCTCGATCCTTGCTGCCCTCTGGCCCTGGCTGTCCATGCGAAAAATCGACGCGCGTCTTATGGAAAACCCGCCGCACAACGGGATCGTCGCGTATGAGCTGGCCTGGAAAGCGCCGGACGCCCTGAAGATGATCGATACCTGGGGGCCTGAGCTCACTATCCTGGCCGGAAAGAGCATCAAAATTGACTTCCTCTTTATCCCCGCCTACGTCCTCCTCTTCTTTTCGGCCACGATGCTTTTCTCACTCCTTGCATCAGGGTCCCTTCGCAGACTGATTCGGGCGGTCGCCTACCTCCCCATCATCTCGGGGATCGCCGACGTCATTGAAAATACCTTCCTCCTGCTCATTATCAGGTCTTCACGGAATATACCCGATCACTATCCCCTCATCGCCGGGACGTGTGCATCGGTGAAGTTCGCGCTGCTTGCCGTAGTCGTCATCTTTTGGCTCGTCGCCATCACGGCGCTCGTCGTCAGGAAAATGAAAAACAAGCCCGCGTCGGCATAAATCAGCAACGGGAATCTGCAACGGGTATAGGCATTATCCTCACTCGACCAACCCAGGAGGGAGCCGCCCATGAAAAAAATCTTTCTCCTCGCACTCATGATATCGATGGTAGCCCTTTTTCCTCCGGCGTGGGGGCAAACGTCCGAGGAATCGACCACCACAACAATAACGGGAAAGCTCAACCTCGACATCGTCGGGGTGACCTATGATACCCTGACCCTGGTCAATTGCTTCAACGTGGACCTCATCGACTGCACGGTTAAGAACCTCGTCCTTGTGCACTGCTGGAACATCGACGTAACCAACTCGACGTTTATCGGGGAGGGGGTGGCCGTTGTCGCCGATACCTCTATGGCCGTGGCGATAACCGGCTGTACCTTTTCGGAATCTTACTCGCAGAAGCTGATATCGATCCACTCTGCGCTGGTCCGCATCGAGTAGGGAGGAAAGCGCGGAGCAGCTCCTCTCCGGTCCCGCCTCACCTCGCCCCACAGCCGGCGTCCCCGCCGCCTCAGGACGATAACGGCACGGTTACCGGCCTCCTGCCGATATCCGTCCGGCCCCGGGCAGGGACGCTGTCCGTCAGCGCCCGGAACGTGTGAGCGCGTCCAGCGCGTCAACGGCGCTCCCGGGTACGCCGAGACTTTCGGTGCCCACCTCCCGTATGAACCCGACGATATCGGAAAGATCGACCACTGACCAGACCGGCACCCCGGTCGTCTCGGCGATGACCGCGGAGAAAAGGCGGCCGGCGTCATCTCTTTCCATTCGGTCCACCACCGAGAGGATGCCGGTCACGACGCCTTTAGTCTCTGACGTGATCCGGCCGATCGTCTCGATCTTCGTCCTGCCGTCGGTGATCACGTCATCGACGAGCAGGAGGCGCTTCTTCGTACCCATCAGATCGCACCCCACGAAGCTCCCTCCCTCGCCATGCGCCTTGGCCTCCTTGCGGTCGAAACAGAAGCCCTTGGATATCTCATACTCCAGCGAGAGGCAGGCAGCGGTCACTGATGCCAGCACGATCCCCTTGTAGGCCGGCCCGAACAGGACGTCAAAGTTGGCCGTACCGATATCGACAACAATCTTTTCAGAGAGTATCTTACCGAGATCCGCGATGGAGTCTCCATCGGCAATGTCCCCGATATTAACGAAATAGGGGGATTTTCTTCCGCTCTTGAGGACAAAGTCCCCGAAGCGCAGGGCGCCGCTTTCGATCAGGAGACGCACGGCTTTTTTCTGATATTCCAGCATGGCGATGTATCCTTTCTGTATCCCGGGCCCGCCGCCGGCCCCGGCCGCAGGCCAAGGCAAATGGCCTGATCCTTCCAGGGCGATCCGGAGTCTACTCCTTTTCCCCCGGTACCTCCCGCCCCGTTTCGGCGATTGAGCCGGATCGCCGGATCACTTCCGCTGTGTGAGGGCGGCCATCAGCCGCTGTATCGTCGTTTCTCTCCCGTTTATACGGGGGAATGGGGCGGCGCTGACCGACTTCACGTCCTGGACGGAGTAGACGGCCTGGGGGTGATGCTTCTTGATGATCTCAACGGCGTTTTTCAGGTCCTTGCGTTTAATCACGGTGAAGATAACGTCCACCGGCCCATAGATCCCCCTGGCGTCGACGGCGGTGATCCCGAAGCCGGCCCCTTGGAGTGCATCCACGAGTGTATCGGCCTTCTCCCTTGTGATGATCCGAAGCATCAGGACCCCCACCGAGAGCTTCTCCTCGATGGTGATCCCCACGTAGTTGCCCAGCGCGTAACCCGTTCCGAAGGCAATATAGTTCACGACGTTGGTCAGGTTGCTGATGATCTGCCCGATGGCAAAGAGCCAGATCAGGACCTCAAAAAAGCCGAGGATCGCCGACAGCGCCTTGATCCCGCGGGCGACGTACATGATGCGGATCGTCCCGAGGGTCACGTCACAGATCCGCGCAAGACAGATGAGAAGGGGGATTCCGACATACTCCCAGAACGGAAAATCGGCAAACATGGGGTTTCCTCAACAAGCCGATGATACCGCTGACACGGCCGGGCTCCGTAGCCCTCAAATCGCCGGTCCTGTGTATTCAAACGGCACACGAGTTTTTATACGAAAATTGTATCAGAACTCCCGCTCAATTTTCCACAGAATTATGACGTATTGCAGTCCCTGAGCCTTTTTTTGTCGAATCGTTGCACCAGGCTCTCCTTTTCTCGGCAGGTACGCGGCATCTCCCCGCGATGTTTCAGTGACGCGACCGATTCGGAGGTGCCGCACGGCTTTCGGGGTGCAGGGACCCGGGAGGCGCTTGAGAACAATTTTCTTGACATATCTCCGCCCAAATGATAGGAAATATCGGTGGGGGGTGAATGACTATTCATTCAGGGAGGACGCAGGGGCAGCGGCAAGAATGCCCTATCCCCCGTGACTATGGCCGTCGCCGACGGGTCATCACCGTGTGATTCGTCGCCCGGCGGAAAATCCTTTCAGTCAATAATACAATAATTTTAGGGGAGATGAGAGATGAGCAACCTTATTATGGACATGCGGGACGCCCGATTCGTCCTCTATGAGCAGTTGGGCATCGATAAGCTGTGCGAGCGGCCTAAATACGCCGACCACAGCAAGGATGTCTTCGAGATGGTGCTGGACGAGGCCGAGAAGATGGCCGTCAACTACATCGAGCCGACCTATGCCGAGAGCGATAAGATCGGGGCCGTCTACGACGCCAAGACCAGGAGTGTCACAACCCCTCCGAGCTTCAAGAAAGCACTGGAGGCCTACAAGGCCGGCGGCTGGATAGCTATGGCCGAGAGCCCGGAGGTCGGCGGTCAGGGCCTTCCCTATTCCCTGTATATGTCATGCATGGAGATGTTCGTCGGCTGTAACTTCGCCTTCATCGCGTTCCCCGGCCTCTCTCACGGGTCGGCCCGGATGGTCGAGGTTTTCGGAACCGAAGAGCAGAAGAACATGTACCTCTATAAGATGTACGAGGGGAACTGGCTGGGCACCATGTGCCTCACCGAGCCCGGCGCGGGGTCGGAGGTCGGGGCGCTGAAGACCAAGGCTACGGCGAACCCCGACGGGACCTGGTCCATAGTCGGCAACAAGACCTTCATCACCTCCGGCGAACACGACCTGTCCGAAAACATTATCCACATGGTGCTGGCCCGGATCGAGGGCGACCCGCCGGGAACCAAGGGCATCTCGATCTTCATCGTCCCGAAATTCATCCCCAATGCCGACGGGACGCCCGGCAAGGCCAACGACCTCTACTGCGCGGGCATCGAGGAGAAGATGGGCATCCACGGATCGCCGACGACCCAGCTTGTCTTCGGTGAAAACGGCAAGTGCGTGGGCTACCTGCTCGGCGACCGGATGAAGGGCATGAAGATCATGTTCATGATGATGAACGAGGAGCGGATGTTCGTCGGCCTCCAGGGCCTGTCCACGAGCTCGGCCGCCTATCTCCATGCCGTCAAGTACGCCAAGGAGCGCGTCCAGGGCATCCACTACACCAAGATGCAGGAAAAGGACTCGCCCAGCGTCGCGATCATCCAACACCCGGACGTGCGCCGGATGCTGGTCCGCATGAAGGCCTATGTGGAAGGCATGCGCGGCCTCCAGTATTACATGGGCTACTGCATCGACAACATCGAGACCACCCAGGGCCCCGAAAAGGACCGCTGGCAGGGACTTCTTGACCTGCTCATCCCTATCTGCAAGGGCTATGAGACCGACATGGTATGGGACATCACCGGGCAGGCCATCCAGGTATACGGCGGGTACGGCTTCACGCGCGACTATCCGGTGGAGCAGTACGCCCGAGACTGCAAGATCGCATCCCTCTACGAGGGCACCAACGGCATCCAGGCCATGGACTTCATGTTCAGGAAGATGCTGCTCAACGGACTGGTCAACTTCGCCTTCTTCAAGGAAGAGGTGAATAAGACCCTCGATACGGCAAACAAGGTGGCCGACCTCAAGCCCTACGCGGCGGCGGTCAAGGACGCACTGGCCGGAATGGAGGAGGCGGTCGCCTTCCAGCAGGGCCTGTTGGGCAAGGGCAAGATGGGAGTCATCTTCGGCAATGCCGTGCCGCTCATGGAGCTGATGGGCGACCTCGTTATCGGGTGGCAGCTCCTCTGGCAGATGACTATCGCCTACCCGAAGCTGGGCGGCCTCAAGGGCGCGGATCTGGCCAAGAAGGCGGCAGACAGCGTTGAGACGGCGTTCTACGCCGGAAAAGTCAACGGCGCCAAGTTCTATATCGGCAACATCCTGCCCCGCGTCAGCGGCAAGGTCGCACAGCTGAAATCCGAGGAAGACGCCTACCTCGAGATCGCGGACGAGAGCTTCGCGTTCTAAGAGCGTCCATATATCGTGCAAGAAAGGGGGGCCGAAAGGTCCCCCTTTTTTGTCGCGGATTCCCCCCTTTTCATCGTCATTGCGAGGGCCGCGAAGCGGCCCGCGGCAATCCCCCGACTGTCACCGTATGCCGCGGGTTACCATCGACCGGGTGACAAGGGCAGCCCGCGGGTTGCCCGCAAGTGGCGTCTTGCCTATGCTCAGGGATTACCCTTTTAGTCAAGGAGATCGCCACGAAGCCTTCGGCTTCTCGCGACTTCGGCTCCGCTTCGCCGGTGCCACCAATTCCGTAATGTAGTCAGGGGATTGCCGCGTCGCCTTCGGCTCCTCGCAATGACGAACTTTCGTCCCCCCGTAATAAGAGTCTCGGGTCAGTCTACGGTCTCAGACTCCATCGCTTATCAGCGCCACCCCATCCCCAATACGTCAACACCTCCCGCATCGCCCCACCACCCCTGCTTCGCGGGGCTACAGTGCTCCCTTTTTTATTTGTTTTTCACGTCTATTGCGGTATCATTTCGACACACCCTTATGAAGCGCGGCGATATGAAAAGACCCATCCTCATCACACTCATCATCATCCTGAGTATCGTACTCCTCCTTATCGTCTCCTGCGTCCGCCCCATCCTTCCGGGGACCTGCGTTGAGATCGTCTATCCAGCCCCCGAGGCAACAGTTCCCACGGAGTTCTCCGTGCTCGGGGTCGCCGCAAAATGGTCAATCGGCATCGAGGTCGAGCCGATTCTCTTCCTCGGTGCGCCCAAACGGTTCGTCGGCCTGCCCCCATCGGCCGTAGAGCTTACCGTCGACGGCTCTCCCTATGCACTCTCGTCTGGGGGAAACCATCATGTTTTCCGGCTAACGCTCCCCGTGGGCGATCACACGCTCGGCATGAAAACCCCTTTCGGGAATACGGAGATCACCGTCCACGTGGCGGATGATCCGCCGGTCCGGTTCACTCGGTTCGGTAAAACCGAAGAGTACGAGGTGACGGTCGACCGTATAAGGAGCGCTCTCTATGATTATATTCAAGGTGCGTCACCCCCGGCCCCACAAGAAGAGGGTATCTATTCGTATCAGAAGATATACCTTACCGACGACGGGGCCTTCATCCTCTTCGGGAAGCTGAAGAATCAGTTAATCTCGGTCTGTGAGGTCAGGTACGTCGCCCCGATCGGCGCTGGCCTCTCGGCCGGCGATATCGCACGCGCACCGGTAATCTTGGCGTGGGACGCCGCGGCGCAGGAGCGCCCGGTAAAGATCGACGCGGTGGAAAACGGCGGCGATCGGCTTTTCCTGGCGGCGTTCGACGACGAGACGTTGACGATCTTTTCGGTCTTCCCCGACGGCTCGGTCGCCAGGTCGGATTTCCCCCTTTCCGGCATCGCGCCGGGGCTTTCCGAATCTATAACGACGACCTTTTCGGCCACTATCCGGACGAAGGCCAACCGCGATATCCTTTTTATCGCCCTTGATACCTACCAGATGAAGGGGGCGCCGGGGCATTTTGACATCCTTGTTGCCGGCGATACCCCAAGGACAGTTGACCTCGCGGGAAAGAACGTGGACGGGATTACCCCCGGAGGCGACCTGGTCACGCTCTACCCCGCCGCGTTCGTCGGCCCGTTTGATTCGGCCCTGGTCGGCGATACCGGGCCGATCTCCGGCTACCTCCCCCTCCCGGACGCGGACGCCGCCTTCTCGTTTACCGGCGGCTACGTGCACCTGACCGACGAATTCTTCCCCGAATACCCGCGTTTTGAGATCGGGCCGCTCGTACCGTGCCCCGGTTGCACGAAGGACTACGTCCCGCCCAACTACAACGTGTCGGGCGACGTGACGTTCGGGCCGGACGTTCTCAAGACGACGCTTGGGGGACGGGAAGAATATTTCATCATGGAGCAGTAGGAAGGCATACGGCCCGTTTCGGCGCAAAGGTATGTCGCAACCGGAAAGGAACAGGTATGAGAAAAAGCGAGCGCGAGATCACCGATCGGCGAGAGATAGAGGAAGTGCTCAGGAGGGCTCAGATCCTTAGACTGGCGATCAACGACCCGGGCGCCCCCCCGTATATCGTCCCGGTTAACTTCGGCTACCGGGACGGCGCGATCTTCTTCCACTCCTCCTACGACGGAAAGAAGATGGCGCTGATCGCGAAAAATCCCGGCGTATCGTTTGAGGCCGAGGCGGATGTCTCGATCACGGCACCCAAGGATCGGACAAGCGCCTGCGAATGGGGGGTAGCCTACCGATCGGTAATCGGGCACGGGCGGGCGCGGCTGCTTACGGACCCCGACGAGAAGCGGGCCGGTCTCCTCACCCTCATGACAGGTGTTGCGCCGGACGTAAACCCGTCCGAGTTTACGATCAACGATGAGATCTTGACCATCACTGCGGTGGTTAAAATTGAGGTCGAAGAGCTGACCGGTAAAAAGAATCCTTCATGAAACCGGAAATGAGTCCGAGGAGGAGCACATGGAACCCCCGAGAAAAAGGAATCTCGTGTTACGCCGCCTTTCCCTGGTCTTGATCGCTCTCGTCGTGATGCTGGGCGGGGTAGCGTTCTACGCGTGGCTTAAGGGGCCGCTGCCGCTGCCCCCGTCGGTCGTGAACCGGGCGGCTCCGTGGGAGTCCGCCAAGCCGGTCTACAACGGCGCGGGAACCCTGGTCGCATTCGTTGGACCCGACGAGACGGCCCGGCCCGAGGGGACTTCCGTAAGGTATGAAGAAGCGCTGCCCAGCGATATCATCGGAACGCAGAGGCCGCTCCTTGTCTACCTGCCCCCCGGGTATGACCCGAAGGGCGACCCCTACCCGGTCGTCTTCGCGCTGCACGGGTACGCGAGCCGGCCGCAGACGTGGGCGAATCTCCTGCTCGAGCCGCTGGATCGTGCGATTGCGGCGGGGACCATCGGCCCGGTTGTCGTGGTGATGCCCGATTTTTCCGTCTCGGGAAACGGGACCGACGATCCGGCGACCTGGTTTGACGACCGGTGCGGGACCTTTTACATCAACAGTAACCTCGGGCGGTTCGAGGATCATTTCTTTGAGGAAATCGTCCCCTTCGTCTCGTCGGCCTTCAACGTTCGCACGGACCCGGAGGGCGTCATTCTCATGGGCAGCTCCATGGGAGGGTATGGTGTCCTCTACTACGGGTTGAAACACCCGTCCTTCTCCCATATCCTCGTGCCGATCTTTCCGGCCGCCGACCTCCGGTACGGGATCGGGGGAGATAAGCTCGCCAAATATGATCCCGCGCGCTACGCCCTGATCGCGGCCGACAACCCGAAGCGGATCGTCGACGCCGCTCCCCTGGGAGGGCTCCTCGGAATAACGGAGGAATGGCTCTACTACCCGGTGTTTGACAGTGACAGGATTCCGGGGCAGGTCTGGTCGGAAGACCGCCCGGTGTGGGAGCGGCTTTCCGCGGTCAATCCGGTGGAGCTGCTGGACCGGGGCGACGCGAATCTTACCGACCAGCGCTACTATATCATCGTCGGATCGAAGGACGACTTCAACCTCGATTCCCACATCCCGTTGATCGTGCCCCGCCTGCTCGCCCGCGGGGCCGCCGTGTATCCCGAACTGAACGTCATCCCCGGCGGCCGCCACAAGCCCGAGTTCATCTCCGCGCATATCGATGAGATCATGGGGTGGATCGGCTCGCAGATGGGCAATCATTGACCATCCCGCGCCGGGGGCTCGCGCAGACGTTCGCGAGGCGGAGAAGTGCGGCCGCCGCCGGAACCACCCTGCGGCGATATCCACTCGCACGGGTGTCGTCACTGACGGGGCCGCCGAGACCTTCGTGACGTCCGCGAAAGAGCCGAACGATCCGATGTCCCGGACAAGCGAGGGACACAAAACATCAGATTCCGGGGTCTTCGCCGCACCAGGACTTTCCTCCCGTAACCGCCTTGAAAGATGTGTTTCATCTCGTTTCCTGCTGCAACCCTTCCGCAACATATCAAATCAGTTATAGATGCTTATTAAGTTTGATCATACATATAGTGGTTGATATTACTGGATAAATATAGACACCTTCCGAATAGTAACAGTGGAAAGATACTCGTCGGCTCGGTACACGCAGGTTCATGCCTGCAACGCCTGCAACGTATGCAGTGTGTCGGCGTGGCAGAGCGTGCGGGAATTCAAGAGAAATGTAAACCAAATCACAGAAAGTAGGAGATTTGTACGATAGTGTAGCATCTAAAAGAGTGAAGCGATTCGATTTCTGGCATATGGATTGCTTTAATAGATCATGAAGGAACATACAAGGCACATGCGTTGTCTAGACGGTAAAGACGAGGAGACCGGAAATGAAAGAAGACGAATTCGGCGATTGGATCATGATCGTTGTCATGCTCATGTTGACGGGCTACCTGCTCTACGTAACGGTAATCTGAAAGGGAGATATCTCCCCGACGACTGCCGGCCGATGGCCCGATAATGAAAAGGGACCCACACACCTATGTGGGTCCTTGCCTGGGGCTTTGGCTGGAGAGTGATGCACGGCCCATCAAAAGATCGACGGAGAATGGCCTCCTATAAGGAAGCCCCTCCCCTCGATAGTTTTTCAATATTTGAACGGTTCTATCTTCGTATACCTCAATTGCCCGCTTTCAAGAACCCCCGTTATCATCACCTTCGTGTTCAAGTAGTTGTCCAATTCCGCGTCGTGCTGCCACAGGATACCGTTCTTAATTATGTGGATCTCGCTATTATCAAACTGTTGTAGATAATAGCTCGGCCCCTCGGATTTCGTCCCGATATTATCGAGCTTGGCAAAGAGGTATCCGCTATAGGTGCCGGCTTTATCCGGTCCTTCCTCGGCGGCGATTGCCGGCAGGAAAAGAACGGTAAGTAGCGCGCATGCGAGCGCAAGAGACAACAGCTTTCGTATTCTTGTCACGATAACATCTCCTTATCTGGATTTTGGGCCATACGAGACTCCTCCGACATCCGAAGTCCGGCCAAGCCGCCGCAGGACCGCAGGCTTTTCATCGCCACTTCCTTCTTCCCGCCGATAGTGCCCGGTTTTTGTCCCGAATCTCCGCGTTCACGTTCCCAGCAGCGAGAGCGGCCGTATACGCTGCCTGATCCTGCCCGACCCGACCAGCTCCAGGAATTCATCCCCGAGCCGCTCGCTTTCGGCCGCCGTCTTCTTCCAGAAAGCGACCCGCTCCTTATCGTTTCCGAAAAACCGCTTAAAGTCCGTCCGGTCGGGAATCTTTCCGTAGGGAAGGCGCCCGACGAACTCCCGGGACGGGCAGATCAGAAGCATCCTTTCCTGACCGGTAGGCGCCTTCCCTCGCCAGGGAAGGTGCTTATCGAACCAGCCGGGGATGATGCGGTCGATGTAATGGGGGAAAAGGACGATCCCCTCCCTTCCGTCGACGGATGAATCCGGGATCGTGACATGGTAGTCGACCAACCCGCCGTCCCAGTAGACGCCGGGAGGCGCCCCCGGGATGTCCCTTACCCCTTCCATGACTACCGGGATCGAACCGGAGGCAAGGATTGCCTTCCTGATGTTGTCCCTTGTGAGGTGCACCTCGCTGGTGCCTATCGGGTCGCCCACAAACGCCGCTGATGCGTGGGGCCGCCCGCCGTCCCTTCCATCGGCGAAGATTGTCCTGACGAAGAAGCGCCCGAGGTTTTTGCGCGAAGCCGCGTTGGCGGTTCCGGCCAGGAGCATCCCGACGGCCGTGCGGCGCCTGTGGGTCGATCCAAAGGCCCCCTTCCCCCTCATGGAAATAATCGCCAGGCGAAACGAGGGATTTCGGAAAATCTCATCGATCCCGTCCGCAGGGAGGTAGGCGTGCATGATCCTCATCGCTTCGTCCGAGACTTTCCCGGCGGACGGTTTGGTTTCGTAGGTCTGGCCCGTGTACGCCTCCCTGAGCGTCTCGTGGGCATCGGGCGCGCGCCTGCCCTGTGCGACCGCCGCAAACCTCCACGCACCGATGGACGAGCCAACCAGGTCCACGGGAACCGCGGGACCCGAAAGCCACGAAAAGAATATCGCCCGGTCGAGGCCGTACAGCACCAGCCACTTCGGCCCGCCGGCCGCCCCCAGGATAGTCCTGACGGACGCCGGAGAGAGACCGCCGTCCCGAATGAGCCCGAGGGCTTTGTCCCCGGCAAACAGCAAGAGGTTTTCCTTTACGATAGCGCCCTCCGTTTCCTTCCGATATGTGCCACGGGGTAACCCCGCGTTCCAGGAGCCCGGTGTCGATGTTGGATCCGCCCGGCCTTCTCTGTCTTCAATCCAGTGGATGCGGAATCCATATCATCGGCCGCGGTGCCCCCGCATCCCCAAACAGACAGGTGATGTGTGCTCCTCGGCCGATGGCGGGCCCTTTTCAACACCCGGTTATTTGTTCATTGCCGCGTAGATCAACCCGGCGGCCAGCGCCTGCACCAGTATGCCGGCGCTCCATGTACCTACCATAAGCAGTGACAGGGGAAAGCTGGCGAACGAGATGACCATGCCCGGGATCGATACGACCCAGTAAGCCAGGCCGAACCGGATCCCCTTTGCCGCCCACCCCGCACCCTTCATCACGCCCTTCACCTTGTCCCAGACCCACGCCAGGACAAGCCCGAGGACGAACGGGTAGACGAAGTAGAGCGACATCATCGGGTCGGATTGGGCCCTGAAGAGGCTCGTATTATTATACAGCGCCATAAGCGACGGAAATACGATTCCACAAAGGTACCCCACCCCAAAGCCGATGACGAGCATCGCGACTCCCGCCAGAAGACCGGAAATGATAATCTTTTTCATATCGGCACCTCCTCTAATTATAATCTTATTTTACATCAATCTGGGCACTGTTTTCAAGCCCGCGAGCTCGAAATACCGCCCTGTCCGCCTGGACGGGATCGATGTAACCCAGGTGGCTGTCCTTTTCGCGCACCCGGAGACACGTCGATTTTGTGTGGGGTTTCAAGATGTGTGGTGTCGGCCGGAAGGTTCCATACCTTGTCGGCGTGATGCGGCTATCCCGGTGCGTGAGCTTTAGAGTTGACACCGGTAGCCCGGATCTACAGGAGCCCTCGTGCCCGCTCTTCCATTTCTTTGTAGTGGAAAAGCCGATCATATTCAAGCAGGCCGGCCAGAGCGCCGGTATAGCGCACGTGGATACCCTTTTCCTCGAGGATCGCCACGGGATTAAGGCCGCCGATCACAACGATACCCATCCTGCCGTCCCCGACGGGGATCCCCATGAGGGGCTGACCCGGCCACCCCACCGAAATGAACCCCCGGAGGTGCGCCCGTTCGAGCCGCTCCGATATGTCCAGCACCCTGGCTCGGCTCTCCGCCGGAACTTCCCGGAAGCTCGCCCCGATCTTTCCATTTCCCGTTGTCGTTGCACCGAAATAGTCGGTCATGCGGCTGCGTATAAACACCTCCAGCGGATCGAGGGTGGTTCCCTCGTAGTGAATCAATTCGACGAAACGTGTATATTTTCCGTTCCTGAGCTCCAGGAGGCCTCCGAAACGCGAGGTCGTCGGGATACCCTCCGACAGCAGCACCCCGTTGACCGTAACCGAACAGACGGTGCCGATCCCCACCGAGTCATCCGGGATCACTACCTCACCGATTCGCTCGCCCGGGCCAAAGAAAGCGGCGAGGCTCCCCATGGAATAGCCCGTCTCGAAGACGCTCGCAAGCAGAGGGACTGAGGCTTGGAGCCGGTCTTTTCCGATAATACTGACATTGATAACGACAGTACCCGCTCGCTCCCGAAGGTTGAAGGTCATCCGGTACATCATCCGGTCGATCTTTGCGGCCAGGTAACCGACCTTGTCGAACACCCGTGCGCTGGCGAGCTCGGCGATCCCCTTCTCAGTTATGGTTCTCCCTCGCTTGCCGTGGTTTTCGGTGAGACCTTCATCATCGAGTCCCTGAAGATAAAGGCGAATCGTCCGCTCACTCGCTTCGTGACCGGAGGTAATCAAGCTTTCGGTGATGCCGGGGCTCGTCTGTGGTTGGTCCGTCCCGGACAGGAATCTGAGGATGGCCAGCCGCTTTTTTTCCATCTTGTCGCTCATGGGTCAAGCATAGTGGAAATCTTGCCGATCGTCAAGAGTATTATCGGCACTATTGCCGATATCATTCTGCAGAACAACCGAGTTCAAGGCATATATCTCCGAAAATCCGGTATTTTCGAGGGCCGGAGGGAGTTCGTGATATGCTTCTGCGGCAAGAAAGCTGCAATGAATGCCGATTCGACACGACTAAACGGTAATATTGCCGGATAATAACGACTCATCTCTCGAACGGCAGTGAAGAAATATTCAGTGATTTTAATATCTTTCTTGTTGACAGAAGCATCTCAACGTGGAATAGTGGCAACGCATTGCCGATGTCTAGTGCGGCCCCCCTTGCACATTTCGGAAGGCCCCGAAAACCGCTCTCTGCACTTCCGCTGACGACGTTCGTGAATCGGCAATTGACCACCGATAACCACATACATGGAGGAATTATCCCATGAACCTGCAGCGACCGAACGCCAACGAAGCCGTCTTGACGGCCAACCGCTCCCGGGATGTCGCCCCTCAATCAGGCATTTGTAGCCGTTGCCTGGACGGATGCCGGGGAAGCTGCGATATGTTCACTTCCACCTTTCGCGGACGCGAGCTTCTCTATCCGATGCCCTTCGGCGAGATCACCGCGGGAGCCGATAAGGACTACCCCGTCGACTACTCCCACCTCAACATTATGGGCTACGCCTTCGGCGCAGAGGGGATCGCCGCCGATCCTAACGTGGCGACCTTTCCTGCCGTAAGCACGGAGACGGAGTTCGGTACCACAAACAAAGTCAAGATGAAAGTCCCGATCTTCACCGGCGCTCTCGGCTCTACCGAGATCGCCCGGAAAAACTGGGACCATTTTGCCGTCGGCGCTGCCATCTCCGGAATAAGCCTCGTCTGCGGTGAAAACGTCTGCGGCATCGATCCTCAGCTCCAGCTCGACGCAAAGGGCAAGGTCGTGGAATCGCCCAACATGCGCTCGCGCGTAGATGAATACCGGAAGTACCACTCCGGCTTCGGCGATATCCTCGTCCAGATGAACGTTGAAGACACCCGCTTCGGCGTGGCCGAATACGTCGTTGAGAAGCTCGGGGTCGAGACCATCGAGCTCAAATGGGGGCAGGGCGCCAAGTGCATCGGAGGAGAGATCAAGGTCGATTCGCTGGAGCGCGCCGTCGAGCTCAAGAAACGCGGCTACATCGTGACTCCGGACCCGGAGGACCCCGCTATTCGGGCCGCATTCAAGGACGGGGCTATTAAGCAGTTCGAGCGCCACTCCCGCATGGGCTTCATCGACCAGGACTCCTTCATGAAGGAAGTTCAGCGCCTCCGCGGGCTCGGGGCCAAGCGCGTCACGCTCAAGACCGGCGCCTATCCGATGCGTGAGCTGGCCATGGCCATCAAGTGGAGTTCCGATGCCAAAATCGATATGCTGACGATTGACGGCGCCCCGGGGGGCACGGGCATGAGCCCCTGGAGGATGATGAACGAGTGGGGCGTCCCTGCCATTTATCTCCACGCCATGGCGACGGAGCTTGCCGATCGACTGGCCAAGCAGAAGAAATTCGTGCCGGACCTGGCCTTTGCGGGCGGCCTTTCCGCCGAGGACCACGTCTTCAAGTGCCTGGCGATGGGCGCGCCCTACGTCAAGGCGGTCTGCATGGGCCGTGCGCTCATGATCCCCGGCATGGTGGGCAAGAACATCGGCAGGTGGCTTGATGGAGAAGATGGGGGGCTCCCCAAAACCGTCTCGCGATTCGGCCAGAGCAAGGAGGAGATCTTCGTCTGTTACGAGGAGCTCAAATCGATCTATGGCAAGGAGATGGAAAAGATACCACTGGGGGCCGTCGGCATCTACAGCGCGACCGAGAAGATCAGGATCGGACTCCAGCAGCTCATGGCCGGTGCCCGCAAATGGGCTGTGCCTCACATTGTGCGGCGCGACCTGGCCTCGTTAACCGAGGAGTGCACCCGGGTTACGGGCATCCCCTACATCATGGACGCTTACCGGGACGAGGCGCTGCGGATCATCGACGGTAAGTAACGTGCTGCATTGACCTTTGACGGACAGAAGGACAACGGAGGGACGTCGAAAACGGCGTCCCTCCGTTTCGTTGGAGCAACGACGTCTCTGCACCGTAAGCCCACCCCATGCGGCTCGGCTTCGTCCGAACCGAACCATCGAGCTCGCGACACATCTGGATACCGATCGTGGAAGCAGCAGGGATTCTCGGACGGGAGTTATCGGGCCGGCTCCTTTCGTGGGTCTCCCGGCTTTCCGAACCGTCTTCGCAGCGCCGCCACAAACCCCCGGTCGGCCCGCTCGGAAAAGAGACCGACCGGCGAAAATCCCCGCCGCCACGCGAGATAGAACGTCAGTGCCATCGCCACCGCGGTGATCAGGACGTTTGGCCACGCATTGAGCGCCCATTGTCCGCCCCAGAGCCATTCCCGGGGCGAGAAGGGCCATAGATAGGGGATCGTCCAGAATGAGTCGCCGGGACCCTTTGCGCCGACAAGGTCGCCCAGGAGATGGAGGTGAAACCCGATGAGCGCAAGCAGGGCCGTCGTCCATCTCCTTTTGCCCGCGGCCCACGCGGCAGCGGCCAGCAGGACGCCGAAAAGGATATTGTGACCAAGGACGTGATGAAAGCGGGTGTACCAATAGTAGCCCGCCGCGGTGTCTCCCGAAACGAGATCCGCCAGAAGTCCCAGACCGTCGAGATCGGGCAGGAGTGCCGCGGCCGTGACGATCGCCCGATCCCGGCACGTGAGATCAGCACCATTTGCGACAAGCCAGCCTGTGAAGAAGTGAGTTACGGGGTTCATGCGCTAGACCTCGATACGATGCCGGGAGACGGTGAGCCGTCCGAATCGGATCATACCACGCGGGTAATGCGCAATCCATTAATTCTTTCCGAGTTCCTCGATCTCCCTCCGGCCGTCCGAAAACGGTACGGTTGCCACCGTCCATTTTTGACTTTACAACACGGCCTGTTCTGATATTCTATTTTACGGAGGAAAAGAACATGCTGCCGTTCAAGGACAATATACCGTCCCGCCGGGTCCCGTTTGTCACCTGGGGGCTCATCGGGATCAACGTGATCGTCTTTATCTTCGAGCTTTCCCTGGGAACGAAGCTGGACGCCTTCATCTATCAATTCGGAATGGTGCCGAGCTACGTGACGACCGCCGCCTACGGGCCCCGGTACGTGTACCTCCCGTTCATCACCTCGATGTTTCTCCACGCCGGGTGGCTTCACATCGGCGGGAATATGCTCTTCCTCTATATCTTCGGCGACAACGTCGAGGACCGGATGGGGCACATCGTGTACCTTTTCTTCTACCTCCTTTCGGGGGTCGGGGCGGGGCTCCTGCATCTGGCAACCGATCCGCACTCGATAGTCCCGACGTTGGGGGCATCCGGCGCGATTGCCGGTGTCATGGGGGCCTACTTCGTGCTTTACCCCAAGGCGCGGGTCAGGTCTGTGGTGTTCCTCGTCTACTTCATCAGGATCATGGATATCCCCGCGATTGTCTTTCTGGGTATCTGGTTCGTGATGCAGCTCTTCTCGGGGGTGGCCTCCATCGGGGCCGCCGAGGGCGGAGGAGTGGCCTTCTGGGCCCACGTGGGCGGGTTTATCGTGGGGATCGTGGGAGGGTTTCTCGCACGGATCCTGACAAAAGACCGATCGACGGAGGTGATATCGGCGGGGGGGAGAGGTACTGGCGGTAAGGTATGATTTTAACCGTGCGTGTCGCAAATCTTCGCGCAATGCCGCTATAGCGGAATAACCTGACTTTGAAGACGCCGAAACCGGCGTTGTCAAGATCGACGCAAAAACCAAGGAGGACTCGCCGCGTCCCTTCACCGCGACGCCATCTCTTTCCTTGACACCTTCTCCCTTCTGTACTATCCTGAGGCACATCGTATTTCTGTAACTATAAGCCCGATATGAGGAACACCATGACATCATCCTTCGATATATCGCGAACCGCGCGTTTATCACTTTTGATCGCGGGGTTCATCTTGACCGGCTGCCTCATAGTGGCGACCTGCGCGCTTATCCTCCTGCCCTCCCCCGCCCGCGCAGAGGTGCCGGTCATGATCTACTATTCAGATCTGCTGCGCGACGCCAAGCCCGATCCCGCCTTTGCCGACTCCGGCGGAAAGACCAGGCGCGACGTGCTACCGGGCGTCGTCGGTCCGGAGACATGGGTCGAGCATTTCGTCCGGGGAGACGATATCATCGAGACCCTGACCTACAACAGCCTCATTTACGGCGTCATCGTTAAGAAGAAGGACGGGACGAACGAGTACTGGGCGCTCAACGACGACAAGAGGAGCTATGCCCTCTCGGGGGCGCAATCCCCCTCGGGATGGTCGATCAAGAACCCGCCCGCCTATGGAGAGGTAATCGATAAGATAAAGGCGTTGATCGCCGCACAGCGCTTCGACGACGCCATTATCTACATCACCGATGTCACCCGCGACACCGGCATGGAAACGGCCGAGCTCTACTTCTACCGCGCCTTCTGTTACGACCAGCTCCTCGAGTTCACCTACGCCAAGCCGGACTATCGGCGGGCGATATCGCTCGATCCCACGATCGCCGATGCCTATTTCAACCTCGGCGTCATCTACCGTAACGAGGGCAACCCCGTCGAGGCCGTGCCCCTTTTTGAGCGCTATCTCGTGCTCTACCCCACCGACCCGAGAGCCGAGACTATCAGGGGTTACATTAACGCCAACAAGTGATGTCCGAACCGATCAGTATCTCGGCACATACCCGCCTCTTCTGCCTCCTGGGAGACCCGGTCTCCCACTCGAAGTCTCCGGCTATGATGAACGCCGCCTTTGCCGCCTCCCGAATCGACGCGGTCTATCTCGCGCTGCGGGTAGGCGAACAAGCGCTCAAGACGGTCGTCGCGGCGTTGAGGGAAGTCGGGGCCGGCGGGGCCAACGTCACCGCACCCCATAAACAGACCATCATCCCGTTTCTCGACGGATTGGCGGAGTCGGCCGAACGGACCGGTTCGGTCAATACCGTCGTATTCGACGGGAAAAGGCTCATCGGCCACAGCACCGACGGGACGGGACTCGTCGGTGCGCTGGAGCGCGGCCTCGGCGCCGAAATTCGCGGCAAGACCCTTCTCATGCTCGGGGCGGGCGGCGCCGCGCGGGGGGTGCTTCCCGCGCTTATCGAGAGAAAGCCCGGGCGCATCGTTATCGCCAATCGATCCGGGCAGAGGGCCGAAGCGCTGGCCCGGGAGTTCGGCGGAGCCGGCATCCTCAGCACCGTCCCTCTTGCGGGCTCAGAGATTGCCGATGTGATCACCGCGGCCGACATCGTGCTCAACGCCACGGCGCTGCCCATCACGTCCGAGACGTTCCTCGACATCGACCTGTCCCGGGTCGGACGGGCGGCCCTTGTCTTTGACATGAACTACGGCAGGACGCCCGCGGGCAAGAGCCCGTTTCCGGCCCGGAGCGCACTCCGCTACTCCGACGGCCTGCAGATGCTCCTCTACCAGGGCGCCCGCTCATTTGCCCTCTGGACAAAGCAGGATCCGCCGCTCAAGGTCATGGGCTCTGCCCTGGGGCTGTAGCCGACAGGACCGGCTCCGCCGCGCAGGAAAGCGGTCGCCGGGACGGCGGTCACGAAGTGCCGGACGCCTCCCCTGGGGAGAGACCCCCGGCCCCCGTCCGTCATCATCGGAATGCCGATTGTCCCTCGATTAGAAGGAAGGTGCGGCGCGCGAAATCCCTTTCGGTTAACATAGAGCTTGACAAAAATGGTATTTATAGTATATTATACGGTGGATATGCAATTTTCAGACCTGATCGCACCGGATTCTACAATCGGGGGTATTAATTAATGCACGAGAGGTTGGGGCAGCTTCTTGTAAGGAATAACGTCATCACGACGGACCAACTTCAAAAGGCCGTTGAGCAGCAGAAGTCATCGGGGGGAAGACTCGGGCAGCAGCTCACCCGGCTGGGATTCCTCTCCGAGACCGCCCTCACTGATTTCCTAAGCCAGCAATACAGCGTCCCTTCGATCAACCTCAACGAATACGAGATTGATAAGGCCGTCCTCAAATACGTAAGCTCCGATATAGCGAAGAAGCACCTCGTGATCCCGATTTCCCGGACCGGCGCAAGCCTCATCGTGGCGATGGCCGATCCCTCCAACATGCAGGTAATCGAAGACATTCGTTTCATGACCGGTTTTAAGGTGGACGCGGTAGTGGCCGCCGAAGTGGACATCATCGAAGCGGTCAAGAAGTACTACGGCGCCAGAGGAGTCGCGGAGTCCACTACGTCGGCCGACCTCGATGCCAAGGACTACGACCTCTCGGACAGCGACGCGGCCATGAGCCCCTTTTCCGATATGGAAAGCGATGACGGCATCGTCGAGGTGGACGACTTTGACTCCCTGGTCCACGGCGCGGTTGACACGGTCGAGGTCGTCGATACCAGGGACGACGGGGATATGCTGTCCGAAAATGTGGAAGCACCTATCGTCAAGCTGGTCAACGGCATCCTCATCAAGGGGATCAAGCTGCGGGTCAGCGACATCCATATCGAGCCGTACGAGAAGACGTTTCCGAGTCAGATACCGGATGGACGGCGTGCTGCGCAAGGCCATGGGCCTTCCCCTCAAGATCAAGAACGCCATCACTTCCCGCGTGAAGATCATGTCCAAGCTGGACATCGCCGAGCGGCGTCTGCCCCAGGACGGCCGTATCAAGCTGAAGCTCGGCAAGGGACGCGAGATGGATTTCCGCGTCTCGGTCCTGCCGACCCTCTTCGGCGAAAAGATCGTCCTGCGGCTCCTGGACAAGTCCAATCTCCAGCTGGACATGACCAAGCTCGGCTTCGAGGAAAACGCCCTCGTAGCACTTCAAAGATTCCATCCATCAGCCCTACGGGATGGTGCTGGTCACCGGCCCGACCGGCTCCGGCAAGACCACCACCCTCTATTCGGCCCTCGCCGAGCTGAACAAGGAGTCGGAAAACATCATGACGGCCGAGGACCCGGTGGAGTTCAACCTCATGGGCATCAACCAGGTCCAGATGCACGAGGAGATCGGCCTCAACTTTGCCGCCTCCCTGCGCTCCTTCCTCCGGCAGGACCCGGACATCATCATGGTGGGGGAGATCCGCGACTTCGAGACCGCGGAGATCGCCATCAAGGCCGCCCTGACCGGGCACCTTGTCCTTTCGACGCTGCACACCAATGACGCCCCATCCACCATCAACCGGCTGCTGAACATGGGAATCGAGCCGTTTCTCGTCGCCTCCTCCCTCAATGCTATCGTCGCCCAGAGACTCGCCCGAAAGATCTGCTCGGACTGCAAGGAGCAGATCGAGGTCTCGGCTCAGGCCCTCATCGACATCGGGGTTCCCCCGGATGAGGCGGGGGAATTCAAGGTCTATAAGGGCAAGGGGTGCTCCAACTGCGCGAGCACCGGATATAAAGGCCGGGTTGCCCTCTATGAGGTCATGAAGATGAACGATGAGTTGAGGGAGCTGGTTCTTAACGGGGCGTCGACCGCGGAGCTGAAACGTGAGGCGATGCGTCACGGCATGAAGTCCCTGAGGCAGGCGGGGATCACAAAGCTGAAAGAAGGCATCACCACTCTGGAGGAAGTAGTCCGATGTTCGGCCGCCGACTAGACAAGGATAATTCATCTCAGACACGAGGGGGTAGTAGGGAATGATCAGTCTTCATCAGTTGCTAAAGGTTATGGTCGAAAAGGGTGCCACCGATCTCCACGTAACCACCGGCACCCCGCCGCAGATTCGTGTGGACGGCCGGCTGGTGCCCCTGGCCATGGACCCCCTTACCGGAGCCGATACCAAGAACCTCTGTTACAGCATCCTTACCGACGCCCAGAAACATAAATTCGAAGACAACAATGAGCTTGATCTCTCGTTCGGCGTCAAGGGCCTTTCCCGCTTTCGCGCCAACATGTTCATGCAGCGCGGCGCTATGGCCGCGGCGTTCCGGATCATCCCCTATAAGTTCATGACCTTTCAGGAACTGGGGCTTCCCCCCGTCGTGGAGGAGCTGACCAAGCGGCCCCGGGGTCTGATCCTCGTTACCGGGCCCACCGGCTCGGGGAAATCGACGACGCTGGCTTCCATGATCAACAAAGTCAATGAGGAGCGACACGAGCACATCGTGACGATCGAAGACCCCATCGAGTACCTCCACCCGCATAAGAACTGCGTCGTCAATCAGCGGGAGGTAGGGGCCGATACCGAGAGCTTCAAGATATCGCTCGAAGTATATCCTGAGGCAGGACCCCGACGTCGTCCTGATCGGCGAGATGCGGGACCTGGAAACGATCGAGGCGGCTCTGACCACCGCCGAGACCGGCCACCTTGTCTTCGCCACGCTGCACACCAACTCCGCCGTACAGACCATAAACCGGATCATCGACGTCTTTCCCCCGTATCAGCAGTCCCAGATTCGGGCGCAGATATCGTTCGTTCTCGAAGGGGTCCTCTGCCAGCAGCTCCTGCCGAGGGCCGGCGGCAAGGGACGGATCCTCTCCCTGGAGATCATGATCCCCAACGCGGCCATCAGGAACCTGGTCCGCGAGGACAAGATCCATCAGATATACTCGATCATGCAGGTGGGCCAGGCGAAGTTCGGGATGCAGACGATGAATCAGTCCCTGGCCGCGCTTTATACGAAGGGCATCGTCACACTGGACGTGGCGATGGGCAGGAGCTCCGATCAGGAAGAGCTCCGCCAGATACTCTCGCGGGGCGGTTCCGGAGGAGGCCAGGAGCGCCCCCAGGCGCAGATGCGCCCGGCGCCGCAGAAGTTTTAGGATGAAGTATCGCAGGCCTAGAGTCGACCGGGATAATCAAAGAGATAGAAGGCACACACAAGAGCTTTGGATGAGCTTCTTCGACCGGTAACGGATCCGTTCTCAGCGCGTCCCACCGCAGGACGCGTGATGAGGCGGACAATAAGCGGGAACGCCGGGACGCCCAATAGGGAACGGGCGCCCGGAGCGCCGAATCGATCGGAAGCGTGATGACAACCACCCTAAGAGGAACGGATCATGGCGGTATTTAAATGGAGTGGAAGAGATGGCTCAGGCGCCGCCAAGAGCGGCGAGCTCGAGGCCGCCAACCAGGCGGCGGCGGTGGGCATCCTCCGCCAGCAGAAGATCACCCTCGACTCCGTTTCGGAGAAGAAGGGCCTGAGCATGGACATGCAGATCCCCGGACTGGAGGCGCAGCCCAGCAAGAAGGATCTGGTCGTCTTTACCCGTCAGTTTGCCACCATGATCGACGCAGGCCTCCCGCTCGTCCAGTGTCTGGACATACTCGGCAACCAGCAGGAAAAGAACTCCTTCAAGAAGATCATCCTCAGGATCAAGGAGGACGTGGAGGGAGGCTCGACCTTTGCCGATGCCCTCAACAAACACCCGAGGGTATTCGACTCTCTGTACGTCAACCTCGTTGCGGCAGGCGAGGTCGGCGGTATCCTCGATACGATCCTCAACCGCCTTGCCGCCTATATCGAAAAGGCCGAGGCCCTCAAGAGCAAGGTCAAGAGTGCGCTGGTGTATCCGTCTACCATTGTGGCGGTCGCCATCGCGGTCACGTCTATCCTGCTGGTCTTCGTCGTCCCGATGTTCCAGGAAATGTTCTCCGGCTCCGGGACACCCTTACCGTTGCCCACACAGATCCTTGTCGATGTCAGCTACATGGTCAAGCACTTCATCATCTACATCATCCTGCTTGTCATTGGCTTCGTGGTGGCATTCGTCTATTTCTATCGGACGCCCTTCGGCAGGGCCCTGGTGGACGATCTACTCCTCAAAATCCCCATCTTCGGAGGGTTGATCCAGAAGGTCGCGGTCGCCCGTTTTACCAGGACCCTCGGAACGATGATCTCCAGCGGCGTGCCGATACTCGACGCCCTTGAGATTACGGCAAAGACCGCGGGCAATAAGACCGTGGAGCGGGATGTCATGCTTACCAGGAGCGGCATCAGCGAAGGAAAGACGCTGGCTGAGCCAATGTCTCAGAGCAAAGTATTCCCTCCCATGGTCGTGCAGATGGTAGCCGTCGGGGAGGCCACCGGTAACATGGACGCAATGCTCAACAAGATCGCGGACTTCTATGACCAGGAGGTCGATGACGCCGTTTCAGCCCTGACGTCACTGCTGGAGCCGGCCCTCATGGTCTTCCTCGGCGTGGTCGTCGGCGGGATGGTTATCGCCCTGTATCTACCGATCTTCAATATGGCCGATACCCTCGGCGGCGGTTAATCACACGCTCCTTCGGCATGACGAGTCCCCTCTTCGCATGGCGGATTTGCGATCCGTTTTTCGCCATATGATGTGACCAGGCCCCATATGCCCACCGATAAAAAGAAACTTAAAAACACTAACCTGAAGAAGAACATCGAGATATTCATGTTCTTCCGCGTCCTGATCGTCTCGGTGCTCCTGGGCGGCTCGGTGATCTTCCAGTACTCGGAAAACGGGCAGTTCATCGCTCCCCAGCTGGTCTATCTCTACTTCCTGATCGGCCTCACCTACTTCCTGACCGGTATCTACATACTCCTGATAAAGTTCGCGGAAAAATACATCACCGCTATTGCGTACCTCCAGCTTTTTTTCGATGTCCTGGTCATCACCGGGATGGTCTTTATTACCGGCGCGGTAGAGAGCATCTTCTCGTTCCTGTTCATCCTGTCGATCATCAGCGCAAGTATTATCCTGTACCGCCCCGGCGGTTTCCTGACGGCCTCCCTGTCGGGGATACTCTACGGCGTGATGGTGGACCTGGACTATTACGGGCTTATCCCCGCCACGATCGTTGGAGTTCACCCCAACTACAACGAAAGCTATGTCTTCTACAACATATTTATCAATATCGTCGCTTTCTACATCGTCGCGTTCCTCTCGGGCTATCTCTCCGAGCAGGTCAAGAAGACCGGCGAGGAGCTGATAGAAAAAAGGATCGACTTTGAAGAGCTGAAGATACTCAACAACAATATCATCCAGAATATCCAGACCGGGCTGACCACCGTCGACAGGCTGGGACGCATCATCTCGTTTAACCGCCAGGCGGAGGTCATCACCGGAAAAACGCTGCGGGAGGTCTACCTGTCCCCGATCGACGATGTCATACCCGGTATTTTGAGAGACATCACGAAAAAAGAGGGGGTCCAGACGTCCGGTGGCCTGAACCGCTGGACCAAGGAATTCATTTCGGACAAAGGAAAACAGTATATCCTCGGCTTTTCCGTTTCCCCCTTCAAGAACTCGCGAAACGAGCAGGTAGGGAGAATCATCCTCTTTCAGGACATTACCCACCTCAAGGAAATGGAAGAGGAAATAAAGAGAAACGATACACTGGCAAACCTCGGCAAGCTCGCCGCCAATCTTGCCCACGAGATCAGAAACCCCCTCGGCTCCATGAGCGCGTCCATCCAGCTGTTGAGAAAGGAGTTGTTGCTTTCGGGCTCCAATCGGGATCTCATGGACATCGTTCTTAAGGAGATCGAGCGCCTCAACCACCTGATCACGAATTTTCTGATGTACGCGCGACCCCTGACCGTGAAAAGGGAAACGGTCGATCTCAGAAAGGTCATTGACGAAACGATAACGGTTTTCAAGAACACCCCGAAGGGGAGCGCCGGCGTCAGCATCGCGACGGAGTTTTACGGCGACACGTCAATCGTCGGAGACTTCATGCAGCTCAAGCAGGTCTTCTGGAACCTCCTCCTCAATGCAGGAGACGCCATGGCCGACGGCGGACATATCGCGATTACGATGAAAGGGACGACCTCCACGAAAGACGGGGTAGTCTCCGTATCCGTTTCCGATAGCGGCACGGGGATCGAAAGCGGGATCAAGCCACTGATCTTTGACCCTTTCTTCTCCACCAAGGATGGAGGCACCGGCCTGGGACTCCCGACGGTGAAACTGATCATCGAGGCTCACGGGGGCTCCGTGGACGTAGCCAGCCAGGAAGGAAAGGGGACCGATGTCGTCATTACGCTCCCAAAGAAGTGACACAAAGGCGCGGTGCGGGGAAATCGGACGTGCGCCATTTTTTAGAAAAGAAGCCCCTGCCGGATTAAGGATTGCGCTGAGGCGGGCGATCCTTCTTTTCGCGCTTCTTCAGGCGACGATGCTGTTCCACGGGGCGCCGCTTTCTGCCGAATCATTGAGTGCGTCCGACGTCATAAAGCGACTGGTCCGGGCCGAGGAGGGCGTCACCGACTATACGGCCGTTATACACCAGAGACAGCGAATAAAGGACGTGCTGAGGCCCGAGGAGATCATCACCTATAGATTCAAGCGACCCAACTCTGTCTACATTAAATGGATCGGCCGGGTCAACAAAGACATGGAGGTTGCTTTCAGAGAAGGGTACAATGACAATAAGCTGACCGCCCACCTGTCGGGCGCTCTCGGCGCGCTCGTGTTTTCGCTTGAGCCGGGCTCCGAGCGGTCGCTGGATTATACGAGGCACCCCATCGACAAGTCTTCACTGATCTTTATGTTAGAGTCCGTCGACAAGAGTATACGATACGCGGAGTCTCACCCGGAGGATGCCGTTACCGTTCTCGATTCCGGGACGGTTTCGGTTTTCGGGACGGCGCTCAGGAGAATCGTCATCACTACACCCTACGGTGAGGGAAAACCCTATTATGCGCCGAGGTCGGTCTTTGGAATCGACGAGAGTCTGGACCTCCCCCGGTACTTCGCGGCGTACGGTCAGAACGGTGAGCTCTGGGAAGAGTATCGGTTCCGCGAATTGAAAGTCAACGTGGGGCTTTCCGACTCGGCCTTTGAGCTGAAAAGTGACCGGGAGAAGTTTTGAGACGCGTTTTGAAACGAACGATAACCAACGACAGCGGAGTTACCATGACAGAAAAGGCGCAGACAATCGGCTCCACCCCCCGGATCGCCGCCTTGCATCGGGCGGTCCTTGCGACACAGCCCTCGGTTTGCGCCGAGCGGGCCTTGATCTGGACCGACTACTTCAAGAAACGCAGGAATCGCGCGAAATCTCCCCACGTCCAGATCGCCGAGGCGCTGCGCGACGTCCTCCTCAAGAAAAGCATCGCCATCTATCCCGACGAGCTGGTCGTCGGCAATTTCTCGAGCAAACGGGTCGGGGGCTCCCTCTATCCGGAGCTCTCCGGTGTGGTGGTGCTCGAAGACGTCTTTCGGTTCTCCACCCGGGAAACAAGCCCGCTCAGGATATCCAGGAAAGACACGTGGAGCCTCCTGGCTACGATTCCCTTTTGGGCGTTCAGATTCGTCTCCTTCAAGGCCTACAGGAACCCCGTCAAGAAGCTGCGCTTCATCATCGACCAGCTGCGCGCCCACTTCTATATCATCAACGAATCAGGCGGGATCTCCCATGTCGCCCCCGATTACGAGCGGCTCGTTACGGTGGGCGCCGACGGGATAAAACAGGACGCCGTCTCCTTTCAGGCCCGGGTACCCAAAGAGAGCGACGCATGGAATTTTTACGAGGGGGTGAGGATCGTCTGTGACGCCCTGTCGGAATTCGGCCTCCGGTACGCCGTCCTGGCCGAGAGGACGGCCGAGACCGAGCCGGACCCTGTTCGAAAACGGGAGCTGCTTTCTATCGCCGAAGTTTGCCGGCGCGTGCCCCGTAAAGGGGCAAGAAACCTCCACGAGGCCGTCCAGTCTCTCTTCTTTGCTCAGATCGCGATGAATCTGGAGAGCCTGGACAACTCCGTCTGCCCCGGCAGGATGGATCACTATCTGTCGCCGTTTTATGAGAAGGACGTCGCGTCCCGGACACTCACCAGACAGGGCGCCAAGGAGCTTATCGCGGCCTTTTCCATCAAGATGTCGGAGATCGTCCCGGTCTTCTCGAGGCGGATCACCCGATTCCACGGGGGGATGTTCAACGGACAGGTGGTCACGGTCGGCGGCAAAAACCGTGACGGCAGTGACTCCACCAATGAGCTCACCTATATCTTCCTGGAAGTCATGGACGAGCTCAGGATGCGCCAGCCCAACTACCATGCCCGCATCCATAAAGACTCCCCGAAGCGATATCGAGATACCATCTGCCGTATCCTGTCGGGAGGCAGCAATTCCCCTGCCCTTTACAACGACGATGTCATCATTAAGACCATGACCCGGCACGGCTACGCGGTCCAGGACGCGCGGGACTATACGGCCGTGGGGTGCGTGGAGCCGGTGAGCCAGGGAAAGAGCTTTTCGTCCACCGACGCCGCGATCTTTAATGTCCCCCTCATGCTTGAGCTTGCGCTCAACGAGGGCAGGCGATTCGGGTCGCCGGTCCGCTCCGGCGTCCGCACAAGGCCCGCCTCGGCCATGACCTCCATTGACGACGTCGCAGAGGCTTTTGAGGCCCAACTTGCGCATGGGCTGTCCCGGCTGATCACCGACCTCAAGGCCATCGAGCTTGCCAATCGCCGCCATCATCCCACACCCCTCACGAGTATGCTTTTGGCGGGCTGCATCGAGTCGGGAAGCTGTTCTACGGCCGGAGGCGCCCGCTATAACTTCTCGGGCATCCAGTGCGTCGGTCCCGCCGATGTCGGTGATTCCCTTTCGGCCATTGAGCGGGCGGTCTTTACGGACGGGAAGCTCACCATGACCGAGCTTATCGCCCACCTGAAAGACGGCCTCTCCGCCGAGCGGGTCAGGGCCTACCTGAGGCTGCTCCCGAAGTTCGGTAACGACGTCGAAACGGTCGATCGCTGGACGGTCTGGGTGGTTGATACGTTTACGGATATTCTTCACCGTCACACCAACACCCGGGGGGGCGCCTATGTCCCCGGGCTCTATTCGGTAACCGCGCACAACTATTTCGGACAGGTGACCGGGGCCCTCCCCAACGGACGCGTCAAGGGGGAGCCGTTCGCCTCGGGAATTTCACCCGGCAACGGCATGGACCGAACGGGTCCCACGGCCCTCATCAATTCGGTCAAGCGGATCGATTTTACCCGAATCGCCAACGGGGTAAACTTCAACGTTAAGTTCGACGGATCGACACTTGCGGGGGAACGGGGCGCCAAGCTGTTGGGGGATATCATCACGACCTATTTCGACAGTGGCGGGATGCAGATTCAGACAAACGTTGTGGATGCCGACGTCCTCCGAGCGGCTCAGCGGGATCCGGGCGCCTATCCCAACCTTCTTGTTCGGGTCTCGGGATATTCGGCATACTTTCATGACCTCGTGCCCGAGATGCAGGACGAGATCATAGAGCGAACCTGCCTTTTGTCCCGCGCGGGGAGTTAATTCCGGGTGAAGCGGAGAAATTGTATGGGGGGCCGGCGGCCCCCCATCGCTTTGTTGCCTCTGTTGACCGCAGCGGAGCGCATCGCGTGGGGTCTCCGCAGCTCCCCGCCGGATGAGCCGAATCATTCCCGTCGCGGAGCTTGGGTCAAGGCCGCCGCGTGTTCCCGTTTAATCAGGGCGCCCCACGGCTATACCAACCGGTCGGCCGTGCCTGTTATCCTCTCTAAGGCTCGCTGACCCACGCGGGAAACTCGATTTGCCCGCGCTTCGGATCCATGATATTATTGATATCAAAGGACGGAAAGATGATGCCCCGTTTCTTCGGTTCGGGGCCATATTTTAATAAGGACTCCCGCTCTCATGGAAATCAAGAACGACTTGACCACCGGCCCCATCGGCAAGACCCTGATTCGCCTGACCATCCCGATGGTGGCCGGTTTCGCGGCCACCATATCCTTCAACCTTGTCGATGCGCTTTTTGTCGCACAGCTTGGGACCATTCCCCTGGCGGCCATGAGCTTCACCTTTCCGGTGGCGATGCTCATCATCAGCGTTACCGTGGGCATCTCGATGGGGGCCGCCGCGGTCATTTCTCAGGCCTACGGGAAGCACGACACCGACGCGATTAAGAGGCTGGCCACAACGAGTATCCTCCTGGGCCTGTTGGTCTCGGTAGCGTTTGTCGCCGCCGGCCTGCTGACGATACGACCGATTTTCACCGCCCTGGGGGCGACCCCCGATATCATACCCCTCATCAGCCGGTACATGGTCATCTGGTACCTGGGCGTCCCCACTATCGTCGTCTCGATGGTGGCAAGCAGCGCGATTCGCGCAACCGGGGAGACGAGGATACCGGGCGTTATCATGGTGACGGCAGCCCTCCTGAATGTGATCCTGGACCCGATCATGATTTATGGTCTCTTTGGATTCCCGCGACTGGAGCTTGCCGGCGCCGCCATCGCCACGGTGATCTCTCAGGGAGTCTCTCTTGCGCTCATCGTGGGATTCCTGGTCCGCCGCCTGCACATGGTTGAGTTTTCCGGGCTCTCGTTTGCCGAAGTTCGGCACTCCTGGGGCGAGATACTCAGGATCGGGATCCCGTCTACGGGCACGAACCTCCTCTTTCCCTTCTCCATGGCTTACATAACCTGGCTTGCCTCCCGTTTCGGGCCGGAGGGCGTGGCAGCGGTGGGGGCCGGCCTGCGGATAGAATCGTTCGCCTTTGTGGTCATCATCGGGCTTTCGACCGCGCTGGTCCCCTTCGTCGGACAGAACTGGGGAGCACGGGCGTTCTCGCGGGTCCACGAGGCGCAGAATAAGAGTAACCTCTTTACCTTCTGGTGGGGGCTCTTCTGCTGGGCAGTCTTCATCGCCTTTGCTCGTCCAATCGCCCGGCTCTTTTCCGCTGACGAGTCGGTCATTCGCTATATCATGTACTATCTCTGGATCATGCCGGCCGGCCTTTCGACACAGGGGATCTTCCAGCTCATCTCGGGGACGTTCAACGCCATGGGCCGGCCTCTCATATCGGCGGGCCTCAACGTCTCGCGAGTAGTCTTATTTTATTTTCCGCTCGCCTACGCGGGGACGATCCTGCTGGGCCTGCCGGGGATGATCGGTGGGATTGCCGTCACCAACATCGTCACCGGGCTTGCCGCGATATTCCTGTTCCGGTACATCTGCCTTCGCGATGAGCTTTGCGTGAAGGATGGAACGCGGGTGGTCTCGAAAACGGGTGTTTGAAGTCGAGTCTGCCGGACTCTATTGGCCGAGTCCGGCACTCTTTTTACCCCTTCATGAAGGCTTCGACAAACTCCTTGACGCCGAGTATCTCCTTGCGGCCGGGCCGGTCGACCAGGGAAATCGCCTCCGACGGGCAGGTCGGATAGCAGACGCCGCACCCGATGCACTTATCCGTATCGACGACCGAGACGTCATCGGTCGTTATCGCCCCAACCGGGCAGCGTTCCTCGCACGTACCGCAGCCGGTGCAGAGATCGGCGTCAACCCGCATCACGTAGTTTGAGTCGGCGAAGGCATTCTTGAACCCGGTCTTCTTCCGCGTCCGCATGAAGACGCAGCAGTCGCCGCAGCAGGAACACATCGTCGAGATGTTCGGCCCGTAGTTGTCGGCCATATGGACAAGCCCCTCCTCGTGGGCGGCGGCGATCATTTTCTTCGCCTCGTCCCGGGTTATCTCCCGGGCCATACCCATCGTGACCATATATTTAGCCATCGAGCCGAAGTGAAAGCAGTTCTCGGTGGAGTGGTCGCAGTGTGACTCACCGGAATACGACGCCATCTGGCGGCACGGACAGTGGGCGACGGCGAAATAGTTGAGCCCGTCCATGAGCTCATCGACCTTTTCATTCGGGGTTACCGTTGCCCCGGACTCGATCGACTCTCCCACCGGCACCACCCGCACCGACGGGGTCAAGCGGTCGCCGATTTCTTTTGAAAAAGCCTCGTTGAGATAACCGACCCAGTGGCGGGCGAGCTTCTCGGTTTTCTCGGTGCGCTTTCCCGGCCAGAAGGGGGTCTCTGAAAACCCGACCATCGTCGGCAGCAGACGGAACTTTCCCTTCTCGCTCATGAAAACGGTGCCCTTCTTGGCCATGCGCACCAGCATCTCCTTGAGCGTTTGCTCATCCATTCCGGTGCTCTGAACGAGGCGTCGCGAAATCGGCGTTGAAAAACGGAAGCTTGGCGGCGAGCTCGGCCTCCTCGGGCGTGTAGAGGATCTCGAGGATGGCGATCAGGTCGTCGGTCAGCGGCGCGCCGATCGGCGCCATATCGAGGTACTGGGACAGTTTGACGTACACATCGCGCGACATACGATTTCTCCTGTGATGAGGTTGAGTAATCGGTCACCCGCGCCTGCGGTGACGCGGGATTAATTGTCGGCTTTCAGAAACGCCAGGGCGTCGCGGGAAAGCACCCGAAGAGGTTCTATTTCTTTCCTTACACGCGCCAGCATGAGTGCGCCCTCAATGAGCGCAATGACGAACGCGGCCAGCTCTTCAGCGGGCCGGTCGGTCCGCACCTCCCCCGAGCGCTGCCCTTCGGCAATTACCCCGGTCAGCAGACCGTTCATGCGGTCGAAGCATGCCGACAGGTGACCGCGGAATTCCTGGTGCCAGTCAGAGACCTCGAGCGTCAGATTACCGAGGAGGCAGCCGCCCGAGCAGCCGGACCGCTCCATGAGGTAAGCCAGGCCTTCAAAGTATGCGGAAAGCTTCTGCAGGGAGGTCCCCTCTCCGCCGAAGAGAAGGACCAGGCGGCGCTCGATACCGCCGAAGAAGCGGTCGATGACCGCGTTTACGAGCTCGTCCTTGCCCGAGAAGTGGAAGTAGAAGCTCCCCTTGTTGACGCCCGATTCGGCAAAGATATCGTCCAGTGACGTGTTCTTGTACCCCCGGCTATGGATGAGCCGGGTGGCCGCGCGGACGATGCGCTCTTTTGTCTGATCTCCCTTTTTAAGCGCCATGCTGAGCCCTCTTTCTTGAGGCGATGATACGGACTACTATTAGTTCCATCTATTGTACCAACTAGTTGGTATATTTTTACATCACCGCAGCGCCGATGTCAAACGTTTTTTTGCTCCAGGCTGTTGGTCGGCCGGCCTTCTTCCGCCAAGCAGGGGACCCCGATGCAGTCCTGAGGGCGCAATTGGGGCCCGGACGGAGTAGTGCGGGTCATCGAGATACCGGCTTGTTTGTTTAGCAGCTACGAAGATTTTCAAAAAAAATTGTTGACTTCCCTCTACGTCATAATATAATGAGGCCACTGTTAGGGAGACCGGACGGTTTTTTTAGGCGTTTAGACCGCGAGCATGAATGTTTCTTCATTATTTTTCGCTCCTGCCCACAGCCTTCGACTCTCGATCAAACACTCACGCCAAAAAAATGTCCTCAATATTATCGTCACCATTTCCGGAATAAACCGTATTGTATTCCCCACGATTCGTTCAACACGCATATTTCGGATCATCCTCCTCCTTCCCCTTTAATTACGGATACGAAGCCGCGCACGCCGCGTCTTCCTGCCACTCCCGTTCCGGATGGATTAAGCGAAGAACCAATACGAATATGGCCGGCGGATACGATTCGCTCCATATATCGTCGATACTATAGCCATTATATGTAAATCTTGGATTGGCCAAAGGAGGTGGTTCAGAAGGTTCCCTAGTCTTTCTATAACGGTGTTTGGCATTCTCTTGTGTTTAATAATGTTCTCATACGTAAGGTACCTTCATGCGGTCATTCATTTTTTTTGAGTTGCTGCCTCACGCCTAACATTATTGAACCGGAGATAAAAGAAGAACACTCACGGAGGAAACCATGCAAGGCAGCAAGCTGTACGTCGGCAACCTCACTTATTCCGTTACGAACGAGCAGTTACAGGAGCTGTTCACCGAGTACGGAGAGGTGAAGCACGTGAACATCATCGAAGGCAAGGGATTCGGTTTTGTTGAGATGGGAACTGCCGAGGAGGCGCAGAGAGCCAAAGACGAGCTGAACGGTACCGAGTTTCTCGGTCGAACCATGCGCATCGACGAAGCCCGCCCGCCCAAGAGCGGTCCCCGGACCGGTGGGGGCGGATACCGCAAATACTAGCTCCTGCGACGGATTCTCGTCTCGAGAGGGCGCACAGAAATCCCTCTCGAGACCCCATTTTTTCAGGGGCGGCCGCCGCGCCGACCATGCGGCGATCTTTTCGGGAGGTCACGGTACTCGTGCCCTTCCCCATCGAAAGGAAACGTCTACCGCACACGGTCGGCGTTAATCCAGCAAGAGGAGACAACTATGTCGCAGGTAAAGGACGGCGACACCATCAAGATCCACTATACCGGAAGGCTCGACGACGGGACCACCTTCGATACATCGATTGACAAGGATCCCCTTGAATTCACCGTCGGCAAGCATGACGTGATACCCGGCATGGAAGAGGCCGTTATCGGAATGGAGCCGGGGGGCGAAAAGACGATTACCATCGCCTCCAACGACGCGTACGGCCCCTATCACGAAGAGATGGTGGTGGTGGTCGACCGGAGCGAGTTCCCCGAGGAAATGGATATTGAAATCGACCAGCAGCTCTCGGTCATGCTCGACGACGAGCAATCCATCATCGTGACGGTGACGGAGATAAACGACGAAAACGTGACGCTGGACGCAAATCATCCGCTGGCGGGTGAGGATCTCACCTTTGACATCCAACTTGTTGAGATCGTCAAGCCTCTCATTTATACCGGGTAGTGACGCCTCCCGCAATCTCGTACGCCGGGACACGCCCGGGGCAGTCATGCGCGGCGCAAGCCGTACACCCGCCGGACTCGCACGGAAAGCGTCCCGACCCCTCGCCCGGTGTCACGACCCCGACATCACGACCATGCATTTCCAATAGCGTTCACGGCTCCTATCGGTTTGCTATTCTGTCGGATGGATTATTATGACGAAACGATATGTCGAGCTTTCCCATATCCTCCAGGACGGGGCGGGGGCCTATCCGGGTCTCCCTCAGCCCTCCATCGGACCGTATCTTGACCACGAACAGTCCCGGTCCCGGTATAGCGACAAGGCCGAGTTCTACCTCGGCCGGATCCAGACCGTAACGAACGTTGGCACCTATCTGGACTCCCCTTTCCACCGCTTTAGAGACGGCCAGGATCTCAGCGCGGTCTCGCTCGACCGGGTCGCGGGACTACCCGGAATCATGCTGACGGCTAAACCCGGGGCGACGCGCCCCCTCCTCCTTTCGGCGAAGGGATCGGAGCTCTCCGGAAGGGCCGTCCTCGTAAGGACGGGGTGGGACAAGCTCTGGGACACGGACGGATACGCGAAGGACACCCCGTTTCTGGCCGCCGACTTCGTCGGCCTGCTGATCGATGCCGGGGCGCGGCTGGTGGGTGTCGATTTCCTCAACGTTGACGACACGTCCGACCCGGCGCGTCCCGTACACACGAGGCTCCTCAAGGCGGGCATCCTCATCGTCGAGAACCTCACGAACCTCTCATCCCTGCCGCCCGACGGTTTCCTCTTCTCGGCCGTACCGCTCAGGATTAAGGGGGGCGCGTCGTTTCCGGTCCGCGCGTATGCCCAGATAGGGGATCTCTAAGGGAGCCGTCTTCTCCCGCCGGGGCCCATCCCTCGCCCCATTCTTATTATTTATCGTTGAAAATTGAGACCCATTCTGGTACTATACGGTCAGGCTGGCTGGAGCCGATATGAACGGCTCGGCCCTTTTCCATAATCCCAGATTTCGGTATGCCCCAGCCCATGAGAGCAATTTATCGTATCGGTCCCGGCGTTTTCATCCTCGCTATCGCCCTTATCCTTTCCTCCTGCGCCCTGACGCTGCCCATCAGGGACGAAGCCACCGGACGTATCGTCCCGAACAGCGTGGCCGAGATCACCACCGTCAACATTCAGGGCATCGACAACTGGCTGGTCATCCGCGGCCGAAACGTTCACAACCCAATCCTGCTCTTCCTCCACGGGGGGCCGGGGTCGCCGGAGCTGCCGTTGCTGCGCCATTTTAACGAGGCGCTGGAGGACTCCTTTGTCGTCGTCTACTGGGAGCAGCCGGGCACCTGCAAATCGTATTCGCCCGACATCCCGGAATCGGCCCTTACTGTCGACCATTTCGTCGACTATACGAAGGGAGTCATTGACTACCTGCGCGCCCGTTTTGATCGCGATAAGGTCTATCTGGTCGGTCACTCCTGGGGAAGCATCCTGGCGATCCTGACCGCCCGGAAATACCCGGAGGTGCTGGCAGCCGTCATTGGAGTGGGACAGGTGGTCAGCATCGTCGACAGCGAGATCAAGTCCTACCATCAGACTCTCGACCGCGCCCGCGAAAAAAGGAATAAGACGGCCATCGAGGAGCTCGCCGCAATGGGGGACCCGCCCTCGTACGTTCTGTTGAAGGATACGGGATACGACGATTTCATGACCAAGAGGAAGTGGACCCTCCACTTCGGCCTTGCCCTCTACGGCCGGTCCAGTTACAAAGACTACGAGAAGTACTATTTCGAGGCCACCGAATATACTATCTTTGACCTCCCGAAGTACGTCCGGGGCCGAAAGTTTACGGCCCGGGCTCTGGCGCATGACCTGCTGAGTATCGATCTCATGCGTCAGGCCGATGAGCTCAAAGTCCCTGTTTACTTCATAATGGGTAAGTTCGACGCCATTTCCGCCACCACCCTCTTTGATGACTACTTCCGCGGCCTCAAGGCGCTGAAAAAGGAGGTCATCTGGTTTGACAAATCGGCGCACTTCCCCATTTTCGAGGAGCCCGCACGGTTTAACGCAGAGATGATCCGGATTATGAAGGAGACCGAGGACGGTGCTCCCGCCCCGTTACGCTGAGGATGCCGAAACGCCGTCTGCGGTGACACGCGCATGGAGATAATACACAGCCAATCAGTGAAACAATCCGACCGGGAAATTCTCCGGGGTCTCATGACCATCCCCGGTGTCGGAAAGAAGATCGCCCACGACCTCATGGACCTCGGGATCAACTCCGTTTCCGATCTCGCCGGCCGAGACCCGCAGGAGCTCTTCGACGCCCTCTCTCAGCTGACCGGGACAAAAGTGGATCGCTGCATGCTCTACGCTTTCCGGTGCGCGGTCTATTATGCGTCCACCGAGGAACACGACCCTGCACTTCTCAAGTGGTGTAATTGGAAGGACGATCGTCGCACATCGCGGCGCGGCGGGACCTAGCAAGCGCGACCCCCCTTATTGAGGCCGATCGCGGGCCGACGCCATCCCGCATCACTCAAGAACTCGGGACCGCCCACCGGGCATGCCTGTGGCATGGAGGCGCAAAAATGGGACCTTCGAATCCATCCAATTCGTCGTTGAGTTTCCTGCCGCTTGCCCCTGAGCGATGGACCGACCTGGAGACCCTCTTCGGAAAGGACGGCACCTGCGACGAGTGCTGGTGCATGTGGTGGCGACAGACGCACGCCCGATTCATGCGGGACCGGGGCGAGGCCAACCGGCGCGCCATGCACCAGATCGTCCGCTCCGGCGTCGTCCCCGGGATCATCGCCTACGACGGGGTCGTCCCCGTCGGGTGGTGCTCGGTTGCCCCGCGGGAGGACTTCCCGCGGATCTGCCGCTCGCCCGTCATCGGACCGATCGACGACGAGCCGGTCTGGTCGGTGGCCTGCTTCGTTGTCGGCCGGAGCGCGCGGGGGCGCGGCGTGATGAGGGCGCTGCTTTCGGCCGCCGTCGGGTACGCCGCCGGGCACGGCGCCCGTATCGTCGAAGGATACCCGAAAGACACGGCGGTCAAGCACTACAGCGCCGCGGACCTGTACGTCGGCACCGTCTCGCTGTTTGAGGCGGCGGGATTTACGGAGGCGATCCGCCGCTCCCCGACCCGCCCGATCATGCGCTATAGAGTACGATAGTGACCGGCGGGCCCATTCTCATCGACGCCCACGCCCATCTTGACCACTACGGCGATAATCTCGACGCGGCCCTTGCCGAGATCGAGTCTCACCGTATCCTGACCGTCGCCGTCTCGATGGACCCGGAGTCCTACGAGAGGATTTCGCAGATCGCACGCCGGTGTCCCCTGGTGATCCCGGCCTTCGGTGTGCATCCGTGGAACGCCGCGCAATTCGTTGATCGTTTGGATGAGCTGGCCCCTCTTCTCGCACGTCCGGCGATGATCGGAGAAATCGGCCTCGATTTTCACTTCGTGAAGGATCCGTCCTCCTATCCCGCACAGCGCGAACTCTTCGATTTTTTCCTGGCGGCGGCGCGCAGCGCCGGTCTTATCGTCAACCTCCACACGAAAGGGGCGGAGCGCGAAGTCCTTGATGCGCTTGTGCGCCATGACATCGGACAGGCCGTCGTCCACTGGTATTCCGGGCCGCCCGGCCTGATGGGCGGCTATTTCGACCGGGGATATATGTTCACGGTGGGAGTGGAGATCCTGGTATCGGAGCGAATCGCGCGGATCGCGGCACGGATACCCGAGAACCTGCTCCTGACCGAGACCGACAACCCCGGAGGGTACGAGTGGTACGCACGAAAGCCGGGAATGCCGTACCTCCTCACAAAGGTAATCGAACGGCTTGCCGAAACCAGGAAGACCACGGCCCGGAACGAATTGAAGCAACCGTCCGCGACAACTTCGCGCGGCTTGTTGGACGCGATGAGAGACTGGGGCGGTGGGCGGATCTTCTGAAGCGGGATTGACCGGTACCCCCCCGATCATCGATTCCTCGCGCAAACGGGCGCTGACGCCAACCCACCGACGCACGGCCTGCCGAACCGTGCGTCACTCCGTCTCCTGTTCGCCCTGTCTATCCATCTTTTCCCTTGAAAACCTGCCGTACGGCTGTTATCCTTAATATATATGACCTACCATCGACGTGTTTCAACGGACCTGAGCAGATACCGGACGGGATAGACAAGCCATGAGCAGGACCGCTCCGACCGATTTAAGCCGCTTATCTTTGGAGAGACGGTATGACGTCGACTGGCTGCAGGGCGCTTGCCATGGGGACGATCTTCCTGTTTCACTGCGCGAGGTTCTTCGACCAGGATGACTGGCACGTCAAGAATCTCGTCCTGAGCCACGGGCTGACCATCTTCGTCATCTTCACCGCCCAGTGGATCATGCCGCTATTCTTTATCCTGTCGGGAATCGGCGCATTTTATGCCCTGGAGAGTCGGACGGCCGGCAATTTTATCAAAGAGCGGCTCCTGAGGCTGGTCGTCCCCCTCGTCTTCGGGATCTTCATCCTTGTCCCCCCCCAGGTCTATATTGAGCGGGTTACCCATAATCAGTTTATCGGCTCTTTCCTCGCCTTCTACCCTCACTACTTCGACGGCATGTACGGCTTTGGCGGCAATTTCGCCTGGATGGGCCTGCACCTCTGGTACCTCGAGATCCTCTTCATCTTCTCGCTCCTGACACTGCCTCTCTTCCGTGCGGCCCGACGGGCAAAGACCCGGGACCTCTTTGCCGGTGTCGCGTCCCTAACGGAAGGACCGTGGGTTATTATCTTTTTCGTACTCTCGCTCTTTTTCATGGAGCTTTTCGTCGACGCCTTCCCGGAATCGATCGGCATCCGGTCTTTCGGGGGCTGGAGTCCCTTTACCTACATTGTCTTTTTCGTCATCGGTTTTTTTATCGCATCTGACGGCAGGTTCGCGGGGGCGTTTGAGCGGTATCGGAGGGTCTGGCTTCTCGCGGGCATCGTTACGTCCGCGATCGGACTCATTCTCATCGAGACCGGACTCCTCAACCCGCTTCCCCGTCCCGTTACCCTGCCCATCGAGGCGGGGTTGCGGGTCCTCAACTCCTGGTTCTGGCTCAGCGCGATCATGGGGTTCGGACATCGATACCTCTCTTGGACGAATCGCGGCCTCGCGTACGCCAACCAGGCCGTCCTCCCGTTCTATATCCTCCACCAGACAGTCATCGTGATTGTCGCCTTTTTCCTCATCGGCTGGGCGGCGGCGGTCCCGATTAAGTATGTGGCGCTGGCCGTGCTGTCGTTTGCCGTCATTATGGCGCTGTACGAGGGGATCATTCGCAGAATCGGCGTGCTTCGTTTTCTCTTTGGAATGAAAAAGTCCCGGTGAAGCCGGACGTGCCGCGCCACGGGCGCCCGGGCGCGGTAAGGGAGGAACGCATGAAGTGGAAGAAGGTCTCGCCCGAGATGTGTGATATCCTGGATGATGCGCTCAAGGGGTTTGCCTGTGATAAACGGCAGATGTTCGGGACTCCCGCCTATTTCGTCAATAACAACATGTTTGCCGGAGCCTGGCAGGACGTGATCATCCTGCGCCTTTCGGCCACGGATAGAGACGAAATCCAGAGGGCCTCTGACGAGGTCGTACCGTTCGAGCCGATGGAGGGCAGGCCCATGAAGGAGTACGTGGCGGTGCCGGAGCCGTTCGCGTCAGACCGTCAGGAGTTCATGAAGTGGGTCGGGCGCTCCTACGAGTTCGCCCGGTCGCTTCCGCCCAAGGTAAAGAAGGAAAAGAAGAAGAAGGGATAGGTCCCGGACGACGGCCGTTTCGCGCCGCACGTGCTGTGTGGGATGGTCGGACGCCGTCCGGACGCGGCTCCCTCAACGAGGAGGAGAACCAGGAAATGTCAGAGCACGAAATCGTTATCTACGGCGCGGGGTCCGTCGGCTCGTCGGTTGGGGGGTGGCTCGCTCCCCACTGCCCGAACCTCTCGCTGCTGTCCCGGGGCGACCACGCCGCGGCGATAGGCAAGAAGGGTCTCATCGTCTCTCTCAAGGGCGAAAAGGCCCGGCCGGACCACCTCCCGGTCTCGGTCATCTCCGACCTCTCCCAGCGGCCCTCCGCCGAGATCGTCGTCATCACGGTGAAGAACTACGGGCTGGCGGCCGCCGCCGCCGATATCAAGAAAAAGCTCGAGAAAGAGCCTCTGATCGTTGCGCTGCAAAACGGCGTCGAGAACCAGAAGATCCTGCCGAAATATTTCTCCCGCGTCATATACGGCATCGTCTGCTACAACTCCTGGCGTGAAGGGCCGGGAATCGTGCGCGCGAACAGGAGAGGCCCAATCCTTCTGGGCACGCCCGACAACGACCCGTCCCTCGTCAATGATCTCGATGAAGTCCGCGAGATCTTTTCGCAGGGGCTCGATGCCCGGATCACGGAGGACTTCAGGAACGCCGCGGTCACCAAGATGGTCATGAACCTGGCAAACTCGATCCTGACGCTCGTGGGCCACGGCTTCCGCGACATCTCCTCGATGCGCGCGCTCAAGCACATCGTCACGGGCACGCTGCTTGAGGGCATCGAGATCGCCTCGAAGGCGGGCTACCGGGAGGCCAAAGTGCCCGGCGCTCCGACCCGCTCGCTCCTGCGATTCTCCGCGCTCCTGCCCGAGTCTTTGTCCGACATCATTTTTGCCGGCAACATAAAGAAGGTCGACCTCAACAGCATGGGGCAGGACCTGCTCCAGATGAAGAGGAAACAGACGGAGCTTGACTCGCTCAACGGCTTTTTCATCGCGCTTGCCGACTCGCTCAAGATGCCCGCACCCTATAACCGGACGATCTATGAGATCTGCAGGAAGAGATTCGCGAAGACGCCGTTCGTGCCGATGGACGAGACCGAGGTGTGGAAGGAGATTGGCAAGCGACTTGGGAGAAGATGAGGCGGCGAATCGCCTCACCCGTGTACAAGGATTCTAAGCGACTCCGTATAGATACGGACGGAAAAGGAGACGCGGCTACGGGTGAAACGCTTCACCGTTGTGCGCTCTGTTATCGACTCATTCGTCGGGTTTGTATGGTTTTTCAGATTTCCGTCTACTCCCCCGACCGGCAGGCGCAGATCGTTGAGCTCATCTCTTCGATTCAGCGCGACGAGTTCGGGATCGACATCACGCCGGAGCAACAGCCCGATCTGAAATCGATCCCGTCGTTTTACCAGACCGGTGCCGGGAATTTTTGGATCGCGTCGGTTGAGGACGTGGTTGTGGGGACGATCGCGCTCAAAGACATCGGCCGGGGCGAGGCCGCCCTGAGAAAGATGTTTGTCGCTCCCGCCTGGCGGGGCAAAGGCCGGGGGGTGGCACAGGCCCTTCTCGATACGCTCCTTGCGTGGGCCCGGGAAAAAGGTCTGGACGCCATCTACCTCGGGACGACCGCGCAGTTTGTGGCCGCCCATCGGTTCTACGAAAAGAACGGCTTCGTTGAGGTGACGAAAGATGCCCTTCCGAAGAGTTTTCCGGTCATGGGGGTGGACAGCAGGTTCTACCGGTATGCCGTTCGAGGGTGAACGGGCCAATCCTGACGTGACGCCGGGCGGCAGATCGTTGACTCTCGGAATGAAGGAGGCATAGATGCTACTGGCAGCATACATCGCAGCGGGTGTGGTGGCCGCGCTACACCTCTATTTCCTCGTCATGGAGATGTTGTTCTGGGATAAACCCTTGGGGCGCCGGGTCTTCGGGCTTGACGCCGACTTCGCAAAGGCTTCAAAGGTCCTGGCCGCAAACCAGGGGCTTTACAACGGCTTTCTGGCCGCGGGGCTCATCTGGGGTCTTGTGCTGGGCGCCGCCGGACGCCCGATCATCTTCTTCTTCCTGGGCTGTGTGATCGTCGCGGGAATCTTCGGCGGCCTCACGGCCAACCGGAAGATCCTCTTGGTCCAGGCGCTCCCCGGTGCGGTGGCGATGGTCCTGCTCTGGCTTTCGTGACCTTGGGATTTGCGTCGCCGTCTTCCCATCGCCCGGAAGGCCAAGGCCGGCCCTCGGCAGGATGGTCAACGGTTTTACCCGCACCGCCCGATTGAACTTGAACATCAAAAGCTCACCGGCGGCCGCCACGTCTCGGCTTATATTCCTCGAACCTTCCGGTATGCCTCACCCAGCACCTCCCAGACACGCTCGGGATTATCGCTGGCCAGGTCCATGGGAGCCCCACCCCGGTAGCTCCATGCGGCGATGTTGCTGATCCCCTCCTGGGCCATGATCCGGATCGCCCGGCCCACCTCATCTTCTCGCCCGGCCGGCACACCATAGGCCTGTACCCACATCTGGGGCTCCTTGCCGTACGTTCCGGCGAGTCGGACGATCTGGCGTGAGGCGTCCCGCACGTAGGGCTCCAGCGGCTTGCCGAAGACGATCCAGTACGGATCGGTGCCGAAGACATCGACGGAGGCAACCGCCGCCAGTTTCTCCCACGATGAGATGCCGATCAACGGGTTTTCCTCCGGAAGCACGCACAGGGCGTTTGTGACCCCTTTGCCCTTCGCGTATCCGGTCATCTCGGTAAGAAACGAGACGATCGACTCATCCCGAAAGAGGATGACCTCATCATCCATAACCGCGGGCATGGCGTGACCGAAACGCGTCCTGAAGAGCTCCCGACAGGCCTGGCAGCTGCAGGCCCACTCTTCCGGCCGCTGGGTGCCGCGCCAGACCGCCCTCGGGATATAGAAGTGGGGCTCGTCCCAAAAGAGACAGTCGGTACCCGAGGCCACGGCCGCGTCGATCCACTTTTTCATGAAGGACTGGAATGCCTCCCGGTTGAGGCACGCACAGGGCAACATCTTGCTGTCGGCCTGACGCTGGCACTGATCCGGGTTTTCCATCACGAAACGGGAAAACGCCTCCCCCCCGAAGACGCCCCCTACCCCCCACGGATCCATGTGGACCTCAAGTCCCGCGTCGTGGGAGATTGTTACCAGCTCTTTCATCGCCTTCGAATAGAAGTAATAGTCCTCCTCGGAATAGGTATGAACGACGAAAGTGCAGTGGTGCGCGGCGATGTCGGCCATGTCCCGGCGGACTTGACGCGGGTCCCGGGAGCCAAAGTAGCTCACCCCCGTCTTGAAGCCGGTGATCGTCGCGGCTTCCGAGGTGATCGCGGGTCGCCCCAACGCAGCCGGCAACACCAGCATGAACGACGCCAGCCTTGCCGCCTCTTTCATGAAGCGGCGCCGGGTTGTATTCTCGGGCACTCCGGCGGTATCTGCAGGCTTAACCATAGTGCATCCCCTTTCATTGGGCAGCGATTACTTCCATTATAGGTGTATCCGTGCCGGGATGCCACGCAAATTTAAACCATCCGGGCACGAACCGTCTTTTTTTCATGCGCGGCCAACCCGATGCCGGCCCGGCGCTAAATCATATCGACATGGCCGACTATTTCTGATAGATTATTGGCGCCGACTCACGAGGCAAACGTCACCTGTTACGTGGATTAAGGAGAAAGGAGCTCACCATGAAGATAGTGCGATTAGTGCCGGTTCTCGTTATGTGTGCCGCGGTCCTTCTTGGCTGCGCCGCCCTCGACCGGCCGCGCGACACACTCTTTCAGGTCTCGACGATCGATGCCCTGCTCCTGGGCATGTACGACGGGGACGCGACGATCGGTGACGTCTCCCGGCACGGCGACTTCGGGATCGGGACGTTTGCGGCGCTCGACGGCGAGATGGTGCTGCTCGACGGCTCATTTTTCCAGATAACGTCAGACGGTAACGCGCATCCCGTCCCGCCCGACGCCCAGACCCCGTTTTGCGCCGTCACCTTTTTCGAGCCCGATCTTTCCTTTTCTGTGCCGGAGGCCGTCGATTATCCCCGGTTTCAGGAATATGTCGCCGGCCGCCTGCCCACCGAAAATATCTTCTACGCCGTGAGGGTGGACGGCACCTTTGACGAGATACGCGTCAGGAGTGTACCGAGACAGGAGAAACCCTATCCGCTCCTCACCGACGTAGTCAAGAATCAGCCGGTCTACACGTTTCGCGAGGTGAAGGGCACCCTGGTCGGCTTTGTCTGCCCGAGCTACGCCAAGGGTGTCAACGTGGTAGGCTGGCACCTCCACTTCATCGCCGACGACAGGCGCGTCGGGGGTCACGTCCTGGCCTTCTCGGCCGGCGACCTCACCGTGAAGATCGATGAGACGCCGAACTTTTCCCTCCATCTGCCCACGGACGCCCAGTTTTATGGCGCAGACTTTTCGGGCGACACGAACGATGCGGTCAAACGCGTGGAAAAGTGACACGGTTATGACCGTTCCGGGCTGAAGAACGTTGACTTTTGGCCATTCTTTGTACGAAATAAGCGAAAGGCCGGGTGAATATGCCGCGGGATGACCGTACCTTTTCATCCGCCCGACTCCCGTATCCCCCGACCGGCCGTCCCATTTTTTTCTTTTCGGAGGCAGTCCATGAAGGAAAAAACGAAGGAAGGAGTGAAGCACAGCCGTCTGAAGCTCATCGTTTGGGGCACGATCATCGTCATTGCGGCGATCCTCGTTGTCGCCGGAATCTACAAGTTTCTCCCCATCGGCATGCCCGAGGGAAAGGACTATTTCAAGGCGGTCGGCGAGCGTAAACTGCTGCCCGACGAGCGGGGACAGTTCAACTACGTGTACCGGCAATACGACCTGCTGGAGGCCACCGGCGACACCTTCGGCGAGTGGGACCCGAACATGGGTGGCTTCTGGCGGTATGGCATTGCCTTTGCGAGCTACGGGATGCCCTCATTGATGCTGATCGATCCCGCCGATGCCGACCGCACGAAATACCTCATGGGGATCATGATCACGAAGATGAAGTCGAAGAAGGTCTGGAAGGACTGGGTCGAGACCGGCTACGGGGATGACCCTATAACCCGTCAGAACATCATGTACAAGGGACACCTCAACCTGATGTATGGGCTCTATCAGCTCACCACCGGCGACACCCGGTTTGCCCGAGAGTATACCTGGCTCACGAATACCCTGGTCGCGGAGATCCGTGAAAACCACGGCACGAACCGCTACGAGGGGGTTAACTGCGAGCCCGATCGCTGGTTCGTTCAGTGCAACTCGATCGGGCTGTTGAGCCTTCTGGTCTACGATAAGCTCTATGGCACAAACTATGCCGATAACGAGGCAAAATGGGTGATGGCGTTCGTCCACGGGCGGATGACCGACCCCGAAACCGGCCTCTACTACTCCCAGTACCACCCGATCAACGACTTCGTGGAAAAAGACCTGTCGGGCTACACGAACGCCTGGTCGATCGTCTTCCTGAGACCGGTGGACCCCGAATATAACGATAAGCTCTACCCCATCTGGAAAAAGACATTCGTGGTCGAGAAGGGCCCCTACGCCTTCGTCTCGGAGACCCCGGGCGGCGCCCCTTCCGGGATGGCCACGATGTTCGGCATGTGGGCGGCCAAGGAGTATGGCGACGAGGCCCTGTTTACCAAGCTCAGGAACGCCGTTGACAAGGGTGGGAAGCTCAAGGATATCCCGGAGCTCGGGGTCATGATGTACACAAACAAGATCGACAATGCGCTCTTCAACGGGCCGGTCCTTTCGGCCAAGCTCCACGTGGGGCTGATGACAATCCTCGAACACGACTGGGGACATCCCCTTCCCTATACCGTCCCCGATGTCTCCGGAATGACCTGGAAGGACGTGCTCCCGCAGGAGATCCATGAGCTCGAACACGGAACGGGAACCGCGCCATTGCCGCCGATGTGATTTTGGCTGAACACCCCTGGTTAGAGCCCCGCAAGGAACACCCGGGCAGGGTATCGTGTCCGGGTGTTCCCTTTGTAGCTACGTTTCCTTTTCGATTAGTTGTTTTCTGGCTCCTTTTGGATTGAAACCGCGTATACCCCTGGTGTATAATTACCGCTACTATTCTCATACGGAGACGACTCATGAAGGTTCTGGCGATTAATGCGAGCCCCCACCGCGATAAGGGCAACACCGGACTCATCCTCAACCCGTTCCTCGACGGCATGCGCGAGCACGGCGCGCAGGTCGAGGTTCTCTACACCAAGACGATGGATATCAAGCCGTGCCTCGGCTGCCTTAAGTGCTGGACGAAGACCCCGGGGACGTTGTATCCAGAAGGACGATATGGATCCCGTGCTGCCGATGATCAAGGCGGCCGACGTCCTGGTCTTTGCCACGCCGCTCTACTGGGACGGGGTATCCGGGCCGATGAAGATGTTCATGGACCGGATGACGCCGATGGGCCAGCCCTTCATAGAAATCAGGGACGGCCGGGACCGCCATCCCGTCCAGGAGGGATACGGCCACGGAAAGGTCGTCGTCATTTCCACCTGCGGCTACTTCGGGGTCGAGAACTTCGACTCCATGATCCATCATTACAAGGCGGCCACGATAAACCTCGAGCGGGAGTTCGCCGGGGCGCTGCTTCGCCCCAACGCCCAGTCGCTCCAGCCCATGATAATGATGGGTATGGGGGATCAATTTGCCGACGTCTTCGAGGCGGCAAAGCGGGCGGGCGTCGAGCTTGCCCTCGACGGAAAGATGTAGGACGACCCTTGCCGTCGTCAGCCGGGACATCATGGACATCGATACCTTCAAGGACCAGGCGAATAAGTATTTCACCAAGGTGCTGGCGGACCTGAAGGCAAAAGAGGCCGTCTGAGCAGCCGTTTCCACGGAAGATGTACCGGGCGCGGCGGACGACCGCGAGATTGTCCGCCGCGAACTATCCCCTGACTCGAATGCTTTCCGGGCTTGCGCCACGCAGATTCCCCGAAGCGTTTCCGCAAAGAGAGACCTCACATGATCACCCCTACGACCGACGCCGATTTCGAGACGATGTTCGAGATCATCAACGACGCCGCCCGGGCCTACGAGGGGGTGATCCCCGCTGACCGGTATCACGAGCCCTACATGTCCCGGGAGGAACTACGACATGAGATTGAGGCGGGCGTCGTCTTCTGGGGATACCGGGAGGACGGAGAGCTCCTCGGCGTCATGGGGATTCAGGACGTCAAGGATGTGACGCTCATGCGCCACGCTTACGTCGCCACGACCCACCAGGGCCGGGGGATCGGCTCGGCCCTTCTTAAACGTCTCATGGATCTGACCGACCGCCCCACGTTGATCGGGACCTGGGCCGCCGCCGATTGGGCGGTCCGATTCTACGAGAAACACGGCTTTGTCCTGGTGACTCCCCGGGAGAAGGACCGCCTGCTCGCCACGCATTGGAAGATCCCGGCCCGGCAGGTCCAGACCTCCGTCGTGCTGGCGGACCGGCGCTGGTTCGAACTGCATCGGTCGTAGCCCCCCGAACCTTTCGCATCCCGGCGCTATCTAAATAGATAGAGAAAGGGGGTGATTGACATGGCAAGAATAGCAGTGATAGTCACCGATATGTTCGAGGACTCGGAGTACTGGAAGCCCGTCAGGGCCTTCCGCGAGGCGGGGCATACGATCATCAACGTGGGGTTCCTTAAGGACTACGTAGCCGAGGGAAAGACAAAAGGGACGAAGGTCACCATCGACCTGGCCGTCAAGGATGCCTCCGCGGATGATTTTGACGCCCTTTTCATACCGGGCGGCTTTTCGCCCGATATGCTTCGATCCTACGACGAAGCCGTCAGGTTTGTGCGCGAGTTCATGGAGGACAACCGGCCCGTAATGGCAATCTGCCACGGACCGCAGCTGCTGATCACCGCCCGCACGCTGATCGGCCGTAAGATAACCGGCTACAAGTCCATTATCCAGGATATCAAGAACGCCGGGGCCGAGTTCGTGGACGCCGCGGTCGTCGAGGACGGAAACCTGATATCGAGTCGGGATCCGGGCGATATACCGGCCTTCATAGAGGCAAGCCTCAAGCTGCTGAAGAACGGCGCCACCAAGAAAGTGGATGACGTCGAAATCGAGATCATGCGCGTGGGCTGAGTCGTCCGGATCGGCCAAACGGTGGAACGCTTATATGGGTGACTTTTCGGGATCCGAAAAAAGCGAGGGGTCCGGCGGGAAGACCGGATTCGCTCGTCCCCGCATCCGGCTTTCAGCGGCGACGATGGGGAGGTTTTGTCTCGTCAAGGACATGAACTGCGCCACCGCGACGCTCGAGGCGGTTCAGAATGTATTGAGTCTCCGCGACGACCTGCTCCTGAAGGCCGTTACCGGACTCGAGGGTGGTGTGGTGGCCGGGGGACAGACGTGCGGGGTCATAACGGGAGGAGCGCTCGGCATTGCCCAGGCGTGGCGAGAGAGAACCGGGCGGGACCCCGCGGCTTCACCTTCTCTCATGACACTGATCGGAGACTATGTCCGGTGGTTTGACCTCACCATCGGGACCACGCTCTGTCGCGAGCGCACCGGCGTTGATTTTCATAGCGCTTCCGGCCTGGCGCGCTATTTTCTGCCCGGCGACCGGGTCTTCAGGTGTATCTCCCACATCGGAAAAGCCGTGGCGTATCTGGAGGAGAAAGCCGCCCCAACGACCTTTCGGGACGACCCGCCGGGGCCTCATTCCGCTACGCCACTTCACTGCGCCTCGGCGGTGCTGGCAAACGTGCGGACGAGAACGGGTCTGGGCCATGTCCGCGTCGAGCAGAGCGCCGCGGTACTCTCCGGGGGAGTGGGACTCTCCGGCGGGGTATGCGGAGCCCTTACGGGAGCGATCATGGGAGTCAACCTGCTGGTCGGCATGGACGTCAGGCAACTCGGGCGCATGGGCGTTATGAGGGACTTTGCCGTCGGCCATATCAATCTCCTCGTCCGGGAACCACGATGGATGCCCGAGCCTTTCGGGATCGGCAGGGAGATCGTTCGCCGCTTCTGCGAAGAAGCCGGATCTAGCCAATGCCGGGAGCTCGTGGGCCGCAATCTGACAGGTAGTGCGGATCTCGCTTCGCACCTGTCGACCTCACGTACGTGCCGACGACTGATCGATCTCTCGTCGGAGCTGGCGTCGGCGGCCATCGAGCGCTGGAGATAGTGCACCTTCTTCATCTCCCTCTTGAGCGTCTGCCCTCCAATTCGGCGCGATGCCGGTACCTTCTGACCCACCGCGCGATGATATTTTATTGAGAAACAGCACGTTCCCGACCCTGGAATAGCACGATATGCATCTGGGGCGGATTTATTCCTGCGTATTTCTATTGACTTGGCACGAAATATTGTGTATTAATAATCATTGCTTTTTTCAATCCTCCCGCAACGGCTATTGTTCAGGTTCAGGTGTTTTCCGGCGGCTTCGCACCCACTGATACCGCACGGCTCGATACCATTGAACTAGACGACGCCTCCGGCACTTTAAACACCCTTCCCCCTCTCATCGGGAGGATTAACGTCGGCCGGCGACGCTTTCCCGTCGCCCGGCATAAAATTTCGCGCCCTTTCCGACGCGACGGCCGACCGTCATGAAAAAGCCGATGAAAGTCCTCCTCATAGAGGATAATCCCGTCACCATTCAGGTAATCCGGGACATGCTGTCCGGGGTGGATCCCGGCGCCTTCGCGCTTGAATGCAGCCTGCGGCTTGAGGCCGCCATAGAATCGCTGCAGACGGTCGATCCGGACGTGATCCTGCTTGACCTGAATCTCCCCGACTCGACGGGACTCAATACCCTGCTTGTCCTTGTCGAGCATGCCCCTGCCTTCCCGATCGTGGTCCTCACGGCCATAGACGATGAAAAGATCGGCCTGGAGGCGGTTAAGCGAGGCGCCCAGGATTACCTGATCAAGGGAGAGGTAACCAAGGAGCTCCTGGCCCGGTCGCTCGCCTATGCCATCGAGAGGACACACATGGAAGGGGAGCTCAGGCGCGCCCATGAGGAGTTTCAGGTGCTCCTCAGGGACCGCACCGCCGAGCTCTCGCACACAAATCAGGAGCTTCATGATGAGATTACCGAGAGAAAGCGGACCGAGGAAAGGCTCCTCTCGCTGCTGAAGGCGGTGGAGAGCATGCAGATCGGGGTGACCATCACCGACCTTGCCGGTAACATTGTCTATACCAATCCTTTCGAAGCCGCCATGCACGGATATACGGTGGAGGAGCTGATCGGAAAGCCCGCCCGGATACTGGCCCAGCCGGCCTCAGCGCGGCCGATGTCCAAAGACAAGATCAAGACCATGAAGAGCTTTACCCGGGAGACCACGAATATCAAGAAAGACGGCACGATCTTTCCCGTAAATCTGATCTCCGATGTGGTAAGAAATGAGACGGGCGACCCCATCTATATGGTAACGACGTCGGCCGATATCACCGATCGAAAGAAGATGGAACAGGAGCTCACCAGGCTTTCCATCACCGACGACCTCACGGAGCTGTTTAACCAGCGCTATTTTCACCGTAAACTCAACGATGAGATAAAACGCGCTCATCGCACCGGATCTCCGATGTCCCTCCTTGTCTTCGACCTGGACAATTTCAAGATATATAACGACACCTACGGCCACCTCAAAGGGGACGAAGTCCTGAGGGAGGTCGGCCGAATAACCAGAAGCGCGGTCCGCTCGGGAGTCGACGCGGCCTTTCGTTACGGCGGGGACGAGTTCGCGGTCATTCTCCCTCACACAGAGGGAGACGACGCCCGTCAACTGGGGAGGCGCATCCACCAGCAGGTCTCATCTCGTTTTTCGGAGATCGGGATCTCGTGCGGAATCGCCCACCTGACGGAGAATATCTCCCTCCAGGAGCTGATCGACATTGCCGACAAGGAGATGTACAAGACCAAGGCGGGAAAGTCCTCAGGGCCCTCGACTCCCGGTGACAGGACGGCGCGGACGGTACGGGCACGCGATTCCTGACAGGGGGGAAAGCAACAGATGATCAAGATCGTTCACGCCGATCATCGGCACTTCTCCGACTTCGGATGGCTCCGGACCTACTGGCTTTTTTCGTTTTCCGACTATTTCGATCCCGAGAACATCCAGTTCGGGGCACTCAGGGTTTTTAATGACGACCTCGTCCAGCCGGGTACCGGCTTTCCCACTCATCCCCACCAGGAAATGGAGATCGTCACCATCGTTCTTTCCGGCTCGGTCACCCACACGGACGGCGCGGGATTCAGGACGGTCATCGGCGAGGGTGACGTCCAGAGGATGTCGGCAGGAACGGGTGTTACCCACAGCGAGTTCAACCTGGGGGCCGAACCCGCCCACCTATTTCAAATATGGATACATCCCGATAAGACGGGGCTCCCCCCTTCCTGGGACCAGAAGGGCTTTTCCCCCGAAGCGTGGAAGAACCGGCTCTTGCCCGTCGCGTCGGGGCAGGGGTTAGACGGAGTGGTTTCGTTTCACAGCGACGCCACCATCTACCGGGCCGACTTCGTGCATAACCATACCCTGAAGTTTAAGACCACTGACTCCAGACGAATCTTTCTTTATCTGGGCTCAGGCGCCCTGGACGTGAACGGAAAACACCTCAGACGCAACGACCAGGCCCGGATCGATCTCGAAGATACGGTGACCCTCACCGCTACCGGAGACACGAGCTTCGTCCTGATCGACGTGCCCTCCTCTAAGGGATGGGGGTACGACAGGAAGACGCTGGCGGGCGCGCAGGCTTGAACGATATCAGTACCCGCACAGTGATCAGCGACGGCGTTGCCTGGGCACGTTCCCTCATCCATTCCGCTTAATTCCACACGACTCCGTCGGACCGCACCGTGAGGCTCTTTCAATCGGCGCGGAGTAGTGTCCGCCTGCCGGGCCCCGTTATTTGGCAACGGCTCTCTGCGGCAGTCGCTCATACCGTGATAAATTTCCTTGATTTTCGCGATCGGCGTGCTATGATGCCGGCTAGGCACCTGGACAGGCGGGTGTTTTTTTGTGTCCTGATACTACCCACTCCCGTACGATCCGGGGGCTGAAGCGGCTTATTCATGGACGACGCGAAGCGAAAAAGAGCGCTCCTGTTACTCATTGCCACGGCAATACTCTGGAGCAGTGGCGGCATCCTGATCAAATCGGTCAACTGGAACCCGCTGGCGATCGCGGGGATGCGCAGCGCCATCGCCGGAGTCATGATCCTTCTCTACCTCCGCCGTCCCCATTTCAGCTGGTCAGCCGCCCAGATTGGCGGAGCGATAACCTATGCCGGGACGGTCATCCTGTTCGTCGCGGCGACCAAGCTGACCACCTCCGCAAATGCCATCCTGCTCCAATACACGGGCCCGATCTGGGTGGCGATATTCGGGAAATCGTTCCTGGGTGAAAAAACGACCCGCATGGACTGGCTGATGATAGGCGCCGTCCTTGTCGGTATGGCTCTCTTTTTCCTGGATAAGCTTTCCTCCGGGGGCCTACTGGGTAATATCGTGGCGATCGCTTCCGGCGTCGCCTTCGGCTGGTTCATCCTGTTTATGCGCAAGCAGAAGGACGACTCCACCCTCGAAACCCCGCTTCTCGGCAACGCCATCGCCGCCGTTATCGGCATTCCCTTCATGTTCGGCTCAACGCCCGATCTCACCGGTTGGGCCGCACTGATTACCCTAGGTGTGCTGCAGCTCGGGCTTTCCTACATCCTGTTCGCGGCGGCGGTTAAACATGCCTCTGCCCTCGATTCGATCCTGGTCCCGACCATTGAGCCTCTCCTGAACCCGATCTGGGTCTTCTTCCTGCTGGGAGAGAGGCCCGGCCCCTGGGCGCTCGTCGGCGGGTCGATCGTGCTGATCGCCGTAACAACGCGCTCCGTCTTTATGGCGCGGGGCTCAAAGGCGGTCCCGCTGCCGGATTGAGAGGTGAGCCCGATTATGTTTAGCAGTTCCCCCGAGCGAAAGAAAGCCCTCTTCATGCTGATCCTGGCCGCCTTTCTCTGGAGCAGCGGCGGCCTCCTGATAAAGTCGGTGGCAATCCACCCGCTGGCCATCGGTGGCATGCGCAGCGGCATCGCCTGCCTGGTTGTCCTGCTCTTTCTCGGCCGCCCCCGCTTCACCTGGTCGATACCCCAGATCGGGGGGGCGCTTTCGTACGCCGCTACGGTTACGCTCTTCGTCTTTGCCACCAAGCTGACCACCGCCGCCAACGCGATCCTTTTGGAATATACCGCGCCGGTCTATATCGCGCTCCTCGGATCGTGGTTTCTGGGCGAGCGAACGACGACCGTCGACTGGATCATGATCGGCGTCTGCCTGTTTGGGATGACCCTCTTTTTTCTGGATTCCCTGGCTCCCGGTCAACTGATCGGCAACATATGCGGTGTGCTGACCGGCGTCACGTTCGCGTTTCTGGCAGTATTCCTGCGAAAGCAGAAGGACACCTCAAACCTCGAATCGATCTTTCTGGGAAACGCCATCGTTGCCGTCATCGGGATCCCCTTTCTCAGGTTCGGCGTCCCGGATGCGAAGGGCTTTTCAATCCTCATCGCCCTGGGAGCGCTGCAGCTGGGCCTCCCCTACATCCTGTACGCCCGGGCGATTAAAAAGGTCACGGCGCTTGATTCCATCCTGATCCCGATCATCGAACCGATCCTCAATCCCCTCTGGGTCTTCCTGCTGATCGGTGAGCGGCCCGGCCGATGGGCGATGATCGGGGGCGCGGTCGTCCTTGCCGCCGTCACGATCCGCTCGACGCTTATGGTTCGGGAGAAGATGCCCCCGCCGGCGGTATGAATGTCTTACCTTCGGGCATTTGGCCGGGCCTATCCTGCTGAAAGTGATTCGTCTTTACATGACATATGAAGGATGATATAATCGTTAGAATAATCGATTCGAATGAAGAAGGAGACATTCATTAATGGATTCTGAAGATACTATGCTTAGAGCAGGACGTCGCCGACAAGGCCTCGCCCTACCACCGGAATCGACCCGTCTTATCAGGACCAGAGCCTCGGCGAAGAGATCGCCAACAGCATCACCCACGGAATCGGGGCGGTGCTGGCCGTCGCGGGCCTGGTCGTCCTGGTGGTATTTGCGGCGCTTTACGGCGATATCTGGAGGGTGGTAAGCTTCTCCATCTACGGGGCCACCCTTATCGTGCTCTATCTCATCTCGACCCTCTACCACAGCTTCACCGACCCCCGGGTCAAGAAACTTTTCCAGCTGCTGGACCACTGTTCCATTTATCTTCTCATCGCGGGCACGTACACGCCCATAACCCTGGTCTCGCTCCGAGGCCCCTGGGGATGGACGCTCTTCGGCCTCATCTGGGGACTGGCCGCCCTCGGCATCGTCCTCAAGATATGGTTTGTCGGGAGGCTCAAGGCCTTCTCGATCGCCCTCTATCTGGCCATGGGGTGGCTCGTGGTCATCGCCCTCAAGCCCCTCTTTGCCATGGTCGATCACGGCATGATCGTGTGGATTGTGATCGGCGGCCTCTGCTACACCCTTGGGGTGATCTTCTATTCGCTCAAGCGTATGCCCTATCACCACGCCGTCTGGCATCTCTTTGTGCTGGGGGGAAGCACCACCCATTACCTTGGGTTGCTGTTTTACCTGGCGGCCCGATGACGAGCGTCACGCTTGGGAGAAGGACGGTGCCACGGGTGGCCCCGCCCGCCCGCGCCCTCACGAAACGACGTCCCCGGGGTTAACGTGAGAATCCCCGGGAGAACAGATCATTTTGCCGGTATCCAATGAAGAGCCACCGAAAAGAACTCTGGTTTAACGTACCGACCCGGCGCGGATTTATCAATATCACCCCGGAGGTGGAGCGCGCCCTCACGGAGAGCGGTATCCGCGAAGGACTCGTCCTCGTCAACGCTATGCACATCACCGCATCGGTCTTCATCAACGACGACGAAGGGGGACTGCATCACGATTTTGAACAGTGGCTGGAGGGCCTTGCGCCCCACGAGCCGGTTTCCCGATATCGCCATAACGCCGGCGAGGATAACGCCGACGCACACCTCAAGCGCCAGGTCATGGGACGTGAGGTCGTCGTCGCCGTGACTGACGGCAGGCTCGACTTCGGGCCCTGGGAGCAGATCTTCTACGGGGAGTTCGACGGGAGAAGGAAAAAGCGGGTGCTCGTGAAGATCATCGGTGAGTGAACAAACGATAGAATGACACCAATGTGAGACGTTGGAGGTCTTCGGATGCTCAAAACCGGCCGATTCGACGGCCTCGCCTCAGTTCAAATCGACCACTCGCGCTGCGACCTGTGCGGCCGCTGCGTCACGGTGTGCAAGGGGGGGCCGCTCTACGTCGCCGATGGGAACATAGGGATAGACCAGTCGCGCTTCTTCGGCTGCATCGGCTGCGGGCATTGTATGGCGGTCTGTCGGAGAGACGCCGTCACCGTCGAGGGTCGTGATATCTCCCGCGCCGACTTGATGGACATCCCCGAAACCGGGGTACGGTCGACGTTCGACGAGCTCTTCTCTTTGATGGTCTCCCGGCGGAGCATCCGCGAATTCGACGAGCGCGAGATCCCCCGTCCCAAAATAGACTCAATCATCCAGGCGGCCTCCTCCGCCCCGATGGGAATCCCCCCCTCCGAGGTGGAGCTCCTGGTGCTTCACGGCAGGCCGAAGGTCCGAGAGTTCTCCTCGGACATGATAGCCGACATGCGGCGCTCCCGTTTCATCCTCTCGCCGCTCTCTCTGGCCCTCATGAGGCCGTTCATCGGCAGGGACGCCTACGCCTTTATGAAGAGTTTTACCGTTCCGCTGATATCCACCATCCTCGAAAAGCAGACAGAAGGCAAGGATTGGCTCCTGTATGGCGCGCCGCTGGCGATGGTCTTTCATATACGTCCGGCTGCCGACCCCGCCGACACCGTGATTGCGGCAACGTACGCGATGCTTGCGGCCCAGGCCCAGGGGCTGGGCGGCTGCATGATCGGGAGTGTCGGCCCATATCTGAGGCACGGGGGGAGGACAATCAAGAAGAAGTACGGTATTCCTCGGGAAAACCGGGTCGGGATAACGATGGTCCTCGGCTATCCGAAGGTCTGGTTCGCCCGGGCGATCAGACGCCGCTTCTCCCGGGTCTCGTTCTATTGATAGCCGGCGCTTTCCCGCTGCGATAGACCGGTATTGGACCCCGGCCGCATGGGGCGCCGCCCGGACCGGCCCCAAGAGCCGCTTGACTCGTCTGCATCTTTCATATGGCCGGGCCGCGGATATCCCGCGCAGCACTGAGGAGGCTACCATGAACAGCATATCCATTGACGAAGCGCGCTGCATTGCCTGCGAAGCGTGCGTCGACACCTGTCCCGCTCATATCTTCTTCATGGAAGACGCCGCCGTCAAGACGCACGCGCAGGAGTACTGTATCGGCTGCGGCCATTGTGCCGCGGTCTGTCCCGAAGACGCGGTGATTCACTCGGGACTCGACCTCGATCAGTTCACACCAGTGCCGGAAACGGGCATCGCCCCGGAGCTCCTTCTCCCGTTCCTCCGCTCCCGGCGCAGCTGTCGTTCCTGGCTTGACCGGGAGGTTCCCAAGGAGACACTGGATCGGCTCATCGATACCGCCCGATTCGCCCCCACCGGCCACAACGCTCAGAACGTCTCTTTCATCGTCATCCGGGATGGATCGACCATCAGGAAGCTCTCCGGGCTTGCCTCGGAATTCTACGGGAATCTGGCATCAATGGTTCACAAATCTCCCGAGAGTTTTCCGCCGACTGTCCGCGAAATGGAGCACAGCTTCGAACTGAATTATGAGTTTTTCAAGGCCGGAAAGGACCGTATCTTTCGCGGGGCGCCCGTCGTCTGCCTCGTCCACGCCACGACGGAAAATCCCTCTTCCATTGATAATTGCCTCTACGCGGCGTTCCACGTCGTGCTGGCGGCCCACAGCATGGGTCTGGGCAGCTGCATCAACCGGTACTTCGTCTCGGCCGCCGAATATGTCCCGGCGATCGGAGAAGCCCTCTCCATTCCCGCGGGCAACAGGATCTACGGCTGCGTCTCCCTCGGGTGGCCGGCCCACGAATACGTGAAAATGCCCGCGCGCCAAGACCCTGACGTCACGTTCAAATAGCCTGGCCGTGGTCCCCGTCGTCCCCGTTCAGGGACGCTACCCGGGACGATGTTCCGTTTCCGACTCCGTTCGACGGCATGAAAACTCCCGTTGGGCGCTTCCTAATGGAACGCCACTTTCCGGATCGGTCATCCCCTATCGGGGACTCTTCAGCACGAATCCCTCGATCAAGTCCGCGACCATGCGCGCCCCCGTCGCGTTAAGATGGAGGTAGTCGGTCTCGAGGACAAAACCGTTGCTCCTGGAAATATCGTCAAAGGAGGCGCCCAACAGGAAGTGCCGCCCGATGCCGATATACATCTCGCGGGTGTGTCGCCCCCTCGCGTACGGAAGGGCCGTATGGGGATGATCCCGGAGGTAGGTCGCCATCGTCTCAAAGAGCGGCAGGTACGAGACATCTTCGGCCGCGGCAATTTCCCTGATGTCGGCGGAGTAGCGCTCGGCTACGAGAAAGGCCGGGTCGCCCGAATCCTCCCCGATGGGAGGGATCGACAGCAGCGCGATCCGGGCGTGTGTGGACGCCTTGAGTTTCCGGACGATTTCGGTCAGGTTTTCACGGTACCACTGCTCGGTCGGCATCTGCGGAAGCTTCATTTCGACAACTTCTTTTTCTCCCTGCTCCTTGGTCAGGACTCCATGGGCATCGTTTGTCCCGATGAATACGGTCACGTAGGTGGGGTCACACGCGATGATCGAATCCAGGCGCATCAGCACGTTATAGGCGAGCTCGCTGTTTATCCCGGCATTGACGACGTAAATGCCCTTTTTCCCCAGGTCGTCCGACAGGATATCAACGTAGTTGTCGCTGACCCTTCCGTGGGTAATGCTGTCGCCGACGCAGACCAGGACGCTGCCCGAAAAGCCGGGTTTAACCTCGGTGACGAACGCGCCGGGATTATTGTCCGGCTTTTCCTGCGCAAGCCCGTATACGTAGTGGTATACGCCGAAAAAAAGGCCGACAAGAGCGACGATAATGACGACGGAACCGATCAATACCTTTTTCTTCATGAGCATTCCTCCCGAAAGAAAAGAGCGGTTCTTATTTCATGCCTCTCTCACACTATCCGATTATTCGTATCTATGCAAGAGATTCCCGTAGCCGGACGAGCCCTCACTTCAGTCAAAACGGCCTTGAAATGGAACGGTCTTAATGGTACACTAATATAAAGACGTCTAACGCGCGTGGTTGGGGTGGAGACATGAAAAGCAGGGTTAAACATGTCTGGTCGAACAGCAGTATCGTTGCCCTGGGAGTGATGCTGGTGGCATGCTACTGGCTTATCGAGTCAACCGTGGACTCGTACGTCTTCGCCTCCGGCACGATCATCCAACAGGTTTTCTCCCCGGAACCCGAAGAGCTTTGGATGCGGGTTGTCATCGCCGGCCTCATTCTGGGGTTTTCTATCTACGCGCACTCATTGGTCGCGAGGTATAGAAGGATCGAGGAGCTCTGTCGGGAAAGTGATAAGACCCAGCAGGCGCTTCTTAATGCTACCGCCGAGGGAGCGATGCTCCTTTCCCTTGACGGAACGATCGACGCCCTCAACGCCAAGGCCGCCGAGGGTTTCGGCACACCTCCCGCCGATCTCGTCGGCAAGAACGTCTATGATTTCCTGTCTCCCGAAGTCGCCTCCCGAAGAAGAGAGCGGGCCGAAATCGTCGTGTTGACGAAACGGCCGCTCCGATTTGAAGATGAGCAGGACGGACGCTGGCATGACGTCAACATACATCCCATAATCGACGACGGGGGGATGGTTGTGCAGTGGGCCGTTTTTACCCGGGAGATCACCGAAACCAAGAAAATGGAGCGGGAGCTCACCCGGCTCGCTATTACCGACGACCTGACGGGTCTCTTCAATCAACGCCATTTCGTCGATAAGATAGAAGAGGAAGCGGATCGGGCTGGACGGGTCGGCTATCCGCTCTGCCTGGTTATCTTTGACGTCGATAATTTCAAGTCCTATAACGACACCTACGGCCACCTCAGGGGCAATGACATACTCAAGGCTATCGGAAAGATTACCCTCAATTCCATCAGGAGGGAAGTGGACAGCGCTTATCGCTTCGGCGGGGACGAATTTGCCCTGATCCTCCCCCATGCCCAGAGGAATACGGCCGAAGAGATCATCGAGCGCATCAGCCTGCGAACGGGCGACGAGCTGGGCGGGGTGACGATCAGCTACGGTATCGCGGTCCTCGGCGACGGCATCTCCGCTTACGACCTGATCCATTCTGCCGACCGGTTGATGTACAGGCACAAAGAGTCGACGGTGAACAATCACGCCGTAAACAGCAGGCGGCGCAACTGACGGCGAGCAAAATCCCTGATAGATACGACCGGGGGGGAACACATATGGATCTTTATTCTGGTGCCGTCGCAATAGTTACGGGCGGGGCCTCCGGAATCGGCCGCGCGATCTGCACCCAGCTGGGCGCGCGCGGTTCGTCTGTCATTGCCGCCGATATCAACGTGGCGGGCGCCCGATCAACTGTCCGGACGATCGTGGAGTCAGGAGGAACCGCTCGGGCCGCGGCCGTCGACGTCGCGGATCGTGACGCCGTCGGGCGTCTCATCGATGATACTGCATCCCGTTTCGGGCAAATCGATTTCGTCTTCAATAACGCCGGGATCGGAATGGGAGGGGAATTCTGCGACATGACGCCCGAGCACTGGCGTCGTATCATCGATATCAATCTGATGGGCGTTATCCACGGGACCGATGCCGCTTACCGAATCATGCGCCGGCAGGGATTCGGACACATTGTCAACACTGCCTCCCTGGCCGGCCTCATCCCCACACCTCTCACCTGCGCCTACTCCGCCACGAAGCACGCGGTCGTGGGATTATCGACTTCCCTCAGGCACGAGGCCGCCCTGCACAACGTCAGGGTCAGCGTCGTCTGCCCCGGGGTTGTTGATACGGAGATCTTTGAGAATGCCGAGACCTTTAAGCCCGAAAAAATCGAGCCGTCCGAATACTTTCCGTTTATGATGAACGTCACGAAGGCCGCCCGCCGGATACTCACCGGGGTTGCGAGGAACAGGGCGGTAATCACTTTTCCCGCATCGGCCCGGCTCTCGGCCCTTGTCTACCGGCTCCACCCCGGCCTTTTCTCTCCGCTCTACCGGATTATGATACGAAGGTTTCTGGAAAAGCAGGAATAGGTCAGGCAACGACGCTTAAGGCCGTGCCCCCGAAAGACGGGACGACCGGGCACCGGGATGCTTGCCCGTAGTGAGGTCTTTACGTATGTCCGACCAGACCGGCCCGGTAACGATCAGAGACGCCGCGCCCTCCGACATACCGGCGATAGTCGACATCTATAATGAATCGGTCGTCTCCTCGACCGCCACCTTTGACACCACACCCAAGACGATCGAAGATTACACGGCCTGGTTTTCCTCCCACGACGCGGGTCATCCGGTCATAGTCGCCGAACAGGGAGGCGTTCTTGCCGCATGGGCGGCGCTGTCGCGATATTCGGACCGTGCCGCCTACGACGGCACCGCCGAGATATCACTTTACGTCGCCCGCTCCCACCGGAGGCGGGGGATTGGGAAGCGCCTCTTCTCGGCGATCGTCGATCGGGGCCGCGCCGTCGGTCTGCACACGGTGGTTTCCCGGATCGCCGAGGGTAACGACGTAAGCGTCGCCCTCCACACGTCGGCCGGGTTTGTCACGGTTGGAGTGATGCGTCAGGTCGGCCGCAAGTTCGGGCGACTGCTTGACGTCATCATCATGCAGTACATATACGAAAAAACGTGAGCAGCGCTGCCGCGGCCGTTTCCCTTATCAGGCATCGCCCCAAGTTCGTGAGCGCACCCTCACGAAAGGAGAATCGATGGCTAATCTCACACCGGAAATAAGACGGCGTATCGTTGTCCTGCAGAAGGCAGAGGCCACCGAGATGATGATCTACCGGCGGCTTGCCGACGCCGTCCTGGATTCCCATAACCGAGAGGTCCTGGTGCGCATAGCCGACGATGAGCGGAAACATTACGAGTTCTGGACGAAGTTGATTGGAGCACAGGCCGCTCCCAATCGCCTGCGGGTTCTGGTCTACTACGTTATGGCCAGACTCCTTGGCATCACTTTTGCGCTCAAGCTCCTTGAGCGCGGAGAACAAAACGCCCAGATCGTATACGGGAGTCTGTCGGGGGACGTCCCGGACATGGCCGGCATCATCGCCGACGAGAATGAACACGAAAAAGAGCTCCTAAGCCTCATCGATGAAGAGCGGCTTCGCTACGTCGGCTCGATTGTGCTGGGCCTGTCGGACGCCCTTGTCGAGCTGACGGGGACGCTGGCAGGCTTTACCCTGGCCCTGAAAAACACGAGGATCATCGCGGCGGCAGGGCTCATCACGGGGATCGCCGCCGCCCTCTCAATGGCCGCTTCCGAATACCAATCGACGCGCTCCGAGGGAAACTCCAAGAACCCCATCAAGGCGTCCATCTACACCGGTACCATCTACATCGTGACCGTCGTCCTGTTGATCGTTCCCTACCTCCTGTTCCAGGGACCGGTGGCTGCCCTTCTGCTTACCATGACCGTTGCCATGACGATCATCCTATTCTTCACGTTTTACATCTCCGTGACCGGGGACGTCTCTTTTATGAGGAGATTCGCCGAAATGGCGGCGATCATTTTCGGCGTCGCGGCCCTTTCGTTTCTGATCGGTTGGGCGGTAAAATCGTTCTTCGACATTACGGTTTAAGCGTCGGCCAAGCAGCACACCCGGATGCCTGCCGAACCGTGCAGGCGTCCCCTCCTTGAGGGGCTCTCTACGACGTCCCCCATGAGATCTCTACCCCGCAACTTCGTGACCCTCCCGCCAATTGCCGTCGGGATATTCCTCACATAAACCTCCTTATACAGTGCCGGGAAATAGACGCCGGTCCGACGGAGGAGCGGCCGGGGTCGGGCCTCACTTCTTGTCCACCGCGCGGACTCTTCTCGACCGGGTCTGATTCTCCAAAATGATGAGATCGGCGGCTGTGGCGGTCGCGTCCTTTTAGACGGATCGGTTTAGCCCGGGCCGTGTCAAAAGGGAATAAGAAGGACGCGCGAAATTAACTTAGTTCTACAATAGTACAAATAATTGAGTATTTATTGTAATTAGTGAAATATATTATTTCCATTAGATCATTTTTTACTACCGTTTTTCCCGACCTTTATGGTATGCTATAAAAAGTTTATTAGGCCTTGGCTGGAGTGGCCGCGTCGTCGCCGGCCGCGTGATTATCTTAGCGGGATCGTTTCTCCGAAAGCAATGGACTATATTCACGGCACGTCCGATACGGAACAACAGAGACTCGGGCTCCTTAATCGGATTACCAACGACTCCTTCATCAGATACCTTGGCGACCTCTCGGGAAAGAAGATCTGCGATTTCGGCTGCGGGCTCGGTACCCTGATTGACGCGATCGCGGGGCGATTCCCGAGCGCCGTCATCTCCGGAGTCGAAATATCCGAGGAGCAGCTCAGGTCGGCCCGAGAGACAAACCGTCATAACTCAAATGCGATCCTTATCCAGGCCGACGTGCTGAAAAGCGGCCTTCCCGACGGGAGCTTCGATCTCACCTACTGCCGATATCTCCTGGAGCACGTCTTCGATCCCGTCGGCGTGGTCAGGGAGATGCTTCGGGTTACCGGACCCGGGGGAGCGCTCGCCTGCCAGGAAAATGATCTCCACAACGTCCTCTACTGGCCGCCCATAGAGGGGCACGACGCTCTTCTGAAACAGTTCTGTCAGCTTCAGATAAACCTCACCGGCGATCCCTATATCGGCAGGAAGCTCTTTGAGATTTTTCAGCGAGCCGGTGCCCGCGACATCACACTCTCCCTTGAGCCGGAAATATACACCGAGGATGATCCCGCAGGATACCGCGCCTGGCTCGGCAACGCCCACGACATACTCTTCGGGGCGCGCGATCCATTGATCAAGCGCGCAATGATCGCGGAACACGACATCGACATCGTGCTCACCGAGATGCGGCGTCGTATCGAGCATCCCCACGGGGTTGCCCTTTTCTATTGGAACCGCGTCAGGGCGGTCAAACCCCTGGAGTAGCCATGAAAAACATTACCATAGACAAAATCATTAGATCGGGCCGGAGAAGCATCGGCCTGGAGATCGGCCGCGACGCTTCCCTCATCGTCAGGGCGCCGAAAAACGCGCCCATGGAGACGATCGAGAAGATCGTATCGGAAAAGCGGCAATGGATCATCGAAAAACAGAACCTCATACGCGCGCGGCTTGAGTCAATTCCCGACAGAAAATTCGTCAGCGGCGAGACCTTTCTGCTCCTCGGAAAGGAGTATCCGCTCCTGGTCAGTGAGGACGCCATGCCCCACCTCTCCTTTTCAGGATACAAGTTCGTCCTCAGGAAGCGTTCACAAGCCCAGGCGCGGCGGCTCTTTTTCGTCTGGTACCGGAAGAAGGGCGAGGAGATCATCCCTCCCCGGGTCGCCCACTATGCACAACTCTACTCCATCTCCTTCAAGAAGATCAATATCTCCTGGGCGGCAAGCCGCTGGGGATCGGCGTCATCCCAGGGGGCCCTCAACTTTTCCTGGCGGCTGGCGATGGCTCCCCTGTCAGTCATCGACTATGTTGTGGTTCACGAGCTTGCCCATATCCTGGAACCGAATCACTCCCGGCGTTTCTGGGATCGGGTGTCGGAAATGTACCCGAACTACCAGCGTGCGCGGCAATGGCTGGCCGAAAACGGGCACCTGCTGACCCTCGGACGGGAGGACGTCGTGTCCGATCCCGACCGCATGTAGCGCCCATCGGAAAAGGATCTCCTTGCCCGCACAATGAAGCATCCGGAAAAGGCCCACCCTCCAGGATTCCCGCCGAGCGGCCGGTCAGCCGGAAAGACATTGCGCGGACATCTGAGCACCGCCTTTCGACGCGCCGGCGGTCCCCGCTTCCCCCGGAAGACCGGACCTGCCTCGATGGCCGACACGGCCCCGGCGTTTGACATAATTTTCCTTGCCGACCCGGCCGGACGAATATATAATCTACCCTGCATTATCCATCCCATTCAGGAGTCATCCCATGAAGAGACATCCCATCGCGTTGTCGCTCCTCGGCTGTCCTGATCGTTCTCCTTGCCTATCTCTTGTTCTGGCCCGTCCCCATCGACCCCACCGCCTGGACCCCGCCGCCCGCCCCGGCCCTCACCGGCCCGTACGTCCAAAACGACCTCCTCTCGAAAGTTGAGCGCCTGGAATCGAAGACCGGCTCCGCTCTGGAGGGAGTGGCGGTGGACCGCGAGGGCCGTATCTACGCCGGGACCAAGGACGGCCGCATCATCCGTTACGACAAGGACGGTACAAACCCCGAGCTCTTCGTCGAGATCGGCGGGTGGCCGCTGGGCATCGCCTTCGATTCCGCCGGTAACCTCATCGTCTGCAACGGGAAGAACGGCCTGAAATCCGTTGCCCCGGACGGCACGATTACTCTGTTGACCACCGAGCAGGGGGGCGTCCCCTTCAGGAACGTAGACGGCATCGGCATCGCCCCGGACGGCCTGATCTACTTCTCGGACGTCTCGAGCAAGTTTGCCGACGCCGACTACATGGACGAGATCCTGGAACACCGCCCAAACGGGAGGCTCCTGGCCTATGATCCCGCGACGAAAGAGACGCGCCTGGTGCAGGGCGACCTCTATTTCCCGAACGGCATTGCCGTCGCCCCTGACAATTCGTTCCTGCTGGTTGCCGAGATGGGGATGTACCGGGTACTGAAGGTCGTCCTCTCCGGGCCGGACGCCGGAGCTTCCGAGGTCTTTATCGACGATCTGCCCGGATTCCCCGACGGGCTTGCGACGGGCTCCGGAGGAATATTCTGGGTGACCATCGTCTCGCCGCGCGATGCGCTTGCCGACACCGTCCTCTTTCCACACCCGTTCTTGAGGAAGGTGATCCGGCGGCTGCCCGCGGCTCTCATGCCGGCCCCAAAGAACTACGGCTTCGTGCTGGGGTTGGACGAAAAGGGCGGCGTTGTCCATAACCTGCAAGACCCCACCGGCGCCTTCGGACAGGTCACCAATATCGTGGAGTATAAGGGGATGTTGCTGATGGGAAGTCTTTCGGAGGACGCCGTCGGCAGGATCCCGGTGCCGGTGAAATAGACCGTCTCTCTTCTCATCGACCGTTAAGGGGGCGCTCATGCGCCCCTTTCTTTGTCCCACAACGTCACCCGCGTTCGTCCGGCGACCTGCCTTTTTTTCAAAAACGAGGAAAAAGGCCTTGACACCACAACGTGGTAGAGTATAGTAATTGTAACGCTGTTAAGTTTACTGATATAAGATAACTCTTTGGGCGTGCCCGCCCGAAAGATCTCTCCGAGGCGCCCATGACCCGTCCCGAAAATCCCGAGCTGATTGCCGCCATCAGGAAGGCGGTGCTCACGCTCACCACCGAAAAGGACCCTGTCGCCGTCACCATGAGGGAAATCGCCGCGGCATGCGGCGTTTCATCGACGACGATCTATTACTATTTTGAAAACAAGGGGCGGCTCTTTGCGGCCGTCAAGCTTGACATCATCGACGACCTGGATAGGATCCTGACGGCCGCCTACAACAGGGGCGACCCGGTCAAAAAGCAGCTGACCGACCTGATGCGCGCGTTCATCGGTTGGTACATCGAAAACCCCGCGATGGCCGATCTCGTCTTCGATAAACTTACCCCCGCCACGGACCTCACCGAAGAGGGCCTCGCCCAATACTTCAAGGCCAACCGCCACGCCTATGAGATCATATCGCGCGGCAAACAGTCCGGGGAGTTTCTTGCCGAAGACCTGGATGTGGACGCCAACCTGGGGCTGGCCTTTATGTACGGCGTGGCGAGGCTCTTTATCCACAAGCGCCTCGCACCCCGGTTCTGGAAAGACATCACGCCGCTGACGGACCGGGCGATCGAGTTGTTCCTGTCCGGCCTCAGGGCGCAAAACAGCAGATAGGGGAAGGAGAAAACCGACATGAAAATGCTTGTGCTCAACGCGAGCCCGAAAAAGAAGGGTAAGGTCGCCGGGCTCCTTTCGGCCGTCGCCGACGGGGCGCGCGGCACACATGACGTCGAGTGGATCGACGTCTACGGCCTTTCGATCAAGCCCTGTATCAGCTGCATGAAGTGCCGGCCCGATAAGCCCTGCGCATTGCCGCGCGACGATGGCCACGTAATCGGTGAGAAGATCACTGCCTCCGACGTCCTGGTCGTCGGCACCCCCACCTACTGGGGCAACATGAGCGCGCCGTTGAAAGCCCTGTTTGACCGCAATGTCACCACGTTTGAGCATTTCGGAATCTCGCTGCTGCCCCACAAGCTCCATAAGGGGAAGAAGGCCCTCATCGTGACGGCATCGTCAGCCCCCTGGCCCTATAATCTCCTCCCCTCCCAGGCGGCCGGCGCCGTGAGATCCGTCAAGACGGTATTGGCCGGCGGGGGCTTTATGATCGTCGGCACGATCATGCTGGGCAACACGCGCAGGATGGATAAAATCCCCGGCCGGGTGCTGGGCAAGGCACGCAGGATCGGCGCCGCACTCTGATACGGCGTTTCGATGACGGCAGATCCCCGCGATGGATCAAGGACTTACCTTAGCAGGAGGGACTATGAAAAAGATCGGATTATTGGCTATCATGGTGTTGTTGCTCTGCCTGGCTTCGGCCTGCGCACAGGATACGAATGATAACATAACCATCACCACCAGGGCCGAAACAACGGGCACGGACATCATCCTTTCTTTCGAGAAAGGTGAGCACTACGCCCAACCGACGAAAGTCTTCGGGCTCATCCCCATGGACCTCACGCCGCAGATCGCTGTCTGGATCGAGGACCCTGACGGTCACTACGTCGATACCCTCTATGTCACGGAAAAAGCCGGCACTCAGGGGTGGATGATATCGAAGAAGATAAGGCGGCCGGAGTCACTTCCGTGCTGGTCGCACAGGCGGGGGGTTGTCTATCCCGACGGCCTCTTCATGCCCACGCGGGAAAATCCACTGACCGACGCCGTCACCGCCGCCAGCCCCGCGGGCGATTTCCGTCTCATGACCAGGGTCCCCAAGGAAATCAGCCGGTTCGTGATCATGGCCGAGGTCAATAACCCCGGCGACTACAACGAGGCCTACCCCAAAACCGCCGACGAAGGCTCGGCCAACTACTCCCGGGGTGGGGTCAGCGGCCAGCCGTCGATCGTCTATGCGGCGACCGTCGACCTCTCTTCGGGACCCGGAACGTGGGAGCTTACCCCCGTCGGACACGGGAGCCCGGACGGAACAGACGGGAGCATCAATCCCGACCTCACGGGCCTCACCACGGCAAAAGACATCGTGAGGCGAATCACTGTTTCGACCCACTAGCAGGCAGGCGCGCGATTCGGATCAGGGCGACGACCTTTTCGATTACGTCTGCCGGCGTAGGAAAAACCAAGCGGGAGGGGAAACCCCTCCCGCTTGCGTCATTTCTACGAACCGACGGAGCGGTGAGGTCGCTTGACGCAGACGCGACCTCTTCGAGATGCCACGGCCCGGCCGCAGAGATTGGCCGGGCTCGCGGTGCCGGGCTTATCGGCGACCTCCCGCTGTCTCGATCTCCTCAGTGCCCCGGCTCGTGCCATCTCGGCCGAATCCGCGCGTTTATCTCAGATCCACCTCAGGATTCCCGCGAAGACGATCAGCATCGCCGCGTTGACCGCAAACATCGTACCGATGACGACCTTCTGGGTCTTCCGATTCCAGTCATAGCTGTACATCGAAACGACGAAAAACGGGATATAAACGGCAATAAAGACGGGAACCGCCCCCCACCACGGATAGATCCAGACGAAGGCCGGCGTCTTGGCCAGGAATATCTCGAAGATCGAGAAGAAGGCGGCGTTTACCACCGCGAAGAAGAGGCGGTTGGGGACCCCGAAGATCTTGACCTTCGGATCGTCGGGAAGTATGAGAGAGAAGATCAGTCCGGCGATGACGAACATGAGCGAGAGCTCAACCCCAACGCCCACCAGGATCAGGAAGGCGGTACCCGTTGGGACCGTCCAGAGCGCGTTGCCGGAGAAGTGTTGGATCAGCGCGTTGATGATTTCGGCTGTCCAGTGGACCATATAGAGGGAAAGACCTGCGGCAATCGAATTCCAGTTCTTGTTCTTCATCTCCCTGAAGTAGACATAGAACACCAGCGCCAGGAGCGTTATGACGTACCACTGGAAAGGGTCCCCGCTTCTGAGGATCTTCAGGGCGGCCTCAGTTGCCTGAGGGTTGTTTAGACCACTCATACTACCTCCTTACGAAATGGTTGTTGCATCCTAAATACCGATTTCCGTAACCTCAGGATCGTGCGTGAATAGACGGCCTTCAACGGAAAGGCTCCCGGCCCTCTATTCCGACGGCGGGTCCCTGAGGTCGACACCCGAAAAGGCCGTCTCCAGGCCGTGCCAGACGAGCTCATCGAGCGTCATGCCGATGACACGGGTATTGTCCCGCTCCTCCATCAGTATGCACCCGTCTATCAACCCCCAGAGGGCGCAGGCGGTCCTCCAGGCATCCACCTGTCGAAACTCCCCACCCTGAATGCCCTCGGTGATCACCGCCTCGACGCGGCGCAGAATCGCCAGGGTCGTCGAATCGACGATCTTTCCGATCTCGCTCTTGCTCTCCCGGAGCTCTTCACGTCCGCCCAGACTGATCAATGCGATGAATCCGTAATATTCCGGAAAGTCGCGATAGAAACGAAGATAGGCGGCTGCGGCTGCGATGAGCTTCTCACGGGCCGATCCGCTTCGCTTTGCGAGTCCCTGGAAGATCATCCCGGAGAGGATATCGATCGCCTCCCTCTGAAAGACCTTGTATATCTCGTCCTTACCCCGAAAATAGAGGTAGAACGTACCGACGCTCGTGCCGGCCCGCTCGGTTATCATCTCGACCGTCGGGGTCTTATACCCCCGCTCGATGAAGAGGTCCATTGCCGAGTTCATGAGCTTCTGCCGTTTCTGCTCCTTATCGTGCTCGGTGCGCGCTCTGTTGGTCGTCTGCGACATTGGCTCCTCCGGCATCCCGGATAGACTAAGTGAATATGGTTCATTTGAAGTATACAGATCTCGGGGAAAAAAGGGAAGAAAAAAAGTGGCGGATCGGCTCTCTTTCGCGACCGGCGTTGTTAGGCTCCGATAGCGCGTTCGATCAGATCCGAAAGGCTCTCCATCAGGAAGGGCTTTTCGACGTATCCGAATAATCCCTCCTGTTGGAGGACCTTTATCCGCTTGACGTCGAAGCTGTCCGAGAGAAGTATCGTCTTGATCTGGGGATACCGCCCCTTCAGCTCGTAGAAGAGGTTGACGCCGCCCATGCCGGGGAGCACCAGGTCGGTAATAATCAGGTCACATCTGGACCGGTTTATCAGCTCCAGAGCTGCCTCTCCGCTTTCGGCCACCGCGATTTCCTGTGCGGGAAACATCATTTCGATGTTCGTCTTCAAGAACTCCGCGTAGGCGGCCTGGGTGTTGACGATCAGGATCTTTCTGTCGCCTTGCTTCATTTATCTCCCCTTCAAAAAGCAAGTGAGGAGCACGGGCCCTCGGGCTTGCGGAAAAAGAGCGCAATCCAACAGATAAATTAAAGCAAATAGCGTGCCTGGAAAGCTGATCGGTCGCGAAATGGCCGGTCGCTCATAGGGAATATCTATAGTAATATCATCTAGTTACGGGAGGGGCCGAATAATCCCGGCAGTCAAATGGGGAAAGAAGCCAAGCAGATAGCGGAAAATATGCACCTGGTTGTGCCGAGCGCGTTATCGATAAAGAATAGGTCGTAATATCAATATGTTCGGGGATGTCGAAAAAAGGGCGGCCGCTGCAAAATATTTTGCCGGCCACCAGTGGATCGGGCGTGACGGCCCCGGGAGGGCCCCCCTGCTAATCCAGGCCGAGCTTCTTCATCTGGTAGAGAAGCACCTGGCGTGGGATGGAGAGGAGTCGCGCCGCCTGGGAGCGGTTCCCCCCGGTCTGGGAGAGGGCCTTTGTTATCAGTTCATACGAAACCCGGTCGACGATCTCCTTAAAATCCACCCCTTCCTCAGGCAGAAACGCTGGAATCAACGAGTCGGACGGCGCCTTCCCCTGTCCGTCGATCGACAGGTGCCTGGTGCTGATGGTCGCGCCCTCGGAGACGATGACCGCCCGCTCGATAACATTCTTGAGCTCCCGGATGTTACCCGGCCAGTGGTAACTGGTGAGCCACTCCACGGCCGGCTCCGAGAAGCCTTTGATCTTCTTCTTGAGATTTTTGCTGTATTCCTCCAGAAAGACGGCGGCAAAGAGCTCGATGTCTTCCCTGCGCTCTCTCAGGCTCGGAAGCTTAAGGTGCATCACGTTCAGGCGGAAGTAGAGGTCTTTCCTGAACTCACCGTTTTCCACCGCACGGTCCAGGTCCTTATTGGTGGCGGCGATAACCCGGGTATCCAGCTTGATATCCGTGGTGCCCCCCACCCGCTTGTAGGTCATGGAATCGAGGAATCTGAGCAGCTTGGCCTGCAGGAAGACCGACATCTCCCCAACTTCATCCAGAAAGACCGTCCCCTTGGACGCAAGCTCGAACTGCCCCCGCTTGCGCACCCGGGCGTCGGTAAAGGCTCCCGGCTCGTATCCGAAGAGCTCCGTTTCCATGAGGTTCTCGGGGATCGCCGCGCAGTTGATCTCCACAAAGGGCTCGTCCTTTCGGGCGGAGCGGTAGTGGATGAAGCGAGCCAGGTATTCCTTTCCGCGTTCCCGACTCTCCCTCGATGAGAACGCTGGCGGTCTCGGACTGGGCCACGAAGAGGGCAAGCCGGTATATCTCATTCATCCTCGGGGATCGGCCTACCATGTAGTTGAAGTTGAACTTCTTGCGGTCGGCTTCCTTGAGGTATTCGATTTCCCGGATGAGGTCCAGATGTTTGAGGTTCTTCTTGATCGAAAGGATCAGCTCATCCTCGCGGATGGGCTTGGTGAGATAGTCGCTGGCCCCGAGCTTCATCGCGTCGATGGCCGTCTCGATGGACCCGTAACCGGTCAATATGATGACCTGGGGAGTTTCGTACGCCTCGCGTACCTTCTGGAGGACGTCCAGCCCGTTCACGTCGGGAAGCATCAGGTCCAGCAGCACCAAATCGGGCCGCACGGTCTGGATCATGCGCAGTCCCTCGGTTCCCGTGGTGCACGTGTGGACCCGGTATCCTTTGTCGGTCAGACAATCGGAAAGGAATCTGTTGAAGAACTGGTCGTCTTCAATGATGAGTATTGACGCTTCCATGGTCACGACTGCAAACGCAGGGGAGGAAACGGGCTTTCCCGGCCCGCACAGGGTATCGATCCGGTGGACATTTGTACCAATAATACCAAATATTGGATAAATTACCAGAAAAAATGGACGAAACGGTGAGATTACTCACACAGGAGCTGTGATCGAAACATGCCGAGTATATGGATTGACCCGTTTTGTCGGAGAACTCGGAGCCACCGCGCTCATTTGCCGGGGAGTGGCCGGCCGAACCGCCCGCGAGCGGTGTCGGGACGCCGAGCGTCCTCAGCCTGCCGCCCCGGTCGTTTGTCCCTTGTAGACGCCGTACCTGTGGATGGCGTGGACCATCGTGATATAGTTTTCCGGCTTGACGTCGGGGTGTATCGTGTTGGACGAGGTGATGATGTAGCCGCCCCCGGCCGACCCCTGGGCCAGCGCCCGCTTCACGTCCGCTTCCACCTCTTCGGCACTGCCCCGCGTGAGCACGTACATGCAGTCGACGTTGCCCAGCAGGCACACCTTCTTCCCGTATTCCTTCTTGACCTTGCCCAGGTCCATGCACTGGGGCTGAATGGGGTGGATTCCGTCGAACCCCGCCGCCACCAGGTCCGGCATGATCGGCGTGAGGTCGCCGTCGCTGTGCTTGACGATGGGGACCCCGAGGCGGTGCGCCACGGCCACGAACTCCGCATAGTAGGGGGCCACGAAGTCCCGGAACTGGCCCGGCGACATGAAGGTGCCGCTGTCAAAGGCCAGGTCCCCGTCCATGGCGACGATCTCGGCACCGAGCTTCACGCCCAGCTCGATGGTCTGGATGGTGTGGTCGGTGGCCATGCGCATGAGCCGGTGGGCGAGCGTCGGGTTCCTGCGATAGGCGATGAGGAGATATTTCAGGCTTCCCATCATGCTCCAGGAGAGCCGGAAGGGGCAGCGGAGGGCCAGCACCACCCCGCGCCTCCCCTTGATCTTGGCGGCCCCGTAGGCCAGCGACAGGAGGTCGGCCTCGGTGGTCACGGGCGGTTTATATCCCTTCAGGTCGGACTCGTCCTTGATGGGCCCGTCCACCACCGGGGAGTCGCCCATGGGCGAGAGGAGATAGGTGACCCCCCAGGGGTCTTTGACGTGTTTCTCGTCGAGGTCCTCGTTCTTGCCGAGGACCCGCAGCGAGACCCCGTCCACGTCAAGCTCCTCGATGAACAGGAGCAGCGCCTCGAAGAGCTTGAGCTTGTCCTCTATGCTCATCCTCTGGACGAAGTTGAGCGGCGGGACGTTATCGGTGAAGTGCCTGGCTATCCCGATTATGGGCCCCTCGTTGTACGCAAGCTCCATGTGGGGGACGCGGTCGGGGATGCCCCGTTTGAGCGCGATCTGCAGTCTTTCGGCGCCGTTCATAGGACACTCCTCGGGTTGAAGTTTTTGGGTGATGGTGTGGGTTATTATACAGTCTGGACGAAAGAAAGCAAGAGACAAACAACGGGTGAATCGTCGGCCGCTCCGGCCGAAGGCTAGCGCACGAGGAGTGCGGCGAGCGCCTCCAGCAGATCGTTCATTTTGAAGGGCTTCTCGAGATAGACACAATCGGTCGTGGTGAGAAAGGACCTGGTCTCCCCGCTGAGGATATCCCCCGTGATGAAGAGCATCCTCCCGGCCAGTCCGGGGTGTTTATCCGCTATATGCCGGTAGAGCTCTATCCCCCCGCCCCCCGGCATCTTGATGTCGGTGATGACCGCGTCAAACCCCTTTTCCCCGATCATCGCGATCGCCTCGTCCCCGCTGGATGCCGTCTTGATCTCGTACCCCCTCCCCGTCAATACGTCGCCGAAGAGCTCCCGCAGATATCCCTCGTCCTCGACGATCAGGATGCGCTTGCCGGCCTGCCCGTCGTCCCGGGCCACGGCGGCCGTCCCCTCCCGGGACCTCGGCGCCCCGACCACCGGGATCGTGACCGTAAACTTCGCCCCCCCACCCGGCGCCCCGGCCGCCTCTATCTTCCCCCCGTGCTCGTTGACAATGCCGTAGGCCATCGAAAGCCCCAGCCCCGTGCCCTTGCCCACTTCCTTGGTGGTAAAGAAGGGGTCGAAGATCCGTTTCAGGTTTTCCTGTTGTATCCCCGGGCCGTTGTCTTCAAACTCGACGACCAGCGACCCGGCCCGCTGGTACGACCTGACCGCAAGCGTTCCTCCGCCCTTTTCCATGAGCGCGTCGCGCGCGTTGTTGATGATGTTGACGAAGACCTGCTGGATCTGGTAGGGGTCGGCGTACGTGGGGTGCAGCGCGTCCGACAGCGTCAGCTCGACCTCGATGTTGCTGACCTTCAGGTTATATTCCCTCAGCTTGTAGGACTCGATGATGCAGTCGTTGAGGCTGATGAGCCTGCGCTCCGGCCGGTGCTCCCGGGCAAACGAGAGGAGGCTGCTGATGATCTTGGAGGCCCGGACCGACTCCTTGGATATGACGTCAAGCCTCCTGGTTATTTCTTCGGGCAGCGTCGTGTTCCTGCTCAGGATCTCGGCGTTGCCCATGATCGCCGTCAGGGGGTTGTTCAGCTCGTGGGCGATCCCGGAGATCATGGTGCCCAGGCTCGAGAGCTTCTCGGTCTGCATGAGCTGGCGCTCCAGCCTCCTCATCTGCGTGATGTCCTTGACCGTCCCCTGCACGCCCACGGCGTTACCCTGCCCGTCTTTCTTGAGGGTCACGGTCACCAGGGTATCGATGACCGTGCCGTCCTTCTTCTTGAGCTTGATCTCGTAGTTTTCCACGGAGCCTTCCCGCACGACCCTGGCCACGAACGCGTCGCGCTCCTCGGGATAGGCGTAGAGGTCCCTCAGGTTCAGGCGCGCGATCTCTTCGTCGGTGTAGCCGAAGAAGAGTTTTCCCGCGGTGTTGTAGTCCAGGAGCTTTCCGTCCAGCGTCCCGATATACATGAAATCCCGCGAGGTCTCAAAGAGGCTGCGGAATTTGCGCTCCGACTCCATGAGCGCGTCCTCGACGAGCTTCTTTTCGCTGATGTCTTCGACGAAGCTGAGCGAGGCGCGCCGCCCCTCCCACTCGATGGAGATCCCGATCCCCTCGACCCAGCGGACGCTCCCGTCCTTCCACCGCACCCGGTAGATGTTCGGGGTCACGAGGTCCTCCCCGGCTATCTCGCGCTCATACCGCGCGGCCACCCCCGCCACATCGTCCGGGTAGATCAGCTCTTCGAAGGGCCTGCCGACCAGCTCGTCCGACGAATAGCCGCTCATCCGCGCGCCGTTCGGGTTCACGTACTTGATGACGCCGTCCTGGATGACGACGATCCCCTCCTTCGCGTTTTCGATGAGCGTCCGGTATTTCTTTTCCGATTCCGCCAGCAGCTCCTGGTCCCTGATCCTGCGGATCGCGCTGCCGAGCCGCCCGGCGATGTCCTCCAGGGCGGCCACGACATGCGCGGATATCGCGTCCTCGGCATGGGAGGCGACGTTGACCGAGGCGACCGCTGTCCCCTCGAAAAGGACCGGCGCCACCACGAGGTGCCTGATCCCCTCGGCCCGCATATAGTCCAGGCCGGCATCCCGGTCGATCTGTGCCGGGGAGACGATGAAGGTCTTTCCCGTGCGAATCTCTTCGGCTTCACGGCTCCGGGGGTCGAAGAACTCAACGCGGGAGACAAATTCCCTGGTAAGCCCCCCGTGGGCCGCCAGTCTCAGCACCCCGCCCGGCTCCTGTACCACGTAGATGCCGCCGCAGTCGAGCCCCGGGATCTCCAGGAGCCGCTCCAGGACACCCTCCGTGGCGACGCTCAGCTCGCCCGCGGTGCCGAGGTACACGCCGATATCCCGCTGGACCTTCAGCAGCTGCTCGGTGAGGCGCGACTGGGTCACGTCGTTGATCAAAACGATCGCGGCGGGCCGCCCCTCCCAGGTGCAGGGCATCGAGGCGTTGTCGATGATGTGCACGGAGCCGTTGCGGTCGAGATACCGGCGGGTCATCAGATTGGGGTTGCTTTCGCCGCCCAGCACCCGCGCGTGGTTCTCGACGATGCTCTCGCGCTCGTCGGGGTGGACGAAATCGATGAACGGCAGGCCCACCAGCTCCCCCCGGGCGTAGCCCGCCAGCCTGCTCCAGCGTGGGGTTGGCGTATTTGAAGACGCCGTCCTGGAGCACGGCGATCCCCTCCACGGCGTTTTCCACCAGCAGCCGGTACTGCTCCCGGGCGGTGACGAGCTCCTCCTCGGCCCGCTTTCGGTCGGTGACGTCCCGGCCGATGCCGTGGACCTCCACGACCCTGCCGTCCTTCCAGACGAGCCGCTCGCGCGATTCGACGACCCGGACGTTGCCGAACTTGTCTTTGATCTCCAGCTCGAACGGCCCGACGTCCTTTCCCTTGACCTGCTCCCGGAAGAACCCGACGACGCGCGCAAGCGATTCGGGGGTGAGGAACGAGGCGAACTCCCTGCCGATGGCGTCCTGTTTGGTGTAGCCCCCGATCTTGAGGATGCGCTCGTTGACGTACTTGATCCTGCCCTTGCCGTCGATGATGTAGACCAGGTCGTTGGTGTTCTCCACGACGTCGCGGAAGATCTCGTTCTGCTCGTTTTCGGCCTGTTTTCTCCTGAGGGCGATCTCGATGGAGGTGGACAGCTCCGTGACGGGGGCGGGCTTGGAGAGGAAACCGTAGGCGCCGACGGCGCGGGCGCGGTCGATGGTGGCGGGGTCTTCGGCGGCGGAAAGGAAGATGACCGGGATGTCGAGCGTCTCCTTGATGAGGCGGGCGGCGTCGATGCCGTCGGGCGCGCCGGGCATGAGGATATCCATCAGGACGATGTCGGGCCGGAGGATGCCGGCCTGGTCGATGGCCTCGGCGCCGGAGGCGGCCCTGCCCGCGACCTCAAAGCCCAACGAGGCCAGGGCGTCGGAGAGCTGGGCGAGCACGAGCTCGGAGTCGTCGACGATTAAAACCCGGTACATGCGGCGTCTCCAATAGTTTAGTTTTCAATAATTATAACAGTTCTATCGTATTTGTCAAAAAAAAGTGAAGGGGGGGGGAAGATCTGATATATCGTAGCAATCAAGGATAAGTCCTACAAGCTAAAAAGCATGACCCGGACGTGATACGGTTAGAGCTACGACACTAACCATGAAAATGTTTAAAGCAATAAATATCTCGCAGGTGAATGAAGATTAATTGTTCCTTCAATTCATTCTAACTTTCTTTTTAGCTCGTTCTTTTTAGTGCATTTTATTCCAGCATTTGATACTATTGAATAGAAACATGGCCGTAATAATTAGCCCTTTATGTCTGGAAAGTAAGCATAATGGTCAGCAGTAAACGTACGATCGCTGAGAAACGTGGTTATACTATTCTCGACGTAAAAGCCGCAAAACGAGTATCTTTGCTATGGCTACAAAAGGCACAATTAGAGAAAGCGATTATTTTCGGCCTCCCCGAAGTAGATGATCGGTACCATTGTTGGCGTGTACCACTCTTAAGTAAAGTAGGTGGCGAGCATATAGGTGAGATAGTTATAGATGCGAGAACATCACTAATCATTGAAAAGAAGACAACCTCGATCCCCCACCTCGAAGCCAGACTGCTAGGTCGTAAAGAGAGTTCGCATAAGGGAGGGTCTACGCGTTTAAATGAGGTATACGAGTTATCTTCATTACGAAATACCATTGCTCAAGGAGATAGTGAAGAAGTACTCCAAGACCTCCCGTCGGGGAGTGTGAGCTTGGTTTTTAGTTCACCCCCTTATTATAACGCGCGTCCGGAATATACTGACTTCATAACGTACGAAGAATATCTATTAAAGATTAGGAAGGTTATACAAAATGTCCATCGTGTTTTGTCCGAAGGACGCTTCTTCGTCATGAATGTTTCCCCTGTACTTATAAGACGATCAAATAGGAATGAAGCTTCAAAGCGCATCGCGGTCCCTTTTGATATCCATAGAATCTTCATTGAAGAAGGGTACGATTTTATCGATGACATTATATGGGTAAAACCCGAAGGAGCAGGCTGGGCAACAGGCAGGGGCCGTCGTTTCGCCGCAGACCGTAATCCGCTTCAATACAAACCAGTGCCAGTTACCGAATACGTCTTGGTTTACCGGAAACAAACCTCTCGATTAATTGACTGGAGTATTAGGGCTCATCCAAACAAGGAACTAGTTAAGTCTTCACGGATAACCGATAACTATGAGACAACAAATGTCTGGAGGATAAAACCAGCCCACAGTAAGGAACATCCAGCCATATTTCCTATCGAACTGGCGGAAAAGGTTATTACGTACTACTCATTCAAGAATGATGTAGTTCTGGATCCTTTTGCTGGAATTGGCACCGTGGGGAAGGCGGCTGTAAAACTGGATAGAAGGTTCGTACTAATCGAAAAGAACCATGAATATGTTGGTATAATTCTTAGGGAGGCAAAGTCCTGGCTGGGAGAAAATTCACGTCAAATATTTACTATTAATTGTCGACAAATTGAGAATTCTGAGAGGCTTTTCTAAAATGGCTAAGAATATCTCTAAGTTTACTAGTCTTTTTGAGTTTATACCTCCCGAAGGGAGAAAACTACTTTCCATAAAAGGGACCGAAATAATACAACAAATCGGTCTTGACGTTGCCCGTGAAGTCGTTCTTGATGTTCTAACAGGACGCAACTTGCGTGATTCGACAGAAGTCTTCACCCGCCGCAGAATTGCCGCATTAAATCTCGTCATACTAAACCTCTTTCTAAGAGGTTCATCTAGCGTTAATGATTTTGTGAACAAATTACCGTACCTAGCAGCTGACTTCTTAGCTGATAAACCCAAAAATAAGGATGAAAAACTAGTTGCACAATGGGTTCTCGGTTTAACTGAAAAGGCGTTCCAAAACGTCTTAAGAGACAATACAGATCTACTAATGGAATACAGAGATAAATACGTAGATACCTGCCGGGAGGTAATTGACAATAATATCAAAACCTATGGGGAGCTAACCGGAGTTATGAGGCTTGGTCCCGATACACAAGCCGAAATTAACTGGCTGACGATGACCTACCTCCTAAGTATGGTAGGTGCACAGACTCTAGCGATTCGTGGTTCTGAAAAATCAGCCTATGGGAAGTTGTTTGAGAAATTAGTGCTAGGTTCTCTTCTCCATATTCTAGACTTTAAGTATGTAACTCCACCCCTGAGCGAGTTTAAACGTGTTTTCTGGCTTTCAACTCATGGGGAAAAACGCGAGAGTGACGCTATATTAATCTATGATGAAGGAAAAGGGGTACGCTTTGATATTGGATTCATTGGTAGGGGGAATCCCGAAATTTCGCTCGACAAAGTAACACGTTTTGAAAGCGAGTTATCGTTGGGAGATTCTCCCCTCTGGTACATGGCAACAATAATAATTGTCGACCGTATAGGCGCAAATAGCAAAATTGAAGAACTGGCAAAAAATGCTAAGGGAAAAATCATCCAAATGAGCGCCGGTTTTTGGCCGCAAAAAGTTGCGGCAGAGTTGGAGCATGTACTAGGCTATAAACATGAGCTGGTAAACATGGAACAAGCTAAAATTGGTGAGTATCTAAGAAATAAACTAGAAACAGCCCCACTGGAGAAATTTATAGCGGCTCCGTAATTTAAATCTCCGCAAGACGCGACACCGCTAATAAAAGTCGAGCAACAGTGTGAAGTGTTTTTCAATTCGAGGGCCAGTGTCATCCCCTTCATCCTCCCCCATTATAGAATTCACCGCGATCAACTTGCATATCCTGACCAACTCGGGGGGGACGCAAAGTAGAAAAGTGGGTTCGGGAAATGGCAATGGGCGGTATCGTGTAGTTCTTGGGATGTCGGAGGACTACTGTAGCATTAACATGAGAATTAAAGAAGACAATAGCCGTGGCAAGAAAATGGTTGAAGAAACCTATCTAGAATATTTTTTGGAGGCATACAATCAGATTATTGATGAGCCACTTTCTGCAAGGGATTTTAAAAGTAGTGAGACCCCCGATTTTATCTGCCAAAGACCAGACGGTAGTAGCTTCGGAGTCGAGTTAACAGAGATAACGAGAAGCCCCAAAGAAAAAATAGATGACTGGCTTTTTGAAAAGAAAGAGTTTCTTGGTGGCTATGAGGCAACTGAATCCATTATCGGCATCATACAAGAAAAGGAAGAAAAACGTAGAAAGAATGACTGGAAATTTGCTGATAATCTCATGCTTGTTTTGTTGCTTACCGATTCACCTCTGGAAAGTCTACTATTAGAGGATAATAAGGAAAGCTTTCTTGACCATGGATTTAGGGAAATTTGGCTAGCCGACTGCACCCATTTAGAGGAGTTTCAAGAAGTAGATCTCTTTTGTGTTTTCCTGAACAATATTGGGGTCTTTATAAGACCATAAGAAAAACGAAACCATATGGTTAATAGGAGACATTAAAGGCGAGGCATTCAACCTGCTACCCCCCTCACCGGGGCACTCCCCCCCCCTAATATACTCCACCGCGATCTCTATACACACCTTGACCGCCTCCGGGTCGAAACGCCCGGCAGCGTCACAATCCGGTTGACAGGCAGCAACAAAAGCCCTATTGTATCCATATCTTAACGGGGCAACGAATTATACGCACGGAACAATAAAGGAATAAGAAATGAAAACGCTCTCCTGTCTGATCGCCCTTCTCCTGGCCGCCTCCATCCTCATCTCCGCCGGCTGCGCCTGACGCTGCGGTCGCGGGACCGGTGCGGGTCCCCACGGCGTCGGCACCTACGGCATCGGCTCAGTCGCTCCGCCCGCGTCTCCGGCCGACGGCAGCGGACCGGCGGCAGCGACGCCATAAACGAAAAGGGCCCCAAGATCCGGCCCTGTCCGTATCATCGTCTCATCCGCCCACCGGCGCCCGCGGACCCCGCCGTTGCCGGCCTACCCCCGCCGATCTACCATACCGACCTCTCACCCGGCGTCCGCAAAGCGCACCGCGCCCGTCCCCCCTCCCCCGCCTTCGCCATCCACCTGCGCCCTCCCCCTGCCGCCCGACCGCTCCGGTCCCGACCGAAGGGAATCGGGGAAAAACCTGTTTATATATATAGGCATCTAAATAGAACAGGGATAGCGCGCAAAAGGAGGGTCAAACCATGAAAAGATCATTTCTTCGCGTTGCGGCGGGTGCCGCTATCACGGCGGCCCTGCTCCTGTTTGTTGTGGCGGGCTGTGTCCCCTATTCCGGCAACTACTATGACGGATACTACGGCACTCCCGGCGCAGGCTATTACGGCTACCCGTACGGCTATCACGATTATTACGACAACTACTACAACGGTGGGCCCGGGGGGCTCATCCTCGACTTCGGTTTCGGCCACGGCTTCGACCGCGATGACTTCGGCCACGGCCACCGTGGGTTTGACCGCGACCACGACCACGACCGCGATTAGCCCACGACAAACAGGCAGCGGGTACGGCGCTATCGCCGCCCGCGTAACATAGACCAAAGGGCCGGTAAACCCGGCCCTTTTTTTCAATCGTCGGCCGGATATCTCCGGCCCTTTCGTTTTAATCGTCCGATTGTCTTGGCGCCCCACGGACACCCGCCGGCCAGCGCCTTTTTGTATGGATCATGTATTCAATTATATGGTATAGTCATACATCATGAACAAACTTTCCGAAATAGTCTCCCCACAAACCCGCACGGAGATCCTCGGCATCACCCGGCGGTACGGCGTAACGAACGTCCGCGTCTTCGGCTCAGTCGTGCGGGGCGAGATGGACGAAAAGAGCGACCTGGACCTCCTCGTCCTGCCCGGGCCGGGGTTTACGCTCCTCAAACAGGCGGCGCTGGTGCGCGAGCTCGAACGCCTCGTCGGCCGACCGGTGGATGTCGTCAGCGAGCGGGGCCTGCGGCCGAGGATCCGCCAGCGAGTGCTCGAGGAGGCCGTGCCGCTGTGAACCAGAGGAGGAAATCGACATGAAGAGGGTTGTTTTCGAAGTCAAGCTACCGGTGACGGTAAAGAAGAAGGCCCGCTACTGGGTATCGTCCTGCCCGGCGCTGGACGTCTCCTCTCAGGGCCCGACCGAAGAAGAGGCCAGAAGGAACATCGAAGAGGCGCTGCGGCTCTTCCTCCTTTCCTGTTATGAACGGGGGACCCTCGGACGAGGCGATTAAGGAGTGCGGTTTTGCGCTCGCAAAGAAGAAAAGAAAGCCGATAAAGGAAGATAATTCCTCCTACGTCACCGTGCCGTTCGATCTGCTCGCCCACGGCCGGTGCGCGTCGTAATGCCCCGCCTTACCCCCCAGCACTGGAAGACCCTTGAACGCGTGTTCGAAAAGGACGGTTTCGTATTGGAAAGGGAAGAGGGTTCTCACCGGGTGTACACCAAGCCCGGCGTTGCGAGGCCGGTCATCATACCGAAGTACAATGAAGTCGGTGTGGAAATTATCCAAAGCAATATGAGAACAGCCGGTATGAGCAGAGAGAGGTATTTTCAGCTGCTCTCGGAATGCAAGAAGAAGTAAGACGGTCCGGCGTTCGTCATCGCTTCCCCCCTTACCTTATCCTCCCCCCTGATATACTCCACCGCGATCTCCATGCACACCTTGACCGCCTTGGGGTCGAGCTTATCCACGGTGTCATCCACCGTGTGGTAGACGAGCCCCTCGCGGATCAGCTCCGTCGATATCCCGATGATCGAGGCCACCTCTATCCCGTGGTCCGCAAAGCGCACCGCGTCCGTCCCCCCGCCGCCGAACGTCACCGGTCCCGCCGCGATCGGGTGCCCCAGCTTCTTTGCTATCTCCACGCACTTTGCCGTCATCTTTGCCGAGAGCGGCTTAAACCCGTTTCGGTCCCGCGTCAAAAACCTGAGGTCGGAGGCGTTATAGATCGCGTCAATATTGAACACGGAGGTCGGGACGCGTTTGAGCTCGTCGGCGTGCTCCCGCAGGAACGCGCCGGCCCCCCGCATCCCCGGCTCCTCGCCGTCCAGCGACAGCACCACCAGCCGCGTGTGCTTGAGCCGCCCGTCTCCCCGGCCGCTGCCATCCCGGCCCCGGATGATCTTTGCGACCTCGATGGCCATGACCGAGGCCACGAGGTTATCCCCCGCCCCGGGCGACGCCTTGCTGCCGACGAACCAGAGAAACGGCCCCACGAAGACCAGCCCCACCAGCCCCGCCACGGCGAAAATCCCGCCCCAGGCGGGGTCCGTCCCGTACACGGCCCGCCAGACGACCCAGGCCCACGACGAGATCCACACCGTCGTGGAAAAGACGATGGCCCCGATGATCCTCACGGCATAGAGCTTCTGAAGCCTGCCCAGAAACGTCAGGACGAAGGCGCTGTCGTGGTGGCCCACGACGTATATCTGCCGGCGCAGCTGCCCCTCGGGCTCTATGGCGCCCCATACGTTGACGCCGGCCCGCCCGGGAAACAGGAAATCGAGCGTGCCCACCATCAACACCGACACGTTGATCCAGTAGAAAAGCGAGAGCGTGGCCGCTGCCGCCGCCCCCCAGACCCACGCGCCCCCGAGGCACAGCATCAGGACGGCAAGGATGTAGCACCCGCCGATGACGTGGCCCAGGTGGCGCATCGGGCCGGTGTGGACCGTGAACTGCTGCCGGGAGACCGTATCGCAGAGCGGCGCGAGGCGCGACTCGATATCGGCGGCGCTTTGCCGGCAGGCCTCACTCCCCGCGACCCTCGGCCCGAATTTTTCGATCATCTCCCCGACGATGTCCAGCACCTCCCGGACGTTTGTGTCGCTCACGCCTTTTGCCATTGACTCCCTCCTTTTGGGCCTGCCGCGGCCGATCAGACCGAAAACTTTATATATACTACCCGCCCGAGCCCTGGCGAGTCAAGCCCTTATCGCCCGTTTTTGCCGCCGGACCCCCTGTTTGCCCCATTTATGCCCGGCAGGACAAAAATTCTTTGACACCGCGCCGCCCTTTCTGCTATTCTAATCTTTTACTGGCTGAATGACGCGTCAATCTAACGCGCCCATCACACGCCCATCACACGAATTTCAAATGGAGAAAGTGCCGGAGATGATAAACCTCGATAGCCTCTTTTACCCCACGAGCATCGCCGTCATCGGGGCCTCCCCGGACATCGTGCGCGACCGCGGGGGTTTCTTCGCCTGTTTCAGCGAGCATTTCAAAGGGAAACTCTTTGCCGTCAACCCCAAATACACCGATATCAAGGGTGTCCCCTGCTTTCCCCGGATAACCGAACTGCCCCAGCCCGTCGATTACGCCGTCATCGTGCTGCCGCGCGACAAGGTCCCCCAGGCGCTTTCGGACTGCGTGACGGCACAAGCCAAGTTCGTCCTGGTCTTTTCCTCCGGTTTTTCGGAGGCCGGCGAAAAGGAGCTCGAAAAGAGCCTGATGGACGCGCTGAAAAAGGGCGAAACCCGGATGATCGGCCCCAACTGCATCGGCATACACGCGCCCGAAACGGGGGTGCTCTTCTACCCGAGCCTGGCCACCGACCGGCAGGGCGACATTGCCTACTTCTCCCAGTCGGGGGGGCACGCCCTCAACTTCCTGGTACGGGGGGTCAGCTCGGGCCTCGAGTTCAACAAGGTGGCCTCCGTCGGCAACCAGGCCGACCTCAAGATCGAAGACTTCATGGAATATTTCGCCGAGGACCCGAAGGTCAAATACATCTGCGGCTACGTGGAGGATATCAAGCAGGGAGAGCGCTTCAAGAAGCTGGCCCGCCACATCGTGCTGGAGAAGAAAAAGCCGCTGGTCATCTGGAAGGGGGGCCGCTCCGACGACGGCGCCCGCGCCACCATGAGCCACACCGGGGCCATCGCGGTGCCCACCAAGATATGGGACTCGGTCATGGACCAGCTGGGGATCATCAACGCGGAGACCCAGATCGAGATGCTGGACGTGCTGCTCTGCCTCAAATACGGCTTTAAGCCCCGGGGCCTCAACGCACTGATCTCGGTCGCCGGCGGGGGCAGCTCCGTGGAGCTGACCGACGCCGTCTCGAGCAACGGCCTTTCGGTGCCCACGCTGGCCGGCGCCATCCAGGATAAGATCGGCGCCACGATCTCCCGCGTCAACACCTCCACCGCCAACCCGGTGGACCTGGGGATGTTCGGCTTTGACCCCAAGGTCTTCGTGTCGGCCGCCGTGGAGGGGGAAAAGGACCCGAACATCGACCTGACAGTGCTCTGCCAGTACCCGGAGATGGTCCGGGCGATGTCCCGCGATTTCTGGGACTACATCGAGGAGACCATGTCCGACGGGCTCAAGGAGCTCAAAAAGCCTGCCGTCATGGTCATCCCGCGGCTGCTTCACAACAGCCCGGAGCTGGAGACGATCCGGGCAAGCTTCACCAAGCGGCTGGCCGCGGCCAACATCGCCGCGTTCCCGAACGCCGAGCGGCCCGCCCGCGCGGCCCGAAAGATCAACCGATACCTCAACTACATGAAGAATCACGGAATAACGATATAACGAGGATGCCCCCATGGAAAAACCGAACGTCGCCGTCGTAAAATACTCCCGGCCCACCGAATCGCTGCGGGAGGCCGTCGGGCTTGCCGACGGCTTTGGAAAGCTCAAGAAGACCGACCGGGTCATGATCAAGCCCAACGCCCTGACCTGGGACAATAAACACCACATCCCCCCCTACGGGGTCTTCACCACCACCCGGCTCATCGAGGACCTGGTGATCCTGCTGGTGGAATTCGGGTGCGCCGACATCACGATCGGCGAGGGCGCTGTCCAGCTCAACGCGGACTCCCCCACCAGCATCGGGGTCATGGAGAACCTCGGCTACGGGGCGCTCGTCAAGAAATACGGGGTGAAGCTCGCCGACCTCAACGAGGGGCCGTTCACGAAGGTGGCCCTTGCCGACGATCTTTCGCTCTTTATCTCCGAGCCCGCGCTCGCGTCCGATTTCCTCATCGACGTCCCGGCCATGAAGACCCACTCCCAGACGAAGGTGTCGCTGGGCATGAAGAACCTCAAGGGGTGCCTCAAGACGGCCAGCAAGCGCCACTGCCACCACAAGGACCTCGAGCTGGACTACTGCGTCTCCCGCATCCCCGAGAAGCTGACGCCCTCGCTCGTCATCGAGGACGGCATCTACGTCCTGGAAAAGGGACCGATCCACACCGGCAACGCCTACCGGGCCGACCTGATCGTCGCCTCGACCGATATCTTTGCCGCGGACGTCGTCGCCACCGCCCTGATGGGGATCGACCCTGCCGAGATCGGCCACCTGGCCCGGTACGCCGCGCGCAACGGGCGCACGACGGACTACCACGACTTTCAGATGAAGGGCCTGGACGTCCAGACTGTCAAGAAGCCCGTCAAGTGGGACTGGAACTGGAACGAGGCCAACACGGGCCCCACGATCTTTGAGCGGATGGGGATCACGGGGGTGGCCATCCCCAAGTACGACGAGACGCTCTGCACCGGCTGCTCGCCCATCGTCAACATGTCCAACATCTTCATCATCTCGGCCAAGAAGGACGGCGAGCCCTTCGGCAACTTCGAGGTGCTGTCGGGAAAACGGATGCAGGCGCGCCCGGGATATGCCAAGACCCTGCTGTTGGGCAACTGCATCATCGCCGCCAACAAGAACAACCCGAATATCAAAGAGGCGGTGGAGCTGCGGGGCTGCCCGCCCTCCGTCGACGACCTCAAGGGCGCGCTGACGAGCCTGGGCGTGCAGTTCATCGACGGGGCCTACGACTACTACCTGAACCAGCTGGCGACGAAATACGACGGGAAAGAGGGGTACGACAAGGGGCTGTATACGAGCGCGTAAGGGGGAGCCGATCTGCCGGCGGATGAACGAGGGGGCGGTCGCCGAGACGACCGACCGTCATCGCGGGCTCGGCGTTAGAAGAATGGATCGGGCGGACGCATTCGCGTCCGCCCGATTGTTTTATTCTCCGGCCTCGCGCTTATTTGGCCGGTTTCAGCACCAGCACGTCCTTCAATTCCTTTGCCGTGCGATAGTGCATCGGGATCTGCTCGTTGGAAACCCAGCGGGAAACCAGGTCGGCGTAATGGGGAGAGCGGTAGAGGCCCGACTGGCCCGGCGGGCTCATGATGGTCGATTTCTCGACGTCGGAAAAGTCGACGACCATCCGGATGCAGCCGCCGTAGGTCATGCGGTAGGGATTCTTGATGGCCCAGTTGGCCGCGCCGATCGTGAAGAAGTCCCCGCTCATGGGAATGGGCGACAGGTTCAGGAAGGGCAGCGCCTCTCCCATCGGGTGGGCAAACGTCATCTCGTGGATTTTACCCCACCGCCACTTGGCGGGATTGCCCCCCAGCCGGTCGGTCAGCTCGGCCACGGCGTCTTTGACGCTCTTCCTGATGACGTCGTCGCGCGTCTCAACGACGTCTTTTGTGTTCAAGTCGTCAAAGAGCGGCAAAATCGTTTTCGCCGATATGCTTTGCCAGCGCCTGGTCGGCGAAATAGACCATGTCCGCGTCCGTCAACTCTTCCCAGATATCATCGGGAAACTCGTCTTTAAAGGTATTCGTGAGAAGGTGAAGGTAGAACGAGCCGTAGAGGGCCGCGGCGGCGCTGTCCTTGCCGAGGTCGAAGTCCCACCCATCGAAGAGGGCGACGTACTTTGAAACCTCCTCGTCGCTTTTGGCCACCGCCAGCACGTAGGGCACGAGGCGCTTGGCAACGACCGAGACGGTATCCAGCTGAAGCTTTCTCACGTCATCGGGGGTCAGCGGATCCTTCCGGTCCTTCATGACCTCGGCAAACCGGAGCGCGCGCTCGAAATAGTAGAAATTGCTGAGCCCGAGGTCCGTCCGCTTGGCGAGGTTATTGAACCCGCCGAAGTATCCCGCCGCGGGGTTCAGATCGTACGGGAGCTCATCGTAGGGCACGTATCCCGACCCAGTCGTATTGGCCGTCCCACCCGGGGGCCGGCAGGATGCCGTCGCCCTGCGCCCGTATCGGCGCTTTGACGATATTTTGATAGCCGATGTTGCCGTCCGTGTCCGCGTAGCCGATCACGAGCTCCGGCTGCGCCACGCCGGCCAGTGCTTCCCTGAACTCCTTAAAGTTCTTGACCCTGTCCAGCTTCAGGAAGCCTTCCAGCGCTCCGCTCCCGTTGCTTCCCGTCCAGGACAGGGCGCAGTTGTCCGGGGCCCGCGAATCGACCTGCGAGATGATGGGGCCGTGCCGCGAGATCTTGACGACGAGTTTTTCCTCCTTGATCCCGCCCTTCGCTTTGTACTTTACGGTCTCATCGACGGTCTCGAACGCCTTCCAGCCGTTTTCCGTCAGGTACTGGTTCGGGATTTTCGGGATTGACCTTCTCGACGAAAAAGTCAAGGCAGTCCACCTGGGAGGCAATGGCCGACCAGGCGATGTGCCCGTTGAAGCCGAGCGAGGCGATGCCCGGCGCGCCCGGCACCGAGCCCGCCGATGACGTCATATCCCGCACCGACCAGGTGTGCCAGGTAAAAGATTGACGGGATCTCGGGAGCGAGGTCGGGGCTGCCGGCAAATACCGGGGCCCCCGTTGAAGTCCGTGACGGCCCGAAGATCATCCAGCTGCTCCCGACGATACCGCCGGCGGCGTTGCCGAAGGGGTCGGTCGACCAGGGACGAGCCGATGATGGAAAGAGGGTACCGAGCGCGGCCGGATCTCCCGGTGACGGGACGGCCGCCCCTTCAGGCGAGATCGTCGGGGCAAAATCGGGGTATAACGGTAAGAGATACTTCAGCCGCTCCGGGCCGATCTTCTCACCGATCCGGTAGAACGAGAGATCGGCGTCGACGGAGGTTTCCAGGGAATATCCCATGAGGATCGCCGCCACGACCGTATCCTCCGGGGCCCAGGGCTGAGGCTTTGCGCCGAGGGCGGCGTACTCCCGGGGCAGATGCTTGGCCGTGCTGAGGTAGGCGTTGACTCCCTCGGTGTAGGCAAGGATAACGTCTTTGACCCACCCCGGCAGCGCTGCGTATTCGGCTCGCGCCATCCGGTAGAAACCGACGGTCTTGAGGTACCGGTCCTTGCCCAGCGTCACGTCCCCAAAGAGGGTCGAGAGCTCGCCCCTCCCCGCCAGGCGCGTCACGTCCATCTCGAACATCCGCTCGCGGGCGGTGATATAGCCCTGGGCGAAGAAGAGGTCGTGGTCGTTTTCGGCGAAGATATGAGGGACGGCAAACTCGTCAAACCGCACCTCGACCGGGGCCGAAAGCCCGGCAACCTCGATGGTTCCCGAATAGGAAGGCAGGGGGAGGCGGAAGAAGACCTGAAAGGCGATAAAGGCCGCAACTACCAGGCAAACGACCACCAAGGCGGAGATCTTAATGATTTTCATTTCTTCCCTCCAAAACTCGTTTCTGGGATGCTGTCTTCGACATAGACTTACGACGCATAAACGGCACGCCGGTTCGGCCGGCCCGGGCAGCGGGCCCGCCTATTTGCCGATATTTACCGATCAGGCGGCATCGGGGACGAGCCGCTCGCGGGTAGCCCGCCGCCATCTCCGCCGGGCGCCCACCGCATGATCGCGGAGAAACACGCCCCGAACACGATGAGGGCTGCGGCCACGATCCAGATCGATACATGGTCCACGGCGCCGCTCGGAGAGGGGTTCATCCCCGGAAGCGTAACGACCCCGAAGAGAAACAAAAGTGATATTGTGTTGTGGAGGCTGTGGGCGAGAAAGGTGTCCGCGATTCGGTAGCCCCGCGAGATCATTTTCGAATAAATGAGGCCCAGTATCAGCGCCCCGGGAAACTGAAGCGGGTTGATGTGTATCACCATGAAGAGCAGTGACGACGCGATCACGGCGTATGTCGGTCCCCGGTGTGATGATAGTCCCCGGTAAATCACCCCGCGAAAGACCGCCTCTTCCATAAAGGGGCCGATCAGGGCGATCGAGGCAAGCCCCAGCACCAGGTCGGCGGGCCTTTCAAAGAAGAATATATCCATAAATTGCTTGAGGTAGCTCTGGTAGACGTCGGCCGGAATCAGGTAACGGATAGCGAGGTTTTCCACCTCGGAAATAACGAAGGCCAGCGAGATCGTCATCAGGATCAGGGGGATAAGCGTGCGGGGCCGCGCACTGCCCCGGTCGAGGGTCGCGGCCAGCGTCGTCCTGTTTATGCGGGCGGTAATACCCAGGATGACCAGCGGCGGTACCAGGACGCTTGTCATAACCATGAGGCCCTTGCTCCCGGCAACGGCCGACATAAACAGCGAGACGTATATCTGGAAGATGAGAAAGACGACGCAGAGGACCACAGAATTCTTGAGGTCGGGGTATCGAGGCGTCACGGGCTCCTCTCCAGTGTGGAGGAACCAGATAACCACAAAAAGCCGGTTTTGACAAGGCTTTTTTCGGACCGATCCGGCCGCACATGCGGCGCGTCAACGGACGCGTCGTGGTGACGGCCTGCGGATAACCGGCGGCGCGTGCGCAGGCCTCAAGGAGCAGCCTGCACCGTCCGTCGGCGCCCGAAGTGCGTGAAGATGCGGTTTGCGGGACTGAGGCGAATCGAACCGGGCGCCCCCGAAGAGGTCGCCCTCTCGACATAAAAAGAAACCGGCAAGTGGAGCTTGCCGGTGACATCTTCCATTATATGCGGACCCGCCGCGTAAGACAGAGAGCAATGGAGCGGTGGGAACGGTTCTGTTCAAACGTCCAGCCGTCTTCCGACGGCTCGCGTCCTTATTTAGTCCGACCGGCCGCCGCCCGTTTGGACGCCTTGAGCGGGTTGACCTTAAGGGCTTCCACTTTCTCTTCCTTCTTGATATGGGTGGCTATGTTGCAGAGCCCCCTGACCCATCTAACGGAAGGGTCCGGCGAGGCGCTGCAATATTTTCCCGTGGGGTATTCCTGTACACGGGCACAGCCCTCACAGTGTTCGACGATCGGGTGGCAGCGCGTTCCGTTGAAGCTGCAGCCGGCAGTGGACATGAATACGCAGTCTGTTCCGTCTTTGATCGTTGTGCAGTGCATGGTCTTGGTATTCCTCCTCTGTGGAAAGGATTCTCAAAACAAGGGGTATGTCCGAACTGCAGCAGGGCGGCACACAAAAAAGGGTGGCAAAGCCTCCGCTCAACCATCCCTCCGTAGACCCACAACTCAGCCTTACTGTGTACGGATGTCCCCCGATCGGTGACAACCACAAACAAAACGTCAGATATCGTTACGCAGATTCCTTTTCGTGGCGACCACCCGTATCCCCTCAGAAACGCCCGTAGAGTCGATAGAGAGGAGACGCTTCGTACCTGTGGGGCTCAGGACACCGCATACAGAAAAGCTGATATTTTGTTTCAATTTTATATTATATCTCTTTTTAGGACCTCTTGTCAACGTTTTTTATCTATCCCCGCGTTGGAATCAGATCGGTCGAATCTGTATAGGGGGCCGATGCCGCGGCGCACGCCAACCGGCGTCAATCCGTCATGACTCCCCCGGGACCGTCGAAAGGGAGGAGACGAGCCTTCTTTTTCCGCTTCTCCCGGGGTGTGACGCTTCTTACGTCTTTGCCGGCCGGGACGCAACCTTTATCTCTTTCTTGTCCTCGTGATCCTCCAGTTCCCGCAGCCGGTCCTCCAGGCATCCTTCACAGGTCTCGCGGTCGGGCGTCTCCGTGCAAAAGCGGCCGAGCCGCTCCGAGAAACGCGCCCCGGCCCCCGGGCATTTTCCGACGAACTCGATGTATCGTATAAGCCGCGTCAGAACGACGTCGTCGATGGCGTGCTCCATCCGGCACGCGTTCTTCTCGGCGATCTCGGATTGAATATTGAGCACATCGGTCAAGAACGACGCGATCGACCGGTGGGTATGCGCAAGCTTTCTGGCCACGCCCTCGCCCTCGGCCGTCAGGGTGATCACCTCGTGCGGGTCGTAGTTGACCAGCCCGTTCTTCGAGAGCTTCCTGAGCGCCCCCGTTACGGACGGCATTGTCACGCCGAGGATCTCGGCAATATCCCTGACCCGGGCGACTCGGTTTTGCTCAACCAGGCCGTGAACGGCCTCCAGGTAGTCTTCCATGCTCGGGGAGAGGCGTGGTTTCGTCGGCATTAAGGTCGGTCTCCTTAGCTAATTTTATATTATACGGGAGAAAAGCGCCCGTGTCAACTGGAGCGCCGACCGACGAGATAGGGCAAGCTCCTCGGGACCCAGGGGCGGCGCCTTAGACGCCTTTTAAAGCAAATCACCGCCGACCCGGGCCGTCAGGGCGGGGAGCGGTCGGCTCGGTGCCGACGGCTTATCGCGCTTTATAGTTTATGGGGAGCCTCAGGCGGAGCGTTTCCCGATCCATCTCGTCGGGAAACGGGGGAAAGGGAGACGAGTCGGCCACGGCCGACAGGGCAGCCGCGTCCAGCAGCGGGGAGCCGGAGCCTGCGTCGATCCTTTTGTCCAATACGGCGCCGCGGCGCTCGATAAGAAACGAGACCGTGACGGTCCCCTCGACGTTGTCCCGCGCCGCCGTCGGCGGATACCGTTTGTGCCGCTCGATCCGCGCGCGGACGGCGCGGACGTAGTCTGTCAACGCCGTCATCTCGTCCCCATTCACCTTGCCCACTGAGCCGGCCACTCCGGGCGAGTTCCCTCCTCCGACGATATCCTCCGCGTCCGACTCTTCTCCCGTCACTTTCGGCCCCGAGTCCTCCGTACGGATAGGCTTCTTGTCATTAGCCGCGACTTTTTCCCGGGTCTCCATCCGGTCGGGAGGGGAGCCGGTCTGTTCCCCCTGGTCGAGCGAAACCACGAGCGGGCGGCCCAAATCGGTCGACGGCACGTACGGAACGATAACAAGCAGTCCAACCAGCGTCACGACAAGCAGGACGTGGACGACAAGGGAAGCGGAAAAGAAGACGAAGTGTCGGCGCCGGGCAGTCCGATTCATGTCTCCAGCCTCCGCCCGGTGATCCTGTCGAAGAAGTGCAGTCGACGTCTATCGATGGAAAACCGGACCGTCCGGCCGACGTGCGGTGGATTGCCGGCTACCCGCGCCCAGAGGTTGAAACGCCGGGACCCTTCGGCGACCTCGAGCGTGAGGCGGCTCTCAAAACCGAGCTCTTCGCAAAAGATGACGGCCGCCTCAAACTCTCTCTTCCCGACAAGGATATCCTCAGGACGCACGCCGATAACGCGGCCGTCACCGGCGCCGAGCCGGTTATCCGTAAGCCGTCCGTACAGCGCCGACCCCGCGGGAACGATGTTCATCGGGGGACTTCCGAGAAAGCCGGCCACGAAGAGATTGGGCGGGTGCTCATACAGCTCGCGCGGCCGGCCGACCGCCTCGATCGCGCCGTCTTTCATCACGGCCAGGGTGTCGGCCATCGTCATCGCCTCTACCTGGTCGTGCGTTACCCAAATCATGGTACCCCCGAGGTCGCGGATGAGGCGCGCGATCTCGATGCGCATGGTGGACTTGAACTGCGCGTCCACATTGCTCAACGGTTCATCCATCAGAAAGAGGCTCGGGTCCTTGACGATAGCCCTTCCGACGGCGACCCGCTGACGCTCACCGCCCGAAAGGGCCGCCGGCTTCTTGCCGAGCAGGCCCTCAATTCCCAGGAGGCGCGCGGCCCGCGCCGCCCGCTTTTGTGCCTCTTTCCTCGGCACCCCCCGCACGGTCAATCCGAAGGTCATGTTCTTCTCGGCGGTCATGTGGGGGTAGAGGGCATAATCCTGAAACACCATGGCGATGTTGCGGTCCTTTGGCGGGGAGTCCGTGATATCACGCCCCGAAAGATGTATCCTCCCCTTATCGGGCGCCTCTATCCCGGCGATCATTCGCAGGAGCGTCGACTTTCCGCAGCCGGACGGGCCCAGGATTACCGTAATCGAGCCCTTCGCGGCAAGAAGATCAACCGACCTGACGGCGACGACGTCTTCGAAGCGCCTCGAAACGCCGCGGACCTCGAGATATTCCATACTCTCGATACTAAATCGCCGCCATTATCTTGTCAAGGCATTAAAAAGTGCTTTTAATCCGCATGAATATCGAGTAGACTTCATACATGGAAAAGGCGCCGTCCATGACGTCCCGTGAGACAACGGCTGCGCTGGCCGCCCTCCTCGCCAGACCCCTCGAATACGCGGCCAAGGGGGACTTTGCCCTCCTCTTTCGACTCACCGGATTTTCGACCACGTCCCGTCAAATCATCGCCCGGATGCGCGAGGCTCCCGACTACGGCACGTGGGCGTCGGAGGTGGACGGGCTGGAGTCACTGCTCGGCGGATTTGACGAGCTCCCGGACGAACAGAAGCGTCAGGCCGTCGCACGCGCGCTCTCTCTCCTCAAGAAGATGATCTCCGACGCCGGGACGGGTAGTCCAGACGCCCGGGCTAAGCCTCCCGGAGGCCCCGCCGATCTGACGGCTTCCCTCGCCAAACTCGCCACCCCTGTCGAATACGTCAAGGGTGTTGGTCCGCGGAGGGGCGAGCTCCTGAGAAAGCGCGGCATCGAGACGGTTGAAGACCTCCTCTTTCTCATCCCCCGCTATTACATCGACGTGCGCAGGCTCAACACGATCAGGGACCTGGCCCACCGGCAGCAGGGAGCACTTATCGTGGAGGTGGTCGCCGGGGGGAACCGCTATTCGCGCAGAACGCGTAAGCGCCTCTACGAGCTCATCGTGTCCGACGGCCGCGACATGATGACGCTGGTCTGGTTCAATGCCCCCTATATGCAGGGGAGGTTCAAGAACGGCGCGAAGCTCCTCGTGAGGGGAGTTGTCTCGGAGTACAACTTCAAGAAGAGCATGGCGCACCCGGACGTGGAGCGGTGGGAAGAATCGGAAGAGTATCAAGGTCGCCTCATCCCCCGCTATCCCCTCACCGAGGGGATCAGCCTCAAATCGATGGACTCGATCGTGAGGAATGCGCTGGATACATACGGGTCGCTCCTGCCCGACGGGGTACCCCGGGAGATCAGGGAGCGCCTCGGCCTCATGCCGGTGAGCGAAGCGATCCGGCATATCCATGATCCGAAGGATGTCGAGCCCGCCCTCTCCGACGGGTCGTATCCGCCCGTCAGGACGCTGGCGATGGACGAGCTCTTCATCCTGGAGCTCGGACTCCTGTTGAGAAAGAGAAACATCATAAAATCCCCGGGCAGGAGCTATCAGGCCGAAGGGAAGATCATGGATTCCTTTCTGCGGGGCCTCCCGTTTCCTCTGACCGCCGCCCAGAGCCGGGTCCTGGGAGAGGTCGTCGCCGATATGCGTGCCCCCCATCCCACTCACCGCCTCGTCCAGGGGGACGTCGGCTGCGGCAAGACCGTGGTGGCCTGTGCGGCGGCACTCATCGCCGTGGAGGAGAATGCCCAGGCAGCGCTCATGGCGCCGACCGAGATCCTGGCCGAGCAGCACTACAGAAACCTCTCCCCGATGCTCGATGCGGTGGGCGTCCGCTCGGCTCTCCTCACGTCGTCGGTAAAGGGCGCCCAGCGCCGTGAGATACTCTCGGGGATCGAGGACGGGGGGATCTCCGTCCTCTTCGGGACTCACGCCCTCATTTCCGAGGGGGTAAACTTTCTCGACCTGGGGCTGGTGGTTATCGACGAGCAGCATCGATTCGGGGTGCTTCAGCGAGGCGCGCTCAAGGCCAAGGGGCAGGCACCCGAGATGATCGTCATGACGGCCACCCCCATCCCGCGGACGCTCGCGCTCACCGTTTACGGCGACCTGGACCTGAGCGTAATCGATGAGATGCCCCCCGGCCGCGTCCCTCCCGAGACACTCCTTCTGTCTGAGGACAAGAGGGATCGCGTGTATGAGATAATCCGGGAAGAGGTTGCGGGAGGGCGGCAGGCCTTTTTCGTCTACCCCCTCGTCGAGGAGTCCGAGTCGCTTCCCCTGAAGGATGCGGTTCGGATGGCCGACGAGCTGACAAAGGTATTTTCCGAATACCGGGTTGGACTGATCACCGGGAGGATGAAGGGGGCCCAAAAAGAAGAGATCATGGGGGCCTTTTCCCGCGGCGAGATCAACATCCTGGTCTCGACGACGGTCGTAGAGGTCGGCGTGGACGTGCCCAACGCCACGGTGATGGTCATCGAGCACGCCGAGCGTTACGGCCTTTCCCAGCTCCACCAGCTGCGCGGCCGCGTGGGCCGGGGCACCGACCGCTCCTTCTGCATACTCCTGGCGGATTTCGCCCGCTCCGAGGACGCCGCGCGGCGTCTGGAAATAATGGTCAAGACCACCGACGGATTTGTGATCGCCGAGGAAGACCTCAAGATCCGCGGACCGGGCGAGTTCATGGGGACCAGGCAGTCGGGTCTGCCCGCATTTCGGACGGTAGACCTCACGCGGGACTATTCCACGCTCCTTACCGCTCGAAAGGAGGCCGAGCGACTCCTCGAAAGAGACCCAACGCTCGCCGATCCCGCCCACCGGATCAGCCGGGAGATATTGCTTGCGCGCTTTTCCGGCAGGCTTTCCCTGGTAGGTATCGGATAGGCGACGGTCTGAGACGCGTTCACGATCCGGCCCTCCGCGGGGACGGCTTTATCAAGATTTGTCCATAACACAGGAGACCGATATGATGCCATCATTTCCCCTTCAGGAGGCCAAAGGGAGAGTCGGCGACCTCCTCCGTAAGGGATACCATTGAGGACCGGCAGTCCTACAGGTCTTGTGGGAATCGTTCGATTTTGGAGACGAGGGAATTCTGTGGGCGGGGATACCTTTTCTGGGGGGCATCGGCGGGAGACAGGAAGCCCCCTGTGGCGCCGTCTCGGCGGGGAGCATGGCTATGGGCCTGGTTTGCCGGGCCCCAAAGGAAGAAAAAGCGGGGGTCAAGCAGGGGCGTCATCGCGCCCGCCTCGGCGCCAACAATCTCGTCGCCCAGTTTACCGCGACCTTCTCGGGTCTGACCTGCCGTGAGCTGGTCGGATACGACTTTTCGACGCCGGGGGCATATCAGGAATTCCTCGAGTCCGGCGTCTGGGAAGACAAGTGCATGTCCTACGTGCGTTTCGCGGTGGAAAGGGTCTACGAGCTGGCCCAGTCAACGGAAACCGGGCGGGTCGATCCGGTTACCGTCTATACCCAGCGGGGATGCCCCCACTGCGAAAAGGCCTTGCGCGACCTGACGGAACGAAACGTCCCCTATGTCCAGATCGTCATCGACGACGACCCGGACGCCCGAGAAACGGTCATGAGGCTGTCGGGCGGCAAGGGTATCGTGCCGGTCCTGGTGACCGCCAGCGGGGAAGTGACCGTAGGATTCGGCGGCGGCTGAGCGGTGTGACTGACGGCGGTTCGCCGTCCAATATCGCGCGTTGGGCTTCGGCGGGAACCGGGGCGCTGCCGGCCGGGTTTACGGCACGAGCACGCGGGTCTCACCGCGACCACTTTCCGGCAGATTGTGCCGACTGAAAGGAGGATGAGCCTATGGATTTTTCAAAGAAGAGACTCCTCGGGAGGACCGGGCTTTCCGTGAGCCGGCTCGGGGTCGCCGGAGGATACGGGGTGCCTGCGGGCGCCGTCGAGCGGGCCTTTCACGAATATGGGATCAACTATTTCTACTGGAGCACTCCCCGGAGGGCGGGGATGCGGGACGGTCTGAGGAACCTTCTCAAGGCCAACCGAAAGGATATCGTCATCGTCCTGCAGTCCTACGATCACCTCGGGCTGACGGTGCGCCGCTCCGTCCTCAAGGGTATCAGGGCACTGGACATCGACTATGCCGACGTGGTCCTCCTCGGCTGGAACAACTGGTACCCCCCGGCAAAGATCATCCGCGAGGTGTCGGAGCTGAAGGAAGAAGGGAAAGTCAGGTTCGTCGGCATGTCGGGCCACAACCGCAAGCTGTTCGGACAGATCGCCCGTACCGACGACTCACCGATCGATATCTTCATGGTCAGGTATAACGCCGCGCACCGTGGGGCGGAAGAAGAGATATTCCCCTACCTCTCCGGCAAGAACCGCCCCGGCCTGACCACCTATACCGCCACCCGGTGGGGAAAGCTGCTGAACCCGAAAAAAATGCCGCCCGGGCAGAAGCCGCTGACGGCATCGGAGTGCTATCGGTTCGTCCTCTCCGACCCGCACGTCGACCTGTGCATGATGGGACCGGCCAGCGAGACCCAGATGGTTGAGGGGCTGACCGCCCTGGCGAAGGGGCCCCTGTCGGACGAGGAGATGGAGCGAGTCAGAAGGATCGGGGACTACGTTCACGGCTGATTTCCCGGCCGCCGCAGGTCACGTTCGAGCGTACCGCTGCGCCGCCTTGTGTTGCGGTATGGGGGTCAATGAAAGATATAAAGGGTAGGATCTCGGTCCTGTTAGAATCGCTGGCCTACTTCCTGGGAGGGGCCGTCGTTCTCTACGCCGCGGTGCATTACGGCATCCCGTATCTTCATCAGCGCTACGGAATTTCACCGCTCGTCGCGTGGTGGCTGACGAGCGGGGTCCTGGTATGCGCGCTCTTTATCGCCGCGCTGGCCGCCGCTCGTCGAACAACAGGCGCGCGCTCCGTGCGAGGGACGCTCTCCGCCCTCAGTCTGCGTCCTCTGAATATGACGGACGGGTTATGGGTGCTCGGAGGGCTCGCGGGGGTAGCGGTGCTGACCGGCCTTGTCGTGACCCTTTTTTCAAACCTGCTTTCGATCAACCTGCTCTCTCAGGAATCCTACTCCGCCTTTCTGAGAATGGAGAAGCTTCAGCCGAATGAATATTGGCTATTCCTGGCATGGCTGCCCTATTTCTTCTTCAACATTTTCGGAGAGGAGCTCCTCTGGAGGGGGTATCTCCTGCCGCGGCAAGTCGGGCTGCTCGGGCGCTCCGCATGGCTTTTTAACGCGGCGCTCTGGGCGCTATTTCACGTAGGAATCGGGTGGCGTATCGCGGTGGTCCTGTTGCCGATAGAATTCATCGTGCCCTATGTGGTGCAGAAAAGAAGAAACACGTGGCTGGGGATCTTAATTCATGGGCTCTATAACGGAACCGGTTTCATCATGGTAGCCCTGGGCGTTGTTTCCTAGCGAGGGCAAGCCGCCGGTCTCCTCCGCTTTCTATCACCCTTCTCAAAGGTCCGCGATCCGGGACCTGACAACCTCCCTCATCACGGCGCTAGGGCAGCCGGAACGATTGTGGGCGCGGCCCGCTCCGATCGACGCGACCTGTCGGCCGGACGCCTCTCCGACCGGCCCCATCAAGCGGATTCTCTAAAGAAACAGCGACACGAGGTAGTACGTCCCCGCCGAAAACGCTCCCGTCATCGGTATGGTCAGTAACCACGCCCAGATGATCTTGCGCGCCGTTACCCACCTGACGCCCCTGGCGCCCTCGACGGTACCGACACCCATGATGGAACCGGCGATCACATGGGTCGTGCTGACGGGGATGCCGAAGTGCGCCGTGCCAAGAAGGACAAGGCCCGCGGAAGTACCCGAGCAGAAACCTTCCATCGGCCGTATCTTCGTGATATTGGTGCCCATCGTCTCGACGATCCTCCACCCGCCGAAGACGGTCCCGAGCGCGATGGTAAAATAGCACACAAGCACGACCCATCGGTCAACATGAAATGTCGGAATCATCCCCGAAGAAAAGAGGACGAGGGCGATGATCCCCATCGTCTTCTGCGCGTCGTTCGTCCCGTGCCCTGCACTGGTAAGCATCGCCGAGACCAGCTGGAGCCACTTGAACGTCCTATTGGTTCGCTCCCGGTTGAACCGATGGAAGATCCAGATGACGGCGGTGGTGAAGACGACCGCCCCAATCATCCCCAGGAGCGGAGCCACAAAGATAAACGACACGACCTTGATCACGCCCGGCAGGTGAACCGCCTTCACCCCCACAGCGGCTACCGTGCTGCCGATGAGCCCGCCGATAAGCGCATGGCTGCTGGACGTGGGCAGACCCAAAAGCCAGGTCATGATGTTCCAGGCGATCGCGCCGATAAGCGCCGCGAATATGATCGGCAGCGTCACGAAGTTGTTGTCGACGATCCCCTTTCCAACGGTTTCGGCGACCGTCAAGCCGAATATCATAAAACCGATAAAATTCGCAAAACCCGCCATGAGCACGGCCTGGAAGGGGGAAAGGGTCCTGGTCACGACAACCGTGGCGATGGAATTGGCCGCGTCGTGAAAGCCGTTGAAAAAGTCGAAGACGAGGGCCAGCGCGATAATGAAGACCGCGAACGTCAGGTGCATACGGTACCTATTTGAGTGCTATTCCCCGGATCAGCTTGGCTATGTCGTCCATAGAGTTTATGATGTCCTCCAGGTGTTCATAGATGTCCTTGAATTTTATGATATATATCGGGTCTTTCATCTGAAAGAGCTCGGCCATGCTCGCGTGCGTCAGGGTATCGGCCTCGACCTCCAGCTGATGTATCTTGTTGATCGAGGTCGGCAGGTCCTTCCTCTTTTCGAGCGCGCCGATTAGTTTCTTGAGCTCACCGGCGACCTTGACCATGATGTCGACGAATCTGGTGAGGTTCTCGGGCACTTCAGTTACCCTGTATTTATCCAGCTTCTGGGCGACATTATTGAGGAGGTCCATCGCGTGACCGACACCGATCACGATTTCATGGATGTCCCCCCGGTCCAGCGGCGTGATAAAGGTCTTGTTGAGCTGAATTATGATGTCGCGCTCGAACTCGTCTTCCTTCGACTCATACTCCTTGATGTATGCAGTATAGTGGTGAATCTCATCGTGAGACATATGCTTAATCTGGCCAATGAGCCCCTTGAAAGATTCACACGCGCGATAGTACAGGTCCATCTGCTGGTTGAGGTACTTAAAGAAGGCGACCTCTCTCGGCAAGAGGAGGTCAAATATCCTCAATTCCATCGTATACCCTCGTTATCTCGGGGTGTTGTCCCCACTATCTTTCGACGCGCCCCGTTGCGTCGGTCTTATTTCCTGATGCATCGTAGCGTTTTGGACGGCAATAGTCAATCAATAACCTCTTTCCATCGTGGACCCACCCCGATAATTTTGTCGGCGCCTCACGGGTTGAATATGCGGACGGAATGGCTATATTATAGCTATACATTATAGTTTAAAAATCTGTGCGCTTGCGGAGGAAAAACCATGAAAAAATCCAAAGAGACAATAGACGAAAAGGAGCTTAAGGAGCGGCTGACTCCCGAGGAATATCATGTCCTGAGGGAAAAGGGGACGGAGATCCCCTTCACCGGGAAATATTATGCCAATAAAAAAAAGGGCATCTATTCCTGCAGGGCCTGCGGGGCGACACTGTTCGAGTCCGACAAGAAATACGATTCCGGGTCAGGATGGCCGAGCTTCTTTGACGTCATGAAAGAAACGGTCGATCTCAGGAAGGACACCTCTCACGGGATGGTACGGACCGAGGTCGTCTGCGCCAAATGCGGAAGCCACCTCGGTCACCTCTTTGACGACGGGCCGAAACCGACGGGACAGCGCTACTGCATCAATTCCGTCTCGCTGGATTTCAAGGAAGGCCAATCCGAGGGCGCCCCGACCCATAAGGCCGCCTTCGCGGCGGGTTGCTTCTGGGGCGTGGAGGAGACCTTCAGGACGATCAAGGGCGTCGTCAATACGACCGTCGGCTATATGGGCGGAAAAACCGAAAATCCGAGCTACGAAGAGGTGTGCACCAACACGACCGGCCATGCGGAGACGGTGCTGGTCGAGTACGACCCCGATAAGATATCCTATCGCGGGCTCCTCGCCGATATTCTGGAAGATGCATGACCCGACAACCCTGAATCGGCAGGGGCCGGACACAGGATCCCAGTACCGGTCGGTCATCTTCTACTACAGCGACGATCAGAAGAAAGAGGCCCTCGCCTCACTGGAGGAAGCCCAGAAAAGCCATAGCCGAAAGATCGTGACCGAGATCGTCCCCGCCCCGGTGTTCTGGAAGGCGGAAGACTACCACCAGCGTTACCACCAGAAAAGAGGAATAAAGGGCTGCGCCGTGTAACGAACGGCTGCCGGTTCAGCCGTCCCTGAAAGAGCCCTTTGACGTCCTGGCCCGACGGCCGGGTAGGTCGCTTGCCATGCGGCGTAATTTTTCGCCTCCGTGCAATGCACTAACGCGCTGCTATTATGCCGTAGACCTTCAACGCCTCCACCAGCCCGTGGAATATGAGTCCCATGCCGACCGCCGATACGAAAAATCCAACGATTCGGGTCACCGCGTCGATACCCTTGGGGCCGATTCGTTCCAGAATCGTCTTCGCGTAGGCCAGGACCAGGTAGGTCACCGCCATCGAGCTAACGATGGCCAGAAGGATGGCCGCGATAGGGAGAAAATTGGAAATCGGATTTTTAACCAATGAAGACATCCCGAGAACCGTAGCGAGAGCCCCCGGCCCGAACATAAGCGGCATAGCCAGGGGCACAAACGAAAAATCCTCGTCCTGCCCATCCGCACTGTTGCCGCTGCTGAAGATCGTGTGGCCAGCGGAGGACGGTATAAAGAGGGAAAAACCGATACGTACCAGTATAATTCCCCCAACAATCCGAACCATGCTCAGGGGAACACCGAAGCCCTTGAGCACCAGCGTCCCGAAGATCATAAAGAAGAGCATCAGTATCGTCGCATAAAGGCATGACCGAAAGGCAACGCGCCGGTGGGTCTGCTGATCCGCCCCTTTCAGGAGTTGAACGAAGATCGGCAGGACCGCCAGCGGATTGATGATGGCCAGAAGCGTCGTGAACGTGGCAATGAATAGCGTCGGCAGCTGTTCCATGCAAAGCCTTTTTATGTGGAATATACGGATGGTTTCGGGTCGCGAGAGCAAGGCAAGCACCGCCCGGAAAGCTTCGAAAACGCCCGCCCGTTTCCCACTACCTGATAATTATAGTTCCCTCCCGCAGAAAGGCAAGATATAAGCGATCGGGTACCCTGGCTAAAAACGGGCATCGAGCTCCGGCCGGGACCGGATCCATATCCGCCCACGGTCTTGCCGGCAACCGCGCCGGCCGATGCGCCGATATCAGATCCCCTCATGTATCTTTATATCCGTATCTTCGTAGAGCCCGACGATCCTCTCGTCGGCCCCGACGATTGGGCCGAGCTCGTTTGTCGGTCTGTCAAGATAGAAATAAACGCAGCTGGAGACATCGTCGGCCCGCTCGAAGTAGCCGATGGGCCAGCCGTCGCCCAGTTCGCGAAGATCGACCTCTTCCATGCCCGGGCCGGCCCGAAAGACCTTGGGGGAGGCCTTTTCAAGCTCCGCCCTCGTCTTTTCTTCCCATATCCCCATCTGCTGAAGGGTGACACGGACGTCCCTGGTGAAATAGACCGGGTCCGGCACATGGAGCCGGTAAAAGGAATAGTGCATGTTCTTCTCATCGGCCAGGGGACAGCCCTGGTAGAGGTGATCGAAGCGACCCTGCCCGAAGGCGGTGCCGATATAGTCCTCGGTTCCCGTGCCGCAGAGGGTGGGTTTCTCCCGGTCACCGTCGAGGTAAATCTTCACCTCCCCTTCCCCCCACCAGGTGCTAGCGTACTTCTTATTATTGACGATGACCCCGATCTGCGCCCCGAGGTAGCGCCCGGCGCCCTCGACGCGCGGAAGGATATGGAAGTCCTTCTGCAGGGTCGTCGGGTTTTCCCTCCTGAAGTGGGCGTGAAAATAGGGAGTACCCTTCGGATGCTCATCGCCGACCGTGTAATTGACGTCATAGTAAAAGAGGGTGAGATCGGTGCCGCTCTCGTTGGTCACGACCGCCTTCATGCCGGTCGCGAAAGGCATCGGGACAACGCTGCAAAAGCTCCTCCCCTCGGGGCTGGAAAAGAGGCACGACTGAAAGGGCCGCATGCGCCCGAGGCCGTGGCCGAAGAAATCCCCGAGGGGGGCCGAGACCGCGGGCGTTTTCGCCCCGTCCCAGAAGATGTCCAGACGTATCCCCCTCAGCATCCGGGGGCTTCGGTCGGAGATCGTGATCCAGATGCGCCTGAGGGTGCCGCTTTGCCCGGCGACCTCCGCCAGGACCTTTTCTGCCCCCGAGGGGAGATAGAAAAAGGGGGACCCTTTGCGCCCGCCGTTTTCGTTGCCCCCCGCACCCACGTCGCCGCCCCAGTTTTCAGGGCTTGCCCAGCGGGTTTGTATGCCTCTCGGCAGGTGGTACAGCGTCTTGGGATCGAAAAACATAACAATTCCTCCGCCATGAAACTGCTGTAAACGGGTGGACGATGTACGAATAGCCTCCTGGAGACCGTACGAACCCCGCGACAAAGGCCGGTCAGCCCCGGCACCCCTTGACAGGTCAAATATCCCGTGCTATTCTACCATGCACAATCGATTGTTCAAGGAAAAAATCAATGCCTCCTACAATTCGTGATATCGCGCGTCTGGCGGGGGTCGACGCCTCCACCGTCAGCCGGGTCCTCTCCGGAAAGGGCAAATCAGCCCGCATCGGGGATGAGACGGCCGAGCGCATCCGCGCGATCGCGGATGAATACGGCTATCGTCCCAACCTGGCCGCGCGGTCTCTGCGCACCAGCAAGACTCACACCCTGGGTCTGCTCGTTACGGATCTCTCGAACCCTTTTTTTGCGACTATTGCCGCCGCCTGCGAGGCGGAGGCCTCCGCGGCGGGATACGGGGTGATCGTGGCCACCAGCGGCGAGAGGCGCGACCGCGAGTCGGAGTACCTTTCGCTGCTGCGCTCCCGGCCGGTGGACGGGTTCATCATGACCCCGGCCGATACGCATCCCCACGACACGATGAACCTTCTGCTGGATGAGGGCTTTCCCCTGGTCTTCATGGACCGGCGCGTTCACGGGATTTGCTGCGATAGCGTCGTGGTTGATAACCGGGCCGGGGCGCGCCGGATCGTTTCGGCCTTGACCGCCCTCGGCGCCCGTACCATCGCCATCGCCGGGGGCCCGAGAGACACCTGGACGGGATCCGAGCGCATGGAGGGATTTCTGGAGGGCTTTCGCGATGGGGGACTTTCCGGGTTTGATGATCTTATCGAGATCGGACCGTATAATGTAGAAACGGGCCGCAGGGCGACCGAGAAATTCATGGGTTCCGGAGTAGTACCGGATGCTATCGTTGCGGCCAACAACCAGATCCTTTTGGGTGTTCTCGAGGTCCTGATGAAAATCGGAAAACCGACCGCCCACGTCGCCGTCGCTGCCTTTGACGGAGTCCCTTTCGCCGGTCTCCTGGGCCGCCCGGTCGTTATCGCCGAACAGCCCAGACGTGAGATCGGGCGATTGGCCACACGGATGCTGATCGATCGCATTGAGGGTCGCTGGGACGGACAACCCCGGGAAGTGACCCTGCCTGTTCACGTCAGGGTGCTCGGACCCGACTCCGACTCTCTCGACCTTTGAGTTGTGAGGAATCGTCGTTTCCGGCACCGGGGCGGAAGATCGCAAATCAACGGTGGTTCCCGTTCCCGTCGGATCTCGGACACAGCGGCAGGCAAGTCTGCCGGCACTATAGGATGACCCATTCATCATCCCATATCAGACCGTTTTTTCTTTAATAGAGCAGCAAATCATAGTATAATAATAGAGTTTAAACAAGCCTTCTCGGGACACCTGAGGAAACGGGGGATTTTCATGTTCTTTTCCAGCTTCCTGGCGATATACGTCTTGATAAACGCCTACATATTCTTCCGCGGTTTTGCGGCGCTATCCGGCGAGGGGAAGTGGGTCATCGCCCTCAAGCTCCTCTTCGTGGCCCTGGTTATAGCCTTTCCCGTCATGCATTCGCTGGAGGACGACCTCAACGGCCCGCTCTGGAACGCCGTTAACCTCATCGGCTCGTTCTGGGTCGTCGGAATGGTCTACCTATTTTTGATCGTCCTGTTTTCCGACATCGTCAGGCTTACCGACCGGCTCGTTCCCATCATACCGAAACGGCTCAAGGACAACCGAAGGCGTGCGGGCAGGATCGCCTTTTTCGGTTCGATCGCGGTCGTCGTCATTATCGTCTTTTTCGGCTGGCTCAATACGCGTTTTGTCAGGGTCGAAAACCTCCAGGTGGATCTCGCGAAACTGCCGAAGGTCAATAACCCGACCACGGTCGTCTTTGCCTCGGACTTCCATCTCGGGCCGACTGTACACGAGAATCAGGCGAAGTCCTTTGTCGACAGGATAAATGCGCAAGACCCCGACATCATTCTCATTGGCGGCGACCTCGTTGAGGGGAGCGTGGACGGGCTGGGCCGCATGTCGGAAATTCTCGCCAAGCTCAGGGCGCCGCTCGGCGTCTACGCGGTCCTCGGCAACCACGAATATCACGGCGGGCCGGAAAAGACGGAGGCCTTCATGAGATCGGCGGGAATCACCGTCCTGAGGGACGAGGTTAGAACCTTCCCCGGGGTCGTCAACCTCCTGGGGCTGGACGATCCGAGGTCAGGAGCCGCCAAAGCGTCGGTGCCCGACCTCGTAGCGAAGTGTGATCGGTCCCTGCCCACGATCCTGTTGACCCATCGACCTGTCAATCTGGAAGAATATTCAGGCGACGGGATCGACCTGATGCTTGCCGGCCATTCCCACCACGGCCAGTTCTTCCCCCTGACAATCGTGACCGATTTCGTCTATACCGTGAGCTACGGCTACGCTCGGATCGGCCCGATGCAGGTCTATGTCACCAGCGGCCTGGGCACCTGGGGGCCGCCGGTGCGGATCCTCACCCACCCCGAGATCGTCAGGATCACCCTGGTGAATCACCCGGAAGCGAATTAGGATACCCCTCTTGAAGCACTCCGGCCGGTCCGGCCGCGTCGCGCCGTACACCCATGCTCTGCGCTCACCGTGCTTCCTCCAAATGCACGACTCGTTACACGCCGCCGATTATCCCATAACCGGCTCTTTCGTTCCGGGGAAGTCACCGCTCGGACGAGCGGCAGCGCCACGTCCATTCTGAGTTATCAAGACAGATCGATTCCCCGACCGAGCCATATCCGCTCCATCGCTTCTGCGATTGTTATTCCCCCCGAAAGATTTTCGTTGACAGAAAGAAACCGCCGAAGTATAACTCTTGACGGTTTCTTAATCGTTTCCGCGGAGGCATACACATGAAACGTTTCATCACGCTCGCTTTATCGGGGATCCTGCTACTCGGTTGTGCCGGGCTCGCTTATGGATCGGGGCGTGTCACGGGCTACTACGTGGACGCCGCCGTTACCGCCAATCAAAACGCGGTCGGCGAATATTTCAACCGTCACTTTGGCACCGTGACCTTTGCCGGATTTCCCGTGGGCTATGTGGACCCACGGATCGACGACGTTCTCAACCAGGGCCCGGCGCCATACCGCTTCGCCCTTGATAACTTCTCCCCCGAGGAGTATGGCGTTTTCACCGATATCGATCGAGGCTCGTTGGGGCAGCTCAATCACCTGACCCTCGGCCGCCTGACAGCCCTGCGCGCTCCCGGGCCGGTTGCTCGGACGCAGCACCCACTGCTGTTTGCCGACTCGGGGTCTCTCGCGCTCGATGCAGCGCCCCTCCTCTATGCCCCCATGACCGCGCTCACAAAAGGGTGGAGCGTGTGGGGCGAGGGCTTCGGCCTCTTCGGCTATCAGGCCGACAGAGACAACAGCTTCGGCTACGTCTACGACACCGCCGGGTTCTCCCTGGGGGTAGACAAGGTGCTTGTCGATAAGGTGACCGTCGGTCTGGTCACGGGATACTCCCACTCGAAGGTCGATTTCAACGACGTCTTTTTTGCGGGCAAGGTCAACTCGTTGGACGCGGGCCTCTACGGCAGCTACAATCCTGCGCCGTGGTACGTTGATGCCTCGTTTATCTGGGCGCGCAATTGGCACGACACCGAGCGATTTGACCTCTTCGCCAACGACACGGCACATGCCGAATACTATGGCGATATCTTTTCGCTTTACACGGGCGGCGGCTACGACATCGACATCGGCAAGGCCCGGATCACCCCGACACTCTCCCTCACCTACACCTACTACTTCCAGGAGGATTTCACCGAGAGGGGGGCGGGGACCCTTAATCAGGGCCTCGATTCCTTCGACTCTCATTCCCTCGTATCGCGGGTCGGACTTCGGTTCGCGTACGAGTTCGACCTGGCCAACGTAACGATCGTGCCCGAGGCGAGCGCAGAGTGGGCGCACGAGTACCTCGACACCGACCGCACGGTTGTCTCCCGGATCTCCTTGATTCCCGATGACTCATTTGAGGTGAGCGGGGTCGAGCCGGACCGGAACGGCGCGATCCTCGGGCTCGGCGTGACCGCCTATTTCGGGAAGAACTTTTCGATATACGCGGACTATGACGCGGAACTCCGCGAGAACTATAATTCTCACGGAGTCACGCTCGGCATCAGCTACGAGTTCTAGTCGAGCCACAACGATCCGAATCAAGCATACGGGAGGGGGTAAATCCCCCTCTCGTTTTTTGTGTAATTTTCTTCTTCCATACGCTGCAGACACCTGTACGGACGAAAACCGACAAAGGCATTGACACACATACGCAAAGAGGGTCTAATAGTATACGGAGTCCCGGGGATATGCGCACGCGCCGATCGGTCGCTCGTTTCTCTCGGTCAGGACCCGGGCCATATTTCGCGGTTTGCCCGATGGCCGCGGCGGTCCGGGAGGCAGATTCCCTGTTTCGATAACGCAAAAGGTAGAGTTGCGCCGAAACCCTTCGGCCCGATTATATCTTTCCGAGGAGGAGGACAATGGGTAAAGTCACTATGGCCGACGTGCTGGCCGCGTCGTACACCATTACGGAAAAAGGCCTGCAGTACCTTCCCGCGCCGACGAAGAAAAACACCGCCCTGCTGCTGATCGACATCCAGGGCCTGGCGACCCCCGAGCACCTGGCAAAGAAGGCGGTAGCCAAGGGGCTGGCCCAGGGTGAGGTAGACGAGGCGCTCGCCGATTACCGGAAGCGCTTCACCGCCGCCCTCGGCGCGTGTGGCAAGCTCCTGGCCGCCGCCCGGGCAAACGGCATCCCGCCGATTCACGTGAAGATCGAGTGTCTCTCGGCAGACGGCCGTGACGCCGGCTTCGCCCATAAACTGGTGCAGTGGATCCTTCCGCCGGGAAACGAAGCGTCCCGGTTCCTGGACGAGTGTAAACCCAACCCCGGGGAGATCGTGCTCACCAAGACGGTCAGCGGGGCTTTCACCGGCACCATCCTCGACCGCGTCCTGGATCATATGGGAATTAAGGTCCTCTATATCGCCGGTTTCATGACCGATGAATGCGTCGACACGACCGCGCGGGTCGCCCTGGATTTGGGGTACCTGGCAACCGTGGTCTCCGACGCCACCACGACCTACTACCAGGAGGGCTACCAGGCCGTTATTGATAAATTCGCGGGATGGGGGATTACCATTTCCGCGGAAAATCTCATCAAGACGTTCGAGGTATTGCCGGAAGGTTGAAAGAAAAAGCGGCCTGAACGATCGACTCGTTCAGGCCGCTATTGTGTCTATACCGGGTCTTTCTCGGGTCCTGCCCGAAGATGCTCGCCCCTGACCCCCGGCTGACGTTTGCCGGATCTCGTTTACCCTCCCCTACCCCCTGACTCCCCGTCCCGTATATCCTCATCATACATTCGCCCCATTGGAGAGGGAAAGCCCGACCCCCGGAGCGGCTGTCAAACGCGGTTGTGGCGGCTCGCTCTGCACTATTCTACGAGACGTGCTATAATTATAGTATAAGGATATGTGTGACGATCCCGTAAGAAAGTGCGGCCGCAGCCGGCCGCAACGACTATAGATTTACACCGTGAAAGCGGGGATCGATTCATCGGTTATGCTCCGTACTTCATTCACGGAGGACGGCCATGAAACCATTACCGGTTGCCGATATAGTTAAAAGACAGCACGACTTCTTTTCCGCGGGGGGGACGAGGGACGTCTCGTTTCGGCTCGAACAGCTCGACAGGCTGAAGGCGGTCCTCAAATCCAACGAGCGTGCCATCCTGGATGCCCTTCACGCCGATCTCAGAAAACCGCCGGTAGAGGCGTACACGTCCGAGCTGGGCATCGTTCTTGCCGATATCGCGTTCGCCCGGCGGCGCGTGGCGAGGTGGGCCAGGCCCAGGCGGGTGAAGAATCCCCCGATTCATAAATACACGAAGAGTTTCGTATATCCCGAGCCATACGGCGTGGCCCTCATCATCGCGCCGTGGAACTACCCGGTGCAGCTCCTCCTGTCCCCGCTGGTGGGGGCCATCGCCGCCGGCAACACCGCCGTGCTCAAGCCTTCCGAGATCTCTCTGAACACCTCGCGCGTGATGACGAGGATTATCGGGGATACGTTTGACCCCGCGTATATTGCCTCAGTCGAGGGCGGACCGGAAACGGCCGAGGCGCTCCTGAAAGAACGATTCGACTATATCTTTTATACCGGATCGACGTCGGTCGGAAGGATCGTCATGGAAGCCGCGGCCAAGGGGCCCACACCGGTAACCCTCGAGCTGGGGGGCAAGAGCCCCTGCATCGTCGAGGACGATGTGGAGATTACCCAGACCGCGCGTCGGATCGTGTGGGGCAAATACTTCAACGCGGGGCAAACCTGCATCGCCCCGGATTACCTGCTGGTCAACCGGAAGATCAAAGATCTTCTGCTCGAAAAAGTCAAAGATACGATCGCCGCCTTCTACGGATCGGACCCCCATAAGAGCCCCGACTACGCCCGGATCATCAACGATCGCCATTTCGATCGCCTCGCGGGACTCCTCTCGAAGGGACGTATCCTTGTCGGGGGCGCGAAGGATAAGGCGGAGCGATACATCGCGCCGACGGTAATCGAAAACGTATCGCCGACCGATCCCGTCATGAAGGACGAGATTTTCGGGCCGATCCTGCCGGTCATCGAATACGACGACCTCTCCCAGGCCATCGACTTCGTTAAATCCCGGCCGAGGCCCCTCTCACTCTACTTCTTCTCGCGGGACAGGGAAAAACAGAACCGGGTGCTCAGGGAGACCCTGTCGGGCGGGGTCTGCATCAATGACACCATCATCCAGTATACTTCGCCCTATCTTCCGTTCGGCGGAAACGGCGCCAGCGGCATGGGGAGCTACCATGGAAAGGCCTCGTTTGACACCTTCACCCATTACAAGAGCGTGCTGAAACAGACCTTCCTGTTTGACCTGACGCTCCGTTACCTGCCGTATCGCTTGCCGCTGGGCTTTTACCGGTGGGTGATGAAGCTGTTCAAGTAGGAGCGGATCGATTTCACCGTGCACATAGAACGCCGTTCTCACGGGCAGCCCGCCAAGGGTTTAGCGGCGGCGGCCGAATGGAGAAGTATCGGGAGAGCTAGAGCACGCCTAAACCCAATAAGAGGAAGAAAATGCCCAGCAGCAGGACAAATGCCGCGTAGGCCCGCATGAATTTCGGGTTCTTCCTCATCGAGTTGCTGATATCCGTATAAAAGCCGGGCAATGCGAGGATCATCAGCCCCTTGATCAAGGCCAGCCAGCCGGCTATCGTGATGACGAGCGTCCAACCCATTACCCACACGTTATGAAACGTTACCAGCAGGAATCCGAGTGTGAGGGCCAGGAGACCGGACAGGAGCAGAAGGGCAGTTGAATCCGCATAGCCGTCCATGACCTTCTTATAGATGTCCTTTTTAATCAGCCCCCCGAGGCCCATGGCCGCATAGGCCAGCCCAAACAACTGAAAGATCTGTGCATCTGTCATGATACGTGCCTCCATCTTTTCATTTCTGTAGGATACCAAACACACTACCGGACAATAGCCTGATAACCACGACACCTGCCGCATCCCGACAGAAACCCGACGGCGTTCCTTCCAACCCGGTCCTCCTTTTTCATGGAGACGCCGGATCGTCACGCATACCGCATCGTCTATGGCGTCGAGCCCGGAAATTTCAGGATGGCCATGGTAAATGTCCCCTTTGCGACGAGAACCTCTTTCCCATCCTCCCCGGCGACGTACACCGCCGACTCGACGACAGAAAACCGGCTGCCCGGTTTGAGTACCTCGGATCTGCACCTGAGTCTCGTGCCCTGTGCCGCCCGAAGCAGGTTCATCGTGAAGTCAAGCGTGAGGACAAATTCATCCTTGGCAACCAGCGTGGTTGCGGCACCGCCCGCGGTATGATCGGCCATCGTCGACAGAACCCCCGCATGGATATACCCCCCCTGCTGCAAGTGGTGCGGCTCCACGATAATCTCGGATTCGCACCACCCCTCCCCCACGTCCAGGAGCTTCACCCCCACGTGTTTGAGAAACGGCACCTGTCTGAACCCCCAATCGAGCATTTTAAGGTAATCGGGGTTCTTCGTCTTGAATCTTTCCATGGTCCTCTTCCGTAAACCTTTAATACCTGCGTAACTCCTCCCCGAACCGGATACCGCTGTCCCAGTTGTGTTTAATGCTAGCACGTTTCTTCTGAACAATCAAACTCCCGACCGGAGTGTCTTCCGGTGATGCACCACCCCATATTGGCAGTATTAAGAGAAGACATACGTTTATGCTTATATTTTTGATTTCCTGAAACTTTACGAAGAAATAATGAAGTGTTGACTATTACGGAAGAGAGCGATACTATTAAACATCGGCAAACATGATTTCTGATGACGTGTATCGCGCAAGTGCGAGTCTATCGCCGGAGACATACGGTCGCAATCGATTTCAATTGGAGGAATAACTATGAAAGGTTTCGTGAAGGACATTGAGGGCATGGCCGTCAAGAATAACGAGTTTCGCCACGTGCTTTACACGGCGAAAAACTGCCAGCTTGTTCTCATGTCGTTGAAGCCCAAGGAAGAGATAGGGGCGGAGGTGCACACCCTCGATCAGTTCTTTCGCGTGGAGGAAGGGAGCGGCAAGGCCGTTCTCGATGGCGTTAGCACGCCGATCAGCGCGGGCTTCGCGGTCCTTGTCCCCGCCGGGGCCAACCACAACATCATCAACACGGGCAGTACCCCGCTGAAGCTCTATACGCTCTACGCACCCCCTAACCATCGGGACGGCGTCATGCATCACACCCGCGCAGAGGCGGAAAAAGACGACGAACACTACGACGGCAAAACGACGGAATAGAGAGCCGGCAGGACACTAATTGCGTACTCCGCGTATTCAGCGGGACGGGTCCAAAAGGCAGGGTAATCAGGAGGTCGGGCGGTCCGATCTACTCGTATGTTTTGGTCAGCGCAATGCGGAGCCAAATAGGGGTCGACGCGAGGGCTATTTTTTGGACCCTGAAGCTGTGGGCAAAGTCCGACCTCTTGATAATATCCATGGTTTCCCCCACGCTGTAGGTCATGCCGAGCTGTTTCTTCAGGAAGAAGGGAGAGATCGTCCGTCTCAGGATGTTATCCCCCCGCAGGTTTTCCCTGAGCGCCTCTTTTACCGCGCCCCTGTCGCAGTCCCGATAGGTATCGAAGATGACCGCGGTTCCACCCGGCTTGAGTATCCTGCGTATCTCATTGAGACACGATTCGGGACGTTCCCAGAGATAGAAGGCCCCGGTGGCGGTTACGCAGTCAAAATAGTCACCGGGGAAGTCGGTATTCCGAATGGTGCCCCGGCGCAGTACGACACCGCACCGATCAAGGCGCTTTTGGGCAAGCGTGATCATCGATTCGGATATATCGAGGCCGAAAAGCTCGATCTCGGGGTTGATCCGATGGACTTCGGCCAGGAGCTTTCCCGGCCCCGACCCGACGTCCAGAAGACGGCCCCGGGCGAGGCGCCCCACCAGATCGTGCGCGATCTCGGCGACCGTTATCCGGTTCGGCCGCGCGTCCGTCAGATAGTCGTAGAGTGTCGCGCCGACGGGCGGAAGAGTGATAAAGTCTTTTTCTCCCCTTCTTTTCGTCATTGACCTCGTCCGTTTCCCGCCGGCCCGCCCCCCTCGTGGTCCTCGCATCGCCCCGTCCGGACTGAGCACCCGGCAGCTCATCGAAACCTCGGCGACTTATCTCAAGACGAAACTGCACGATCCGATCTATTCTCTTTTGTTGTAACACTATAACACAGGTGCTTATAGGCCGCCAGTAAAAAAGGACTCGCGCCTGTGCGTGAGTCCTCGATTTTGCTGACACCGGGAGGAGGATTCGAGCGGGTGATCCCGGGTTCTATGACTAACGGTTCGCTCCACCACACCCGAACATGCTCCGACTATACCGGACCCCGGCCCCCCTGTCTCTTTCGCCACTCGGCTACCAGCTGCCGCATATCGCCGTCGGCGTGTGCAAAGAAAAGCCTGAACGCCTCGCAGAGGTAGTTGAGCCTTGGGTCCTGCGGGTTGTGGGAGCGGTCCTTCGTGCATCCGCCGCGGCAGAGCCCCAGCCAGTCGCACGCCGCACATGACGGCCCAAGATCCGATTTCTGTCTGCCGAATTGTTGCTGGGTGGGCGAATTGAGCATCGCGTCAAGGCTTTCGCTCATTATGTTGCCGAGCCTCCAGCGCGGCTCCACGAAGAAGTCGCACGAATAGACGTCGCCGTTATGCTCCACCACGACGTAGGGGCCGCACACGTCCGCCAGCGTGCACTCGGGCGCCGGAAATCCGGCGTAGCTGAACAGCAGTGACTCGAAGAATCTGATCGAGGTGGTCGGGACGCCGTCGGCGAAATCGGACCGCCACAAATCGAAGAGCCTGCAAAGAAACGCCCCGTACTCTTCGGGCGGAAACCGAGAAAGGAGCGATTGTCCCGGGACGCTCAGGGTCCATCTCAACGCACGGGATAAACTGCATGTAGGTAAGGCCGAGCCCCTTATGAGACTCGTAGATCTCCTGGGGAAAGCGCACCGAATAGTCATTGACGACCGTCAGCGCATTCACCGATACACCCTCATCGAGCATGAGTCTTGCGCTGTCGGTGACCCGCGACCATGAGCCGCGCCCGCGCTTCGTACGGCGGTAGTGGTCGTGGACATGTTCCGGCCCATCGATAGAAAGCCCGATCAGGAAGCTGAATTCCTTGAAGAACCGCGCCCACGCCCGGTCGACGACTATTCCGTTGGTCTGGAGCCCGTTGCCGACGACCTTTCCACGGCCGAAACGCGTTTCGAGCTTGACCGCTTTTTCAAAGAAGTCGCGCCCCATCAGCGTGGGCTCTCCCCCCTGCCATCCGATTGACACCTCGTGTCCCGATTGCGACATAACCTGCCGTATCATTTCCTCGAGCACGGCCTCACTCATCCGGTGAATCTTCCCCTCGCCGAAAAGGGAACACGTGCTGCTGTAAAAACAGTAGGTGCACGCCATGTTGCAGTCGGGTCCAGCCGGTTTGGCCAGGATATCCCTCAGAACTCTCTTACCCGCCATGCCCGTTATCCAGCCATCCTCCCGGGTTCTTCTCCATTTCTCTTTCCCATTCGGTCATCATCGCGTCGAGCTTCTTGCAGACATCGGGGTATCTGGACGCGAGGTCGTAGTTTTCCCCCTCGTCGGTTTCAAGATTATAGAGGTTCGGCCATTCGCCCAGGAATTCTCCTCCCGAGACCTTGCCGAAGAATGTGGTCGGCTTGTCCATGGGGATCGGCCAGGTATAGTGGTTAATATACCTGAAATATTTCCAGTGGTCCGTCCGTATCCCCTCCAGCTGCTCGGAGTGATAGAAGTAGAGCGCGTCATGGGGCGACTTCGCCTCACGCCCCGTCAGGAGGCCCGCGATGCTTTTGCCGTCGATGATCCGATCGCCCGGAAGCTCAAGCCCCGCCAGCGCGAGCAGCGTGGGGAAATGGTCGATATTCATCGTGGGCTCATTGCACTGCGCGCCGGCCGCGACGTGCCCCGGCCACCTGACGATGAGCGGGACCCTGAACCCGCCCTCGTAGCTCTGCCCTTTCCTCCCCCTGAACTCGTCGCCCGGATCTCCGTTGTACCAGGGGCCGTTGTCGCTGGTGAATATCACCATGGTGTTGTCCTGGAGGCCGTTTTCCGAAAGACACTTCAGGATCTTGCCGATGTTCGCGTCGAGCTCTTCGATGACGTCGCCGTAAATGCCGCCCTGTGATTTGTCCTTGAACTCTCCGGTCGCAAAGAGCGGTAGATGCGGCGCGTGGTAGGCCATGTAAAGAAAGAACGGCTGCTTGTCCTTGGATCTCAGGATGAAATCGATCCCTTCCTTTGTGGAGAGACCGGAAAGCCTGGCCTGGTTCAATCCGATGTCTGCTTCCAGCATCGTCTCGTTTCTGTAGAGGGGGTTGGGCAGCTCATCGTTGGTCATGGGCGTGCCGAAGAACTCGTCAAAGCCGTGCCTCATCGGGTGATACTGCGGATCTACGGAAAAATCGCCGAGGTGCCATTTCCCTATCATCCCCGTTCGATATCCCGCGACCTTCAGCGCATCCGCGATCGTGATTTCGGCGTCGGGAATGCCCTCGACCGAGCTTCCCCTCGTAAGATCGAGCGCGCCGAGCCTGCCCATCACTCGACCCATCTTTATGAAAAGCGATTTAAGGAAGGGAGTCCCTCCCGACTGGAGGGGAAAGGTGAGGCCCGTCCTGACGGCATATCTGCCGGTCAAAAGGCCGATCCGCGACGGCGTACACAGGGACGCCGATGCGTATGAATCGGTAAACCGGATTCCGTCCCGTGCGAGAGAGTCGATGTTCGGGGTCCTGAGCGTGTCGTCCCCGTAGCAGCTGGGGTCGCCGTATCCCATGTCATCGCAGAGTATCAGGACGATGTTCGGGGGCGTGCCGTTAAAACCGGGCGTTTTTGTAACCGGCACCTTCTTCAGCACATCCGCCGCACAGGCTCCACCCAGGCCGATGCCTTCGAAGATGGAGGGAAGCCGGCGAACGCCCGCATAGCCGAGGGTCGCGGCGCCAAGCACCAGCCCCGCCCCTAAGACCTTCCTTCTTGTTATCCCTTTGTCTCCCATGGCTTTACTCCTGATTAATCGTAATGCCTATGCCCACTAATACACGAAGCATTCGGGTCTGTCAAGGGACAACAATCTCTCAGAAAGCGGCGTGTTTTGATGGAAATGTGTCGTTGGTCGGTTAGGAGGACGATATGCGTCCCTACCGATTCTTCGTACATCCAAGGATAATTATTTTGTGCACTCCGTCGGCGAGCGGAATCGATATCTCCCTGAACCCTGTATGGGCAAGAGAAGTCCGGTACCTATAATACATCGAAAGGTTTTCACTGTAATAGAAGATGATGTAGTTGTACGGGCATTTGCCGGCCGGCTTGGCGGCAATTCTCTTGAGGGCCTTCTCGGAAAGGGGCGTATTAACTCCGTTTGCATAGTACGCAACCCGAGGATCATCCGACAGGATTTTGGCGGCATCGCCGGAGCGAGAGTGAATGTAGAGCCCCGCGCTTTTCAGTGACGACTTTCTGTATTCCCAGTATCTCTTTGTCTGCATGACACTACCGACGATAAAGGCGATAACTATCAGGAGTATCACGCCCGTCTTGAAAGGTATTGCCCGCCCGTTCTTCCTGATACGCTCATCTGCCTTCTCCAGCCATTCAATAATGCGGTTCATCCCGAACCCTGCAAATCCCATGAGGAGAATGACCACGGCCAGTAAGTATCGCCGGGAGAATAGATGGAGGATGCTGAAATACGCAAAATCGAGCGTCAATAGTCCGGCGACGACAAAAAGGTAGTAGTGCTCGATGGGCATCAGGAATCGCTTCTCCTTAAACCTCATGAGGTTTATCGCCATGAGTGCCGCGTATACGGCCGTGACCGCCTCAAATAGTATGAACATAAGTGCCGAGGCCCGATCAAAAAAGAGAAAACCGGACGAAAAACCGCCGAGTACCGACAGGTTATTTTCCGTCGCATTTACGACGTCCGCCAATGCGACAGCATTGGCCAGTCCGGCCAGCGGCTTGCTAAAACTCAACGTGAAGGAACCTGATTTTAATGAAAATATAGCGACAAGGAAGACAGTCGCAGCCAGGGGAATGGTCGAAAATGAAAACGTCGCCCGTATCCTTCGCCCAATGGTCATCTCTTTCTTAAAAAGACCCCTGGTCCAGATATAGGCCAGGACGATGACAATGGCAAAGAGTCCCTCGGCCTTCGTCAGATATGCCAGCGCGGCAAAAATACCCGAGAGGACGAGATATCGATCCTTGGTCTCCTCCAATCCCTTCCAGGCCGCATAGAAAGTGGAGACCAGCAAGAAGGTGCTCGTCGAGTCCCTCAGGACGTTGGAGGCATTTACCACAAGATACGGGTGCACCGAGAAGAGAAACATGGAAATGAGGCCAACCCTCCGTCCATACGCCGCCCGTGTCGCAAGGTAAACCGGCACAACCGTAATGGTCCCGAAGAATATCGAGAGGGCCTGGCCCGCGGTCTCATACTCAATGCCGCATCGAGAGAAGAGCGCCATGAGAAGCGGAAATAGTGGGTGGGTCCTAACCGCAAGATCCATGGGAGAAAGGGAGCTGAGATTGCCGAACGTCTTGGCGGTCTCTATGATCGTATACGAATCGAGCTCTATTACATACGTATTGAGCGCTTGAAAAATCCTTATCGCAGCGGTGAAAAGGAGCAGACCAAGGAAAGCCCAATCGGTCAGGATGCGGCTCTTTCCGTCATCGATCGTTGTGTCATATGATCTCTTTGTATTTCTCATAATATTCTCGGGCAACAAAAGATGACACGACTATCTGCAGTAGAACTGCGTGGCCAAAGGAGCTCTATTCCGCCCGGTTATGTTATCTCTATCAGTAATTGAAGTCAAGATGTCCAATCCACAAATTCCGAAGATCTCACGGGGTGCCGGCAAGAAAGGACTCACGCTTTTGCGCAACTCCTTGATTCTTCTGACAGCGGGGATAGAATCTTGATCTATGACCCGGGGAAAGACTGCCGCGGGAACCCTACCGGCGGGCCCTCTACATATCGGGGAGCTTGGGATTGTGAGTATGATTGTGGAGTAATCTGAACGGTTCTCGAGAAGAGGCATTGCGTTCCATTCAAAAGCGCGACCAAGATCCCGTCTACCCCATGCTAAAAAGGCAACCAAGGTTAATTCAATATTTCCTTGACTTCTTTTTTAGTCTCGAATATTGTTAAAATCCTCTAATAATTACTGTTTCTCTTTCCCGACGCGTGGGCAATTGATCGGATAACGGAATCAGACGCCCGGACCGCTTGCGCGTTTATGGGGAGGCGATACTGAAGACCGGCTGTCATACGCGGAGGAACGGCAACCCTTTATCCCCGGCTGCAAATGGGCCTTTTTTGAAATGCAGGACCCGAAGCAGGCTTTACTTCAAGTGTCAGGAGGCAATCATGAACAAGGTCTGGATTTTGGCAATAACCGTGCTGGCTCTCGTTGCGACCAGCATCCCTTCATTTTCGGCGGAAACGACCTTTTCGGGCAGCTATCGAGTCCGCTCGGTGATTGACGATAACTGGGAAAAGCAAGACATGGCCAATCACCCTGAAGGCAGAGACCTCTATACGGGCTATTTCGACCAGAGATTCAGGCTCACCGTCACCCATAGGCGGAGCGAGTTCCTCAAGGCCGTCGTGTCCATCGACTTGGCTGAGGACATTTGGGGTCAGCAGAGAGGGCTGCGGTTTAACGACAGTGACGGAACGATCGATGGCTTCATCAACTCGGCCTACATCGAGGCGATCACCCCCATCGGCCTGTTTCAGCTCGGCACGAACGGAGAAAGCCGTTTCGGTTACGGCTTGTGGTCCGACTCGGGCATCAGGGGCAACGGGACCAACAACGCAGGCATTACCTACGCTATCAAGGTCGGCGGCTTCATAGCCACCGCAAGCTATGTAAAGTATATTGACTGGGTGCAGTCGGTCTTTACTATACCCGTATTCCCCGGCACCAATCTTTCCGATCTTACGGGCGGCCCCACGTCCACCTACTACAACGATGATATCGACACGTATATAATGACCGCCCATTACGTTACCGATAAGGTGAAGGTCGGCGGCCTCATCCAGTGTATCCTCGACCCCAAAATCCTCGGTGCGGTAGTTATGGCGCGAGGCGTCGCTGATATCGGCGGTTTCCCCGGGTCCTTCAGGGGCGAAGAACAGTGGATGTCCCCATTGGGAGTACCGTCAATTGCCTTAAACGGCGGCCTTTACTGGCCGACACCCGCCGGCCCAAATGCGGTTGGTTTCGGGCGCGCCGGCATGTACGGGGCAAACCTTTTCGCGTGGGATATCTACGGGGACGTAAAACTCCTCAATGACAGGTTAGAGATCAAGGGTGAGTTTCTCCGGGTCTGGGGGAGCAGCACGCGTAACGCGATGGGTGACGCCTACAACAACTATCTGGCAACCAGGGTAGTTCTCCCACCGTTGCCCGGCTATCGGCTTCCCGAGACGATCGTCGTTGACGGCATGACCGCTTACCTGGACACTTCGTATGACTTTGACACCTTCAAAGTCGGCGTCGCCGCCCTCTACGGCTCCGGCGAAAAGCACTGGCGGGCCTTCACGCAGTCGCACTTCAACCTAAACACCACCGGTAACTTCGACTTTCACTGGAGCAATATAGTCGTACCCGGCGACTGGATGTTCCTTGGGTCCACAGGGTCCAGCAATTTCAACAATTTCCCTCTGGGTCTCGGTGACAACCCCGAAAACATCACCTCGGTGAAGCTCTACTGGTCGGCGACCCCGACGGAAAAACTCGATATTCACGGCGCCTTCATATGGTCCAAATATACCAATCCCGTCGGCCGGTACGCAAGGGATGCGGCGGGCAATCTGATCCCCAACTGGAACGCCTTTTACGGCCATCCGATGAATTATATACACCAGTCCGGTTTATTACCCGGCAACGCCTATATCCCGGCGGGTGTGAGCGATCAGCTCGGCTGGGAGATCGATCTCGGGGCGACCTGTGAGATCATGGATGGACTGACCTTAAATTCCGAATTTGGCGTCCTGTTTGCCGGGTCTGCCTTTGATTATCGCAATCCCGCAACGTTCGAGCGGGAGAGCTGGGGACCGATCTATCGCTGGGTCAACACGCTAACCTATGAGTTCTAGATAGTGCATTTCTTGGACGATACGGGTCGCGCGCAGCTGCGTAAGTCCTTGATCATGTCGGTAGGGGAACACGCTAACTAAGGCCTGCGCTCAGGACGCTTCGGCCTTCTGATTTCGACATTCACCTTCGCAAGCTTGACTTTTGCGTGCCTGCTCAACAGCGCGGCGAGTCTCGGACGCACGACCTCGTTGGCTACCCAGAACTCTTCTTCCCTGCTCAGGCTCATGCCATAGTAGCGCTTGAGCTCGAACGGCTCTCCGAATTCTATCTTCAGCTTGACGGGAAACGTAAACGGCAAGCAGACAATGTCATTTGGAGTGTGGTCGCGCTCGATTTCCTTGAATATGGGCGCCGCCCGGCAGAATCCGATCATCGCAGCCGGCACGATCGGAACTCGGTATCTCAGGGCAATTCGAACCACGCCCGGGAAAAACGTACCCAGCACATGCCGTCGCCAAAACGTGCTCGAGTTGCCCTCCGGATAGATGGCGACCAGGCCCGGATACCGGGCGCCGTTATCGTCCAGATACGGGTCGATGTAGTCCCATCTGATCCCGCCTCGCGTCCAGAGCGGAATACCGCCGCCGATGTAGTAGCGCCCCCACGCACTGTTAAGGTAATGCCAGTCCTGTGCGATGAGCGGTTGAATCGGGCGCTCGGGGTGGGCAAAATAGGAAAGCGAGAGGATATCGAGATCAAACCCGCCGCCATGATTGGCGGCAATCAGAGCCGCGCCCTCAGGAATATTGCCGAGACCGCTGACCTCGAGCCGGTGGTAGAGCTTAAAGTACCAATGGAAGTACGACTGCTTGACGCGATTGTAGCGCGCAAATTGGCGGTGGTATTCCTCCATCTTTGCCAGGTCAGCCGGATATCTCGCGTCCTGAGCCAATAACGTACCACTTCCAAAGCCGGTCCACCGGCGTCTGCTTTCATCCGAATACCGGAAGGCCGGCGGTACATAGCCTCCGGAGTAACGAGGTCGTAACTCTGAGGTTCCAGTCTACTTTTTTTACGATATCATATATACCCACATACGTCACCCGCAAAAAAGGACGCGCTCTTCCGCGTAAGTCCTTTGTTCTTCCGGTAGCGGGTAACACGTCACCGGCAAGAAGGATAACTCCTCGAGGCGCTGACCCCGCGCCCGGTGGAGTCCATCGCAAAACTAAAATAAGCTCGTACATCGCGCCGAGGTCGGACCTCTCGGACGGGCTCGTTTCCGGGAGGCAAATCGGTTGCACAGGGTCAAGCGGAAACCTCCGATAACAGCTCCGCGTACAGGCCGCAATTCGCGCGCAGCTCATCATGGCTGCCACGCGCGACAATGCGACCTTCGTCAAGCACAAAAACCATATTAACGTCACGAATCGTCGACAATCGGTGTGCAATCACAAATGTCGTTCTTCCGGCAAGGAGGCGGTGAAGTCCATCCAGGACAAGCCGCTCCGATTCGAGATCGAGCCCGGAGCTTGGCTCGTCAAGGATAAGAATCGGCGCATTGCGTATGATTGCGCGCGCGATGCCCAGCCGCTGCCTTTGGCCGCCGGAGAGCGCGAGACCGCCCGGCCCGACGACGGTGTCATACCCGTCGGGCAGCGCGCTGATGAACTCGTGTGCGTGCGCGGACCGCGCCGCGGCCTCCACTTCATCGTGCGTGGCATCAATGTGTCCGTATCGGATATTCTGCCAGATAGTCGTATGGAATAAGAAGGTGTCCTGCAGCACAAAGCCGATCTGCCCTCGCAGGGATCGAAAAGTGACGTCCCGCACGTCGATTCCGTCAATGGCGACGACCCCGGACGTCGGGTCATAGAAACGAGGGATGAGGCTGACGAGTGTGGACTTACCACTGCCGCTCCGTCCGACCAGGGCGACCCGTTGCCCCGGCTCGACGCGAAACGAGATGTTGTGAAGGACGGGCCGCACAGGGTCGTAGCCGAACGTCACATCGCGAAACTCGACAAGGCCGGCAACGTCCGTAAGGACCCGGGGATGCAAGGCCCGGGGCAGCCGCTCGTCAGTCTGAAGAATCGTCATGACCCGCTCGAGGCCTACCGCCGCCTGAGCGACGTTGGTGCTGACGCGCGCGAGATCCTGAATCGGCCCGAAAAGCCGCCCGAGATACGTCATGAACACGACCAGCACGCCCACCGTCATCGCGCCACCGATAACCATCCGCGCGCCGAACCAGAGCACCGCCGCCGTGCCGAATGCGAGGAGAACCGTCACGACCGGTCCGACCAGCGAGCGCGCCCGCCTGGCATAGAGCGCCGCCTTCACACTCTGCAGGCTCTTCTCGTTGAACCGATGCCGCTCAAACGTACCCTGCGCGAAGGCCTTCACCAGCTTGATCGCGCCCAACCCCTCCTGGACGATCGTGACCATCTCTCCCTGGCGACGCCGGACATCACGGGTGGCCTGCTTGACGATGTACCGCAGGCGGTAAACGAACAGGCCCGCCAACGGCGTAACCAGGAGCGCCACGAGCGTAAATCGCAGGTTCAATACGAGCATCACCGCAAGCATTCCGGCGATGGTCAGCAGATCAACCACGATCTTAAGCGCCGAATTGGCGACGAAGTCCTGAACCGTGTCGATGTCTTCCGTGATTGTGCTGACAAGCGGACCGGCCTGCTGACGGTCGTGGAATGACATGGACAGCCGCTGCAGGTGCGCGTACACGGTCTGCCGCAGATCGTGGGCGACCCACTGGCCGATGTTGCTCGTGTAGAACGTATCGAGATAACTGCCGGCCGCCCCGAGTATCGCTATGGCAACGGTGGCGATGACGGCCGCGAGAAGAAAGGCCGATTGCCCCGCTTCGGGAACCACGAGCCAGCCGAGCCAGCCGGGTATCGGCCGTTGACCGAGCACCGAGTCGAGCACGATCTTGAGCGGCCACGGCGAGGCGAGACTCATCGCCGTCTCGATCAGTACCGCGACGATCACGAGGATCAGCCACCGCCAGTAGGGTCGAACAAACCGCAGTGCGAACGCGTACATTGGACCTCTCTCAGCGATACTCCACGCCCCGACCTATCCTTCGATTCGCTATATTATCACACAGAGTCTCATGGGCTGCCATAAAAAAAGGACTCACGCTTTTACGTAAGTCCTTGGTTTTACTGGTAGCGGGGATAGGATTCGAACCTATGACCTTCGGGTTATGAGCCCGACGAGCTACCGGACTGCTCCACCCCGCGATATGTCTTTAGACTATACCAAGCCCCGTTCCCTCTGTCAATAGAAATGGCCCGATATAAAGTAAAAATTCCCGGCCTCGTACCCGCTGGATACCGTGCGGGGACAGTTTTTCTATCACATCTGATGGGTCTTACTGGCCGCGCGATGCCCTCGTAGACGGCAAGGCGCCCCGGCCTTCTGCCTTGCCTTTTCTTACCGTATTTTAGCTCCTATTCCTTCTTAAAAAGGTAAGAAAATGGAATCGCAATAAGGTCGCCGATGATATAGGTAGCAAATATTACGGCCGTCATTACCGCGTACTTTTCTATTGCCCCTCTGGAGAAAATTGGGAGCATGACGCAGATTAGCCATATTGATTTGTAGAAGAGCTGTAGCAACAGAACAGGCGAGAATTTGACCGGAGACCGGAAACCTAAAATGGAAAGGACTGCAAAGGCAAGGTAAACACTACCGACAATTCCGAAAACAACCGGGTCCTCGGATGGAAATCCGAACACTGACTGGACCAGCTTGGGTAAAAAAACCGTGCCCAGTCCAAAGAAACCCGCCCCAAGAATGGTGTAAATGAACATAAACTTCAACCAACCCGTCTTAATTTTTCGTTCTTTAGCCATGTACACCCTCTGTTAATAAAGTCGTGTTCATATAGATGCTAATACTATTGAATGACTTCGGCAAGCGGATTACCTACCGTCATCAGAACGAAAAAACGCCGCCGAACCGGCATCCGGTCCGGAGAGCGTCCTGGCGGCAGCTCCCGAATCACCACTACGGTTCTATCTTCCGGCCGGCCTGATCCTGAGGGGGTTTAATCTCTTTCTTCTCATCGTCATCTTCATTGATGGCCGAGAGCCCCTTCTTAAAGTTCTTGATCCCCTTGCCCAAGGCCGATCCGAGCTCCGGGAGCTTGCCCCCTCCGAAGATGACCAGGGCGATCACCAGGATCACGAGCAGCTCGGTTGTCCCTAACCCGAACATATATAGACTCCTCTAACGTTGTCTGAACAGTATACCACATCACGCATGTAAAGACAAACTTTTTCCAGCGGCACCGATTGCCCGCACAGAGCCCCCCCAGACCCTTCACGTCCGCAGGGGGTTCTATCGGTCGGGTGACCCGTGCGCGTTTCCCAGGAGGCCCAATAATTCGTCCGAGATCCGTACAATTTTGCCCGTTCGATCCACCGCCGCGTGCACCGTCCAGCCGGTGGCATGAAGGTCGCCGGCCTTCCCGGTGATCTCATAGTCAAAACGCACCGAGGCCTTCTTGACGTATGCAAGGCGCGTGACGATCTCGATCAGCTCGTCGTACCGCACGGGCGTGGCATATTTCACAAAGGTCTCCGTCACCGGATAGAGCACGCCGGACTCCTCCACCTCGCGGTAGCTCGTCCCGAGGCCCCTCAGAAACTCCGTCCTTCCGATCTCGAACCAGCGCAGGTAGCTCCCGTAGTAGGCAAAGCCCATCGGATCCACGTCCGCGTACCGCACCCGCTCCTCAAATCGGTTGAAGTAGCCCGCCTCGCTCACAGGACCCCCTTTAAGAAGCGCTCCATGAGCGTGTGACCCTCGGCAATAAAGAGACCGGTGCGGCAGGCCGCCTCCGAGTAGGCGCCGGCGCCGGCGAGCGAAAGCCCCGAGCCTATCGCCGCAAAGGGAACGGGGGTTGCGCTGTGGGTTCTGATCCCGACGGGTGTCGGATGGTCGGGCAGCGCAAGGCAGCGCCACCGCCCAAACCTTTCCATCGCCGCCAGGACGGGGCCGACAATCTTCGCGTCGAACTCCTCGATCGCCCTCACCTTCAGTCCCGCGTCGCCCGTGTGGCCCGCTTCGTCGGGCGCCTCCACGTGGAGGTATACGAAATCGGCCCCGGACCCCAGCGCGTCGATCGCGGCAGCGACCTTGCCCGCATAATTCGTGTCGATCCAGCCGGTCGCGCCTTCAACATGGAGTACCCTGAGGCCGGAAAGCAGCCCAAGACCCTGAACGAGGTCAACGGCGGAAACCACGGCCCCTTCGATCCCCCAGCGCTCCTGGAAGGTGAGGAGCGAGGGCCTCCTGCCCTGCCCCCAGAACCAGGGAGATGTTGCGGGGGGTTTGCCTTCCCGAAGCCTTCGCCGGTTTACGGGGTGGTCGGTCAGAACGCGCTCTCCCTCGCGCATGAGCGCGAGCAGGCGGCCCGCGCCGTGCCCGTGGGGGAGGTAGGTGCCGATTTCCCTGCCCGTGATGTCATGGGGCGGAGTGGTGGTGATGTCTTCCTTTCCGTTTCGCCAGACAAGGATATGTCGGTAGGACTTGCCGGGATAGATCCGGAATTCGTGGTTGCCCAGTTCCCGCTCGAGGGTCTCGACGAGAGGATGGGAGTCGGCATCCGGAATGTGCCCCGCCGAGTAGTCGAGCATGATGCGCCGGCCGGCAGGACCTTGCCTTCCGCTCAGCGAAACGAGGTTCATCCGGTAGGCGACGTCGGACTCGGACAGACGGATGCCCAGGCTCGCCGCCTCGATAGGCGCCCTGCCGGTATAGTTGTGGGCGGGATCAAACCCCATGATGGAGAGGTTGGCCACGTCCGAGCCCGGCGGGAATCCGTCAGGTATCGACCTGACCGTTCCCGCGACACCTTCGCGCGCGATCCGGTCCAGATGGGGGGTACGGGCAGCCTCCAGCGGGGTCCTTCCGCCGAGCTGGGCAACCGGTTCGTCGGCCATCCCGTCGCCGAGAAGGATGATATATTTCGTCCGTTCCATACCGCATGCCGCTTTCTTTGACATAAGAACCGATCACGGCGCCGAGATCGCCCGATGCCCATCCGACGACGCGCTATGACCTCTCCTGCCTCCCCTCGGGCCCGGGGAAACGCAGATGGCCTGGACCGACGCTCATAGTCCTATGACCCCGAGCACCTCGTCCATATTCGGCGATACGACATGCGTCCGGGGTGAGACCTTAATGGCCGTGTCCGGGTCTTTGAGTCCGTGGCCCGTCAGCGTGCAGACCACCACATCACCCTTCTTGAAGAGGCCGCGTCCGGCCACTTTGATGAGGCCTGCCACCGAAGCTGCCGATGCCGGCTCGCAGAAGATCCCCTCGGTGGAGGCGATCATCCGGTAGGCTGCCAGGATCTCGTCGTCGCTGACCATGTCGATGAGTCCCCCCGACTCATCCCGGGCGGCGACGGCCCGTCTCCACGAGGCGGGGTTGCCGATGCGGATGGCCGTGGCGATGGTCTCCGGATTTTTTACGGGCTGCCCCCTCACGATCGGGGCCGCCCCCTCCGCCTGAAAACCGATCATCTTCGGGAGTCTTTTGGCAAGGCCCTCCCGGTGGTACTCGGTGTAGCCCATCCAATAGGCGGTAATGTTGCCGGCGTTTCCGACAGGAAGGCTGTGGTAGTCGGGGGCGTCACCCAGCCTCTCGATGATCTCAAAGGCCGCCGTCTTCTGCCCGACGATCCGATCCTCGTTGAGCGAGTTGACCATCGTGATGGGGTGCTTTTCCGAGATTTCCCGGACGAGCTCCAGGGCCTCGTCGAAGTTTCCCTTCACCTGAATCACGGTGGCCCCGTGCATCACCGCCTGGGAGAGCTTTCCCATGGCGATCTTCCCTTCGGGGATGAGGACGAATGCCCGCATATCGGCCCGGGCGGCGTAAGCCGCAGCGGAGGCCGACGTATTGCCCGTGGAGGCGCAGATAACGGCCTTGCTCCCCTGCTCCAGCGCCCGGGTGACCGCCACGGTCATGCCCCGGTCCTTGAACGAACAGGTGGGGTTGAGCCCGTCGTATTTCAGGTAAAGCTCGATGCCGGGGGCGATACGGTCCCGGAGCCGGTCGGCCGCAATCAACGGGGTATTCCCCTCCAGGAGGGTGACGATCTTGGCCCGGTCCTTGACCGGGAGCCGGTCGAAGAAACGATGGATGAGTCCCTGATATCCCTGCATTATACACTCACTTTCAGGGCGGTGTCTTCCACCCGAAACAGGATCGACGGCCGCACGATGATGTCAAGAACGTCGATCTCGGCCAGCGCCGCCTTCACGTCCCGCTCCCGAGCCTCATGGGTCATAATGACGACCGGGACATCCCGGCTCGCCCTCGGCCCTCCCCTTCTGGATAACGGAGGCGATGCTGATGTTATGGTCGCCCAGGATACCCGATATCTTGGAGAGCACACCGGGCTTGTCGAGGGCGGAAAAACGAAGGTAGTAGTTGGTGATTACCTCGTCCATCTTCTTGGGCTTGATATGGGCGATATCCGCCTCGGAAAACGAGAGGGGGGGCACCCGCTTCTTGATTCCCGAAGAGACGTTTCGGGCAAGCTCGACGAGATCGGAGACCACGGCGGTGCCCGTGGGCATCTTGCCCGCCCCCTGCCCGTAGAGCAGGATCGAACCCACCGCAAGCCCCCGGATGTAGAAGGCGTTCATGTTGAGGTTCACGTTGGACAGGAGATAGCGAAAGGGGATGAGCGTCGGGTGGACCCGCGCCTCGATCCCGTCGGAGGTGGAAACGAGGATGGCCAGCAGTTTTATCTTATAGCCCATCTCCCGGGCGAAGCGGATATCCACGGCCTGGATGGAGGATATCCCTTCCACGTGGATGTCCGGATAGTCGATCTTGACGCCGTACGTCAGCGGGATGATGACGGCAAGCTTGTGCGCCGTATCGTGTCCTTCGATGTCCAGCGTCGGATCGGCCTCGGCGTAGCCGAGCCTCTGGGCCTCGGCGAGCGCCGCGGAAAATTCCATGTCGTCGTCGGTCATACGGGTCAGGATGTAGTTGCAGGTGCCGTTCATGATCCCGAAGATATACTGGATGCGGTCCCCCACCAGCCCTTCCTTGAGGGTCCTGATGATCGGGATACCCCCGCCGACCGCGGCCTCAAAATTGACGTCCACCCCAACCCGGTGGGCAGCGGCAAAGATGTCGTCGCCGGCCTCGGCCAACAGCGCCTTGTTGGCGGTCACGACGTGCTTGCCGCCGCCGATGGCCGCCATGATGATCTCCTTGGCGATGTCGATCCCCCCGACGGTCTCCACGATGATATCGATGCCGGGGTCTTCGATCACCTCCCGGAGGTTCGTGGTGAGGACGGAGCTGTCCACCTTGACGCCTCGATCGCGCGTGATATCGACGTCGCAAATCTTCTTGATGACGATGTCCGTTCCGAGGCGCTGTTTTATCAGACCCCGGTTTTCGACGAGTATTTTGACTACGCCCGATCCTACCGTTCCGTAGCCGATGATCCCGACGTTGACCGCCCGAGGTTTACCGACCATATCAGACTCCCGTTTTACAGTATCCGCTTTATCCCCTTGACCGCCTGTGTGATGCGGTGGGTATTTTCAACCAGGGCGAACCGAACGTAGTCGTTTCCCTCCGAGCCGAAGCCGACCCCGGGGGAGACCGCGACCTTGGCCTCCCTCAGCAACAGCTTCGAGAACTCGAGGGACCCCATCTTCAGGTATCGATCCGGGATCTTCGCCCAGACAAACATCGTGCCCTTCGGCTTTTCGATCGCCCATCCCGAGCGGACCAGGCCCTCCACCAGTGCGTCCCGCCGCTTGCCGTAGTTTGCCGCAATCTCCGAGGCCGCCGTCTGATCCTCGCTCAACGCGATGATCGAGGCGATCTGGATGGGCTGAAAGACCCCATAATCGAAATAACTCTTCATCCGGGCAAGGGCCGCGATCAGCTTCGGGTTTCCCGCCGCAAAGCCCACCCGCCACCCCGGCATGTTGAAGCTCTTGGACATGGAGGTAAACTCGATCCCCACGTCCTTGGCCCCGGGAATCGAGAGAAACGAGGGCGCCACGTAGCCGTCAAAGACGATATCGGCATAGGCGAAATCGTGGACGACGATCACGTCGTTTTCCCGCGCGAACTTAACCACTTCCTCGAAGAAACTTCGATCGACCACACGCGCCGTGGGGTTGTGGGGAAACGAGATGATCATCATGACCGGGCGGGGCCAGATAAGCTTGAGGGCCGTCATGAGGTCGGTGAAGAAGTCCCGCTCCGGCGTCAGCGGGACGCTTCGGATATCTCCTCCGGCGATGATAACCGAGTAGGTGTGGATAGGGTAGGTCGGGTTAGGGACGATGACCGAGCTGCCCGGCTCGACGACCGAAAGGACGAAGTGGGCAAGCCCTTCCTTTGCCCCGATGGTGACGATGGCCTCGGAGTCGGGGTCCAGCTCCACACCGTATCGCCGCATGTACCAGTCGGCAACCGCGCAGCGGAGCCGATAGATGCCCCTGGACGAGCTGTACCGGTGGTTCTTCGGGATTGGCCACCGCCTCGACGAGCTTTTCGACGATGTGGGGGGGCGTCGCCTTGTCGGGGTTTCCCATCCCCAGGTCGATGATATCTTCCCCCGCCTCCGCGCTTCCATCTTGAGCGCGTCCACCTCCGCAAATACGTAGGGGGGCAGGCGCTTTATCCGGTGAAACTCCGAAGGTATTGCCATAATTGCCTGTCGTCTCTCATGACTAAATAAATAGGCGCACTCCCGCGCCCCACGGCAGATTCTATCATATTGGCCGAAGGTGTCAAATTCTTTGTAGAAGCCTTCCGGTAATTTTCCCGGCCTTCGGTGGCAAGAGGAGGCGGGCACAAACGGCGGATTGATGAAACGCCCGGGTGAGATTCAGATGAAGGCCTTACCTGATCACGATCATTCCGTCCGAAAGATACAAGGTCTTCCGCGACGGGGCCTGTTCGTAGGTTTTGAGGGTCCCCGTAAAGCTGACGCTCCCCCCGACGCTGAAGTTTGAGAGATAATTATCGGTCATTTTTGACTCTATGACGGCCCATCTGCCTTTGCCGCAATCGACGCTGACGGCGTAGATCCCGATGATGCTTCCCACCGCGCTTGGTCTTCTTTATCTCCCGTATCGTTCCGTCCCCGGTTACGCCGGCAGTGCTGTTCTTTCGACAGAAATCCTGCACCTGATCTTTGGACATGGCCGAAAAGGTATCGAACAGGGAACCTGCCGTATATGTCTTGCCCGACCCCGATTCCGAAGTCTTGTCCGGGTTTCCCGGAGGGATGCTTGCCCCCGGAGTAGTCATTGGAGTCATCAGGGGCGTCGACCCGTACGTCGGCGTGGTATCGGACAGGGTGTGTTTTGGAGCCCCGGGAGGTTTCGCGCTCTTGGTCGGAGATGGGGCTTCACCTCCCCCTATCCCGCGATATTGGTATCCCGCATAGAAGCCCAACGCGAGAAATAGCGCGGCCATAACAACGATCAGGAGGGGGCTGGTCTTCTTTGTCGGCTCGGATGGGGACGACGCAAGAGGACCCGCCGGCGCACCACGCGACAACTCGGCTACTGCCCCACCGGGGAGCGGAGAACGCGGCGGGACGCCCTCTTTCTGGACAAAGAACGTCTTCTTGCACTTCGGGCAGGCGATGTCCCTGCCCGACTCCGGGATCAGGTCGTCCCTGATGATCCCCTCCATGCCGCAATGTGGACACTGAATCTTCATACGTTACCTTGAAGAATGACTACGCACAAGCCCCTTACATCACTGCCTCTCCATCGCCTCGGCCTTCAATTCGGCGGGCATCAGCTCAATGGCATAGCGCAGTGCCGTGCGGGGCATCTTCTTTCTGTGTTTGACCACGTAGTCGAACACCTCTTTCCGGTGGAGACGGCTTGCTTCTTTCAGGAGCCAACCGTATCCTTTCCGGACCATATCATCGTCGTCGGTCAGCAGCCGGTCTGCTATCTCGAAGACCTCCTGCAGAAACCTGCCTCTCTTGGCGGGGACGATCAGGGATACCGCCGCCGCCCTTCTCATCCACCGGTTGTCAGACGCGGTCCATCCCACGATACGAGGCAGGCACTCGGGATACATCTGGGCGAAATCCCCTATAGCGTGGTTGCAGAGACTGTCGCACTTTGCCCAGTTGTTGATGTAGCGCTCGATCCAGCCCTCAAATATCGTCAGGTCGTCCGGCTCAAAGCTCGCGGCCATGCGCGGGAGCCAATCGGCAACGACGAAGGCGTCCTCGCAATAGTCGGTCCGTAGCAGCTCCTCGCAGATAGCGAATAGCTCTTCCTTTTGGAGACCCTCGACCTCTCTCCAGTATCTCCGGGCGATTGTGCCCACGACCGCAGTCTTTACGCCGTAAACCCTGACCCGCTCCTTGAAGAATCTCTGAGAGCTCTGCCTGACGCCGTCGTCGGCGCTGTTGCGCAGCTCTGCCCCTATTCTCTTAACAATCCCGGTCATATCGAAGACAGCTTTGCCTGATGGAGACACACGGACCCGGGCGCGATCGCGCCCCCGCATATGCGGGCTGTTTGCTGTGACAGTCGGTCATTCAGTATCCCAGCTCCTTATAGACTTTCCCGACGATTCGCCCAAAAACGGGCGGATTTGACTTCTTCCAGATCCCGACAAGCTCACCCACCCCAATGGGCCCGGGGACACCCGCGAGACCCTCCAGCACCCCTTCGTGGGCCATATCGCGAAAGAGGATCGGCACCGCCGAGAGTATCCGCTCGTGCGCCTTGCGCGCCTCCGGGGTGGCTTTGACCAGCACGAAGCCGTCGGTCCGATCTTTTTGACGGTAGAACTCCCGCCAGAGGTAATTCACCCCTTCCTCGAGTGCCTCGGGTGTCATGTGGGCGGGCCGAAAGACCGCGTGGGTCGTGTTATACCTGGACCAGTCCCGGTCGATTATCCGGTTTTGCGCCTCGAGCTTCTCGGAGAGCGGCGTGTTCGGGTACGGTGTCAGGATCAGGAATTCCGCCTCGACGATCCCGCTCATGAGGAGAAACTCGAGCGTGCGCTCGAAGATCGCCTCCTCGTCGTGATCGAATCCGAAGACAAACGACCCCATCACCTTGATGCCGGAGTCCTGCAGCTCCTTGATGTAGCCGATGGAGCGGCTCACCTGCTCTTTGAGCGAGGCCACGTCGCCCCTGAGCCCCACCGAGAGCCACGGCCCGACGTCCACATACATCGACCAGCAGCCGGAGGCCGACAACAACCTGAGGTATTTCTTATCCGAAGCGATTGCAAGCGGCGCCATCCCCGTCCATCGTTTTCCCATCCCGCTCATCCGGGCAAAGAGCCCCGTAAAGCTCCTGCGTTTGATCATGAGATTGTCGTCAACGAAGTAGAGGTGGCCGGGCAGCCTCTCGATCTCGGAGAGGACCTCGTCGATGGGCCGGATTCGGTACTCGCGGCCGAAGTTCTTGGGCACGGTGCAGAACTCGCAATTGAGGGGACAGCCCCGCGTCACCTGGATCGAGCGAATCGGCAGGTAGTTGGGCTCGTTGAGGAGGTCGTGGCGAGGAAAGGGCAGCCCCGAAAGGTCCGGCTTTCGACGGCAGACGTAGATCCCTTCCGACCGTCCGGCCGTGAGATCGGCAAGGACCTTCTGCCAGATATCCTCCGCCTCGCCTACCACCACGGCATCGGCATGGTGGAGCGCCTCGTCCGGCATCAGTGACGCGTGTGCGCCTCCCAGGACGACCGGCACACCCCGCGCCCGAAAAGAATCGGCGATCTCGTAGGCGCGGGCCGCCTGAGGCGTCATGGCCGATATTGCGACGACGTCGGCCGTCGCGCTGAAGTCGACCGGATCATTGCGCTCGTCAAGGAAGCTAATCTCGAATTCCGGGGGCGTGAGGGCCGCCAGGGTCAGAAGTCCCAGCGGCGGAATAAACGCACGGTAGGCCAGCGGTGTTCCCTCAAAGTCGGGGAAGATCATCAACAACCGTTTGGCTGTAATTGTTTTGTGATCCATATTCCTTCCTTGAGTCGTATTTTAAACTACGCTTTGTGCATTCCGGCAGTCGAAGGATGAACCGCCGCCCTCACACGCCGCATGTATTTCCGCGGGACCCCTCGTCATCTCTTCCAGAAGGGATAGAACATATACCACTGGTCGGGGTAGCGCTTGACGTACTTTTCGACGACCTGGGCCATGCGCAGGGCGAGCGACCTGATGTCGTCTTCCCGGTTGCCGGTCCGCCGGACATCTATCGGTTCCTCGACGATGGGGACATATCGGTTATGCTCGTTGAGGACCATAAAAGCGGGCAAAATCGGGGCGCCGGCGATAAAGGAGACGAGGAACGGCCCCTTGGGGAAGACGGTGTCTTTCCCGAAGAACGGGATCGTGATGCCCTCCCCGTTCAGCGCGCGGTCCCCCTTCATGGTGATTATTTTATTCTCGGCCAGCAACCGGATTACCATCAGCGACGTATTGAACGAGCTCCCCATCGGGATTCCCCTTACGTTGTGGGAACTTCGCGTCTTCAGGCGTGCTTTTTCAAATGCGGCAAAGCGGTCCGGCATATAGACCATATGGACTTCGCGGGTGGCGCCGGCAAGCGTGATTCCACCGATCTCCCAGTTGCCGATGTGTCCGGTCAGCAGGATCACGCCTTTACCCTTATCGAGGGACCGTCGTATATTCTCTTTACCGACGGGGGGGTCTACCACTTCAGGCCACCGCTCCTCGGGGATGGCGGCAACGACGAACATATCGACGAAGGACTTGGTGACGTTGGAAAAGACCTTCCGGGTAATCCTCTCGATTTCCTTATCGGTGGCCGTTTGGCCGAAGATCACGTGAAGGTTGCCTCTGACCGCCCGCCTGAAGGAAGTTCCTCCCCAGTAATAGAAAAACGTGAATGGATGGCGGATGAAATGCAGCGTTCTCCGGGAGAAAGTCCGCATGAACCAGGGGGTTATGTGGAGAAGAAACCGCACGACAACCGAGCGGTGATACCACATGAAGAATCTTGATTGACCCTGCTGACTATCATCCATCTTTCTATGCTACCGGCAAAACGCGCGAAAATCAAGTACTTTAGAGAATAGTTCAAGAGCATTTTCGGACCTGTTGTTTACTTCGGGTTCCTTCTGTGGTATGGTGAAAATTCACGAGAACAGGGAGTGCGCCGCACATGAAGACCAAGATACTCATCGTAGATGACGCAAAGTTTTTTCTGGATGTCCAGGAGGGTATGCTGGATCGCATTGACTGCGATATCCTGACGGCCCGCTCCGGGCTCGAGGCCCTCAAAGTCATCAAGAAGGAAAAACCTCAGCTGGTCTTACTGGACTACAATATGCCCGATCTCACGGGGGACAAGGCGTGCGAGATCATCAAGAACGATCCACGGTTTCGGGATATCCCCATCATGATCGTTTCCAGCGACCACCAGGATGACGCGAAGTACCGGTGCCTCTCTGCGGGCGCCGATCACTATCTGACCAAGCCCATTGACCGCATCGAGTTCATCGAAGCGGTCGGCAAGCTCCTCAAGGTCCGCGGCTCCCTCTATTACCCCCGGGCCCTCCTCAGGACCGAGGTCTACCTGCGTCACGGAGGTGAGGTGAAGCGGTACGAGAGCGTGGATATCTCCGTAACCGGCATATTCCTCGAGACCGCCGAGCCGCTGCCGGCCCACGAATCCTATACCATTCACTTCACGATCCCGATCCCGAAACGGGACGTGCGGGCCGAGGCCCGAATCACAAAGGTCGTCACGAAAAAGGAACGCGATAAGCTGGGCCTTTTCCCCGGAATGGCCCTGGAATTTCTCAACCTGGACCTCGAGGACCGGAAATATATCGATGAGTACGTGGAGAAGGCGGTGAGCATCAGGAAACGGACGCTTGGCGAAAAGGATCACAAGATATCGTTCATTTAGGGATCAATCGATTTCAACCGGGGAGGGTTCTTTAGCGAGGTCAATCCTTCCTCAGCCGAAAAAGCCGCTTCGAAGGCTCGCGGATATCGCGGGCAGAGGCGACCGGCGGCTATTGCCCGCGGCCCGGATAAGCACACAACGGCCCCACCTGCTAACGTCGGCCCGGGTTTCAGGGCCCCGTCGTCTTAGCGACTGTCACCTCATCGGCCCGGCGACTTCGTCGCTCGGCTCGCTATCACCGGAAGTTCATGTCCTGATCGATGATAAACTCCAGCGGCGTCCTCTGAGCGAGAGTCCTTGCATAGACCTCGAACGTGTCGTCCCCTGTTACCACGACCTCATACTGAAACCAGGTTTCCCGGGGCATCGCCACATCCAGCTCCTTCCAGCCGTCTGCCTCTCCCCCATTCCAGGTAACCCGCGTTCCGGGTACGTCCGGGGGGTTGGGGGCGCAGGCGATATACGAGTCGCCGAGGTTCTTCCGGTTCCTTTCGGCCTCGACGATCGCGTACATTGTCGTCTTCATCTTCGCGATGGCGTCCACCTTGTCGGACCAGATCTTGGTCTCGGTCGTGGACGGCTTTTCCTTTGGCGTCTCCTGGGGCTTGATGACAAAGAAATAGATGCCGATGGCAAGGAGCGCCATCGCCACGACCGCACGCAGGGAACTCCCCTTCATGTAGCTTCCTCCCTCATCCTCCGGTGCTCTTTCATGGCGCACCGGTCCATTACCACGGCAAGGCCCTTTGCGAGGGCCGCTTCCCGGGCCGCGTTATTGACAATGCCTTCCTGCATCCAGATGACCCTCACGTCTCCCCGGGAAATCGCCGCCTCGACTATCGGCATTACCTCTTCGGCGCGTCGGAAGATGTCAACCATATCGACGGTGACGTCCGCAGGGATCTCGGAGAGGTCGGCGTACGCGCGCTCGCCCAGGATCTCCTTTGTGGCGGGCCGCACCGGGATGATACGATACCCGTGTTCCTTCAGGTACGAGGCGACGCGGAAACTCGGCCGGTCATCCTTGGGAGAGAGGCCGACCACCGCGATCGTCTTGACACTCTTGAGTATAGTATCTATTTGGGGGCTGTCGGGATTTCCAGCCGGTATCTCACATTGCTCTGACATAGGTACCTCGGTAAGATTGAGTCTATTGTTTTAATTGTACTCTCATTGGGATAGGAAGACAACCTTTCGCCTTTTCTTTTGATCGGCTTATCGGAAAACAGGAGACTATTCCCGGGCGGTAGATCACACCGGTATGTCGCGCCCTTCCCTCCGCCCTCCCGACGGGCCCCGGGAAGGATGAAGGGTATCGCGGGCGTCGCTACAGGTGCAGCTCGATGACGTCTCCGTCGTACAGGACGTCATCCCGGTTTATCTTCTGGCCCTCGAATTTACTGGGATCCGTAGACCAGATCCGGGCAAACTTGAGGGACTTGGCAAAATCCTTGTGGATGGAGGCGGCAAAGTCGAGAACCGTTGCCCCCCGTTTTAGGACCACCGGCTCGTCGAAGTCAGGCTTCTTGCCCGGCGATTTGGTGTATGCCCTGATGACGTCCAGCATCTCGAAGGCGGCGCGTCTGATCTCCTCCAGCCCGAAGCCCCGCTCGGCGGAAACGCCGAAGACGGAAAAATCCGCGCCGTAGAGATCCGTGATGAGCTTCAGGTTCTGCTCGGCTGCGGCGGTTTCCAGTTTGTTGCCGACGAAAAAGGCCCTGAGATGGGCCAAACCGTCCAGCGTGTATTTTTCCTCCGGGTGGGGACACAGCTCGGCCTTGTACTGGAGGAGCGTCGATCGGACGTTCTCGATCTGCGCCGCCGGGTCCTCCGACGTAAGGTCAAAGACAAGAATCACTCCGTCGGTGTTCCTGATCATTCCCACCATCCCCGGCTCGGTGAATTCCTCCGATACCGGGGGCAGGTCCACGATCTGTATCTGGACATTCTCAAAGGGCATCATGCCGGGGACAGGTTTGGTGGTGGTAAAGGCATAGTTGGCCACCACCGTCCTGGCGTTGGTGAGCTTGCCGACGAGGGCGGACTTTCCGACGTTGGGGGCCCCAACGACGGCAAACTGGCCGATCCCCTCCCGTTCCACCTTGAAGGGATTGTGGCGCCTGAGTCCGGATTTTTTCTCGAGGGCGGCCTTCGTTTGGGAGATACGGCGCTTGATGTCTCCCTGCATATGGTCGGTTCCCTTATGCTTGGGGATGGTGGCCAGCATCAGCTCGAGATAGCGCAGCTTCTCCTCGGGGTCTCTGGCCTCGCGAAACTTCCGCTCGTTTTCGCGGTATTCTGGGGTGAGATTTGCGGGCATGGTTTCCTTTCCTCGTATTCCGACCCTTTCATTTGATCATAAGAAAAAAACGCGATAAAATCAAGTCTTAAGTGACCCGATCTATTTGTCTTGACAGCGGCGACTCTTTGCCGGTATGCTCGTACCGTGATGGAGCGGGGCCGGGCCCTCCGCCCAGCGAGGGGAGATGCCGTGTCAATAATAAATATTTCACCCTTTGAAAAGGCCGTCGCCGACCGGGCTCAAAGGCTCAGGCAGTCACGGGAGACCACCAAGGTCTTCGGCTGGCTGTGCACCTACACTCCCATTGAGCTGATCCACGCCGCCGGCTTCCTGCCCGTTCGGATCTGGGGCGGCACGACGAGGATCGAGCGGGCCAACACGCTCTCACCGAGCTTTGTGTGCCCCTACCTCCGGGCGTCGCTGGAACGGGCGATGCGCGGCGAATACGACTATCTGTCGGGCATCGTCTGCGGATACACCTGCGACGCCGCCTGCGGCATGATCAACATCTGGGAAGAGAACATACCGGGAGAGCTCTACCACACCATCCCCCTGCCCTATCATACAAACCGCGACGCAACAGCGTTCTATCGCGAGACCCTCAACGAGTTCGTCGAAAAGCTCACGTCGGTCGGAGGAGCCGTCGACGATGAGAAGCTGGTAAGCTCGCTGGACCTGTACGGAGAGATCCGCGCATTGATAGGCGAGCTCTACGAGCTTCGCTACGATAATCGCCTGCCGCTTTCGGGCAGGGAGTTCTATACGGTCATCGAGGCCTGCTTTTCCCTCCCGCCCTGATCAATGCCGCTCGCTCCTTGTCCCGCTGGTCGAATCGGCCCGGGTGGGAAACTCGTCGCCCCTTGGAGGCATACCGATCCTCGTCTCGGGAAGCATCATAGAGGACATGCAGATCTACGACATCGTCGAGGCGGCGGGGGGACGGACGGCGGCCGACGACCTCTGCACCGGGTACCGGTTCATCGACCCCGCTGACGGGTCCGGCCGCACCCCGATGGATCGACTGATAGACCGGTACCAACGCCGGTTCCCCTGTCCGGCCCGGTCCGTCGTGGGCGACCGCCACGCCCCCGTTCGAAAACTGATCGAGCGCGCGGGGGCCAAGGGCGTCGTCTTCTTCTTTCAGAAGTTCTGCACGCCTCACCTGGCCGACTACCCCGCCCTTTGTGAGGATCTCAAAGGCGCCGGTATCCCCGTGCTCCTGGTGGAAATTGAGGAGTCCGGCATCAACGAGGGGCAGCTTACCACCCGTCTCGAAGGATTTTTCGAGATGATCGGGGCGTAACGCAGTATGGAAAAAACCCAAAAATCGACCAAGCGCCTTCGGACGGCAAAGGATTTAAGACAGGTCGTCGCCGATTTCTACCTCGAGGGGCATGAGGCCAAGCGCCGGGGAATTCCCGTCGGCTGGATGCCGCCTATGAACGGCCTCATCGAGATATTCTACGCCATGGACCTGATGCCGGTCTTCCCCGAGAACTGGTCGCCGGTGTGTGCCGCTTTCGGCCTGACCGAGCGCGATTTTTCCGTCGCCGAGGCGATGGGCTACTCGCAGGACCTCTGCGGCTACCTGCGCAACATCGTCGGCTACATCTATGGCCTCATCGGGGCCGACGGCGTTCCTCTCGGCGGACTGCCCGAGCCGGACATGGTCTTCACCGCGGGCGGGGGCTGCGTGCCGGCCATGAAGATCCTCCAGTTGATCTCCCGCCGATTTCCCGGGGCGCGGGTATTTCATGCCGACCTCCCGCAGGTTCCCGTCGAGAAGATACAGCGCCACCACATCGACTACGCAGTAAGCGAGATCAAGCGGGTTATCGCCTTCCTGGAAGAGACAACGGGCCGGAAACTGGACTACGACCGGCTGGGCGAGACGGTCAGGCTCTCCGACCAGGCCTGCGCGCTCTGGGACGAGATCATGACGTTCCGGCGGCACATCCCCACCCCGATATCGGCCGCGGAGATCGGCGTCATGTTCGTCATGGTCACCCGGCAGGGGACCCAGATCGCCGTCGATTTCCTCACCAGGGTGCGAGACGAGGTGCGCGAGCGCGCCGAGCAGGGCATCGGCATGATCGAACAGGAGAAGCTTCGCCTCTTCTGGGACAACATACCGCTCTGGTATAACATGGGGATATTCAACTACTTCGAGAAGATGGGGGGCGTCGTGGTGGCCGAGACCTACTCGGCGGCCTGGTCGATACGGCTGGACGTGGACAGGCCCATCGAGGCCCTGGCACTGAAGTCTCTCATGTCCTATCCCCTGGTCTCCTGCGTCTCGATGCGGCGGAGAAAAGAGATGGTGGTCAAGGCCTGCCGCGACTACAAGATCGACGGCGCCATCCTCCACTCCAACAAGTCGTGCGCGCCCATCACGCTGGGGCAGATGGACATCAAGCGGGCGCTGGAGACCGAGCTGGGCGTCCCGTCGGTGGTCATCGACGCCGACCACATGGACGCCCGCAATTTCTCGATCGCCCAGTTCGAGACCCGGGTCGACGCCTTCATGGAGATGCTGCTGGAGAAGAAGGGATTGCGATAAGACCCCGTCGAGACGCGGGAAATGACCGCTTCCCGGTCTGCTCACAGGAAACGCGTGCCGATGCGGGAGTGATGAACGGGCAAGGAGATTGACTCCCCTTGCCCGTCTCTGCTTCATATTGCGTTACTTCTTGATCGGCTTTCCGCCGTACGTAATCGATTTGAGGATCTTTTCGGCCTTCTCGACCGTCGGCTTCGGGAGCGGGGCGTAGAGCTGCGGCTCGCACTGGCTCTGGCCGTCGTGCGTCATCCACCAGACGAGATCGACGAGCGCCGTGGCCTTATCCTTGCCCCTGCCGTCGTAGTTCTGTTCCTTATAGAGAATGATCCAGGTCATGCCGGTGATGGGATACCCGTTTTGGGCGTCGGTGTCCGTCAGTGACGCCCGCGTATCGTCGGGGATGGCGACGTCCGCCGAGAGCTTCGTCGACTCGAGCGTCGGGGTGATATATTTCCCCTTCTTGTTTTCGAGCATCGCCGTGGGCATACCGTTTTCCAGCGCGTAGATCAGCTCCACGTACCCGACGCTTCCGGGGACGTTCTTGACCTGCCCGGCGACGCCGGGGTTGCCCTTGGCCCCAAGACCGACAGGCCAGTTAACCTCCTTGCCGGCGCCGACCTTCTCCTTCCACTCGGGGCTGATCTTGGCCAGGTAGTCGGTGAAGATCGACGTGGTGCCGCTGCCGTCGGAGCGATGGACGACGGTTACGGGAAGCTTCGGAAGCGCGACACCCGGATTGAGGGCGGCGATAGCCTTGTCGTTCCATTTCGTAATCTTTCCCAGGAAGATGTCGGTCAGGACCGCGCGGGAGAGCTTCAGTTTCGGATCCCCCGGAAGGTTATAGGTCACCACGACCGCGCCCAGGGTGATCGGAACGTGCACGATCGCGGCAGGGGCCTTGGCGAGATCCGCGTCCTTCATCGGCGCGTCGGTGGCGCCGAAATCGACGGTCTTCCTGGTGAGCTGCTCGATGCCGGCCCCGGAGCCTATCCCCTGATAGTTGACCTTTACCTTGAACTGCTTGTAGTAGGTGTCAAACATCTTGGAATAGAGGGGCTGGGGAAACGTGGCGCCCGCGCCCAGGAGCTCCGTCTCGGCCCCAAGGGCTGTCGCAACGATCCCCATCACCAACACGACCGGAAGGACAAAACGCATAAACTTCTTCATCGCATACCTCCTGTGGTATATCTCTTTTTCTATCGAGCGTACCGATAGCATGGGCACATGGTACGGAGTCGGTGTGTTTTCTTTATAAACTTTCATCGATTTTTTGGTAAATAGCGGTTATTGAGCCGCCCGGGGAAATCCGGCATGAGAAAGCTTACACAAAAATCACCGTATGCATAACCGAAGTATATGAACGTGTTATACTATATCCTTAGATAAGGCTAGGGGAACAGGTAAGGATTCCCGATAGACCGAACAGAAGGATAACCATAATGGCAAAGATACTCATCAGTCCTCTTTCCTGGGGCCTCGGCCACGCCACGAGGGATATGCCGATCATCAATGACCTGATTGCGCGCGGCCATACGGTGGGGATTGCCGCCACCGGTATCGCGCTGGAGTTCCTCTCCCTCGAGTTTCCCGAGCTGGAATTCTACGACGTCCCGGACTACCCCTCCCCCTACACGAGCGAAGGTTTTTCCGTGACGCGGGTCGTGGGGCTCTTTCCCCTTATGGTAAAGGATATCGCGCGCGAGCACCGGATCATCACCCGGATCGTCAAGCGCGAGGGGTACGATCTGGTGATCAGCGACAACCGCTTTGGGGCATACGCGAAGAATGTGCCGAGTCTCTTCATCTCCCATCAGATTCGATTTTCCACTCCGGGCGACATCGAGTCGGTCGAGCGGATGATGGAGGTCTTCAACAGCCGGTATCATCGGCACTTCGAGCGCGTTATCATCCCCGACAATCCGCCCGGCCCCTGCTCGCTTTCCGGAAAGCTCGGAAACGCCCACCGGCCGACCACTAAACGAAGGGCCTATTGGGCGGGAGTAATTACCGACATACAGAAAAAGGAGATCCCGCAGGATATCGACTACCTCGTCAGCATCTCGGGGCCGAAGGTAACCAAGGACGCGCTCAAAGAGGTGATCCTGAGACAGATCGGAGGGCTTACGGGCAAAAAGGTCATCCTGCTGGGAGACCCGGGCGCGGCGTTCGAGGACCCGCTCGACGATGAGACGCTTGTCAAGTCGCATGCGGCCAGGCACGAGATGGCCGAGCTCATGAACCGCGCGAAGTTCATCATCACACGAAGCGGCTACACGACGGTCATGGAGCTGGCGGAGCTCGAAAAGAAAGAGATCCTCTTTATCCCGACCCCCGGCCAGACGGAACAGGAATACCTTTCGACGTACTATGAACAGATGGGGTGGATCCATTCGGCGTCGCAGCATGATCTGGATCTTGTTACCGACGTCGCCCGGGCGCGCACGATGAAGGGCTTCCCGCCTATGAGCGGATCGCATGAAAACGTGCAGAGGCTATACGAACAGGTAATCGAGAGCTACCTCCCGCACCCGAAACAAGTTTACGGCTCCGGCGCGCCCTGCTCGAATGAATCCAATGGTGACCATGACTAGTCCCTCCAGCCGCCGTCGTCGGGAAGAAGACAGCAACGCCTGTCCACTCGATGGCGGTTCGCGCGGTATGGTCGCATCGATCGGCCGGTGCGTGTCAGAGAACAATGAATGATTTAACGGAAACATACGCATGCCGCTCACTAACTTTCCCATGAGAGAACAACAGAAAACGAATCAGGAAGACTATAAGATCGTCCACCTGTCCGATCTCCACTATGACGGCAGGAATATGGATTTGTTGGCCGAGCTGATGTCCCATCTGGTGGAGATAGGACCACAATGCATCATTGTGACCGGTGATATTGTCGACGGGCCGATGGGCGATTTTATCGTCCCCGCCGCGATGCTCAGGAGCGCCATGAAAGCTATTGAAGGATTTCACGGCTTTCAGCCGGTACTCCGGGTAGTACCGGGAAATCACGATCTTTTCTATAAGGGGACGTACGGCTTCAGGCGAACCGGTAAGTTCTATTCCGCTTTTACTTCGGAGGAACGGGGCCACTACGTTTCACCCGACGCCCCGATAACGATCGCGACCTTTGATTCGAATCAGCTGTACGAACCCAGGGGCGGATTCTGGAGGAAAGGCGTTCAGCTTCTCCGTTTCATGTCCCACGGTCTGATTATCGCGCGCGACCTGGATGCTTTTTCCGAATGGGTGAGAGACATCGAGCGCTCAGGGCAAAACGAGAATTATCGAAGATCGTTTAAGGTCGCCCTCCTCCACCACCACCCGATGCCGACTCAATACGGCTTTCTGCCGAGGCTGGCCGATGAATCCTTCATGATGCTTGAGAGCGCCGGAACATTCCTCTATCGGCTCATACAGGAGAGATTCGACCTTATCCTGCACGGCCATCGCCACCACCCGCAGTTCTGCCGGGCGGCATATTCCGACGACAGGGGGATAGAAAATCAGATCGCCGTTCTGGGTTGCGGATCGTCGGCCGGACGTTCGGACGAATGGACCCGGTCGGAGGGACGCAACTTCAATGTCATCACCCTGAGACCCGACGGATCGGTCTGGGCGACCCAGTACTTCAAGAAAGGGGGCAACAGCTTTCTTCCCGCGGTCAGGGATATACGAATCCGCGGGCCGCTGCTGGAAGGCGCCCACGATAACCCCACGATCGAGCGTTCCACAGGCACCTACGGCGGATAGCCGGGACGTACCGACGCGGGGGTTTACGTACGAGTAATGCCTTCATTGAGATGCTGCTGGAGAAGAGGGGGACAAGAAGGGCGGTCGCGCCCGTCGCCGCGAGAAACCGCATAGTCATGTAGGGGCGGCTCGCGAGCCGCCCCTACTCATATTGAAATCCTTGCAGTTAAACGCTCATCCTTTTCAGGATGTGTACTTGTCTCCGTATCGATCCCGCCAGACGAACTCCTTGATCTCCTTCCTGGGCGGGCTGCCGCCTATCACGGCCGGGTATCCCAGGGGGGTCAGGGCCACCACGCGCGTTCCCGTGGGAACCCCCAGGATCACGCCTGCCTTGACCGCGTCCATGAGCCCCACGTGGACGGTGCCCAGGCCCAGTCCCCAGGCCGCGAGGCACAGGTTCTGCATCCCTACCCCAACGTCGTACATGAACCAGTCGCCCTTGTCGGTGACGGGACGGTCCTTATAGAAACCGGAAATCCCTTCTCTTCCCAGGCCCACGACGACCAGGGGCGCCTCCGCCACGCCGCGCCGTGCCGGGTTGCCGGGGGACAGCGCCTCCTCGGAGAGCCGCTCCTTGAGGGCCTGATCCCTTACGACGATGAATTCCCAGCACTGACTGTTTGCCCACGACGGCGCCCAGCGGGCGGCCTCGAGGAGTTCCTCGACCACCTCATCGGGCACCGGGTCGGGTTTGAATCGGCGGATGCTCCGCCTGGTCTTGATCGCTTCCATCACATCCATTTCAGTACCTCTTAGTTCAGATCCGATTGAATAATTTACCACTATGGCTACAGATTTCCGTCTCCGTTTCGTGCGGCCGGAATCGCTTTAAGCTTGGAGAAGCGCGCGAACTTTCATATTCGGGCGACACGGACGTCCGACGGGTCGTCCGCGTTGAGAGGTGGCAACCCATCGCAAAGTCCCGGTAATCAACCGCACCCGCCACCCGGTCCTGGTCGCCTCGACTCCATCCGGAGCCGATCCGGCAGATTCCGCCACATATCGACCTTACAGACGCTCGTCCAACGCCCGCTTCATCTCCGCCGCGCGGCGGATCACGCCGACAAGCTCGGCAAAATCGATCGGTTTTTCAATATATTCGAAGGCGCCAAGCTTTACGGCCGCCACCGCCGAGTTCTTATCGGCGTTTCCGGTGATGATAACGACCTGGGTAGTGGGCGACAGTATCTTGATATATTTGAGAAGCTCGATCCCGTTCTTCTTCGGCATGACGATATCGGTGACCACCACGTCATGTCTCTTGGCGGTGAACAGATCTATGGCCTCCTGGCCGTCTTTGCTTGTCTCCACCGCCCCGAACCCTTCCCTTTTAAGGAATTCCCGGCCGAGATCCCTGATGCCCTCCTCATCGTCCACGAAAAGTATCTTCGATCTCAGGATATCGTCCTGGCTCCAGAACGAGACATTACCCTTCTTCAAGAGCTGGTTAAGCAGCTCTTCGCGGACAGAGGCCAGCTGCTCCTTCTCCAGATATGCCTGGCTCTTCCTGAAAATATTCTCTATGCAGTAGACCAGCTCCTCGATAAAAAGGTCGACCCCTCCCTCGTCGCCGTCTTTTTCCGAGCCGGCCCTCGTCGGTTTATTCAGGAAGTAGGACGCGCCCAGGAACGTGGTCTTTAGCCGGACCTGCAAATCGTCGGCCCCGGTCGTGACAATAACCGGTATCACCGGGTAGTTCTGGCTGATATAGCTGAGGAGGTCCATGCCGCCGTAGACGTCCTTTTGGTCGTAGAGGCCCGTCATCATCAGATCGAGGACCAGCGCCGGCGACACCCGGTCCGTTTCCAGCTCCCGTATGCGGTCCAGGGCCTCCCGGGCGTTATCGTAGGCCTCGACCTCGAAATCGAAGCGCGACAGGCCGTCAACCAGGATCGTCCTCATGAGGACTTCGTCTTCGACGACGATAACCAGCTCCCTCGGCTTAAAGGTTGCCAGGCTCCTGGCGACGTCCTTGAGCGTCTTATCGATCTCCTCCTTCGGATCTCTGTCGGGGCTCTGTGCCGGGACCTCGTCCGCCTCGAACGTGAGTCCCATCAGGTCATCTTCGCCGATCCCTGTCAGTTCATCCACGGACTCCTGCAATTTTTTCAGGAAATCGTCCACTTCGATGAGGTATTCTTCAGGGATTGGCGGGACGGTGGATCCCTCGAAGCGATAGACGCCGTCCAGGAAGAAGATAGTGAAGAGGACTTCTTCGCTGAGCTCCCTGAGGATCACCAGCAGCTCGTCCTTTTTCAGGTACCCTTCCTCGACAAGGGTCGACTCCAGACGCTTCTGCGGATTCTTCTTCTGGACCTCGAGGACCACGGCAAGCTCGGCCTCGGTAAATACTCCCTTCTTGACCAATCGCTCGCCGAGTCTTTCCCTGATAACGGGAGAGGTGGCAGAGACGATCTTGCCCTCCTGCATCAGGATGGTGGCAAATCCTTCCCTGGCCTTTACCAGGATTTTGCCGGTCAATCTCGAATCCCTTGCCTTGTTGAGCATTTCTGCGAGGTTCTTATTGTGAAGCCTCCCCGAAAAAGATGTCGCGGGCTGCCTCCTCTCCTGATTCATGGTAATTCTCCTCTCATAGGAATAGAGCGTCCGGATGTACCGCTGCCGCGGCCCATTGCGAAGGAGCGCCCTCTGCGCACAAGGGGGCAGATCAACCGATTGTATGATGCCCCGCTCACCTCAGGAAACTCATAAAGAGCATAACGTTCAGGAGCGTCACAATCGCCCCGACGACGCAGAGAAGGACAAGCGTCGTTTTTCCGTTCTTATAGACGCCCATGACCTTTTGCGAGGAAGTGAGGTAGATCTGAAGGAAGATGGTTATGGGCAGCTGAATGCTCAGGACCATCTGGGATATGATGAGACCGCTGAATGGGTCTGTTATGAAAAAGACAATGGCGCAGGCACAGAAGAGTGAAAGAGCCACGCCCGCGAACGAGTGATAGTCCTTGACGTCGTACGGCTCCCGGAAGAACCCCGCAAAGATCGACCCCGCCGCCATCCCCGAGGTGATCGTTGACGCCACGCCCGAGAAGAGGAGCGCAACGGCAAAGATAATGGCCGAATTGGCGCCGACCAGAGGCTCCAGGAGCTTCTGTGCCTGTTCAAGCTCCGTTACGGCTATCCCGGCTTTATAGAACGCCGTCACCGCCAGGAGGATTATTGCGCTGTTGATCGCCCAACCGACTATCATCGAAAAGAAGGTATCCAGGAATTCGTAGTCCAGCTGCTTCCTTCTTATCTTCTCTTCCGTCAGGTTCCAGTGCCTGCTCTGGATGATCTCGGAATGAAGGAAAAGGTTATGGGGCATGACAACGGCACCGAGCACGCTCATCACTATCGGCAACGAGCCGGCGGGTATCGAAGGCACGGCGCTGCCGGTCGCGGCGGCTCCCCAGTCGATTTTCACCAGGGTCAGCTCATAGATAAACGATAGGCCGATTACAGAGACAAAGGCGATGATCCATCGTTCGATGAGCCGGTAGGTGTTCGTGTATAACATGATGGAGGCGAAGATCGTCACCAGGACGGCGCCAACCCTGAGGGGCACCCCGAAGAGCATATCCAGGGCGATCGCGCCTCCGAGGATCTCGGCAAGCGACGTCGATATAGACGCGCCCATCGCCGAGCCCAGAATGAGTCTGGAATAGCGAGGTCTGATATGGGTGGCGGCCGCCTCGGAGAGACAGAGGCCGGTTGCGATCCCGAGATGCGCCACGTTATGCTGAAGGAAAATGAGCATAATTGTAGAGAGCGTCACGATCCAGAGGAGGTGATACCCAAAATTGGCCCCTGCCGCGAGGTTTGACGCCCAGTTTCCGGGATCAATGAAGCCCACCGTCACAAGCAGCCCCGGGCCAATGAATCTCAATATCTGAAGCCCTTCGAATCGGGGATGATGTTTTCGGGATCCGAAATCGTTCAGATGCTTTCTTACTCTCACCAGCCAATCCACCGCTGCGTCATTACCTTATGTTCCGGACCCGGCCCGCGCCGGGCCGACGCCCGTTGATTTTCCCGCAATCCCCCGTCTCTAACGGCGGCATGAAAGGGGTGCTCACACGGCAAGAAACCAGATCGTAGAGACCACCCCGGCCAGGATGAACTCCAGATCCACCACGACCTCAAACGTCACTCCCTGGAAAATGACCCGCCGGTGATAGAGCCAGAGGGTAAACAGGCTGTAGCCCGGAACCGCCAGGAGCCACCACCCGAGCGACGTAACAAGCCCCATGTAGGAGGAGGCGGCCAAAAGCAGCGCGACGATCCCCGTGACGATCAGGACGAGCCTCTGGGTCCAGGGCTTGCCGATGATGATGGGGATCGTTTCCCTTCCGACCACGGCGTCTCCCTGGATGTCCCTGATGTCGTACAGGGAGGCCCTGATGAAGACGACCAGGAAACAGAAGGCAAAGACCGCCAGAAACGTAACGGGGGGGATTCGGGAGACCTCTGAGAGGTAGGGCACCCCCGCCGAGACCGCGGCCCACGCCGCGGCCACGAAGAAGGTTTTGGACGCGGGGATGTCCTTGAGCCGCCGGTATCGAAGGCGGTCCTGCAGGCCCGCCGGGACGATCTTCATCGTGAAGGCGAGCCCCAGGAGGGCCGCAAACGCCACCAACAGCGCGATCGTCACCGAAAGCCTCCATGCGAGGAATATCGCACAGAGTGCGCTCACAATCCCCGTCACCACAAAAGCGATCCGTCTCCCCATGAAGAGACGCTCCCGGGCCGGGTCGTTGAAACGCGTCCCCTCCGTATCGACGACGCGATTTATGACGTGCATCGAAAAAACATAGAGCCCCGAGATGATCGGGACCCAGAAAAAAGACTCCACGCCCATCAAAAGCGATGCGGCCGCGGCAAGCCCGCCGGCGGCAAGCCCCGCCCACAAGTACCCGTTGACCACAAAACGCAGGAGGCCCGTCACCAGCTTCAACGGGACGGGACCGCCTTCCCCGATCGATGTCCGCCAGATAGTCGCACACCCCCATGATTACCCAGTTGGGGGTGGATGCACCCGCGGTGAGGCCTACGGTCTTGAATCCCGCGAAATCCGCGGGGTTCAGCTGGGTCTCGTCCTCGATCTGGAACGCGGGCACCCCGCTTTTCTTGGCGGTCTCGTACAGGCGCCTGGTGTTGCCGCTGTCTCTGCCCCCGACCACCACGATCGCATCGACCTTCTCGGCCAGCTCCCTGACCTCATCCTGGCGGCGTTTCGTCGAGTCGCAGAGGGTATCTACCGCCTCGAGCTCCGCCCCCGGATACCGGCGTACGATCTCCTCGAGGATCGCTGAAAACATCTCCTGGCTAAAGGTGGTCTGCGCCACCACCAGGACGCGCTCGGCGTCCGGCAGCGACGAGACCTCATCGGGACTCCCCACCACGACCCCCTTCCCCTCCGTGTAACCGAGGATACCGGAGACCTCCGGGTGGTCACGATCGCCCACCACAACGACGAGGTAGCCCTGTTTATGGTGCTTCTTGGCCGCCGCATGGATCTTCATGACCTTGGGACAAGTAGCGTCGACGATCTTGAGACGCGTCGCCCGGATCTGCTGTCTCTCCTGAGGCGAAATCCCGTGCGCGCGGATGACGATCGTTCCCTCGTCGGTCCCGCACACATCGGCGACCGTCATGACGCCCTTTTCGGTCAGGAGTTTGACGACCTGCGGGTTATGGATGAGCGGCCCGTAGGTGTAGATCTGCCCCTTTTCCTTTTTCAGGGTCAGGAAGGCCTTGCTCATGGCCTGCCTGACCCCCATGCAGAAGCCGGCGCTGTTGGCGATGATTACTCTCATACTACCACCCGAAAGCCCATCGCGCCTTCAGGTACCCCACGAAGAAATTTGAACAAAATCCCGTTTTTGATTCTATCATAAATGCCGGAAAAGTCATACCCCCGGCTCGGCCGCCGATCCCGGGGCGTAGTTTTGAACTTGATTATGAGGAAGAAGACGGGTACTATAGGAAAAAATGGAGAGGTACACAGAATCATGTACGTTCTGGGAAATCTTATCTATGCCCTTGCCATGGTCCTTAATATCGTCATCACCGCCTATATCTGGATCATCATCATCCGGGTAATCCTTTCCTGGGTAAATGCCGATCCCTACAATCCCATCGTCAGATTCCTGGCGGCCGTCACCGACCCGGTCCTGGACCCCCTTCGGCGGCGGCTTCCCTACCTGGGCGGCCTTGATATCTCGCCCGTGATCGTGATCCTCGTCCTCTACTTTTTACGCCTTTTCCTCGTCCCGACCCTTATACGCGTAGCCGTCGATATGGGCGTAACCAGCCTCTTCGGCCTTTCGCCGTGGTAGAGATCACCTCAAAAGGGGACTCCTGCTCCTTCGGCATCTCGGTAAAGACGTCTTCGAGGAACAACCGCGTCGTTGGAGAGGAGAACGGCGTCCTGAAGGTCGAGGTGACCGCCCCCCCCATCGAGGGAAAGGCCAACACTGCCGTAATCAGGCTCATTGCCAAATCCCTTGATGTCGCCCCGTCGCGGGTATCGATCGTCGCGGGGCAGAAATCAAAAAAGAAGAGAATCGCGGTATCGGGAATCGAACCGGCGTCAATCCAGCGGCTTGCCGACCGATGACCCCTACTCCGACTTGACCTTCTTCAGGTCGAGGTCGGCTTTCTTGATCTCCCGCGCCAGTATGTTAAACGTCGCACCCAACCCCTCGGCGTATCCCTCCGGGCTCTTTGCCGCGATATCGATCTTGTCGGCGAAGGCGACCATGATGTCCTTGGCGATCATAAGGTAAAACCCGTCTTTGTTCTCGGTCATCTATCATTCCTCCTTGGTATCATTGCGAAATGGTGGTACCGCCTCGGTCAACGCGTCTCTTCCATGCTGAAAGACAACGCAGTAGCCCGCGAACGGGAGGGAGGCCGACCCGTCGGCCGCCAGGCGCGCTTCCATCTCCCGCACGAAGGGATCGTCCGGCCGCACTTTCACGATTTCGGCGATAAAGCCGCGCGCCTTCTTCTCATCTGCGTTCTCTGCGGCCAGAACTGCCGCCCACTTCAGCGACAGGGTGGATCCCCGCCCCTCCCGGCCGGCTTCTTCCATCGACGCCAGCGCTCCGGTCCGATCGCCCGCGAATTCCAGCAGGAGCCCCCGTATCACCAGCAAACCCGGGTCCTTTTTCAGTGCGAGCGCCCGATCCGTCTTCTCGAGGGCAAGGTCGTCTTCCTCCATAAGAAAATATTCGACGGCGAGACGCTTGAGCGCCTCAAAATTGTCGGGCTCTCCGGCGACTCTCTCCTCCAGGGGGGTCGTGACATCGACCCAGGAGTATTGGTACGATCGGTCGCCGGCGGAAGTTCCGTAACGGAGGAGTCCGCGCACCAATAGAATCAGTGCGGCGACAATGAAGATCAGCAGGATGAGAAGGAGCATCCGTTTGGCCCTCCCTCGGGGACGAGGGAGCGGTTGCCCGCGGAGCTCCGCCACACGTCTTTCGAGGCTCGGGTGGGAGGCATTTTCCGAGCCCTTCTTATCGAAGCGCCTCGGGATCATGTTGAGGGTATATATCTTTTCCAGGGCGCTGATAACCTTTTCAGTTGAGCCCATGAGCTCGGCCGCCGTTTTGTCCGCCCGGGCTTCAAAGCGGCGACTCACCGCGCCGAGAGAAAAGACCGCGAAAAGCAGGAAAACCAGGACCGCCGCGATCTGGATGAAAAAGGAGCTGATGTCCGAGAGTATGGCGGGAATCCGGGGAACCAGAAACCAGACGGCGACGACGCACGCGGTCAGGACGGCGAGCATCAGGGAGGTCCGCTTCTTCATCGTCGACAGATGGCCGATCTCGTGGGCGGCGACGGCCGGCAAGCTCCTCCTCGTCCAGCGCCGAGAGCAGCGGCCGGGTGACGTAGATGGTCCGTCCGGCGGCGGCAAACGCGTTATAGAAGGGGTAACCGAACGTCTCCATGACGAATAGTCGCACGCCCCGTAACCCGGCCCGTTCCGCAAGCCCTCCGATCATTCGCGCCGGCCCCTGGTCGGGGCCCAACGCCGTCAGCATCCCCGTGATACGCCCGACCAGCCTCATCTGGTAGAGGGTGACGACCACAAAGAGGGCCGCACCGCACGCAGCGAGCATCATCCCGCCGTACGAGACCCGTCCGCTGCTGTTCACGAAGCTGAGGGGACAGTAGACGAGGGCCACGACGATCAGAAACGAAGACCAGCGGGAAAAAAAGAACGCGTATTGGAAGGCGGCGTAGCCGGACAGGGGAAATTCGACGCCCCTGATCCGTTTGTCCACGATACCCAGCGTGAGCATATAGGGGGTAAACGAGACCAGGATGAACGCCCACGAGACACCCACCGAGGCGACGGGCATGCCCGTTGGCATTACACGGGCGATGATAATGAGGCCGAACAGCACCGTGACGAGCCAGAGGGCGTTGCCTCGGCTCATTATTCGCCAGCGCCGCCTTGCCCTGACCTCACCATCGTCGACCGGCCGCGCAAACGACAGAAAATACAAGATAAGAACGAAGGCCGCCGGTAGCAGGGCCACAGCAGCAGCAAGGAGTAAGAGTTCCATAATCCGGATCCAAGGAATTTTACGTATACTACGACGCCGCCGAGTTTATTGTCAAGAACTACCTTTACGACCGCGCGGTAGGCTCCGGGATTTGCCAGCAGTTGCGTTTTCTGTTATGATAAAAAAGAGAGTCCGAGGATAGATCTCGCTCGAGGATACGCGCATGTCCGACGTTCACCACCCGCCTTATGACGCGTCCCACGCCGGGGCCCGACCCGTCGGTCGCCTCATTGACTTCCTCCAGGCCCTTATCCCGCTGAAGATCGGCCGGTATGCCGATCGGCTCGTCATAAGTCACGCCGCCATCCCGGAACGAAGGATGCGAACCATGGTGCTTTCTCAGAAGCTCCTGGCCCTGCCCGACGGTATCCTGGTCGATATAATCAACGATGTCTTTGTGCGGGCCCGACCGGGAGACATCGACCGGGCCCGGTTCATTCTCTCGGTCGTGGATATCTTCAGTTTCGTCGAGAAAGCCCCGATGCGGCTTTTGACCCTCTATCACCTGTCGGTCATCAGGGGATATGGGACGACCTCCCATATTTTCATGGCCCCTTCGCCCAAGAAGATACCTTTCGATGAATATGATTTCGTGGAGGGGAGAGAATTGGATTACCTGACGCTCGGCGAGAAGCGGAGCCTCGCCCGCACCCACATCAGGGATAAGCTGGATCGGCTCCTCTACGACACTAACCCGCTGGTGGTCAAGAATATCCTCGAAAACCCGTCGCTGACCGAGCCCGACGTCCTCAAGATGGCTTCCCGGCGGCCCAACCACGAAAAGGTGCTCGCCACCATCTACCAAAACGACCGCTGGATATCTTCGTACGACGTCAAGACCGCCATCGTCCGCAATCCCTACACGCCGGTCCCGATCGCCCTGGGTCTCCTGCTGTTTCTGAAGCAGCAGGATCTCTGGCGAGATCGCCGCCGACTCGACGCTTCACGACGTGGTCATGACCACTGCCCGCGCGCTGCTATCCCGACGGGAGGCGAGCTGATCAGGACTTGCCGATCTTTTCCTTATCGGTGGGAGAGATATCGATCTCGTCTTCGCCCTTGAGCGATTTCTTGAAGTTTCTGATCCCCTTTCCGATGCCGGCGCCGAGCTGCGGGAGCCTGTTTGCCCCGAAGATCAGCAGGACGATGACGAGGATGAGGATGATTTCTGTAGCACCCAATCCGAACATATCCTTTCCTTAAGTCTACCCCAAAAATGCGTGCATTTTTGGGGGCTCCGACGGGAACCTTCCCGCCTCCGAACTTCGACAAAGCATATGGACACAACGCATCGTGTCACCGATAACACAGAAGATTCTTCGCTTCGTCACACGTAATGACACTCACTGATATATCTGGCGGAAGTGCATGGGAATCGAACCCACCATGGACGTTACTAGCGCCTATCACCGGATTTGAAGTCCGGGAGGCCCACCAGTGACCTTTCCACTTCCGAAAGTATTATATTGGAAGTCTTAAAAAGAGTCAATTTATTTAGAAAGACGGGCATGACATGTCATGCCCCTACTCAGATAATAAGGGCGCCCGGCGGGCGTCTCAGACTGGTGACAAAGTCCAGTTTCTAACGAGCTGTCATCGCGAGCCACCGAATGTGGCGTGGCGATCTCGACACTGATCCACATACTAACGCGTTTGTCGGTAGTTACCGTGTCCGAGATTGCCGCGGTCGCTAACGCTCCTCGCAATGACGAGATTAGCGTTTCTCCTGAACAACGAGTTCCAGCGAAAGAAGGGCGCCACTCGGGCGCCCTTTGTCTCGATATTCTGTCGACTACCTGTCCCGAAACACCATCCCCGTGTCGCAATCGATAATCCCCGGCTCGATGGGGAGCTTCGAAAGCACCTCGTTTCCCGTCTCGGTGATCACCAGCGGCCGCTCCAGCCGGAACCCCGCCGCGCCGGGGCGGTTGCAGATGACCGCGATCATCTGCATGTAGCCCGGCTCCAGGATGAAGTCCGGCTCGTTGTTGCCGGGAGACGGCGTGTCGGCCACGCAGGGGTACCACTCGTTGCCCAGGTGCCCGATCCCGTGGCCGTAGCCCGGCAGCACCCAGGCGCTCCAGTTGTTCTTGGCCACAAACTCGTGGACGGTCTGGGTTACCTCCTTGAGGGACTTGCCCGGTTTCATCTCGTCGATGACCTTATAGGCCGTCTCGGTGTAGGCGGTCATCACTTCCCGCTGCTCCTTGGTAGGCCTGCCCATGATATAGTTATGGGCGACATCTCCGAGGAATAGCCCGTACATCCCGTGCAGGTCTACCATAACCGGCTCGCCCAGCTGCACCAGCCGGTCGGTGGCCGGCGTGCAGCCTCCCAGCGGCCACCAGGTGCGCTCGCCCGCGGCGATCTCCTGGCCGCCGGTGAACGTCCAGGCGAATTCGCTGCCGGCGTCCCGCATCGCCTTCTCGGCAATCCCGGCGATCTGCTTTTCGCTCATCCCGATGGCAAGCTCGCGCCTGACCGCCTCATGGGCCCTGTCGACGATGGCGGTGGCCTGGCGCATCAGCTTGATCTCCGCGGGCTCCTTGATGAGGCAAAGGCGGTCGGTGATCTCGGCGCAGTTGACGAGCTCGGCCTTGGGGAACATGCCCTTCAGGGTCTGGTACTCGTGGTTGGTGATGAAGCCCTCAGGCAGGTAGTTGGTCGTGCCGTCTTCGATGCCGATCGTGCCGCCGTCGCCGGCGATGTCGGCGATCTTCATCTTGATCACGTCAAAGAAGTCGATTCCCGGCAGCGCCCCGTAACCCGACACGTCGCCGATCCAGCTCTCATCGGCCAGACGGCCGGAGTCCAACAGCGGGGTGATCAGCGTCGGCTCCCCCTTGGCCGGGATAATGAGTGCGCTGCGCCACGGTACGAACCCCCCCGACCAGTGGGTGATGGTTTTGAGCCGCGTGCCGACCAGGACGTCAACGCCCTTTGCCGCCAGCTCATCCTGGATCTTCTTGATCCGCTGCGGAAAATTGATATAGACCATCATGGCGATTCCTCCCTTTTTTTGTCCTTTTACCTTTTCATTGCCTGATATATTCGCGCTCCTTTTTCGGTCAAGAGCCCCCGGATCGCGATATCGATGAACTGATCGAAGACGTCACGGTCGGCCAGGCTTGCCGTCTCGATGTAGCTGCCGACGATGAACATCTTGTAGATCGAAAAAAAGAGGTAGCTCACCCGGTCTATGTCAACCGGCCGAAAAAGGCCGTCTTCCTGACCCTGTTCGATGAGGCGGCGGATCATCGCCTTGGAGGCGTCGTTAACCGTCTCGAAGTGGTCTCCAGAAAAGAGCGGGAAGATACCGGGATCGTTTTTCAGCATGGCGGCGAACTCCTGATCCCTCGAAAGGTAATCGTAGCTTTCCCGGGCCAGCGCCGCCAGGGCTTCAATGGGGTCGGTCTTGTTTCCCGAGCGAGAGAACGCCGCCTCCTGCCAACGTATCAGCCCCCGGGAGGCCGCCGCGTCGTAGAGAGCGCGCTTGTCCGTGAAATAGCGGAAGAGCGCTGCGGCCGAGATATCAAGGGCCGACGCAATATCGGAAAGCCGCGTCTTCTTGAAGCCATAGCGGGAAAACTGGGTGATGGCGGCGTCGAGTATGGCCTCTTTTGTGATTTCGGTGGTACGGGACATGGAAATGAAATAAATAAGTTAATGGATTAGTTATTTATTTACATGTTTTCGATGCCGATGTCAAGAAAAAACGGCGGGAATTGCCTTTTCTCTTCGAGGGTCTTCTTGGGTGATTCAGACGTCTGCCTGGCGGTCTATATTCTCAGCTAGAAAACCCTTCCGCAGCCACCGGAATCATCCCGCCGGGGATGGAAAGTTTGAAGTACGGACGGAGGTCTCTTTGTCGTTGAGGGACAACACACGGCTCGTCGGGAGGCGGTCAATCGAATATCCGAGCCCGGCCTTACGGTACAACCCGCAGTACCGTCCACGTAATTATCGCCTATCGATACCGCGGCATGATCCTTGGTCTCTTCCCAGTAGGCCTCGACGCCGATCTCCTTCATCCGCGTGTTCATGGCAATCCAGCGGGCCTTCAGGTTCGGGTCGAAATTGCTTTTATCGCACGGGAATTCATCGCACTGGAAGCAGAAGTCGACCCCCTTGCCCCTGTGACACGGAGCGACGCCGCAATTCGGGTAGATGCAGTCGCCCGACCGACAGCCCTTGCAGGATGCCGAACTGAAGTGAACCAGGAGCTCCTTGAAGGCCGGGTAGTTTGAAAACACGGGGGCGAATTTCGAGAAACGCTCGGCATAGGTATCAAAGCCTCCCAGAAGGCGGGTCAGCTGTGCGGCGTGATGCCTGATGTCGCCCTCGGCGTACGCCATGCATTTGACGCAATTGAGGCCGCATGGGGCCAGGTGCTTTTTTATTTCTTCGTATGTCATGTCGTTTACATCATAAGAAGAGGGGGGCGATGAGGCCCCCCCATACCCATTTCTTGATTATGCCGAGATGAAATGCGCTGCTTTTCGGCCTATTACAGTCCCTTCACGTACGTGGCAATCAGGAGAAGAAGTGCGGAAGCGAAGATCAGCACGACGCCGAAAGCTACGGAGGGTGAGGCAACGCCGAGCCTGGGTAAGACGACGAGAATCACGCCGACGATCAGAAGGATCAGGCCGATCCACCAGGTGATTTTCTTCGGTGCGGAGAGTTTCATTTTCATAAGACACCTCCAATTAGATATTGTAGAGTATAACTCACGCCCCTTATGGGGCAGCCACATGACGAAAGCATGAGATTGCCACGCCGATACCACCCCAAAAAGCTGACGCTTTTTAGGGACCCCGGTCAAGATAAATGAAGAGAAGAGAAAGACTCTCTCTTTTCTCTCCCGTCGGGGCCCCCGTAAATGCCTGCATTTGTGGGGTGACACTCGGCGGCTCGCAATGACAATCTTCTACAGGGTTACGGCGTCAAACTACGTTTGACGCCGTAACCCAATTATTCAGAATTGCATCTGTCCCTTCTTCCCCTTCCGGTACTGGACAAGAAGATATATACAGAGGGGCACCACGATGAGATCGACCAGCACATGAAATATAATGAAAGGAGTTGACTGTCGAAAGATGAAACGGGCGATACCCAGGACCCCGCCGACCGCAGGAAGCGTCGCACCGAGCCATAGGGCCCATTTCTTGTCCAGGATCAGAAATATGCCGATGATCAGGTAAAGAACGCCGAAGGCGGCGGCTCCGATCACGTGCCCCGCGGTACCGTAGACAAAAAGCTGGAGCACGTGGGTGACGGCCGAGATCAACAGGAGAATCCCGGCGGTCAGCCGCGGTCGTTTGCCAGGCCCCATACCGGATTCCTTATAAAGTATTTAGGTAATTATAAGAGATTACCGGCCAAAACGCAAGGGCTTATTGTGACTCTTCACTCAGGGCCCGACCGCCTTCTTCGGCCTCGTTTGCACGGGTCGCGAATCGCTCGTCCCGCCTCATCCCCGCACCGCCGACGCTTACCGGTCGCTGCCGGAGGATATATATACTCCTTTACAGACCGCCGCTTCTATGATATATAGAAGACTATTCGGTTTTCGATAACCCCTATCTGGAAAACGCCGTACATCCGTCGCAGGTCCAAACGGGATTCTCCGATGTCATCGGGCTTAAAAGTCCCGCGGACGTAAATCGACGGCTTCAGGATGTGTGAGATATGCAAGCGCTCTTTGCGTTTTTTTTTATTATCATCATTCTCTTTATTGCCGTCATATTTATCATTGCCGCCCTCGGAGCGTCTTTCCTGATGAGGGCCGTGCGGATTCTTTTCTTCCCGTTCAGGAAGAAGGGAAAGGCAAAAGACGTCGTCGTTGGGGCCGATGGGCAACCGGTGACGGATGTGATGGTCAAAGACCCCGTCTGCGGTACGTACCTGCCCAGGAGTGACGCCATACGGAAGACCATCGGCGGCCGCACGCTCTATTTTTGCAGTCAAGAATGCCTCTCGGAGTTCAACAGAAATGCGTGAGGTCACCACTGGACGATGCTCTGGCTCTCCCTTACGCTGATTTCCGCCCTTGCGATAACGCTTCAGGACGTCTTCTCCAAGAAGATCGCCGGATCCACCGGCACGCTGCTTGTATCATGGATGCGCTGGTTTTCCTGCCTCCCCTTCCTGGCCTTCTGCGTCCCGTTCGTGCACGTCCCGCGGCTTTCGACCGAATTCGTCGTCGTCACGTCCGTCCTTATCCCGCTGGACGTCGTCGCGCTCGTGCTCTATATGAAGGCAATCCGCATCTCTCCCCTCAACGTCACCCTCCCCTTTCTATCGCTGACGCCGGTCTTCATGATACTGACAGGATACGTTTTCCTCGGCGAGACGCTCAGGCCGCCGCAGATAATCGGGATCGTATTTATTGCCTCCGGGGGATATCTTATCAATATACACACCGCCCGCGAGGGGCTTCACAAACCGATAACCTCAATCGGCAAGGAAAAGGGCGCCCTGTTGATGATCATCGTGGCAATCATCTACAGCGTGACCGCGGTCCTGGGCAAGAAGGCGGTCCTCCTCTCGAATCCGCTCTTTTTCGGCCTGTCCTATTCGACGATGCTCTCGATCGTGATGATGCCGATGGTATTCATCCTGGGGCCCACACCGAGGGAGTCGGCAGGAAGGCTCTCACTGAACATTCCTGCCCTCTGTGCGCTGGGCCTCGCGGGTGCGGTCAACGTGGTGACGCATTTCATCGCCATCGGGCTTGTGGAGGCGGCTACCATGATAGCCGTCAAGCGGACAAGCCTCCTGTTCGGAATCCTGTTCGGGCGCCTTCTTTTCGACGAGCCCCATTTTAAGGCCCGTATTCTCGGGGGCGCCCTCATGATGGTGGGGGTTATTTGCATCTATCTCCTGTGACGGCACCGACGTCGGACGTAGGCCGCCGGATATAGTATCGTTTTGCGGAGGAAGCGTGATGTCAACGGCAACGGTTTCCGTCGTGCGCTGCGACGGCTACGAAATCGAGACGGCCTGTAAAAAAGTGAAGGAGTCTGTGGACCTCCTCGGAGGCATCACAACGTTTGTCTCGCGCAACGACCGCGTCCTGATAAAGCCCAACCTCCTGGTGGCAAAGTCCCCCGATAGGGCCGCTCTCACCCATCCGGCACTGCTTGAGGCGGCGATACGTCTCGTCCTGGAGGCGGGGGCAAAGCCCCTGGTGGGCGATAGTCCCGCCCTGGGATCGGCTGCGTCCTGCGCCGAGAAGGGGGGCTTTGGCCCCGTCCTGAAGAAATACGGTGTCCCTCTATTAAAATGTGAAAAGACGGCGGTCGTCAAGAACCCCGACGGCGCCTTCAAGACATTCGAGGTAGCGCAGGACGCCCTTGAGGTCGACCGGATCATCAACCTGCCCAAGCTTAAGACCCATGGTCAGATGATCATGACCATGGCGGTCAAGAACACCTTCGGGCTGGTGCCCGGCGTACGAAAGACCCAGTGGCACTTCCGGATAGGCAACAACCCGGCTCATTTTGCCCGTATGCTGGTTGACCTCCATTACCGGATGGCCCCCGTTCTCTCCATCATGGACGGGATTACCGCAATGCAGGGCAACGGCCCCGGCAGCGGCGATCCGGTCGATCTCGGGCTGATCATCGCGGGGACCGATGCCTCGGCAATCGACACCGTGTCCTGTCAAATCGTGGGACTGGACCCGATGCTCCTCTACACCCTCGAACAGGCACGGAAGGCGGGGCTGGGGGTAACCGAGATTTCCGCGATAACCGTTCGGGGTGTACCGGTCAAGGATGTCTCGGTGACCGGGTTCCGCTTCCCTCCCACCGGCCCCCTCATTTCTGCAATTCCGGCGGCCTTCACCCGCGCGGCCAGGAGGATTCTGACCCCCCGGCCGGTCATCATACCCGATCTCTGCATAGAGTGCGGCCGATGCGAAAAGATCTGCCCCGCCAGGGCCATCTCGGGCCCCCCGCACGCAAAACGGCGTGCGGCGATGCCGCCGGGGCGCATGACCATCGACTACACGGCCTGCATTCGCTGCTTCTGCTGCCAGGAAATCTGCCCCGAAGGGGCCGTCTCCATCAGGACCGGTTGGTTCATCAGGAATAAGACATGAAGAGATTTGCCCGGATCGTCCTCGCGTGGCGCTGGCCGATCCTCGTTGTCTTTGCCGTAGTGCTGATCTTTTCGGCCTATGAGGCCACGAACATGCGGATCAATAACGCCATCCGCATCTATTTCGTCAATGACGATCCCAACCTTGCCGACTACGACCGATTCGAGGAAACCTTCGGCGGAGACGAGTTTGTCGTCATCGCCCTGAAGGACGAGGGCGGCGTTTTCAATACACGGGATCTCGAGATCATCCGCAGCATCGGAACCGACCTGATGAAGATCGACGCGGTCTCCCGGGTCACCAGCATCACCGATTCGGTCGATATCTGGGGGACGCCCGACGGTATCGTCATTGGAAAGCTGACTGAAAAGATCCCGAGGACGGACGCGGGCATCGCCGAGCTCAAGCGGCGCGTCTTTTCAAATCCGCTCTTTATCAAGACGCTCATCTCCGAGGACGGGAAGACGGCCCTCATCACCGCCCGCCTCAAAAAGGCCGGCTCGATAGAGCAGGAGCGGCCCCGCATCGTCGGCGAGATTCGCGCGGTCGCCGAAAAACACGAGAGACTGTGGGGCGATACCCTCTACGTCGCGGGGGTCCCCGTCCTCAACGTGGATATGAATGCCCTCACGTTCCGGGATCTCAACGTCTTTGTTCCCCTTACCATCATCCTCAACATCTTCGTCCTCTACTTCACGATGGGCCGCTGGTCGACGTCGATCCTCTCGACGGTTTCGATGGCCTCCAGCGTGGCCATCTCGATGGGCATATACAACGCCCTGGGTTTCACCATGAGCCTGATTTCCACGATGGTGCCCCCTCTCATCATGGTTATCGGCGTATCGGACAGCATCCATATCACCAACCACTACCTTGACGATATCAACGCGGGGCTGGAAAAAAAGGACGCGGTCATCGAGACGATCGGACTCCTGGGCACTCCGTGCCTCATGACGGCGGTCACCACCATCGTCGGGTTTTCCTCGTTCCTCTTTACCAAGATCGTCCCGCTGCGGGAGATCGGCCTTTTTTCCGGCCTGGGGCTGGCCATCGCCTACATCATCAACGTCACGTTCGTCCCGATCGCTCTGAGCCTCCTTCCCACGCCCAAACCCCGTATCAGGAAACACCGCGTAGGCGACGCTATCGAAAGGATCACCGCCGTTCTCTGTCGGTTTGACTTAAAATACCCGAAACGAACCCTTATCGTCGGCGGTCTCCTCCTTGCCCTCTCGATCTTCTTCATCACCAAGATCAAGGTGGAAACCCAGAACCTTGACTACCTCAAGGAGAGCCAGCCGCTCCGACAGGCCTACTGCATTTATCGAGAAGAACGTCGGATTCATCTCCCCGGTGGAGGTGGTCATAGAGGGCGAGCCCGGCAGCGCGCACGATCCGGCGACGCTTGCGGCGGTCGACCGGTTCCAGCGTTTCGTGCTGGCCGACCCCAATGTCTCCACTTCGGTGGCGGCCACCGACCTCATCAAGCGGCTGAACATGGCCTTTTTCAATAACGACCCCCGTCATTATACCGTCCCCGACACGCGCGAGGGGGTGGCACAGCTCCTTCTCCTCTACGAGACCTCCGGAGAAGGGGAGCTTGACTACTTCGTCAACTTCGATGCATCGGAGCTTCGGGTCAGCGTGCGCGGGGGAAACCTCACCTCCAACACCTGTAAGCGGCTCATCGGGAAGTTCGACGACTACTTTGCCGACCTACCTCCCCGAGGGGCTGACCGGGCGGGTCACCGGTACGATCCCGCTCTACGTCCATATGGTCGACTACATCATCCAGAGCCAGATATCGTCGTTCACCACCTCATTTCTGGTGATCTTCGTCATCATGGCCCTTCAGCTCTGGTCGCTGCGTCTCGGGCTCATCTCGATCATACCCAACATCATCCCGGTGGCCATGACGATGGGCGCCATGGGGCTCTTCGGCATCAACCTGGACACAGCCACGGTAATGATTGCGTCGGTGGCCACGGGCATTGCCGTGGACGACACGATACACTTCCTTAACCGCTTCAAGCATGAGGTGCGCGCCGGCGCCACCCACGAGGAGGCGATTACCGCAACCTTCAGGACGACCGGGAAGGCGGCGGTCATCACCTCGCTTACCCTCGTGATGGGTTTCTGGTGCCTGCTTTTCGCGAGTTTCAGGCCGACGATCTACTTCGGGCTTCTTTCGGGAATCACGATGATCACGGCGATCTTTGGGGATCTGTTCCTGTTGCCGGCAAGCCTGGTCACGTTTCTTCCCAGGAAGAAGGGGGCGGGTGAAAGCGGTCGATCCGAGGAGGCCTCGGTTTAAGAAGATAACAGGTGAGTGGCGACGGAAGAGTCAGGCGCCGGTCCACGTGGTAAGCGTCATTGGGTCAGGGCGGACGCACCGAACCTCAGGGACTCCGCTACACCCTTTCTCCCGTCCCCCAGAAGATCGGAAGGAAGACGAAGCGCGTGCCGGAGTGGGCGGCCTCTTTCTCGTCGGTGACGATCCTTTCGATGTCAATCGATTGGCCGGACAGGAAGAATCTCAGGGAATCGAGATAGGTGTCAAGCTCGTCCCCGACCACCCCCTCCCATATCGACGGCATGACGCCGGTCTCCACCGACCGAAAGTCCGCTCCAACCAGGAGGCCCTTGAGCTTGCGTCCCAGGTAGGGGTTGCCGCCCCCGGCCCTGATCGAGCCGACCCAGGCGTCGGAAAGCGGCGAAAGCGACGCCGGCTCGTCGATCCTGCCGCCGTAGTCCGGCTCCCCCGAAGCGAGGAAGACGCCGCCGGGCTTGAGCACCCGCCGGGCCTCTTCCACCACCCAGTCGGGCTGTTTGGTCCACATGAGGGTGAAATTGGTGATCACCGCGTCAAACGAGGCCTCGTCAAACGGAAGTTCATGGGCGTCGGCCGTCTGAAAGGATATGGTGGGGTGCGTTACCTTCCCCCGGGAGACCCGCTCCTCGGAGACGTCAATCCCCACGACCTCCCCCCTCGTCCTGGCCGCGATCTCACTGGTTACATGCCCATCGGCGCACCCGATGTCCAGCACCCGCCGTCGCCCTGCCAGGCCGATCCTGCGGTAGAGATGGACTCGCATGGGACGCGTCCAATCGGCCTGAAGACGGAGATAGGTCAGCTCCCGGTCTTTTCTGATCTGCACCATACTGCTATCATTCCTGTTTTTCTCTCCCGTGTCAACCCTTTTCCTTTGACAAGGTATATCAATCGATTCATAATCGGTCAGAAGGAGCAGGCCCATGATCGGCTACGAAGAGTTTGCGTCGGTGGATATGCGCGTGGGGACGATTAAGTCCGCGCGGCTCAACGAGACGGCGCGCAAGCCCGCATATGTCCTCGAGATCGACCTGGGCGACCTCGGCACACGGACGTCGAGCGCCCAGATCACGAAGCTCTACTCCGCCGCAGGATCTCGTCGGTCGGCAGGTGGTGTGCGTGGTGAACTTCCCGCCCAAGATAGTCGCGGGGGTAAAATCCGAGGTTTTGGTGCTCGGGGTGGACAGCTACTCGGGGGTAGTGCTGTTGTCGCTCGATCGGCAGGTGGCCAACGGGCAAAGGGTCTATTGAAACCCCGGTCCCGATGCGTCTATCAAACAGGATAATATTAAGCTAAAAGGGGCGGCACATCCAGCCGCCCTTTCATTTGTTGGTTCCCTGTATCCTCCCGGGGCCCCCAAATAATCGCAGATTTTTCGGGGCGGTGTCGCGGCCCCCAAGAATGCTTACATTACTGGGGTAACTGCCAGACCCCACCAGTAACAGACCTTCTTCTGCTCTTTGCCTCTCACCGCGGCCTGGCGGGAAAATGAGCTCCTCTGCAGAAATCAAACACGGACAACCTAACGGTTGTCCGTGCCACCCCGAGAAAAGGTTCCTATCTCTTCCAGACTAATCGGATCCTTTTCGCCTCTCCGACGGCCCCACGCGAACCTGTCGCGTGGGGACCTGCAAGGAGCAATCAGCTAATCATCATACGTGCCGATTCCACGGACAAGCTGTTTTGTTCTATCCTCTTTCCCCACCGGGGCCCCCATGAAAACGAAGTTTTCATGGGGTGGTTATTCTATGGGTTACTCAGGCTGTCCGGGCATACATAGCTGTCTTTTTGTAGCTCCAGCGGGCAGCCGCCCCCGCAGACATCGAGCTTCTCGCACGTGTGGCACTTCTCCATGACGTAGTCCCGTTTCCTGAGCGATACCAACAGCGGGTGGTTCCAGATCCTTGTCCAGTCGTCCTTCAGGATATTTCCCACCGGCTCAAAATAGCTCTGGCAGGGCAGCACGGTCCCGTCCGGCTCGATGAGCATGTTGAACTTGCCCGCCGTGCACTGCTTGATCCCGATCGAAAGGTCCATCGGGTCGAGCTTGCAGTACTGCGTGGGGGTATACCAGATGAAGCGCAGGTTATTGCGCGTGGCCGCCTCGGTCACCTCGTGCAGCGCCTTTTCGAGCTGGCCCTCGGTGACCGCGTCCTTTCCCGATTTTGCCTCCCCGCTGTAGATGATGCTGTTCATGGCAAAGGCGTTGACGCCGAGCCCCGCGATGAAGTCGACGGTCTTGGAAAGCGTCTTGATATTGTGCCGGGTGATGGTGGTGTTGGTGATGGTGTAGAGCGCCGTCCTTGCCGCGTTTCGTATCCCCGCGACGGTCTGGTCCCAGCCGTCCGGTCACGACCATCGTGTTGTGGATCGTCTTATCGGCCGACTCCAGCGTGATCTGGAAATAGTCGATCCCCTCGTCCACCAGTGTCTTGAGGTACTTCTTGTCGGCAAGCCTCCTGCCGTTGGTCAGGAGCCCCGAGACCATACCGACGTCCTGCGTATGGGCGACGAGCTCGGGCCAGGTCGTCCCGCAGCGTCGCCTCCCCGCCGGTAAACGAGACGTGGTAGATGCCGATCTCCCACAGGCGGTCAATAACCTTCTTCCACGATGCCGTGTCCATCTCCGCGACCTTCCGGTCCCTGCTCACGTAGCAGTGGCCGCAGCCGTTGTCGCACCGGTAGGTAAGGGCAAGGTCCATCCGGTAGGGAGCGCTCACGGGGGTGGAAAACGGCTCGATGCGCGATACGTCGAGATACGAGATGGGACAGACGTCATCGGTCTTCGTGAGGGATTCGATGACGTTCATAAGCTTATCGTAGTCGGCGGCGGCCTGCTTGGCGCCGACGCGGTAGCGTTTCCTGATTGCCCTGACGGCCTCCTCGCGGGATTTTCCCTCGATGATGTGCTTTGCCAGTTCCGTTGCCGTCGGGTTAAGGTGGAGGATCCGGGCGGCGTTGATCGAGAGGATCCCCCCTCCCCCCTCTTCCACCCGCAGGTGAAGCCGATAGTTGTTGCCGTCCTTGTCGGTTGTCCGCTGGTGGTAGATGCCGGAGCCGAGGGGCTTTTCCTTGGAGAAGAACTTCTTGATCGGATCGATTACTTTCATGATTTATCTCCCTCCCCCCGCACAGGCGCACGCGCATCCGGCACAGGCACACGCGCAAGCGCAGCCTCCCCCGCCCCCGCCGCCACTCCTGCCGCCGCTGCTCTGCGGCGCGGGATTGGTCACGCTGGACACCCCCGTCACGAAGGACTGGACGTTGGATATCAGCTTGCCGGAGAAGTTTTCCACTGACGAGACCATCTCGTTGGCAAGCTTTGCCCCGGGCATTGTGAACGTTCCTCCGGTGCCGGCCGCTATCGGCCGGCCGACGGTCGGCCCGTAGTAGTTTCCGTACCACCGGGGCATTAAGACGTCGCGGCCGTCAAACGTGTCCTCCATCTTCTTGTTGTAGTCCTTATCCATCATTATCCACTCGAGCTGGTTGTCCCATTCCTTTCCCAGCAGCTCCGGGGTCTTTGCGTCCGTCACGTGCCTCCAGGCCAGATCGACGATCGCGCGGTAGTAATCGGTTGTCTCCGCCCGCGAGAACCCCTTGAGGGACTTGTTCGTCTCCTTGATCATGGTGACCAGGGCCGTCTTGAGATCTGTCGTGTTCAGGGTGCCGTCGCTCTTTACACACGCCAGGAAGTCCTTTTCGTACGGCCTCAACGATTCGGTCCCCACGCCGTCCAGCTTGAAGACCTTGGGCGCCGGCGTGGTCTCGACCCGCACGATCCCCTTCTTGAGCAGGCCGAAGAGGATCATCGTGACGACCTTGTTCAGGGGGACCTCGGCCAGCAGGGCCGCCTCCGGCGCGGTCAGCCCCCGCTTGATCCCCACGCCCTCGATGGCGACGTTTGCCGGCATATAGGCCATCCTGCGGCGCTGCTGGCGGATCAGGTTGAGGATCACGAGCCCGGTTATGCCGAGGAAGAAGAAGAGGAAGACATGGTTGAAGAAGAACGTGAACACCTTGGCCGCAAACGACGGCCGATAGGGCTCAAAGACGGTAGTGACGTACTTGGCGGGGAAAGAGATTCCAAAGGTGTACTGCGACGAGGGGCTTCCCTGGGGCTCACGGAAGGTAAAGACGATTCGCCCGTCCTTATCCTTCGAGTAGGTGTCATACTGCCGGTAGTGGTAGACCGTCTCGTTCGGGCCGACCCCCGGGGGGAAGTGGAAGTTGACCGTGAAGTCGGTGGTGCCGTTGGTGAAATCGGAGCCGTACCAGGTTGGGGAAAACTCCACCGAGGCGTAGTCCTTCTGTTTATCGTCGGTATAGACCATATGGGGGTTGGTGATCTGGAAATAGAGGGTCTTGGTCTGTCCGGGGGCAATGCTCAGACCCCCGAGGCGCACCTCAACCCCCGTATCGATATAGGTCGACTTGTAGATCTCGGTGATCGGACTATTGTCGATCCAGGCCTTTGCGGTGGACAGGTCGTAGTAGTCGTTGGGCAGGCCGATATCGACGACGTCGATGGGTGAGGCCCCCGAATCGTTGGCAAACGTGATCGCGTAGTCGATGGTGATCGACCCGTCCTGGTTGACGTAGACGTCCGAAGTGTTGGACGGGACGGCAAAGGAGTAGTTCTGGGCATGGGAAGAAGCGGGGAGGAAAATAAAAATCGCCGACAGAAGCGCGACGATAGACATCAGCCTTTTCATCTTCACGGCTCACTCCACTTTGGATGTATAGAGCGTTACCCCGGGAAAGGGGTGCTCGGAAACAAAAAGCCCCGCCGCCGTCGGAAACGGACGACCTGCCGATCATCGACGTGTTGCCGCCCCGTCGGCGAAAACCGCGCCCGTCGGGCGTCAACAAGCCGGGGCGATATCCAATCTCGCACCGGGTCGGTTTACTACCATTTCGGCTCTTCGGTGATCTGGTAGGTGCCGCCGCAGTAAGGGCAGTTGACGAAGATCCCTCCTGCCTTGACAACCACGCTGTTCTTGTCGAGGTCCGCCCCGCAGTTTTGGCATTTCAGCTTTTGGGCGTTGATGTCTCCGGAGAGATCCACCTTCTGCGTCATCTCGATCTGCTCCGGTCGCCTTGATTCCCACCGCGGGATCATGAAGAGGAGTCCGCCGCCGATGGCTATCAATATAAGCCCGATGATGATCCTGCCCGTGGCGTTGGCAGCGCCGGGGGCCGCCAGCGAGTAGAGATTGATCAGTCCCCAGATTATAAGGACGACCGCAATGATATAGCCAAGGATGCCGATGCCCGATGCCCCGCGTGTGTCGTGTATCGTTTTCATGGTTTAATCCTAGATCAGAAAGAGGAAATTGTCAACAAGTTTGCCTCGGGGCACGACCGGGGCGGCCTCCCCGCCCACGAAAAACGGCAACCGTTGCGAACATCCCGTTTGATTTTTGCCGCCATTTGACTTACAATGAACACACTTTCGCACGGAGAAAACGCTCATGGCTGACAATTGTGAGGATATCGCTCGATTGGAGCCGGCGGTGAGATCGGCGATGAACCTGCGCGGCGCGGCCCGGGCGATCGTCGAGGAGCGCAGGCCGCCGCGGAAAAAGGCAAGAGCTCCCCTCAAGGACGGCTGTTCGTATACGCTGGAGCGTTACACCGCCGATCTCAATGAGGAGATCGAGGATGAGTACCTGATCGACGACGAAGTGGGACACGTCCTTCTGGAGAAGCTGGCCGAGGCATATGGGCAGCGGTATTCACGGGAAGACCTGGTCCGTGCCATCGGGCTCGCCAATGAGCTGAACTACTGCGCCCTCATGACGCAGTCGAGCTACGGCGACGGCGACGATGCGATTTCGGAGTTCGAGAAGCGGGTGCCGGGCTTTTCCCGGGGCCTCTATTCGGAGCTCCTGGGATACATGGCGTACGTGAATCGATAGACACAGGGCAAGAGACTGAACCCGGATGATAGGAATGACGGAATGGAAAAACGACCAGAAAAACAGTATGTGATCGACGCCATCGGCGCCAAGGATTCATGGCGGATGTTCCGCATCATGGGCGAGTTTGTCGACGGCTTTGAGACCCTGGCGGACGTGACGCCTGCGGTCTCGATCTTCGGATCCGCCCGGGCCAGGCCGGACGATAAATACTACCAGTTTGCGGAAAAACTGGCCGGGGAGCTCGCAAAGAACTGCATATCCGTCATCACCGGCGGCGGGGGAGGCATCATGGAGGCGGCCAACAAGGGCGCCGCCGAGGCGGGGGAAAATCCGTAGGGCTCAACATCGAGCTTCCCATGGAGCAGAAACCCAACGACTACGCCAACATCAGGCTCTCGTTCCGCTACTTCTTCTGCCGGAAGGTGATGTTCGTTAAGTATGCGTTGGCCTACATTGTGCTGCCCGGGGGTTTCGGCACGCTCGACGAGCTGTCGGAGGCCATCACGCTCATCCAGACCCACAAGATCAAGCCGTTTCCCGTGATCCTGGTGGGCACCGACTACTGGAAGGGCCTCATGGATTGGATCAACTCAACACTCCTCGTCCACGAGCATGTATCCGCCGGGGATATCGAAATCATCAAGCAGATGGACGACGTCGACCAGATCGTTAAGACCATCGTCGCCATCAGGGACATAACGACGTAGGGGTTGCCAAGGCGGATTTTGACACCATGCTCAATGAGGAATTATCTTGTCGGATAGCGCGTGATTAAGCGTGGTGCAACCCGGACCCTTACACCGTGATAACGGACGGGCCTAGATCCCCTCGAAGACAGGCTTTCGCTTCTCGAACCGTGCGACTTCCCGCACACCGAGATCCCTCAGCATCGCAATAACCTCGGGAAAATGATATCCGATGTCCTGTCTCCGGTGGGCGTCCGACCCCAGGACAAACGGGATCTTCAGGCGCGCCGCTTCCCGGATCAGATCGGGGGCCGGCGCCAGCTCCTTGCAGGGTTTTCTCAGGGCGCCGGTGTTGATCTCGATAAATGTCCCCGTACGCGCTATCACCCGCAATACACCGAGCGCCTCATCGGTATGATCGCGCAGTGCCGGGTGGTCGTGCTTGAAGACCTTGATGAGATCGAGGTGTCCCAGAAAGTCGGCTATTCCGGATCGGACGAGCCTCAGCAGGATTTCATAGTAGCGGGTATAGAGGGCGTCCACGTCTTTTCCCTCCCAGTCGTGATTGAGGTAGTCAAACCCCCAGGTGTCGATCATGTGGACGCTGCCGATGACGTAATCGAAGTTGAACGCGCCGACCTCCGCTCGAATCCATTCCTCTTTGTCGGGGATGTAGTCGATTTCCGTCCCGAAGAGGATCGTGGGATTTTTGTCGCCCCCGGCCTTCAGCCGCCCCACCTCCGAGACGTAATCAAACCAACGGCCCGCCAGCATCCGGTGGTTGAAGTTTTCCATGGGGTAGTCATATCCGTCGGGCCGGGGAAAATGCTCGGAGAAGCCGAAAAAGGTCACTCCCTTTCTTCGTGCTTCCTCGGCCATGGCGGTGGGCGAATCCGCGCCGTCGCCGAAGACGGTATGGTTGTGCAGATCAATCATCATCGATTTTCCCGGTAAAACAATTCGGGGAAGACAGTTTGATTTCTTTCAGGAATGAGTGTATCAGGCCGGCGTGAAAATGAAAAGGGTTTTTCAAAAGAAAGGGGGGGCCGTCGGCCCCCCCTGATCGTTTCAATCGTTTCCTAGGACGAGGCGAAGGCGCTTTCGGCGATTTCCATGATGCTCATGTCTTCCTTCTTGATGGACTTGGCCATGGCCTCCACGTGGGGCAGGATGTAGGCGCTGTAGAACTTCGCGGATGCCACCTTGCCCTGATAGAAAGCGGCGTCCCTGCTGTCCTTATAGAGAGCGGCTACCGCCCCCCAGTCTTCGTCCTTGACGCCCTTCTCTTTCTTGATGGCGGTAAGCTTCTGCTCGGCAATGGCTCCCTGCCACAGGAGGAAGAAGCCGAGGGTGACGGTGCTCATCAACTCGAGGAACTGATACGCGTTGCCGATAGGAACCATGAACTTGCCCGATGCCCCGCACTGGGCGAAGAAACCGCCGATATCGGCCAGGGCGTTCTTGGCCTTGTCGAACTCGGCAACAGCGTCCTTAAGGGCGCCGTCCGGCTTGTTCTTGGCTACCGTTTCGGTCATGAGGGTGATGAAGTTTATGAAATTCATCCCCTTGTTCTGCCCCAGCTTCCGGGCGACCAGATCCATAGCCTGGATGCCGTTGGTCCCCTCATAGATAGAGGCGATCTTGCAGTCCCGCATGAACTGCTCCACCGGATATTCCGAGGTGAAGCCGTACCCGCCGTATACCTGGATAGCATACTCGGTCACGCGGAAGCCCATGTCGCTGCCCCATGCCTTGCAGATGGGGGTGAGGAGCTCCACGTAGCCGTGCCACTTGTCTTTCTCGACCTGATCCGACACGGAGTGCTCCATGTCGATGGCATAGGCCACGAAGTACATGAGGGCACGCAGCCCCTCTACCTGCGACTTCATCCACAGGAGCATCCGGCGAATGTCCGGATGGTTTATGATGGAAACACGCGGGGCCTCGGGGTTTCGGAAGTTGGCCAGATCCGATCCCTGGAGCCTCGTCTTGGCGTAGTCCACCGCATGGAGATAGGCGGCGGTGGAGTGGGCGAGGCCCTGCAGGCCGACGCCGAGGCGCGCCTCGTTCATCATGTTGAACATGACGCGCATCCCCATGCCCTCGTCTCCGAGGAGCTCGCCGATGCACTCGTCCTTGTCGCCGAAGTTGAGGGTACAGGTCGCGTTGCCCTTGATACCCATCTTATGCTCGACGTTTCCGGTGTTTACGTCGTTGAACTGGCCGAGGCTGCCGTCGGCGTTGACGCGATGCTTCGGCACGATAAAGATCGAGATTCCCTTGGTGCCCACCGGGGCGCCCTCGATCCTGGCCAGAACGGGATGGATGATATTTGGGGTCAGGTCGTGGTCGCCGGCCGAGATGAATATCTTCGTCCCGGTGATCTTGTACTTGCCGTCGCCGATCGGCTTCGCCGAGGTCTTGAGCGCCCCCACGTCCGATCCCGCGCCCGGCTCGGTGAGGCACATCGTCCCGCCCCACTCACCGGCGTACATCCTGTCCATATACGTGCGCTTCTGCTGTTCCGTCCCGTAGATTTCGATCAGCTTGGCCGCCCCGTGGCAGAGCCCGGGATACATAATGAAGGCGAAGTTCGCTGCCCCGAAGAGCTCCTTCGTAGCGGCGTTGATGAGCTCGGGGAACCCCTGCCCTCCCACCTCCGCGTCGTCGGCTATGGTGATCCACCCGCCCTCGACGAACTTCTTGTACACTTCCCGAAATGACTTGGGGATGCACACCTTGCCGTCGGAGTAGCTGCACGCTTCCTTATCGCCCTCGGCGTTGGACGGGAATATGACGTTGACGGCCATCTTCTCCGCCTCGGAAAGCACCATGTTAAACATGTCCTTGGAGTAGTCACCGAATTTTGGATACGTTGTCAGACCTTCGAGATCGAGCATTTCATAGAGATTGAACTGCTGGTCCCGTATATCCACCAACAGATTTGCCATTGCACAATCCTCCTTTAGTTGTGATCATGTATGAGAGCGAGAGGCAATAAATGAATGAGCATTCACTCACGGCACAGCATAACATTTCTGGTATTTTTGTCAACAATAAAAATAGAGTCACTTTGCTTGACATGAGAAAAAGCGTGTCTATATTACTAATAAGATCAAAAAAGAGAGGTGATTTGCTATGACAAAGGCAATAGGTATAGATTTGGGCACGACCAACTCCGTCGTCTCGGTAATGGAGGGCTCGGAGCCCAAGGTCATCATCAACGAGGAGGGAGGCAGAACCACTCCGTCGGTGGTGGCATTCACGGACAATGACACGATCCTCGTGGGTCAGACCGCCAAGCGGCAGGCCGTCACAAATCCTGAGCGTACGGTATCTTCCATCAAGCGTTTCATGGGCAGGCGATTTGACGAGGTGGCCGGCGAAATGAAGATGGTCCCGTACAAGGTCGCCAAGTCGGCCAACGGAGACGTGCGGGTACAGATAGACGGTAAGGATTATGCACCGCCGGAGATATCGGCCCTCGTGCTCAAGAAGCTCAAGAAGTCCGCTGAGGACTACCTGGGCCAGAAGGTGACCGATGCGGTCATCACCGTCCCCGCTTACTTCAACGACAGCCAGCGGCAGGCCACCAAGGACGCGGGAAAGATCGCGGGACTCAACGTATTGCGAATTATCAATGAGCCGACCGCGGCAGCGCTGGCCTACGGCATGGAAAAGAAGAAGGACGAGAAGATCGCCGTCTTCGACTTCGGAGGCGGGACTTTTGATATTTCGATCCTTGAGGTCGGGGATAACGTGGTCGAGGTCAAGTCGACCAACGGGGATACGCATCTGGGCGGCGACGACATCGACCACGTCCTCATCGAGTACCTGATCGGCGAGTTTAAACGCGACCAGGGTATCGACCTCGGCAAGGACAAGATGGCCCTCCAGCGTCTCAAGGAGGCGGCGGAAAAGGCCAAGATCGAGCTCTCCTCGACTATGGAGACCGACATTAGCCTCCCCTTCATTACGGCAGATAGCAGCGGCCCGAAGCACATGAACCTGAAGCTCACACGGGCAAAGCTCGAGGCGCTGGCCGAGCCCCTTATCCTGCGCACCATCGATCCGGTGAAAAAGGCTCTGGCCGACGCGGGCATGAAGCCGTCGGATATCGACGAGGTTATTTTGGTTGGCGGCTCGACCCGAATACCGCGGGTACAGGACGAGGTCAAGAAGATCTTCGGCAAGGAGCCCAACAAGGGCGTCAATCCCGACGAGGTGGTGGGTATGGGCGCGGCGATCCAGGCCGCGGTCCTCACCGGCGACGTTAAGGACGTGCTGCTCCTGGACGTGACCCCGCTTTCCCTCGGCGTCGAGACCCTGGGCGGCGTCATGACTCGGCTCATTGAGCGAAACACCACCATCCCCACGAAGAAGAGCCAGATCTTCTCCACGGCCGAGGACAGCCAGCCCGCCGTGGACATCCACGTGCTGCAGGGCGAGCGGGAGATGGCGCGCGACAACCGAATGCTGGGCAACTTCCAGCTTTCCGGCATTGCGCCGGCGCCCCGGGGCATTCCGCAGATCGAGGTGAGCTTCGATATCGACGCCAACGGTATCGTCAACGTATCCGCCAAGGATATGGCGACCGGAAAGCAGCAGTCGATCACCATCACCTCATCGTCCGGTCTTGCCAAAGACGAGGTCGAGCGGATGATAAAGGATGCGCAGGCAAACACCGAGGAAGACAAGAGAAAGAAGCGCGAGGTCGATATCAGAAACGAGGCGGACACGCTCGTCTATCAGACCCGCAAGACGCTCACGGAGAATCGAGCCAAGCTGACCGACAGCGACATCGCTGAGATCGAGCGGGCCCTCGGTGAGGCCGAAGCCGCGATCAAGGCGGGAGATACGGCGGCGATCGAGCGGTCGATCGAGGCCCTGAAGGCCGCCGCGCAGCGGATGGCCGAGCGTCTCTACGCTTCGTCCCAGGCGCAGCCGGGAACCGGAACGCACGGACCGGGATACGCCGAACCGAATGCTCCCAGGCCGGAGGGCGCCGACGACGACGTCGTTGACGCCGAGTTCAAGGACGCGGTCTAGCCAAACCCTGAACGAACAAAAGGCCCATGATGTCAATCATGGGCCTTTTTTAGGATTATCCGAATTACGGGGACACGTACCTAATTCATTTCTGTTAGTAAAAATAAAACGGTGGAGGAATTAGGTACGTGTCCCCGTAATTCCTCGAACCTGCGCTTATGCCGGTTCCCCGGCCTCCTGGAGTTCTCCGACGGCCACGATCGCGCCGGTTGGGCACTTCTCGACGCACGACCCGCACCCCGTACACCGGCCGGCGACGATCCGCGCCACGTTTCCCATCCTGATCGCCCGCGGCGCGCAGAGTTCCCGGCAGATGCCGCAGCCGTTGCAGAGCGGCGCCGCCACCCGCGCACTTCTCCCTTTCTCCTCTTTGTTTGCACTCATCGTCATACACATAGTATCCATTATACCTCGCATGACCCACCCAACAATATATATTAAATTGTTTGTAATGACCCTCTCCGAGTGATATGATGAAAAGCGATAGTTTTCCCTTACCCGAAGAGACACACCCATGAAAGACAAGATTGACGCAGTATATCGTATCCTCGATTCAACCTACCCCGATGCCCGGTGCGCCCTCAACTTTTCCAGCCCTCTGGAGCTCCTGGTCGCATCCATCCTTTCGGCCCAGTGCACCGACGAGCGGGTCAATGAAGTAACCGTCAAGCTCTTCAAGAAATATCGAACGGCGTCCGACTACGCCGCTACGGAATTGAGCGTCCTTGAAGACGAGGTCCATTCAACCGGATTTTTCCGCAGCAAGGCAAAGGCGATCAGGGAATGCGCGGGCATGGTTGAAGAGCGCCACGGTGGCGCCGTCCCCGATACGATGGAACAGCTGGTGAGCCTTCCGGGTATCGGCCGCAAGACGGCAAACCTCGTGCTGGCCTGCGCCTTCAATAAACCGGGGATCATCGTGGATACCCACGTGTTTCGTCTCGCGCGGCGAATCGGCTTCACAGACAAGAACGACTCGGAAAAGATCGAGTTCGACCTGCGGGCTCTTCTCCCGGAGAAACGCTGGACCCACTTTTCGCTCCTCCTCGTCTCCCACGGCAGGACAATCTGCAAGGCCAAGAAGCCCCTCTGTCCCGTCTGTCCGATCCGCCATCAATGCGACTATTTTGCGAGCAACCCCATCGCGTCCTGAACCGACGGCGACGCGGATCCAGCCCTTATCCCCATCCATCCCGCTCGGAGTCCGAACATGAGCAAATCCGGATCAGACCTTTTTGCCTATCGATACACACGGGGAATAGTCAGGGAACCGGGCCCCGAGATGAAGGGCGCCCTCAGCCGTAGCGGGACCGCGGCGAGCATCGACACCAGGCTTGCCGGGCTCCAGCACGCACGCATACGTGAAGATCCTCACCGACCTCGGTATCGACCTCATACGACTGCCCGCCGACCCGGCGTTTCCCGACGGCTGCTTCGTGGAAGACGCCTGCGTGATGCTGCCTGCGGCCGCCGTCATTACGAACCCCGGTGCCCCGTCCCGCGCCGGAGAGACCGAATCGGTGGCCCGGGCGGTGGCTCCGTTTATGGAGACTCACCGAATCGGGGGCGGCACCCTTGACGGCGGCGACGTGCTCCGCCTGGGGGGCACCTACCTGATCGGCCTTTCGGGGCGCACCGACAAACAGGGGGCCGATGAGTTGGGCCGAATCGCGAGGGAGCACGGGGCCGAGGCACAATGCGTCGAGGTCCCTTTCGGCCTGCACCTCAAGTCGGCCGTCACGCCGCTGTCTCCGGACGCGGTGCTCGGCCTCCCGGCGTTCCTGGCCGACCCGGCGTTTGACGGTACCAGGAAGGTTGTCGTCCCCGAGGACGAGGCCGCGCGCCGCATGCGTGGTCGCCGCAAACGGGGCAATCATCATGGCCGACGGCTTTCCCGAGACCAGGCAACGGCTCACCCGGGCCGGGTACCGGGTGATCGTCTGCGATATATCGGAATTCGCCAAGGCCGACGGTGGGCTGACGTGCCTTTCGGTCCTCTGGTGAACAACGCGGCAAAGGGGCAGTATCCATGAAACGATCGATCCTCTGCACGGCGACAGTGGCCGTTTTCCTCCTCTCTTCGGTTTGGGCTTTCCCGGCGGGTAACGCAACCGTCACCGGGGAATCCATCCCGCTCATGAAGGGGCCGTCCTTTATATCCGATGAGCCGGGCGCCGTGGCGTTGCATAAGGGACAGCCCGTCACGGTTCTTTCCCGCACCTCGTTCACCGATCGGCTGGCGGCTATCCCGGAGGACTACTGGTACCTCGTCACTTTTCGGGAGGGCGGCGCGCCGTTCACCGGCTACGTCCACGGATCGGCGCTCGCCGTCGAAGAGGGAGCCGCGATCCCGATCTTCGATCCTCCCGGTTTCTCTCCGAAACCGCCGGTCGCATCCGGCACATATACCGTCGTGTCGCGGGTCACCGCGCAATGTACGAGGGATGAAGGAGTAGTAACGGTCCCGGCGGGGACGGTCGCCACCCACTTCACCATCGCACGGTTCGATTCGAGTTTCACCCCGTGCCCCGGGGAATACGGCTCGGTCATCGGTTTTTCCATCGTTTCGTCGGCGGAGTCCGGCAGTGAGCTGTTTTCCTACGAGGAGCGCATCGCCGACGATCCCGCCGGGCTCCAGTACATGAAGGACGGTTTATACTATATGGACCTCGATCCGGGTAATTACGTGGTGACCATTCGGGGCGGCCCCGGCACGGTCCTTGAGCTTTCGTATGAGCTGGTGCGTCGCTGATCGTTAGATAGAAGCAGCACGTGAAAGGGAGTGTTGGGTCCGCCCGAAGGGCGCGTGTCATGAGAAGCGTCACGGAGGATTGAGTCCTCATACGAGAACCGGCCGTCCTTGGGAATATCGGACGCGCGAGGACGAAAAAAAAAGGCGCCCGAAGAGGGGGCGCCCGGCACTGTCAATGTCTGACCGATTCCCGGTCTATAGTCGGCAAGCCTTACTTTACGCTCGACACGGCGTCATTGTAGAGATTCTCAAGGTCCGTGAGAGTGGCATCGGTTTGCGCTTTAGCCGCATCCCAAGCATCCGCGCCCGCCGCCTTGATCTCCTCGAGTTTACTCTTGGCCTCTTCTTCCTTGGCGGTCAGCATGTCGATCTTCTTATTCAGATCGTCTTTGGCCGTGCCGGACATCGTCTCGGCCTTCGTCTTAAGCTCATCGATCTTCACCTGATACTCGTCGATCTTCGTCTGCATGTCCTTGACGTACTGATCCTTCTGCGCGGAAAGGTCGCTGACGATGGCCGTGGGGGTCATGCTCACCGGCGCCTTCTCGCAGGCGGAGAAAAGAGCCCCGGCCATGAACACGGCCAGCGCCAAAAAGATAAGCAATTTGAGAGTTTTCATGAGTTGCCTCCTTGGTAACCATTAAGTGTGTAATTTTACGTAAAATATCATAAATAATTCATAATGTCAAGCACTATTATTCATAAATAATAAATCAACCCGGAATCGGCTCCGCGCCGGCGCCCCGGAGCGCAGGGCCGGACTCCGGCATCGGAAGTCGCCATAGCGGGGACTTCGGGACACGGATCAGAATCCGGCTCTCAATCAAGCGGGTTTACATATTTGAATAATATGATAAAATTATGACATTATCCGTTCTTTTTGTCTGAGCCGATAAAAGAGGAGGTCAAAAAAGATGAAAAAGATCGCTCTGTTGGCCGCGGCACTGATGCTCGTTTCTCTCGCGTCCGTCAACACCTGGGCGGCGGGAAAAGAAAAAGCGAGGATCGTGATCGCGATAAGTCAGATCGTCGAGCACCCCTCTCTCGATGAGATCCGAAAGGGCTTCATCGACTACCTTGCCGACAACGGGTACAAAGAGGGGGTGAATGTCACCTATGATATAAACATCGCCCAGGGAGACATGAGCGCTTCCGCGCTCATTGCCGACAAGCTCGTGGGGATGAATCCCGACCTGATCCTTTCCATCAGCACGCCCTCGTCCCAGCCCCTCGTGCACGCCACTGATACCATCCCGATCCTCTTTGCCGCGGTGACGGACCCGGTCGGCGCGGGCCTCGTTTCCTCGCTCTCGGGCGGGGGCAAGAACGTCACCGGCACCTCCTACGTCACCCCGGTGGACAAGCACTTCGACCTGATCCACGAAATCACCCCCTGGGCCAAGAAGGTCGGGATCATCTATAACGCCGGCGAGGCCAACTCCGTCACGTACATCGGCTGGGCGAAGAAGGAAGCGGCCCGGCTCGGGATGGAGCTCGTCGAGGCGACGGTAACCAGCTCGGGCGACGTCATGGGGGCCGCCGAAAGCCTCGTCGGGAGGGTCGACGTTATCCACATCCCCACCGACAACACCGTCACCTCTGCCTTCGAATCGGTGACCAAGGTGTGCGACGACAATAAGATCCCGCTCTTTGCCTCCAGCGTTCTGTCGGTCGAGCGGGGGGCCATGGCGGCTGTCGCCATCGACCCCTATCGCCTCGGCAGGCAGACCGGCGCGATGGCCGTGAAGATACTCGAGGGAAAGAAACCGGGGGATATGCCCGTGGAGATACTCGATGCTTTTCTGCTCTACGTGAGCCTTCCGGCGGCCAAGAAATTCGGCGTCACCATCCCCCAGGACGTCATCAAGCGGGCCAACGTCGTCATAAAATAAGGCCGGTTTCAGGCGAGCTCATCGCCTGCCGGCAATCGGCGGGCCCGGTCCGGTCTCCTCGTAAACGCAAGGGGAAGGGGTGCATCACCCCTTCCCCTTTCTTTCGATGAGTAAGGCTGCCCGGCCCGCCCCGGGGCCCGGCGCTCCGATTACCTGACCGCGGACACGGCGTCTCTATAGAAGGCCTTGAGGTCGCCCAGGACGTCCTTCAGGTCCGACTTCGTCTTGTGCCACGTGTCTTCCGTCGCAACCCCGGCTACCTTCAGCTGGTCCTTGGCCTCCTGCTGTTTTTCCTTAAGCCGGCCGATCTTTTCGTCGGCGTTTTCCCTGGCCTCACCGGTCATTGACTTGGTCTTCTCCACCAGCTCGTCTATCTTGACCTGGTAATAGTCGACCTGGGCCTGGGTGTCCTTTATGAACTGGTCCTTTGTCGCGGAAAAGCCGCCCGACGCGCACGCGGAGGCAATAATCAGGACAAAGAGCGCGCCCACAGCCAGCAGCCCTAACAGTGCGAAGCGTCTCATGAATCACCTCATAAAAATAGATCCAACTATAAAAATGATATCATGGAAAATCCGTCCCGTAAAGAGTGGCAGCCAGGGGCGATGGAGAAGAAACGCGCCTTCAACCCGTAGGGGCGGCATACATGCCGCCCGTCTTGCGTCCCGCTAGGTCTGCTGAATGGGATGATGGTCTATCCCCTGACTGTCGCCGGGAAATTCGATTCACCCGTAGGGACACCACATGTGGTGTCCGTATGGAATCGTCTCTAATCTTCGATCGAAAACGACGCGGGCACGACATATCGTGCCCCTACGGTTGTCCAACCAATCCGGCCTCCCAACACTGCGAATCCGTTGTCCAGGAAGCAACGCTCTTTGAACCCGTAGCGGGCGGCATACATGCCGCCCGTCCGTGCGTCGGGTGGCACGGACAACCGCAGGTTGTCCGTGGCGGGAGGGCGTCTCACACTGACAAGCTGCGCTTTCATGCCCCCATCTCCTTGCGGAAGCCGTCGCGATGATATCCGGACACGATGAATCGTGTCCCTACGGTTCCTAACCTGATACGTGTTTGAACCCGTAGGGGCGGCATTCATGCCGCCCGTCCGTGGCGTTGGGTGGCACGGACAACCGCAGGTTGTCCGTGGGGCGGGAGGGCGTCTCACTTCACCGTCATTGCGAGGAGCCGAAGGCGACGCGGCAATCCCCTGACTGTCACCGTAACACGTGAATCACGGGCGGCTCAACATGCCGCCCGTTTCTATTCCTCCTTCGAAAACAACTTCTCCGCCGGGCAGCCCAATTCCCTCTGCCTGCAATATTTGCACGCGAACGTCGTCCGCACGGCGGCGTTTCCGGCAAAGGAGACGACGACGAGCGCCGCGACCAGCAGTGCCCGCCACCACACGAAGTTTATGACGAGCATCGCCCCGCCGACGATAAACGGGATGAGAACAACCGCAAGGTCGGGGAAGAGCGCCGACCACGAGATCTCGCGCGCGGCAAAGCGCGCGGGGTCGCCCCGCTTGAACACCACGGCGCAGAGCCTCCCCTTGCCGAAGGCGCAGTTCTTGCCGTAGTAGAAGCAGTCCACGCAGCTTTTCCGCAGGACGTTAAGCTCTGCCGCGGCGCAGAAGGCGAGATACAAAGCCGCCGCCCACCACCCCACCGGCTCGACGATCACGGCCCCGAGGGCATAGATCGACACGCTCACCGCGTTGGCTAGCATAGCGTAGCGGAGGGGGTAGGAGTCGTATGTCTTTAGTTCGTCCATGTCGTAACACCGGAATAGAGTGTCAATGTATGCCCATGCTCCCTCGGCCTGCGACGTCTGCCCGGAGATTATGCCTTGACGCGGACGGGAAAGCGATATATTATTTTATAATACAGAGTTAAATATGAGCAAATAACCTTACCCTTCGGAAGTGGCCGGAGGGTAAAATAGCACGAAAAAGGAGGTGATACGATATGTCGGGAATAGTATCGGTGATCATTACCCTGGTCGTGGTTGGTGTAATTCTCTGGTTGGTCAACGCGTATGCCCCCATCGATAAAAAGATCAAGACCATCATTAACGTCGTTGTAGTCATCCTGGCGATTATCTGGCTGCTGAGAGTCTTTGGTATATTCTAGACGTAACTGCCTGACGCATCATCATATCGCCCACTCCCCGAAAGGGGAGTGGGTTTTTTTGAGGCGGTTCCAGAATATCGGCTATGAATGGAGAGCTGATCCCTTTTGACAACATGATACCCTTTTTAGAAACTTCTTATTATGAACTTCTTTAATCTTTTTTAGTAATTCTTCGGTTGAGTCTGCCGGTATCCGGCTTGATTCAAAACCGCGATACCTATCATCACCCATCTTTAGCCCCTTTACTCCGAGTAGGCTTACCATTATTAATATGGGAGCTTCAATCGGTAAGTCACCCAACAATTTCCATATTCTCCTTGAGACGCGTAAATCGTCTCTCTTTTCAAAGGCCGGGCTAGGTATAGACTTCGCGTGTGTGCCTATTACATAACCATCTACATATTCAAGTGCGCCACTTCTAAAGATCTGTAGGTACGAACCACATAAACCCTGATCATTTACATTGGTACATATATATCCGTCAAAATTATGATAAGAGAAGACTTCACAAAAGAGAAGTCTTCTCTAATCGTTTCTATGATCTGATCAGAAAATGACAAATCCTCCTTCCCGTAACGATAAGTAAAGGAGGAAAGTGGAACTATGTGAATGATAAACTGCGCCCCTTCTCTCAAACTGACCGGTAATTCTTGAGATACTATTTTCGATAACCTTTCTGCTCTGAAATTGCGTATCCGCTCAGGTAAGGACTCCGATGAAATAAAGGCAGACCTTATCTCATCTATATCAAGCGGATAGCTGGTCGACGAATTACGAGAATCGAAGCAAGTCTGTCCTTTTATCATATGTGGGCTGGAGAAACTTTGGTGAATACGAATAACTAAGATCGGTCCTGAAGGGAACCCTTCAATAAATTTAATTTCGATTTTGGGACGAGGGCTAATACTATCCTTAGAACGTTCTCGATCCATTGTTTCAACTCATCGTTTGCCCTACCCTCTATTCCTATAGCCTTTGCAGGCCTGCCGGTTTTCTCGTTATCTGCTGTTCTTTCCTCACTAACACCATAGATAATATCGCCTCCTACTGCGTTTGCAAATGAAGAAATGTCTTTGGCTAGTTCTCTATTATCTTTATTAAGCTTCATTTCTATTCAAGAGTCTTTGACTCCTCTTCCTTGCGATCTATCAGTTCATCGATATCCTTTTTTTCGATCTGATTAAATGGCTTGTTTATCATTTCTCAATTTCCATTGCATTAGGAGGATGATCCTATTGAAAGAGCAAAGGGATCAAGTCTTTTCCTGACCTAATCTTCAAACCGACCCCCCTACCCCCTCCCCTTCTTCACCCGATGCGTACAATACGGCGCGCCCTGGGCCATGCACTTTTCCTCCCTCCCGATCCAGTCGTTCTTGCCCGTCGCCCACTGGACGATCCCCGTCACGAACCCGGAGGTCACGGAGCAGACGGGCTTGTCGCCCGTGATGCCGAAGGAGTGGGTGTTTTCGTCGACGTGGTAGAGGATATCGGCCCCGTCGGCCTCGGCCCACGCCTTGCTCTGGGTCTCGGCCGCCACCACGCCCGCCGCAAGTTCCAGCGCCATCTTGGCCGTCGCAAACTCGTCCAGCCCCGCAAAGAGGCTTCGGGCGGCCGTTACCGTATCCGGGTTTTCCTCGAGCCCCCACTTGGCCTGCATCTTTCCCACCTGAAAGAGGATCGCCGCGCCGCCGTTGCTGCCGAAGATATCGGCCACGCCGCGGTCCACGCCGGCCACCTCGGAGGCGAGGCACAAATTCTTTTCGTGGTCGTTGGGGGGGAGGTTATCCAGGTACTTTTTCAGATCCGTGTAGTTGAGGACGGTCCTGAGGCCGTTTTCCCCGATCATCTCCTGGATGCCCAGGAGCACCACGCGAAAGGTCATGTTGCTGATGAAGCGGTCTTCCATGGCGTACACCTCCTCTACGGAAATAGAATGGGTGCGGGAAGTCGTGCGGAAATTTTTTTAAGGAATGGTCGAAGGTTATCCCATAAACGCAAAAAAAGCAATTAAAAATCGCGCACGGGGCGGGAGGAAGGAACGGCAGTCGGATGACAGTTGGGCCAGTAACGCAGGACAGGGACTTCATTTCACCGGCAAACCCCCACCCGTCATTGCGAGCCGCCGTCTCTTGCCGGGGCCCCCGCGAAGCCTGCTTCGCGGGGTGGCGGCGGCGTGGCAATCTGAGCTGTGATCGCGAGCAGCGCGCAGCGATCACTCCTAAAACAGTTCCTCGGACAGGTCACGCCTTTGGGCGTTGAACGCGTCGATTAGCTCTTCCTTTTTACTGCGTCTGCTGGCCTTAATCTGCTTCTCGCGCTGTATGGCGATTTCCGCGGTCGAGGCAATCTCGTAGTAGACCAGCTTCGTAACCCGGTACTTGCTGGTAAAGCCCGGGGTTATTCCTTCCCTGTGTTCGGTCACCCTACGTACGAGGTTGTTCGTCACGCCAGTGTATAATACGGTGTCGTTGTTATTGCTCATGATGTAGACGAAGAACTGTTTTTCCATTTCTAATTACATTTTGATGAAAGAAGGACCGACGCCACCACCTGCCCGCACCGGTGAGATTGCCACGGGGCCTTCGGCTCCTCGCAATGACGAGTGAGGTTCTCGGTGACAGTTGGGGATTGCCGCGTCGCTTCGCTCCTCGCAATGACGGGAGATATCTTAAGCGGACGCAGATTTTCCGGGGTGGTGTAGGGACACCACATGTGGTGTCCGGTTCGATTGGGTCTTTCGATCGGACAGGAATGCGGGCACGACATGTCGTGTCAAACCGTATCATGGATCACCCGTAGGGCGGCATCTGCCGTCAGCGGGCACACGTAACCCGTTATCTCTCGCCTCTCGACCTTCCCTGCCTCATCTTCCACAGACGGATCATGTTGGCGATGGCCTTGCCCGCCTTGTGGGGGCTGTTGAACGTGGGGGCGCCGGCCGCGTCGGCGTTGGCAAGCTCCGTCGCGCCGCTTCCGAAGTGGGTCGCCATGAGGCAGATGACGGCGGGCTTGCCGTATTTCCTGGCGATCGCGGCGTACGCCGCCGCGGGAAACTCAATCCCCATGTCGATGCCCGAGCTGTAGCAGGCGCAGGCCAGGTGTATGTCGGGCTGGGACAGCGCGAGGTCTGCCGCCTTGAGGTACATCGACGTATCGAACCAGGCGTGGGCGAACATGTCCAGGGGATTGGTGGGGACGGTGAACTGCGGGGCAAACCCGGCGATCGCCTCCTTGTGCCCGGCCGTGAAATCCGGGAAGGCGGCGCCCCCCTCCTCCGCGGTCTGGGCGACGATGAGCGCGGGTCCCGCCGTGTGGGTGAAGAGCACCACGCCGGGCCCCTGCATGGGCGGGAGCATCGAGACGGCCTTGGCCGTATCGACCATCTCCTCGTAGTCGGCCACAAACAGCACGCCCGCCTGCCGGAAGGCCGCGGCGTAGATCTCGCGCGACGCGCTCATCGAGCCGGTGTGGGAAAGGGCCAGCCGCCGGGTCGTCTCGGTGAAGCCGGCCTGGTAGGCGATGATCGGCTTTTTGGCCGAGGCGCGCCGCGCCGCGTCGAGGAACGACCTGCCGTCGTCCATCCCCTCGATGAAAAGGCAGATCACGTCGGTGTCGTCGTCCTCGGCCAAATATTCCACCAGCTCCGGAAAATCCAGGTTCACGCGGTTTCCGATCGAGACGAACTTGCTGACCCCGACGTTGTTGTCCATCATCGTCGTGAGGATGGCAGATCCCGTCCCCCCGCTCTGGGAGACCAGCGACACCCGGCCCCGCTTCATCTTGGAAAGCGGCGCGCCGAAGGTGGCGTTGAGCCCGTAGGGGAGGTTGAGCGCCCCCACGCAGTTGGGCCCGACGATCTTGATGCCGAGCCGGTCGGCCGTCTCCTTGATCCGGGCCTGGAGGGCGGCACCCTGCCCCCCGACCTCGCGGAACCCGCCGGCAAAGATCACCGCGCCCTTTGCGCCCTTTGCGGCGGCCGCCACGAGCGCCCCCTCGATCCTGTCGTGCGGCACCGCCAGCACGAAGAGCTGGGCCGGCTCCGGGATCTCGTCGATGGAGCCGTAGCCGGGCATTCCCATGACGGTCTGGCCTTTGAGCGAGGGAGATATCGGGAAGATCTTTCCGGCAAGGCCTCCCGTCTTGAGGGCCAGGAGCGCCTGAAAGCCGAGCTTGACGGGATTGGTGGAGGCGCCGACGACCGCGGCGTTTGTCGGGTAAAAGAGGGCGTGGAGGGTCTCGAAGAGTTTACGATCCATCGGGCACCACCGTCATGTGATAGTAGGCGGGAACGGCTCATATACGGACACGCCGCCTCGTGTCGACGTCGCGTGTCCGTACGGACGCTATGGGTCACGCTGAGAGGGGAGGGTTTTGGTCCCTCCTCTCAGCGTGGTATTCACATGACGGGCGCGACCCTCGGGGGCCGGGAGGTGCTCGCATTTACCGGACGCCCGGCGGGCGGCATATATGCCGCCCCTACGGAGCGTGGCGTATCTCCACTCTAACCTACCGCGCTTCCCAGCAGCAATACGAGACGCGATCGAGCAGCATACTCAAACGACTTAGTCCGATTATCCACCTCATGTCACCGAAGAAAAACGGAGTTTTTCGGAGGTGACCGCCGGGGCCCCCATGAAATCGAAGATTTCATGGGGTGATCAGGCGTGAAACTGGCTCTTCTTTCGCTTGTCCCGCACCGAGTCGGTGGGGCGCAGCGACGATGCCTCGCCGGTGAAAAGCTTCTCGATCCCGATGCTTTTAACACCCTTGTCCAGCATGCCCTTGCAGACGTCGCACTCCTCGTGGTCGATGACCGGCTCCGTATACGAAGAGATGAACCCCTCGTAGTTCCTGAAGATGATCTGGTGGTCGCCGCGGGATATCATGTACTGCGGCATGACCGGGATCTTGCCGCCGCCGCCGGGCGCGTCCACCACGAAGGTGGGGACCGCCAGGCCCGACGTGTGGCCGCGCAGCCGCTCCATGATCTCGATCCCCTTGCCCACGGAGGTGCGGAAGTGCTCGATGCCCACCGAAAGGTCGCACTGGTAAAGGTAGTAGGGCCTGACCCGTATCTTCAAAAGCCCGTGGACGAGCGCCTTCATGACGTGGATGCAGTCGTTGACACCGCGCAGCAGCACGGTCTGGTTGCCCACGGGGATGCCCCCCCTCGTCAGCAGGTCGCAGGCCCGGGCCGATTCCTCCGTGATCTCCTTGGGGTGGTTGAAGTGGGTGTTGAACCAGATCGGGTGGTATTTCGTGAGCATCTCCACGAGCTCGGGCGTGATCCGCTGGGGCAGCACCACCGGCGTCCGGGAGCCGATGCGGATGATCTCCACGTGGGGGATCTTCCTCAGCTCGGCGATGATCCACTCGATCTGGTCGTCCCCCAGGGCGAGCGGGTCGCCCCCCGACAGCAGCACGTCCCGCACCTCCGGGGTCTCCCGGATGTAGTCGATGTCGGCCAGAAGCTCGCTCTCCGAGCGCATCCTGTCATGCACGCCGACCATGCGGCGGCGCGTGCAGTGCCGGCAGTACATGGTGCACTGGTCGGTGACCTGGAAGAGGACACGGTCGGGATAGCGGTGCGTGAGGCCGGCCACCGGGGAGTCTTCGTCCTCGCTCAGCGGGTCTTCGAGATCCGCCGGGGCCTTGTGGGTCTCGTTGACGGTGGGGACGCCCTGCTTGCGGATGGGGCAGCAGATATCGTCCCGGTCCATCAGGGAGGCGTAATAGGGGGAGATGGCCATCCGGAAACGCGTGAGCGTCTTCCTGATCCCGTCCTCCTCATCGGCGGTCAGGTTGATGACCCGCTTGAGGGCCTCGACGGTCGTGATGCGGTTCCTGACGTGCCAGCGCCAGTCGCCCCACTCCTTTTCCGTCACGTCCTTGAACAGCTCTATGTCTTTATAGCTTCTCATCTGTTTGTCCAATCGGTATGGTTGCATACGCGGCGCCCGAAGGATACGGCAACGGACGGACCGCTTCCGTCCCCGGCGCCCAGATACACTGGTGCTAACGCCCCGGGGCGTGCGGGTATCAATCCGGCTTGTAGGCCCCGGTCTTGTATCCGCCGGTCCCGATCCGCAGCAGACTGAGCATCTTGATGAACCAGACGTGCATAGTATGGTGAGCGCCGAACGCCCGGCGCTACTTCTTTAATTCCTTCCTGGCCGCGGCCACTGCCTCCGCCACCACCGAGAGCCCCTCCAGCAGCGGCTCGGCGGTGATGATCAGCGGCGGGTTGATCTTGACGGTGCCGCCCCCGGGCCCCAGCGGCGCGTAGAGCATAACGCCTTTCTGGATGCACTTCTCCACGATCGAAAAGGCCAGCGGATGGTCCGGCTCCTTGGTCCCGTTCCTGACGAAGAGCATTGCCGCCAGCAGCCCCCTGCCCTGGACGCGACCGATGATGTCGGAGTGCTGATCTTTCAGCTTGTTGAGCTCGGCGTGGAGGATCTTTCCCATTTTGGCCGAGTTTTCCACGAGCTTACCCTTCTGGAGCATCTCGATGCTCGCCAGGGTGGCCCGGCAGGTCAGCGGGTTGCCGCTGTGGGTGGAGGTCATCTCGCCCGGCCCGTAGATGTCCATGAACTTCGAGTTGCCGATGACCGCGGAGATCGGCAGGCCCCCGCTCATCCCCTTGCCGCAGCAGATGATATCGGGGACGACGCCGTAGTGCTCGATGGAAAAGAGCTTGCCCGACCTCCCGAAGCCCGCCTGGACTTCGTCGTCGATGAGGAGCGCCCCGGCTTTGTCGCACCACTTCCGCAGCTTCTTGACATACCCTTCGGGGTAGAAACCGGCGATACCGCCCTGGTAGGACTCCATCATGACGCCGCAGACCCGGTCCTTGCCGATCCCCTGCTGGGCGAGGCTCTTCTCGAAGACGTCAAAGCTCGTGTCCTCGAACCGGTACCCGTCGGGGAACGGGACGTTGACAAACGTCGGGTCGAGAGCGCCGATCCATTCTTTCAGGGCCGGGATGCCGCCGGCCAGCTGCGACCCGAGGGTCCGCCCGTGAAAAGACCCGGAAAAGGTCACGATGACGTTTTTGTTCAGGCCGCCGCTCTTCATACCCCAGGTCTTGGCCAGCTTGATGGCGTTTTCCGTGGCCTCGGCGCCCGTGGTCAGAAGAAAGACCTTGTCCATCCCCTTCGGCGCGATCTCGATCATCTTCTTGACGAGTTTTGCCCTCGGCTCGTTGGGGAAGCAGTAGGAGTGGATCATGCCCGAGTTGATCTGATCGACCAGCGCCCGCTTCATCTCGGGTGGAAGGTGCCCGCAGTTGGCCACGAGGACGCCGGAGGAAAAGTCGATCCACTTGTTGCCCCAGCGGTCCTTGACGGTGAAGTTCTCCGCGCTGTCCCACACGACCAGGGGCTGGCCGCTCATGGAGATCGGCTCGTATTTCCTCAGCTCCTTGAGTATCGGTATCGATTCCGGCACGGGGATATCGGTCGTGATCTTTCGGTATTTGGTGGCGAGACGCTCGGTCTTTTTGGAAACCAGCTCGTAATTCATATAGGCCATTGGTAAAAAACCTCCCGTTATTTCCTTTTCGTTCGCTGCATTTCATTCGGCGTCACGCAGACGCCCCGCGCCCGGGCAACCAACACGGGCTCGGCCAGAAAATCGGCCGCGGAGGCGTTGACGTCCCGCCGCGCCGCGATCACCTTGCGGGCCGAAAACTCCATCGTCCGCGAGGTGGCGCCGACCTTCGTGATGAGGCCGGTCGCCTCGATGTAGTCGCCCTCGTAAACCGGGGCGATGAACTCGACCTCGTCGTAGCGCAGGAAGAGCCCCTCGTCGCCGTCCAGCCTGATGAGGAGCTCGGTCGCCACGTCGCCGAAGAGCCCGAGGATCCTGGCGCCGTCCACCAGCCCCCCGCCGTAGTGCGCGTCGGAGCTGCTCATCCTCAGACGGATCGTCGACTGTATCGATATATCGCTTGCAGTCATCTGTGATCCTTTTGGGTCCCGGCGTGTATCATACCCCAGTCCCGCCGCTCGGCGCAAGAAATATGAGACGGCCCGCGGACGCAAAACGGCGTGCACGGATGGTGTCCCGGTACGGCCCCGAACGAATCGGGTTGGCATCGTTGCCCGCCGGAATCTCGCCCCTCACAGGCGCGATACAAGCTCCGCCAGCGCCTCGACCCCGCGGGCGAATTCATCCCGTTTTGTCCCCACACCAACCCGGAACTTGCCGGCGTCCCCAAAGACGTCCCCCGGCAGGATAAGGACGTCCTTTTCCTTGATGAGCCTGAGCGCCAACTCCCGCACCGTCATGCCCGGCACATTGAGGGAGACAAATCCCGTGTAACCCCCTCTCGGCCTCACCCAGGAGAGCCTGCCGCCCGATCCCTTCACCACCCCGTCAAACAAGGCGATGTTGTCGGCCGCAATACTCAGGTTTCGGGCCAGGATCTTCTCTTTATGGGCGAGCGCGATGATCGACAGCAGCTCAGAAGGCGCCGCGGCGCACATCGTTGTGTAGTCCTTGAGGGTCGACGCGGCCTCCAGTATGTCGCGCCGCCGGCTTGCGAGCCAACCGATCCTGAGCCCCCCCAGTCCGTAGGGCTTGGTCATGTCGCCGATGGTCACGACGTTTTCGGAAAGATCGGCCGCGTGGGCAACGATATCCGCCTTATCGTAGAAGGCCCCCCAGTAGACCTCGTCTGAAACCAGGAGCGTCCCGTGCCGCCGGCAGATATCCACGATCTCTCGCAGCAGTGCACCGCTCAGGATCGAGCCGGTGGGGCTGTGGGGATGGTTGATGATGACCATTTTGGCGGGCTTCTTGGTGAGCATGTCCGAAAGCCTGCCGGGGTCGGGCACGTAGCCCTCCGATTCCAGGAGCGGCAGCCATTGGACCTCCACGTCGTGGTCGGCGGCCACCTGGAAAAGCGTCTGGTAGAGCGGCGTCTCGGCGATTATCCGGTCGCCCGGAGAAAGCTCGGTGTGCATCAGCAGGAAGATAGCCTCCGAGCCCCCACAGCACAGCTGAATGTCCTCGGCGTCCAGATGCTCGTACTCGGCGGCGATCAGCTCCCGGAGCCGCCCGTCCCCCTTGTTTTCCCGATAGCCCAGGCCCATCGAGAGGTATCTCTCCCTTTCATCGTCACCGGCCAACGCCAGGAGATCGGCGGTCGTCGTCTCGGCCCCGCACGAGGCGCTGATGTTGGTGCCGACGGAAAACTCCCATTGGACGTAGAAGCGCTCCAGCGCGCTCGGGGTCGTCTTCATGCCTTTGCCTCCTTTTGAAGGAGCCGGTTCAGGATAAACCAGGCCACGTGCGACGGCAGCGTGCCGCGGCCGAACCCGGCGTCAAAGCCGAGCTCCTTGGCCAGCTCCCGGGTGATGCGCGGCCCCCCGACAATGAGGATTACCCTGTCGCGGACGTGCTCGGCCTCCAGCAGGTCTACCAGTCGGGTGAGGTTCCTGACATGGACCTCCTTCTGGGTAACGACTTGCGAGACGAGGACGACGTCGGCCTTTTCCCGGATCGCCTCGCGGACGACTTCTTCCGCGCTTACCTGGGCGCCCATATTGATGGCCCGAAAGTTCTTGTACCGCTCAAGACCGTAGTCACCGGCGTAGCCCTTCATATTCATGATGGCGTCTATCCCGACGGTGTGGGCGTCGCTCTCGATGCAGGCGCCGACCGCCGTGATGGTCCGGCCGAGCCTTTCCTCGATCATATGGTCGATGACCTTCATGTTCGGGATCTTTTCGTCGGTCCGGTCAAAACCCTTGATCTGCGCGATGTCGACCGAATGCCTCAGCCTGCCGTAGAGGACGATAAAGGTCATGCCGGACCCGATATCGTCACACGAGCTCACAAATGGGTCATCGATCACCCATCTCGCCCGCCAGGCGCCGGGCCGCCTCCTCGGCAATCTCCCCGAGACGCCGGGCAGCGTGAAAGAGACCTGCACGGCCCCGTCGCCCATCGCGTCGCCGTAGGGTTTCACGAGCCTTTTTTCGCCACGCTCGGTCATATCAGACCTCGAGGAACGGGTTGTAGTAGTCGTCGCCCTTTTTCACCACACCGTCGGCCCCCTTGCCCTCCCCTGGGGTCCCGGTGGATATCGGCAAACATCCCCCGGGCCAGCGCTTCCACCAAACCGATGTCGACGATCTCGGCCAGCATCTCATGAGCCTTCACGAGCACCTCCCGAGCACGCCTCCGGATAACCCCGTCCGGGGCAAACGATGATCTCATCGGCAATCCCCCGCATGTTTCTTTTGGCGTAGCGTGCCCCGGCAAGCGACAGGTATCGGTCGCCCACGAACGGGGTGTGGATGGCCTCGGTGAGCATACCCAGCAGGTGGATCGATTGGTCCGTCATGACGGAGCAGACGTTGAACATCATGTCCACCAGGTGCGTCTGGAAGACGTTGCCCGTCACGTGCTTGGTGGGGGGCATATACTTTATGGGGGCCTCGGGGAAGATCTCCCGGATCATCTGCGCCTGGGCGAGTTCCATCAGGAATCCCCCCTCGATGGCGGGATCGATCTCGAACGCGTGGCCCAGCCCCATGAGGCGCGGGCGGCAGCCCCGACTTAAACGCAAACGACTCGTTGATGAAATCGCTGGCCAGCACCGTATGCGCCTTCTCGACGGCGTCGGCCGTGGTCAGGTAGTTGTCCTCGCCGGTATTGATGATGATATCGGCCTTGGCGTTGATCATCCGGGAAAAATACTGGTCGACGAACGTGCGGTAGGTGTTGATGTTGCGAAAGATGATGCCGTACATCGAATCGTTGAGCAGCATGTCCAGCCGCTCGAAAGCCGCCGCCGCCGCGATCTCCGGCATGCAGAGGCCCGAGGCGTAGTTGACCAGGTTGACATACCGTCCCTCCTTCTCCATCGCCTCGTCCAGCGCCGCCCGCATGATCCTGAAATTTTCCTGGGTGGCGTAGGTGCCGCCGAAGCCCTCGGTGGTGGCGCCGTAGGGGACATAGTCCAGCAGGCTCTGGGCGGTGGAGCGGATAACGGCGATGCAGTCCGCCCCGTTTGCCACGGCGCTTACCGCCTGGGTCACGTCCTCATGGATGTTGCCGGTGGCGACGATTACGTAAAGCAGCGGAGGGCGGGCTCATCGGATAGGCCGTCCTCAGCCTGTTCCGCTCACCCACCTGCTTTGCGATTCTCGCGCGTCCCTCATCGGCCGACTGTCTGATGACCGCGATTCGTTTGTCGCGGCCCAGTACCGGCACGTCTTTGAGTTTGAGCTTCTTTTCGGCGATTGCCCGGACGGCGTCGCTGAGGGTTCCCCCGGTGTGCGCGATGAGGTCGGCCGAGGCCGCCGCAGCCCCCTCCCCGAGCCCGCGCGACTGCTTGACCGCGTCCACCAGCACGTTGGGATAGGGTGTGCCGATCCGGTCGATTCCGTCCAGTCCCAAGAGACGCGTCACCGCCCGCTCGACGCTGTCGGTGGTATGAGACCCGATAAATCCCATGAGATCATCGGTGATACTGTTCCGCGAAGACGCGGCAGTCGGTCGATAACCGCCTTGTCAAGGCCGAGTTTCGATTCCACCCGATTCCTCCCGCACTACGTCAAAAACCGGGACGTCCGGTATGGCACGCTCTCATCGAGGCCAAAAAATCGTCGGGGTCGAAGTCGACTCCCTCCGGGTTATGGGGATTGATCGTGAGGGCGATGAGCCTGATCGTTCGCGCGACCTGGATGACCCCGCCTCCCGCCGACAAAGAGGGCCGCCACCCGCTCCGTGATGAAAAGCCGTGTGGCGTCCTTCACGATAACGACGGGATAGAGCCCCTTTTCCATCAGCGCCTCAAGCACCCCGTCGGAGAGCGCCCCCGAGATGAAGAGATACCGCCCCCCCTTCTGCAGCATCCTGACGACCGAAGAGAGATCGGTAATGGCCGATCCTTCGCACGTCTCCCATGAGCCGACCCGTCGGCGCTTACCGCACAATAACGGATAACGTCCTGCCGTGTCGGCACGGCAAGAGGGCTCCGGCCGGTCATAAAGAGGCGTACGGCGTACCGGGTTTTATCCACCGCGGTTGCGATGTCCGGCCCGAGGACCGCGCCCGCCGCCAGGATCACGCCCCCGGAGATATCCGGTGCGGCCGCGGCGATCCGATCCAGCGATCCGTCGATTATGACCCGCCGGACCCCCTCGTGCGCCGACGAGGTCCGTCACAAGCTTTCCCATTTCGGCGGCCGTGGCCGGTCCTTCGAGGACCACGCGACAGGTCCGGTCGGCCCGGACCACCACGATTTTGCCCGTCGCCGTCACGTATGGGGTCTCGCGCACCACCGAGAGCCCCTCTCCCGCCGGCAGTGACTGTTGCCCGGTGGTGGCCAGGGTTCCCCGGGTGATCGTGACGCGCGGTTTTTGTCTTCGGGTGATCTCGTCTATTGCCTCGCCGTCCCTGCCCGTCGAGGTCAGCGCAAGCCTGCCGGGGCCGGACCCGAGGTGTTTGACAAGATAGAGCAGCGTGGTGGTCTTGCCGCTGTTTTTGGCAAGACCCACGACCGACAGCACATCGGCCCCCGATCTCTCGACCAGTTTAACAAGGGTCTCACGCATAGAGCTTCATGAAGATCTCCCTTAAGGGCGGGCACTCCCTCAGAATATTAAGAGAGATCTGGGCATGGCCTTTCGTATAGCCGTTGCCGATGATCATGGTGGCGTCCGAAGCGATCCCCTCGGCTCCCAGCGCCGCCTTGGTGAAGCTTGTGGCCATGGAGAAGAAATAGATAAGGCCGTCATTTTTCGTGGCCACGATGGAGCCCATCTCGGTGTTGGGGATGTTGACGCAGTTAATGGTAACGTCGGCCATCCGGCCGCCCGTGAGCTTGTTTACCTCCCGCTCCACCTCCAGGGGATTGGTCGCGTTGACCTGGATGACGTGGTCGCAGAAGCCGAGCTCCTTGATCCGTTTGGTGCTCTGGGCGCTGTGACCCGGTGCCGATGACGAGCCCGGTGACGCCGGCGCGCCGTTTTGCCTCATATGCGCAGAGCATCCCCGATTTGCCGCCGGCGCCGATGATGAAGACGATGTCACCCGGCCTGACGAGCTTTGCCGTCTGGGCGGCCGCCCCGGCCACGTCCAGCACCGCCAGCGCCACCGACTGCGGCATGTCGTCGGGAAGCTTGACGTATATGCCGGTCTCGAAGAGGATCGCCTTGCCGACGATATCCACCTGATCCCGGTCGGGTCTGATCTCGACTATCTTTTCGATGAAGAGCGGTGTCGTCGAGAGGGACACCAGCGACGCGATGAAGTCTCCCGGCCTGACGGTGACTCTGTCCTTCAGGGCCGGACCGATCTCTTCGATGCTTCCCATGAACATCCCTCCCGAGCCGGTAACCGGGTTATGCTGTTTACCCCGCCTCTTGACCGTGTTCATGATGATCTCGCCGATCTTTGCGGTATCGTGTCCCGCCTCCTCTTCAATCTGGGTGAAGGAGGCGGAATCGACGTTAAGGGTCTTGACGGAAACGAGGATCTCGTTGTCATAGAGCTCCATGGAATTATCGATTCTCTCGGCCGACTGGGGGAGGACCCCCGCCGGCTCAATCACCCGGTGGGCGCCGTACTTATCTCCTTTTTTCATCACGTCCTCTCCTTGTCGATTCTCTGAGTGCCGAATCCAAAGCCGGTAACATTCCTTATTACTACGCCAGTAGTAATTAAACACCAAATAAGTCGTCCCTGTCAAGCAGATTCGCAGGGCATATACGCAAAAATCCGATTTTCCCTCGCTCGAGATTCATTAATCCAGCCACTTTCCTCAGCGCGTGGTCTTCCCGGCTCGTTCGCATGTGGTAGCCTTTTCGTCGATAATTCTTGACAAATCGGTTTGCCTGAAGTTAAAATACATTCATTAGACGATGTGAGAGGCTGAATGGGGCGGAACCGGCCGCTATCACGAATGAGACTTCTGCACCGTTGATTTCCAAATTGCCGTCTCTGCATCATACAAGAACTCGATGAACGAGGGAGAAGACAATGGAAGACAAGGAAAAGAAAAAGGAGAAACGCGAAGGGGCCGTCGAGGTCCGCGAAAAAGAGCAACTCTCCCGGCGCGAGGCGATGAGGCGTATGGCCAAGGGCATCGCTCTGGTCGGCACCCTGGCGGTTACCGCCGTCGTCACGCAGGGCCAGGACGAGTGCACCGGCGGGTACGTGAACTTCACGCCGCCCGTATACTATAACTATTCCAACGCCTATTACAACTACTCCAACGCATACTACAACTATTCCAACGCGTACTACAACTACAACGACACCTACTATAACTACTACGATAGCTACGGATATTATAACTGGTAGTGGCTCGGTAGGTCGCACCCTCGGCCGTGGAAGTGACCCCTCGCCGGTCAAAACGAATATAACCCGGCGATAGGAGCGTTCAGTCCAAAAGAGGGTCAAGACGTGGATAGTACGAAGAATCCCGAATCCCCGAAACTGGAGACAATCAGCAGGCGGGAGGCTCTCAAGAGGATTGCCAAGGGGGCGGCGCTGGTCGGCACCCTCGGCGTGACCGCCGTCGTCACTCAGGGACAGGATGAATGCTCCGGCGGGTATGCAAACTCCTATAGGAACTTCTACTACAATTACTACGACGTCTACTTCTACGACGACTTTTTTGACTACTATAACTTCGATCGACATGAACGCCCCGATTGGGATGACCGGCATAACGAGAACGAGGAGAACGAAGAGCGCGATGAGCGGGAGAAGCGCGAACACGGGCACTAGCTTCACCTGTGGTCATACGAGATTCGCTTGAGCCGATCCCGACTGCTATAGTATATCTAACCCCTGTCACACCTTTCTCAGCCTTGTACCAGCTATTACAGCCGCCTCCATATAGACTGGGTGAGTTGCGCCTGCCTCCAGGGGCATGAAAGCGCACTCTCGCCCTTACTATGAGATACCACGGCTACCTTTCGTTGAATCTTTAAGGAACCTCACTCCTGAAATGCCAAAAAGATGACTATTCTTATAGGATATCCATCATATTCCTTGACACAAATCCCCATCAAGAATAAAATATTCTCCGGTTTAGCCCTGGACGCCTGTGGGGGCGGATGGGCGGCGGAAGAAAAGAGATAGTGAGATAAATGCTCCCGGACTGAAAAACGGAGAGAGCTGAATCGCAGCCTGTCATACCTTCCTCTTGACAAGAAGAAAAGCACAAGGACAAGACTATGGACGATGAACGGAAACGGAAGAAGTCAGATCGGCAAGGCGGAGAGGAAAAGGAAAAACTCACCCGACGCCAGGCCATGAAGCGCATGGCCAAGGGCATTGCGCTGTTCGGTACCCTCGGCATCACCGCCGTCGTCACCCAGGGCCAGGACGAGTGCACCGGCGGTTATGCGAACGGCTACAGCAACCTCTATTATAACTATTCCAACGCGTACTACGATTACTCCAACGCATACTACAACTACTCCAACGCCTATTCCAACTATTACAACACGTACTATAACTACAACGACACCTACTATAACTACAGCGATTACTCCAACTATTCCGATTACCAGAATTATTACGATTACTCCGAAAATTACGGCAATGTAATTTGGCACTGAAAAAGAAGCGCTGTTTGCATATCACCACTCCTTTCCGGTGGTCTGTTTTGGTCGTACGGTTCGGGATCATATCCGCCATATGATGCGGTAACCGCCTCTGCTCGTCTCAACAACCAAGGCGCAAGTATGACAAACCTCCTCATGACATCCCGATGCGTTCGCTCCTGCCCCTACTGCTTTGCCAAGCGGGAGATGGAGGGATCACCCTCGGGTGATATAGTCAACTGGGAAAACCTGATCTATCTGGCCGATTTCCTCACGGCCTCAGATCAGGATCGCCTCTCGCTGCTCGGCGGCGAGCCGACACTCCATCCGCAGTTTGTCGATATGGTGTCGTTCTTGATCGAGCGGCGCTTTCACGTAACGGTCTTCACCAGCGGCATCATGTCGGACGCGCGGCTCAAGCAGCTGTCCGACCACCTGTCATCGGTGCCGCCCGGGCGGCTCAGCTTCGTGGTGAACCTCAATAATCCCGTTCAGACCCCGGCACCCAAGAGCGAGGGCCGGAGTATCGCGAAGTTCCTTTCTCTCATGGGGCCATGGTGCACGCCCGGCTTCAACATCTATCGAACCGATTTTGACATAGAGTTCCTCTTTGACCTGATCGCGCGCTACGGCATGCACCGGCACATCCGGCTGGGACTGGCGTCCCCGATGCCGGGAGTGGAGAGCCTCTTTATCAAACCCGATGACGTGCGAACGGTTATCGACCGCCTCTACTCTTTTCGGCCGTCGCTGGACCGATTCGATATCAAGCCGGGGCTGGACTGCGGCTTTCCCCTCTGCGGCTTTACCGATGAGCAGCTTGGCTGGCTCATGCGTCATTCGGGCAAGTTCAAGTTCGGCTGCGGGCCGGCCATCGACCTGACGCCGGACCTTAACGTCTACGCCTGCTTCCCCCTCTCCGGCTTTCATAAGCGGTCCCTTTTCGAATTCAACTCAATGAGGGAGGTCCATGACTTCTACCAGGGCCTCTTTGACCGCGTCCGCTCCGAGACGGCGGGCATCTACGAAGAGTGCGACGGCTGCATCCACCGGGAGGAGGGCCGCTGTTCCGGCGGTGGGGTGTGTCAGGTTATGAATCGTTTCGTCGGCGAGGCACAGGTACGACTTATGGAGATAGAGCGTGGGCTTTCCAAACCTTGTGGTGCCGTTTAAGGAAGCACTGATCGGCCGTCTTTCCGAGCGAGTGATGGCGGTGCGTGTTGACGATCCGTCGGACGTCGCCAGGGCCGCCCAACGCGTGGCCTCATCGAATAACCGCCTCACGTCGATCATCCTCGACTCCCGCACCCCGCTGGACGAGATCCATTTTGAGGAGTCGTGGGCAGGCACACGGCTTGCCGTCTTCACGGCGGAGATGGGCCACTTCCGCGCCCTGGTCGGAAAACTCGAGCTCATCCGAAAGATAGACCCCGTCATATACCTGCCGACGGACAATCCTGAAAATCTTTCCGCTCTCAGGATTCTCTCATCGGTCGGCGTCCGAAGCGCGGCGCTCTTTACCGACCGGGACCCCGTCGATTGGGAAGGACTCGCGGACCTCATGACCTACTCCCTGGTCGGCAGCGTCGTCCACGCTTCCATCGAGCCATTCTCCACGATGTCGGCGCGTTACCGGCAGGCAGCGTGGCTGGAGTGGGGCTCCGCCTTCTTTGATAATCCCCGGGACTTCTTTCATCTCGATTCCGACGGGCGAATCGCCCTGACGCGCCGGGAGCTTCTCGAGGGGACGTTTGTCGAAGAAGACCTCAACCGGTTGGATGATATCGTTACCCTCCCGGTATATCGGGAGCGCATCGATTTACGGAAACGATACTTTCTCGAGTACCACCCCTGCTCGCTCTGCCCGGGGTGGAGAATCTGCCTCGGCAAATTCTCTCGGAACGAAGAGCACGCGGGCGGCTGCGCGGCCTTCTTTACCGAGACGATAGACCTCCTGGATCAGCACGATCAGCACCAGAGGGGGCCGGAGTCGCCGAAAAAGGAGCGTCATGACCACCGTCATCTTTAAGCCGACCGAGGCCTGCAACGGCAACTGCGTCTATTGCGACGTGGTCCGCAAGGATCGCGAAAAGGGCGCCCGGCTTCCCTTTGAGACTCTGGAGCGTTTCTTCATCCGGATAAACGAATATCTCCTTGAGCGTCCCGACGAGCGCTTCCAGGTCATCTGGCACGGGGGCGAGCCGCTGCTCCTCGGGCCCGACTACTTCGTGAAAGCCTACGAATTCCAGGAGACCCATTGCGCAGAAACAAAGGAACGTATCTCGCACGAAATACAGTCCAATATCACGCTTCTATCCCGGGAGTATCTGCAGGTCTTCCGGATGCTCGGCATCGAGCGCGTGAGCACGAGCTACGACCCGATCCCCAACGTCCGGGGGCTCGGCAACACGGTGGACTCGGCCGCCTATAACCGCCGCTTCATGGAATCGCTGGCGCTGCTGGAGGAGGAGGGAATCGACTGGGGGATGATCTATGTGGTCACAAAGCTTTCGCTCCAGACCCCCCTTGAGCTCTTCTATTTCCTGACCAACCTCAACAAAACCGGGTCGGTGAAGTTCAACCCGATATACCATTTTAAGCGAAAGATCGTAAATCTGGCGGTGACACCGGAGGAGTTTGTGGAGTTCCTCGGGGCCATTTTCCCCGTCTGGTGGGAACATCAGGAGCGCTTCAAGGGGATCCGCCCCTTCCGGTCGTTCGTCGAGTCGATCATCGAACGAAGCGGCGGGATCGAATGCTCGGAATCCGGGATGTGCGCCGACACCCACATTTCCGTGGGACCCGCGGGCAGCTACTCGCAATGCGGCAGGTCGTCGGACTGGGGGCTCCTGGACTACGGCACCATCCAGGGAAACGCGATCAGTACGGTCCTCGAGGATCCGCAAAAAGGGATGTATCGTGCCCGCCAACTGCACCTCAAGGCAGGAGAGTGTAAGGGGTGCCGTTTCTGGGAGATCTGTCACGGCGGATGCCCTCTGGACAGCTATGCCGAGACCGGCGACTGGATGAAGAAGTCACCTCTGTGCGCCTACAAGAAAGGGTTCATCGAGAAATATTTCGAGCCGATCACAGGTGTGCGCTATGATCCGGAAGGATCCCAAACGGCGCGGACCAGCCGGGAACCCGAGATGCCTCAGACGCCCCCGGACTTCGCGGTCGATCACGCCGTTACGTTTCCTCGGCCGTCCACGGATCGACCCGTCTGGATCAACCCCTTCGGCGGCTGCGGCGACACCATCATCCTGTCCGGCGTCCTTAAGGCGGCCGTCGATCAGGATCCGCAACGAAGATTTTCGCTGGTGAACCGCACCAGCTACGGCGAGATCCTCAGGGGGCACCCCGCCGTCGACCTGATCGGTAATCCGCCCCCCGGCTCCGCCGTCATCGGGACCGCCTACTGGGATCACCCGGGCTTCGGCGGGCCCAACGGCCGGCCCTTCCGGATACTCGCCGGGATGCTTGGCGTCACAATGCCGGCCGAGGAGCGCCTCTTTGTGCCGTTCGAGACGACGGTCGATGAAATGCTTCTTAAAAGCATCCCGTTTACCGAGAGAAACGTCCTGATCTGCCCCTGGTCGCTCTCACCCCGCAAGGACATGCCGATCGGACGCTGGGAGGATCTGGTGAAACAGCTTACCGCCCAGGGAATCTTTGTCGCGCAGGCGGGGACCCGGCGCGATCGCTACGTCCGGGGCGCATGGAGCCTGCTGGGTGTCACCACGGTGCGGGAGGCGATAGCGCTTGTCGGACGCTTTGACGCGATCGTGACGGTCGATAATCTTTTTGTTCATGCCGCCCGGCTCGTCGGCACGCCCGCCGTCGTCCTCTGGGGAGCGACAGACCCCGCGACCTTCGGATGGCCCGGCCAGACAAACCTTGTCGGCCACCGTATCTGTCAGAACCCAAACGGCTGTCTGACCGGGAAAAGGGCCGGCATCTACAACACCCCCTGCCCCATGGAAAAGGCCCACTGCGTGAATCGGATAGAGGTCGACTCGATCGTTACGTCCGTGAAATCGGTTCTGTCCGCAAATCGCTCCGGGGACACGGTAACGGAGAGCGGGCAAGAAGACCTAATGCACCCGATCCTCTTTACCATAGGGAATCATACCGTCTGGGCCTACGGCTTTTTCGTCACGGCGGGCTATCTGGCCGGGGTCGCCCTCTTCCTTTTCCTGGCCAAACGGGACGGGCTTGGGCCGTGGACGGGTGTCGATATCGTCCTCTGGATGCTTCCCGCGGCGCTGCTCGGCGCAAAGCTCCTGTTCATCGTGACCAACTGGGCAACGTTTGTAGAGCACCCCTCTCCACTGGCCTCCGGCTGGTCGTTTCAGGGGGCGCTGTTCGGGGCGCTCGCCGTGGCGATCGTTCTCTTTCGAAAGAGGCGGCTGGACGCATGGAGATGGCTTGACACCGCGGCCCCGGCGCTTGCCCTTGTCGTGACCGTCGGACGCATCGGCTGCCTCATGGCGGGATGCTGCTGGGGGGTCCCCACCGGGATGCCCTGGGGGATCGTCTTCACCGAATCGCATGCCGCCCCGCTGAGCACTCCTCTCCAACCGACTCAGGCCTACTATATCATCGCAAATCTTATTATCGTCGCGATACTCCTCGTCCGCAGGAAAACGGCGGCCTTTCGCGGCGAGCTGATACTGCTGTTCGTCCTGTTGTACGTCACCTCGCGATCGATCATAGACCCCCTTCGCGGCGCGCCGGAGCGGCACTGGTTCCTGGGGACGGTCACGACCTATCAGCTCATCACAATCGCGGCGATTCTGGTGGTGGGGGTTCTGTATTACCGGATACGGAGAAGAGATAAAGCAGCGCGGATTACCTGAGCGGTCATTTCATCGTCATTGCGAGGGTAGCGGAGCCCATCCGTCCTGGACGAAGACTCGATTGTATCGGTTCCTAACTCCATAGTCAGGGGATTGCTTCGTCCCGCCACGTCGCTACGCTTCTCGCGGCTTCGGCAGGACGCTCCTCGCAATGACAGGTGAAGGGGTTACACGAAAGCGACGGTGCGGGGGAACATCCTAACAAAGGCGCGAGGAGCGAGGTAACGCGTCGGAACCGAAACGATCTCCTCAATACGCTATAGGGCGTGACTCCGACCGGGCTTTTCTCCGCTTTTCCTACGGCTCGTCGCTCACCGGCGGTTGAAACTGCCCGTTCTCCGGGCGCCAGCGTTTGGTGGATTTCGGGTCGATGCGGTAGCCGATGTCCTGTCCGTCGTCAAACACATGGAGGGGACGGAAGGTGTCGTTATTGGTGATCTCCCAGATGTCAAGATTCGGGTCTTTATCGAGGTTGGCCCAGGCCCTGGCGAGAAAGGACGTGCAGTCCGCCGATATAATCGACCATTCGTAATATCGGCCCTTGGGCGGGGAAAAATCGAGCGCGGCGGCGTCCCGGGTGAAGCAGTGATGCACCGCATAGTAGCTCATCTCGGACTCATAGAGGGACGTGAGGGTGTCTTCGGCCTCCTTCCCTTTTGGCTCGGTGTACGCGGATCGAAAAAGTAGTGTAGTGGTCAGGAAAAAGCCGGCCGCCAGGAACACCAGGATACCTATCCCCACCCACAGGAAAGCCCATCCCCTGGGGAAGCGCCGTTTCTTCGTACCGCCCCGCGACGGGGATGATTTGGTGTCAGATTCCATAGTCCCGTAAAAATGGAGGACCGGCTCACCGGCCCAACCCTCAAAGGACGGTCTACCCGATCAGTGCCCTTTTTCCCCTTCTCCGTTAGCCCGGCCGCCGGTGTCACCGATATCGAGGTTGCGAATATAGTCCGTTAATTCGTCCCGGGAGGCCTCGGCCTGAGGGGAAAGCTTCCGTCCCCGAAACGCGATCAATTCCTCAAAGCTCCCAACCCCCAAGAACTCCTCTGCCTTGCCGATCAGGTCGGGTGGTATCTCGTCGAAGTTCCACTGATTGGTCCGGAGATTATAATAGTAGTATTTTCCGATCTCAAGCTCGTCGGTCATGATGTGAATCATGGGATTTTCGATCAGCTGGATATAGCAGACCTTGTGTATCTTCATGGTATGCCTTAAAGAGCCTTCGGCGCCGGGTGACGGGGCGAACCGTACCCTTTGCCTGTTTAGATGCGGGGCGGAAAAAAAGGGGCGCATTACGCGCCCCCTTTTATCGGTACTATTCGGCAGCCTATTCCGCAGACGCCAGCGTCTTGCCCGTCACCTTCTTGGAATAGCCCTTCTGATCAAGGTACTTGGTAATGCCGCCCATGAAGAAAGGCCAGCCCGCGCCCATGATCATGCAGGTGTCGATATCCTTGGCGTTGGAAACAACGCCCTCGTCCAGGATCATGCGGCATTCCTCGGTCACCCCCGTCAGGAAACGGTCTAAGACCTCCTGCTGGGTGAACGATTTTGAGCCGCGCGGCCAGTTGGCCACTACGTCCGGATCCTCGTTACCGTTCCAGTCGTAGATACCCGGTTTCTTGAGCTCAACCAGCTTCTTGAATCCCGGGGAGATGTAGAAGCGGGCCCCGAAGGCCTTGTTCAGCGTCTCGGCCACGTGCAGGCCCACGGCGGGACCTACAAGGGCCAGCAGCGCAAACGGGGTCATCGGGAAGCCGAGGGTAACGCAGTAGTCGTCGATCTCCTTGAACGAGTTCTTGCCCTCATCGACGACCTTTATGATCTCTCCCATCCAGCGCATGAGGAGCCGGTTGACCAGGAACGCCGCGGAGTCCTTGACGAGGATCGAGGTCTTCTTGATCTTCTTTCCCATCGCAAAGGCCGTTGACAGTGTCAGGTCGTTGGTCTTGGCGCCTTTGACGATCTCAAGCAGCGGCATAACCGCCACCGGGTTGAAGAAGTGGAAACCCACCACGCGCTCGGGGTTCTTCAGATCTTTGGCCATCTCGGTGATGGAGAGCGACGACGTGTTGGTGGCCAGGATCGTTTCGGGCTTAATGTGCGCTTCAACCTCGCCGAAGACCTTCTTCTTCAGGGCCATTTCCTCGAGGACGGCCTCGATAATATAGTTGCAGTCGGCGAAATCCTTGTAGTCCAGTGTTCCCTTGACCAGCGATTTCATCCAGATGCCCTTGCCCTCGTCGACCTTTCCCTTCTTGACGAGCTTGTCGACCTGGTCGTGGACGTACTTGAGGCCCTTGTCGACGAATTCCTGCTTGATGTCCTTTATGACGATCGGGCACTCATAGCGCTGCAGGAAGAGCGTGGCGATCTGGGCGCCCATGAGTCCCGCGCCGATGACACCGATCTTGGTGACCTTTGCGGGGGGGACTTCCGGAACGCCGACCGGTTTCTTGGCGCGCCGCTGCACCAGGTCAAAGCTGTAGACGCCGGCACGGCACTGGTCGCTGATGATCAGCTCGCCCAGGCCCTTGCTCTCCTCGTCGAAGCCCTTGTTGAGGTCCCAGTCCTTGGCGCCTTTGATGAGTTCGAGCGCCTTGTAGGGGGCTATGGCCGCTCCGTGCACCTGGCCGTCGATGAAGGCCTTGGTCGTCTTGTAGAGCTCGTCGAACTTTGACCAGTCGGCAGCCTTCCGCTCGATCTTGGTCTTGCCTTCGACGATATCCACCAGCAGGTCGAACGACATATCGTAGAATTCGCCGTTGGGGAACATCTTGTCGGCGATACCCAGCGCCAGCATGTCCTTGGCCTTGATCATCTTGTTGCGGTTGAGCGGATTGGTGATGATGATCTCCAGGGCCTTCTCCGGCCCGATGAGCTTGGGAAGCAGCTGGGTGCCGCCCCACCCGGGGACCAGGCCCAGGAAGCATTCCGGCAACGCCGCGATGCCGACCGCGTCCGACACGGAGCGGTACTTGCAGTAGAGGGCGATCTCCATACCGCCGCCCATGATCGCGCCATTAATGGCGGCGAGCGTCGGGATTTTCAGGTCGTAGATCTTCTTCATGGCCTCGTGGCCGGCCTTGCCGATCTTGTAGCCGTCGTCGGCGGTCTTGATATCGGCGGTGCCGTCAAGGTCCGCGCCCACCGCAAAGATGAAGGGCTTGCCCACGAGCATCAGCCCCTTGACGTCCTTTTCAGCGTTGACCTTGTCAATCGCTTCGGACAGGGACGTAAGGCCGCCGTAGCCAAAGGTATTGGGCTTGGTGTAATTTTCGCCGTTGTCCATGGTGACGACGGCGATCTTCCCCGCCCGGGACTTATTGAAGGTCACATTGAATTTCGTGACTAGTTCTTGATAGGCCATCTCATTTCCTCCAGAATGTCAGCGTAATGTTTGAGGTGATTAGGCCAGGAGGTTTTCACAGAAAACCGTCCCGCCCTGCCCGAGACCGACGCACATCGTTGTCATGCCGTACTTGACGTTCTTTTTTTCCTGGAACGCGTGCATCAGGTGTATCATCAGCCGGATTCCTGAGGAGGCCAGGGGATGCCCGAATGCGATGGCCCCGCCGTAGATGTTCATCCGCGGGTCATCCACGACCTTCATCCCAAACTCATTCATGAAGGCAATCGCCTGGACGGCGAAGGCTTCGTTAAGCTCGATGAGGCCGAAGTCCTCGAATTTCATGTTGTAGTTTTTCAGCGCCTTCTTCGTGGAGGGGACGGGTCCGTATCCCATGATTCTGGGCGGTACACCGGCAAACGCCCAGCCGAAGATCTTGATGACGGGTTTGAGCCCGAGTTCCTTGGCCAGGTCCGCCGACATCAGGATCGCGCCCGCGGCGCCGTCGTTGAGGCCGGAGGAGTTACCGGCGGTAACCCTGCCTCCCTCACGGAAGGGGGTCTTGAGCTCGGCCAGGCCCTGCATGGTCGTCTCGGGCCTCGGCTGCATGTCGTAATCCGCCCTGGTCCAACCGTCCTTGGTGTAGACGGTCATGGGGACTATCATCTTGGCGATCATGCCCGAATCCAGCGCCTTCTTGGCCTTCTGCTGGCAGAAGATGGCGTACTCGTCGCAGGTCTCCTTCTTGATGTTGGGGAACATGTCGTGGAGGTTCTCGGCGGTCTTGCCCATGTTGATGTCGTCGACCGTGACGATGTTTTCCTGGAAGAGCCGCGGGTTGGGGTCGGCACCGGCGCCCATCGGGTGGTGTCCCATGTGCTCTACGCCGCCGGTGATCACGCAGTCGGCAGCGCCCATCGCGATTTGTCCGGCGCCGTAGGTGAGCGCCGTCATGCCACCGGCGCACATCCGGTCAACGGAACATCCGGCGGTGGAGACATCGAGGTTGGATGTCAGGACGGTGGTCCTGCCCATGGTGATTCCCTGGTCCCCCGTCTGCGTGGAGGCACCCCAGATATTCTCGTCGATCATATCCGGTTTGATCTGCGGATTGCGATGAAGCAGTTCGTCGATGACCTTGGTGACCAGGTCGTCGGCACGGGTCAGCCAGAAAAAACCCTTTTCCCCGGCCCTTCCGAAGGGGGTCCGGATACCGTCCACCATAACCACATCCCGTACTTTTTGAGCCATTGCGTCCTCCTTATTGTTTTCGATAGCTTATTATGGGATATCCTCTCGTTTGGTGAGTAGTGCTAACCAACTGAAAACACATGAGATATGTCCACTCCCTCCGATCACTCCAAATACTGAATGAATATACATTCAGTTTTTTTAAAAAGCAAGGAGAATTTTCATATGATGTCTTTTTATTGATGCCGGATATTCGAGGGATTCAGGTCGCGGTACGAGAGAGAACTCACGCCGAAACTATACTACAAAGGAAAAGAAATGTCCAGATGATAATGAAACGGTGCGCCCGGCGCCCGATAGGATACGGGTTCGTCTGACGCCGTGCGTACGGGCCGGATACCCCCCGTCCGCTCCCATATCCTACGGAGGGCGGCCGTTACCCTGCGTCCGGACCAAAGGGGTTCCCCAAGCCCTGCTCAATGGAATCGTTATGTGCGGAAATGAAAGGAATTTTACGGAACGGGCGAGAAGACAAAACCCCCGCCCGCAAACGGACAGGGGTCATTCGAGACGACGGCGTTTATGAGCACTCCATCCTCAATCGTCCGCGGCTGCCTTGGAGGTCTTGGATGAGGTGGGGGTGTCGGCGCTTCTTTCCGTTGTCGCCGGAGTCTCCTTCTCCTTCTTCTCGCCGACGTCTTTCGGGCGGTCTTTCACGTCGGCGTTCTTTGAAGACTTCCCGTTGCCCGAGCCGTTGCTCTTCTTTGCGTAGTCGGTGGCGTACCAGCCGGTCCCCTTGAGAACAAAGCTGGTGCTGGACATCATCTTGGCAAGCGCGACCGCCGCACTGGGGACATTTCTTCAGCGGCGGGTCGGACATCTTCTGCATGGCCTCGATGGTCTTGCCGCATTTTGTGCATGAATATTCGTAGATCGGCACAACTCTACCTCGGGAACAAAGTAATCTATCTATAATATAACCATATTGATGATAATTTCAAGGAAAAAATGACGCTATAACGTCCCGGGGTAATTAGGTCCGATCCCCTGACGGATGCTCAGACGTCTACTCAGCACCCGTACTCACTTTCCACCGGTCATAGACTACTCCCTCCTATCTATCCCCAATTTCCCTTGACACAAAAAACCGCCGGTGATACGGTACGGTACTGAAAACGACCGGCGCGTCCCTTCTCTCCACCCTCACGGAGGAGCCTTCCATGAAATTCGTCGGACAATACCCCAAAGCAAACCATCATCGAGCTCTTCGCCGCACCACGTCAACTCCGGCAAGGCCGCCTTCTTCAAGCAGATGGGTATCGATTTCGTCTTCGGCAGGCGGGAGGGGATCTACGTCTGGGACGTGGCGGGCGAAAAGCGGATCATCAACTGCCACTGCAACGGCGGGGTCTATAACCTGGGCCACCGCAACCCCGAGATCATACAAGACGCTGACGGAGGCCATGGAGAGCTCGACATCGGCAACGACCACCTCATCAGCGAAGCAGCGGGCGATGCTCGGCTGAAAGCGCTTGGCCGAGCTTGCCCCGGCAACGAGCTCACGCGCACCGTCTTTGCGTCCGGCGGAGGCGAGGCGGTGGATTTTGCCATCAAGCTCGCCCGGGGATACACGAAGCGCCCACGGGTCATCAGCGCCCAGGGCGGCTACCACGGCCACACGGGGCTGGCGCTGGCCGCCGGCGACGAGAAATACCGCGCCCCCTTCGGGCCGATGCCCCCGGGTTTCTCCCAGGTCCCCTTCGGTGACAGCGAGGCCGCTCGAAAAGGCAATCGACGCCGATACCGCGGCGGTCATCGTCGAGACGATGCCGGCGACCCTCGGGATGCCGATCCCCGACGACGACTATTTCCCCCAGGTCAGGGATATCTGCACCAAAAAGGACGTCGTCCTGATCATGGACGAGGTCCAGACCGGCCTCGGCCGCACCGGCAAGCTCTGGGGGATCGAGCACTTCGGCGTCGAGCCGGATATCATGGTCATCGCCAAGGGGCTCTCCGGCGGGATATTCCCGATCGCCGCCACGATGTTCAGGGAAAAATACGAGCAGTTCTTCCTGGACACCGACCCCTTCATCCACGTCTCCACCTTCGGCGGGGCCGAGGTGGGCTGCCCCGTGGCCCTGAAGGTGCTCGAGATATCGTCCGGACCGGCCTTCCTCCAAAACGTGCGCGACATGGCCGCCGGTTTTCGAGAAGGGTTTCGTGAAGCCTCAAGAAGAAACACCCCGAGATACTCGTCGGCCTGAGGCAGCTCGGCCTGATGATGGGCATCGAGATGGTCAACGAATACTGCGGCCCGGTCATGTCGCTGACCTGCTACAACAACGGGATCCTCTCGGTCTACGCCAATAACGACAAGCGGATAAGCCAGCTCCTGCCGCCGCTCATCATCACCCAAAAGGACGCCGAAGAGATCCTCGACCGGCTGGACGCCGCGCTGGGAGAGGCCAAGGTCATGCTGGGATTGGCCAAATGACGCACCCGGGACGATCCATAGTTGAGTAAGCGCTTCGCCCGGACCGGATAGCCTGATATCGTCGTGAGAGGTTCATGGGCATCATAAGCCGATTCCCCGACTTTCATGAAGAACCCGGCCAATGCCGTCTGCCTCGCGATCCCAGAGCTCGGGCGTCGAGGGCTACGTCTTTGACGGAGCCGACGGAAGCCAGATGGCGTTCTGGGAGTGCCGGCAAGACGGCGTTTCGCGACGAGCATACCCACGATTTTGACGAGTACTTTATAGTCGTCGAGGGCCGATACACCCTGATCATCGACGGCGCGAAGACCCCGATCCTCCCCGGTCAGGAGTACCATATCCCGAAAGGTGTCCCCCACTCGGGGGAATTCATCGCCGGGCACGCGGACGATACACGCCTTCGGCGGAAAGAGGGCGAGCCAGGGAGCGCTGATGCACTGCACGAGTCGCCACGGAAGCCTCGTTAGAGACAACCGCTGGATCGCGTCAGTTATCTTCCTTATTAATCTATTCACCTTTACGGAGTCATTCTTATGAAGCCCTCTGACGATCGACAAGAAGCTGCTGGCCGCCTTCGAGGAGGGGCTGGACCCACGCCATCCCGACAGGAGCACAATCCCGGCCGAAGTCCTGGGCTACGGGGAGATGTCCACGGTCTTTGCCGATCGGCAAAGAGGGCCACCGCGACCTTGCCTACAAGCGGATGCCGATCTTCCTGACGAAGCAGGAAGTCGCCGCGCTACGAGACGATCTATAACGAGTACAACGAGATCCTCAAGAGCCGCGTCGGGATCGAGGTGCCCGAGTACGACGCGGCCGTCATCGAGACGAGGCAAAGGGCGCCTCGTGATGTTTGACGTCCAGAAGCGCCTCCTGGCCGACTCCATCGGCAACCGGGCCATACACACGGTCACCCCGGACCAGATCAGCGCTCCTGGTCAGGCTCGTCTTGAGAGAGCTCAAGAAGGTCTGGGTCTTCAACGCCAAAAAGACTGGCGTCGAGATCGGCATCGACGGTCAGGTCTCCAACTGGTCGATCGTGGGGTTTGACCCGAAAAATCCCCGGGTCACCGAGAAGACCACGCTCCTCTACTTCGACACGAGCACCCCGTTCATCAAGAAGAAGGGCGTCGAGCAGCTGGACCCGGAGCTCTTCCTGCGGGCGGCCCCGTCGTTCCTGGTCTGGCTCATCAGCTGGCTCTTCCTGGCCGACGTCATGACCCGGTACTACAGCTTTCACCTGGTGGCGATAGACCTGGTGGCCAATTTCTATAAGGAGCAGCGGCCCGAGCTGATCCCGAAACTGGTGCCGGTCGTCAATGACTTTTTTGCGAACGAAGCACGTGAGCTGGGAGTCGCGCCGATTACGGAAAAGGAGGTCATCTCCTACTACAAGGAGGATGCCTGGATCTGGCGGCTGTGGCTCGCTCTTCCGCAGGATCGACCGGTTCCTGAAGACGCGCATCCTCATGCGACCGTACCCCTTTATCCTGCCGGGGAAGATCAAACGATAAGCCGGCACCCACGCGAAGAGGATTCGCGTAGGACCCGTTGAGGCGAATTTTGGGGACACGTGCGTAATTCGTAAGACTCAGAGCGCAACCCAACAAAATGGAATTACGCACGTGTCCCCAAAATTCCGTACGAAATAGTGAGGAAAGGGAAGAAAACATGAAAGACTATTCTAACAAGATCGTCTATGTCGTCGGAGGGTCCAGCGGGATCGGGCTGGCCGCCGCGGAGCTGTTTTCCGAGAAAGGAGCCCATGTATGCCTCTTTGCCCGGAACGAGGAACGGCTCCAAAAAGCCCGGGAGGTGTGTCGCCGACCGGGCGTCGTCCCCGAAACAACGTTTCTCGTCATTCTCGGTTGACGTCGCCGATCTCAAGCAGGTCAACAGGGTGATGGAAAAGGCGGTCAAGGAATTCGGACCGCCGGATATCCTGGTCAACTGCGCCGGCCAGGCGACCCCGCGGACGTTCGAGGAGGTCGGCTACGATCAGTTCGACGAGACGATGAAGATCAACCTCTACGGGACCCGGAACACCGTCGCGGCGCTCCTGCCGGCGATGAAGAAGCGCGGCGGCGCCATCGTCAACACCTCGTCGATCGCGGGCTTTATCGGGGTCTTCGGCTATACCGATTACAACGCGTCGAAGTTTGCGGTACTCGGATTTTCCGAGGCGCTGAGGTCCGAGCTCAAACAGTACGACATCGCCGTCAGCGTCCTCTGCCCTCCGGATACGGACACGCCCGGTCTTGTTGTCGAGAACCTGACCAAGCCTCCCGAGACGAAGGCCGTCACGGCCGGCGTTGGTCTCATGAAACCGGAGGCGGTGGCAAAGGCAATGATACACGGGATGGAGAAGGGCACGTTCGTCATCGTGCCGGGGCTCGATGGGAAGTTCTCGGTGCTGGCGCAGCGGTTCATCCCCGGCGTGGTGAGGTGGACACTGGATCGGACGATCAAGAAGGCGCAGGAGAAGCGATAGGGTTTTATCTGTATACATGCGGGAGGGTACGTATGGGAAAGGAACTATCCGAAAAGACGGTCGCGGTTCTCGAGTTGGTCACCGGCCTCGGCATCATCCTCTTCTGGGTCGGCTTTTTCACCGTGGGGCTGGCCCCGGCAAACCCGCCGGACGGCTATTTCATATACGAGCATTCTTTTCCGCCGCCGGACTCGGCCCTGGCGTTGACCTTGATTGCATCGGCCGTTTTATTGATGCGCGGCAAACCGCTTGGCCGGCCGCTTTCCCTGGTCGCGGGGGGGGGATTGATATTCCTTGGCGTCATCGATTTTTCATTCAATATCCAGAACGGGATGTACGCAATCTCGGCGCTGGACGCCCTTCTCAACGGCTTCATCAACCTCTGGTGCGTGGGACTCGGGGCGTTTCTCGTCTTTCGGTTCGCAAAAGAGTAGCAGGGACTCGATAGGACATATAAAGGGGCAACCTGACTACCCTATATCACCAAGCCTGCAAAAAGAGCGGCATACATGCCGCTCTTAGACTGTTGGCAAACCTATAACTGTTTTCCAGGATTTCACACCAATTCTGTCATTGCGAGGAGCGTCCTGCCGAAGCCGCGAGAAGCGTAGCGACGTGGCGGGACGTGGCAATCTCGGACGTTGTAAGGACAAATAATCACGTTAGTATCTATATCGGTATCCGAGATCGCCACGGGCCCCTTGGGCCCTCGCGATGACACCTCTTTTAGTACCAGGCTATATCAGCAATCTCCTGGCTACGTATTGAGTCGTTCCGTTCCCGCTCACCGCTTGATCACCGCGATCTCCTCCCATATCTGCAAATCCGGCGCGCCATCGAGGATCTCCCCCAACGACCCGCCGAGCGCGGCGAAGTGCGGCGTGTCCTTGTGGAAGGAAAACGCCTCCTTGCTGGCGTACTTTTCGTAGATCATGAAGAGCGTCGGGTCCACCGTCGAGCGGTGCACCGTATAGGCCAGTGCCCCCGGCTCCGTCGCGACCTTCTTTACCATGTCGGTAAGGAGTTGTTCCATCCTGGACTCCTTTCCCTCTTTCGCCTTGAGACGCGCGGTAATGATCATCGGATTTCTCCTCCGAAAATATCTGTCTTTAAAAAAAGGGGCGATCGGTCATAAGGGGAAAATGGAGCGGGTGACCGTGAGTGCCGCGCCCCCCGCACGCATGCCGAGCCGGACGACCCTATGAGACCTAGCCAAACGTGAGCTTGGTTCCGCTCATGTTCACGATGAATCTATCGGGCATCTTCCGCTCCATTACCATGGCCGCCGTCCTGCCGGTGCAGTGGGTAGGTACGATGTAGGTCGGGTCAAAAGCGGACAGGCGCTCGGTCGTGGGATCGATGGCCGGCGCCATATCCGGACCGGTCAGGTGAAAGCCCCCCATCACCGCGTATATGCTGTCGACTCCCGTCACTTTCCGGGCGTACGTGACGGTATTGACGATGCCCGAGTGGGCGCAGCCCGACAGCACTACAAGCCCCTTACCTTTGACGTGCATCACTACGGCCGAGTCATCTATCAGGTCGTCTTCATGCTCGGCACCGTCTCGCTCGTAATAGACGTTGGCCATTCCCTTTTCGAACTCGGTCAATCGGGGGATCTCTCCAAGGAAAAGTGCAGTGTCGTCGATAATCGGATACGGCTCTTTCGTCTCATGCACTGAGAGGCCCGCCGCCGCGGCCCGCTCCCGCGTCAGCGGAGGAAAGAACACTTTGAAATCGCCGCCGAACTTGAGGTACCGGGGATTGCGGAAGGCCTCTGGATGTACCACGAGGGCGACTTTTTTTCCGATTTTTTTTGTCATCTGCTCCATTCCCCCCGCGTGATCGAGGTGGCCGTGTGAGAGGACACACACCTCCACCTGAGACAGGTCAAGGCCGAGGGCGTCTGCATTGAAGGCTGCGCCGTGGGCCGAAAACCCGAAGTCGAAGAGAAAGGATCGCACAGACGAACCCTCGGTCGCCGTAACGAGTGCCGAGAAGCCGTGCTCCGCGAGAATCGAGTTCTTCACCTCGTTGCCCACCAGTGGCATCGCACGCATCACGACCGCACTGTTATCCCGCGAGACCAGGTCAACATAATTGTCCTGGAGCGTCGTGATCTCAACCTTATCAATTTCCCTTATCTTCATTGTGTGTCTCCTTCCGTGATGGTCTTACGTGCAGAGCCTCTTGACGATATCCGAGACGACCTCGGTCCCCGTGATCATATTGTCAACGGAGATCTTCTCGTCGACTCCGTGTATCATTCCCGTGACGTCGGCCATCGACACGACCGCAGGACAAATCCCGTAGGTCGGCACGCCCTTATCCCGATAGAAGCGGGAGTCCGAGCCGCCCGTCAACAGCGACGGCGTTGCCACAGATCCGGGATAGTGGCGCTCCATGACCTCGGCGATGATCCGATACGGCTCGGTGTCAAAGGGGGACTCATTGGCGATCGACGTGTGGAGGTATTTGACCTCGATCTCGTCGTCGGCCAGCGTCTTCTTTATCCATGCCACAAACTCCTCCATGTCCTCGTCAGGCAGGAGACGAACGTCCAGATGCGCGACGGCCCGGCCGGGGATCGAGTTGGTCTTGCTCCCCGCGTTCATGACGTTGAGGCTGATGGTATTCTTGAGCATCGCCGAAAGCTGGGGGTTATTGATGAGCCCGGTCTCGGTCAGGAGCCGTATCAGTGTCTCGGGCCGACCATCGTCCCCGTAAGGCTTGAGAAAGTCCCACCCCCGGGCCAGGTTTCTGAAATACTCGGCGACCGCCGGCTTCACCTGATAGGGAATCGGGGCGGCCAGCAGCCGGGTCAGCGCCAGGTTGAGCTTCTCGAGCGCGTTCGGCCCCGTGGGGAGTGGAGCCGTGGCCGGGAGGGCCGGTGCGGATAAGCTCGAGCCAGCAGAGCCCTTTTTCCCCGGTGGCCACCATGTGGAGGAATTTCCCGCCGATGAGGTCGGATATTCCAACCCCGCCTTCGTTGATGACAAGGCTCGCCTTGATCTCGTCGTAATGGTGCTTGAAGAGCCAGTCCACGCCCCAGTCCGCGCCCATTTCCTCGTCGGCGGCCGCAAGGAAGACCAGGTCCCGGACCAGCGCGAGGCCCTCGCGTTTGGCGGCAAGAAACGCCATAAGCTCCATAATCCCCAGCCCCTTGGTGTCCAGCGCCCCCCGGCCGCAGACGTATCCGTCTATAACCTTCCCGCCGAAGGGATCGAAGCTCCACTGCGAGGCTTCCGCGGGAACCACGTCGCTGTGGTGCATGAGCACCAGCGCACCGGGATCCGGCGCCTTGGCGCCGCCGTCGCGGGGAATCCTGGCCATAATGGAGCCCCGGCCGGGCTTTGACTCCCACACCGTATGGGCGATGCCCTCTTTGCTGAATATATCCGCGAAAAACGAGGCCGCCGCCGTCTCGTTTCCCGGCGGATTGGTCGTATCGATCCTGAGGTAGGCACAGATGAGATCAATCGTCTCCTGTTTCCAATCCTTCGGCTGTGCCATAACAATACCTCTCAATGTCTGGTTATCGATTTTCGGACCGACTACCGATCCTCCCTTCTTCTCCCGATGGTTCGGCGGCTTTCGCGCACTTCATCGGCGGCGGCCAGGATCCGCTCCCACCGCTCGTCCACCGTCCGCTGCGCCGCCTGGAGCATCCGGTCGCTCAGATGCCCGAAGCGCCCCTGCACCTTCAGGTACTGTTCCACGGGGATCTTTTGAACGGGCCGGTGGGTGACGATGGTCCTCTTCCCGCCCTCGATCTCCATCAGCGGGAAGGCGCAGCTTTTGACCGCGAGCCGTGCCGCCGTTATCGTCATATCCTGGGACATGCGCCATCCCGTCGGACAGGGTGTGTGAATATGGATGAATTTCGTCCCCCGAAAAGCCATCGCCCTGGCGACCTTTTCTTTCAGGTCCTCGGGGTAGGCGATGGAGGCCGTAGCGGCGTAGGGAATCCCGTGAGCGGCCATGATCGCAAGGATATCCTTCTTCTCCGCGACTTCTCCTGCCGGGGTCGTGGTCGTCCAGGCATGCCGGGGCGTGGCGGAGCTGCGCTGGTTTCCGGTATTCATATAGGCCTCGTTGTCATAGCAGACGTAGAGGATGTCTTCGTTCCGCTCGGCCGCCCCGGAGAGGGCCTGCAGCCCGATGTCAAACGTCCCGCCGTCGCCGGCCCAGGCCACGACGTTCACGTCCGATCTGCCGGTCATGTCGAGGCCCGCCTTGAGGCCGGTAGCGATAGCGGCCGCCGTCTCGAAAGCGGTGTGGACGAGGTTGACCCTCAGCGGAAAGTGGGGAAAGGCCCCGCTGATGATGGAAAAGCAGGACGCCGGCAGCGCCACCACGCTGCGCCGTCCCAGCACCGAAAGCACCCAGCCCATCGCGAGGGTCGCCCCGCATCCCGGACAGGCCAGATGCCCGGGGCTGATGGGCTCAAAACCGCGTTCCGTCTTCATCTCAGGCCCCGCCTCCGTCCGTCTTCAATCCAAGAAAGACCGGACGCCCGTCGACCTTCCCCCCAAGGAGTGCCTCAAACGCGCCGGTGACGACCTCTACCGTCACATCCCTTCCGCCGAGCCCGCCGACAAACCCCGTAAGCTCGGGAGGGACCTTCAGGCCGTAGAGCGCCGCCCGTATTTCATTGAAGAGCGGAGAGGCCGCGCCGGGAAAGGCGCTTTTGTCCAGCACCCCGATCCGGGGCACGTTTGACAGCAGGTCTCTCAGGTCTTCTTCGGGAAACGGGCGGAAGGTCCTCACCTTGACCATCCCCGCCTTCACGCCTCCTGCCCGAAGTCTATCCACGGCCGCCCGAATCGTACCGCAGACCGCGCCGCAGGCGACGATCGCCACGGCCGCGTCGTCCGTCCGATAGGAGGAGACGTGGGGATATGACCTCCCGAACGCCCGGGAGAACTCCCCGTCGATCTCGGTGATCACATCGGCGGCCCTCTCGGCCGCCTCCCACTGGCGGTACTTGATCTCCGTGAAGTGATCGGGCCCCGCCACGGGACTGTAGGCCCGCGGCCGATCTATGTCCAGGGAGTAGGGATTTGTCGGCGTCGGAAGGAACTCATCCACGGCACGGGCGTCCGGAATATCCACGACCTCCTGTGTGTGGGAGAGGATGAAGGCGTCAAGCACCACCATGCTGGGTATCATCAGACGCTCCGACACACGGTAGGCCGTGATGACGGAGTCGAGGCACTCCTGATTGTCCTCGCAGTAGAATTGAAGCCATCCCGTATCTCGCTGGGACATCGAATCGGACTGGTCGTTCCAGATGTTCCAGGGTGAAGCCAGTGTCCGGTTCACGTCGGCCATGACGATGGGGAGCCTCGCCCCGGACGCCCAGTGAAGGAGCTCGTGCATGAGCGCCAGTCCTTGGGAGGAAGTGGCGGTAAACGTCCGGGCGCCCACGGTGGCCGCGCCGATACAGGCCGCCATGGCCGAATGCTCGCTCTCGACCTTGATGTAGCGGGCCGAAAGCCTCCCGTCGGTAACCATCTCGGCCAGGGCCTCGGAGATATGGGTCTGAGGGGTAATCGGGTAGACGGGGATCACCCGGGCCCGGGACAGCATCACGCCGTACGAGACGGCCAGGTTTCCCTCAAGGAGTTTCTTCATGGATGAATCCTTGACACTTCCGTTTATTTCCCCTGTGCTTAATCCCGAGCCGGCGGAATCGAGCGGCTATTCGGCCGCCTCCCGGGTGACGACGACCCCCCGGGGACATTCCCGGACGCAGATACCGCAGCCCTTACAGTAGGCGTAGTCAATCCGGGCGGCGTTGTCCTCGACGCGGACGGAAAAGTCGGGGCAGAACGTCGCACAGACCTCACACCCTACGCAGCTGCCGCAAACAAAGCACCTTTCTGCCTCCGTGATTGCCTCGTGCTCTTTGTAAGTTCGGGCGATCTCCGAAAAGTCCCGGATTCGCGCCTTCGGGGAGATTCTTTTCGTCGGGACGGAGGGCGTCTGCTCGAAATAGTCCGTATTCAGCTCGTCGAAACCGACGGGATCCAGCGGGATAACCGATCTCCCCTCGAAGTGGGCCCTGAAGCTGACCGCCCCGGAAAAGGCAGGGCCGCGACGGATATCGCCTTCGGAAAGCAGAAGGTCGATATGAATGGCGGCCTTTTTCCCCGAGGCGGCGGCGTGAGCCACGGTCCGCGATCCGCCGGCCGCGTCACCGCCCGCTACGATCGTGGCGCTTCGTTTCCCGGTCCTTCCGCTCTCTGTGGTCTCGACGAGCGTCGGATCGATCGTTTCTCCGACGGCGCTCATCACACCGTCGACCTCAATGGTTGTTTCGGACCCGGCCACGGGTACCGGACGAGGCCTTCCGGAATCGTCGGGATCTCCCGGCCTCATCGAAATCAGGGTAACCCGGAGCCGCGCGCCGGTCCCCCGCTACGATCCTGACGGGAGCCTTGAAAAAGTCTATCGGAACCTCTTCTTCCCGCGCTTCCCGTATCTCGTCGGCGAAGGCCGGCATGTCTTCGGGTCCGCGGCGGTAGACGATCGTGGGACGCGCGCCGAGACGCATCAGGACCCGCGCCGTATCCAGCGCACTGTTCCCCCCTCCTACGACGAGAAACTCCCCGGTCATATCCGTGACGGCCCCGGTGTGGACACTATGGAGAAACGAAAGCCCCGGAACCACGCCGGGCAGCCCCTCCCCCTCGATCCCCATTTTAATCGGGACGTGGGCACCCGGGGCCAGGAAGATCGCGTCATGGGACGACGAAAGCGTGCCAAGATCGTCCCCCACTATCTCCCTTCCCGTCTCGAACCTCACCCCCATGTCCCGTATACCGCCGACAGCGGCCTGGAGCGCCTTTCGCGAAAGCCGATACGGAGGGATGCCCATTTGTGGTATCCCCCCGGGGCGGGGTTCCTTTTCGAAGACGGTGACGGCATGGCCGAGCAGTCTCAGGAAGTAGGCCGCGGACAACCCGGCCGGGCCGGAGCCGACGATCGCGACCGACCTTCCCGTGGAAGGGCGGACCGGTACGGGCGGCCCGTGACCCTTGCGGCGGTCGCCCAGGAACCGCTCGATCTCCCTGATGGAGACACGCTCATCGAACCGGCCCCTATTACACTCATCCATGCAGAACCCGGGGCAAACCCGGCCCAGGAGTGACGGGAAAGGGTCCTCCCATGCGAGCGTCTCCCCGGCGCCCTCTATATCGCCTGCCGCGAGCCGGCGCATGATCCCGGCCAGGTCGTTTGAGAGGGGGCAGCCCCTGCCGCAAGGGGAGGGCCGGGGCGAAAAGAGAGGCGAGGCGAAGCGCCAGGTCCCGGTCTCGTTCCAAAGCATCCCTCCCTCGGATACGGGAACCTCGGGAAAGTCCGAAAGGGTCGTGAGGATGATCTTATCGCTCATGATGACTCACGTATTGCTACCGTCGCGTATGCCTCGCGGGCGCCGGCTATATTTGCCGCGGCATGCTTTTTTGGCATGGATTGTTCGATCGCAGAAAGCAGCGAGTCCAGGGACACGATCCCCGTCATCCTGACGAGCGCCCCCAGAATAGTCGTGTTGATGAGGGGAAGGAGCCTCGTTCCCAGCCTGTGCCTGAGGGCGATGTCGCCGGCCGCCACGGTCCCGACGGCACATCCCGCGGGGATATCGAGGGCGCCGGGAAACCGGATGGTATTGATCAATAGCCCCCCGCCGGTCTTCAGGCCCGATAGTGTCGGGGCCAGCGAAAGGAGGGTCGTATCCATCACGGCGATGAAATCGGGGGCGTATATCCCCTGTCTGATCGTGACCTTCTTGTCGTCGATCCGAAGGAAGGCCGCCACCGGCGCGCCCCGCCGCTCCAATCCGAAGGCGGGGAAACTCTGCGGATGTTTGCCCTCGAGAAAAGCGGCAAGGGCCGTTATCTCGGCCGCCGTCACCGCCCCCTGGCCGCCCCGCCCATGGAATCTTATTTCGAACATAGAAAAATCCCGCTAGATCAGTGCATCACTGTAGCACAGATTGCGGCCGCTTAGCAATAGAAGTCGGAGGGAAAATGAAAGGTGTTTCGGCCTACCGCCTCTATCACGCGTATTCCCGTTACCTGAAACACCCACATCCCCGGTCGACGAGCATCCTTTCCTGAGCCTCCACGGGGGTGACAAAGGTGTCCTGGTATGGACGGCCGGTCGCCAGGGCCTCGTCGAGGGGGCTCTCGTGTCTCCAGCCCCTTCGCGCTATCTCGCGCGACCTGCTGTTCGTGGCGGGCGAACAGCGCCCCGAGCTTTCCGATCCACCGTTTCGTCTCTGGGTGGGTTGCGTACCCTTTCTTATTGAGAGTGATGATATTCCAGACGGCGTGAAGCTCCCGATGCTCACCCAGCAGGTGGCTCCGGCATAGCCGATTGACCGGCACGTCCCATATTCGCATGGCTCTATCCTGTGCATCGCCCCGGCGGTCCCCGCGTGGACTAGTCCCTGGTCAGGTGACAGAGCGCCTCGACGTGAAACGTCTGGGGAAACATATCCAGCGGCACGGCCGAGGCGAGACGCCAGCCGCTGCCGGTCAACACAGCGAGGTCGCGTGCAAGGGTCGGCGGCCAGCATGATACGTAGAATAGATCGGCGGCCCCGAGGGCCGCGATCGCCCCCATGACGGGGCGGGCTCCGGTCCGGGGAGGATCCAGGACGATGGCGTCAAACACCGAGCGTTTTATTCCGCGATCCGAGAGGAGATCTTTCACGTCCCCGGCAATAAACGTGATCCCGGAAAGACCCATCGTTTCCGCCGACCTCCGGGCGTCCCTGACCGAAACGGTATCTGCCTCCACGGAGGTCACCCGGGCGCCTGCCAGCGCCAACGGCACCGTCAGGTTTCCCATGCCGCTGTAGAGCTCAAGGACCTCCTTTCCGGCAAAGTCAAACGCGAGGAGGCGGTCGATCAGAGCACGGTTGATTTCAGGATTTGCCTGGACAAACCCGGACGGGTGGCAGACGAGCGGCACCTCCCTGTGTCCGTCCCAACCGGGATAAGAAAGCGCGGGCTCCCCGAAGGCCGTCGTGGAGGGCCCTATCGTAAGCTCGACGCCGGAGAGCCGCGCGAGCGACAGAAACCGATCGGCCTGGCGCCGTCCCACGGTTGCCGTCTCGTTCGGCGCCAGATGGGCCGATACCCGGTCATCCGCCCCGGCCACGAGCCGTATCTCTCCGCCTCCACCAACCCCGAGGACCGCGATCGCATCGGAAAGCAGGCCGATACGCGCATTGATCCGGTCCCCGGCGACCGGACACCCCTCGATCGCCACGATCTGGGACCCGTGCCGGGCATAAAAGCCGACCTTCACCCCGGAGCCTCCCGTTTCGTAGGCCAGGTCAACGGCCGTTCGCCAGCCGTAACCCCCGCTGGTCCCGACGGCGATCGAGACCTCCGGGTCGACAATACGGCCGATCCTTGTCAGCGCGTCCACGAGGATATCCCTCTTGGCCTCAAGCTGCCGCTCGTAGGCAACCTGCTGCCACTGGCAACCGCCGCACCGCCCGAAGACGGGACACGGGGGCGAGACCCGCGCCGGTGACGGGCGCACCAGCTCCAGGAGCGCTCCGAAGGCAAACCGCCCCCGATCCTCGGTAATCGGAGCATCGGATCACGTCCCCCGGGGCAACGTAGGGTACGAAGACGACCTTGCCCTGTCGCCTTCCCACCCCCCAGCCTTCCCAGGCCAGCGCATCGATCGTGAGCTCGAAATCGGTTTCTTCCATACAAAAAGGGGCGCTGCCACGCCCCTCTCCCTTAACGTCCTCGAGACCGGTTAGGCCGGCGCGGGCTGGGTCTCCGCTTCTCTCCCCAGGAGCTTTTTCAGCTCATCTCCCTCCAGCACCTCCACTTCGAGGAGCCGCCGGGCCATCCGGTGCAATCGATCGATCTCCCTGCTTGAGGATGCTCTTCCGCCGTCCGGTAGGCCTCGTCGACCATCCGCTTGATCTCGTTATCGATCTCCCGGGACGTATCGTCGCTGTAGTCGGGGGGCGACTCCATATCCATGCCCAGGTACCCGGTCGGGCCCCGGTCGAGGGTCACCAACCCGATCTTCTCGCTCATGCCGTATTCCTTGACCATCCTTCGGGCGATATCAGTCATCTTCATGAGGTCGTTATGCGCCCCGGTGGAAGCCTCCGAGAATATGAGGACTTCGGCGGCCCGTCCGCCCAGGAGCGTCGCGAGCTTGCCCCTGAGCTCGGTCACCGTCATGAGGTAGCGGTCCTCGGTCGGCGGCTGGAGCGTATAGCCGAGGGCTGCGATCCCGCGCGGGACGATCGATATCTTCTCCACGGGGTCTGCCCCCGGCAGCATGGAAGCGACGATGGCATGCCCCACCTCGTGATAGGCCACCCGCTCCTTCTCCTCCTGTTTCATGAGTCGGTTCTTCTTTTCAAGGCCGGCTACCACCCGCTCGATGGCCTCGTCGAAATCCTCCTGATCGACAGCATCCTTGCCGTGGCGCGCCGCCAGGAGCGCCGCCTCGTTGGCGATGTTTGCCAGATCCGCTCCGACGAAACCGGGAGTCTTGGCCGCGATCTTTTCGAGATCGACTTCCTTTCCCAAGACGAGGTCCCTGCAGTGGATCCTGCAGGATCTCGAGCCGCCCCTTCTTGTCGGGCTTGTCCACCAGCACGTGGCGGTCGAAACGCCCCGGCCGTAACAGAGCGGGGTCCAGGATCTCCGGACGGTTGGTCGCGGCCATGAGGATAAGCCCCTTACGGGCGTCAAACCCGTCCATCTCCACGAGGAGCTGGTTCAGGGTCTGCTCGCGCTCGTCGTGGCCTCCGGCGGGGTTGAGCCCGCGCACCTTGCCGAGGGCGTCCAGCTCATCGATGAAGATAATGCAGGGGGCCTTCAGCTGGGCCTGTGAGAAGAGGTCGCGCACACGCGCGGCGCCCACGCCCACGAACATCTCGACGAATTCCGAGCCCGAGATGGAAAAAAAGGGGACGCTTGCTTCGCCCGCCACCGCCCGGGCAAGGAGCGTCTTGCCGGTCCCCGGGGGTCCTACCAGGAGAATCCCTTTGGGAATCTTTCCCCCGAGGCGTTGGAACTTCTCCGGGCTCCTGAGGAACTCTATAACCTCGCCCAGTTCCTCAATCGCCTCCTCGACTCCTGCCACGTCTTTGAAGCTGACCTTTACCTGGTCCTCCGAGTATATCTTTGCCTTGGATCTGCCCACGGACATGAAATCGGGTCCCCTGCCCGATCTTCGCATGAGGTAGATCCAGAAGACGCCGAGGATGATAAAGAGAGGAATCCAGAGGAGGAGTTGAAGCAGGAAGGTATTCTGGGCCTTGCCGGAGTAGCTGATCTTGTTGTCGTTGAGAAGGCCGACCAGACCCGGGTCATCGACCTTGACGGTGACAAACGGCGTTTCCGTGGCTTTTTTCTTGCCGCCCCCCAGTAGTATTCCCGAGATCTCCGTGTCCGATATCGTGATGTCCTTGACCCGTTTTTCGGTAACGTATCGGCGAAACTCGCTGTAGCTGATCTCCTTGGTCTTGGTCTGCATCAGGAGCGTGGCGGCCAGATAGACGACGGCAATGATCAGGACGATATACCAGGGGGATAGTCTTTTTCCGATATTATCGGCAGGCATTCCGGTTTACTCCCAAAAGTAAGGATCGCTTTACTTAGTATACCCGATGAGGCAGGAAAAATATATCGAAAAAACCCTGAAATCGAGGGGGTGATGAGTCGGCCTTCAAAGCCGATGGGCGGTTCGCTTCGGTTAGGATGAGGCTGTTCTGTTATTCGTGTGGAGTATGCTCCTGGATTCTGCCCGTGCGCGGACCCCGGGATTCGAATTCTTGATGCGGCGTCGCCTGACTCGCGGCACGTATATCCAGCCGACGTATCTTCATCGGACATTCGGCGGCGGGCCTTCGTCGATCGGGGGAAGCATCCGCCGGTGCAGGCCACCTCCCGGCGCATCACCCTGCAGCGGCTATATCAGGCCGTAGTCGTGCATGACCTTCTTGAGTGTGACCATGGCCCCTTCTGAAAGCGGCGCCAGAGGCAGGCGCACTTCCGGATCGATCTTATTCATCAGGGCCAGCGCCGCTTTCGCAGGGACGGGGCTGGTCTCGATAAACATCGCCCGGGCCAGGGGCAGCAGCTTGTAGTGGAGCGCCATTGCCCGCACCCGGTCTCCTTCAAGATAGGCGGTCACCATATCGGTCACGTCTTTCGGCGCCACGTTGGAGTGAACCGAGATGACCCCCTTTCCTCCGATCGAGAGGATCGGCAGCGTCGTGAAGTCGTCACCGGACAGGATCACAAATTCGTCGCCTACCAATTCGATGATCTCGGAAATCTGCCTCAGGTCCCCGGAGGCCTCCTTGATCCCGACGATACTCCTGACTTTCGAGAGCCGGGCCACAGTCTGGGGCAGCATATTTACGCTGGTCCTGGCCGGGACGTTATAGAGGACGATGGGGATCTTCACCAGGCGGGCAATCTCCGAAAAATGGAGAAAGAGCCCTTCCTGGGTCGGCTTGTTATAGTAGGGGGTGATCAGAAGTGCGGCATCGGCCCCCACCTCCTTGGCATGGGCGGCAAGGCTGGTTGCCTCAGTCGTGCTGTTGGAGCCGGCCCCGGCGATGACCGGTACTCTCCCGCGTACCTGCTTGACGACGAATTCCACCACCCGGCGATGCTCCTCGTGCGAAAGGGTGGACGATTCCCCCGTCGTTCCGCAGGGGACCAGGCCGCGATATCCCCTCGTCGATCTGGAATTCCACCACATCGGCCAGTGCGTCGTAATCTACTACCCCTTTCTTGAATGGGGTCACCAGGGCGGTAAATGCTCCCGTAAACATGGCTCTACTCCACTAATCCAGTGCCTCAGGATTTAACACTCCTCGATAGATCACCCGGGCGTCCCCCTCCAGGGTTACCTCCGTGATCTTCTCTCCCCCCCGAAATCTGACGACCAGTTGGACGCCCGACGGCGGGATGAGGGTCACGGGAGGATGTACGCTTCCTTTCAGATAAGCGGTTGCCGCCGCCGCCACCGCCCCCGTTCCGCAGGCCATGGTCTCGGCCTCGACGCCCCGCTCGTATGTCCGTATCCGGATAACGCCCTTTCTCTTCAGGTCGATTACGTTGACGTTGGCGCCCCCGGGGCCCAGCGCTGCATGATGCCGTATCTTCGGACCAAGGCCGCCCAAATCAAACCGGCCCGCATCCTCCACCGTGATGACGGCGTGGGGAACCCCGGTGTCGATGTAGTCGAACGCGATCGGCGCGCCGTCAACCACCAGCTCTCGATTGAGCGACGCGTCGCGGGGGTCGGTCATCCCGACCGCGACCCGCCCCGATTGATCCACCTGACCCCGAACGATCCCCGCGCCGGTGAGAAAGGAGACCGACCTGCCCGAAATCCCGAGGATAAACGAGAGGCGGGCGGCGCAGCGCGCGCCGTTGCCGCACATGGTGGCGTCCGACCCGTCTGCGTTAAAGAAGCGCCACTTAAAGTCGATGCCTTTCCGGTCCGGCTCCTCTATCAGGATGAGGCCGTCCGCACCGACCGACATCCCCCTCCGACACAGCTTCCTTGCGGCAGACGCCGGGTCGGTGAACGCAAAGACCCCGCTCCTGTTGTCCACAAGGATGAAGTCGTTGCCGGCACCTGACATCTTATAAAACTCGATCTCCTCCATCACGCAAAGCCCCTTTCCCTTTGGCCCTATTCCTTTTTGACACCGGTTTCCCGATTCCGTTTCCCCACTCATGGAGAAATCAGGCTACGGTCTCGCCCCGGATCAGGTCCTCGTACCGCTCCCGCTGCCGGATAATCCGGTACGACCCGCCGTCCACCAGTACCTCGGTCGCCCGGGGACGGGAGTTGTAGTTCGACGACATGGAGAAGCTGTATGCTCCCGCGCTCATGACGGCCATCAGATCGCCGCGCTCCACGCCTACGAGCCGACGATCCCTGGCCAGGTAGTCCGAGGACTCACAAATAGGCCCCACTACGTCGGCCGTCATAGCCCGGCCTTCTTTCTTGATGACCGGCATCACCTCATGATACGAATCGTAGACGGCGGGCCTGGCCAGGTCGTTCATGCCGGCGTCTACGACGACGAAGTTTTTCTCGCCTTCTTTCGTATAGAGCACCCGGGTCAGGAGGATGCCCGCGTTGCCCACCAGGACCCTGCCCGGTTCCAAGACAAAGGTAACCCCGAGGTCCCCCGCGATCTCCTTGATCGCCTGCCCGTAGGAAGATGGGTCGGGGGGTTCCTCATCATGATAGGTAATGCCGAGCCCTCCACCGAAGTCGAGGTATCGAATGTTAAAGCCGCGGTCCCTGAGGGTCAGCACCAGCTCCTTGACTCGCCCCAGCGCGTCGACGAAGGGCTCCAGCTCGGTGACCTGAGAGCCGATGTGGCAGTCGACGCCGACCACCTCGATGTTCCCGAGGCGCCTGGCCTTCTCGTAATCTGAGACGACCTTCCTGATGTCGATGCCGAACTTGTTGGTCTTGAGGCCCGTGGATATCTTCGGGTGGGTCAGGGGATCGACGTCGGGGTTGACCCGGACGGAGATTCGAGCCGTCCTTTTCATCTCCCGCGCTATTTCATCGATGACGACCAGCTCCTGAAATGATTCCACGTTAAACATGAGAATGTCGGCATCGAGCGCCTGCCTGATCTCTTCCTGGGTCTTCCCAACTCCGGAATAGACGACCTTTCGAGGGTCGACTCCCGCTGCGACCGACCGGTAGAGCTCCCCACCCGAAACGATGTCCACCCCCGCACCCATGGATATGAAAAGCGAAAGGATCGACAGGTTGGAATTGGCCTTCATGGCAAAGCAGATGAGGTGCGGCAGTTCCCCAAACGCATCATCGAAGACCCGAAAGTGGTGGGCAAGGGTCTTCCTGCTGTAGATGTAGGCCGGCGTGCCCACTTCCACCGCGAGTCTGGTAAGCGGTATATCCTCGGCCGCGAGTTCATCGTCTCGATACTGAAAGAAGTTCACTTGACCCTCGTAAGCGAGACATCCACGGGATTTGAGGTCTTGCTGAAGGCCCCCGTCGAGTTATAAGCTACGACGACGTACGTGTAGGTGATCGATGGGGAAAGCGACATGTCGGAAAAGAGGACGGCGCCGCCGGATACAACGGCCTTCCCGGGGACCGACAGGGTGAAGTCGGCGATCTCCTCAAACTTGCCGGTACAAGGAGGACAATCCACGTCCTTGTCGGGGACGTCTTTTCTGAGGACCTTGAAACCGACAAGATCCGTAAGAGCCGTGCCGTCGCTGTTGACGGTGGGGATCGTCCACGTCAGGCCGACACCGCCGTCGGTGAGTGTAACCTTGAGGTCGGTTACCCGCTCGGGCACCACCTCCTCCGGGGGCAGCGGCGGGCCCTTCAGGCCGCACGAGACCAGAAAAAGGGCCGCCATGAAAAGCAGTAGGACGTTTCTCTTCATAATAATCACCTGCCATAAATAGGTATCGGCATCATCGATACAAGGGACCGCAAACCCGACGGGATAGTCCGTCACCGGCCGTCACGTCACGACTCGCCTTCTTCAATGGTTGACGCCCGCTCGATCATCTCCGCCACCCGCTGGGGGGAAGTCCCGCCGAAGACCGACCGGGCGCGGACGGACGCCTCCATGGTGAGGGTCCGGGTGATGTCCCCGTCAAAGAGGGGTGAAAACTCTTTGAATTCTTCCGGAGCGAGATCGGCAAATCTTTTACCCTCTTTTTCAAGGTGCATGACCATCCTGCCCACCGTCTCGTGGGCGTCGCGGAAGCTCATCCCCTTGGCGACCAGGTAGTCGGCGCAGTCGGTGGCGGTAATGAAGCCCCCCGAGAGCGCGCTCCTCATCCGGCCGGTATCGAACGTGACCTCCGACAGCATCCCCGCGGTGACGGTGATCGAGTCGATCACCGTTCGTGCCGCATCAAAAAGCGGCTCCTTGTCTTCCTGAAGATCCCGGTTATAGGTCATGGGGAGTCCCTTCATCGTGACCAGAAGCGAGATAAGGTCACCGTAAACCCGGCCTGTCTTGCCCCGGACGAGCTCCGCCACGTCCGGGTTCTTCTTCTGCGGCATGATCGACGAGCCGGTGGCGTAGCCGTCGGGAAGGACGAGGTAGCCGAACTCGGCCGACGAAAAGATCACGATCTCCTCCGAGAGCCGGGAGAGGTGCATCGCGGCGACGGCGGCGGCATACAGGAAATCGAGGACGAAGTCCCGATCCGCGACGGCGTCCATGCTGTTTGCCGTCGGCCCTGAAAGACCCAGGAGCCGCGCCGTATAGTCACGATCGAGCGGGTACGGCACGCCGGCCAGCGCGCCGGAGCCCAGCGGAGATACGTCCGCCGAGACTGCTGCCTGCCGAAACCGCCTCGCCGTCCCGGTAAAACATCTCCCAGTACGCCAGCAGCCAGTGGGATAAGAGCACCGGCTGGGCCTGCTGGAGATGGGTATAGCCGGGCATGATCGCGTCGAGGTGCTGCGTCGCGCGGTCGAGGATGACCTTTCTCAGCCGTTTCAAGCACTCCCCGGCTTGTCCCGCCCTGTCTTTCACGAACAGGCGGGTATCGACCGAGACCTGATCGTTTCGGCTGCGTCCCGTGTGGAGCTTTCCCCCCAGATCCCCGAGGCGCTCCTTAAGGGCCGACTCGATATTCATGTGGACGTCCTCGAGGTCGTCCCGGAAGGCAAAGGTTCCCTTCTCTATCTCGGCGCCGATCTGTGTCAGGGCGGTCACGAGACGGTCGGCCTCATCGCCGCTGATGACGCCGGCCTGCGCCAGCGTCCGGGCATGGGCTATGCTCCCGGCGATGTCGTAGGAGGAAAGGGCGGCGTCAAAGGCGACCGATGCGGTAAACTCTTCCACCCCCCGATCGGTCTCCTTCCCGAATCTCCCTGCCCACGGTTTCTTCATGACGGCGTCCCCTTACCCACTTTTCGTCACTCGATTCCCATGAGGGCCTTGATCCGCAGCCTCAGGGCATTGAGCCGGATGAAACCGGTGGCGTCCCGCTGGGAATAGACCTCGTCCTCGTCGAACGTGGCGAATCCGCCGTGATAGAGGGTCTGGTCGGACCTTCGGCCCGAGACGATAACGTTGCCCTTATATAAATCGAGCCGGACGTGCCCGGAGACATTCTTCTGGGATTCGTCGATCGCCTTCTGGAGCATATCCCGCTCCGGAGAAAACCAGTAGCCAAAGTAGATGAGACGGGCGTACGCGGGAATCATCCCGTCGCGCAGGTACATCACCTCCCGGTCCATGGTGATGGATTCCACCGCCCGGTGGGCCGCCTGGAGGATGGTGCCGCCGGGGGTCTCGTACACGCCCCGGGACTTGATACCCACGTAGCGGTTTTCCACCATATCCACCCGCCCGATCCCGTTTTCTCCCCCGACCTTGTTGAGATAGACCAGAATCTCGGCGGGCGTCATCTTCTTGCCGTTGATTGCCACGGGGTTCCCTTTGTCGTATTCGAGCTCTACGGCCGTGACTTTATCCGGGGCATCCTGGGGCGATACGGTCAGCATGAACATGTCGGAGGGCGGCGCCGCCCACGGATCCTCGAGGATCCCGCCCTCAAAGCTCATATGAAAGAGGTTGCGGTCGGTGCTGTAGGGCTTTTTGGCCGTCACCGTGATCGGGATCTTGCGATCCCGGGCATAGTCGATAAGCGCCTTGCGCGAGTTGAATTCCCACTCCCGCCAGGGGGAGATGATGGTGATGTGGGGCTCCAGCGTGAGGTAGGCGATCTCGAAGCGGACCTGGTCGTTGCCCTTTCCGGTGCAGCCGTGACAGACGGAATCGGCCCCTTCCATCCTGGCGATCTCGATCTGGCGTTTGGCGATCAGCGGCCTGGCAATGGACGTGCCCAGCAGGTACGTCCCTTCGTAAATGGCGTTCGCCCTGAGCATCGGGAAGACGAAGTCCTTTACGAACTCCTCCCTGAGGTCTTCCACGTAGACCTTGTCGGCTCCGGTGGCAAACGCCTTTTCCTTCAATCCCGCCGTTTCGACATCGCCCTGGCCCACGTCTGCGGTGTAGGCGATGACTTCGGCGCCGTAGTTTTCCTTGATCCAGGTGAGAATGACCGAGGTATCCAGCCCCCCGGAATAGGCCAGCACCACTTTCTTGACGTTACCTTTCAACGGCTTTTTCCATCCTTTCGCTCAAGATATCCATTATCGCTTTTTGAACATGAAGCCGGTTGTGCGCCTGCAGGAATACCACGGAGTTCTTCCCGTCCATGACGGCGTCGGTGATCTCCTCCCCCCGATGGGCGGGCAGGCAGTGCATCACCCGTACGCCCGCCGGCGCCGCGCTGAGCAGCTCATCGTTGATCTGGTACCCCTTCAGGAGCTCGAGCTTTCTCTTTCGCTCCGCATCCTGGCCCATGCTCACCCAGGTATCGGTGTATATGATTTCGGCGCCCTCCACCGCGGAAAACGGGTCATGGACGACCGAAAGCCTGTCGCCGAGCTTCGACTTTCCCGCGTTGAATATTTCCTGATCCGCCATCAGCTCTTTGGGGCAGGCCAGCCTGAGGCTGAAGCCGAAGAGCGCCGCGGCGTTTATCCATGAGTTGGCCAGGTTGTTACCGTCCCCGATGTAAACGACGGTGAGGTCTTCGAGGCTCCCCCCCTCCCCTCGGCCACGGTATAGACGTCGCTCATCACCTGGCAGGGATGGAGCAGGTCCGTCAGCCCGTTGATCACGGGGATCGTTGCGAAATGGGCCAGTTCTTCTACCATCGCCTGTGAAAAGGCCCTGATCATGATCATATCGACGTAACCCGAGAGCGTCCGGGCCGTGTCGGCCACCGTCTCGCCCCGGGAGAGCTGAAGGTCGTTGGCCGAGAGGTAGAGCCCGATCCCGCCGAGCTGATAGATCCCCACCTCGAACGAGACCCGCGTACGGGTGGAGGGCTTCTCGAAGATCATCGCCAGGGTCCGGCCCTTCATCGGCGTGTAGGAAATCCCGTTGAGGTGGCGGGTCTTGATGTCCTTGGCCCGCTCGATGATCTCCCACCCCTCGTCGGCCGTCAGGTTAGATATTCTCAGGAAGTCCTTATTCATCTCTGTTCCTCCTCGCGCTGCGGGCCAATACGTCCGACAGGGCGGTGATCACCTCGTCCACGTGCGGACGGCCGATGATAAGCGGCGGCAGAAAGCGCAGGACCCGCTCGGCGGTGAGGTTGATGAGGACGTGTCTGTCTCTCATCTGCTCGAGGATCTTCCTGCCGTCTCCGGCAACCTCCACGCCCACCATCAGCCCCCGCCCCCGCACCTCACGGATACTATCATATTTTCTTGAAAGTGTTTCAAGTTTTTCCATAAAATAGCTGCCCGCCTCCCGACAATTCTCGCATACGCCGTCCTCGATGGTGGCGCGCAGCGTGGCCGTGGCGGCCGCGACGGCAAGGGGGTTGCCCCCGAAGGTGGAAGCGTGGGAACCCGGGGTCAATACGTCGGCGCAGCTCGGGCCGGAAAGCGCCGCCCCCATCGGCAGCCCGGACGCCAGGCCCTTGGCAAGCGTCATGACGTCCGGCACGACGCCTGTCCCCTCGTATGCGAACAGCGTCCCGCAGCGGCCCATTCCGGTCTGGATCTCGTCGAATATGAGGAGGCACCCTGCCCGGTCACAGATCTCCCGGAGGCCCGGGAGGAAATCGGGGGGAGGGATTTCGACGCCGCTTTCCCCCTGGATCGGCTCCACGATGACCGCGCAGGTGCGCTCGTCGACCGCCTTTTCGGCAGCATTCAAATCGCCGTAGGGGACATATGAAAATCCCGGCACCAGGGGGCCGAAACCGTCGTGAATCCTGGCCTGGCCCGTGGCGGTCATGGCGCCGAAGGTGCGGCCGTGGAAGGAGCCCTCGAAAGAGACGATCCGATAACAATCGGGCCCCTTCTTCTGGATGCCGTGCCTGCGGGCCAGCTTGATGGCCGCCTCATTGGCCTCGGCGCCCGAGTTGCAGAAGAAGACCTTCTCGGCAAACGAGTGCTCGCACAGGAGGCGGGAGAGCTCGGCCTGCCCGGGAATACGATAGAGGTTTGAGACGTGGATGAGGGTTCGGGCCTGCTTTTCTATCGCGGCGATAACCTTCGGCGGACAGTGGCCGAGGTTTACCACCGCGATCCCCGCGGCAAAATCGAGAAATTTCTGTCCCGAGGCGTCCCATACGTACGCCCCCTCTCCCCTGATCAGCTCCAGTTGGGCAGGGGCGTAGGTATTCATCAGGTGGGTGTAGTCGTTGGTCGTTCCCATGGCGCGTGGTATCTTGTCCTTCTGTTTGGGGGAGGCGCGGTCAAGACGGGGTTGCCGGTATCGAGTTTCGGAAAGCGCGATCTCCTTCCTCGCGACTCCCGTTGCTCGTGTCTCCGTCGGCCCCCGCCCGCGTCGGGGAAAACATCTATCCCCTGACGATCTGGGTGCCTACGCCGCTGTCGGTGAATATCTCAAGCAGCACCGAATGGGAAAGCCTCCCGTCGACGATGTGCGCCTTGGCCACGCCTTTGGCCAGGGCCGCCAGCGCGCAGTCGATCTTGGGGATCATGCCGCCGGATACGCTTCCCCCGTCGATAAGCTCCCGGGCATCTTTGACCGTCAATGTGCCGATGAGCTTGCCGTCCTTCATGACCCCCGGCACGTCGGTCAGCAGGATCAGCTTTTCGGCCGCCAGCTCCCCCGCCAGCGCCCCGGCCACGAGGTCGGCGTTGATATTGAGGACCTCTCCCCCCTCTCCCACCCCCACCGGCGCGATCACGGGGATGAAGTTTTCCCGATCCAGGATCGCCAGCACGTCGGCGTTGACCTTCGTCACCTCGCCGACCCGCCCCAGGTCGATGATCTCGGGGGCGCCGTTCGCTTCGTTCTTCCGGGTGTGGACCATCTTTCTGCCGACGATCAGGTTTCCGTCGCGCCCCGAGAGCCCGACGGCGGCCCCCCCCAGACCGTTGATCAGGCCGACGATCTCCTGGTTTACCTGGCCCACGAGGACCATCTCCACCACGTCCATCGTTTCCTTGTCGGTGACGCGCATCCCTCCGACGAACGTCGACTCTTTGCCGAGCCGTCCCAGAAGGTCGCCGATCTGGGGCCCTCCGCCGTGCACCACGACCGGGTTGATCCCGATATACTTCATCAGGATCATGTCCAGGGCGAAATTTCGCTTCAGCGCCTCGTCGACCATGGCGTGGCCGCCGAACTTGACGACGATGGTCTTGCCGGAGAACTGCTTGATATAGGGCAGGGCCTCGAGGAGGACCTGCGCTCGCTGCTGTGCTTTTTCTACCATTTCACGTATTTAAAGGAAGCATCCGGCTAACCGGAGAGCGGGCCGGGGACGGACCCCAAAAGTCACCCGGCATCCCCAAAAACCCCCAGGGTTCGGCCCCCGCTGCTCCGGTGACGGCCTTCCTGTTTTATAGGATGAACCGGCTCAGGTCCTGATCCTCGATGATATCCTTGAGGCGCTCCTGAACATAGGCCCGGTCGATGGAGATGGCTTTTTTCGTCAGCTCCGGGGCGGTGAACGATAATTCGTCCAGCAGCCGTTCCATGATCGTATGGAGCCGCCGGGCGCCGATGTTCTCGCTCCGACTGTTGACGACGGCGGCCATCTCGGCGATCTCGTGGATCGCATCGTCGGTGAAATCCAGATCGATCGACTCCGTTTTCATGAGCGCCCGGTACTGGGTGATGAGGGCGTTCTTGGGTTCGGTGAGGATTCTCACGAAGTGGTCCTTATTCAGCGGCTCCAGCTCGACCCTGAGCGGAAATCTCCCCTGGAGCTCGGGGATCAGATCGGAGGGTTTGGAAACGTGGAACGCGCCTGCGGCGATAAACAGGATATGGTCGGTCCTGACGATGCCGTACTTCGTGTTGACGCTCGACCCCTCGACGATGGGAAGGATGTCGCGCTGAACGCCTTCCCGCGAGACGTCCGGCCCGTGGGATGTCTCACGGCCGGCGATCTTGTCGATCTCGTCGATAAAGATGATCCCCGATACCTCCACCCGCTCCACGGCCATGGTAACGACCTTGTCCATGTCCACGAGACGCTGGGCCTCCTCCTGCGCAAGGATCGTGAGGGCCTCGGAGACCTTGACCTTTTTGCGTTTCGTACGCTTGGGGAAGAGGTTCCCGAACATGTCCTTGATGTTGATGTCCATCTCTTCCATGCCGGAGCCCGAGAATATCTCCACCATCGGGATATTTTTTTCCCTGGTCTCGAGCTCCACCAGCCGATCGTTGAGCTTTCCCTCGCGAAGGAGCTTCTTGAGCTTTTCCCGGGTGTTCTTCTGAGACTCCGCCTCGGCGACGGCCGTCGTCTCGGCGGCTTCGCGGTCGCCGTCCGGAGTGTCCGTCGATGCCGCGGCGGTCTTGCCCCGCGGAAGCAGGATATCGAGAATCCGCTCCTCGGCCAGCTCCTGGGCCTTGACCTGGACCTTGCCGACTTCCTCTTCCTTGACCATACTGACGGCAAGCTCCATCAGGTCGCGGATCATCGACTCCACGTCCCTGCCGACGTAGCCGACCTCGGTGAACTTGCTGGCCTCCACCTTCAGAAACGGGGCCTGCGCCAGCTTGGCGAGCCTCCGCGCGATCTCGGTCTTCCCGACGCCGGTGGGCCCTATCATGATGATGTTCTTCGGGGCGATCTCGTCCCGGAGGTCCTCAGGCACCCGCATCCTTCTCCAGCGGTTCCTGAGCGCGATGGCCACGGCACGTTTTGCCTTTTCCTGGCCGACGATATATCTGTCCAGCTCCGAGACGATCTCCCGGGGCGTAAAGGTCTGCATGAGGTAACCCTCCCGTTTCGTGAAGTTCGTGAAAATGGGACGCGTCCGGTTGCGTCCCGTAGTGAGTTATTTCGGGGGCCTGCCGGCCGCCCGTTATGAGCTCGTTTCCGATCGATCTACAGGACTTCCACCGTAATCCTGTCGTTGGTATAGACACAGATCCCTGCGGCTATCTTCAGGCTCTCTTCGGCGATCTCCCTCGCCGAAAGCGTCGTATGGTGGATCAGCGCCCGGGCCGCCGCCTGGGCATAGCCCCCGCCGGAACCGATGGCGATGACCTCATCGTCCGGTTCCAGCACGTCCCCGCCCCCGGAGATAACCAGCATGGCCGTATCGTCGGCCACCAGGAGAAGCGCCTCCAGGCGTCTGAGGTATTTGTCGGTCCGCCACTCTTTAGTCAGCTCCACGGCGCTGCGCATGAGGTTACCGCCGTATTGCTCGAGCTTCGTCTCGAATCGCTCGAAAAGGGTAAAGGCGTCCGCGGTGGCGCCGGCAAAACCTGCCAGGATCTTACCGTTGTAGAGCCGCCGGATCTTCTTGGCCCCCTGCTTGACGACCGTCTCCCCCATGCTCACCTGGCCGTCGCCGGCCATGGCGACCTTTCCGTCTCTTCTTACGGCCAGGACCGTTGTCGAACGCACGTGTATCATAATGTGTCCCTCTTTCTCCCCGACCGCGGGTGTGCACGGTCATAAATCTCCATCAGGGTATCGATGGTGACGTGGGTATATCGCTGGGTAGTGGATATGGTCTCGTGCCCCAGCATTTCCTGTATGTCCCTGAGGTCGGCCCCCATCTCCAACAGGTGGGTTGCGAAAGCATGCCGCAGCTTATGGGCGCTGACGTTCAGCGTGAGCGCCCCCATCAGGATATATTTCTTGATAATCCGGTTCACGCTCCGGTCGGTGAGCCGGCTTCCCCGCCGGTTAAGGAAGAGCGCGCCCGGGTCGATCGCCGATTCCTTGACGCCCCAGCCGACGGGGGTCCGCGCCGCCGAATAGTCCCTCAGGCTCAGCAGGGCGGGCTCTCCAATCGGAACGATCCGCTCCTTTTTCCCCTTGCCCATGACGCGCAGCACCGACTCGTCCCAATCTATATCCGCGCCGTCCAGAGCCGTCATCTCGCCCACCCTGATCCCGGTGGAATAGAGGAGCTCCAGGATGGCCGCGTCCCGCTTACCCGGGGCGGTCGTCCGATCCGGCAGCGACAGGAGACAGAATACGTCGTCCACCGTGAGATAGGCCGTCAGCCGCTCGGGAAGTCGTGGATAGGACACGAGGGCCGCCGGGTTATCGTCGCGGTAGCCCTTCCTGACCAGGAAGCGGTAAAACGTCCTGAGCGTGGAGAGCTTTCGCGCCACCGAGCTCTTTTCCCTTTTGCCCACCAGCGTGCCGAGCCATGCGCGGATATCGTGATGGGACGCCTCCCCCGGACCGATACCGCCGCCGGTCTGAGTGGCCTCAAGGAACGCCGCATACTCGGCGAGATCGGTCAAATAGCTCTTGATGGTATGGGCGGACGCCCCCCGCTCGTAGGTGAGGTAACGGGAGAAGAGGTCTATGACGTTTTCCTGACTCATTAAAAAGTTAGAGTATCATAGTTTCCGTAGATAATCAATGAAAATATCGGCTGCATTGACGCCGGACAACCTCCGGCGTTCCACCTGTTTTTGAACGGGCCCCCTTGGGGGTATCGGCCGTCGTGCCTGGCCGGCCAAAGGGAGACCGTGAAATCCCGGGACCGACTTCCGGGGTGGGGGTATCGGCCGATTGGGCCGGCCTTCCCGCACGAGTATGTTCGGACCGGGTCCGGGCGGCGCGTCGACGTCTACTTTTCGTGTCCGGTAATCCGGCGCCCCGGTCTGTCGTACAATCCGAACCGGGATATCACCATCGGCAGGATGATAAACGTCGCAAACGCGCTCACGATCATCGTGGCCGCCACGAGCCACCCGATGTTCATGATCGGTTTGAAATTGGACAGCATCAGCACGACGAAGCCCGCCGCCACCGAAACCGCGTTGAAGAAGATCGGGCGTCCCGTATTGTGCAGCGTGCTTATCAGCGCAGCGTCCCGGTCCTTTTCCCGGGCGATCTCCAATTGGTAAATGGAAATGAAGTAAATCGAAAAGTCGATCCAGTCCCCGAGCCCCATCGAGGCGATCATGGCCGTGGCTACATCCAGGTTTGTCCCGGTTATCCGCATGAGAGCGAAATTGGTGAAGATGGTGAAAACAATAGGGAGGATTGCGAACAACCCGGCCTTTATCGATCTGAACACCACCATCAACATGATAAGGACCGTCAAAAGCGAAGTCGCCAGGTTGACGAGCTGGCTTTGTATAATATAGTGGGAGACTACGACGATCAGGTCTCCCGCTCCGGTGGTGTGCGCCGATTCCCCGTCAGTAAAGTGCGCGTCTATAAAATCCATCGCCCGTTTTTCGACGTTTGCGATATCCCCGGAATAAGAGGACTTCAGGAAGATCACCACGTTGACCTTCCGATAGTCGAAGTCGACTACCTTGTCGATGTCTCGTCCCCCGGAGTTTTCGTACAGAAGGATGTATTGGGCCACCAGATCGGAGCCGTTGACCCTCTCCCCGGTAGCGGGACCGGGGGAATCACCGCCTCCCGGGACTCTTACGGTCTCGACCGTATCCGGAAGCCGAAGGTAAGAGGGGTCGTTGTCGTGCATGATGTAATTCATCCGGGAGACAAAATCGACCATCGACGTGCTCCCCCCGACGGAGGGATCCGACTCGAGGTCGTCGCAGAGGGACTTGACTTTCTTCAGAAACGCGGGGTCTTTGGCGCCGTCAGGCCTGCCGGAGTCAATAATGACGTTAAAGGTGATGGTGCCGGGGAATTTTTCGTTGATCTTCCCGTCGCTCACGCGGATTTCGCTCTTATTCTTGAAGTCCTTAATAAAACCGTAGCCGACGGTGACCTGCGTGGTCATGACGATGACGAAGATGAAGGCCGGGACGAGGGCCGCAAAAACCAGGAATTTTTTCTTCACGACGACCTTCCCGATCGAATCGATAAACCTGACGATCGGAGAATTGTCGGAGCTGCGGTCCACGGCCACAGACAGTCTGACCGGAGTTCGAAACAGCATGATGACTGCGGGAATCAGGGTAAGCGAGGCAAGCACGGCCACAAAGATCCCGAACGTCGTGAACAGTCCGAATTCCCGGATCGGCGAGAGATTGGACGTCACCAGCGACCCGTAGCCGACCATGGACGTCACGGCCGTCATGATGACCGGCGACGTGATCTCCTCCATCGTATCGACGATCGCCTGCCTTTTTTCCGCCCCCTGCGAGATTCGCCCGTAGAATTGCGTCGTAATATGGATTCCGTAGGCGCATCCCATCGCCACGAGGATAACGGGAAGGGCGCTGGAGACGATGGATATCGGGACCTTGGCAAGCACCATCAGGCCCATCGTCCAGACCACGCTGATCAGCACCACCAGCAGCGGCTGGATCATTCCCTTGACATTTCGAAAGACCAGGAACAGGCTTCCCATGATCACCAGGATGACCAGCGGGATCAGGAATCCCATGTCCTGTTTCATATATTGTGAATCGCGGCTCATGATCATCGGGGTCCCCGAGACGTAGTAGACCTCCGGCCCCCCGAGCTCGTTGGTGATTCTTTTGATCTCGTCATAGAGGGCGATCGTTCGCGACTCATGCCCCTCGTAGGTGATGTCGGCAAACACGATGGTCGCCGTCTCGTCTTTCGAGACGATCTTGCCGGAAAGCATGCTGTTCGCACGCACCTTTTCGCGTACCAGTCCGCAGGCCTCGTCGGTCGTCGGCACCGTTTCCATCACGGGGCCCGTGCTCAGTATCCCGTCGGTGTTCTCGATATTCTCGACGGTCGAAAGCCCCATGACGTCCTCGAGAGGATCCAGCGCGATCCCAATATCTTCAAGGTCCGCGATAGCCTGGGCGTCCGCTCCCCTTTCGGTCAGCAGCCGCACCGCCTCCGAGAGGGGACCGATATCGCTCCTGGTCAGGCCGTCTTTGGACGCCGCGACGAGCAGGTCTCTTACCTCGCCCTGTGTCCTGCCGATGATCCGCTCCAGGCGCTTCTGATCCTCCGGGGTCGTCAGGTTGATCTCCTCCAGGCGCCGGGTCAGCTCGTCCACTTTTGCCAGCGACCGGGGATTATAGATCGTATCGGGAGCGACGACGGCCACGATCGCGGCGTCCGACTTGCCGAAGAGCTCCTCCACCTCGTTCCAGTAGACGACCGCGGGATCTTTCGAGGGGATCATCTTCCAGGGATCGGGATCGATCTTGATGTTGAGGGCGGCGATCCCAAAGAGTGCGGTGATGACCGTTATGACGACGATAACGCTCTTCGGGTATTCGGTGACAAACAGGGCGAAGCGTCGATAGTAGGGATGGAGTTTCATGATGGTCTCATTAGCGTAAGTGAGTTTAATGGAGACGATTGACCCGCCATACGCACCCGGCCTTCCCGGCGTACCCGGTACTAAAACGAATGCGCTTACATAATGCTGTACGAAATCGATGACGCGTTATTCCACGGATGGAGAGCCACCTCTCCTCCCGCCTCTACAGGGCAGCGCCCTCGTACGAGGTTAAAAGTCTATCAACCGATTGATTGAATGTCAAGAGGATAACGACCCGGTGGAAAAAAAGGAGTGGCTATCCGGGAAAATACTTGCCTTTTCTTTGGGGCCGCTGTACTATTTTGAAATACAGAAAAGGCCTTGACAAACGGGACATATTCTACTATATTAGTAGTGAATGAAATCTGAATCCGGAGGAACCAATATCATGGCTGATACCAAGAAGATCACGGCCGACATGTCAATCGACGAAGTCCTGAAATTATATCCTGAGACCGCGGAGGTCTTTCGGAAATATTTCCACGGCGGCTGCTTTGCGTGCCCCGCGGCACGGATGGAGACGCTGGGCGACGGCGCGATGGTGCACGGGCTGGACGTGGATTTTATCGTCGGCGAGCTCAACAAGAGCGCCGGGGAACCGGAGGCGAAAACGGCGGCGAATTGACCCCTGCCAGTCAGGGTGATCGAAAGAAACCCGGATCGACTCCGGGTTTTTTTTTCTCCGTTGGAGGCGGGGGAGCGGATCCGGCATCCGGACGCGCCAGGCCCGCTCAGCTCCGCCTTTTTCCGACCCACGCGTATAAGACTCTTTTCCCGACGGAGATCTTCTGCTATAATAGATGCGTTTCCGTCGAACGGAACCCGGACGCGCACCGAGCGCATGAGCCCGATAACCTATAACCGGAGATTGCCGTGATCATCGACGACCTTCCCATTGAAATCGACTCGGAAACGCTGCTGAAGCTGGCCGGCTACTCCGACAAGCGGCCCGCCCCCCCGCGCCTGGTGGAGGTCGCCGACCGGACCGTCGAGCGCGCCCGGGCCCTGGCGCGACCCCGGGCGGTCTACGAAGTCCATGAGACGGCCGCCGGACGACGACGGCGCCATTCTCCTGGGGACGGAAGGTTTGCCGGAAAGATCCTGGGCAAGGTCCTCGAAGGCTCCGACCTTGCGGCGGTCTACGCCGTTACCCTGGGGCCGGAGCTCGACGCCGAGGCCTCGCGCCTTTCCGGCGCGGGCGACGTGCTCTCGTCGGTGTTGCTGGATACGGCCGGCTCTCTCGTGCTGGCGCGGGCCTCCATCGCCCTTTATCGGGAGGGTCTTTACCGCGGAGGCCGCGCCGCGCGGCTGGTGCACGTGACCCCCCCTTTCGGCCCCGGTCAGTGCCGGTGGGACCTCGCCGAACAGCGGGTCCTGTTTGACCTCATCGCACCCTCGCGCATCGGGATAGCCCTCACCGACACCTTCCTGATGATCCCGAAGAAGAGCGTCTCCGGTATCCTGGGAATCGGGAGGCCGGATGCGATATTCACCAAAACCCCCTGCCAGATCTGCGACAGGAAGGACTGCCCCGGCCGATCGATGTTCGAGATCATGGGGGCGTCCCTGTGAGTCGTCAGAGTCCGCCCCTCTTTCTGGGTATCGACACCGGCGGCACCTTTACCGATTCGGTCCTCTTTGACCCCGCGGCGCGCAGGATCGTCGCAAAATCCAAGGCCCCCACCACACACGAGCGGCTTATCGACGGCATCGTTGATTCCATCGGCGGGCTCTCCATCCACGATCCGCGCGCGGTCAGCCTCGTCGGCCTCTCGACTACGCTGGCCACCAACGCCGTGGTCGAGAGAAAGAACCGCCCGGTGGGCCTTCTGATCGTCGGCTACGAGAGGGACCTGTCCGTGCCCATCCCCGGGGTCGTGACACGGCCGTATCGCCGGAGGACACACCGTACGGGGCGAAGAGGCGGCCCCGCTCGACGAAAAGGCGGTGAAGGACTTCATCGCGGCGGTCGATCGGGACGTATCCGCCTACGCGTGCGCCTCCTATTTTTCGGTCCGCAATCCCCGCCACGAGAACCGGGTGGAGGCCGTCATAGCAAAGGCGACCGGAAAAGCCCGTTGTCCTGGGACACCGCCTTTCGATGGACCTGGACGCCGAGGTGCGCGCGACCACCGCGGCACTCAACGCCGGGCTCATCCCCCTGATAGCCGAACTCCTGGACGCGGTAAGCGGGGCACTCTCCCGCCTCTCGATCGCCGCCCCCCTCATGGTCGTCAGGGGGGACGGCTCGCTGATGAGCGAGGCAACGGCCCGCTCCCGCCCCATCGAGACGATCCTCTCGGGACCGGCGGCCTCCGTGGTGGGAGCCAGGACGCTTGCGCCCCTTGCCGAGGGCGTCGATACGATCGTGATCGACGTGGGGGGGACTACCACCGACATCGCGGCGCTCTCGGCGGGCGTCCCCCGTCTCTGCGGCCGGGGCGCCCGGGTGGGAGAATACCGTACCTTCGTCTCGGCCGTCGACATGCAGACGACGGGACTGGGCGGCGACAGCCTCATCGATTACGCCGACCGCCAGACGGTCTGCGTGGGCCCGACCCGGGTACTACCCGTCGGGAGGCTCGCCGAGCGATACCCGGAGATCACCGACCGCCTCGCCCGATTGGAGGGCTCCATAAGCCGTTCGTCACGGCACCAGCCCACCGACTTTTATGCACTCTGGATAACGCAGCCCGCGGCCGAGGCCGCCGCCGAATATCGCGACGCCCTGGAACGGATCGGCCCCTCCCCGGTCAGCGAGGCGGAAACGACCGACGTTCGCCAATGGCTCACTCTGGAGCGCAGCCTGGACCGCCTTATACCCGCGGGCCTCGTCATCCGTGCCGGTCTGACACCCACCGATGTCTTCAATGCTGCGGGCCTGGCGGCCGTCGGCGACCGCGAGGCGTCCTCCCGCGCGCTATCGGTGGCGGCGCGTTTCATGGGAATCACCCCTGAAGAGCTTTCCCGGCGGGTCATCGATGCGATCGGGGAGCGGCTCTTCTTCCTGCTGGTCGCCTCGTCCCTCGGCGCGGAGACCAACGACGGCTTTTCCGACTTCGGAATCCTGGCAAAGCCTGCCGCCGCGTGGCTCCACGATGGGAGGGACGCGGGAGGGGTGCGACTGGATATCGGCATGGAACGGACGATTATCGGCGTTGGGGCGCCCGTGAGCCTGTTTGTTTCGCCCGTCGCCCAAAAACTCGGAGCCGACTGTGTCGTTCCGGAGGATGCGGCGGTGGCCGGGGCCATAGGGGCCGTATCGGGAATCGTGCTCGCGCTGAGGGAGGCGGTAATCCGCTCCTTTGGAGACGGCGGCTTCGTCCTTTTCACTCCGGAAGAGAGAAAGAGTTTCGGCAGCCTTGCGGACGCCAAGGCCGCGGCTATGGAACAGCTTTCGGCCCTCGTCATGCAGGAGATCGAGACGGGTCCTTCCGTCGAGTCCCGGATAACCGGCGACTGGCAGGAGCACTGGGGCGGCGATGAGTCCAACAGGGTCCTCATCGAGGCACGACTCACGGTGAGGGCCGTCGGCAGACACGCGGCGGACGGGTAATGATATATTAAAAATTTACGGTTTTCTGCCTCCCTATCCATTGACACGTCTTCCCTTTTCTATTATACTTTTATTATCATAAGCTTCACTCTTGTTCCCCGCTTATTTATCGAGGCCGCCATGGAACCGCGAAAATGGCACCACTACTACGACAAGGGTGTCACTCCCACGATGGATATCCCCGAGATTACCATCTACGACGTGCTAACCCGCGCCCGCGAGAACTACCCGGGCAATCCGGCGACCTATTTTATGGGTCACGTCCTGACCTACACCCAGCTCAAGGACCACGTGGACCGGATGGCCTCGGGGCTTGCCGCAATGGGGGTTAAAAAGGGAGACAGGGTGGCGATCATGTTGCCCAACTGTCCCCAGTCGGTCATCGCCTTTTATGCCTGTTTCCGCCTGGGGGCCGTGGCGGTGGGCTTTAACCCGCTCTATGTTGAGCGGGAGCTGACGTTCCAGTTCAACGATTCCGGCGCCGAGACGCTCATAACCCTCGATATCCTCTGGGAAAAGCGCGTCAAGGGGATCATGGCAGGCATTGCCCTCAAACGAGTCATCGTCACCAACATCCGGGACTACCTCCCCCCCCTCAAGGCCCTCTTTTACCCCATCGTCGCCAGGCGCCAGGGGATGTGGGTCCCCGCCCTTCCCGACGAGCGGGTGACCCGTTTTAAGGATATCATCAAGGCCAACGCCCCGGCCGTTGATGTTCCGGCGCCTGCGCCCGCCGATCTCGCGCTCCTGCAGTATACCGGGGGCACCACCGGCACCCCCAAGGGTGTCATGCTGACCCACCGCAATATCATCGCCTGTACCGTTCAGATCGGCAGCTATTTTACCAACGCCGTCGAGGGAAGGGAGCGTCACATCTCGGTAATTCCGGCCTTTCATATCTACGGCCTGACGATGTGCACCGTCATGCCGATCTGGCAGGCCGCGCAGATCCAGCTCATCCCCCGGTTTGACGTGAATATGCTACTTTCGGCTATCCCGAAGCTGAAACCGACCTATTTTTGCGCCGTGCCGACCATGTACGTCGGGATTATCAACCACCCTGATCTGAAGAAGTACGATATCTCCTCCATCAAGGGCTGTTTCTCCGGGGCCTCGGCCCTGCCGGTGGTGGTCATGAACGAGTTCGAGCGGCTCACCGGCGGTCGGATCATCGAGGGATACGGGCTGTCGGAGGCGGCCCCGGTCTCCCACGCCAATTCGTTTTTCGGCATGCGCAAGACCGCCAGCGTCGGATTCCCGATCCCCAATACCGATTCGAGAATCGTGGACGCGGACGACGGGGTGACCCCGATGAAGCCGGGGCAGCCGGGTGAGATCCTGATCAAGGGTCCGCAGGTAATGGCGGGCTACTGGAACCGGCCGGACGAGACCGCGCAGGTGCTCAAAGACGGGTGGCTCTACACCGGCGACATCGGGGTAATGGACGAGGACGGGTTCTTCTATATCGTCGACCGTAAAAAGGATATGATCATCGCCGGGGGCTACAATATCTATCCGAGGGAGATAGACGAGGTCCTCTACGCCCACCCCAAGATCAGGGACGCCGTGACCGTCGGAATCCCCCACCCGTACCGGGGTGAGACGGTCAAGGCCTTCATTGTGCTCAAGGAGGGCCAGATCGCCACGGCCGATGAAATCACCGCCTACTGCAAGAAGAACCTCGCATCGTATAAAGTCCCCAAGATCATTGAGTTTCGCGACGATCTGCCCAAGAGCATGATGGGAAAGGTGCTGAGAAAGGCGCTCAGGGAGCAGGAGATCGAGAGACAGGACGACGCACGTGAGGCGTCACCGGGCGAGTGAAGAAATTCGTGGAAATATAGGTTAGATGCTATGAAAACCGAGACCGTCATGTGGCTGTTGCCGATCGTTTTTATGATCCACGACTTCGAGGAGATCATCATGATGCAGCCGTGGGTTGACAAGAATGCCGATTTTCTCACGCGCCGCTTCCCGCGCATAGCCGCCCGGATGCTCCCCCACTTCAACGGGCTTTCGACGTCTTCGTTCGCGCTGGCGGTGGCTGCCATGTTCCTGATGGTCTCCGCCGTCACCCTGATTTCCGTTGAGCTCGGCCTGTACGCCCTGTGGGCCGGAATGTTGATCGGCTTTTTCATCCACTTGATCGTTCACGTCGGTCAGTTCATCGTCGTCAGACGCTATGTCCCGGTCGTCATTACGAGCCTTATCGCCGCCCCTTATTGCGTCTGGGCGCTCGCTGTCATCAACTCACGGCATCCGCTGCCTGCGGCCTCAACGTTCATCTGGACGGTAACCGCCGTCATCGTCATCGCCGTGAGCCTCCCGCTTGTTCATCTTCTTGCGGCTCACTTCCAGCAGTGGCTCGAAAAGGGATACGGCCCGAAATAGCAGTGGGGCCGTGAATCCTTTCGCCCACACCCCCATCTGTATGATTTAGACCATAAAGTAATTCCTGCGCCTTGGAGCTTTATCACTGAATTACTCATTCGGAACGACTCTTTCCCACATTTTCCCAGCAGCGAGGGCTTAAAGCCGACATGACGTGAAGCGGGCGCTCTTTGTCGTGCCGGCGGATCGACCATCCGTCGTTACAGGTGACGGGGAAAAGAACTGGTCCGCAATAGATAATCAGATAGAGGAGAATAGAATGCCAAAGAAGATCGTTATCGTCGGCGGCGTGGCCTGCGGTCCGAAGACCGCCGCTCGGGCGAGGCGGCTTGACCCCGAGGCTCAGATCACCATCATCGAAAAAGGGGAGCTCCTTTCGTACGCCGGGTGCGGCATCCCCTATTTCCTGTCGGGGGACGTTAAGGACGTGAAGGGGCTGATGGAGACGCCCATCGGTGTGGTGAGGGACACCGTCTTCTTCAAGAACGTGAAGGACATCACCGTCCTCAACCGGACGCTGGCCGAGTCGATTGACCGCACAAAGAAGACGGTTCACGTGGTCAACACCGCCGACGGCACCCACTCCGAGATCCCCTATGACAAGCTGGTGCTCGCGACGGGCGGCGCCCCGTTCATGCCGGATATTCCCGGACGGGATTCGGTCAACAATGTCTTTACCCTCTGCTCCCAGGCGTGCGTCGAGGACGCCGTGAAGATCGACCAGGCCACCTCCGGTGGGAAGCTGAAGAAGGCGGTCGTCATCGGCGGGGGCCTCATCGGCCTGGAGGTAACTGAATCGCTCGTCAGGAAGGGCCTTTCTGTCACCATTATCGAGATGATGGATCGTATCCTGCCCGGTCTCTTCGATGCCGAGATGAGCGCATATCTGACCAAGCACCTGGTAGAAAAGGGCGTGGCCGTCATGACCGATACGAAGGTCGCCAGGATCACCGGCGACGGCCAGGGCAACGCGGCAAGCGTCGTCACCGACAAGGGCGAGATCCCGGCCGATTTCGTGCTGGTTGCCGTCGGCGTGAAACCCAACGCCAAGCTCGCAAAAGACAGCGGACTTAAGATCGGGGAGTTGGGCGGTATCCTCATCGATGAAGAGATGAAAACCTCAGACCCCGACATCTACGCCGGGGGTGACTGCGTGGAACAGATCGGCCTTGTCCACGGCAAACGCGTCAATGTCCCCATGGGGTCGACGGCTAATAAACACGGGCGGGTGATCGGCACCAATGTGGCCGGGGGAAGCGAACTGTTCAGGGGGGTGTGCCCAACCGCCATCGTCAAGGTCTTTGACTATACAGCGGCAGCCACGGGGCTCTCGGAGGCCGCGGCGAAAAAAGCGGGCTTTGACGTTCAGACCGTCCTTTCACCTGCCCCCGACAAGGCCCATTTCTACCCGGGGGCCAAGACCATCGTCATTAAGCTTGTTGCAGACACAAAGAGTCGCAGGCTCCTCGGCGCCCAAATCATCGGACCGGGGGACGCTGACAAGCGCATCGACGTGGCCGCCACCGCCCTCAACTTCGGCGCTACCGTCGACCAGGTGGCCAACCTGGACCTCGGGTACGCACCGCCTTACTCCTCGGCAATGGACAACATCATCACCGCCGCCAACATAATGAGAAACAAGCTGGACGGCATCGCTAAGAGTATCACGCCGGCCCAGGCGATGGAGAGGATCAAACGGGGCGACGATTGCGTGTTCCTTGACGTTCGCATGCCACTCGAGCTCTCCGCTGACGGCCGGCTCCCGTCCGACAAGGTCGTCCACATACCCCTGGGGAAGCTGAGGACAGAGGCTCACACCCTGCCCAAGAATAAGGAGATCATTGCGTACTGCAAGATCAGTCTCAGGGGGTACGAGGCGGCAAAGATCCTGGAAGGGCTGGGATTCAACGACGTGAAATTTATGGACGGAGGCATCGTCATGTGGCCGTATGACGTGGTGAGGTGAACGGAGCGCGTGCCGGTCGGATGTGCGTCGCCTGGGGGAGGCGGATCGACGCCTTGCACAGAGGGCCGGGCGGCGGTCTCTTTTGGAGTCATGCCGTCGACGGCCGTTGCTCCTTTCGACTTCGGCTAGAAATGATACGCGGGATTTTTGGGGTCAAAATCGGCGTCGGTCAGGCCCACGTTGGTCGTGATGTCCCGGTAGCGATAATATTCCAGGAGTGAGCCGTCGGTATCATATGAGGTGATTTCGACGGGCAGCAGCGTTGACGCGTCGAGGGCTATTTCCGTTCTCGGCGCGTAGCTGCTGTTATCGATCCTGACACGGATTACTCTTTCCGGCGAGCAGTACCCTTCTCCAAGGTAGGTCGCCGTGAGGGAGGAGCCGCTCTTCTTCTTGTCGTTTTCGATCATCTGGGCCATTCGAGTCATGATGTTGGGGAGCCCCGCTTCGGTGATCGTATGGCGGCTTTCCCGTTTGGCCATGATGTGATCCGGAGAAATCCGCACGCTCAGCCCCCCGAAGAGACCCGCCGGGCTTACGATCATTTTGTTGTCGTTCATGTCCTTAACGTAGATAACTTCCCGGTTTATATGCTTCCCGTTAAGGTTCTTGATATAGAGTGAGAGGGGCTTCTTGAACTTGATCAATACCGTGTCCTGGGGCAGCAGTTTTCCTCCCACCCGTTCCTGTTTCGTAAGGGTCAGAGTGTAGTCGGTAAGACTATCCGCGCGGTTCTTGGCCTTGAGCAGGAGAGAGCAAACCGTCCCGTAGTCGTCCGCGAAGAGACTTGCGGGAATCAGGAGACATAACAGGACAAGACAGGTACGCACGAACGACCGGCGAACCGAAACACTCATAGATGACTCCATCTAGCATGAACAGCAATAATAATACCACCTTTATCAAGTATCTTCAACAATTAATTATCCCGTGACTATTTTCATTGTATAATGAGCGAAGGATTCTTCGAACATCCTTGTTTAAGGCTACAACGTGAAACAGAATCGCCATCAAGACCACGACAAGGATTTCGAGGCGATGGAGGCGGCCGCAGGCGGCCACGCCTGGGGCTTCGAGTATCTGGTCAGGAAGCACCAGGGTGCGCTGATCAACTATTTCTTCCGTTTTACGCAGAACATCGATACCGCCAAGGAATTCTCTCAGGAGGTCTTTCTCAGGCTCTATACGGCGCGCCTCCGGTATCGCCCCGATTCAAAATTCACCACCTATCTTTTCACCATCGCCCACAACCTGGTCGTGAACGAGGTCTTCGTAAAGAAGAGACCGGAGTCCGCGGCCGATCGCGATGAAGCAGTGGACGCGACCCCGTCACCGGACGACGGGCCGGAACAATCCCTGATCGAGCGGGACGAAAAAAGAAGGGTCCAGGACGCGCTCGGGCACCTCAACGCCCGGGAACGCTCCGCCCTGATTATGAAATATACCGAGGGCCTCAGCTACGCCGAAATCGCCGAAATCACCGGCACGAGCATCGCGGCGGTCGAGTCGCTGCTCTCGCGCGCAAAAGAGAAGATGCGAAAGAGTCTGGGAAGCCGGTCGCAAAAAGGATAATGCCCGAAACCGAAGGATTTTCGGCGTCGGGCGGTTTATAGTATCAGACGAAAAGCCGATGTGTACCCTCCGACGGGCTTTTCAACGGGAATCAAAGGGATTTCCCGGCAAAGGAAGTGAGAACGATGTTTTTGATCACACACACAAAATCGAGGATGAGACGGCTGATATCGGTATATCTCGACGGCGAGATGGACACCGAAAGGAGTAGCCGGCTCACGGCGCACCTCGAAACCTGTGCGCGGTGCCGTACGGAGCTGGCCGCCCAGAAGGAGCTGTCATCGGCTATCGCCGGCGCCCTGTGTATGGTGGAGACCCCCGATATCCTGCCGGGGGTCCTTTCGGCTCTCAATCGCAGGACTCGGCGCCGGTCCAACAGTCTCGACCGGTTCTTCGGCCGGGCGTTCCAACCCGCCTTCGTCTACGTCGCCGCGGCGCTCTTCGGGATTGCCGTAGGCATCCTGGTGTCTTCGTCCCTCGGCTCCACAAGCACGGCCTCGTCCGACGCGCTGCCCGTCCAGTATCTCTCCAAGGCGCCTCCCGACTCTCTCATCAGCCTCTATTACGGTGATTCCGAGGAGGTGAACAATGAGTAGAAGGACGCTGATCATCATCCTGATCGTCTCCGTCGGCATTAACCTCGGGCTGTTGGGCTTCATGGGCTACGACGCGCTCCGGAACACTCGCCTGTTCCATGAAAGGCGCCCTCTCCCGCATTGGCTGGGCACGATCAAGGGAATTACGCCCGAGCAGACCGACCGGATGCATGCCATCATGACCGAAGGCAGGGACCCGATGGACAAGCTCAGGAATGAGCTCTTCCTGAAACGGTGCGAGCTCACCGTCCTGATTGCCGAACAGAACCCCGACCTTGCGGCCATCGACGCGAAGATCACCGAGATCTCCGGCATTCAGGCCCAGATAGAGAAGCTCATCGTGCGGCAGATCATCGCCATTCGGGGCGTTCTGACACCCGAGCAGCAGCAGATGCTCTTCGACTATATGGGACGGTGCATGATGCCGCCTCCCCCCGGCCCCCCATTTGGCGATGGAAATAGACACGGCCCCGAGAAAGGGCCGGCGATGGGGTGGGAGAGGCGAAGGCCGAAACAGATAACGTACGGTGTGCTAACCATCGACATGTCGATAGAGAGAAAACAAAACAAGGAGGATACTGTGAAAAAAAGTATAGTTGCCATAAGCATCGCGGCGCTCCTGATTACGGGGCTCGTGATTGCGGGTGTCGCCTTTGCCGATCCCCGGGATGATTCCAAGGGACCGGACAAAGACAATTGGAGCTGCCCCTACTATCCAGGGCGGTCCGGCCGGCACCCTGAATCTGACCACCGATCAGCAAAAGAAGCTGACCGATCTGCAGAAGAAGTCTTTCACCGAAGGCGACAAGATCACTGACCAGATTATTGACAAGGGACGCCAGTTGAGGAAGCTCTACGTAGCCGAAACGCCGAACGTAAAGGCGATCGATAAGGCACAGGACGAGACTCAGAGCCCTCAGCAGACAAGAGAATCGCCCTTTCGCGAGATTTTCGGGACCAGGCACGGGCGCTCTTGACCCCTGAACAGCTCAAGGCAAATCCCTACGCCTTTATGATGGGATTTGGTGGAGGCTTCGGTGCCGGAATGATGGGACCCGGATTTGGCGGAGGCTTTGGCCCCGGATTCGGCGGCGGATGCGGCCGTGGATGGGACGGTGATAGGGAAAAAGGCGGCGGTTTCCACAAATGGTGGAAACATTACCGCCGCTAAACTGCCCGCGTAATTCGTGAAAAGGCCGGCTTATGCCGGCCTTTTTTTATGCCTTTTTCATGCCCTTTCTATCACTTTTCGCCCAAACGCCCTTCCGCCCCGGTCCCCGCGGGCACTATGGACGTGAGCTCATGCGCGATTTCCTGCTCGGACCGGTCCTGACCGGAGTCATTCCCGCACCATTTCGGGTGCGGCTACTTGTTCTTTTTCGCGTATTCTTCGGCCAGCTTCACGTAATCCATCAGGGCGTCCGGCGCGGCGGCCAGGGTCCCGTCCACAATCGTCACCATCGGGATCTCGCCCGGCTTCAGGACGGGTTGCACGTAGGGCGCGTATCCGAGCTCGTGCACCCCGGTACTGCCCCGGCACGGCGACGGTGCCGACAGGTGCGGGGTCGATCGCGCGTATTTCTCAAAGAGCCCGGGCCAGTGGGGCGGCCCCCCCATCTGGGTAAGCGGGGTAATCGCCAGCAGGGCGTCGTACCACCCCTCCCCGGCAATCAGCAGCTCGGGGAATGCCGATTTCAGCTCGGCCTTGATGGCCTTATACCCGTCAAAAAGAGCATAATAAGGGTCGTTGGTCCAGGCGTTGTCCGTGTCCAGGAAGACGCCGTCGAATTTGAATTCTTTGATCAGGCCGTCAAACGTCTCCATCAGGCGTTCCTGCCACGGCGGTGCGGCCGGGTTAAGCCAGATCTGCCAGCCGGGGTCGTAGGAGCGATCTCCGCTCCAGTCGGGCTTGTTGCCCAGGAAGACCGCCCCGCTCGCGTCGTGCAAAAGCGAGATCGGGCCGTATTCGGAGAAGTCCGGGTGCTCGCGGTTGGTGCAGTTGGCCCCGAACATCGGCATCACCCGCGCCCCCAGGGCGTGGGCACCCTCCACGAGCCGCGCAAACCCCTCCGGACCGCCCAGCCGGGGCTCCGGCCGGTAGTCACCGTACTGCCAGTAGTACCTTCCCTCCCATCCGGGAAGATAGGCCAGGATCTGCTCGCCCGGCATTCGGTCGGCAAACCACTTGATGACAGACAGCATCTCCTTGTAGGTGTTGAAGACGTACCCGGAAAAGTGCATGCCGTGGATCGACAGCACCAGGCTGATCCTGCGCATCCAATCCGGCACGTCCGGCCGGACGTCAAAGGGAGCCAATCCGTAGGCAGCGGCCGCCGCTTCAAGAAAACGCACAGCCTCGCCGGCGGGGTCCGTCACGTGTGCACATCTCCCAGGGAGCGGTGACAATCGCTGAGGCAAACCGGGTCGCCGGCGCCTCGTAGATCAGCTCCACGTCCACCGTGTCGCCCTCCGGGATGAAGGAAAAACGCTTCGGCGTTACCTCGTCGTCGAGAGACGAAAAAGAGACATACCCCTTGTCCCCCTTGAGGAAAACGATGGGCATCCGGAGCATGAAAATATTCCAGTGCGGGTAGTCGAACGTCATGCCGCCCGGCATGATCGGCATAGTTTTCGGAATGGTCGCTGGTAACGCTCGTCCCCCGCTGTCCCTTGACGATAACCTTCGCGGCGCGCAGCCTATCCCGATGGGCGGCCTCCAGCTTGAACGTGAGCCCGTTGGCGCTCTTCTCCACCAGAAACATCGCCCCGCCCTCGCAGGTCTCTCTGCCTCCCGCCCAGGTCAGCCCGCGGGCCGTAAGGATCGCCCGATCGCCCTCGACCTTCAGATCGGTGCGCTCCGGGTCGATTCCGTAGACGTTCTCGAGGGTGAATATTTCCAGGGAGAACTTTTCCCCGAAGATGTCATAGATCGGGTTTCTTTGGTCGTAGCTGAGTCGCTGCATAGGAACTCCTCATTTAGCTGAGAGGTGAGATTGTGGCGTCATCCCCCGGGTCCGATGCGCGGGCCTTCGGTTATCCGTGAATGACCGACGCGATACGAATTATACCACAACCTGAGCTATTTTCCACTCTCCCGGCGATAGGGTTTCTCCAAATATTTCTCGCGCGAGGGCGATCCCCGCTCCATCGATCTTTGTGTCAATGGCCTGTTGGTAATAGTCAACCGCCTCTTTCCTCTCCCCCGTGAGGTCTGCGATCATGCCCAGGCGCGCCAGCGCCAGGGGCCGGACCCAGGCATAGTTCTCGTCGTTGACCACGAGCGCCTTTTTCAGCTCCGCGGCCGCCTCGTCAAGCCTCCCCTCGTCCATGAGGAGCTTTCCCATCAGGTGATGATACCGCGGGACAATAGCCCCGTCGAAATAGGGTAGTCTCTCGTCGATTTTGTGCTTGAGGGCCGCCGCGACCGCCAGCGCCGCCTCGTGGTCGCCCGTCTCCGACAGGGCGTTGGCATACGGGAAATAGAGCTCCGGGTTATTGGGATATCGGGCGACCAGGTCCCGGCCGTACCCGACCGCCTCCGCGAATCGATCCTCGATGTTGGCCATGATCATCAGCAGGGCCACCCGTGCGCTCATCTTCGTGTAGACGCCCCGTTTTGCCGCATCTTCCAGATCGTCGATTCCCTGCTCTTTGTCGCCGCGGATCTTCATCAGCGAGAGGATCGAGCGCGCAACCGGGGGCATCTCGCTCATCCCGTAGGAGAGTATCCCGACCCCATAGCGGACGTCGGGGTCGTCCGGGGAGATGCGGGCCGCCTCCTCCAGATAGTCCCTCGCCCGAAGGGCAGCCCGCGACGCCTTGGCGTACTCCTTTTCCTCCAGCGCGAGCTGGGCCGTCAGAGAGTAGGCGGTAGCCAGCAGGAGCTTCACCCTCCCCTCGTCGTTTCTCCAATCCCCGCTCTGAGCATATCCGATCCCCGTCGAAAGGAGCCCCTCGATGACCTCCGGATCTATCCCCTTCATCCCCTCCCGGGGAGGATAGGACATGAGGGCCATCGCCCGGTAGATATAGGGGGCGGGGTTGGACGGGTCTCTCCTTTCTATCGACTCAAAGACCTTCTCTCCTCCCGATATGTCCGCGTTGAATATGAGGTCAATACCGCCAAGCAGCTCGACGCGCACCCACGGCTCCTCCGCCCGGGCGACGGCAGGCCATGCGAGAACGATCAGCAGGAGGAAAACGACCCGAGTCCTCATCTCACGACCCCAGCCACACGATCAGCAGGTACTTGCACCCGATGACGAACTTGAGCACCATTGAATAGGCTAGCCCGCGCGTCACAAACAGCCAGCCCAGTATAATGTTGCCCAGAAACGAAAGAAGGAGATAGACGATATAGAAATGGTTGAGGGCAAAGGGTATCCCGATGAACTCGAAGTATTTGACGGTCAATAGAGAGGAGACGGCCGACATCAGGATAACTCCCGCGCTCTTGTTCTTGGTCAGGCTCACCCCGATCGTGACCAGTCCCAGCCGGAGGATCGTCTCGTCGGCCAAGGCCGCTTTGAAGGGGATAGCGAAGAGGTAGATCGGCTTGTTCGGAAAAGAGACGGGCGAAATGGCGAAGAAATATCTGTCGAATGCAAAATATGATACCCCCACCAGGGCAAGCCCGCCGAGGATCAGGAGCGGGAGCGCGATAAGAAATTCCCGCATCCGCCCGAACCCGGGCAGCTCCAGCCGCTGAGAGAATGAAAACCCGATCAGCGACGAGAGCAAAAGGACCAGCCAGAGCAGCGCAAGCTCGATTACCAGGAAGACCCCCGGGGCCTGCCCCCGGAGGGGGGCGCCGGAGGCCACATCGAAGACCAGATAGTGAAAGTAACCGACCGCGGAGCCGGCGGCCACCGTCGCGAGGATCAGTGATTTGACGACGACCGAGCGCATGTCCGCTTGCCGCGTCATGGAATCAAAGGCGGCGCGCCAGAGTTCGTTCATTTTCTTCTTTTTGTTTTCAGGATAGCAAAAAAGAAGGGTTCCGTCAAGAATGGTTTCCGGTGGCGCGGCGGTTTCGGCCTCCGTGCCGCGGAGGAAAGGCCGGGTTAACTACCGACGATATCTCTCCTGATCTTCTTATAGCGGGCAGAGAGTTTCTTCTTGTCGATGCCAAGGTCGATGAAGTCCCAGGGGAAGAGCTCGTCCGCGTCGCGCTCGCGCAGCACGTAAAAATCGGGGTTGACCGGCGTTTCCCGAAAAGCGGCGTTCCAGTCACCGTCGCCCATCGCCGCGTGCTCGAGGATCTCGGCGACACGCCGATCGCCGCGGGAAAGGAGCGCCTGGATGTACGACCACTTGGGCGGCTCAAAGACGACCGATATCCCCCCGACCGCCCTGAGCGCCGACTGGACCCGGGCGATCTTTTTTGAAAGGTCTTTGCGGTTCTCCATCGCCATCCACATCAGCGGCGTATGCGGTTTGGGGACCAGGGGCGTAAGCGACACGGTGACCCTGCCGGACTTGCCGCTCCCTCTGGTGGCCGATAGTATCGAGTGACGAACCCTTTTCGTGAGGTCGGAGATGGCCCGGATATCTGATTCGCTCTCGCCGGGCATGCCGACCAGAAAATAGAGTCGCACGCTCGTAATCCCCGCGGCCGCCGCCCTGCCCGTCAGGCCCAGTATCTCATCGTCGGGCATCGCCTTGCCGATGACCTTGCGCAGGCCTTCGGTTCCCGCCTCCGGCGCGATCGTCAGGGTCTTCACCCCGAGCTCCGACAGCAGCCCGATCGCCTCATCGGTCAATAGCTCCGTTCTGACCGACGGGAGTCCGACCGCACCGCCCCGCTCTCTGATTCGCTCCAGGATGCGGACGAGGCCGGGGTGACTCGACACCGCCGGTCCCACCAGCCCGACCGTCCCCGTCAATTCCATTCCCGCTTCGATGTCTGAGAGGATATCGGCCTCCGGACGCATCCTCACGGGGGCATAGAGGGCCGAAGCCACGCAGAACGCGCACCCGAAAGGGCATCCCCGCTCGAGCTCCACCAGAAGCATGTCGGAAAACTCCGCGTCGGCGCTCAGTATGGGTGAGCAGAGTGACCTCCCCGCAAGGCTCGCCGTCTTTCTGGCCGTAACCCGGTCGGGACCTCCCGAGACGTTTACGAAGGATGCGAGCCTCCCCCGGTCGTCATAGTCGGCCTCGAACCGTTCCGGTATATAAATCCCCGCGACCTCCGAAAGGGCGTCCAGGATCTCGTCCCTGCTCCCCTGCCGCCCCCCCCTGTCCCTGACGAGGGCAAGGATATCCGAGGTAAAGCCCTCTCCCTCTCCAAGGGCAAAGAAATCCACAAACGGCGAGACCGCCTCGGGGTTGATCTGGACGGCCGCGCCGCCGGCCCCGACCAACGGGTATCCGCTGCCTCTCGCGCGCGTCCGCAGGGGAATTCCCGAGAGATTGAGTATCTTAAGGAGATTGAGATAGTCGTTCTCAAAGGATATGGAAAAGAGGAGGAGATCCATTTCCCTCAGGCCCCGGCGTGACTCGAGGGTGAGCACCGGCCTGCCGGCCTTCTTGAGGGCGGATTCATCGCGGGGCTCGGGGAGGAAAGCACGCTCGACGGCGACATCAAAGGTCTCTGCCGCCTCCCGGAAGACCGATAGAAAACCGAGGTTGCTCATCCCCACCGAATAGCGGTTGGGATAGATAAGGGCAGTCGAAAGTCGGCCGCCCGAAGGGCGCAGTCCCTTCTCACGTCGTACAAGGTCGATCAGATGCCTTTCATACGAAGACACGTTCGCGTATCACCCGTCCCTTCAGCGAATCGTCAGTCGGCCTTTTTCCTCAGGAATGTGGGGATGTCGTATTCAGAATCCTCGCCGTTGACCGAAAGATTCTTCCTTGTCACCTTGTCGATGGCTATGGCGTCTCGCTCTTTTCGGATAAAGGTCGGCATATCCAGATCGCTCTTGGCCTGACCGATCACCGCCGCCGGACCGATCTTAATCAGCTCCCTGCTGATCCCTTCGTCGGCTCGGGTGAAACCGGTCGCGATGACGGTGACCATCAGCTCGTCGCCCATCTGCCGATCGATGACGGCGCCGAAGATTATGTGCGCCTCGGGGTGGACCTCCTTCTGGACGTAGGTCATGGCGCCTTCCACCTCTTCGAGGGTCAGGTTTTCTCCGCCGGTGAGGTTCACGAGCACACCCCGCGCCCCGTGAATGGAAAGCTCCTCCAACAGCGGGCTGGTCACCGCGCGCTTGGCCGCCTCCACCCCCTTGTGGGTTCCCTCGGCCTTTCCGGTCCCCATGATCGCCATTCCCGTCTCCTCCATGACCGTCCTGATGTCGGAAAAATCGAGGTTGATGAGCCCCCGGACGGTGATGAGGTCCGAGATGCCCTTAACGGCGAAATAGAGGATCTCGTCGGCCCTCTTAAAGGCGGTAACGAGCGTGACGTCCTTTCCGGCGACCTCAAGGAGTTTCTGGTTAGGGATGCACAACAGGGTATCGACATGCTTTGCCAGCTCCACGATGCCGGCCTCCGCCTGCTCCATCCGCCTCTTGTTCTCGAAGGAAAAGGGCTTGGTTACCACGGCCACCGACAGTGCCCCCACCTCCTTGGCGATCTCCGCGCAGACAGGCGCCCCTCCCGTGCCGGTCCCGCCCCCCATTCCGGCGGTGATAAAGACCATGTGGGCGCCGCTCAGGTGTTCACGGATCTTGTCCCGGTCTTCTTCCGCGGCCCGCTTGCCGACATCCGGGTTGGATCCCGCCCCAAGCCCCTTGGTGAGCTTGGCGCCGAGCTGCAGCTTCAGGGAGGCCTTGGACGCAGCGAGGGCCTGAGCGTCGGTATTGGCGCAAATAAAATCGACCCCGGCAAGCCCCATCTCGATCATATTGTCCACGGCGTTGCCTCCGCCGCCGCCCACGCCGATCACCTTGATCTTGGCCCCCCCCAGACTATTCTCTACAAACTCGAACATATCCATGGTTGGGTCCTCCGGGATTAAAAGTAGTCCTTGATAATCTCTTTGAATCGATCGGTTACCTTATTGAACATATTTTTATCACCCACGCGGAAACGCGCCTGTCCCCCGTTCTTGAAGCCGTAGAGCACCAGCCCTACGCCTGTGGCATACATCGGGTTGTTGACCACGTCAACCAGGCCGCCGATCCCCGCAGGATAGCCGACGCGGACCGGCATGTTGAAGATCTGCTCGGCCATCTCTCCGATCCCTTCCAGCAGTGACGACCCTCCCGTCAGTACCACTCCCGACGCCAGGACGTCCATGTATCCCGACCGGACGATGTCGCGGTGAACGAGGGACAGTATCTCCTCCACCCGGGGCTCGATGATCTCTGCCAGGATCTGCCGCGAGACCACCCGCGGCTTTCTCCCCCCCACCGACGGCACCTCGATGGTCTCGTCCTTCTCAACGAGTGATGCAAGGGCGCAGCCGCTCTTCTTCTTGATGCGTTCCGCGTCGATGATGGGGGTTCGCAGGCCCACGGCGATGTCGTTGGTCAGATGGTCACCGCCCAGCGCCAGCACCGTCGTGTGCTTGATGCTTCCCTGGGAGAAGACCGCCACATCGCTCGTCCCGCCGCCGATGTCCATGATGACGACACCCAGCTCTTTCTCGTCCTCGGAGAGGACCGCCTCGGCAGAGGCAAGCTGCTCCAGGACGATCGTGGACACGTCCAGTCCCGTCCGGTTTACGCACCGGATGATGTTCTGCGCGCTGGTCACCGCCCCGGTCACGATGTGTACCTTGGCCTCCAGCCGCACGCCGCTCATACCGATCGGCTCCTGGATGCCGTCCTGCTCGTCCACGATGAATTCCTGCGGGCAGGATGTGGATCACCTCCCTGTCGACCGGTATGGCGATGGCCCGGGCGGCGTCAATGACCCGTTTCACGTCGCTCTCGGTCACCTCCCGGTTTTTGACCGCGATGATACCGTGGCTATTGAAACCCTTGATATGTCCGCCGGCGATCCCCACGAAGACCGATTTGATCTCGAGTCCCGCCATCAGCTCCGCCTCTCCGATCGCTTTCTTGATGGATGAAACGGTGCTCTCGATATTGATCACCACCCCTTTACGCAAACCCCGCGACGGCGTCGAGCCGATCCCGATGATCTCGATCTCTCCATCGACCTGCTCACCCACGATGGCGCAGATCTTGGTGGTCCCGATATCAAGACCGACGAATATATTGCCGATTGCCGTCATCATTTCACCTCCATTCCTTGAGGGAGATTACATCGCCGGTGCCCCGACCTTCACGATAACCCTGTCTTCAATGTTCAGATAGACGTATCGGATGGGACCCCGTTTCTGCGCATCGCCAAGCACCTCGGTCAGCCGGCGATCTTCTCATCGAAAGGCGGCTGCCCGAACCGTATCTCAATCCCTTCCCGCGTTAAGACGGTATATCCCATCACGGGATCGAACCTCATCGATTGCACGTACCCGTCGGCGATCAGCCGTTTGGCCGACAGCTTCTCCAGGAGCCGGGCCCCTTCGGCGTACTCGGTGCGCATCGTCATCCCGACAAAGATCGGGAGCCCGCCGATATCGGCGCCGATTTCGAGCCACCTCACCGTCCGGGTCGACGAAGCGCGGCCCCTCGTCGGTCATGGTCACCGCCACCGGTGCGTGCTCGACGATCGTGATAATCAGCTTATTGGGCAGGCCCCTGCGCACCTGGGCGTCCTTGACCCAGTCGACGGACTTCAGCCGCTCCCGTATGGCCACGAGGTCCGTCTCCAGGAGCGGGACTCCCCGCGCTAAACCCGATGGCGCGCCCGATCCCGTCCCGTCGGCCCTCTCGACCCCGATCACATCCACGCCCTCCAGGCGGAAATAGGATGACTCGCTGATCCTCTTGCCGATCCCGGGCAGCACCCGCACCGCGCCGTAGAGGATCATCCCCAGGAGCCCCAGCACGCAGAGTGCCACGATCAGCGTCACGGGCTCTTCGTGGAGCGCCGCTCTTTTCCGCCTTTTCGGCCCTTGGCCTTCGGCTGCCTTTCTTTGCGGAAAACTCCGACGGTCCGATATCCTTGAGATCTCTTGTCACGTGTCCTCTCCGACTATCCTGATTTCGGGCTCCAGCTCGATATTGCGCTCCTCGGCGGGCCTTGTCGCGAATCCGCTCGACGAGCGAGAGGATATCGGCCGCCCGCGCCCCGCCCCGGTTCACGATGAAATTCGCGTGCAGCTCCGATACCTCGGCTCCTCCCACCCTGGTTCCCTTGAACCCCAGCTCTGAGATGATCCTGCCCGCCGGGCAGTCGCGGGGGTTTTTGAAGACCGACCCCGCCGACGGCAGAGACAGGGGCTGCCGCTCCTTCCGCCAGGCGAGTTTCTCCGTGACCACCCGGGAGATTTCCTCCCGGTCTCCTTTATTGAGCGAGAGGCTCACTTTCAGGATGATTTCTCCCCTTTCCAGGTTCGATGACCGGTAGCTGAAACCGAGTCTATCCCTCGTCTTCTCGTAGACCGTCCCGGCGGGTCCCAGCACGGTCGCCGCATGGACAACACCATCCATGTATGCCCCGTGGGCTCCCGCGTTCATCACGACCGCACCCCCGACGCTGCCGGGAATGCCCGCCAGCTTCTCGAGCCCCGCAAGCGACCATTCGACACATCGATTGACCACTTCCATGAGGGGCGCCCCGGCTTGGGCCGAGACGGCTTCGGGGCCCGTTCGCTCGATGGCCGTCATCTCTTCCATCGACACCACGCATCCCCTGATCCCGCCGTCCCGCACCAGCAGGTTGGTCCCCCTGCCCGAGGATAACCACGGGACAGGCCCTGCTCGCGAACTATCTCCATTGCGGTGACAAGGTCCTCGGTGTCGGCCGGCACGACGAAGATATCGGCGTTACCCCCCGACCCGGTACGAGGTGTGGCGCGCCATCGGCTCGCCAAACAGCACCTTTCCCCTGATCTCGCTGCTCAAGGCTTTTCATCGGACCCCTTCAGCAGATCCAGGAGCTCTTCCCCCGCCCGGTAGATGTCCCCGGCGCCGAGCGTTATGACCATGTCCCCGGGATGCACGATCTTGATCAGCTCCCGGGCGATCTCTTCTTTATTGGGCACGAAGTAGCGCTCCCTCATGCCGCGCTTGCCGATCTCCTCAAAGAGACTCCTCGCGTCCACCCCGGGTATCGGATCCTCAGAGGCCGGGTAGATCTCCGTCATCACCAGGACGTCGGCCGCAAAAAAGGCGGTCAGAAAATTATCGAAGAGATCCCGGGTCCGCGTATATCGGTGGGGCTGGAAAACCGCCACGATCCTGCCGTCCCAAAAGTCCCTGGCGGCCGCCAGCGTCGCCACGATCTCCGTGGGATGATGCCCGTAGTCGTCCACGACCGTGACACCGCGGCCTCCCCCTTGATCTGGAAGCGCCGATGCGGCCCCGCAAACTGCGCGAGCGCCCGGCGTATCGTATCGAAATCGAGCCCCACCTCCAGCCGACGGCCGTGGCCGCCAAAGCGTTAAGGACGTTATGGGCCCCCGGGATGGGAAGCGTTACCTCCCCCCAGGGCTCACCCCGATAGGCGACGGTGAATATCGATCGGCCCTCTTTGAACGACGCCCCCACGGCGGTAAAATCGGCCTGGGGGGAAACCCCGTAGGTGACGTAGCGCCTCTTGACCTGTGGGATGATGGCCTGGACGTTCGCGTGATCCAGGCAAAGCACCGCCAGTCCGTAAAACGGGATCTTGTTGATGAAGGTGACAAAGGCCTCCTTTATCTGCGCCAGGTCCCGGTAATAGTCCATATGCTCTTCTTCAATATTGGTGACGACCGCGATCGTGGGAGATAGCATGAGGAACGACCCGTCGCTCTCGTCGGCCTCCGCCACAAGGAACTGCCCCTCTCCCAGCTTCGCGTTGGACCCGATATAGTCGAGCTTTCCCCCGATGACCATCGTCGGGTCCAGGCTTCCCACCCCCATGATCGTGGCGATCATCGAGGTAGTGGTGGTCTTGCCGTGGGTCCCCGCCACCGCCACGCCGTACTTCATCCGCATCAACTCGGCCAGCATCTCCGCCCGCGGGATGACCGGGATGTTCCTTCGCATCGCCTCCAGCACCTCCGGGTTGTCTTTCCTGACCGCCGTGGAGACGACCACGACGTCGGCCTCCGCGAGGTTCTTATCGGAGTGGCCGTAGTGAACGGTCGCCCCCAGCGACCTGAGCCGCTCGGTTATGTCGCTCTTCTTGATGTCCGAGCCCGATACCTCGTAGCCCCGGTTAAGCAGCACCTCCGCGATCCCGCTCATCCCGATTCCGCCGATGGCGATGAAATGGACCTTGTGGAATCCCCGGTACGTCTTCGCCTGGTTCTTTATCATGCCCTCTTCTTTCCCGTGCTGGTGATCCAGTCCGCTATTTCACGTGCGGCCCCGGGACGTGCCGCTTCCCCGGCCTTTTTACCCATTTCGAGAAGCCTCTCTCGATCGCCATAGGCCTCACGGATCAGTGATGCCAGCCGACTGCCCGTAAGCTCCTCCTGCCTGATCATCACGGCTGCCCCCGCGTCCACGAGGTAGGCCGCGTTTGCGGCCTGATGATCGTCCACCGCGAATGGATAGGGGATCAACAGCGACGGCCGCCGGGCCGCCGCCAGCTCCGATACGGTCATCGCGCCGGACCGGGCGATAACCCAGTGCGCGCGGGCGTAGAGCGTTTCCATATCGTCCCGAAACTCATATACCTCCCCTCGCATCCCCGCTCCCTCGTAGGCACGCTTTACCTGGCCGTAATCGTTGCGGCCGGACAGGTGGATGAAAACCAGACCGTCTTTCAGATCCGCCAGGGAGGGCAGCGCCTCCCCGATCAGCTCATTGATGCGGTGGGCCCCCTGGCTGCCGCCGAATATCAGGATAGTGAAGGGTGTCGCCGTTTTATCCACGGGCGGGAGCGTAAAGAGCGCGCTCCTCACGGGATTTCCCACGAAGACGCCGACGTCCGCCGGGAAATCCGAAAGCGCTCCCGGCAACCCCACGAAGGCCCGTCCGACGAACCTCCCCAGGAGCCGGTTGGTGAACCCGGCCACCGAGTTCTGCTCGATAACCGCACGCCTGACGCCCAAGAGCACAGCCGCGGCCACTGCCGGCCCCGAGGCGTAGCCGCCCACCCCGAGCACCACGTCGGGCCTGAACTTTACCAGCTCCACAAGCGCGCACAGGACGGAAACGGGCAGTACCGCCACGGAGGCCGCCTTTGCGGCAAGCCCGCTTTTGCGAAACTTGCTCACCGGAACAAACCTCACGTCCACCCCCATCGACGGCAGCACCCGCGCCTCGATGCCGTCGCGCGTCCCGATAAAGCGCACCTCATGCCCGCCCTCCCGCGAGAGGAGCTCATAGACCGCCGTCCCCGAGTAGAGGTGACCGCCGGTTCCCCCTCCCGCGATGGCAACCCTCATGGCGCCTCCCCCTGCGACGAGACGTTGAGGAGGATGCCCACCCCCGCCAGGCTCGTCAGGAGCGAGGACCCGCCGTAGCTGACGAACGGCAGCGTCATGCCCTTGGTGGGCAGCAGTCCCGTCACCACCCCGATATTGAGGATTACCTCGGCGGTAATCAATGCGGTAATCCCCACCGCCAGATAGGAGCCGAAGATATCCGGCGCCCTCTTGGCGATCCTGATGCCCCGGGCGCAGAAGAGGCAGTAGGCCGCGATGACCGCCACCGCCGTGATGAAGCCCAGCTCCTCCCCGATGACGGCGAAGATAAAATCCGAATAGGCAAAGGGGAGATAAAAGAGCTTCTGGGTTCCCTCCCCCAGCCCGGTTCCCATGATCCCTCCGGACCCGAAGGCCAGGAATGACTGGATGATATGATAGCCGGAATCGAGCGGGTCGGCCCACGGGTCCAGGAAGGCCATGATCCGCCGCATACGATAGGCCGAATGGGCGATGACCAGATAGACCACGGGCACGGCGGCAATCGCCGTTGCCGCAAGATAATAGAATCTCGTCCCGGCCACAAACATCATGATAATAACGATCGCGCCGATCGTGACCGCCGCACCGAAATCCGGCTCCAGCATGATCAGGGCCGCCACGACCAGGAGAAGGATAATGTGAGGAACGAACCCCACGGTGAACGTTTTTATTTTTTCATACTTTTTTGTGAGCGAATATGCCAGGTATATGACAAGAGTGAGCTTGATGAGCTCCCCCGGCTGAAACGTGAAACCGAACAATTCGATCCACCGGCGGGCCCCGTTTATCTTCTTGCCGATGCCGGGAACGAGCACCAGCACCAGGAGAAAGAGGCTCGTCAGGAATATCGGGTAGACGTATTTTCTCAGCAAATGGTAGTCGGTCCTCATCATGGCGACCATGGCCGAAAGCCCGAGAATCGCCCAGAGGAGCTGCCTCTTGAGATAGAAGGAAGTATCCGCCTTCTCGCTGTAGGCAATTACCGAGCTTGCCGAAAAGACCATCATGATGCCGAATATGACCAGGATTACCGTCAGGGCAATGAGCACCCGATCATATTCATTTCTGTTTCCCATCCGCGAAAAACCTCTTGACGTGCTGTATAAAGTCCTCCCCCCGCTCCTGATAGTTCCGGTATTGATCGAAGCTCGAACAGGCCGGGGCCAGCAGGACCGTATCTCCCGGTCCGGCCCGCTCCCCGGCGATCCGAACCGCCTCCTCCATGGTGCCGGCGGCGGTAATCGGGACGATTCCCGAAAGCTCCCTCTCGATGATGGGAGCCGCCTCCCCGATGAGATAGAGGCCCTTGACCCTTTTTCTGAGCGCCTCTTTCATGGGGGCATACGATCCACCCTTGTCCACCCCACCCAGGATAACGTGAAGCCCGCCGGTGAAGCTCTCGATCGATTTCAGGGCAGCTCCCACGTTAGTCGCCTTTGAGTCATCATAGAAACTCACGCCCGCCCCGGTTGTCAGGACGTGCTGCAGACGATGGGCGTGGGGGACGAAATCCCGAATTGCCCGCTCGACGCCATTGCCGCGGCATCCGACGCTTGCCGCAGCGGCAACGGCGGCCATGATGTTCTCGATGTTATGCACCCCCGAGAGATGTGACTTGTGAGGGTCATATACGTCGGTAGCGCCGTCGATCGTCGATACGATTTCGGTTCCGTTAAACGACACCCCCCCCGGCTCCTCGTGCGCGCGGGAAAAATAGAGCTTGTGCGCGGCAATGTCACGCGCGCGCGCCGTCACCAGCTCGTCGTCGCGGTTGAGGACGGCAATGTCGCGCGCGGTCTGGTGGGCAAATATCTCGAGCTTTGCCGCGATATACTCCTCGTAGCTCCGATAGCGGTCGAGATGGTCGGGCGTTATGTTGAGCATGAGCGCCACCCGGGGCTCAAATGTCTCCACCGCCTCCAGTTGAAAGCTCGAAATCTCGGCAACGATGTAGTCCACGGGATCGACCGTCATGCCGGAATCGGATACAAAATCGATGAGCGGTGTGCCGATGTTTCCCCCGACAAGGACCCTCTTCCCGCAGGCCGCCAGGATTTCACCCAGAAGCGCGGTCGTCGTCGTCTTGCCGTTGGTGCCCGTCACGGCAATGATCGGCGCGCTGAGGAACCTGAACGCGAGCTCCACCTCCCCGATTATCCGAACCCCCCGTTTTGAGGCCTGGTCAAGCGGCTCCACGAAGAGGGGCACCCCGGGGCTCACGACGATGAGATCGGCGTCGAAAAACGTCGTGCGATCGTGCCTGCCCAACTCCGTAACAACCCCCAGGTCGCGCAGCTGCGAAAGCTCGGCCTCTTTCCCGGTGAGCGGGGCCATATCGGTCAGCGTCACGCGCGCCCCGCGTCCGGCCAGGAATCGCGCCGCCGAAATCCCGGTCCTGGCTCCGCCGACGACAACCACTGCCGCTCCATCCAGGACCAACCCGCTCTTCTTTCCGTCAGGAATCATGTCGGTTACATCGCCTCGATCTCGGAAAGCATGGTATTGTACCGATCGCTCCGCAGACGCAGGAAAGCCACATCGACCCGGTAGACCTCCCCTGCCGCAACCCTCCGGGAATCCTTGACGCACCCAACCACCACGAAGCCGTCAAGACATGCGTCCTTGGCCCGGCGGTGGGCCGAGAGGTCCATTCGCACCAGCGTGCCGTGCGCGAAGTCGCGAACGGTCTTCAGCACGACGATACCGTCGGTCGACTCGACGATATCGGCGGGGACCAGCGACTCCCCGAAGCTGGTGAGCTCAAATTCCTCCAGAAAGATCCGATTGCCTACGAGTCCCGCGGCCTTTTCCCTTTGAGAGTAATGATGCGCCATGAATATGCCTCCCTATCGTATTTTTAAGGTGCTTAGCGCCAAAAGGGCAAGGATGATCGATATAATCCAGAACCTCACGATAATCTTCGGCTCCGGCCAGCCCAGCAGCTCGAAGTGGTGATGGATGGGGGCCATCTTGAATATCCGCCGCTTCTTCCATTTGAAGAACCCGACCTGAAAGATGACCGACAGCGTCTCCACCACAAACAGTCCCCCCACGATGACCAGAAGAAGCTCATGTTTGGTCGCCACCGCAACCGTGCCGATCCCGCCTCCCAGCGAGAGCGCCCCGACGTCGCCCATAAAGACCTCGGCGGGATAGGAATTATACCAGAGGAATCCCATGGCGGCGCCGACCATCGCCCCGCAAAATACCGCCAGCTCCCCCGTCCCCGGCAAGTACGAAATCAAGAGATAGTCGGCGATCTTCACGTTGCCGGTGCAGTAGGCAAAGACGAGATACGTGATGGCTACCACCACCACCGGTCCCGCCGCCAGGCCGTCCAGGCCGTCGGTCAGATTGACGGCGTTGGCCGCCCCCACGATGATGAATATCGCCAGCGGGATGTAGAACCATCCGAGATCCGGGTGCAGGCTTTTGAGAAACGGGACGGACAGCTCCGTGTTGTAGTTGGACGATACATAGAGCATAACCCCCACGACGATCCCGACGATCAGCTCCCAGAAGAATTTATAACGCCCCGGGAGTCCCTTGGAGTCTTTCATGATCTGCTTGCGCCAGTCGTCGACAAATCCGATGATCGCATATGAGACGGTGACAAAGAGCACCAGCAAGATATAGAAGTCGGCGATATCGGCCCACAACAGCGTCGAGAGGGTCATGGCCGAGATAATGAGAACCCCGCCCATCGTCGGCGTGCCTGCCTTCTTAAAATGGGAGGTCGGGCCGTCGTTCCTGATGGGCTGGACCGCCTGCATTGCCTTCAGCTTCCTGATCATCCACGGCCCGAGGACCAGGCAGATGATGAGGGCCGTCAGCGCCGCGTAGATCGCCCGGAAGGAGATGTATCTAAAGACGTTCAGATATGAATAATAGTCCGAGAGCCAGAGCATCAGATGATAGATCATGTAAGCCTCTCTCTACCGTTTAAGCAGTGCATGGGCGATCCTCTCCATCCTCATCCCCCGCGACCCCTTGACAAGGACCACGTCGCCGGGGCCAATGACCCCCAGCAGGTCATGGATCAACACATCATGCGCCCCTTTCGGATAGGTGAATATCGCCCCCTCATCCTGTCCTGACGAGATCGCGCCCCGGCGCACGTCCGGGGCAAAATCCCCGATGACAAAGATGAGACCGACCCCCAGGTCGGCGGCGGCCGCTCCCACCTGCTGGTGCCCTTTGGCGCGAAAATCCCCCAGTTCGAGCATATCCCCGAGGACCGCGATGGACCGCCCCCCGTCCTGGGGCCGCCGGCCGGCCAGGAACTCCAGGGCGGCCTTCATCGACACCGGGTTCGCGTTGTAGCTGTCGTTGAGTACGACGAATCCGGAGGGGTCCCTCGTGATTTCCATGCGCATAGCCATCGGCACGACGGACTCGACGCCCCGGCAAATCCGGTCCACCGGGATATCGAGGGCTAATCCTACGGCCGCCGCAGCCAGCGCATTTCTCAGGTTATGGCCGCCGGGTATCGGGATGCGAGCGGAAAACGACCCTGAGGGCAGGACAAAGGTCGCCCGCGTCCCCCGATCTCCGAGGTCCTCGATGTCTACGGCCCGCACGTCGGATGCGCCGTCCAGACCGAAGGTGAGGCGGCGCGCCCGCGTCTTTCGGCCGAGCTCCTCGGAATAGTCCGTATCTCCCTCAAAGACCGCCACTCCATCCGGAGGCAGGGAGGCCGTAAGCGTCCCTTTTTCCGCGATCACCCCCGCCACCGAGCCCACCCCTTCCAGGTGAACCGGACCGACGTTGGTCACCACGCCGACGTCCGGAGCGGCGATTTCGGACAGCCGCCCGATCTCTCCGGGCACGTTCATCCCCATCTCGAGGACAAGCACCTCGGCATCCTGGGGTGCAGACAGGAGCATCATCGGCAGTCCCACCAGGTTATTCAGGTTTCCCTCCGTCTGCGCCGTCCGATAGACCGTCCGCGCCACCGAGGCGGTGATCTCCTTGGTGGTGGTCTTACCGTTTGAGCCGGTAATCCCCACGACGCGGGCCGAAAGTCTCCCGCGGTGATACCTGGCCAGCTCTCCCAGGGCGTGCAGCGTGTCGTCCACGGTAAAGACGGCGACTTCCGCGGGCGTCTTCACGTCGCCGGTCGACCGGGCGATGATCCCCGAAACGCCCTTTTTCAGCGCCGAAGGGATAAAGTCGTGACCGTTGAATTGATCGCCCTCCAGCGCCACGAAGAGCTCATCTTTGCCCGCGGTGCGGGAATCCGTGGAGACCCCCGCAAATATCATGCCGTCTCGCCCCCCCGAGGCCGCCACGTCAAGCGCCGCCCTGACGTCCGTTATGGAGAGCCTGACCCGGGCCGAATCAACCATGACGCCTCCGTTCCTCGAGGGCCTTCTCGGCCTCAATGCGGTCGTCGAAGGGGTATTTGGTCGTCCCGATGATCTGATAGTCCTCGTGTCCCTTTCCCGCGATCAGCACGATATCGCCGGCCCTGGCGTGAGATACGGCGAGGCGGACGGCCTCATGCCTGTCCGGGACAACGGTGTATGCCTTTCGTGGGTCTTCCCAGAAGGTGCCGTTGGGGTCACTCCGTACGCTGTCGGTGCCGTCAAAGCCCACGAGAATGTCCTCGATGATCGCGGCAGGGTCCTCGGTTCGGGGGTTGTCCGAGGTGACGATGACCTTATGGCTCCTGCCGGCGGCCGCGGCCGCCATCTTGGGCCGCTTCTTCCTGTCCCGATCCCCCCCGCACCCGAAAACGGTGATAAGGCGGTTCTTTGTCAGGGGCGCCAGGGTTGCAAGGACATTGGTCAGCGCATCGTCGGTATGGGCGTAGTCGACAAGCACCGAGATATCTCCGGCCCCTTCGACCGCCTCGAGCCTCCCCGGGACAACAATCCTCCGGTTAATGCCGGAGACGGCCGTTTCCAGGTCGATCCCCATCGCGAGGGCGCCACCCAGGGCCGCCAGGAGATTGTAGACGTTATGCCTTCCCAGGAGATTGGACCGGAACGTAAACCTCCCGGAGGGGGTAATCCCCTCCCCGCGCACGCCGCGGGTATCGGCATCGAAGGAAATCGGCCTGATATCGGACGTGCCGCCCATCCCGTACGTAATGACGCTGCCTTTGGTCTCCGCGATCAGCCTCTTACCCCACGGGTCGTCCGCGTTGATAACGGACGTGGTCTCCTTTTGCCTATTGATCAGCTCGCGGAAGAGCCGCGCCTTGCTCGCAAAATAGTTATCCATCGTCTGATGGTAGTCGAGGTGGTCCTGAGTCAGGTTCGTGAAAAGCGCCGCATCGAACATGCAGGGGTCCACCCGATGGAGGTCCAGTGCGTGGGAAGATACCTCCATCGCCGCATGGGTCACTCCCGAGTGCACCATATCGGAAAGGAGCCTCACCAGATCCAGCGACTCGGGTGTGGTATGGGGCGGCGTGAGGCTCTTGTCCGCGTACCGATAATTGATGGTCCCAATGACGCCGGGGACCTTTCGCGCCGTCCTCAGGATCTCTTCCACGATATAGCAGACCGTCGTCTTGCCGTTGGTACCGGTGACTCCCAGCAGCTTCAGTTTCATCGACGGGGAATCGAAGAAGATATCGCCGAGACGGGCCAGCGCCGCGCGGGTATCCCGCACCCGAACGACGGCGACGTCGGGGATGTCAACATCGTCCTGAACCACGACCCCTACCGCCCCCCGGCCGACCGCGTCTCCGATGAAACGGTGGCCGTCGGCGACCAGTCCCTTGACCGCGATAAATAGCCCACCGGCTGTCACGGCGCGAGAATCGTAGAATACGTCGGCGATCTCGACATCGAGATTGCCTCGATGAGAGATCACCTCGTAATTCTCTATAATCTGTCCTAGTTTCATCGCTACATCATCGGAGAGAAGGTACCCGATCCACGTTCTGCATCGATCCTCCCCGCGCCGCCGCGTCCCCCCTCGGTATTACTATCCAGTCGTTGCGTCAAACCCACCGCGATCCTCCGGAAGACGGGGGCCGCTACGTCACCCCCGTAGATGCTCGTGTGGGGGTTCTCGAGGACCACCAGGATGATCAGTCTCGGGTTTTTCGCCGGCAGAAATCCCACAAAGGAGGCGGTGTAATCCGTTTTCGAATAGGTCTTCGTCGTGCCGTCGTAGACCTCGGCGGTCCCGGTCTTGCCGGCCACCTCGAATCCCGAAACCTGCGCGTATATCCCCGTGCCGGAAGCCACCACTCCCTCCATCATCTCGGTGACCATCCGGGCCGTCTCGGGAGACACGACCCGTCTTTTGATCTTCGGGGCCGTCTTGATAATCTCATCGCCGTTCTCATCCACTATTCGATCCACCAGATAGGGCTCCATCAGGAGACCGCCGTTGGCTATGGCCGCCGCCGCCGTGATCAGCTGCATCGGCGTCACCGAGAGCCCCTGCCCGAAGGACATCGAGGCCAGGTCGACGGGCCGAACCGCGTTTTTCGGTATGATCATCCCCGCCTCTTCTCCCGGCAGCCCAATTCCCGTCGGCTTTCCGAAACCGAAACTGTCCATGCAGCCGTAGAGCCTGTCGGGACCGAGCAGCTGCCCCAGCTTGATGGCCCCGATATTGCTCGAATACCGGATGACATCCGCGAAGGTCAGAACGTCGAAGCTCCCTTCGTGGTCGTGGAACACGGCGTCGTCGATCTGATAGGTGCCGCCTTCACAGTTGAACCGGCTGTCTGTATTGGCCAGCCCCGCTTCGATTACCGACGCGGCGACGAATATCTTGAACGTGGACCCCGGCTCGAAATTCAGGGTGACCGCCTTGTTGTTCCAGCATCTCTTCTGGACGTCGAGGAAGCGGTTCGGGTCGTAGTCCGGCCTGCTGGCCATGGCGATGACCTCTCCCGAGTTCGGGTTCATGACGATGACGCAGCCGCTCTCGGCCTGATATTCGCTGACGGCCGCGTCCAGTTCCCGCTCGACGATATACTGGGCCATAACATCGATCGTCAGGTAGACGTCATAGCGCTTCAGCGCCTCGGAATCCGTCGGGTCGACGGCAAAGAGACTGTTTCCCCGGGCGTCCCGGACGGCTATAAAGTGACTTACCGTGCTCTTGAGATACCGGTCCAGCTCATACTCTATCCCCGCCAGACCCTGTGAGTCGGTGCCGACAAACCCGATAACATGGCTGCCGAGGTTCCTATTGGGAAAAAACCGCCTATCTTCACTGACAAATCCAATGCCGTCAAGTTTCAGGTTTTTTACCGATTCGGCCGTTTTGGGTGATACGGTACGCTTGATCCATACGAAATTCTTATCCGAGGTGAGCCGCTTGTACAGATCGCGCTCGTCCATCGAGAGGGCCCCGGCCAGGAGCCGCGCACTCCTTTTGGGGTCCGTGACCTTGTACGGACACGCGTATACCGAGTCCATTTCCAGGCTTACCGCCAGATCAAGGCCGTTTACATCGTAGATGTCACCCCGCTTGGTCGTATAGGTCGAGATGATCCGATGCTGCTTTTCCGCGTAGGAGTAGAGCTCTTCGCGATTGACGAGCATCAGCTTGGCTACGCGCAGCAGGAGGGCCGCAAACAGGATGAGAAAGACGACCAGGATAATCCGCAGTCGAAGGTGAAGCCACGTGCGGGCCTCCTTCTTTTTTCGCTCTTGTATCGAACGGTCCTTGAATACCACGTCTCACCGCACCAGGATGACCGCCGAGTTGTCGGGATAGGTGAGGGAAAATTTCTCCCTGCCCATCCGCTCGAGGCTCGCCGGTGATGTTACGGTATCAAGCTCTATCTTGAGTTCCCTGTTGTTCCGGGCAAGGATCCGCTCCTCATCTTTGAGGCGCGCGATCTCGTAGTTGAGCGTGGTTACCGATACTCGAGTCCAGAGAAAGAGGAATAAAGAAAAGGCGACGACGGCCAGCGCAAGCAGGTACGGTGCCACGAGCCTGATAAGCTCGGCACGCCGCACCCGATCTATCCGATCGATTTGGATGGTGGAGGCGTAGGAGGCGACGTTATCCATCTGGTATCCTCTGAATCGCCCTCAGCTTGGCGCTGCGCGACCGCGGGTTTTGAGCGATCTCTCTCTCGTCCGGAGTTACCGGTTTTTTGGTCAGAACCGCAAACGCGGGGCTCTGCCCTTCGGGTCCCTTCGCCGCAGAGCCCCCGAAAGGAGGTCTTGACGATCCGATCCTCCAGCGAGTGGAAGGATATGATGACCATCGTGCCCCCCGGCGCCAGGAAGCGCGCTGACTCGCCGATGAACCGTTCCAGGCTCTCCAGCTCGCGGTTGACGTAGATCCTCAGGGCCATGAAAGTCCTCGTTGCCGGGTGGATGCGCCACCTTCCCGGAGGTCCGATCGTCCGGGCGACGATGGCGGCGAGCTCGCGGGTGGTCTCGATCCTCTTTTTCTGTCTCTCCCGCACGATCGCCCGGGCAACCGCCCGCGCCCTTCGCTCTTCGCCGTAGCGGTCAAGTATCGCCGCGAGTTCCCTTTCGCTCAGCCGGTTAACGACCTCCCCTGCTGTCGTCCCTTCGCCGGTGTCAAACCGCATGTCGAGGGGTCCGGCGAGATCCAGCGAGAACCCCCTGTCTTCGGCGTCGAGCTGATGCGAGCCGACGCCCAGGTCCAGCAGGATACCGTCCAGCGCCCCGACCGAAGCTAACCCGATAATATACTCCAATTCGGTGTAGTTTGCATGATAAATCTTCACCCTTTCGGTAGACTTTGACAACTTCTCACGGGCCGCGGCCACCGCACCGGCGTCAAGGTCGGTGCCGATGAGCCGGCCTTCGGGGCCCGATGCCTCAAGTATGGCCAGGGCGTGCCCCCCCATACCCACCGTCCCGTCGAAGTAGACACCCCGATCGCGGGGCGCAAGGTATTCGAGCACCTGGCGCACCATGACCGGCTGATGGAGCGGCCGTCCCACGACCGCCCTATATACCGAGGGTTTCCCCGATATCACTGAAGATATCGGAGGTCTTTTTGAGCTCCTCCTCCCATCGGTCCTTGGCCCATACCTCGATCCGGTTGATCATACCGGCAAAGATGACGTCTTTGACGAGGCCCGCGTGAGTCCTCAGGTATTGAGGGATCAGTATCCTTCCCTGTTTGTCGACCTGGCACTCTACCGCCGAGGAGATAAGAAACCTCTGGGCGGCCACGACGTTCTTCTTGAGCTGGGGCAGCTCGGAGATCTTCTTCTCCATCTTGGCCCACTCCTCTTCCGGGTAGGCGACGAGACACCCGTCGGATCGGGAGATGACCAGGGTCTCGGCGTAGCTCTCCCTGAGAACCTCCCGAAACCGGGAGGGGATGCTGACCCGACCCTTCTGATCGATCACATGTTCAAAGTTTCCCCGAAACACGATTGCCCCCTACTGTCCGAGATATCGATGTCGGTCGGACCCGACGCCCAACGGGGCCGCACGGACCTTTTTCTCCACCGGCGCGCTTCTTTCCCCCCGACACCACATTGTGCGGGGTCTTTTACGCCTTTTTCCACCCCTTCCCGCCTTTTCCTACCCCACAGCCCCCCTTCGTCCCACTTTATACCACTTTCTACCAAACTATAGCCCCGTTTTCCCCCACTGTCAAGGAAATTATCGTTTTTTATTAGTACTTTTTAACACGATGCGGAAAAAGGTGCATATCTGAAGGGGTTGTGGTCGAAGAGCGGGCCTCGGAGGTTCCGGGGACGGTCACGCCGACGGCCGGCGAGAACGGGGCCGGACTCGCCGGTCCGGACGCGTTCTCCCGGATTTCCCCGCCTTCCGATATTTACGTTGACAAGCCTGCCGTTCTCTGTTAGATTTTGATGCTTACGTTTATACTTTACCGAGACCATACATGACCCGTCTGAAGCGAACACACTACTGCGGCCTGGTGACGAAGAAGGACTCCGGCTCGACCGTCGTCCTCATGGGCTGGGTTGGCCGTCGGCGCGACCATGGCGGCGTCATTTTTGTCGACCTGCGCGATCGCACGGGTACGGCCCAGGTGGTCTTCAACCCGGACCACAATGAGAAGTGTCACGCGGCCGCCCATGACCTGCGCACCGAATTCGTCATCGGCGTCAGGGGCGTCGTGAGGGAGCGGCCGGACGGGATGGTCAACACCCAGATCCCAACCGGAGAGATAGAAGTCCTGGTAGACGAAGTAATTGTATACAACGAGGCGGCGCTGGCCCCGTTCATGATCGACGAATACGTCACCGTGGCCGAGAACCTCCGGCTCAAGTATCGCTACCTCGACCTTCGGCGACCCGAGATGCAAAATAACCTGATGTTGCGTCACCGGGCCGCCCTCAACATCAGAAACTACCTGTCGGAAGAGGGGTTCCTCGATATCGAGACGCCCTTTCTGACCAAGAGCACCCCCGAGGGCGCCCGGGACTACCTGGTCCCCAGCCGGGTAAACCCCGGGAAGTTCTACGCCCTGCCCCAGTCGCCCCAGATCTTCAAGCAGATCCTCATGATCTCCGGGTTTGACCGCTACTTCCAGATCGTCAAGTGCTTTCGGGACGAGGACCTCCGGGCCGACCGTCAGCCCGAGTTCACCCAGGTCGACATCGAGATGAGCTTCGTGGAAGTCGACGACATCATCGTCATGACCGAGGGTCTCTTGAAGAACCTCTTTGCCCGGGTCGCCGGCATCGAGCTGAAGACACCCTTTACCCGCATCACCTACCGGGAGGCGCGGGACAAATACGGCATCGACAAGCCCGACCTCCGGTTCGATCTGCCGCTCACGGATGTGACCGCCGAGCTGGGGGCGAGCGACTTCAAGGTATTCTCGGAGGCGGTCGCAAACGGCGGAATTGTCAAGACCCTGCGGGTCCCCGCCAGCGACACGCTGACGCGAAAGGAGCTTGACGACACGGTGGCATTCGCCCAGGGGCGCGGCGCCAAGGGCCTGGCCTGGGCCCGGATCACCGAAAGCGGCTGGCAGTCTCCCATTGCCAAGTTCCTCTCCGCCGACATCATCGCCGCCGTCAATGCTAAGGCCGGCGCGGCCGTCGGTGACACCCTCTTTTTCATGGCCGACGAGCCGGATATTGCCGACGACATCCTGGCCAACCTCCGGCTCAAGATGGGTGAGCGGTTCGGCCTGATCGACAAGAACGCCTTCTCCTTTGTCTGGGTGGTCGACTTCCCCCTGTTCGAATATTCCGCCGAGGAAAAGCGCTACGTCTCGAAACACCACCCTTTCACCTCGCCGATGGACGAGGACCTCGGGCTGATCGAGACCGAGCCGCAGCGCGCCCGCGCCAAGGCCTACGACATCGTGCTCAACGGCAACGAGATCGGCGGGGGGAGCATCAGGATCTTCGATCCCGCGGTCCAGAGGCGGCTCTTCTCGGCCCTCGGCATCAGCGACGCGCAGGCACAGGAAAAGTTCGGCTTCCTCATCGACGCCTTGAGCTACGGCGCGCCTCCCCACGGCGGGATCGCGCTTGGGTTTGACCGTCTGGTGATGCTGATGTGCAAGACGGAGTCCATCCGGGACGTCATCGCCTTCCCCAAGACCCAGAAGGCCACCTGCCTCATGTCCGGCGCACCCGACACGGTGGACAAAAAGCAGCTCAAGGAATTGTCAATTAAAATTGACTTGGGGTAGGACCGCCCGCGCGGACACGGTGTTTCATGAGAGGCCCGGTCGGGCGGATCGTGCCGTCCGGGAAATCAGGAGGACCCCCGGAGCTCTTCGTCCAGGAATTAGTATGGGACTGACGCTGGCCGAAAAGATATTGTCCGAGAAGGCCGGAAGGCCGGTTGTGCCCGGCGAGATCGTGCTCATCGACGTGGACCTGGCGCTGGCCCAGGACGGCACGGGGCCGCTGGCCGTCAGGAGCGTCAGGGAGCTCGCCCTCGAAAAACTGCGGATGCCGCGAGCCGCGGTCTTCTTCATCGACCACGGGGCCCCCAGCCCCCGAAAAGAGCTATCCAACGACCACATCACCATCCGCCAGTTCGCCAAAGAGGTGGGCGCGCACCTTTACGACGTCGGCCAGGGCATCTGCCACCAGATCATGGCCGAGGACTTCGTCTGCCCCGGCGACGTGGTCATCGGGGCAGACTCCCACACGGTGACGGCCGGCGGAATCGCGGCCTTTGCCACCGGCATGGGCTCGACCGACGTGGCCGTGGGCATGGCCACGGGCAAGAACTGGTTTCTGGTTCCCAAGACCATCAGGATCGAGGTGACGGGTGACCTCCCCTTCGGGGTCTACCCGAAGGACCTGATCCTTTCCATCATCGGTAGAATCGGGGCCGACGGCGCCACCTATATGGCCCTCGAGTTCGGAGGCGCCACCGTCGACGCCATGGAGATGTCCGGCCGCCTGACGCTGGCCAACATGGCCGTGGAGGCCGGGGCAAAGGTGGGGCTCGTGGCCTCGGACGCCATCACCCGGGAATACCTGGCCAAGGCGGGCCGGGCCGACTGCTGGCGGGAGATCCGGGCGGACGCGGACGCCGCCTACGAGCGCATCGAGAGGATCGACGCGGCAGGCCTCCTTCCCACCGTATCGTTTCCGCACTCCGTGGATAACACCCGGACGATCGACGAGGTCGGCCAGGTCAAGGTCGACCAGGTCTTCATCGGCACCTGCACCAACGGCCGGATCGAGGATCTGAGGGTGGCGGCATCCATACTGAAAGGGAAGGAGAAGGCGCCGGGCGTTCGCCTTATCGTCATCCCGGCGTCGCGGAAGATCTATGCGGACGCGCTCGACGAGGGCCTGATTTCGATATTCGTCCGGGCGGGGGCGGCCGTCATGGCCCCCGGCTGCGGCCCGTGCGTCGGCGTCCACGAAGGGGCGCTGGGCGACGGCGAGGTCTGCATCTCGACCCAGAACCGCAACTTCACCGGCCGCATGGGAAACCCCAATTCCTTTATCTATCTGGCCTCCCCCGCCACCGCGGCGGCCTCGGCCATCGAGGGGAGGATCGCCGATCCGAGGAAGTATCTGAAGCCGTAACACGAGCGTATACGAATTACACGAGCCCGGGACGTAACGAGCCCCGGGCCTTTTTTATGCCGCGCCGTACACCATGCCCATTCCCGTCATAGTCCTGTTTATCGTCTTCATCCTGACGGCCACCCGAAAGATCGGCGAGATCCGCCTGGCGATCTGGCAGATCATGCTCGGCGCCGCGCTCGTCGTGCTGGCAACGGGCTCGATATCGCCGAAAGCGGCGCTTGCCGCCATCGACTGGGACGTCATGCTCTTCCTCCTGGGGATGTTCGTCATCGGGCAGGCCCTGGAAGCGAGCGGGTACCTGGCTGCCGTCGCCCATCGGCTCTTTTCCCGGGCGCGGACGCCCGACGCCGTGATCCTCGCGTTCCTGTTCTTTGGGGGGGCGCTTTCGGCGATCCTCATGAACGATACCGTGGCCGTCATCGGCACGCCCGTGGCGCTTATTATCGCGCGAAGACACGGGATCAACCCGGTGGCGCTCCTGTTGACGCTCGCCTTTGCCGTGACGATCGGAAGCGCCGCCAGCCCCATCGGTAATCCCCAGAACCTCATCATCGCGCTTTCCGGGCGGATGCCCAATCCGTTTTCCTCCTTTCTCGGCGCCCTGGCCGCGCCCACGATCATCAACCTGCTCGTCGCCTATCTCTTCATACGCTTCTTTTACCGCGGCGCCCTTACGCCGGCGCCGACAGGCGTTGAACATGACCCCGTGGTCGTCGACCGGGGCCTCTCCCGTGCGGCGCGGGTCTCTCTGATCCTCCTTATCGGGTTGATCGCCGTAAAGATCGGCGTCCTGGCATTGGGACTGCCCTACGACTTCCCGTTGACGGCGGTCGCCCTGGTCGCGGCCGTTCCGGTGCTGCTCTCCCGCAGCCGCGCCCGGATCGTCCGAAAGATCGACTGGGGGACGCTCATCTTTTTTGCATCCATGTTCGTCTTCATGCAGAGCGTATGGGACTCGGGATTTTTTCAGGCACTGATGGGCAGGATGAGCCTGACGGTGGCATCCACCGACGTGATCTTTCTGGTAAGCATTCTGACAAGCCAGCTGATATCAAACGTCCCGCTGGTTGCCCTCTACCTGCCGGTGCTGGTGAAAGCCGGGGCCACGACGCACCAGCTCCTTGCGCTCGGGGCGGGCAGCACCATCGCGGGAAACCTCTTTATCCTCGGGGCGGCCAGCAACGTCATCATCATCCAGAACGCGGAGCGAAAGGAGGGCGTGACGGTCACGTTCTGGGAGTTCGCCCGCATCGGCATTCCGCTGACGGTCGTCAACGTGCTGGTGTATCGGCTGTTTTTGGGGTGAGGACGCAGACCCGGACGGGGCAGGCCAAGGGATCATGGTCCTCTATATAGAAAACGGGCGGCATTTGAGCCGCCCGTTCGTAGTTTCTATCCTTTCATCTAAGTCTATTTCTTTCCCGGGCCCCCGCGAACCCCGCCTTGCGGGGCGTGATCTCATCGCGTACTCGTCCAGCCCCCGCTGGATCGTCCCCTTGACGTCCTCGATCATCTGATCGACCTGGTCCTGGCCGTACTTGAGGATATCCACCGGCTTGTGGATGACGAGGTCGGCCGTTCCCGGAAAGAGCTTCAGGCTCTTGGCCTCGAGGATCTTTTCGGTATTGACCACCGAGATCGGCAGGATCGGGAGTTTGAGCTCCTGGGCCATGCTTGAAGGCCCCCTTCTTGAACTCCCCGAGCTTTCCGGATGATGCTGCGGGTCCCCTCGGCGAAAAAGAGGACCGAGGTGCCGTTCTTGATGCGGTCGGCGGCCGCCCGCATCGAGGCGATGGCCGCGTCGATGTTCTTGCGGTCGATGACGATGAACTCGCCGCCCTTTTCGCAGGCGTAGCCGAAGATCGGGATCTTCCTCAGCTCCCGTTTCATCACCCACCGGATATCGAGCCCCGACCAGCCGCAGATCACCAGCGGGTCGTAGTGGCTCTGGTGGTTAGAGACCACGACGTAGGACTGGTTCTTGTCGATGTTCTCTTTCCCGAAGACCTTCACCCTGATCGGCGTGAGGTAGCTCAAGACCCGCGCAAAACCTACGGCGCAGAATTTTGTAGCAACCCGCGCGTTGAAGAATGCCCTCAGACGGCATCGCCAGCGAGCCGAAGAAGGCCGTGCAGGCTACGACCGACGGGGCGAAGACGATATACTTGTAGGGCTGATAGGCGACGTATAAGACCTTCCTGAAGTACGCTTTCATCGCTTTTTCCTTCCGTTTTTCCATTAATGATACGCCGTTTTAAGAGAATTACCACAAAAATATCGTGCCGTCCGGGCGGCCGGTTCGTTACGAATCCGGGTCGCTCTTGATCATCATCCCCGCGATTTCCTTGACGACCTTGGCGGCGGCATGGGCCGTAACCCCGAGGGGGTCGCGGATCGGGTTCATCTCCACGCCGCCCCCCCGGCCGCCCCCTTCAGGAAGGACGAGTTCGCGTCATGGGGAAGGCCGACCAGCCGGACCCTGGATCGGGCATCGTTGGCGGGTTTCTGAGTGTATGGTTTTATGGAAAACGAGCGGTGCTGTGCCGCCCCTTATACGCACGGAAGGCCTGTCACGTCGTTTGGGAGGACTCGCCGGATAAGAAGAGGCGCGCCCGGAGGAGCACGCTCCTTTCTTCCCTGATCGACCGCGGACAGCGGGCGTTCATGTGATGGTGCTTGCCTCCCTCAGCGAATCTCGTAACGGCAGGTATCGTCACCCTTCGCCTTGCAGAGGGTCTCGACCGACCGCTTCCCCTCGACCCCGGACCACTTGGCCAGGTCGTCCAGAAAGCCGCTTATAATCGTGCACACGGGAGTGTCATTCTTGATATTGAAGCAGGTAGAACAAGCGGCATTGTCGAACACAATGACGCCGTCCTCCTTAAAGACCCGGCCTCGACCCGACACGGTCGCGTAGAGCTCGATACCTTTGAAGAGGCGCTCTTCCGGAGGAAACTCCTTTACCGAATCGAAAAGCCCCAGGCCCGTTACCCGTTTGACGATGGCCTTGCCTATCATACGAAAGACCGACTTCGCGCCCGAGATACCCAGCAGGTCGTAGTAGCTGATGATCATGCGCGAATATTCTTCGTCCGTATAGTTCTTATCGTACCCGTAGTCGGGTTTATTCTCGAACAGGTATGGCATCTTTGCGAAATTCAAAAGTGACTTGAGCCCGTGTTCACCGATGACGTCTTCGGTCGCGTCCATCAGGATGCGCACTACCCCATTGGCAACGGTTTTCTCGGCCATAGGACCTCCCCTATTTTGCATACATTATATAAATTATTATATCAATTCTTCCGGCCTTATGCAAGAGAGAACCGGCCCGCGAAAGGAATCGTCTGCGTTCTCGCAGCGACTCCGAGATACGTGGTATAATGAGACCAAGTTTCCCTGAGGAGCGACTCCAAATCGGAAAGAATGCATCTAAATATAAGAGAAAATTCCTGAAAAAGGAGGACTTACGATGAAAAGAACATCTCCATACGGCACGGGGCCGGTTAAGCTCGTATCAACCGAGTGGTTGGCCGACCACCTGACCGACAAGAAACTCGTTATATTGGACGTTCAACCCAACATACATGACTACATCATGGAGCACATTCCCGGCGCGATATATCTGAATGAGGGCCTCTTCCGCACCTACGAGGGGAATCTTCCCACCGTCTGGGTAAGGCCCGAGATCGTGAAGACCATCCTGAGTAACGCCGGAATCAAACGCTCGACTCCGGTGGTTGTTTACACGGCCCTGGGCGGATTTAAGAAATGGAGCGACGGTCTCGAGCAGACAATGGTCGCCTACACCCTGGCCCGGTACGGCGTCAAGGAGGTCTATCTCCTGGACGGAGGTCTCGACCAGTGGAAGACGGAAAAGCGGAGGGTCTCACAGGATTACCCGAAGGTGGAGAAGGCGAGGTTCAGACCGTCTCTGCGGAAAGACTTCTACGTCACCTACGAGGAATTCCTGAAGCTCAAGGACCGTAGCGACGTGATGGTGCTGGACGCGCGTCCGATAGCGTTCTACTCAGGAAAGGGACCGTGGCCGATGCCCGGCCATATCCCCGGGGCGATCAGTCTCCCGTGGGCGAGCCTGATGGATGAGACGAACAAGGCGCTCCTGAAGTCCGAGAAGGAGGTCGCGGATATCCTCAAAAAGCATCACGTGACCCCCGATAAAACCATCATCTGCACCTGCGGAACCGGCAGGGAGGCGACCAACGAATTCATCCTGTTTGCCGGTTATCTCGGCTTCAAGAAGGTGAAGCTCTACGAAGGAAGCTTTACCGAGTGGGTCCAGGTACCCGGCAACAGAACCGTGGTCGGAATGAGCCCGCACGAAGAAATGGCGATGCCCGAGAAGCCACAGAGGCCTGCGACGCGCGGACGCCCTGAGAAGAAGGAGCGGCGTGCCCTCAAAGGCAGGGCCCGATAACGGCCCGGCAGGGTCGACCGAAAAAAGGTATCGGACCGGGTAATGCGCGGTGTGAGGGAAGGCCAAAAAAATGATTTCCCGTGGGGGGGAGTGTCCCGCCCACGGGACAAGGCTGGTGGTGCAGTGGGTCAGCCTCGATTAAGAGGCGATACGGTGTATTATGCTATTTTTTTGCCCGCGAGTGGAGGCGAAGAGCTGAACGCCTCCGTGAGGATAATCCTTCCGAATTTTCCGTCAAACGAGTCGATGGTGCCCTTGACCTGGTAGACAATGGGGTCCATCGTGAGAACCATCACCGCCACGTGCTGCCCGTTTTTCAGACGGGCAAGATCGGTGTTGTAGCTCGAAACGCAGAAGGCCATCGATCTTCGGTCGATCGGATAGAGCGACATCGCCGGCGATACGAACGGGTAGTCCTCGCCCTCGGGGATATACGCGATCGCCTTTATGGCCTGCATCTGGTCGTACTTCTTCTTGACGGTCAGCGGTATCTCGACGCCCCCGCTCTCCTTGAACCGGCGCATCCTAGTCTTAACCGAAAAGAGGTCCTTGACGATCCCGAGCTTTCCGATCTGAGAGCGTTGGAAGCAGCGCTTGACGGCGACCGTCCCCGCCTTGCGGATCTTCGTGTAGGAGTTGTACCGGAACATGTCGTTGTACGAGATCTTGTCGAAGTAGGGCCCTTTGTTGACCCAGTCGTTGTTGAAATCTCCGATCGTCTGCGCGAACGCGAGGCCGAGGTTGACGGCAAGCATCCCCACCTTTCTATTGTGCTTCAGGTTTTCCTGGGTCTTGACCATCAGGAACTCCCCGAAGATGAGAAAGTCCGACTCCGGCTTCCACGTATCGATGGACGCGATAAACGAGACGTTGGGCCTGTTGTCCTGATCGATCGTCGCCATGAATTTTGCGATCATCGGCTCCGAATAGAGGTCGTAGATTTCCTTCGGCAGCGCCATATACATCCCCCGTAGATAATAGGGTTAATTATTCCTCAATCCTGGTGGCACCGGACCAATGGACGTCGGGCACACCCTGTTTCTCGGCGATGGCGGCAAGCCGCTCCATCTGATCCTTTGTCACCAGCGGGGTCTTTTCCAGCGGAAACACCCTGTCCATTCGCGTATATTTGCTGGTGCACAGGTTGTTGAAGGCCAACAGCTCATACCGCACCACCGCCGGCATCTTTTCCGTTATGAACCGGGAGACCGCGCGGATGTTGTCCTCGTCGTCGGTATACCCGGGGATGATCGGCGTGCGCACCCAGATGGGGATGGCCCCCTTTCCGAAGGCCTCCGCATTGGCCAGGACATTCTTTGTCCCCAGGCCCGTCGCCTCCCGGTGTCGTCGGTCATCCATCTGCTTGAGGTCAAACAGGATGAGATCCGTATAGGGCAGGATTCCCTCATACGCATGCGGCGCGAACGCCCCGCACGTATCTATCGCCGTGGAGATGCCGGCCTGCCTGCAGAGCCTCAGCAATTCGGCGGCCGCCACCGGCTGCATCGCGGCGTCCCCCCCCCCGAGCGTCACCCCGCCGCCCGAGTTCCGATAGAATGCCTCGTCCTTCTTTACCTCGTCAAAAAGCTGTTCGGGCGTATAGGTCTTCCCGATAACCTCAAGCGCTGCCGCGGGGCACGCGGTCTCGCACTTGCCGCAGGCGGTGCAGAGCTTCCGATCGATCTTCATGCCGTCCGGGGTCAGCGTCAGCGCGCCCTCAGGGCAGACCGCGATACAGTCTCGCGCCCCGATGCATCGGACATCATACCACATCAGCTCCGGTTTCGCTGATATGCCTTCCGGGTTATGGCACCAGATACAGGAGAGGGGGCAGCCCTTGAAGAATACCGTCGTTCTGATCCCCGGACCGTCCTCCGTGGAAAATCTCTGGATGTTGAACACTGTCGCGTGCGTCACGAATCGTTACAGCTCCTTTGCCACCCGTGCGATGATTTCGTCCTGGATTTCCCGACCGATGGAGACAAAGTAGGCGTTGTAGCCGGTGACGCGCACGATCAGATTCTTGTAGTCGTCGGGGTTGGCCTGCGCCTTCTTGAGCGTATCGGAATCGATAACGTTGATCTGCAGCGCCGTGCCACCCTTCTCGTTATAGGTTCTCAAAAACGACATGAGCTTCTCCAGCCGCTCCTTGTCCTTGACCAGGGACGGGGAAAAGCTGATGGTATGAGAATCGCCGTTTGGGATGGTCTCCAGTCCGAGCTTGCCGACGCTCATAGTGACCGCCGTGGGGCCCCTCGTGTCGGAGCCGTTGACCGGACAGAGACCGTTGGACAGGTAGGTGCCTCTCTTGCGCCCGTCCGGGGTGGCCGCGGTCAGGGGGGCATACGAGATCCAGTAGTTCCAGGAGAGGTACCCCCCGCGGTATGTGCGGCCCGTGGCGGGAGAGGTGTATTTCGTCGCTTCGGTGCTCCAGTATTGCGATACCTCTTTGGCGACGGAGTCCGCATAGTCGTCGTCGTTGCCGTACTTCGGGGCCTTGTTGATGAGGGTCTGGCGCAGCTTCTCGTGACCTTCGAAGTTATCCTTAATCGCGGCCAGGAGCTCGTCCATCGTGATGCGCTTATCCTCGTAGACGAGCTTCTTTATGGCCACCAGCGAATCGACCGCCGTCGCCAGCGCGATCCCCTCGACGGTGATGTAGTTGTGTTCCGTGCCGCCCTGGTTGACGTCCTTGCCCTTTTTTTCGCACCCATCCATCAGGGTGGAGAGGTATACGGTGGGCTGGTATTTCGCACGGGACTCGTCGGAGATATTGTAGACGTCGATCAGCTGCTTCATGATTGAGGAAAGCTGCTTCTTGAAGGCCGCCATGAATTCATCGAAGTCCTTGAATGAGCGGGGGTCTCCCGTCTTGGGACCGCCGCGCTCGCCCGTCTTCATGTCCTTACCGTTGGCCAGCGTAAGCTCCACGGCCTTGGCGATATTCATGTTGACGTCCACGGTGCCGGAGCGGTCGTTGCCCTGAAGCGTGTTCTCCAGGCAGCCCACGGGAGCGTAGTCCCAGAGCTTATCTTCGGGCAGACCTATCCATTTAAGGGAGCGCATGGAGTTCTCGTCAAAGTTGATAAGGAACGGAGACCCCTGAGTCTCGATTACCATCTCCGCTATCCGGCGGAGCAGCTTATCCGGGGTCTTGGCGTGGATGCGGATGTTGGGCTTCGGCTCAAGCAGGTTCATCTCCTCGATCACATCGAGCATCAGCCAGGTGAGGTCGTTGGAGGCATCCTCATGCTTCTCATTGATCCCCCCCAGGGTAATCAGCTGGCCGAAGGATGCAGAGATCCCCTGGTTTTCCCCGATCCGCCCCTGGAAGTCATAGACGTAGTTACTCTTGACCCAGAAGCAGTCGAGGAGCTCCTTGGCCGAATCGCGGGTGATCTTGCCGGAGTCGAGGTCCTTCCGGTAGAAGGGATAGAGGTACTGATCGATGCGGCCGGGCGAGAGCCCCGGGCCGGGGTAGGATTCGTCGGTCATGACCAGCATATGGGTCATCCAGAGGGACTGCAGGGCCTCGTGGAAGGAGTCGGCCGGCTCCCAGGGGACCTTTCGGGCGATTCGGGCGATCTCGGAGAGCTCATCTTTTCGCTTGGCATCCTTTGTCCCCGCGGCCGCTTTCTCGGCGGCCTCGGCGTAACGAAGCGAAAGGATGCGCGGCACCTCCGCGGCGATGATCATCGCCTCGAGGTAGTCGATCTTGGCCTTGTCCCGCGTGCCGGCGATCTCGGCCTTATAATCTGCGACAAGACCTTTGAAACCTTTTTTGAGGACCTTGGGGTAATTCGGAATCAGGTGTCCCGGTGCGACGGCCGCGTTTCCGAGTCCCAGATTAGTGACTCGTTTTGCCGCCTTCCACCAGGCATCGTTGAGTTTCTTGGCCTTCTTCGCCTCGGCCTTCGTGTGAGAACGGGATAGCGCCGTGTTGAACTGGCCGCCGACGATCAGCTCTCCCTCGAGGATGTGCACCGGCAGGTATTTCTCGACGACGATCTTGAGGAAGGTTGCCCGCCGCTTTGCCAGCGACATGTCGTAGAAGCCGTCCGGGACATCCACCTTCTCGGCGCACGCCAGAAGGCTGTCCGAAAAGGAGGGCATGAAGGGATACACGTCCGGAACGACCCCGAAGGTATGGTAAGGGAAGACGTCATCCCATTCGGTGCCGGTCGTAAACGGCATGACTTCGTTTTGGAAGTAGGGCCGACCGTTAAAGTCAAAATATTCGTCCCGAAGCCTCTTCACCCGGGGCGACAGTTTATCCGACGGTGACCAGATCTGGTCCTTGGTTACCGCGCAAGATGCCTGTGCCATGGCTCCCTCCTCTATGTGGAGTATGCGATTAAATCATTACAAAGGCAGTATAGTATATTCTATCCCCAAACGGATAATTTCGCAACCCTATTTTAACCTTATTTATCTTTTTGATATATCTTGATTATGATAGAGTATTTGCGATAGACTTTCAATAGAAAAAGGGGGGCTGCCGCCGTGGAGACAAAAAAAGAGTATCGGGACGTGCGGCTGATGGTGGAAGTGGCATTGGCCGCGGCACTGGCGGTCGTGCTTTCCCTCATCAAGCTGTATACGCTCCCCCAGGGGGGATCACTCTCCCTCGAAATGATCCCGGTATTCTACGTGGCGGTTCGACGCGGCGGTACGCTCGGATGCGTGGCCGGGCTCCTGCTGGGTCTGGGTCAGCTGATGTTCGGCGCCTTTATCGTTCACCCCGCCCAGCTCGTCATCGATTACCCGCTCGCTTTCACGCTGTTGGGAGTGGCGGGCTTTTTGCGCAAGACCCCGTTGGTCGGGGTGGTCGTCGGATGCAGTCTCAGGTTCCTGGCCCATTTCGCTTCGGGCGTTATCTTCTTTTCCCAGTACGCCCCCGAGGGGATGAACGTCCTGGTCTACTCGGCCGTCTACAATGCCTCCTATATGCTCCCGGAAACGGTGATCACGCTGATCGTCATCGCGCTGATACTGGCCCGCGAGAAGGCGGTCGCGCGAGGGGGAGGCGCGGCCTGACAGGGAACGGAAGACTCTCCGGGCGACGGCGTTTTGATCGACCGTCGCGGGCTGCCGGGCGACGTTCGGGCCCCCGCGATCAGACCAGGCAGTAGTTCATTAATCTCTAACATTTTCGCATATAGTCTATGATCGTGCTTATATTCTCAGGCGGCACCTATCGGGACCTCGACTTCTACCGGCCCTGCACCCGGGACGCGGACCTTATTATCGCGGCCGACAGCGGCGGTGCGGCACTCCTCGCCCTCGACGTGACCCCCCACCTTTTGGTCGGCGATATGGATTCGATCGGCGCGGACGCCTTTGGCACGCTCAAGAATAAGGGTGTCGAGGTCATCGAGGTCCCGCCCGAAAAGGACTTCACCGATTCACAGCTTGCCCTGCGCATCGCGCTGGAACGGGGGGGGACCGACATCACCATCTTCGGGGGCGTGGGGGACCGCCTCGATCACACGCTGGCAAATATCTCCCTGCTGGTGTACGCGCAGGAGAATGGCGTCCCGGCCCGGATCGTCACCGAGGATCAGGAGGCCTATCTCTTGACCGCTGATGTCGTAAACCCGATCGCAGGCGAGATCGGTGATACGATATCGCTCATCGCGCTTTCCGAACCCACGACGGGCGTTACCACCCACCACCTGAAATATCCGCTGAAAAAGGCGAGCCTCCGGCTGCTTTCCCCGCTCGGGGTCAGCAACGTGATCTCGGGGCCGAACCCCTGGGTGGAGTTCTGGGAGGGACGGCTGCTCCTGGTGAAGATACAAAACCCGTAAAATAGCCATGGGCAGCCCATCGGCTGCCCATCATTTTCATTGGACACTCTCTCAAACCCCCCGGACCTTCCCCGATCCGCGCTACTTCATCTTTTTCTCGATCGCCTCCCGGATCTTTGGCAGGGCCTCCCGCGCCGCCTTCTCTCCCTCAAAGATCAACTTGCTCTTCTTATTGAAATCGATCAGCCCCACACCGGACACGTTGGGGCGGATGATCACGTCGGCATCCTTAATCTGATATTTTGAGATCTCGTTTCCCATGATGTTGAAGGTCTGCATGATTACGTCAATGATGTTATTGATGTTGTCGTTGCGCGAGGGGGAAGAGACGTCCACCGCGATGACAATATCGGCCCCGAGATTCCTGGCCACGTCCACCGGCACGTTGTCCACCACACCGCCGTCCACCAGGATCTTCTTGCCGATGATCAGCGGTTTAAAAACCCCCGGTATCGAGATGGAGGCCCGAACCGCGGTCGATACCGGGCCGGTCTTAAAGACGATCTTCTCCCCTGTGACGAGGTCGGTTGCCACCGCGGCGAAGGGGATCTTGAGATCCTGGATGTTTTTTACCAGAATCCTGCTCTTGATGAACGCGACGATGCTCTCCCCCTTGACCACCCCCACGAAGATGTTGGGGATTGAATAGTCGAAGACGTCTTCCTCCGTGAGGCCCCAGGCGGCCTTTTCCAGCTTGGCCGCGTCGGCATAGTAGGCGTAGAGTGCCCCGGTGAGGCTGCCGGCGCTCGTGCCTACGACAATATCAATGGGGATATGCTGTTCTTCCAGCACCTTGATGACGCCGATGTGGGCAAACCCGCGGGACGCCCCGCCCGAAAGCACCAGCGCGATCTTCGGCTTCGGCTTCGGAATCGGTATGGGGATGTTAGGCGCCGGGCATCCGGCGAGAAACAGAAAGGAAATCAGGAGCGCGGCTACCGCTATGGACCGTAAGGCCTTTTTCATCATATCCCTCCGTGCGTGCAACTATATCACAGATTGACGATAAAGGTAAGGCTCGGCCGCCAAAAAATCGCTTGCGCATGCGCCCTGTTTCCTTTATTCTTTGAATATGAACGATGTGAACGGGCGGCCGCCGTCCTATATCGGGCTTCTTCGAGTCGGGAGAGCTAAAGCGGCGGGCACAAGAGCTTTCGGGATTGCTCGCACACTGCCGCCTCTGCCCCCGGGAATGTGGGGTGGACCGCAGAAGGGGAGAAAGGGGCGTCTGTCGGGCCGGCTATCCGGCCGCCGTCAGCTCGTCCTTCCCCCACTTCGGAGAGGAGCCGGAGCTTGTGGGAAGCCGCGGCTCCGGGACGATCTTCATGGCCCACTGCAACCTTCGCTGCGTCTTTTGTCAGAACGATGATATCAGCCACGGCGGGCAGGGCCGCGAGGTGACGCCGGAAGAGCTGGCCGAGTATATGATCGCCCTTCAGGACGAGGGGTGCCACAACATCAACTTCGTTACCCCGACCCACTTCGTCCCCCAGATCGTGACGGCGCTGATCTCGGCCGTACAACGCGGCCTTTCGGTTCCGCTGGTCTATAACACCGGCGGTTATGACTCCGTCGAGATAATCCGATCGCTTGCCGGGATATTCGATATCTACATGCCCGACTACAAGTTCGCCCACGAAGCGCCCGCAAAAAGGTATATGGACGCCCCCGACTATCCGGCGGTTATTCAGGAGGTCATAGCGGAGATGCACCGGCAGGTGGGACTGCTGGTGACCGACCGAGACGGAATCGCCCGCAGGGGACTCCTGGTTCGCCACCTCGTCATGCCGGAGGGGCTGGCGGGGACGGGCGAAGTGGCGGCGTTCATCGCCCGGACGCTTTCCCAGGACACCTATGTGAATATCATGGATCAATACCACCCCCACCACCGGGCCCATCTCTTCCCGGAGATCGCGCACCGCATCACCGATTCCGAGTACCGTCGGGCCGTGAGGAGCGCCCGGGAGGCCGGCCTTTCCCGGGGGTTTCGGGAATGACGGCCCGGTCGATAGACCCGCGCATCGCGGGCGCGCTTAAGCGGCGGGGGTTGGCGATCCATCGCTGCTGCGCGACCCGGGACCTCATGTTCGGGGGTCTGTCGGAGCACAACGAGAGTCGCTTCTATGAGGCGATGCGGCGATATTCCGTCAGGCTGATGCTGCGCGCTATGGTAGTGCACCAGGACGGCTTCACCCGGCAGGACCTCGGGAATTTTTCAGCCGAGGAGTCGGCGCGATCAGACGATCGAGCTGATGGCCGACATCGGCATCGTCGAGCCCATCGGGGATTCGTTCCGTCTGGCAAAAAGACCCGTCAAGAGCTTCGGCCCCACCCTCGAGTGGTTTGTGGCGCGCATGATGGCCGACGAGTTCGACTCTCCCTCGCTCTGGGCGATCACGTTTCGCAGGATCGACTCCGGCGGCGATTTCGACGTGATCTCCTTTTTCGAGGACGAGCTCATCTACATAGAGGTGAAGTCGGCCCCCCCAAAAGGCATCGAGACGGGCGAGGCGCGGGCGTTTCTCGCCCGGGTCAATACGCTGCTGCCGCGGGCGGCCTTCTTTTTCGTGGATACGGAGCTTCGCATGCGGGACCGGGTGGCGCTGCTGTTTCACCAGGAGTTTCTCGAACGGATGAAGGACCCCTACCCCCGACACCCCGATCTGAGAAACCTCGAGGGAGAGATATTTCATATCGACCATCGGATATTCATCCTCAACGCCTACCGGGACGCCGCGGCCAATTTCGTTGTCTGTTTTCGGGACTTTCTGTCCCGCGGGCTTTCGGTGCTCTAGGCAAAGCACGGAATCCGGCCGTGGATAATAAACGGCACGGAACAACCGTCGGTGTTTCGGAGTCTCATAGTGATCGGAACCATCGTAAACGTAATAGCCATCGTCGTGGGCTCGCTCGTGGGCCTCTTCTTCGCGCGGTTTTTCACCGAGAGGATCCGCACGGTCATCATGCAGGGCCTGGCGCTCTCCATCATCCTGATCGGGCTTTCGATGGCCCTGAAGACCACCAACATCCTCATTGTCATCGGGAGCATGGTGCTCGGAGGGGCGACGGGGGAATTACTGAGGATCGAGGAGCGGCTCGAATCTCTCGGGGAGCGTCTCAAGAGAGGGTTTCGCTCGGGCTCGGCCACGTTCGTCACCGGGTTTGTGACGGCAAGCCTCGTCTACTGCGTCGGGGCGATGGCGGTGGTGGGAAGCCTCGATGAAGGGATCCGGCACGACCCCCATATCCTCCTGGCAAAATCCCTGCTGGACGGGGTGGCGTCCATCGCCTTTGCCTCAACCCTCGGCGTGGGAGTGATATTCTCGGCGATCACGGTCTTCATCTATCAGGGGGCGCTGACGATCCTCGGGATGTTTTTCGGCGCGCTCCTCTCCGAGACGATGGTCGCGGAATTGACGGCGTCGGGCGGCCTGTTGATCCTCGGCATCGGCCTTAACATCCTGTTTGCCCACGGGAGCGCGGGCGATGCGGGGACCGGTAGTGCCGGAGCTCCCGAGACCGGGAAGAACGGCGCGCGGATGCTTCGGCTCGGGCAGCGGCCGGTCATCTCGATCAAGATCGGAAACCTGCTGCCGGCCCTCTTCTACGCCGTGCTCATCGCCTGGATCGTGGAGAAAATCGGAAAATAACGTGAGAATAGTCATGGTTTTAGTGACGTTCGAAGGGTAAATTCGCGACTATATGATTTTACAATTGGGAGCATATGTAGTATTATATTAAACTTCTCTAATATTTAGTCGACACTTTGGATGATTCGTGTTCGTCCGTGTTCTTTAATGTATATAATTCTTGACGTATTTTATTTTTTTCTATATATTTCACACCCATGCCATTTTTATCTAAAGGGAGGTAGTTATGAGACATTGCAGGATAGTACTCCTTGCCCTTCTTGTGTTACCCGTCATATTCCTGGCGGCAACGAGCGCATTTGGCGCCACCGAGAGCGGCTACCTATCCGGACCGGGGGCATCCTATACCTTTACCGTGAACGCCGGGAGCGTTACGTATCTCGAGGTGACGTTCAGCTACCCGAAGGGCTCCGTGGATTTCTGGGTCAAGGTCGTGGGGCAGGACGGAAGAACGGTCCTGGGCAACTTTGATCTCGATAACGGCGAGATCATCCAACTCCAGGGCGGCGGTACCTTCTATCTGACCGTCTACTCCAACCGGGGCGCGGGATACTGGTCCGCGGCCTGGGGTGGGGAGGCGGACCGGGCCCGTCAGGAGCGTGTAACGTCTACTCCAACTCGGCCAACGGGCGATCTTGTGGGTCCCGGGCGATACGTGCAACTGGTCGATCTATGCACCCAGCAACTATCTCGAGGTCCCCTTCACCTACCCGAAGGGCTCGGTGGATTTCTGGGTCGAAGTTCTTGGGCCAGGACGGCTACACGGTCCTCGGGGACTTTGACCTCGACAACGGAGAGATTATCCAGCTCCAGGGCGGCGGCACCTTCTACCTGACCATCTACTCCAACCGTGGCGCCGGCAACTGGTCATGTCGTTGGTAGAAGCGCATATATATCAGTTTAATGGGAGGATATAGTATGAGAAAGAGTTACCCTATTACTTCTAATATCGCGTCCTGGCGGTGGGACTCACCCTCTCCGGGTGCAACGCCGTCAACGACATGTTCGGCAAGCTCTTCGGCAAGGGACAGGCACCCAACGCCCCACAGGGCCCGGCAGGCCGGCCGGCCCGGCGGGCCCGGCAGGACCCGGGGGACCCGGACCGATGATGCCCGGCGGCCCCATCACCGAGAGCGGCTACCTCTCCGGCCCGGGGGCGTCCTACACGTTCACGATAAACGCGGGAAACGTCACCTACCTCGAGGTCCCCTTCACATACCCGAAGGGTTCGGCTAAGCTTCTGGGTCAAGGTGGTCGGGTCAGGACGGCTACACGGTGCTCGGGGATTTCGACCTCGATAACGGCGAGATCATCCAGCTCTCCGGCGGGGGCACCTTCTACCTGACCATCTACTCAAAGATGGGCGCCGGAAACTGGAGCGCGACCTATACCCTTGCGGGCGGCGGCGGGGGCACAACGACGCACCCCGGCGGTGGGGCGGTAGCAACTGTAACGTCGTGGCCAACGCGGCCAACGGCTACCTCACCGGCCCCGGCGACAAGTGCAGCTTCACGATCAATGCCGGTTCGAAGACCTACGTCGAGGTCCCCTTTACCTACCCGACGGGCTCCGTGGACTTCTGGGTTGAAGTCGTCGGACAGGACGGCTACACGGTCCTCGGGGACTTCGACCTCGACAACGGCTCGGTCATCCAGCTTTCGGGCGGCGGGACCTTCTATCTGACCATCTATTCGAACAACGGCGCAGGCAACTGGTCCTGCTCATGGCAATAACAATACTCTTTGGAGACATTATGAAGAAGCTTTTAACAGCGATCTTTTTGGCTGCGGTCGTCTTTGCCCTTATCCTTCCCGGATGCGGCAAGCAGCAGCCCCAGGTTCCCGCGGCACCGCAGGGACCGGCCCCGATGGGCCCCCAGACCGGACCGACAACCCCCGGTTCTAACTACCAGGGCGGATATCTGGCCGGCCCCGGCGCCTCGTTTACCTTTGTCGTGAACGCCGGAACTAACACCTACATTGAGGTTCCCTTCACGTATCCTAAGGGTTCCGTGGACTTCTGGGTTAAAGTCGTCGGCCAGGACGGCTACACGGTCCTCGGGGACTTCGACCTCGACAACGGCGAGATCATCCAGCTCTCGGGCGGCGGCACCTTCTACGTGACGGTCTATTCAAAGATGGGCGCCGGAAACTGGAGCGCGACGTACTAGAACTGGCGCGTTCTTAAATCAGAATGGAGGGGGAAACCCCTCGCGTAAAACTAACGAAGTCCTTGCCTCTTGGCAAGGACTTCGTTAGTTTTTGCCTCTACATAAGGTTACGAGAAGATGACACCCGGTAGGCGACGGATAAGTCTGTGCCTATTTGGGATTTCTTTGGCAGCATTATCTTGTTGGTGAGGAGCAGCTCGTGAGCATGTTCACTCCTTTCAAAAAATTACCCCAGTTTTTAACTTATGCCAATATCCTTATGACAAAAAACAACTTAAACATTGACAAAGGCAATGAACGTTAGTATAGATGTTTAGTAGTTAGTATTATTAAATAACTGAGTACTAGAATGCTCACATTTAGGATATCTTTTCTCTGCTTCTATGCCCTTAGAACGAAGGAGTGAACCGATGATAAATTTTAAATTTGCTTTGTTGCTCTGTATTGTATGTCTTGTTACCGTAGTTCCCGCTGCTATCTCAGATGCCGCTGAAATAACTAATATCAAGGTAGGGACTGGTGCCACGGAGTATACCGGTACTTCAATCTACAATATTGACTATAAGATTACTCTGAAAAAGGCGACTCCTGGTGATATTACCAAGCTTGTGGTGAAGGTAGTGTTGGTTCAGGATTTTCTCCCGATTCAGGAGATCCTTGATTTCAAGAGTTTTCCCTCTTATTCCGAAGTGAAGATCGACAAGAACGGCAATAAGACGGCTTTTTATACCTTTACTGAAATGGGAGATAAACTGGAGATACTCATGAGATATAAACTCAAGGTTAAAGGATTTAAAGTGGGGAGGGTAGCTGCGCCGGACTACGGGGGTGAGGAGATTCCTTATACCTATCTGTTTCCAGAGGAGACGATCGAATCAGATAATCCGAAGATAATTGCCCTCGCGGAGTCGCTCTGTAAAGATAAAACAACCGTATGGGATAAGACACAGGCAATATACGACTATGTCCGCACGCATGTAACATATTCTGTAGATTCCGAGGAATTTGGGGCGCTGTACGCTCTCGAAAACAGAAAGGGCAATTGCTCGGAGTTCGCCTCCCTCATGACGGCGTTATGTAGAGCGGGCCATATACCCGCAAGGAGAACGGAATCATTCATCTACTCGTATAACGCTAAAACAGATGATATCTGGCATTCTACGGTGGAGGTCTATATGCCGTCTGTCGGGTGGGTACGTATGGATCCTACGGTAGGACAACCGAGGGCAAACCGAGACCTCTATTTCGCAGGTCAGCCGGACAGCAGCTTTATTCTTTCAATACTACCGACGGACTTTGTGCCATATGGGTACTGGTGGGACTATAATTATCGGTGGAGCGGCAGTCAGCCGGAGGTTGAAACAGATACTCAAATTACAATTACGAGGGGAAGTACCAAATAGCTATTTATGGTAGGGAATATTCCCTGTGATGTGTAATAGCGGCGAGACATCATTTCATGTCAATGGCGTCAGTTGAGGTAGGACCTTTGCCCCAATTCAAATTTCCTTAGGTAGGCTGCAAAAAACCTGGGTTTAAAAGCAATGCAGAGGATTACTTATTTATCTATTTCTATTTACACACCTTCAGACTCGGGTATATCCTGCAGATGCCCAATTTCACCGCCATCTCATAATCCAGCTGAGCTTCGCTGGATTTCCCCATCTTTTCCAATGCCCTGGCTCGATTATAGTACGGCTCGGCCCTATTTGGATTCAGCTCTATCGCCTTTGTGAAGTCCCGGACCGCCAGGTATGTAAACCCCCTCAGCATATAGAGGTTGCCGCGGTTGTTGTAGTATCGGTCGTCCTGGGAGTTGAGTGCAATAGCCTCCGTATATTCTATCGCAGCCAGATCATCGTACCCGAGGACATCCAGCAAGAAGGCGCGCTTGTAGTGGGATTCCGCCCCAACGGAGTAGAGGCAGAGTTGCGTAATATAGTCGTACTTAAGGGTGGCCATGGTCGAATTAAGGAGTTGGCGCCAGATTTGGCAAGGTATGTTTGACCTTCTCTCGCGATAGATGCCGTCAAAGAAGGAGGTTTCATCGTAGTCGAACGAGTTGGTGAGATATTCGGGTACGTCCATTTCATCTTGAAAGGGACGCTGGTTCGGTTGATCGAGAGTGGAAACGGAAGTCTCGTCGGGGCAATCCGGGCATTCAACACGGAACAAAGAGACACATCCCGAAAACTGAATCGACTGTAACAGAATGATGACAAAGAATAGCAGTTCGATTTTCTTAAGACGGCGCGCACCGCGATATTTCATATACTCCTAGTGTTTGCCTCCTCGGGCTATCTCCAGGTGCCGCTCGATGACGTAGCACGAATCGTCCCCTTTCTTGCACAGATCGACGGCCTCCTTCAGGACATCCCTGGCCTCCGTCACCCTTCCCATCTTCAGGAGCACCCACCCCTTCGTATCGAGAAACGCGCCGCTCTTTGGGTCGGTCTTGAGCGAGGAGTCGATAAGCGTCAGCGCCTCGTCCAGCCGGACCCCCTTCTGGGCCAGGCAGTAGGCGAGGAAGTTGTCGACCTCGGCCGATGAAATCACGTCCTCGGGCAGCGGCGACTTCCGGTAATCCTCGACAAAGGCGATGAATTCGTCGGTCGTGGCGAGCATCGGCCCGGTCAGACCCTCCCGATCGTAGATATCGAGAATGGAGCCGTACGCCCCGAAGATGATCCTCACGGCCTTGTCATGGTCCGTGACGATCCCTCGCTTGGCGTGGGAAAGCGCCTCGTGATAGTCCATAAGGGCCGTGTTATCGTTGCCCAGCATGACGTAGCAGCTTCCCAGCTGCATATTGATGAGGGCGATGACGACGTTTTCGTTCGGGGACTTGGCCTTCGCCAGGGAGAGGCCCTCTTCATAATAGAGCGCGGCGCCGCGGAAGTCCCCCTTCTTGTAGAGGGCGTCTCCCGTGGCCATCAGGGAATTCAGATCCTGGGCGGAGGCGGAGACCGCCGCCACGCACATCGCGATGACGAAAATGATTGTTGCTCGTTTCACCGGTCGTTCACCTTCCTGTGTTTTGCTCCTATCGAATGGGCGTCCTGTTGAAGTTTATGATCGATTTATCCAGGTCTATTTCCTGTACCCCGCGGGGCGGGTCCAGCGAAAAGCGCGAGTCGTCCAGCGACGTGTTCACCTCAACGTCACCGTATTTGATCCCGACCGTGACGAACCCCCCCCCGTCGGGCACCTTGTAGGAGAGCTTCATGGGCATCAAGCCCTCTCCGACCGCGCCGAAATCGTCGAATACGCCGTCGACGATAAGGTTATTGTCGGCATCGTAAAGCCGCATCGTGAGGATAGAAAAGGTCCGGCCGTCAACGGTCAATACCGCCATACCCCTGGTCGGCTCTTCCGGCAGCGCCGTCAGCTCATAGACGCCCGCAAGCTCGTCGAATGTCATCCCTTTTCCGTAGTAATCGGCCAGATCGACCCGTCCCTGCAGAAGGGCCACGATGTCCGTCGCCTTAAATGGAAGGGGGATAAGGAGCGAGAGGTTCTTCCTGGACGCGAGGCCCGACATAGAAGCGATTTTCCGTCGGCGTATAGATGAAGACCCGCTTAAGATCGGTGGTCAGGAAGAGGAGGGTCTCCCCAAGGGGACCGAGCGTCTCCAAACGCAGAAAAGACGGCCTCTTTGAGAAGATTATTTCGTCGGCGCGGTAACTGTCCTTGAGAGAAGAAACGGAAACGCGCGCCTGCCCGCGCAGCGTATCATGGATCGGGTTTTTCTCCCGCGTCCGATCCAGCAGCTCAGAGACATCCTTTACGACAACGACCGGGATCTCCGGCTTCGGCCTGGCCGCGGTGCAGGCGGACGTCAGCGAGTATGAGGCAGGCCACCCAGAGCGAGACGGCGCGCCTAGAGAAGGTCATCAATCTTCTTGCCTTCCTTGAGGTAGTCTATTTTCATCTTGAGTTTTTCGATCTGGAAGTCCTCCGGTCCCAGCTCCCAGGCCTTCAGGTAAAAGGGAAGGGCCTTGTCAATCTGACCCAGCCGATAGCTCACGTCCCCCATGTGCTCGTTGACCACCGGGTCGTCGGGCATGAGGGAATACGCCCGGGAGAGATCCTCAAAGGCTTCGGTATATCGCCCTTGCTTGAAATAGACCCACCCGAGGCTGTCGATGATATAGCCCTCATCAGGCTTAATCCGCAGAGCCCGGTCGACGAGGGTCTTGGCCTCGTCGAGATTCGTGCCGAGATCCGCATACGTGTAGCCGAGATAGTTGAGGGCGTCGGCGTTTTCGGGGTCTTTGACGATGACCTCCTTCAATACCTTTATGGCGTCCGTCTTGTCACCCGAAAGATCGAGAATGGTCCCGTAATAGAAGAGATGCCGAACCTCGTCGGGCTCAAGCTCCATCGCCTTCTTGATCTCCTTTATCGCCTCATCGTACTGCTTGTTTTCCACCCAGAGGGAGGAAAGTATATGGTGGAGCCCCGCGTCTCCCGGCTTTGCCGCGAGCGCCTCCTCGACGGCCTGCATGGCTCCGTCCACATCATCTTTTTCTTCCAGGACATAGGCGGTGTGAATCTTGGCGTCGACAAAGAGATCCGACGTCTTGGGAATCGCGTTGAATTGGGCTAAGGCATCGTCGCCTCGCCCCAGCTTCTCGTAGGTCGCGCCGAGGTAGTATATCACCTTCTCGGCGCCGGGGTTCTTGGCCAGCAGTTTTTCGAACTCCTCGGCCGCCGCGTCATAGCGCTCCATCTCGAAATAGAGGAGCCCGAGCTGCAGCTGCACGTCGTCCTCGTTCGAGCCCGAAAGGCCCATCTCTTTGAACTCCTTGATGGCGTCATCAAGGCGGTCCATCTGGATATAGATACGCGCCAGATGCTCTCTCAGAAGGGTATTATCCGGGTAGATCGCAAGGATATCGGAAAAGGTCTTGGCGGCCTTTTCATAATCTCCGCGGTCCTCGTAGATGAGGGCGAGCCCCAGGATTGCCGTCTCATTGGTCGGGTCCAGGGAGAGCGTCTTGAGATAATAACTTCTCCGCCTTCTTCTTGTCCCCGCGCGACAGCTCGACCTTGCCCATGAGGTAGTAGATGTCGGCAGTTTTTCGGGTCTATCCTCAGGTACCTCTTGAGGACGTCTATGGCGGCGCTGAATTCCTTGTTCTCGGTCAGCACCGCTGCAAGCTGTATGTACGGGTCCCTATTCTTCGGGATCGAGGACGATGATCCGCTCGAGGATCTTCTTCGACTTTTCGACTTCCCCGAGGCCCGAATAGATCTCGGCCATGACGGTCAACAACTCTTCATTATCGGGCGCAACCGCAAGCCCTTTCTCGGCCACGGCGGCCGCGGCGTTGAGGTTTCCCGTTTTGGCGTAGAGCTCGGCAAGCTCCAGGTACAGCGTCATTACTTTTGGATCATACTCTATCGCCTTCTCATACTCCCCAATCGATCGGGAGAGGTCACCGTTCCACAGAGACGTACGGGCGGCAAGGAAGTAGTAGTAGGCCATCCCCTCGGGAGTGGTGATGGTTTCGGGCACCCAGATGTCCTGTTTCGTATACGCGCCGCCGGTCGAAAGGGAACATGAAGCGGCAAATATACAAAGAAAAAGAGCAGCTGCCACTGTTCTCGGATATTTCATGGTATGTCTTCTCCTTTACTGGGGCCATTATATCGAAATTCCTTTGAAGAGTCAATCGATTAAGGGTCGGGCACGGCGGCGGTACGCTGAACCTCGGCAAACGGGCCGCCGGGCGGCGAGGGTTGGTGTTACGGGGGTTTGACGCATGCACCGCGCGCCGGAGGGCTACGGGAGGAGCGGGGCGTCCATCTTTTCTTTTGCCGCGACGAGAAAGTCGTAGGCCTCCCGCGGCACCACGAGGTTACCGTTTCCCTTCCCGAGGACTACCCTCGGCTTGTTATCCCCGTGGAAATCGCTGCCCCCCGTGGCAAGGATAGAAAGCTTTCTGCAGAGCCTCAGGAAATAGTCTTCTTCCGATTTAGAATGCACGTAGTAGTAGGCCTCCAATCCCATCAGTCCCATCTCCTTCATCTCGCCCAGGAGCGGCGGGAGCTTGAGATGAAGATCGATGTTGAGGGTCTTGGGGTGAGCGAGCACGGGAATGCCCCGCGCCTTTCGGATCAGCTCGATTGCGCGCTGGGGCGAGAACCTTTCCTTGTTGACATAGCAGGGCGCTCCTTTCTTGACGTACCGCTCGAAGGCCTCGGGGATGGACGCCGCAAAACCCTTTCTCACGATGGCCCGCGCGAAATGAGGCCTCCCGATCTGGTCGGACCCGGCCTCACGCCTTACGTCTTCCATCGAGACCTCAACGCCGCAGCTGTTGAGGCGCTCTATGATCAGTGGATTTCGCTTGCTGCGCGCCTGTTTGAGGAACGCCAGGGCATCCGAAAAGCCCTCGGCGGCCTCGTCTATGAAGTAACCGAGTATGTGCATCGTCCCCGTGGCACCGTACTCGGCGCTGATCTCGATACCCGGAACAAACGGCATGCCGATCTCCCGGGCGTATTGGCGCGCCGGGGCCACGCCGTCCAGTGTGTCGTGATCGGTGATTGCCACTGCCTCCAAACCCATATCCTCGGCAAGCGAGATGAGCTGCTGGGGCGTGAGCCTCCCGTCGGAGGCGGTTGTATGTGTATGGAGGTCTATCATGTTCTTACGAGGTATGCTGACTGGCAGGTATTGTGAACAATCGGCGTCCGTCTTCAGGCGGGGTCGCCGTCCACAACAATCCACCGACAATCATCGGAGCCCCGCCTGAAGGCGGACGTGATCAATATATCGCTGCGTGAGAAGCTCACCGCCCTGTCCCTGATCGGACATCCTCTCAATCTCTTTCGTGACGTTTTTGATTCTGTCGTCGATCTTCGGATGAGTGGCAAAAAGAAGCTTTACGTCGTCATCGGCGGCGCCGGCGCCGTCTCTGAGTCTTTCGAGGAACGTGAGATAGGCCGCCGGCCGATACCCCGCCCCGGCCGTATAGACAAGAGAGAGTCGATCGGAGGCATTTTCGTCTGAGCGGGAGAGCCCTTTGAAGAGAAGCTCGGTTCCGAACGAGGTTACGGCGTTAAGAATCGACGGGTCGGCATGAAGGAGGGTCCCGGCGACCTCGTTGCCGGCCTGGAAAAATTTCTGTTTTTCGATCTCCTTGATGATATCCCTGTTGGCCACGTGCGAAATCTCGTGGGCCAGCACCGCCGCCAGTTCCGCCTCGCTTCCGACGACGGCAAGCGTCCCCCTCGTCACGAAGACATATCCACCGGGACACGAAAAGGCATTGATGATATCGGTATCCAGAACGGCAAAGTGATACAAAAGGTCGGGCCGGTCCGATTTGCCGGCTACCGTCCTGCCCACGAGAGTGACGTATCGGGTCAGCTCCGTATCCCAGACGATGCCGTATTTTCCGGCGACGTTGGCAGCTATGCTCCTGCCGATCTCGTTCTCTTCCTCCTGGCCGATAGGCATGACGGCCGAACCGAGGGTCGTCACTACGGTAATGAAGTCACCCACGCCCGGCACCGGCGGGGTCAACCTTCCGAGCGTCGCGCAGCCCGACAGAATGAGCAGTGCCAGGATGGCGGGAAGCGCCTTGGCGCGGGCATTCACGGTATGAGCCCCCCGCTCACAATGAAGTGATTGAGCTCGTCATTCGGGATAACGATCGATTCCATATACTGGACCGCCCGGTAGTCCTGCGGGTAGGCGCCCAGGTCGGTCTCCGCAATGATACCCCTGCCCCCCGCCGATGCCGTCAGGGTGTCATTATGCCCCCCCCGAAAGCCGGTCCGGATCGAATCCAGGAAGCCCCCTGAAGGTTTCCTCCCTCCGGTCGTGGAGGTCTCCGGGGGGACTACCCCGGACGTTCTCGGGTAGTGCGCGGAGTCCTCGGGGGAGAGCGTAACCCGGTTGAGCCACCCGACGGCCCCGCCGGCGCGCCTCACCCGAAACCAGTCACCCTCCCAGGACAGGAGGGTGAGGGGGTCATTTTGGGTTATCTTGCAGAGAAGCCGGTAACCGGTTCCCGGACCTTCGAGCAGGTAGGCCTCGGGGATACCGATTCTGAGCTCCTCCGATGGGAAGGCCTGCGGCGCGTATACCCAGAGGAATACGGCCACTATGATAAAGGCTGTTGCATACCTTTTCATGCCACGAACCCCCTGCGTACGATAGTCACGTATGGCTTTATTCTATTCCCTTTAGTCCGATTTTTCAACCGTTTTATCACGTCCCGCCGACCGCCCCGAATCCCGAACGACCACAAAGCAGAGCCACTCCCCCAGCCGACGTATCGAAGGACCCGGGGAATCGGACGGAATATACCCGCCGAGCATCCCCCTCATTTTTTCCTCTTCCTCATCCAGGATGCCGGACAGGACCAGCTTTCCTCCCGGGGCGACCGATTCGACGAGCGAGGCGATGATCGGCTCGATCTCCCTGGTCGTGAGGTTTGCAGCGACCAGGTCGTAGCTCCCGGCGGATCGCGTAAAGGTCCGCGATTCGATAGTGATGCGATCCTCCAGGCCGTTGCCGGCCACGTTCTCGCGTGCGGACTCTGCGGCGTCCGGGTCCGACTCGACCCCCAGGACGCGATCGACTCCGAGAAGCGCTCCGGCGATAGAAAGGATTGCCGAGCCGCACCCAACATCGAGCATGCTGTGGACGTGCCTCTCGGCGCAGATCTCCTCCATCGCCCGGAGGCAGAGGCGCGTGCTCTCATGGGTTCCGGTGCCGAAAGCGGGGCCCGGGACAATGGATATCACGATCTCGTCCCCGTGCCCCGTATACCGCTCCCACGGGGGCGACACGGTGATCCGGGAGCTGACCCGCTGCGTCGTGAAGAAGTGCCGGTACTCCGTCGCCCACCCGGGATCCGCAAGCTCCGAGACTTCGTACGATAAGACAGCGCCGTCCCCCCAGAGTTCCCTCAGGGAATCGAGATAACGATCGAGGAGACCGAGCTTCTCCTCGGAGCCCTCCCTCCGGAGGTAGACGCACGCCGGACCATGCGTGCCCTCCCACTCCGATTCCTCGACGATGCCGGCCGGAGAGAGCTCCGTCAGGAAATCGGCGAGGGCGATCCGCGCCTCCGGGATTACCTGGACCCTCACCTGTACGAACACTCTTTCTTTCATGCGGTGAGCATAGCACGAACACACGTCGAAATAAATAGAGACCGGCGATTATTAATCGCCGGTCTCCCGTTTCCGCCACAATTATTGAGCGGACTCCACTTGTGAATTCTCTGTTATTTCTTTATCGGCCCGACCGGAAGGACGACCTTGCCCCAGACCGTGTTGATGACGCCCGCCGCGGAAGTGTACCAGGCGCACAGGGCGGTGACGATCCCGAAATATCCGCCGATGACGTTTACCGCGGGATTGAAGAAATGGCCGATGTCCAGGAGGATGAACGTGGCAAGAAGGAGCGTAAAGACGGTAAAGAGGGCCTTGTTGGTCTTCATGCTCCCCACCCACATATAAAAGGTGAAGATCGTCCATGCCGTCAGAAACCAGGCCAGAAGGAGGGTTACATCGGTATCGGGGATGAGCCCCTTGGCAACGAAAACCGGTATGAGTCCCAATGAAACCCAGAAACCGCCGTAAGAGATGAACGCGGTGGCGCCGAACAGGTTTCTCGTGCGAAACTCCCAGAGGCCCGCCAGCACCTGCGCCGCCCCGCCAAAGATGAGGGCCGAGGTCAGCCAAACGTGACCTGCCGCCGCGCCGTTGATGATCCCTGCATTGACCAGCGAGAGGAGGAAGGTGGTCAGGGCAAAGCAATTGAGTCCCAACGGCCCCGGATCGGCCGGAGAGAGGGTCTCAAAGCCGGCGATTTCGACCTTGGTGATCTCTTTTTGTGCCATAGATACGACTCCTTTTTTATTCTGATTGTTGACGCCGACCTGCTGATGCGGTCGGTAAAAAATGTGGGGTTTATTATACGGACTGAAGGGGGCTTGTCAAGGGGAAAATAAGTAAGGTTTACCCACCGGTAGGCGTATGGTCTACTTATCCGAAGGCGCGCTCCCCGGGCTGACATTCCCCTCGATTGTGCCGGTCGCAAAGAAACGGGCATCAAGGAAGCGGATTATCGCTTGTCCGCGTCCTCCAAAAGGGTGCCGCGCGCGGCGGGGACTATGGCGAAAAAGGCCTCGATTTTCGAACAGGGAAAATCGGCGCACCGGCCGCAGTTCTCAACGCCGTTGCCGATGCCGCAGGCCCGGATCTCGCATTCGGCGCAGTGGGCGCATTTCTTGCCCTCCGCACTACATCCGTCGCACCAGACGTCGGCGACGGTGACCTTTATCCCATATTCCCTTGCCCAGAGATCTGCGGTTTCCCGCGCCTTCTTCTCATCTTCGGCCTGGGTTGCCAGGTAGGCCGGGCAGTCGGTACAGACCAGGCCGCAGTACGCGATCATCCTTTTCATTGGTTCCTCGAAAAAGCCGTTGCTGTTATGATAATCATCGCGCTCCCTTGGCCGCGGCGACCATGTGGTATCGCCCGATCTGCTCCATCGTCACGATCCCCACCAGTGCGTCCCCCCGCATGACCGGCACCATGGAGATCCCCGTTTCTGCCATCTTCTTGTAGAGCTCGACGAGGGGTTCCCGCTCGGTCGTGGTCATAAACTCGCGCTCGGCGAAGTCGGCCACACGCTCCTGTTCCTTCTTCTCATTGATCCCCGCGATCAGCGTGTCCCGCCGGAGAATACCCATGAGACTATTGCCGAAAAGGATCGGGAAATCGCCCTGCAGCGTATGCAGGAAAAGCTCGGCGGCCCGGCCGAGGGTATCGCTCGGGGCCAGCGCCTTGAAATCCTCCAGCATGACCGATTTCACCGGGGCGTCGGCAAGCGCGTATCGGAGCGCCCAGATCCGCTCCTCTCCCTCCGCCCCGAGGTAGATAAAGACGGCTATCAGGGCGAGCCAGATGTTATAGAAGATTCCGATGAAAAAGAGGAGGACGGCAAACACCTGCCCCACGAATACGGCGATCCGGGTCGCCTTCATATGGTCCGTGAAGACGCCCAGTATCCCCCTGAGCACCCTGCCCCCGTCCATGGGGAACGCGGGGATCAGGTTGAACCCGGCCAGAAAGAGGTTGATCCAGAAGAGCGAGACGAGCATATTCCCCTCCCACATCGACGCCTTCATAGGTGAGCCGAGGGGGAGCTTAAGGAAGTATACCACCGCGAAAAATATCGCCGCTATGACGACGCTCGAGAGGGGCCCTATAATGGAGATGATAATCTCCTGCTTCGGGTCTTCCGGTATCTCGTCCATCTGGGACATACCCCCGATGGGAAGGAGTGTGATGCTCCTGACTTTATGACCGTAGTGGATGGCCGTGACGCTGTGGGCCAGCTCGTGCAGTATGACGCAGATGAAGACGAAGATTACAAAGAGGACCGCGTACATCGCGCTCTGGAGCGTCTTTCCCACCAGCGCCACGAAGACCAGGAGCAGAAAAAAGGTGATGTGCACACGGATCGGGATTCCGAATACCTTTGCGATGGTAAATGACCACTTCATAGCATATCTCCGGATAGGTTCATGCCAAAGGGAACGGGCGCCGAACTGAATTACATCGACGGTGAGGAGAGGCGCCGTTTAGCGCCGCCGGAGGCCTGCCCGGCCCGGCGGAGAGCCGGCCCGCCGCCTTCCGGATACCGTCCTCAGAGAGAAAGCAACGAGTCCCTGTCGTATCTCACGATGTTGTTGTTCGGATGTCCTTCTACGAGGGCTTGAACGACTGTCGTCCGTCCCTGTCCCACACGATATAGCCGATGCCGAGCTGCTCGGCCAGCTCCACGACGTGGGGCAGGTAGTTGCCATAGACGAAGCCCAGATGGTTCGAGGGCCACTGCCTGGCCAGTATCCTGTCAGTTACCGGCACGTACCCCTCGATGATGGGCCACGCCTCGTTGTAGGATTTGTGCCGGGATTCATCCACGTCGTAGGTATCCATTACCGTGGCCGCAAGATAGAGTCTGCCGTTCTCCACGCCGAGCCGCACCAGGGTCACCTCCTGCCCGCCGGCGCTCCTCATCCGGACGGCGGATCCCCCGGCGGCGTAAAAATGCTCCTGGCCGGGAAACTCGGTATGTGCGAGCTTCGCCTTGAAGTCTTTGGATTCGTGATCCGCGTAATAGAGCGGATGCTGGCCGCAATTGACCACGGCCAGGACCGTTGTATCTCCCCGGGTCTTCACGTACCTGAAGTCACCGAAGCCGGCGGGCTTCCCGGAGATGCGGGAGAGAAAGAGCTGCGAGAGGAGGGTCGGGAGGTCTGTCTCGCATGACGCCGGCACGATCTCCTTGACCTTACCCGCCGGGTCCCTATCGTTGCCCAGAAAAGAGGTGGCGATGCAGCAGGTGGCGTAGCACGATGAACACTCGTCCTGACACTTGATCGTCACGGCGCCGGCGCCTTTTTCCCGGGCGATGTCGGCCACCGCGTAGTAGCAGGCCACCTGGAGCGCGAAGGTGTCGCGAGGGACGCTCCTGCCGGCGACCGCGGCAAATTTCTCCGGATGACGGTCGTAGAGATCCCTCATGACCCCCGACACCCTGTCGTCGCGGATGCGGGTCACCGGAGAACGTCCGGGTTGTCCGCTCCATTCCATCATGCCGAAGGCGCGGTCCAGGAAGACCTGCTGGTCGAGGTTTTCGAAGGTAATGCCCCAGCGCGCCGCCACCTCTTCATGGTCGATGCGCGTCGTGGGCATTCTGAGGGAAAAGGAGCCGAATTCGAGGATATGCTCGCGGTGCAGATTGTCGACCACCTCGCGCACCGACGAATGGACGCCGGCCATCCGGCCGTAGAAATCGAGCTCTTGCCTGAGCTGCGCCATGAACTCGGGGGAGTCGAAATCGCCGTATACGTGGGCATAGGGCAGCCCGATCTGGGCCAGCGCCCCGCCCGTCGCCATGCCCGATACCATGCCGGGCACCCGCGTATCCTGAATGGATGCCACGATGATCCGGGGCGTGAAACGGGGGGCTTTGCCCCTCATCTTGTGGATGAAGCTCGTAATGACCTTCTGCGAAAGCTGGGGAAACGTCCAGGTCTGGTGTACGTTGATCAGGACGTCGACGTTGCGCCGGGCGAATTCCTCGGCGTACCGATCGGCAAGCTGCATGCTGTGGCACAGCCTGTCGTATCCCTGGAGCCCTTTGCCCGGATATACGACGTCATAGCCTCCCGAGCGCTCCAGTGACGGCGACAAAACGTTGAAGTATCGCGATGTCGCCTTCGGCGCTTTCCTCCATAACCCAGGGTCGCGGATCATACCCCGAAAAGACCCCAACCCGCACTGATGTCTTGCTGGCCATTCACCCGTTCTCCTTCTCTATATTTCTGAGTGGATTCATGATTTCCTCGCGGCTTCCCTGATCTCGATGAGCTCCTTCATCACGTCATGAAGGCTGTCGGATTTCTCCTTCGTCCCAAAGGCGTTATGGAGTCTGAGATACAGGCGATAGAGCCGATCGTAGCTCTTTGCCTCATCCTTCCGGGGCAGATAGACCGTATCCCGAATGGCGGTCATGTTACGGCCGGCAGGCGTAAAACCGTCATATCCGCCCGCGCCCTTGCCCGCCGCAACGGCGGCGCAGACGGCCGACCCGAGGGCCGCGGCCTGGGCGGTACGGCTCACACTGATGGGACAATTGAGGATATCGGCATAGATCTGCATAAAGAGCCGGTTCTTCTCGGCGATCCCCCCGCAGCAGACGATCTCGGTGATCTCTACACCGTGCTCCCTGAGGCGCTCCGTAATGACCCGGGCCCCGAACCCGGTGGCCTCGATGAGCGCCCGATAGAGCTCCTCGGGGCCGGTCTGCAGGGTCTGTCCGATAATGACTCCCGTCAGCCTCGGATCCATCAGGACGTTTCGGTTGCCGTTGTTCCAGTCGAGGCTCAACAGACCCGTCGCCCCCGCACGAAATCGACCGGCCCGCTCCGTCAGCAGGGCGTGGGTCCGATCCTTGGCATCGCCCGCGCCCGGGGAAACGACGGCGTCCACAAACCAGTTGAGGATGTCGCCGACGGCCGCCTGACCCGACTCCACTCCGTAATAACCCGGTATGACCCCGTCGGCCACTACGCCGCTGATGCCCGGTATGAAGTGGATGCCCGCGTCCTCCGACAAAAGGGCGAGGTCGCAGGTCGAGGTGCCGATCATCTTGACCAGCCTGCCGGGCCGGATCCCGCTGCCGACGGCGCCGGCGTGTGCGTCGATCATGCCCGATGCAACCGCGACCTCTCCGGTAAGACCCCACGCCTTTCTCATCTCCTGGCGGAGCACACCGATTTTCTCCCCGGGGGCATAGACACGTCCGGGCAGCGTGCTGCGGACACGACCCAGGCGACTCGTCGAAGCGGTTGAAAAACTCCTCGGGAGGAAACCCTCCGTAGGCGGGGTTATACATCCCCTTGAAACCCGCCGCGCAGGCATTGCGCTTTATCGTTGCGGGATGGACGTCACCCGTCAGGAGCGCCGGGACAAAATCGGATTGTTCCACCCAGCTGGCCGCTGCGGCCGCGGCTTCCCGGTCGACCCGGGCGCAGCGGCAGATCTTGGCCCAGAACCACTCGGAGGAATAGATATCGCCGTAGGCGTTGAGATAGGGCAGACCGAGATCGCGGACCGCGTCCGCGAGCTCCTCGGCCTCCCGATGGGCGGTGTGATCCTTCCACAGCCAGGCATAGACGTTCTTGTTTTCGGAAAAGCGGCCGTCGAGGGTCAGGCAGGCGCCGCGGGCGTCGATGGGGATGGGGGTGCTGGCCGTCGTATCGACCCCGATGCCGATGATCCGCTCCGGATTGACGCCGGCGCATCCCCGCGCCTCCTCGATCAGCGCCGGTACGAGGCGCTCGAGCGCCTCGATATAGTCCCGCGGGTCCTGGCGGGCCAGATATCCGTCGGACGGATCGGAAAAGACCCCCTCCACGCCGCGCGAATAGGTATGGACGGAGCTGGCGATCTCCCGGCCGGTTGCTACTTCGACGAGGAGGGCCCGGGCCGAGTTCGTGCCGAAGTCAAGGCCGATGGTATAGGTCTCCATGGGTGATGCTCCGTTCTCCGGGGGCCTTTCTCGTCTCCCCCATCGCTGATCTATGAAACCGCTGAGCCCGCGGAGTGCGACATTTGACCCGGCTTCCTATATCTCCGGCAGCGACTCCGCGTACTGCTTGATCTCGGCCAGGACGCGCTTCACGTCCTCCGGACGCTGCCCCATCGCCCGGATTACGAGGGTTTTGGCGCCATACGTGGGATACGAGCCGATGGAGACGCCGGGGAACTCCTCGCCGAGCTTGGCCAGGAGGTGAGCGATCCGGGCCTCCACCTCGGAAAGAACGATCTCCTCGGTATAGCGGTCTCCCCTCTGTTTTATGTAGGTCCCCTCGATCTGATCCGTGAATATCGTTTTGAGCTCCTGGGGCACCCCCGGCAGCAGAAAAATCCGCGTCCCCCTGAATTCGAGGGTCGAGCCGGGACAGAATCCCGCCCGGTTTTCCAGGACGCGCGCCCCCTTTACGACCGTGGCCATCTTACGAACCCCGTCGTTGACCTCCATGGTCGCCTTGATGAAGCCCTTTTCGAGCAGGAACTTCGCGAGCTCTTCCATGTGGGCGAGGGCCTCACCCGATACCTCAAGATCTTCACCGACCGCCCGGGCGACGGCCGCGGTCGTCAAATCGTCCGGGGTCGCCCCCAGCCCTCCGCAGACAAAAAGAAAATCGACGTTTCCGGAGACTTCCACTACCCGCCGGACGATCGCGTCGGTCTCGTCCGGCAGGACCATCGCCAATTTGACTTCTTCCCCCAGCAGAAAAAGGCGGGATAACAGCCAGTGGGTATTGGTATCCAGTATGTGTCCCGACAGGATCTCATTTCCAACGGTCAGAATAACGGTCGACATGGTTGATCGGCTGCCAAATAGGTTTCTGAACCGCCCGGCCGCCCTACTCCTTCCGGGCAATCAAGCGCGCGGTCGCCCGCGCCATTCCCGCCTCGATAATCGTTCCCTCAAAAAAGGAGAGTACCCTCATACCCCGCGCCAATTCCAGAAGCTCATTAGGATTGAGGTAGTGTCTCGGGTCCTTTCCCGACATGAATCTGAGAGTATCTATCGTAAAGGACTCGAACACCAGGTATCCGCCGCCCTTGAGCCCCCCGATTAGATCGGGAATGATATCCCGGTTAAGGTAGAAAAGATTGATGATCAGGTCGTAGATTCCCGGCTTGATTACGTAGTGATTGAGATCGGCAAATATCAGGTTGACCGACGCCCCCGTCTCAGCCATGAACCGGCGCGCCATTGTCAGTCCCACCCGGGAGTTATCGACTCCGTCCACAATGAATCCCCGCCGCGCGAGGAACACGGCGTTACGGCCGGGACCGCAGGCGACATCCAGGGTGCGCCCTACCGGTATCTGCGGGATACTCTCTTCGAGGAACCGGGACGGCCGCTTCCAGAGATCCGGATTCTCCGTGGGGTATCGCTCGTCCCAGCGGGTATTCAGGCAAGGCAGATCCATCGTTCGACTTTTCTCAAGGTTACCCGCGGCAAGTATAACACATCGCTGCTAAAACGGAAAACTAAAATGCTGCGATTTAAACGACGGCGGCCGACGGTATACCGATGGTGCGCTCGGAACAGAGTGTGCCTTCCCGACTACCACGATAGGAGAAGTGCCGTCCCGGACCGCCGTCGTGTCACGTATTATCATTCATCTTTCGAACATGAACCTGTCATCGTCATCTCCGGTCGATACGCCGATCATGGCATAGTCCTTCGCAAGAAACTGGCCGTCTTTCGTGACGGTCAAGAAGATCGTCGACGAGCCCGCTTCGTGGCCGATTACCGTCAACGGCGTGCTCGGTGCCCAGGAGCCGTGGGCCGGTATCCGGTCGATGGTCATTTCCGTGATCGGAATCCTAAGGCCGTTCGAAGGGTTCTGTGTCACCGTCAAGGTGAGGCCGGTCAGATCCTGGTCCGTGACGTTGGTCACCGAAAAGTCGATCTGCGTAGACGCGAACAAGTCCACAGACTGATCGAAATCAAATATCTTGACCCGGGCGATGGGCGGATTGGTCGTTCCCCAGTCGCTCGTCGTGGCGCAGGCCGCCACCAATAGAAGAACCGCCAGGAAACTCACCCCAACTGCGAATTTTTTGGTATTCATAGTCTTTCACCTCCCTTACTATAATTATACCACCAAATCAGGGAGACGGATTGAGTAATCCCTTGCGAAACCGGGGTTGGAGGTCGAGCGGCGCTCCAATCCCGCACCAACCCGGGGTTCCCGATCCGGCGCGCTACCCGCGAGCCGAATCTCGGCCGCTCAGGCGGCACCCGCGCCGCCGGGGCGCCGATACCCCTTTCGGATGCGCGGATGCGTCGAGTCGGCCTCTCCCTTGCCCGGAGTGCTTGCGCCGACCTTTGCCGTCGCATAGGTCGCCCGGATGGAAAATCCCTATCAGTCGATGAACCCCGTAAGGACTCCCGACCTGGTCTCTCGACCCAAACCTATCGTATGACCTGCCCCGGGGCGACATCGACTATCGTGTAGTTCCTGCCGAGCAGGGTCCCATCTTTAGTGACGATGAAGAAGACCGTCGTTTGTCCGGGTCTTCTTCCCCTGACCAGGAACGGCTCACCGGGCGTCCAGGAACCCTTGGGCGGTATCCGGTCGATGGTCGTTGTGGTAAACGGGACGTCAACTCCGTCGGATGGATTGAGGTCAACCGTCAGCGTAAGGTCCTTGAGCTCCTGGTCCGTGAGATTGACGACCGAGAAGTTTATCTCGGTGTTTATCCCGATATCGGTGGACGATAGAAAATTTACCACCCCCACCCGGACCACCGGAGACTCAGCCGTACCCCGCTCACCGACGGTGGCGCATGAACCCGCCGCCAGGAAGGCCAGCATCGCAAAGAGCCCTATGGTAAAGCGTTTTATCATCATATCTCCTTCCTCCTTACCTTCTGATTATTATTATACCACGGAGTCGGCATGAGAGCGTGTCGGCTCCCCAACCATCGACGGCACGCGCTCCCCCGCCCGCCGAGTTAAAAACGACCGACCTTTGGGCGGCGTCGGCGTTCGAGACAGGTACGGCCTCCGCACGGTATACCGCTGCAACACGGATGTGATCCCGTGCGTGATCCTCCGATAGGCATCTCTTTTTCACTTTCAAGGCGTCTTTCTCCGCACGGCCGTAAAATCAGTGTTGACACCGCCTCCCACCCATACTAGACTGAACAACAGGAGGATATGATTTTATGTATTTCGGAGGCGTTGACCTGGGTTCGCTGACCGCCAAGGCGGTCATCATTGAAAACGGGACGATCGTGTGCCGCACAATCATTCCCGCGGGGTATAAGAGCACCGAGACCGCCCGGAAGGTCATGGATCTGTGTCTTTCCAACGCGGGGCTTTCGCTGGCCGACATCAGCTACATCGTTTCCACCGGGTACGGACGAATCAACGTGCCGTTTGCCCAAAAGCAAATCACCGAGATCACCTGCCACGCAAAGGGGGCAAACTTCATCCTGCCTTCCGCCCGCACGGTCATTGATATCGGCGGGCAGGACAGCAAGGCCATGGCCATCGATGAAACAGGCCGTGTGAAGGACTTTGTCATGAATGAAAAATGCGCAGCCGGCACGGGCAGGTTTCTCGAAGTAATGGCCCACGCACTGGAGGTTGATCTGGACGACTTCGGCAGGCTCTCGACCACCTCTCACGACCCGGCCAGGATATCGAGCATGTGCACGGTCTTTGCGGAATCTGAGGTTATCTCCAACATCGCCGGCGGGCTCCCCAAGCAGGACATCATCGCGGGCATCCACGACGCGATCACCAGCCGCGTGGCCTCTATGGCCCGGAGGGTCCCAATAACCGACGACGTGGTGCTGACCGGCGGCGTATCGAAAAACGTGGGGGTGGTCCACGCCCTCGAGAAGAACCTGGGCCACACGATCCTCACCGACGAGCTTTCGCAGCTGGCCGGCGCCCTGGGCGCGGCCCTTCTTGCGCGGGAGGCCTGGGAGAAAGAACAGGCGGCCTGATCCGATCGGGGACGTGGGGCGCTCGGTAAACTTCAACCCGATCGCGGATCGGGGATTTATCCGTCAGTTTAGGCTATTGTTCTACCATGACACAGTTCACTCGCTGCCCCTGGGCCGGAACTCCGCTGCTGATCCAGTACCACGACTCCGAGTGGGGGAGGTTTACTCTCGACGACCGGGTCCACTTCGAGCACCTGTCCCTGGAGGGATTTCAGGCTGGGCTCAACTGGGAGATGGTCCTCAAGAAGCGGGAGAACCTCAGGCGGCTCTTTGCCGGATTTGACTGGGAAACAGTGGCTGCCTTCGACGAACAGAGGATTGCCGAAATCCTCGAGGACCCCGGCGGCATCAGAAATCGGGCAAAGGTGAGGTCCGTCGTCAATAACGCTTCTCGATTTGTAGAGCTTCACCGGGCACGCAAAACGTTTTCGGGCCTGCTGCTTGAGCTGCTGGGCGGAGAGCCGATCATCCACGATTTTACGTCGATCTCTCAGATTCCCCCCTCCACCGAGGAAGCGACGGTGGTCAGCAAGGCCCTCAAGAAGCTGGGATACAGTTTCATCGGCCCCACCATCGTCTACGCCCACCTGCAGGCAACGGGATTCGTGAATGACCATCTGGTGGACTGTTTTGTGAGAAAGGAAAATGACCGCGACGGAGGGGCCCGGTAAACGACCGGCCGCCAACGGGGAATCGGATGAAAGAAAACCTGAGACCGCCTTATATCGGAAAAATCACGGAGCGCGGGGATATCACCGTTTTTTTCGTCGACGGAGCCTATATTCGCAGCCGCATCGACGAAGAGTTCACCAACTACGGCCAGCATTATCGCTTTCCGTTTATCCCCGAAAATGAGCTCTGGATCGATCGAGATCCCCGAAGATGCGGATCAAAAAGAGGTGAGCTTTTTCATCGACCACCTCCTTGTCGAACAACGCCTGATGGCCACGGGGATGCCGTACGACCGGGCCATAGAAAAGGCCGATCTGGCGGAGCGGTCCGAGCGCCGGAAGAGCGGCGACGTAAAGCGCGTCATGACCGGGGACGATCTTCCCGACCCGACACAACTGCACGTGAGGCTGTGGAAGCGCCTGGAAAACGGCGTAAGCGTCTGGATCGTCAACGGGAGGCTTGTGCGCAGCGTCTTTGACATCGACTATACCGAGGGGGGGCATGACCACGTATACGAATTCGTCCCCACGGGCGAGGTCTGGATAGATAACGACCTGATCGAAGAAGAGCGTCCTTTCGTCCTGCTGCACGAGCTCCATGAGCGCAATCTCATGGCCAGGGGCTTTCCCTACTCCAAAGCCCACGACCTATCCAGCGCGCTCGAATACCGCTGCCGCCACCACCCCGACGAGCTGCACGACGCCCTGGCCGGCGAAGGGTGGGCGTAAGACACCCCGGAAACGAGTTTAGTTCCTGGGTCCCGTCGGAGAGACGAAAAGATAAGCACGCCCGGGGTCGGCCTCAACCGGCGCGCTCCGGTTGCCCGGTGCCGTCAACGGGCCGGAGGGATACAATGGTAAGAACAAGGATCTGTCTTCTCACGGCGGCCCTGGCCGCGCTCTCTACGATAATGCTCTTTGCCACGTGCCCGGCCGCCCCCGCACAAGTGCCCGCTGATTCGTCGTTGTCATGGTACGAAAAGGGTCTGAAACTCATAGATACGACGCGGTATAGCGAGGCGATAGACTGCTTCGATCGGGCGATCGACCTGGACCCGAACAACGAAAAGGCCCTCGTCGCCCGGGGATCGACCCTTCTTGTCGTGGGGAGACCGGAGGACGCCTACCGGGACCTGAACCGCGCCCTGGCGATCGATCCCGCCGACGCCGGGGCCTACTATGTCCGCGGCCTCGTGTACGAACAGGTCAACAACGATGAGAACGCCGTCGCCGATTATACCTCCGCGCTAATCTTCGACCCCGATAATGGGGATTACCTTTTTCGCCGGGGCCTGGCATACCGGAGGATGGGAAGGACTGACGAGGCCGTCTCCGACTTTCGTCGCGCGTGCGGGCTGGGATATCAATATGCGTGCGACGAGCTCAAGTAGCTTGGGCAGAATTAAGGGGACACAATACTTAATTCAGTAGTCTATTGGCTACGCTGAGAAATTAGAATTAAGTATTGTGTCCCCTTAATTCCCCTACCCGGGTTCCGGGGCTCAGGCCGGCAGCACTTCGTATCGGCAGGTGCTGTCCCCCTTGGCCTTGCATTTCGTCTCGACGGTTCTGACACCTTCGACTCCCGCCCAGGCTGCGTATTCGTCAAAGGCGCCGTTGAGCGCCGTACATACCGCCGTATCCGATTTGAAGTTCACGCACGCCGTGCAACCGGGGTTGTCATAGACGATTACGTCTCCCTCCTGAAGGGCCTTGCCCCTCCCCGTCGCCAGGGAAAAAAGCTCAATCATCTTGAAAAGCTTTTCCCGGGCCGGGAGCTCCTTGAGGGATTCAAAGAGCCCGGTCCCGATCGAGCGTTTCCCGGAGGATTTTCCGATCATGCGGAAGACCGCCTTGCCCCCGGAGTCTCCCAGGACCTTGTACCAGCTGGCGGTCAGTTTGCCGTACTCTTCGTCGGTGTAGGCCTTATCGAGCGTATAGTCCGGTTTGTTTTCGTAGAGGCGGATAAGCCCACCATAGTTGAGCATGGCCTTGAGGCCGTTGGTTCCGAGGATATCTTCGGTGGAATCAAGCACCATGCGAATAACGAGATTGGATACGGTCTTTTCGGACATGAGAGGACTCCTGTACAGTGGGGTTCAAGAGGCGGAAAGAAGGACTCTATTCGTTCGGAAACGTTGCATACTGTATACTAAACAGGGAATAATTGTCAAGCATAAAGACCGGATAATGAGCTTGCTAATATCATACCAAGACGATAAGCTATTGGAACGGGGTCGAGGGATGTCTCGGGCCACCGGTCGCTATTGACGCCCGCGTTCACGCGGGCGTCAATTCATTTCTTTCCGGGTTTATCGGACGCGTCGGCTCAGGCGGGACGGACCTCGAAGCGGCAGCTAGCGTCTCCCTTTGCCTTACATGTTGTCTCGACCGTGGCGACGCCCGTGACGCCCGCCCATCCGGCGTATTCGTCAAGCGAGCCGTTGAGCCCGGTGCAGATGGGGGAGTCGGAAGTCTGGCCGCTGCACGCCGTGCACTGGGGGTTGTCGTAGACGACCACGTCCCCATCTTTGAGAGCCTTGCCCCTCCCCGATACCATGGAGAAGAGCTCGACCATTTTAAAGAGCTTGTCGTTCGGCGGAAGGTCCTTGAGAGATTCGAATACGCCGCTGTCGATAGAGCGCTTTGCGACGTTTTTCCCGATCATCCGAAAGACCGCCTTGCCCCCGGAGGTCCCGAGGACCTTGTACCAGCTTGCGGTCAGTTTTCCGTATTCCTCGTCGGTGTAGTTCTTATCGAGCGTGTAGTCGGGCTTGCTATCAAAGAGGCCGATCAGGCCGGCGTAGTTAAGAAGGGCCTTGAGCCCGTTGGTGCCGAGGATCTCCTCGGTCGAATCCAGGACGAGGCGAATAACGAGGCTGGAAACCGTTTTTTCTGACATGGGACTGCTCCTGTACAAGAGGTGGTGTAAGAGGAAATGGAGACTGCGGGCGCGCCCACCGCGCGCATATACTGTATACCAGGGGGGAAAGGGGAGTCAAGACGAAAAGTGAGTGGCGCTCACTTTTATGAGGCGACACATGAAAATGTGCAACGAATTGAGCCGGCTCTGTATTTTTTTGGGGCAGCCGGATACGCCCGGCCGGGTGTTACGTTGGCGGGTGACGCGCTGCATTGCGCGATTGCCTAGAGACTGATCTTAAATACCTCCCCCGTGTTGAGGGCCGCCCTTTCCATGAAGGCCTCGGGCTCCTCGCCCCTCAGCCGCGCGCACTCGGCCGCCGTGTATCGAACGTAGGCCGGCTCGTTGCGCTTGCCGCGGAACGGCTCCGGGGTCAGGAAGGGAGCAGTCCGTCTCGACGAGGATGCGGTCGGCCGGGAGTTTCTTAACCACCTCGTGCAGCGTCTGCGCCTTCGGAAAGGTCACCACCCCCGGCACCGAGATGTAAAACCCCATGTCAAGGCACGTCCGGGCGTAGGCCCAGTCCCCCGAGATGCAGTGGATCACGCCGGGGCCCGCGGGCGCCGTGAAGCCGCCCTTTGTGTGCTGCTCGGTAAGGATTCTGAGGATCGGGTCGTGGGCGTCACGGTCGTGGATGACGATCGGGAGCCTGAGCTCGGCGGCCAGGTCCAGGAACCGGCGGAAGACCCGGACCTGGACGTCTTCCGGCGAGAGCCGCCGGTAGTAGTCCAGCCCCGTCTCCCCGATCGCCACCACCTTCGGGTCTGCGGAAAGCGCCTTGATCTCGTCCATCGTCCTGTCCGAGACCATCTTTGCGTCGTGAGGGTGTACGCCCAGAACGGCGTAGATATTCTTATGGGAGCGGGCGATCTCGAGGGTCTTCCGGGATGAATTGAGGTCGATGCCGACCGTGACGATAGCCGATAGGCCCGCGGCAAAGGCCCGCGAGATGACCTCGTTTCGGTCGCCCTTGAAGAGGTCCAGGTGGGCGTGAGAATCTATCAGCATACAGAGACCGTGAGAATAGTATATACCTGAAAGAGGAACTCACCACAAAGACACTAAGGCATGGGGAAAGACACCAAACCCATCATCTATTCCGGAGCCGCTACGAGAGCCTGCCGCCGGGCGCCGCGTCCTTATCGACGGTGACCAGCGACAGCCCTTTATTCTCGTCCACGACGGCCAAAAGCATCCCCTGAGACTCGATGCCCATGAGCTTGGCCGGCTTCAGGTTTGCCACGATGACGATGCGCTTTCCCACCATCTGTTCGGGCGTATATTCCTTGCCGATGCCGCCGACGATCGTGCGGGGCTGCCCGATATCCACGGTCATCTTGATGAGCTTGTCGGACTTGGGGACGCTCTCTGCGGCCGTAACGATGCCCACTCTGAGGTCGATCTTCTTGAATTCGTCATATGAGATGAGATCTGCCAGTATCGGCTCCACGTGCGCCTCCGTTTCTTTCGTTTCTTCCCTCACGATGCTTTGCCTGGCATCCACCCGCGGAAAGAGCGCCTCGGCCACCGTGATGGATGAGCCCGGGGTGAGCCCTCCCCACACCGCCGTCGTGTCAAGGCCCGTGGCGGCGGCCACTCCGGTAACCCCGAGGCGGGAGAAGATCTTCTCGGCCGTCGCCGGTATGAACGGCGTCAGGAAGACGCCGAGAATCCTCAGGCCTTCCAGGGTATTATAGATTACCCGGGAAAGCCTCGGCCCCGTCTCCTTTGTCTTGGCAAGCTCCCAGGGCTGATTCTCCACAATGTAACGGTTGAGGAGCGAGACCAGCTCCCAAACGGAAATCAGCGCCTTGTGGAAGGTGAACTCGTCCATTGCCGAGATATAGTCGCCCCGCACACGGGCCGCCGTGTCCACAAGCTGTGCGTCCATGGGGCCCTGGCCGTCGACCGGGTCGGGGACCCGGGAATCGAAATACTTGGCCGCCATGGCCAGCGCGCGGTTAACGAGGTTGCCCAGGTCGTTGGCAAGATCGGCGTTGAGCCGGGCCACCAGCGCCTCTTCGGAAAAGGACGAATCCAGCCCGAAGGACATCTCCCGCATCAGGTAATAGCGGAAAGCATCCAGGCCGTACTTGTCCTTCAGCGAGAGGGGGTTGACGATATTGCCGAGCGACTTGCTCATCTTGGAGGACTCTACCGTCCAGTAGCCGTGGACGTTGAGGCTTTGATAGAGGGGGATGCCGGCGGCCATCAGCATCGTCGGCCAGTAGATGCCGTGCGGCTTGATGATGTCCTTGGCCGTGAGGTGCCGGCAGGCGGGCCAGAACCTGGCGAACTTCGGGTCGTCCGGATACCCGACACCGGTCAGGTAGTTGATGAGGGCGTCAAACCAGACGTAGCAGACGTATTTGTCGTCAAAGGGAAGCTCTATCCCCCAGCTGATGCGCGACTTGGGACGGGAGATGCAGAGGTCCTCCAGCGGCTCTTTTAAGAAACGAGAGGACCTCGTTTCGATAGCGCTCCGGCCGGATGAAATCGGGGTTCTTGGTGATATGATCGACGAGCCGATCCTTATACGCGCTCATCCGAAAGAAGTAATTATTCTCTTCGATATATTCCGGCACCGTGTCGTGGTCCGGGCACTTGCCGTCCACGAGCTCCCGCTCCGTGTAGAAGCGCTCACACCCGACGCAGTAGAGGCCGCCGTACCCGGCGAAGTAGATGTCGCCCGTATCGTAGACCTTCTGCAGGATGGACTGAACCACGGCGATATGGTCGGGATCGGTGGTGCGAATGAAGCGGTCGTTGGAGATCATCAGGTCCACCCAGAGCCCGCGGAAGAGCCCGCTGATCTCATCGGCGTACTGTTTGGGGGCTATTCCCCGTGCCGCCGCGGCCCGCATTACCTTGTCGCCGTGCTCGTCGGTGCCGGTCAGAAAGAAGGCGTCAAATCCCGCCAGGCGCTTATACCGGGTGATTACGTCAGCCACCACGGTGGTGTAGGCGTGGCCGATATGGGGCGCGGCATTGACGTAATAGATGGGGGTGGTGACGTAGAAGGGCTTTCCCTTTTGAGTATCGGTCATTTGAATCCTCGGTTCGAAGCCAGCGGGCGGTTACCGGAATACGGCCTACATAGTAAGAGCGGGGGCATGGCTGGGATAATTCGCCCATGCACCCGCACGATGAGCCGGGATGCGCATAAGGGTACGGCCGCATCCGTGGAGCGCCGGCCCAACCGCGCGCGAAAGGCGCCCTATTGCGCCTCTTCCTCGACGCCCGCCAGCGACACTTCCACTTCCGAGCCGTCCTCGAGCTGGATGGTTACCCGGTTGGCCAGCACGTTTTGCCGGACGACCTTACCTGTCCCCTTTTCGGTAGTGACGGTCTTGCCGATCTTGGGCATGTCCCGCTTCAGGTTGACGTAGGTGTCATACTCATATTTGAAGCAGCACATAAGCCTGCCGCACACACCCGAGATCTTGGCCGGATTCAGCGAGACGTTCTGATCCTTGGCCATCTTGACCGAGACCGGCTCGAAGTTGGTCAGAAACGTGCAGCAACAGAGCTCCCGTCCGCAGGAACCGATGCCGCCCACGAGACGCGCCTTGTTTCTCACGCCGATCTGGCGCATCTCGATGCGGGTATGGAATCGCGCCGCCAAATCCCGCACGAGGGCCCTGAAATCGACCCGTTCGTCCGCGGTGAAGTAGAAGATGATTTTGCTGCCGTCAAAGAGATGCTCCACGTCCACCAGGCGCATATCCAACCCGTGCTTCTCGATGCACTTCTGGCAGAAGGCCTTGGCCTCGGCCTCCTTATCCCGGTTTTGTGTGAGCTTCTCGTGATCGGACACGCCCGCGACCCGAAGGATCGGCTTGAGCGGCGTGTCCTGGCGGCGGGTCTTCCTCCTCTCGAGGAGGTATGGCCACGGTCCCGACGGAGAGCCCCCGTTCGGTCTCGACGATAACCTTTTCCATGAGGGGAAGCTCGAGCTCTCCCGCGTCGAAAAAGTAGACCTTCCCTCCGCCCGCGAAAACGTATCCCTGCTATTCGTGTCATTGGTTATATTTCAACTCAACAAGTCTGATAAAGAGTGCTTCCAGCGCGATGCGCATATTGAGATACATGCGGGACGTCAGATTCGTTCGATCTGCTCGGCGGCTTCCATGCTGTCAATCAGCGATCCGACGTTCCGTTTGCGCCCAGGCAGCCGCCGAAATCCTTCACGAGCCGGTGATAGATGAGGTCCCCCTCCCGGTGGGTCTCCCGGTCTATGATCAGGTCCCGATACCAGCACTTCAGTATATCGATAATATCGGAAATATCAACCTTAAATTTCGTCATCGACCCAAACAGCTCCTGGATGCCGGCCGGGTCGTTGAGATCCATCTCCGCCAACGTCCCGATCATCTGTCCCTGAGCGGAAACGAGCCCCCCCGACAGCAGGGAGCGGGCCCTCGCCAGGCTCCCGCGGGCCATGTCGGCGGCGTCCTGCGCGTCGTCACCGCCCCCCAGGATCTCGGCGATCACCCGGCGCGACAGGGGAGAGAACCTGACCTTCTGGCACCGCGAGAGTATCGTGGGGGCAAGGCTGGAGGCCCTGTTGGTCACCAGGATAAAGTGGGTCCCGGCGGGAGGCTCCTCCAGGGTCTTCAGAATCGCCGCCGACGCATCTTCGGTCATGAGGTCGGCGGGATCGATGATGATGACACGCTCGTCGCCCGAAAACGGGTGATAGGCCACGATCCGCTCGATCTCCCGGATCTGGTCGATCAGTATCCGGGTCTTGCCCTCGGCGATGCCCACCGGGATCAGGTCCGGGAAGGCCCCCCGCTCTATCTTGCGGCATGCCTCGCACGAAAAACAGGGAACCGGCCCACTGCCCTTACAAAAGGCGGCCCGGGCAAAAAGATCGGCCGCGTAGCGTTTCCCCACACCCTCGGGACCGGAAAAAAGCAGGGCGTGGGGCACCCGCCCCGACTCGAGGAAACCCGCAAGGATTCCCGCCGCCCGCTCCTGTCCCTTGATTGCCGAAAGATCGATCATCGTCAAAACAATACGGCCCCACTCTCGCGGGCGGGGCCGGTTATCCCGTAGACGTCTTTTGAAGAAGCGGACGCCGCCCGCAATATTGGCGACCGTCGTCCCGCCTTGGGCCGTATATAGGCAGGCGGCCTTCGGGCGCGCCCGACCCGTTGCCTGGGCTCCCGCGCCCCGTCGGCGGCCTACTTCGATACGATGGTGAAATGATCCCGCCGGTTTTTCGCCCACGCCGCCTCTGTGTGTCCCGGATCCAGCGGCATCTCCTTGCCGTAACTGATGGTCCGCATCCGCATGGCACTCACGCCGAGATTGACCAGAAAGTCCTTTGCGCTCCTGGCCCTGCGATCGCCGAGGGCGAGGTTGTATTCTATTGTGCCCCGCTCGTCGCAATGTCCCTCGATCTCGATCGAGACCGACGAGTTCTTTCTAAGCCAGTCAGCGTTCCTCTTCAGGACCTCCTGATCCTCGGGCCTCAGCGTCGATTGGTCGAAATCGAAGTGGATATCCTCAAGCCCGTAGAGGGTCCCGTCCAATCCCTCTCCGGGGATTTCCACTCCCTCGATACCGTGGCCCGGGCCGATATCAGTCGTTCCCTTCCCTTCTACGGTCGTCGTTGATTTACATCCAATGCCCCATATCGAAAAAATGCCGAGGACGACCGCCAACAGTATATATTTCACTACCTTCATGCCAAATCCCTCCATTTTTCATCCACTATAAACGAATTTGACCGTTCATTCAACAGATATTTTCGGCCCGCATCGGCCTTTTCCCGTTAGAAGTCCACACGCCCGGACCAGCTGGGCGACGTATCATTGCCGCCCGTGCCGGGGATCTGGGTCTGATCCGTGCCGTCGGCACGCATCCAGTAGAGCTGGGAGCGCCCCGTCCTCGTCGAGGAAAAGACGATGAGCCTGCCGTCGGGCGACCACGAGGGATCCTCGTTGTCGTACGTTCCCGAGGTCAGACGCGTGGCCCCGGTGCCGTCCCTGTTGACAACGTAGATGTGAAACATCCCGCCGGTCATCCCGACGAAGGCGATCTTGTCGCCCCGGGGGGACCAGTCAGGGGAGGTATTGTATCCGCCCGAAAAGGTGATTCGTTTGGCCGCCCCGGACGAAAGGCTCATGACGTAGATCTGGGGAGATCCTCCCCGGTCGGAGGTAAACGCGATCATCGAGCCGTCGGGCGAGAACGTCGGGGAGACGTCGATATCCGATCCGTTGGTGAGGCGCTTGATCCCGGTGCCGCTCTCGGAAATCGAGTAGAGATTCGGATAGTAGTCTTTACTCGACGTGAAGGCGACCGTGCCGCCGGCGGGCGAAAAAGCTGCCCCGATATTGATTCCCTCGTACCCGGCCACGAGCTTATCGGAAAACGTCTTGATGTTCATCATGAATATCTTCGGGGCGCGCTGCTTAAACGAACAATAGACGATCTTGGTAGCAATCCGGAGACCAGTCAGGCGAAAGGTCTATGACCTTGTTGTTGGTCAGGCGGGCCTTGTTGTTCCCGTCCTGATCCATCATGTAGATTTCCTTTTTGCCGTGCTGGTCCGTGACAAAGACGATCATGCTCTGGAAGATCCCCTTTTCACCGGTATACTCGTACACCAGGTCGTCCGCGAACTTGTGAATGACCCGGGAAAAATCGTTCTTGCCCGCCTTATATTTCTTTCCGAAGACGAGCCGCTCGTTGGCGACATCGACCAGGCGCATCTCCACGATTATGTTATTGCCCGACACCTCGTAGGTCGTCTTGATGACCGCGTCTATTCCCGCCTTTCTCCATGCCGCGTAGTTCGTCCGGGAGATATCGGTGCCCGGATCGGGATTGGGAGTATATCGAGCCGGGCTGACCACGTCGAAGATACCGGCCATGAAGAGGTCGCCCAGGAGCGACTTCCTGGCCTTTTCTGCGGCGCTGTAGTCTTTTGTCGATACCGCGATAAAATCGGGAACCGCCACCGGGAATTTCCTGAAGCCCGGGGCGTCGATATCGATATAGACCTTGGCAGGCACGCTCCCGAAGGAGCCGATGATCGCGGCAAGGACGCCGATAACCACCGATGCTTTGATAATTCTTCTTATCATGCTCATCACCGCTTATCCGAATGAAACCGGATTCCTACGTCCATCGTAATGTCTTTGTACTTGTCGGGTATGGGGGGCAGTGGATCGGCCTTCCTGATGGCACGGAGCGCGCTGTCGTCAAACGCGCCGTTTCCCGACCCGTCCTCCATCCACACGTCGACGATCCTGCCGTCCCTTCCGATCCTGATGCTGTAGACGGTCGAGAGGCTGCTTGAGGTCAGCCCCTCGGGAATGGCCCAGAGGGAGCGGATTCTCTTCCATATTTCGTTGTAGTAGGCCGAAAGGTCCGGGTCAGGCACCCCCTTACCGCTTCCTCCGGCGGTAAACACATTATCGTAGCCGTAGGGGTTGCCGCCTCCGGGCTTACCGGGGGCGGGAGAACGACCCGCTCCACCGGCCGTGTTGGCGGGCGGCGGGGGCGTTTGGGTCTCCTTGGTCTTTTCGGCCAGCTTCTTTTCCTCGGCCTCCTTCTTCCGCGTCTCCTCGGCCTCGATCTTCTTCCTGATCTTTTCTATGGCCGAGGCCAGGTCCTCGGTGGTCTCCGTCTTCTTCTCGGGGGGGGGTTCCTTTTTCTCTTCCTTGACCGTCGGCGCGGGGGGCTTTTCCTCCTTCTTCGCCGTCTCTTTCGGGGTCTCCTTCGGCACCTCTTTCTTTTCCACGGGTACCGTTACGGTCGTGTCCTCGGGCGGCGTGGGGGGCCTCCCGTCGGCCACGGCCGGCGGAGTCACGCCGTCCTGCCCGCCCTCCCCCGGCTCTTCCCCGGAGACGAGGCTCACCGAGTAGGGGGGAGAAAAGACGACCGTTTCTTCCGTATCCTTGGCGACGTAGTATCCGAGGAAACCGAAAAGAACCAGGTGAATCGCGGCCGAGAGGACGATCGTCAGAGAGAGGCCGGTCCGGGGCCGCTCGATCCTTGAAATCGAACTTCTCTTCGGCATCACTCTTCCTCGCGCAGCGGCTCGGTCACCATGCCGAGATCTACGACCCCGGCGGCCCGCAGCGCCGCCATTACCTCCACCACCGTGCCGTACGGGACGTCCTTATCGCCCTTGAGCAGCACCTTTCTGTCGGGCCAGAGCCGCCGCATGCTTTCCATCTGGCCGGTCAGGTCGGACATCGTCACCTGTTCCTGATCGAGGAAAACCAGCCCTTCCTTGGTCACGGTGACGGTGACCGTCGAAGACTCCCTGGGGATCGTCTCCCCGCGGACCTGGGGCAGGGCCACGTCCAGCCCCTCGTGGAGCATCGGGGCCGTCACCATGAATATGACCAGTAGCACCAGCATCACGTCCACCAGCGGCGTGACGTTGATCTCCGAGAGGGTCGTAAATTCCTTTTTCCTGCTGTCCATCTATTTGATCCGCTTCACGTGCCTCTCAACGATGTTGGTGAACTCCGAGGAGAAGTTGTCCATCTCGGTGGTGAGGACCCTGATTTTATTCAGGTAATAGTTATAGGCCACGACCGCCGGGATGGCCGCAAAGAGGCCGAAGGCCGTGGCGATCAGCGCCTCCGATATGCCGGACGCCACCACGCCGATGGAGGCCGAGCTCTTGGCCCCGATGCCGCGGAAGGCGTTCATGATGCCCCAGACCGTGCCGAAGAGCCCGATGAAGGGGCAGGTGCTGCCGGTCGTCGCCAGAAAGGTCAGGTAGCTCTCCAGCCGGGTCACCTCCTCCATGATGCTGCGCCTGAGCACCCGGCTGATGCTCTCCACTCCCAAAAGCTCCGTGCTGATGCCGGCCGCGTCTCTGGCGCCGGGGTTTGCCGGGTTGTCGTTGCCCGCCTTCGGCAGGCGGGCGGCAGATACCACCCGCTGGAACTCGAGGTATCCGCCGCGGAAGACCTGGGCGATGGGGCTCTTCTTATAACGGCGCGCCTCCTCGTACAGGATCGAGAGGCGCTTGTTCGTCCAGAAGGCGTCCAGAAAGAGGTTGGACTGGTAGCGCGCCGCGTTGATGACGAAGAACTTGTAGATGATGATCCCCCAGGAGACGACCGAGAAAAAGAGGAGGATCACGATGACCCCCTTGACCACCGGCCCCGCCTGCACGACGGCCTTGATCGTTTCGATATCCTGGGCGTTGCCGAACAGAAATTCGCTGATACCCTCGATGAGACCCACCTCTTCTCTATTAGATATAATTATTAAGTAAATTATGTCTATTTTATGCAATATTATATGCCTTGTCAACAGGTTTTCGGAGAGAAATAAAAAGTCGTCCGCGCGCGTCACCGTGAGAATCGATGGGCCTGTGTGAGGCCCTGGGACGACGATTCCGCGGCGACCTCCATATATTACCCATCATTGCGGCCGGCATCCGACCACATAACCATCTTGCCGGAGCCCGCCGCCCTCCTCATCAGTACGGTGGAGTAAAGGGCTTCTCGCGGGGTGGTAGCGGGCCTCCACGATACTGCCCGCATTTTTGGGGTGTCTTATTTGGACATACACCGCCCTCCGCCGGTTCCGCCACTGCCGCCGGGAGACCGGGGGAGGCAAATTCGTTCATCCGTACACTTTTTCCCACTTTTCCCTTGACACACCATATATAGCGTCGTACCATGTAATTATACACTATATAATGATATAGCACAGGTCAGGAGGGGCTTTTACCCCACGGTGGTCCATGCTCGTCCGATAGTCCCTCTATTGTCGCCTTTTTGCCTCATTGCCCTATTGATAATAGGCCTTTTAAGAGTTCGAGGTGCACTATGTCGCAGATAAAAGAGTCGTTTGTCCGCGCGGAGTCCGTGTCCGACGAGAAGAAGAACGGAGAGCTCTTTCCCGAGCTTGCCTCGTCCGGACCCGGGACCGTCGCCGGGCAGGCGCTCACGCCGGACATGGAGCCTTCGTGCGAATGTGACGACAGTGACGCTCCCGCGTCCTCCGGGACGATGGAGCCGGAGCCCGTCGCCGGCAACGGTCGGGACGCCGGGGCCGCCGAAGACGCGCCGCCCGATGCCGAAAACCGCGCGGCCCAGGTCACCGACGAGCTGCCGGACCCGGTCCTGGACGAAAACGCCCTCACGGTGCTCGAGCGGCGCTACCTGAAGAAGGACGAGGAGGGGGCCGTCGTCGAGGAGCCGAGGGCCATGTTCCTGCGCGTCGCGCGAAACATCGCCGACGTGGAGCGGAGTTACGACCCGAAGGCGGACGTGGAGGACACCGCGCGCGCCTTCTATACCCTCATGGCCTCGGGCGATTTCCTGCCCAACTCCCCCACCCTCATGAACGCCGGGCGGGAGATCCAGCAGCTCTCGGCCTGTTTCGTGCTGCCGGTGGGCGATTCCCTGAGGGACATCTTCGAGACCGTCAAGAACACCGCCCTCATCCACCAGAGCGGCGGAGGCACCGGCTTTTCCTTTTCGCGGCTGCGGCCGAAAAACGACATCGTGAAGTCGACCAAGGGCGTCTCCAGCGGCCCGGTCTCGTTCATGACCGTCTTTGACGCCGCCACCGAGGCCATCAAGCAGGGCGGCACCCGCCGCGGCGCCAACATGGGCATCCTCAGGGTCGACCACCCGGACATCGAGGAGTTCATCCACGCCAAGGAAAACCTCAAGCGCTTCAACAACTTCAACATCTCGGTGGCCGTCACGGAAGAATTCATGCAGGCGGTCAGGGACGGCGGCGACTACGAGCTGAAGAACCCCCGCACGGGCCAGGTCGTCGAGAAGAAAGACGCGCGCAAGATCTTCGACGAGATCGTCCGGATGGCCCACACCAACGGGGAGCCCGGCATCATCTTCATCGACCGGCTCAACGCCGATAACCCGACGCCGGAGGTAGGGGCGATCGAAGCCACCAACCCCTGCGGCGAGCAGCCGCTGCTCCCCTACGAGTCGTGCAACCTCGGCTCGATCAACCTCGCCCACATGGTCACGGCGGATGGCGCGATAGACTTCGAGAAGCTCGGGACCACCGTGGACGGCGGCCGTCCGCTTCCTGGACAACGTCATCGACGCCAACCGCTATCCCCTTCCCGAGATCGACGCGATGACCAAGGCCAACCGGAAGATCGGCCTGGGGGTGATGGGCTTTGCCGAGATGCTCATCCAGATGAACGTCCCCTACGATTCCGAGGAGGCCCTGGCGGCCGCCGAGGACGTCATGAGCTTCATCCAGAGCCGCTCCAAGGAGGCCTCGACGAAGCTCGCGCTCGAGCGCGGGCTCGTTCCCGAACTTTGCCGGCAGCAGGTACGAAAAGGAGGGCGTGCGGATGCTGCGCAACGCCACCACCACCACCATCGCCCCGACCGGCACCATCAGCATCATCGCATCGGCCAGCTCCGGCATCGAGCCGATCTTCGCGCTGTCGTTCATCCGAAACGTCATGGACGACGACGAGCTCGTGGAGGTCAACAAGCTCTTTGCGGCGCGGGCCAAGCGGGACGGCTTTTACAGCCACGACCTGATGAAGAAGATCGCCGAAAAAGGCGGCCTTTCGGACATCGACGAGGTCCCGGAGCACATCAAGCGGGTCTTCGTCACCGCCCACGACATCTCCCCCGAGTGGCACATCAGGATGCAGGCGGTCTTCCAGAAATATACCGACAACGCCGTCAGCAAGACCGTCAACTTCCCGGAGCACGCCACCGACCGACGACATCAGGCGCGTCTACGAGCTGGCCCACGAGCTGGGCTGCAAGGGGGTGACGGTCTACCGGGACAAGAGCCGCCACGCCCAGGTCCTCAACATCGGCGAGGTCAACCGCGAAGACGCCCACCGGAGCAGCCGGCTGCCGATGGAGTGATCGAGGCGGCCGCGCCTCGATCGTCGCGCGGACGCCCCGGCGGCGGGCCGACGTCACGTGGGGCACCACCCGCAAGATGAAGACCGGCTGCGGCGACCTCTACGTGACCATCAACGAGGACGAGCACGGGCTGTTCGAGGCGTTCGCCCAGATGGGCAAGGCGGGCGGCTGCTCGGCCTCCCAGAACGAGACGACCGGCCGCCTGATCTCGCTGGCCTTCCGGTCGGGCATCGACATCAACTCGATCATCAAGCAGCTCTCGGGCATCCGCTGCCCCAGCCCCTTCTGGTACAACGGCTCCCAGATCCTCTCCTGCTCGGACGCCATCGCCAAGGCGCTCAAGCTCTATATAGAGGAATCGGGCCGCCCGGAGATCAAGGGGGCCGCGCCCGACGAACAGCCGGCCAAGCACGATCGTGACCTGCCCCGACTGCGGCGCGGCGATGTTCCACGAGAGCGGCTGCGTGACGTGTACGGCGTGCGGGTTCTCGAAGTGCTAAATCACCCTAAAAAGCAGGCATTTTCGGGGGCCCCGATAAGAGAGGGCAAAGAAGGACAGGAGAAGGGACCTGATCCAACCCGTAGGGGCGGCATATATGCCGCCCGGTGTTGGAAGACCTTTCAGGACGGGCACGACGTGTCGTGCCCCTACGGAATATAAGATCGTTTCGCATTTAAGAACCCGTACCACATGTGGCGTCCGCTTTGAAATCGTTTAATGGATGGGCGCGCCCTGCCGCGCCCCTGAACCTCGCACTATATTATTATTCCACCTGACCGACCTCACCTGATCTGAACCTACACCGGCCCGCGGGGACATCACATCCGGGCCCGGCCCCTGCGGCGTTCACCGGCCCGTTCGACCATCCCCGGACGGGGCGGCATGGGGCGGGGCGTGCCTTGCGGCGGTCGGCATCTGTAAAGCCGCCCTTTCGTTGGCCGAATAGACACAGTCAATAGGTGCCGCTATAGGACACATTACAGGACAGGACATCTTCGCGCGGCTCGGCGCGAAAATCGACCGGCTCGAGATGCGGGCGGCGTTCAACGACGTCTTTCGCTCGATCCTCATGGAGCTCTATACCCCCGAGGAGGCCGAGATCGTCGTCAGGATGCCGTACGGCCTGCAGACCCTCGGCAGGATCAGCCGCGTGACCGGGTACGATGAAACGAAACTGGCGCCGATCCTCGAGCGCCTCTGCGCCAAGGGCCTGGTCATGGACCTCTTCATCCAGGATGAATACTACTATATAATTTCCCCGCTGGTTGTCGGGATCTTCGAGTTTTCCATGATGCGCAGGGATAAGGCACTGGACTTCCGGGAGCTGTCGCGGCTCTTCTCGCGTTATCTCCTGAGCGAGGACGGACTGTTGCAGCTGAACTACGGCGGCGGGCAGCAGATCGCCCGCACGAGGGCGCTCCCTCACGAGGAGGCAATCGGCCAGTCCGACCACGTCCGGGTCCTCGACTACGAGAAGGCGGCGGCCATCATCGAGCAAAACGATACGTTTTCCATCGGGTACTGCTCGTGCCGCCACGAGAAGCTCCATCTGGGCCAAAAGGAGTGCGAGACATCCCTGGACGTCTGCACCTCGTTCGGCATGGCCGCCAACCACCTGGTCAGAAATAACCTGGCGCGCCCCGCGACCCGGTCCGAGATGCTCGATAACCTGGCGCAATCAAGAGAGCTCGGACTCGTGATGCTGGCCGATAACACGAGGCAGGGGGTCGCCTTTATCTGCAACTGCTGCAGCTGCTGCTGCAACTCCCTGGCGTCCATGAGGAAATTCGACTATTCCCACTTCGTGGTCTCGTCTACCTTTGCCCCGGCCTTTTCGGACGTGACCTGCGTCGGGTGCGGGTCGTGCGCAAAGGCGTGCCCGGTCGATGCGATAGAGATGGTCGGCCTCGAACATCCGGGCAGCGGAAAGAAAAAGCGCCCGCAGCTGCACGAGCCCACGTGCCTCGGGTGCGGCGTTTGCGCGCTGAAGTGCAAGAAACACGCAATCGAGCTGGTGGGCCGTCGCGAGCGGGTGATCCACCCGGAGACCACCTTCGAGCGGGTGATCCTCCAGTGCCTCGAGCGGGGCACGCTCCAGTACCAGATCTTCGACAACCCCGGCAGCAAGACGCACCGGTTCATGCAGGTGTTTGTAGGCACTTTCCTCAACCTCCCCCCCACTAAAAAGGTCCTCATGAGCGATCTGTTCCGGTCTTCGTTTCTCAAGCTGATGGAAAAAGGGGCGCAGATAAAGGGACGGGGGTTTTTAACAAAACTCTAGAGGGGAAATGGGGGATGCCGTATGGCCGAATGGGTCTATGACCGAACGGGACGCGCGGCGCTGATCCTCGACTCCGACTGCTTTCGAAACAAATTTGGAAAGGTCGTGGCGTGGGTCTCGAACAATAACGTCTACGCCATCAACGGAAGGCACCGGGGGTGGTTCGAGAAGGGCGTGTTCTATGACTCGAATAACCGGGCGATCGGCTTTATCCGCGGCGCGACGGGAAGCCTCCCTTCCCGGCCGGGTCTCGGCGGCGCGCCGGGAACGCCCGGCTTTCTGCCCAAACCCCGCCGTCCGCTCTTTGCCGGCACCCCGGGCAGACCGGGCTTCGGCGGGTGGTCGGAGGAGGATTTGCAGTCGTATTTTCCGGCCTAGCGTGAGACAGGCTTTACGGGTTGACTAGTCAGACACGATGAATCGTGTCCTTGCAGATTATATGGACGAATTGGGTTAGAACCCGTAGGGGCGGCATTCATGCCGCCCGGAGTTGGGACGATAGCAGGGCCGGGCACGACCAGGTGCGTTCTCTACGAGTCGTTAGGAAGTCTCGTGTGTGAGTCTGTAGGGACGCCATTCATGTCGTCCGTTCTCTCCCGACGGGGCGCCCAAAAAGCCTGCTTTTTGGGGTGTCAAACAGAGGGGCGGCGATTTCTAACAGTGTCGCCTTTGGCGACGATTACTATTGTCATTGCGAGGGCGCATCAGCGCCCGTGGCAACCTCGCCGCCCGTCTTCCTATGTCGTTGCGGGGACCTCGCGCGCTTGATCGGGGCCACCGCGAAAACGAAGTTTTCGTGGAGTGATAAGGAGAATACAATGAACAAGCGAGCCGTTTTGATCATACTAGTTGCCGGTGCGATCGCGTTGGCGTTGGCGCCGGCGGCCCCGGCGCAGGAGACCGGGCCGCAGGTCAGGATCGTCAACCTCGACGCATACGGGTCCACGTCCCCGTCGGACGCGGAGCTTGCCGACCTGGCCACGATGGACACGACCAAGGACGCCAAGCTCTTTCCGCCGGCCGACGATTTCGTGGTCTCGATCGAGCCGTGCCAGCCGGAGAACCCGGGCGTTATAACGGGTGGTTTCCCGGTGGGCCCGGGGGTTGAAGCCGGCGGTTTCCTGGTGACCTCGGACTTCGTCTCGATCGACGCGATGACCAAGGAGGTGCTGCCCTACCGGTTTGCCGCCGTCGGCGGCGATGCCCAGGTGGGAAGATATTCGGTTGTCGTGGTGAGAAAGGACAAGTCGGTCGTGCGCTTCGCCGCCGTCCCGGGCGCCTCGGACTCCGATACCTCCCTGAAGACCAATGCCTGCCTGATCGTCGGACCCAACGACAAGATCCTCACCTTCGTCGAAACCTCCGGCTCGGTGGTGACGCCCCAGGACAGCACGGAGGGGGTAGATACGAAATAGTAACCGGGGCGCTATTCAACGGCACGGCACGACGAATCGTGTGAGTCGTAAGGACGTTTCGGGTTAGAACCCGTAGGGGCGGCATATATGCCGCCCGGCGGGTGGTGTGGCACGGGCTAAGCAAAGCTTGCCCGTGGGTGATGGTCTATCCCCTGACTACTACCGGGAACCTCCCCCGTCATTGCGAGGGGCCAAAGGCGACCGTGGCAATCTGGGCTAAGGGTTCTGGGGTGTCTATGCGCTGAACTAAGTTTGGAAAGTTTAAAACTTGGTAAACTTAATTTGGCGAATATAGAGGGATAGGGGGCATAATAACTAAGTGACTAGAGAAGATTTGCTTTTTTTAGAATTTGGAAGTTAAAGAAAAAGGGAGAATAAAAATGGATATCCGTGAGCCTGAAGTACACGCAGCGTTAGTGGTCGCTATCGAGGAAATGATTCTATCGCATAACGAATACCTTACAGTCGGTCTTGATTGGGATAAGGATTCGCGTGAAGAGCTCCTAAAAAAATACGGTGAGAATATCGCGATGGCCTTCAATGCAGCATATAACGGTATAGTCAAAAAATAAAGCATCGGACCTTGCCGTGAACAGGTTCTTAGCGTGTCACTAGCTCTGCTATGTGCTAGATTAAGTTTGGAAAGTCTGAAATTTATTAAGCTTAATTTGGGTATAGAAGGGCACAGAGGAATATTATAGCTCAGTAACAAGAAAAGGTTCAACCACTTTCAACCGTATACTAGGTGCACCATGTCTTATGAAATTGTTATTATTGCAGATCCGAACTCTGACAGTAATGAGCAAGGCGAGTTTTTTGAAGGACTTCTCCGTTTAGTCATGGAGAAACAAAGGTATCGAGTTACAGGGAGAACTAACTTCACTGGTACTGAAATAGATTTACTATGTGAGCATTTAGATCGGTACAAAGACACGGCTCTAGTCGAGTGTAAAGCTCGTAAGACTATATATTCCTCGGATATAAAGAATTTTGTCTACGATATCATTGTGGGAAAACATGCGAAGTATGGCTATTTTGTGCATACATCGGATTTACAGCATCAGGCCGCGGGATTGGCAAAGGATAACGAATCTCAATACCCAGACAGGTTGTATTTTTGGGGCCCTGAAAAGGTAATTACGCTTATTGATCGACAATAAAGTTATCAAAGCTTGCCCAGATGATTCCAAAATCGGTGGTAGCCTAGTACTGACAAAGCAAATCCTGCTGTATACGTATCTGGGACGTCTGGGTAAATCTTTATTCAGACGGAACGGTACCAACGCACTTCTACATGGAAAACGCTGCGTCCCCAGATAGCTTAATTACCTCCCTAGAGCTGGAACTCATGTCAAACGTAGATGAAGTAAGTGGCCTACTGAGAATTAAAAGTATAAAAACAGCTTCGATAATAACACCAGAAAGGACATTGGATACAGTCGCAGAGATACAGGAGGCAGAACATTGGGATGATTACAGGCCAGTGGGCGTAAAATACTTCGTTGGCAGAAATGACATTCCGGCAGGAGCCACTTCAGTTTGTGTTATCACCGATTCATCAGTCATCCAAAAGAAGAGTCTTTTTTGTCGAAGGAAAATCAGGGTGGGGTAAAAGTTCCCTAATCGCTCAATTACGCGTTAGATTAAGAAACAAAAGATACAAGAACCAGGTCTTTTTGCTGGCTGTAGATTCCAGAAGTGCTAATACGCCTGACTTCGTTAGCCTTGCTTTTGCGAAGTTGGCGAAGGAATCGGTGGCCGCTGGCTTTATTCCAGATAAATATCTAAGGACAAATATCACGTCCTCTTATGACATTTTGGCGTCTAGTGAAGTCCAAGGAATGCTATCGTGGCTAAGGAATAACAGGAAGGTACTAGTCCTCGTATTTGATCAATTTGAAGATATTTTTAGAAAGGAAGACCTTTTTCGTACATTTCATAAATTAATGCTAGATACTGACGAAGGTAGCGGTAATCTAGTAGTCGGTTTTAGCTGGAAATCCGATATAAGTATACCATTGGACAACCCTGCATATTCATTGTGGCAACAAGCACGTGATCGCGCAAGGGAGTTTAAGGTTGATGAGTTTCTCGGATTTGAAATTGATAACGTGATTAAGCAACTGGAAAGTGAGAGTGGGCACAAACTACCTCTTGATCTAAAGAGGCGTTTAAAGGAAAGTTCTCAAGGTTTCCCCTGGTTGATAAAGAAACTCTCAATACACTGCTATCACCAAATGAAGAATGGGGTCTTGCCTGAAGAACTGATAGATAAGAAGCTGAACGTAAAGGACCTATTTGACGGTGATATGGAGAGTCTTAATCCCGAGCAAACGCGTGCATTGAGAATAATTGCCGAACGCAGTTATGATGGTGAACCTTTTGACGTTATCGAGGTAGATGACAAGATTCAGCAAAAAGAAATAGAGTATCTTTTAGCTGAAAGGCTGATTGTTCGTTCGGGAAGCAAATATAATGTGTACTGGGATATTTTTAGGGATTTTCTTGTCAAAAAGGAAATTCCTGTACTTGAAGAGAGTTTCCTATTGCGGCAATTCCCTAAACCTTGCGTTAGAACACTAGAATATCTTATAAAGAAATCAGCTTCTTCCATTGAAGATATCTCACAAAGATCATCCAGAAGTAGAGTAACGCTAAAAGAGGGTACTTCGCTAAATCTTGTAAGAGAATTGCGCAACCTTGGAGTAGTTATAAGAGAGAAAGACAAATACCGTGTTATTCCATCAATCAAAACTACTAATGATTTTAAGAACTACATGTATAGAAGACTAAGCACTCATAAGGTAATTGTATCCCTTCAAAAACTGACTAATGATGTTATCGTCCACGAAGATATAGTGAATACTTTAAAGAATAGCTTTAGGGGGTATGATTTTTCTAATAAGACATGGTCGACGTACGCCAACTTCTTCCTGAGGTGGATGCAGTATTGCGATATCGACTTCGGAAGAAGACTATCGCCTCTTTCAGCCAGCAAAAAAAGTAAGACTGGGATAGAAAGCTTTACTCCACAATGGAGACCGGAGCGAGATCTTGAACTCTTCTCCTCATTTAGAGATGCGCACGATCCATTAATTAGACCGATAAATTCAGACAAAGGGCTATATGATCTTAAGAATCTGGGTCTAGTTAATTACGAGGGAAAATACCTCAAGCTAACTAAGAAAGGGACTAGCATACTAAATCTAAGTGGCGATGATTTAAGAAAAGAGTTCGCAAAGCGCGCAACTACAGTGCCAAAAATTGCAGTGGCTTATGCCGCCTATAGAGCGAGTCTCGATGATTCAAACAAGAAATTTGAATCGCAGTTATCGTCACTTCTTGATCCGATTACCTCTAAATCGTACCGCTTTTTTACGTCAAACGTATTGAAAGCATGGGCGCGTTTTATTAGCGAAAATCTTAATCTCCAAGAAGAAAGTGCTCAAGTCTCCGACTACCGCTTATTCACATAAGATAAATAGGACAACCTCCCCCTTGCCATTTATCTAAGGGCAGTAAGGGGTCAATCTTTTGTTGATGCTTTCTCGTCTTTTCGGCCTAGACTCGACCGTACGCTAGATTAAGCTTGGAAAGTTTGAAACTTTACAAACTTAATCTAGCGAATAGCCCCTCCACACCTCTCCCATCCCTCTTAGCTCAGATTGCCACGTCGCCTTCGGCTCCTCGCAATGACGGGGCGGGTTCCCGGTGACAGTCAGGGGATTGCCGCGCAACCATCACCCCACGAAGCAGGCTTCGCGGGGGCCCCGATCAAGCCCTCTACTCCCCCGCAATGAAAAGGGACGGAAAGGAGGCGGCTCGCAATGACGGTGGGTACGAGATTGCCGCGTCGATCACCCCTCGAAGTGGGCTTCGTGCGGACTCGACGAGGGAGGACGGGCGGCATATATGCCGCCCCTACGGGTTCTAACCCGAAACGGTCTTGTTCAACTCGTGGGGCGTCCCGCCGCGCCTTCGGCGTAAGCCTAATCAATACAAAAAGAGGGCGGCCATTAGCCGCCCCTCTTCGTTAAACGTCGTTTTAGCGAAGTCCTACTTGAAGCTCATCGGCTCGAGCTTGGGCTCGATGACGGGCGCGGGGGGCGCCGGGATAACCGGCACCGGCTCGCAGATGCCGAACGCCAGCGACGCGCCGAGGCCGAAGACGAGCGTGAAGTTGTCACCCCTGAAGTCGTACGGTGCGGTGCCCCCGGGGAAACTGCCATCCACCTCCCCGCTCGCGCTGGTCTTGGTAAGCTGGGCGAAGAACGCCAGCGACGCTTCCATCGTCGGGGTGATCTTGCCGGAGAGCAGCGTGATGTCCCCGTAGCCCCTCACGACATAGCCGTGGCTGATGTTGTCCCTGAACCTGAGGGGAAGCGTAACCTCGAAAGTCTCTCTGTAATCCTCGGTCCCCCACACGATCGGCCCGGCCAGGACGGCCAGGTGCACGTCGCCCAGCCAGATCCCGGACTTAAGGCCGCCGACCGTCAGCGCTGAGCCCCGCGACCGGCGCGAGGGTCTGCATCCTGAAGTCGACCGTATCGGGCGGTGACGAAGCGACATTAAAAGCGTGTTCGGGGTCGTCAAAGCTCATCGTCTGGTAATCCCAGCGGACGCCCGCGACAACCGACAGATCCTTGATTATCGGCCTGTCCTTGATCAGGGCATACGATACCAGGAGATCGCTCGACACCCAGTGGGCGGTGCCGTCGGAATCCCAGGTCCTGCCGGCCTCCAGGGAGTTATACCTTTCGTTGATATCCCGCTCCCAACCCGTAAAGGACCAGTCGCCGTCGAGCGTAACCGTGAGGCGGTCGGTCACGGCAAACGGGAGCACGAGGGCAAGATATGGCCTCTCGACGCTCTTGAGCTCCAGATCGATCTGACTTATACCCGCCAGATCCGCTCCCTTGGTCGTGAAGCTGTAGAGCGGCCGCTGGGCGTCAACGGCCAGGCCGACCCTCAGCGTCGGCGTGAACCACGGCCGGCAGTTTGCGTCGTCGCCCGCGAAGGCGGCCGGGACAAGCGCGGCCAACAAGAATAAGGCCAGAGTCCCGATAATGATCTTCTTCATTTACTACCTCCTGGATACGGATAACGAATAACAACCGACGTTACGCTCCGGTGCGGATGAAATGCCTGACCTGTTATCTGACCGCTAGCAACAGTGGGAGAAGTTTATCATCGCGAAAGGCTGAAATCAAGAAAATATATTAAAATACGCTTAATCTTCCTGGTGATGGCGGGCCCGCCGTTCCCTTTGCCTTCTCATCTCGAACGGGGAGCCCCGATCAGGAAGAAGCGGACACCACATGTGGTGTCCCTACGGGTTCTAACTCGAAACGGCCTTATTAACCGTGGGGACACGATTCATCGTGTCCGGTTATCACCCCACGAAATCTGCGATTTCGCCGGGGCCCCGATCCACCCCTCTACTCCCCCCGCCAAAGGAGAGGAAGCAAAGCGGCTCCTCCCATATGACGGCGAATACAAAAAGAAGGGCGGCCATCAGCCGCCCTTCTTTACTCATGCGTCGTATAGCGAAGTCCTATTTGAAGCTCATCGGCTCGAGCTTGGGCTCGATGACGGGCGCGGGGGGCGCCGGGATAACCGGCACCGGCTCGCAGATGCCGAACGCCAGCGACGCGCCGAGGCCGAAGACGAGCGTGAAGTTGTCACCCCTGAAGTCGTACGGAGTGGTGAGCGCGCCGAACGAGCCATCCACCTCACCGGCCGCGCTGGTCTTGGTCAGCTGGGCGAAGAACGCCAGCGACCCTTCCATCGTCGGGGTGATCTTGCCGGAGAGCAGCGTGATGTCCCCGTAGCCCCTCACGACATAGCCGTGGCTGATGTCGCCCTTGAGCCTGATGGCAACCTCACCGGCGAAAGTTTCTCTGTAATCCTCGTTCCCCCACACGATCGGCCCGGCCAGGACGCGCAGGTGCACGTCACCCAACCAGATCCCGGACTTGAGGCCGCCGACCGTCAGGCTGAGCCCCGCGACCGGCGCGAGCGTCTGCATCCTGAAGTCGATCGTATCGGCCGGTGACGAACCGACACCAACAGGATGCTCGGGGTCGTCAAAGCTCATCGTCTGGTAATCCCAGCGGACGCCCGCGACGACGGACAGATCCTTGATTATCGGCCTGTCCTTGATCAGGGCATACGATACCAGGAGGTCGCTCGACACCCAGTGGGCGGTGCCGTCGGAATCCCAGGTCCTGCCGGCCGTCCCGAAGTTATACCTCTCGTTGATATCCCGCTCCCACCCGGTAAAGGACCAGTCGCCGTCAAGCGTAACCGTGAGGCGGTCGGTCACGGCAAACGGGAGCTCGAGGGCAAAATACGGCCGCTCGACGCTCCTGAGCTCCAGATCGAGATTCCGCGCGCCGAGCAGAGCCACCCCCTTGGTCGTGAAGCTGTAGAGCGGCCGCTGGGCGTCAACGGCCAGGCCGACCCTCAGTGTCGGCGTGAACCACGGCCGGCAGTTTGCGTCGTCGCCCGCGAAGGCGGCCGGGACAAGCGCGGCCAGCAAGAATAAGGCCAGAGTCCCGATAATGATCTTCTTCATTTCCTACCTCCTGGATACGGATAACAAATGACATTACGCTCCGGTGCGGATGAAAAAGCCTGACCCCGTTATCTGACCGTAGCAACAGTGGGTGAAGTTTATCATTGCGAAAGGCTGAAATCAAGAAAATATATTAGAAATATCTAATTTTTTGGCCGTTGAGGGCCGTCCCTCTTTCGTCGGGAGCAGCCCGGCAGCCGGCCCCGCGCGGCGATGGGGCGGGACTATCCCTCCACGAAGACTTTGTTTTCGCGGGGGCCCCGTCGGGAAGGGGAAGACGCTCTGAATGGGGTTCCAACGGGTTATCACCCGAAACGGTAGTATCGACTGTAGGGACACGATTCATCGTGTCCGGCAGCCGGCTCCTTCGCGGGTCCCGATGGAAGTCGGCGGCCCGCAATGAGGAGCGATAGCAAAAAATACCCTCTCAAAGGAGGGCTGCATCAGCTCGTAAACACGTTTTTATTTCCGGTCAGTACAAAAAAAACGGGAGCCAAACGGCTCCCGTTGCCCTGCATTCCGAGATTATGCCGAAATCGTATTACCGACAAATGCCTCGGGGTCAACGACCGTGCCCGGTTCGTTGCCCAGGAGGGCTGCCTTGTAGCTGTCGATCGCGAAGTCCTTGGGGTCAACGATCATGCCCGGCTCATCGCTCAGCAGCGCCGCCTTGAGGCTGTCGATCGCGAAGTCTTTGGGGTCAACGATCATGCCCGGCTCATCGCTCAACAGCGCCGCCTTGAGGCTGTCGATCGCGAAGTCTTTAGGGTTAACGATCGTTCCCGGCTCGTCGCTCAGGAGAGCCGCCTTGAGGCTGTCGATCGCAAAGTCTTTAGGATTTACAATAGTGCCCGGCTCATCGCTCATATATGCCACGACCGGGGCGATAATCGCCACAGCCAGAACTAACATCAAACCAACCACTGTTTTTTTTGCGTTCATTTTATGTTCCTCACTTTATTCGGGTTAATCACTACTAATTCGCTAGTATAGATGCCGGAACGGGCAGGAGGGTTCAGCGAAATGAAATAAACTTAGAGAGTGGGCGGGGTGAACCCGAAACCATCGTATTTACCGTGGGAGCGCGACCTGTCGTGTCCGGCGGCCGCCTCCCTCCAGGGATTACCCCCGGGACAGAGCCCGTCAAACCTGCGTACTATACTCTTGACTTTTAGCATGTACCGTATAGAGTGAGAAACCTCGACTTACTATTTAGATAGGAGCACATCATGAAAAGGAATCTTCCCATTTTGGTCTCGCTGGCAATTCTAGCAGTATGGGCTGTGACATGCGGCGCCGCACCGGTTATCGCGCCGACGCAGCCGGGGGCCGAATATACCGAAACCATAAACGCGAGCCCGGACAAAGTCTATGACGCTCTCGTCAAGTATTTCGGCGATAAAGGCTTCGTCCTGGATACCGCCGATAAGGCTGCCGGGACGATCGTAACGGTCAAGACACAGATTACCGACAAGGAGATCATCTCCTATTATCGCGACATGACGGGAGACAAGAAAGAATATAAGGTGAAGGGAGTGAATTTCGGGTATTGTGACTGCGGTTTGGCCGAAACGGGATCCAAGAAGATTTGGCAAAATCTTTTCTATAACTATACCGTCGATATAAAGAAACTGAATGACAAAACGACTGCATTAACCGTAAAGGCGAGGTTCTGGACGGAACAGTATAAAATGCTCGCGTTCGCTATTCTCGAGTATCAGAGCGACTGGGAATGCGCGTCGACAGGCGAGTATGAAAGGAAACTGATCGAGGAGATTAAGGCCAACTACCTACAAAAGTAGAGAGCACGTATTCATACGATACACACAAAGGGGGATGAGAGATCATCCCCCTTTGACAATTAAGGGGTTAGGGGGATTTATCGTCGCTCGGTTGTCGCAGCCGCACATAAGGTCCCGCAAACGTCGGTTAGCATCACGTCTTTCCTCCGTAGTTAGGGGATTGCCGCAGGCCCTTCGTGCGCTCGCAGTGACTGTGAAACGAACGCCCCTCCCGCCGATTTTCCTTCGAATACCTCACTATGACTCTTCTCCCCCCGGTGAATTTTGACCCATTTCATGGGGCAAAAGAGGCCAGCGGCGGTTCATTTGCGGCCGCCACCAAACACCCCCCCACCGACGCGGCGCGGCCGCAGGGAGCCGCCGACCTCCCCCGGGCCGACCATCCCCCGCCACAGGCCCGTTTTCTCAAGGATTTCAAACAATAAGGACAGGGTAAACCCCCGACGGCCGGACCTCTCACTGATCTACCGCCCTCCCACCGCTCGCCCCACATTGGCACATGAATTGCTGTATATAAAGACAGGAGTAATCCAGGCGGGTACCAGTGTCACCAATGTCAAAAGAAACGCAGAGAGTCCTGGTGCTGGACGGCAACCCCGGCGCTCAGGCCGAGATCGAACAGATCCTGGCAAACGACGATCTGGCGATCGATTTCTGCTCCCGGATCGTCGACGCCGTGCGGTCGCTGAAGGAGGCGCCGTACGTCGCCGCCGTGGTGGACGTGGGGCTGGCCGACACCCCCTGGGACCAGGCGGTGGGCATCCTCAAGGCGGTGGACGGAAAGCTCCCCATCATCCTGACGGCCGAGCGCAACACGCGGGAGCTGGAGATCAAGGTGCGCGAGCAGGACGTCTTCTACTACTATATCAAGTCGTTTGACGCCGAGGAGCTGAGGCTTGCCGTCCTGGAGGCGCTGCGGCTCTCCCGGGGCTCATGACTATTCCGGCAGCCGCGCCCGTGCCGGACACGACATCGAGGGGGCGCGTTTCGGAGGTTAAGACCTGTGGCCGTAACACCCCAGCCGCTGATAGCTGCGGCACCAGCCCCGTCCGAGACCATCCTCGTGATCGAGGACGAGAAGATCATGCGGGAGGCCTGCACGGATATCCTCACGGCTGAGGGCTACCGCGTGGAGACGGCCGAAAACGGCGCGGAGGGCCTGGAGCTGGTGCGCGCCCACAAGCCCGACCTCGTGCTCGTGGACATCCGCATGCCGGGCATCGAGGGGCTGGAGGTGCTGCGCCTCATCGACGAGATCGACCCCGCGATCGTCAAGATCGTCATCACGGGCTACGCCACCATCGAGTACGCGGTGGCCTCCATGAAAAACGGCGCCTACGACTTCCTGCCCAAGCCGTTCACCCCGGAGGAGCTGCGCCTCATCGTGGGCAGGGGCCTGGAGCGCAGGCGGCTGGCCGCCGAAAAAGAGGCGGCGCTGGCCGAGAAGAAGAGGATGACGGAGTTCTTCATCTCCATCGTCTCACACCAGCTCCAGTCGCCGCTGGCGGCGATAAAGCAGTATTTCGAGGTGATCCTGGGCGACATGGCGGGCCCGGTCCCCGGCGAGGTGCGCGAGATCATCGGCAAGGCAGACCGGCGGGCCGACGACCTGATCGCCCTCATCGGCGACTGGCTCTCGTTTGCCCGTTTCGACCCCGCGAGGGTCCGGGACGGTTTTGCCCCGCTGGACGTGGCAGGGATCGTCAGGCGCCACATCGAGCTTTCGGCCGGCGAGACCGCCCGGCGCGCCGTCACGGTTACGCTTGACGCCGGCGATGAGGCCCTTCTCGTGCCGGGCGACGAGCGTTCGCTGGGCGAGGCGTTCGGAAACCTGATCTCAAACGGCATCAAGTATAACCGGCAGGGGGGCGCGCTCACGATCACCGTGGGACGCGAGGACGACACGTGCGTCGTCCGGTTTGCGGACAACGGCATCGGGATTCCCGACAAGGACATCCCCCTCATCTTCTCGGAGTTTTTCCGCGTCAAGAACAGTGATACCAAAGACATCAAGGGGACCGGCCTGGGCCTTGCCATCGTCAGGAAGATCATCGAGGCCCACGGCGGAACGATCGATTTCGAGACGGAATACGGGCGGGGGACCGTCTTCACGGTTCGGCTGCCGCTCGCACTGCCCGGCCGATAGCGCCGCGCCGGGGGCGGCGATGCGCCTGTCACCAATCTTGAGCGATGCCGGATATATTTGGCTATATCTGTTATAATAGCTCTATTGATTATGAAAGGGGGAACACATGGTACAGGGAAAGAAGATTCTCCTCATTGACGACGACAGCGACTTCAGGAGCTCAACCAGAAAGATCCTCGAATCCGGCGGCTACGAGGTCGTCGAGGCAGCCACGGGCAAGGAGGGCTTTGAAAAGGCCAAGTCCGAAAGCCCGGATCTGGCCATCATCGACATCATCATGGAAAGCTTCAGCGAGGGCTTCAACCTGATCAAGCGGCTCAACGAAGACGAGTGGACGAGGGGAATGCCCCGCATCGTGCTGACGAGCCTGGGGCTCCAGCAGGAGATGGACATGGTCTCGGCCGAGGAGCTCGGCACCAAATACATCGTTCAGAAGCCGGTCAAAAAGGACGATTTCCTCAAGGTGGTCCAGGCGGCCATGCGGACGACGCCGACGGCAAAGAAAGACGAGCTGGGGGACGTGGGCTAGGGACGGGGCGCCCCGCTCCCTGCCGCATCCCCTCCGGAGAGATAGTATGGGGGAACCCTTCCGGGGTTCCCCCATGTTTATCCGCCCGAATCCGCAGACGGCGCGGTGCCCTGCGGGTCGAAAGTCCTCGTGTTCGGACGTACCGTTGTGGAGCGCAGTTCATACTAGAAACTGCAGGGGCACGACACGTCGTGCCCGTCCCTGAAGTCATCTGTGCGTCCGGGCGGCGTACATACCGCCCCTACGGACAGACATCGGTTCCTTATCCTCTCTCCTGTTTCTCATCGGACCCCATAAGAACGGAGTTTTTCCGCGCTGATAACGCGGCGCTGCTTTGTCACCTCCCGAAATTACCCTTGCCCAAAGAGTCATCATAAAGGTATAATATATAATTCTATTCCCCGAGACAGTGGGGTATAATTCCCCACGGCGCCCATGAGCGCCCCCTGAATCCCGTGCTCCCGGTGCGGGGATGCGGGCGCGCCGGGGACGTTTACGAGGAGAGGCCGGTGACGGTATCCGATTACGAATGGATATTCCAGATGGGGGACAACGGCATCCTCCTGTTGGACGAGTCCTACCACATCAAGAACGCCAACCACATGGCAACGGAGCTGACCGGCTATCCCTATAAAGAGCTGATGGGCAGGGACTTCTCCACGCTGCTGGACCCCAAGGGGCGTGACTTCCTCTACGAGCTCTGTGAGGGGAGCCCCGCATTGGAGAGCCGCCGCTTTTGCGTCGAAATGGAGATCGTCGTCTCTTCCGGGCAGCCGCGTCCCTTCGAGGTTTGCGTCAGCACGGCCGCGACTCCCGACCACAAGAAGAAGATCGCGATATTCGTCCGGGACCTCACCGAGCGTATCCTGATGGAGCGGGAGATCCGCCGCTCCAACGAGTTCATGACATCATTGATCGAAAGCTCATACGACGGTATCATCGCGGCCGACATGGCCGGCACCATCATCATCTTCAACAAGGGGGCCGAAAACCTCCTCGGGTATACCGCAGACCAGGTGATCGGCACAATGAACGCCACCGCCCTCTATCCCCCCGGGGTCGCCCAGGACATCATGCAAAAGCTCCGGGACGAGAAATACGGCGGAAAGGGCAGGCTCTCCGCCCAGCGCTACGTCGGGATTGCCAAGAGCGGCGAGCGGATCCCCGTGATGCTCTCCGGCTCCCTCATCTACCAGGACGGCAAGGAAGCCGCCACCGTCGGCTTTTTCTACGACCTGAGGGACATCCTCTCGGCGCAGCAGGAGATCCTCGAATCCGAAAAGAACTTTCACTACCTCTTCGAGACGGTCCGGCACGGCCTCTACTTCTCGACCCGGGAAGGGCGGTTCGTCGACTGCAACCAGACGCTTCTGGATATGCTCGGCTACGCGAGCAAGGAGGAGTTTCTGTCCATCGATATCCCCACGAAACTCTATGCCGATCCCGCCCAGCGGGTGCGGTTTCAGGAGATCATCGAGCGGGACGGCTACGTGAAAGACTATGAGGTCACGTTTAAGAAGAAGAACGGCCAGCCGGTCGAGGTCCAGCTGACCGCAAATATCAAGAAGGACCGGTCGGGCATCTGGTACCAGGGGCTGGTCATCGACGTAACCGAGCGCAGGATTCGAGAGCAGCAGATGCTCCAGTCGGCCAAGATGGCCTCCCTGGGAAAGCTCGCCGCCGGCGTCGCCCACGAGATCAACAATCCCCTCGGAGGAATCTTCGTCTACGCCAACCTTCTGAAAGAAAAGACCGAGCAGGACGACCCGCGGCGAGACTATATTGAGAAGATCCTTACTTCCGCCTCCCGTACGAAGGAGATCGTCAAGGGGCTCCTCGAGTTTTCCCGTCCGACCAAGCTCAATTTCGTCTCCACGAGCGTCAACGACGCCCTCGAAAACGTGCTGTCGCTCCTGGATCAGCAGGGGGTCTTCTACCATATTCAGGTCTCCAAACACCTTATGGACTGCCCTCCCGGCGTCATCGCCGATCCGACTCAGCTCGAGCAGGTCTTCATGAACATCATCATGAACGCGGCCGAAGCGATGCAGGGCACGGGCTCCCTGGATATCACGACCGCACCTTCCGAGGACGGGAAGTTCATCGACACGACAATCTCCGACACCGGCCCCGGCATCCCCGAAAAGGACGTCGGCAGGATCTTTGAGCCCTTCTACACGACCAAGGGTCCCTCTTCCACCGGGTCGGGCACCGGCCTGGGCCTTGCCATCAGCTACGGGATCATAGAGAAGCATAACGGGACCATCAGCGTAACAAGCCGGGAGGGCGCGGGGACGGCCTTTACCGTGCGGCTGCCGGCCGAGGAAACACGGGAACAGGGATGAACATGTTCGAATCAGACAGGAAAGCAGCGCGGGAGTCCTCTTTGCCTTGCCGTCGGAGTACGCCGATCCCGCGGGAGGCCGCCCGATGAGCGCGAACTCCCGCATACTGGTGATAGACGACGACCCCGTCATCTGCGAAGCCGCCAGGGAAGTCATCTCCGCCGAAGGGTACAGCGTCCAGACCGCGTGCGACGGAACGTCGGGGCTTTCCGTTATCAAGGACCGCGGATTTGACCTGATCATCGTGGACCTCGTGATGCGTGACATCGACGGGATCGAGGTGCTGCGCAACGTAAAGGCCGACGACCCGGACGCGGTGGTGATCGTCATCACGGGCCACGGGACGATTGAGTCGGCCGTTCAGGCGATGAAGCTGGGGGCCTTCGATTTTCTCTCGAAGCCGTTTACGCCCGACGAGCTGAGGATGGCCGTCAGGCGGGGGCTCTCGGTACGGCGGCTCACGCTGCATAACCGTCTCCTCAAGGAAGAGCTCAAACAGTCCACCGGAATCCCGTCGGACGTTAACCCGATCCTCGGGCCTTCCTCGTCGATGGTCAAGGTCCGTGAGCAGATACAGAAGGTCGCCCCCACCAACAGCACCGTGCTGATCCTCGGCGAGACGGGGACGGGAAAGGAGCTGGTGGCCCGGGCGATCCACCAGTTCAGCGAGCGGCAGCAGGAGCCGATGCTGACCGTCGACTGCGGGTCTCTGGTGGAGACGCTATTCGAGAGTGAGCTTTTCGGCCACGTCAAGGGGTCGTTCACCGGGGCCACGGCCACCAAACACGGGAGGTTTGAGCTCGCCAACGGGGGGACGCTCTTTCTGGACGAGATCACCAACATCGGACCCAAGATACAGGGTAAGCTCCTGCGCGCCATCCAGGAGCGGGAGATCATCCGCGTGGGGAGCTCCCATCCGATCAAGGTGGACGTGCGCATCATCGCCGCCACCAACCGGGACATCATCCAGGAGGTCAAGCAGGGCAACTTTCGCGAGGACCTCTTCTACCGTCTCTCGGTCGTGCCGATCCACCTCCCGCCACTGAGGGAGCGCAAGGACGATATCCCGGTGCTGGCCGAGCATTTCCTCGGCAAGTTCAAGCGCAAGAAGAAGAAGGACGTAAGAGGGATCTCCGCCGGCGCCATGAGCGCGCTGATGTCCTACGATTGGCCCGGGAACGTCCGGGAGCTTGAAAGCGTTATAGAGCGGGCCGTGGTGCTCACCGAAAACGAGACGATCCTGCCGGCAGACCTCATGTTCTTCGGGGGGCAACGGCCCGAGCCCGCGCACCCCGATCAGGAGCTGGTCCCGCTGGAGTCTCTGGAGCGGCAGCACATCGCCCGGGTCCTCGCGGCCACGGACGGCAAGAAATCCAAGGCCGCCGAGATCCTCGGGATCGACCGGAAGACCCTCAGGCTGAAGATGGCAAAATACGGCATCTCAGACGATTCGGAGTAGTATACCTGCGATCTCGCCCGCCGGGACGATGGCGGTCTCTCACCGTCGCGTTACCCTCGCGTGGCGTCGCGGCGCCGCGGGGTATCCCGGATCGGGCTTCCCGGCCGCCGCACACTGCCCTCTTCTTCCCCCTCAACGGGCGAGAAGAGAACAGTGTCTCCCCGCATCGGTCGACGTCCGGAGGCCCTCTCCGGGGTGGGAACGGCCCAAAAAGAGAGGAATTTTGCACCACCGCTGGGGCAAAACGAACCACCATCCGAAGCGATTAAGCCGCCGCGGCGTCTCCCCCATCACCGATGACCTCACCCCGTGACGAAGACCGCGCTCAGGGCTCGCCCCGTTCCCGGTTTCGATTCTTTTTCCTCAACGATTTCAACGACTCAGGATAGCGGCATGTCAGGCAACGAGAGGCCCGCCCTTACGTTCATCGTTCGTCCGCGGACGCCGGGGCTTGGCATAGGGATTGCTTAATAGTAATAAGCATCGTCACCGATTCATCGAATAGCGGGAACCGGTACGCCTCAACCATTGTTTTTCCGAAACGCACATCTTTAAAGAGGAGTAGCAATGAGCGAAGACCAAGCCTTATTCATCAAGAAGGTTGCGGAAAAGTATGGAAGGGACCCCACGCGATTGATGGACGTTCTGCTGGAAGTGAACGCCCGGTACGGATGGTTCTCGGAAGAGACCATCGGCCACATCAGCGAAGTGATGGGTATCCCCAGGGTCAAGGTTCGGGACAAGATCAGCTTCTATACCTTCTTCTCCCGGCAGCCGGTCGGAAAGACCGTCATCCGCCTTTCCAACAGCGTCGTGGAAAAGATGAAGGGGTCAAACGAGATCGCCCGGGCCTTCGAGGAGGCGGTCGGCGTCAAATTCGGTGAGACCACACCCGACGGGCAGATTACCCTGACGTACGCCCAGTGCATCGGCATGAGCGACCAGGCGCCGTCGGCGCTCATAAATCATATACCGGTGGGCAACCTCCTGCCCGAGGACGTCGGCGGCATCGTCGACGCGATCAAGAAGGGCGAGGACATCTCCCAGCTTCCCCAGGCCCTCACCGACGTAAACCTCAGGCGCTCCGGGCCCGTGGTCTTTGCACCCATGGACAGCGGTACGGCGCTGCGAGCGACGATCAAGATGACCCCCGAGAAGGTTATCGAGGAGATCAAGAAATCCAAGCTCCGCGGCCGTGGCGGCGCCGGGTTCCCTACGGGCAAGAAATGGGAAGCATGCCGAAACGTTAAGAGTGACTTCAGATACATCGTCTGCAACGCCGACGAGGGGGAGCCGGGCACCTTTAAGGACCGGGTCATCATGAGCGAGCGGGCCGATCTCGTATTCGAGGGTATGACGATAGCAGGTTTCGCTATCGGCGCCGAATACGGGATCGTCTATCTGAGGGGTGAATACGAGTATATGCTGGAGGACCTCAAGAGGATCCTCGAAGAAAGAAGGAAGAAGGGACTCCTGGGCAAGAACATCCTCGGCAAGGACGGCTTCAATTTCGCTATCCGGATTCAGATCGGGGCGGGCGCCTACATCTGCGGCGAAGAGTCCGCGCTCATCGAGTCGCTGGAAGGCAAGCGGGGAGCTCCCCGAGAGCGGCCGCCCTTCCCGGTGGAGAAGGGATACATGAACCGCCCCACCGCCGTCAACAACGTGGAGACCCTCTGCGCGGCCGCACGGATCATGGAGCAGGGGGCCGACTGGTTTACGACCATCGGCACCGAGGCCTCGGCGGGCACGAAGCTCCTGTCTGTTTCCGGTGACTGCGGCAGGCCCGGCGTCTACGAGATTGAGTACGGCATTACGGTTGCCCGGTTCCTCAAGATGGTAGGGGCGGAGCATGCCATCGCCGCCAAGATCGGCGGCCCCTCCGGACGGCTTGTAGCGCCGACTGATTTTGACCGCACCATCTCTTTTGAGGACTTCTCCACGGGCGGATCGGTCATCTTCTTCGGCCCCGGAAGGGACCTCCTCACCCACATGAAACAGTTCACCGAATTCTTCGTGGAAGAATCGTGCGGCTGGTGTACGCCGTGTCGGGTCGGCACGACCCTCATGCTCAAGGAATTCGACAAGATCATCGAGGGACGCGCGACGAGAGCCGAGATCGAAAACATCAAGAGTCTGGGCCAGACCATCAAGACCATGAGCCGCTGCGGCCTCGGTCAGACGGCGCCCAATCCGATCCTCACCAGCATGCAGAACTTCCCCGAGCTGTACGAGGCGGTGATTAAACCGGTCGATTACATCGGAAGCTTCGACTTCGCAAAAGCAGTTCAGGTCGGCGCGGATATTGCGGGAAGAAAGCCCCACAGTGAAGAGGAGGCAAATCTATGAGCCAGGAAACGGTAGCTTTCACCATCGACGGGGTGAAGGTAAAGGGTATCAAGGGACAGACCATCATGGAGGCCGCCGATGCCGCGGGCATCTATATCCCCCGGCTCTGCTGGCACAAGGACCTCCCCTCCGGAGGCAACTGCCGTATCTGCACCGTTATGGTCAATGGAAGGCCCGCGGGTTCCTGCCTTTTCCCCGTTGGGGATGGGATCGTGGTCGAAAACAACACCAAGCAGCTCAAAGACCACCGCTGCCGGGTGGTGGAAATGCACTTCGTCGAGGGCAACCACTACTGCCCGTCATGCGAGGCCAGCGGTCAATGCGAGCTGCAGGCCCTCGGATACTTCACCCAGATGCTTACACCCACTTCCCCTTACCTGAGGCCGAAGTACGAGGTGGATGCATCCCACCCGGATATCTACATCGATCGTGACCGCTGCATCCTCTGTGGCCGGTGCATCCGCGCTTCTGAGTTCCTGGACGGAAAGTGCGTCTTTTCCTTCGAGGGACGAGGGATCCGTAAAAGAATTTCGGTCAACGCGGTGCACAACCTCGGCGAGACGAATATGGAAGTCTCGGACCGGGCGGCGACGATCTGCCCGACCGGGGCGCTTGTCGTCAAGCGCACCGGCTACCGGACACCGATCGGCAAACGACGGTTCGACATACATCCGATCGGGTGGGAGATCGAACATAAGAAAAAGAGCGGATAAAATCAGATAGGGGTAAGCAGATGGCAAAGCCACTCATCGCGACACAGCACCTGACCAGTTGTTTCGGCTGTCATATGTCGATCCTCGATATCGACGACCGGATACTGAAACTGGCAAAGATGGTCGACTTCGACAGGTCGCCCATCAACGATATAAAGGAGTTCACCTGGCCGGTGGACATCGGCATCATCGAGGGCGGGGTAAGCAACGACGAGCACGTCGAGATCGTCAAGGATTTCAGGAAAAACTGTAAGATCCTTATCGGTATCGGCGCCTGTGCCGTCGCCAATGCCGTTCCCTCCATGCGCAACACCGTCCCCCTGGAGGAGTGCCTCCAAGAGGCGTTCCTCAAGGGACCCACGGTCATCGACGGGGGGATCATCCCCAACGACGAGGACATCCCGATCCTCCTGGACAAGGTCTATCCGCTCCACGAAGTGGTTAAGATAGACTACTTCCTTCCCGGCTGTCCGCCGTCCGCCGACACCATCTGGACCGCGCTGGTGGCATTGCTGACGGGTAAAGAGCTGGAGTTTCCTTACGAACTGATTAAATACGACTAACGCGCGTGGAGGCAGAAATATGGCTACTCGAAAGATCGTCATCAATCCCGTAACCCGGGTCGAGGGACACGGCAAGGTCACCATCCATCTCGACGAAGAGGGGCACATCGGCCAGACGCGCTTTCACATTACCGAATTCCGCGGCTTTGAGCGCTTCGTTCAGGGCAGGCTCTACTGGGAGGCGCCGGTCATCGTCGAGCGCCTGTGCGGCATCTGCCCGGTCAGCCACCATCTGGCCGCCAGCAAGGCCATGGATGTCATTGCGGGCGCCGAGAAACTGACCCCGACGGCCGAGAAGATGCGCCGTCTCATGCACTACGGCCAGATATATCAGTCCCATGCCCTGCACTTCTTCCACCTCTGCTCTCCGGACCTGCTGTTCGGTTTTGACGCACCGGTGGAAAAGCGCAACGTCTTCGGCGTGATCGAGGCATACCCCGAGGTCGCCAAGAAGGCGGTCCTCATGAGGAAGTTCGGCCAGGACGTCATCAAGGCCACCGGCGGCAAGAAGGTTCACTGTACCGGCGCGATACCGGGCGGCGTCAATAAGAACCTCTCCAAGGATGAAGCGGACGAGCTCAAGCGAGACGCCGACACCATGGTCGAATGGGCCATTGAGGCGTTGGAGCTCTGCAAGAAGATCATCAATGCGGACGCCAAGCGCCTGCTTGAATTCGGCACGTTCGAGTCCAACTTCGTATCCCTCGTCAAGGAAGACGGGTGCATGGACCTCTACGACGGAAATCTTCGCGCCATCGATGCGGACGGCAAGATCATCTTCGATCAGGTCAAGCCCGCCGACTATCTCGACTACATCAGGGAAGAGGTCCGTCCCTGGAGCTACATGAAATTCCCCTTCATCTACCCCCTTGGCAAGGAAAAGGGATGGTACCGGGTGGGCCCGCTGGCCCGTCTGAACTGCGTGAAGTATATCGACACCCCGATCGCCGAGAAGGAGCGACAGCAGTTCATGGCCCTGGGCAACGGCAGACCCATCCATTCCTCGCTCGCCTATCACTGGGCGCGCCTCATCGAGCTGATCCATGCAGGGGAAAAGATCCGCGAGCTGTTGAACGACCCCGATCTTCAGAAGGATACGCTGGTCGTCACCGGGAAGAGAAAAAGCCGGGGCGTGGCGTGGATCGAGGCGCCGCGGGGGACCCTCTTTCATCACTACGAGGTGGACAAGAACGACCAGATCACCATGGCAAACCTCATCGTCTCCACCACCAATAACAACGAGCCGATGAACCAGGTGGTGAAGAAGGTCGCCGAGCAGTATCTGGACGGCAAGAAGATCACCGAGGGGCTCCTCAACCACATCGAGGTGGGTATCCGCGCATACGATCCGTGTCTGTCGTGCGCAACCCATGCCCTGGGTCAAATGCCGCTGATCGTTCAGTTGTTCGATCACAACGACGACCTTATTGACGAGCGGGTGCGCGGGTGAGCGATCAGAAGAAGCGATCGGTCTTCGTCCTCGGGTACGGCAACCCCGGAAGGCAGGACGACGGCCTCGGGCCGAAGGCCGCAGAGAGCGTTGCGGCCCTCGGCCTTGAATGCGTGACGGTGGAGATCGCCTACCAGCTCAACATCGAGGACGCCTTTGGCATTTCGGGACACGACGTGGTCGTCTTTGTCGACGCCTCGATAGACGCCCCGGAGCCCTTTTCCTTCGAGCCGCTGGTTCCCGCGGACGAGGTGACCTTCACGAGCCATTCGGTCTCCCCCGGCTCGATCATGAAATTGTGTGCCGATCACTTCGGCCCCGCGCCCCAGGCGTGGGTGATGGCCGTCCGGGGATACACCTTCGAGTTCGAAGAGGGGCTGACCGAGCGGGCCCAAAGGAATCTTGAGGAGGCGCTCGCGTTTCTCTCCGATTTCCTAACCAAACGGTCCCACGAGTCCCCACGGCAAGACCTCAGGCCCGGGCCCGAGCCGATGAGCCTGAAGTAGATCGAATAGAGTCTGAGTCACCATCAGGGGGCGGCGAAAGCCGCCCCTTTTCGTTACCTCAATTTTTCCGCTTGACTTATTCCGCAACCGCACATTAGACTGCACTAACATTCTTTCTCGTTTCCTTGCGTCGGAAAGGCCCGGGCCCCGAGACTTCACGGAGCCTCTCCCGTCATTCGGAACCGATCCGAACCTCTCGTGGTCTTCATGAAGGGTTCTCGCATTCTTGAGCGGCTTATATAAAAAAGGAGGCATCATGAGTAAACGCATAGCGACGTACCTTTTCGTCCTGGCTCTTCTATTGATCGGGGCCTTCGCGATAACCGCGACGGCCGACGACTATCTCTACATCAGGGAAGGCACCGTTTCGGACACGCCGAAGATCCTCCCGCGGCTCGACAACTCGCTGGGCGACCTCCCCTTCCGGGATAACCCCGCCTTGCTGGAGCTGACCTGCCCCTACGAGCTCTTCTTCGATGGCTACTACATCGGCAGCTCCTCGAAGATCTCCACGAGCGGCGTCATGATCTCCAACGGTTCCCTCATCCCACCACTTCCCCCCGCCGGGGCCGTCCTCGGCACGGCGACCTCCGAGGGTCATTACTACTCGAACAGCGGGGGGACGGACCTCGGGTTCGCCCTGAAGCTCGGCTCGAGATCGAACCTCGCCTTTATCTTCAACTACCTCTACGCCGACACGCACGGGCAGGCCGATATCGCCAATCAGCTGTTATTCGCAGTCCAGATTCGTCTTGGTTTCTTCGGGACTCAAGACGACCGGTTCGAATCGAACCGCTACGCGCCGATGCTCCTCTTTTCCACGAGGCCGAGCGACGCCCTTTCGCTCGGGGCGGGGCTGGGCTACGCCTATATAACCGACGACCTCTCCGCAGAGGTACGTGGCAATACGATCTCCCGCCGCGGTGTGATTAACGGGTTCGTTGAGTCCGAGGAGTCGCTCAAGCTGAAGTACCACCGGTTCTCGCCGGTCGTCGGCGTCTCCTTTACCCCGTCCGACAGGGTGCGGCTGGACGCCTCCCTCGGGGCCGACTTCTCCTTTGGCTCGGTCTTAAAGGATTCCTTTATAGACGACAACGGCGTGTATACCGAAGACCTCGACTCGCACGACCTCCTCGGATGGGGCATCCACGGGGCGGTCGAGCCGACCGTGACCCTGAGCGAGTCGCTGGCCCTTCCCATCGTCGTGTCGGGCTCCTACGAGAGATTCCGCTGGGAGGTGGACGGGCTTGGCTATGGGTTTATATTTCCGGGCGAATACTGGGGCGTTTTCCAGGGCGGAGGGCCAATCGACTACGAAAACGATTCAAGGAACTGGGACGTGTCGGCCGGGGTTGGACTTCGGCTCGGCACGGCAGGGATGACGCTTACGGTGATGCCGATCTACACCCATTGCGAGTTTGACAACGACTTCACCCAGGTCAATGACGCAGCCTTATTCCCCCCGGGACTCACACTGACCATACTCACGCAGGACGACAGGGAGGTTCGGGATGTTGCGTCTCTTGACGTCACCCTCAAGAAGGCATTCTCGGACAGCCTTTCGGCCGAGCTCGGGCTGCGCTACGACTTCGGGTGGGCCCGCAGAGACTACGATATCTTCTACAGCAGTGCCTGGGAATCCTTCTTCTTAATTTCTTTCCTCGTTTCTTCCCTGGACGGCTCCAATTCCGCCACCGATACCTTCCAGGACCTCACGCTGAGCACGAAGCTTACCTATCGGCCGGCTGAGCGCCTCTCACTCTCCTTCTCCGGCCTGGTGAAGATCCCGCTGGATCCCGCCGACTTCCATATGCCCGGAACCGTGGCGGGAATCTCCCCGAACGACACGACTTTCAGGTTCCGCACGAGCGGCATCAACAGGGAATATGAAGATTCGACGTGGATCTACGGCGGGCTGTTGACGCTCACCTACGAGTTCGGCTGCCCGGTGGCGGTTCCGCCCCCGGCGCTCCCGCGCCCGTGATCGAGCCCAAGATCGAGCCGATGAGCTTCAAGTAAACCCCGGAGAGAACGATTCCCGGCGAAGGGGCGGCCGTTGGCCGCCCCTTTCTTTTTCTCATCTTCGTGCCTTTGTGTCTTCGCGGTGAAGTCCTCTTCGTCTTTCTTCTGATAAGCGGGAAGCGATGCCACCACAAAGACGCCAATACACAAAAAGGATCGCACGGCCACACATTTCAGTTGCCGGATAGCGAGAATGAGATTAAAATATTTTAAGATTGCTTCATCGAAGCTCAGCCCGCCGTTTAGGAGCCGCATTTTCCAACATCGCACGTTATGGTTATCTGCAAAGAACCGGCACCTGTGGAGCAGGAACATTCGGGGCTTTTGTCTTGAACGTTTTCGAGGGGGTTTAAATGAAGAAGCAAAGCGTTATTTTCTTCTTCCTCGCTCTATTTTTTCTGGCCGCGTTCACGGTTGTCGCGGCCGCCCAGGACGTCATCTACATCTCGGAGCCCAACCTCGCCGAGACCCCGAAAATCCTCCCCCGCATGGACGCGCCGCTCTGGAACATGGATTATCGCCACAACCCGGCGCTCCTCACGCTCAACTGCCCCTACGAGTTCATCGACGACGCCTACTACCTCGGTTCCGGGTGGAGCATCTCCTCGGAGTCTTTTAACGAGGGGTTTACGTACAACGGCCTGAGGCCGGGATTCTTGACGAAGCACGTCGAGGACAAGTACCTCACGACGGTCCTTGGCACCGACGCCGGCTTTGCGCTCAGGCTCAACGACCGATCGAACCTCGCCGTTATCTTCAACTATCGGTACGGCAACACTAAAGGGGACGGCGACTTCTTTCTCATTTCCTCGGGTCCTACATTCACCGCCAGGGAGGACGGCTCAATCTCTCAGAAGCTCGAGACGCATGACTTCACCCTCTCGGTGCTCTACAGCCTGAAGATGAGCAACGCGCTTGTCGTCGGGGCCGGGCTCAAGTACACCTATCGGGACGAGAGCTGGGACAGCGATATCTTCGGCCAGGGGATTGATGGTTCGTTCGTTCCCGCCAGTTCGTTTACTACTGACCTGAACCAGGACCTTGGACTCAGGTATAGCATCGTTTCGCCCATTCTCGGCGTCTCGCTCAAGCCCTCCGACCGCTTTAACATTAACGCCTGGCTTTCGGCCGGGTTCTATTTCGGGGACGTCCGGAAGAATTCGAACCTGTTCGAAAACGCGTCCGGTACCCCCCCCGTGTACAGCGAGGACCTCGATTCGGGCGACCTCACCGGCTGGGAGATAAGCGCATCGGTCCGGCCCGAGCTTGCGGTCACGAGCGCCATCTCCATACCCTTCGTCCTCGATTTCTCCTACCGGGACATCAAATGGAGCGTGGGCGGTGCCTCCTTCGGCGGCTTCTTTCCCTACGACTACGACCTGATCTACCACGCCCCGGGCCATATCAGCTACGAAAACGAGGAGACGACCTGGCACGTGAAGGCCGGCGCGGGGCTGACCTACGACGCCGGGTGGGCGACCCTGTCGGGCCTCCTCTCCTACACCCGGTGGGAGTTCCTCAACGCGTATGACCAGGAAAGCTATTTCATCAGCCCCTTCCTGACTGCGTATGCCCAGCGGGACATGGAAAGCCGCGACATCGTTGCGCTGGACCTGTCGGTTAAAAAGGAGTTCTCCGAGATGCTGTCGGCCGACTTTTCCGCCACATACCTCGTCGGCTGGGCGCATCGGAGGTATCAGATGACGTACCGATCTCCGTGGGAGTCGATCTCCCCGCCCGACCAGCTCAAGGTCGTTGCCGACGGGCGGGACGCCTATCAGGACTTGATCCTCTCGGCCACGATGAACCTCAAGCCGACGGAGCGCCTGAGCCTCTCGCTCATGGGTACCGTCGCGATCCCCGTCAACGGCCTCGACTACACCCTGCACGGCCTGGGAACGGGGTTGGATATCGCGCGTGGCATTGGTACCAGGGACGTCCAGATCGACGGCCCGGTCGTCCGGGAATACGAGGCCTCGGGCTGGGAGTGGGGCGCGCTGCTGTCCCTCACCTACGAGTTCGGCTGCCCGGTGGCGGCACCGCCGCCAGCGCCTCCGGCCCCGGTGATCGAGCCCAAGATCGAGCCGATGAGCTTCAAGTAACCGCAACGAATCGTCAATTATACGAGGGGCGGCAAAAGCCGCCCCTCATCTTTCCACATTCCGCTTTTCTACCACTGGAACAGTCTCACGTCCTTGCAAAACAGGTCGGACTGTAGTACCATCGAACCTCTTTAAAACAACGAGGCCCTCAATGCAGCACGATAAAATCCTGCTCGCCCACGGCGGCGGCGGAGTACTGACCCGCGAGCTGATCGAGACGATCATCGTCCCCGCGTTCGGGACGGACCCCCGGGGGCTGCCCGACGCCGCTCCGGTCCCCGGCGCGCCCGATATCCTGTTCACCACCGATTCCTTCGTGGTCAAGCCCCTTTTCTTTCCCGGCGGCGACATCGGGAGCCTGGCCATCCACGGGACGATCAACGACCTTGCCGTCTCCGGGGCAAAGCCTGCTCGCGATCGCGCTCTCACTTATCATCGAGGAGGGGCTCGAGGTTAAGGAGCTCGTCCGTATCGTGGAATCCGCCGCCCGGGCAGCCGGGGAATGCGGTGTGGCCGTCGTCACCGGAGACACGAAGGTCGTGGCCCGGGGGGAGGCCGATCGGCTCTTCATTACGACATCGGGCGTAGGCGTGCGGGCGTTCTCACCGGACCCGCGGACGATCCGGGCGGGGGACGCCGTTATCATCAACGGCCCGATCGCGGAGCACGGGATTGCCGTCATGAGCAAACGGGAGGGGATCGATTTCGAGACGGAGATCAGGTCCGACTCTGCATCCGTATGGCCCCTGGTGGAAGCCCTCATGAAAAGCGGGGTGGCCGTCAGGGCCATGCGGGACCCGACGCGGGGTGGGCTTGCCGCCACGTTGACGGAGCTGGCCGGTGACGCCAATGCGACGGTCGAGCTTTTCGAGGACGCGATTCCGATCAAGGCGGCGGTGGCGGCGGCCTGCGAGATGCTGGGGCTCGATCCCCTGGCCGTTGCCAACGAGGGAAAGCTCATCGCCTTTGTCGCGAACGAAGACGCCCGGCGGGCCGTGGACGTCCTTCGGGGGATAGCGGGGGGGCACGAGGCGGCGATTATCGGGGTCGTCGTCCCCAGGCGGTCGGTCGCCGTGACGATCAGGACCCGCTTCGGCTCCGAGAGGGCCGTGGATATGCCTTACGGAGAGGAGCTGCCCCGGATCTGCTGAGACGGTGCGGAACCGTGCAGCCTATTTCGCCCCGTTGAGCAGCAGCTTCTTTTCGATGGCGCGTTTTGTCGTCAGGACCAGGGCATCCAGCTCGAACGGTTTTTCGACGTAGTCGTAGGCCCCGAGCTTGACGGCGGCGATCGCCGAGTTCTTGTCGGCGTTCCCGGTGATGATAATGACCTGTGACGACGGAGACACAGCCTTGACGTGCCGGAGGACTTCGATTCCGTTCCTCCTGGGCATCATAATATCAAGGATAACCACGTCATGCTTTTGCTTGTTGAACTTGTCAATGGCCTGATCACCATCGGCGGCGCTGTCTATGTGGCTGAACCCTTCGGCAGTAAGCGTCTCGGAGATGATGGTGATGATCTCGGGCTCGTCGTCGACCACCAGGATGTGTGAGTCAACAATCTTTCGCTCATCCAGCCCGTAGGGGTTCTCGTAGATAAACTCCAGGGGTCCCCGGATGACCTCAAACGAGCGATTGATCTCTTCAAGCTGCTCAATGGTAATGGGCTTCTTGAGGCAGACGAAGACTCCCTTGGGGATGGAGCTGCCCAGCATCTTGTCTACGGCGTTTCCCGAAATCAACACCGACGACACCTTCGGCTCAATCTCGCGAATCCTCTTGAGGGTTTCATACCCGTCGATCCCGGGCATGAGTATATCGACATAGGCAAGATGCACCTCGTGGTCCCGCACGTAATCGATAGCTGAATACCCGTCGGGAACCGTTTCCACCTCGTGTCCCATGTCCGTTAGAGCCTCCTTCAGGTATTCCCTGATGGCCGGCTCGTCGTCCACTACCAGGATTTTCATGTCACGTGGCTCCTTCTCCCTTTATTGAAAGGCCGCTCGGTCGTCGCTCTCGCGCCGGCCCGCTGCACAGGGACAAGTGGATTATATCCTAAAAGATAGAGAAAACACAACGCAATAGTTACCCCTCCGATTGGCCGTTCTTCCCCTTACATCCCACCTCGATGAGGGTAATCATCACGAATACGGCCAGCGCCTGAACGACGAGGGCCACGGCGGCGAAGAACTCGGCGTTCCTCAACACCAGCGCGCTCAAACCGAAGACGATGTTTACCAGGACAAGAAATCCGACGGTCAGGCACCTCCCGCCGAGGATCGTGTTCATCCGATGATGGATATGATCGTGTCCCGTAAAGGCAAGAAGATCTCGAAAAGTCCTCACCTTGCCGGTTATGATGCGGGAGAGATTAGTGTAGGTCATGTCGTATATCAGGATCCCGAAGATCAACAGGGGCGCGGAAAACGAGACGAGGGGGTCGTTATCCGACCACTCGCCGATAAGGGCAAGGCAGGCCAGTACGAACCCCAGAAACGAACTGCCCGCGTCGCCGAGAAATATTACCGCCCTGCGCCTCGGATTGAAGTTGTAAGGAAAGAAGCCCACCACCGCGCCGAAGAGCGTCACCGAAAGCCATCCCAGTTCCGGTTGATTGGTCAGAAAGGCAATCGCCCCAAGGAAGAAGGAGATAGTGATCGAGATGCCCGCGCACAGTCCGTCCATGCCGTCTATGAAGTTCATGGCGTTGGTTATCCCGACTATCCAGAGAAAGCTCAGGAGATAGTTGAATGCCTGGCCTATGGGGGTCGGATAGAAAAGGTGCAGCTGAACCCCGGCCAGCGCGACCATAGCGAAGGCCGCCACCTGGGCGAGAAGCCGAACCCATTCCCTGACCCCAAACCAGTCCTCGAAGATGCCAACCGCAAGGATTATGGTCGAGGCAGATACGACCGTAACGAGAATGGGAGTCATGATCCCGTTGATTAAGAGTGAAAAAACAAAGGAGCAGAAGATCGCAAGCCCCCCCAAAAGCGGGGTGGGGGCCTCGTGATCCTTTCTTCCCCCCGGGATATCCATGATGCCCAGACGCACGGCCAACCGGCCGGCCATCGGGACGTAGACAAACGACGTCAGGGTCGAAAAGCACAGGAGCCAGGCAAACCGGCGGCCTGCCTCGGAAAAATAATGGAAGACCGGCGGCAACGCCAGGAAGACGACGAGCACCAGGGCCGCAAACCAGAAGGGTCCGAACATCCGTTTCATGGCCGCTCCGCAAAAACCGTGATCACAGCCTCTGAGACCCGCCGGGTCTCCTCGTCCGTCAGCGCAGGGTAAAGGGGAATTGAAACGTCCCGGGCATAGGCCCGCTCGGTTCCGGGGAGCTCTTGGCCGCCCGTGTAGAGATAGAGCGGCCGAAAGACCGGACGTCGGGCGATGACTCCCCGGTCGTGCAGCCGAGAGATAACCTGATCCGCCCCGTCAGGCGCCTTCAGGATGAATCGATAATGGATATCCTCCCCCGGCGGGGCGGGCGGCGGGAGCTCGATTCCCGCCCCGGACAACGACCGTCGATAAAGATCGTATATCTCCTTCCTCCTTTGGATAAAGCCGTCGATTCGCGCTAGCTGGCTAAGTCCGAGGGCGGCCTGAAAGGAGGTCATCCCGTAGGCGTAGGCGGTGTTGTCGTCACTCCGCTCATCGTAACGGATCAGGTCACGAACCCGTCCGACGAGACGCGCGTCGTTTGAGCAGACCATTCCGCCGAATCCCGTCGTGATTACTTTCGTGGCGTAGAATGAAAAGACGCTCACGGTCCCCCACGACCCGACGGGTTTGCCCTTGAAGCTCCCCCCGAGAGACTGGGCGCAGTCCTCGATAACCGGAGCGCCGAGGGAGACGATCTCGTCTACGGGCGCGGACCTGCCAAAGGGATGTACGGCTATGATAGCGCCGGTCCGTTTCGTCAGTAGGGCGCGCAGGTGATGCGCCGAGACAGCAGCCGGTCTCCGGGTCAACGTCGGCAAGGACGGGCCGCGCGCCGACGTAGCGGACGGCATAAAGCGGCGCCGCGCAGAGATATGCCGGCAGGATTACCTCGTGGTCCGGCCCAACCCCGAGGGCGGCCAGCGCCAGGTGGAGCGCCGCCGTTCCGCTGCTGACCGCACACCCATGGGCCGCGCCCGCCAGGCGGGCCACGGCCGTCTCGAAGGCCGAAAGAGGGGGGCCGCCGACGAGGGTTGCGCTCGTCACCGATTGGGCGACGACTCGGGCATCGTCCTCGGCTATAGAGGGTCGGGAATGGGCAATCGGGCCCCGTGCCCGACCGTTCATGTCAGACAATGTTGGTGCCATCAGAGATTTATCATCAGCCGCTCGGGGTAGAAACCCTCCGCGTAGCGAATGCGGGCCTGGATCCCGCGATAGTTCGACAGCGAGCGGGAGATCTCGAGGATCGAGAGGCCCTCGATGTTCGTCTTCATCATTTGGGAATGGTGCGCCATCAGGGCCTGCTTCTTCAGGTCCATAAATCTTTCGATGTCGACAAAGACCGTCGGGGTAAAGTTCTGGGTCGAAGGCACCTCGTAATACATGACGTTTCTGACGTTACGCGCCGCCGACTTGAGCGCCCTGGCGAGCTCCCGGTGATCCTGGTGGGTGTCGTCGGCGAAATTGACGAAGATCATATTAGGATCGGTGGTCTCGATAACCTGTTCGATCGTATCGATCAGGTCCTTCTGGGGTGGCGGAAACGTATCCTGGAACCCCCCCCAAAAGAGCTTCTTGGCCATGAGTAGCTCCCGGGCCTTCTTCTGCTCGGACGCCCGTTCGTCCCCGTCGCCTCCCTTTTCCCCCCTTGTCATCACCATGAGATGGACGGCGTGGCCGTTGTTGGCATACTTGGCCAGCGTTCCGCCGCAGCCGAACTCGATGTCGTCGGGATGAGCGCCTAACGCGAGAATGTTCATTTTACCGTACCTCGAAGATAATCCATGGTCATATGTCCGACATTGAAGATAAGATCTATGATCGAAAGATTCGGCGCAAACGCGCCGAAGAGTTGTGGATAGATGGGCGCGCGAAAATCCTGATAGACGAGGCTCAATTGCCCCTCCCTGAACACGTCTTCGTCGATATATCCCCTGCCGCCCGCCCCCGAGAGATAGGTGTCACCGCCCAGCAGCCTGACGATCTCCACGAGCCGCCGGTCCCTCCCGCTATCGACCTCCCCGAGGTCCGAAGCGACGGCAAGCGCGGTGCGGATACCGAGGAGCCCGGCTATCATCCGCGAGGCCGCGATGTTCACCTCCGAAAGCCCGCCTGGGGAACCTTCCAGAAGCTCTTCGAAATCGCCGATGTACCGTTTGAAGAAAGGCGCCTTTCCGTAGCATGATACCAGGGCCGAAAGGTGTTTCTTCCTCCAGGACACAGCCTCGTTTATCCGGACCTCCCGGATGGTCTGGCCGAAGCGGGAAATCACCGGCACGGTAAGCCACTGGGGACCCTGCGGCCCCTTGATCAGGTTTCTGTTCTGATACTCGTTCTTTTTGTACTGCACGGTATCCAGAAAGATAAAGGTGTCGGCCGCATCCATCTTATGGAAATATCCACTCCAGGCCATATACTGCGGTTGATGAATGGCCACGATCACGACGCTTCTCCCATCAGATCGAGGTAGAGCCGGGCCGTCCTTTCCACGGAAAGCTCGATGCTGAATCGTTCCTCCACCGCCTTCCTGCCCGCCCGTCCCATCTCCCGGGCCCGGCCTCGGTCCTCCAGCAACGCGAGACAGGCCCGGGCCAATTCATCGGGTTGTTCGGGAGAGACGAGAATTCCGGTGACGTCGTCCGTAACCACCTCGGGGATCCCCCCGACACGGGAGGCCACCACCGGAAGCGAGAGGGCCATAGCCTCCAGGATGCTCATCCCCAGCCCTTCGTTTCTGGAAGGCATCGCCAGAAGATCGGATGCCGAAAGGAGCCGGGGCACATCGCCGCGAAATCCGAGAAACGAAAACCGCTCGCCCACCCCAAGATCTCCCGCCTGCGAAACGAGGATGTCCCGCTGGGGGCCGTCCCCAACCATCAGAAACCGGACGGACCTTCCATCGCCGATCCCTTTAACGATCTTCGGCGCCGCAGCGACCAGTACGTCGCACCCCTTCACCGGGACGAGCCTCCCGACGCACGAGATGACCAGGTCGTCCGGACGCACGTTGAGCTCCCGGCGCGCTCCCTCGCGGTCGGCCGCAACGCGAAAGGGCCGCCGCGTCCACCCCGTTTGGGATCGTCACGAACTGGCGCCGCTTTCCGATATTCCGCGCGAGGTACTCGAGGGCCCCCGCGTCCGATAACGTCACGATCCTGTCGCACCAGCGGGCCGCGATCCGCTCCGCCATGGCGTAGGCCGCCGTCTCGTACCCGGGGAAGTAACCGGAAAAGACGTCCCCATGGGGTGAATAGATCACCCGCTTGCCTCCGGCAAGGCGCGCCGCAAGCCGTCCCAGAAAGCCGGCCTTGGAGGTATGGGTGTGGATGATATCAAAACTTCCCCGCTTTATCAAGTCGATGAGGGTCGCGAGGGCCGAAAGGTCTCTTACCGGGGCGATGCGGCGCCCGAGCGCCGTGATCTCCCTGACGGAAATCGGCAGGCGCCTCGCCTCGGGCAACAGCTCCGACCCCTCGGGGGCCGGCCCCGCCGCCAGCGTCTGGGAGAACCGGCCCCGGTCAAGGCCTCCTATCAGGTCCAGGAGGACGCGCGGCGCCCCTCCCTCCTCCATTCGGGTGATGACGTGCAGGATTTCTATCCGTTTTTTCATGAGCGGTCAGTCTTCATAGTTACTGACGGTATCGCCGGTCGTGCCCGGTCGGTCGGCGCGTGCTGCCGCGGCATCACGGGAGCCGACGGCATATTCCCTCTCATCCGCCCTCACCCGGACTTTCCCGGCAACTCGGCGAAGGCGGTCTCAAAACCGGTAGAGCTCCGTGCAGCGCGCGCACGCCGGGAAGCGGCCTCGTCTCTTCACCTCGCGCCGATAGCCGATGTATTTCTCGCCATTCCAGACCGCCGAGAAAGGCTCCTTCCTGATATTTCCCATCACCACCCCGTTGCTCAGACACGGTCTGATCGTGCCGTCGGGGAAGATATAAGCCGTCATCCAGGGACTCATGCACGCGGGCTTGTAGCTGGTGGGGGCGAATTCGAAAGAACCATAGTACTCCTTCACCTCCCCGTCGGTAAGGTTGGGGTAGACTGACGCCCCCCGCCCCCTCACTGCCCTGAGCGCCGTCGATGAGGATATCGGCATCGATTTCGGGGAGCCGATCGACCACAAATCCCTCCCAGTCGCAGGAGGGCATGTCGAACAGAGTCACCATCAGCTCCCGGTGCGCCGCATACATCGGAGCGCTGATGAAGATCAAGTGGTGAAAGGTGATCTCCTCGGCCCCCAGGGACCGGGCCGTGTCGAAGGTTTCCGACATCCGCCGGTAGTTGAAATCGAAGATCGTGCTGTTGACGTTGACCACGGGCCGCTGCGAGCTCAGCTTCTTCTTCGCTTCGGCAAGCAGCCGGAACCCTTCGGCCGCGTCTCTGAAGACCCCCGCCCGGTTTCTCACCCGGTCGTGTATCTCAGGGGGACCGTCCAGGGAGAAGATGATCTCGTCCAGGCCCAAACGCACGAGGTCCGCGGCATACCGGGAAAGGAGCGTGCCGTTGGTGATGATATTGGCGCGCAGCCCCGCCCCCTTGATGATCTCGACGGCGCCGATGATATCTTTATAGATGAGGGGCTCCCCGCCAAAGAGCGTGATCGCGGGAGAAAACGACCGTACGCCTTCGACGACGGCTCTCACATCGTCAAGCGACAGCGCCAGGCGCCTGACTTCGTCCGTAAGCCCGAGCGCCGCCCCGGTCTCTCCCCATTGGCCGCACATCTTGCAGCGAAGATTACATTGAAAGGTCAGAAGGATCGATACCGTCTCCGGAGGAGCGCTCCATCCGCGGCACAGATGGTAGGACGCGGTCGACAATGTCCGCTTTAAAAGGACGCGAGCGGCGTACAGGGGAAATTCCCGGGCCTTGCGGAGATTCCTTCTGAGGTTACGTGCCGAGATCATCTACTTCTCCCCCTGCTTCTCCAGATAGTCGCCGCGCTGCAGGTCGTGGGGATAGTAATAGGCCTGCTCGGAATGGAAATAGTCCGAGATGGTCTTCATGATGGTCGGCAGGAAGACGGCCACCACGAGCAAGATCATGAAGATAATGAGATAGATCTTGAACCTTCGTTTTGTTCGCGCCATCGTTCTACACCATGGTATGGATTGTATCAATCATTATCCTGACGTCGGACTCCGATACCAGTGGATGGGCCGGCAGGACGATCAGCCGCTCGGCGACTGAGGTCGCCCAGGGAAACGGATCGGGCGAGCGGCGATAGCCGAGGTCGTAGATATGGTGAACCGGCCGCTCGTACATGCGTGCGGTATCGATGCCTCGCGCCAAAAGCCGCGCCCTGAGCGGCCCGATCATTTCCCTGTTCTCGATCAACTACCGGCAGGTGGTTGAATGAGGGGACGGCCCCTGGGACGACTCGTGGTACAGCGACGCCCGCCATTGTGCCGAGGCCGGAAAGGAGCATCGTCCCGTTTTTCACCCGCGCCGCGACCTGATTATCGATCGTGTCCATCTGTGAGCGGCCCAGACGCGCCACGAACGGGGTTGCCCCGGTCGGCTCGAAATCTGTGTGGACCGTGGTCGATTTGAACCGGCCGATGAGAGGCAATAACGCGCCGTAGACCATGGGCCGAACCGCTCCGGCAAGGAGCATCAGGGTAGCCAAAACCCTCAGGTCGAACAGGGGTCCGGGCTTCCGGATGCTGGGGACCTCCCGCTCGATCGCCCTGCCGATATCGGGATTGTCGGTCGTGATAACGCCCCCCCTGAATGTGGAGATGATCTTTCCCTTGCACAGCGAAAAAAAGCCCGCGTCACCGAACCCTCCCACCCGCTTACCACCGAGGGTCGCACCGGGCGCCTGGGCCGCGTCCTCCACGACGAAGAACCCACCCGCCCGGGCTTCCCGCAGAACCGGATCGAGGTCCATCGGGAAGCCGAACAGGTGCGCCGGCATCACCGCCAGGGTCTTTTCCGAGATCGAATCGGCGAGTTTTCGCGTATCCATGTTGAGGGTTGCCGGATCGATCTCGCAGAGCCGAGTGGTGAGACCCGCCCGCGCGATCGCCAGCGTCAGCGTAGGCACCATATACGCGGGCATCACCACCTCGGTTTTCCCCGAGAGGGTCCGAAGGGCCCTGAGGATGACGTAGAGGGCCGACGTCCCCGACCCCACGAGGAAGGCGCGCTTCACACCCACGTAGCGCGCGAAGCGCTCCTCGAAGGCCGCCGCGTCGTTTTCCGAGCCGCCGGCGACCGCCCCGAGGATACGCCGAACGTCGGCGTGGAAGGAATTTGTGGGGACTCGTCTCACCGCCGGGCCTCGATGACATAAGCGCTGGGAAAGAGCCAGAAGGGATAGTATATTCTCGTCTTTTTCACGATCCGAAACCCGTGCCGCCCCAGCAGCCGCCTGACTCGACCGAGCCGATACGCGTGTACGGGCAGCCTCTTGGTCGAGGGATCGAAGACCGTCGAGTAACGGTAGGCCAAGCTGATAAGCGGGTCCCCGGCGTTTCTGATATCGATGATCAGGCTCCCCTTTTCCCGGACGAGCCGCGCCGCCGCGGCGACGACCGCTTCCACCTCGATCCAGGACGGCTGATTGTGCAGCGTGTTGATGCAGATAACCGCTGCAAACGCGGACGGCCTGAACGGGAGGGCGTCTCCCCGGGCGCACACGCCGAAGAAGAGTCCCGCCGTGCCGATCCTTTCCCGCGCCTCCTTCAGGTTATCACGAAGTATATCCATGCCGATAAGTTTTTGGACGCCTCCGCGGGCGACCGCCTCCTCGGCCAGGAGCCCCTCACCGACCCCCACCTCGAGGACCCACCCGTCGCGCCTCCCGGACACCAGGGCGACGGCCGCGGCCCTGATCCGGTCGGAGAGCGCCCCTCGCGATAGCTCAGTCCCCGAGCTCCCCCGGGCCTTCATAAAGATATGAGTAATCAATCGCCTCAGTGTCATAGAAACCGGTAGTCCCGCCTCACGTCGTTATGCACCACCGCCGCCGGTAGGTTCCGAGTCCCTGGATAAATCCCTTGGCCCCCCAGACGACTACCCGGAGATCACGGTTCTTTATCGCCGACAAGCCGAGCCGTGCGGCAAAATATGCGCCGGAGAACACGAAGAGCGCGCCGGGGAAATTCTTCCGGTAAAAGAGGCACACGTTATGGCCGTACCAGAAGAACCAGTCCCGAGGATTTTTCGGACGGCACCCACCGGCCGCCTCCAGCAGATGGACGAGGTCCGCATCCGGCTCAAAGACCAGCCGGTAGCCTGCCGCCCGCACCCGAAAGGCCAGGTCCGTCTCTTCAAGATGAGCGCTGCCCCCAAACCGTCCGTCAAATCCGCCCGCGTCAATGATCGCCCGTTTGAGAAACGACATGTTGCAGCCCCGAACGTGATCGGCCTCCGTCCGCACCCCGGCGTCAAAATGATCCCGGAGGACCAGCCCCCCCAGGCGTGCCTTCGCGATATGCCCGGGCCTCCGCTCGCTCTTACCGGAGATCTCGCCCGGGGGCAGCACCCGTCCCGCCACCCCTCCCACCCCGGTCCGGGCGTAGGCTCCCGCGTGGGCGGCGATGAGGCGAGGTCCGACGATCACGTCGTCGTCGACAAAAAGGACCACGTCACCCCGGGCGGCGGCAACCCCGGCGTTGCGGGCGTCCGGAAGACCCGGCTTGCTCCTCCGTATATACCTGACGCGCGCGCTGTTGTCTTCCATGAACCCCAGAACGTCTCGCTGGGGGTGCGGGGTCTGGTCAATGACGATGACTTCGAGTCTCGGATAGTCGCTTTCGAGAAGCCCCCGAACCGTCTGGACGAGAAGCCGCCCCCTGCCGATGGTCGCGACGACCACCGAGACGAGTGGGGAACAATCCCCGACCCCGCCCGACCCCGCCCGGGCGCACGTCTCTGTCTTGACCGCCCCTCTCATGACCCGATCACTTGGACCTTTCGCCCCTTTTCGATCCTCTGTTTTTCCCGCCCCGCCATGAGGTCATCCACCGCCTTAAGCACTCGCCCAACGTCGATACCCTCCAGGCAGCGCATATCGGGGCAGGAATAACGCGTGCAGGGGGAGCAGTCGACGCGGTCGGAGAGTACGACGACCCCCGTGTCTCTTTTCGGGGCGTATCGATCCGGGTTTTCCGGGCCGAATATCGCCACGATTCCCGGCTTTTTGGCCGCCGCGGCCAGGTGCATGGGGCCGGTATCGTTGGTGACCATTATATCACAGCGCGCGATCATTCCAAACAGGACCCCGGGGGAAAGGTCCAGGAGAGGTGAAGCGCCGCCGGCAAGGCCGCCGGCCACGGTTCTGACGATATCGGCCTCATCCGATGAGCCGCACACCGCCACCGATAACCGGTGGCGATCTTTCAGGTGATTTCCCACGGCGATAAATCTGTCCGTGTCCCACCGTCTCGTTGGGCGCCATGAGCCCGGCACCAGGACGGCCACACCCCGGGTCTTGCGTCCCCGCACCGACTCGTAGAGGCGACCGGCCGCCTCGATCTCGCCTTCGGCCGGGAAGACCCGCATGGCCGGCACGGTGTCCGATCGGCAAACAGCGCCTTGACGACGGCCAGCTTCCGATCGACCTCGTGGACTCCTGACCCCAGCTCTTCGGGGACCCTCACGTCCAGGTAGCCGGCCCAGCCATTGGTGTCTCTTCCCGCCGTCCGTCGCGCGGAGATCAGGCCGAGGAGGAGCCGCCTCCTACCCGCAGCCCGGGGACTCTCGGTTGCCATCAGGTCCACGGCAAGGTCATAGCGGTTCAACCTGAGGCGCAGCAGCGTCCCGAGAGAGGCCCCAAGCCGGACTATTCGGGCCGGGTCGGGCCTGCCCGTCAGCGCGGAGACGTCCACCATATAGCACCGCCTGATAAAGGGCGCCCTCTTGACGAGCGGCGCCGATCGCGCGACCGTCACGAGATCCAGCATTCCGCCTTCGACCCCCCGGGCCAGCGCCGACAAGGCCGGGGTCGCCATTACCGTGTCCCCGAGGCCGCCGATATTCAGGACCAGCACGTTTCGCATTCTACCCACGGGCGCGCACCTCGTCGATAACCGAAAGGAGCCTTCGGGCGGTAGAGTTCCAGCTGAAGCGGGAAAGGACGAACGCCCGGGCGTTATTGCCTATCTCACGGCGCAGCCTGTCATCGTTCAGGAGGGTTTCGATAGCCTGGGCAAGGGCCTCGGGCTCGGCTTTATCTATCAGGTAGCAGTCTACGCGGTGTTCCAGGGCAACGCCGAAGGCCGAGCCGCTGTTGACGACGACGGCCCCCCCCGAGGACATATACTCGAGAAGTTTCATGCTGCCGCTGTCATCGGATCCCTCGACCAGGTTAATCAGCACCATCGATGCCCGGAGATAGGTCGGGACGTCGCGGTTCATCTTCGTCCCCGCGAACACGATACGATCGGAAATACGGAGCTCCCCGGCCGTCGTTTTGCATAGAGCGAGATCGTGTCCGTCTCCGACCATGATGAAATCCACGTCGGGATATTTTGTGACGATCTTCTGCGCCGCCCTGACGATCACCGGCGTAAGCGAGTGGGGGTAGAAGGTGCCGACGAAAGTGACGTATCTCCTGTTCAAATCAAGGCCGGCCAGCCGCGCCGCTTGCGCCCCGTCACCGGGAGAAAAGAGGTCTGTGTCAACCCCGTTGGGAATAAAGTGGGCCTTGTCTTTCTCGATGGCATATTCCCGACGAAAAAGATCGAGATAGTCCCTCCCCGCAAAGACGAGGCTGTCCGCCAGCCTGAGATTTATCCGCTGAAAAAGCCGAAAGACCGATAGTCTCAACCCGGAGGCCCCGATCATCTCAAGGTCTTTGAGCAGAAACCCGTTTATCTCCAGCACGACGGGTATCCCGAGAAGGCGTGCCGCCCATACGATCGGCGGCATGATGCTCATCTCGCGGCAGTAGACGGCGGCGGGCCGCCGCCTCAGGCCGAAGAAGAGGATGTACAGGGGAACGATCATAAGAAAGAAGTATTCCCTGACGATCCTCACGTTTATCGTCGGGACATATACGACCTCACAGGCGGGGGGAACCGAAAACGGCCATATCCCGGGGGCAAAGAGGGTGACCGAGGCCCCCAGGGCCTGCCAGTTGTCCACCACCTCCCTGATATGCACCGTCCAGGCCGCCTCCTGCCCGAGATCTTCAAAACAGGCGTAAAAGAGGCGCTTTGCCCGCCGCTCATCTCTCTTACGTTTCGTAACCACCGGCGCCTCTCTTGATCACGGAGTCCGAAAACATCTCCATGAGCTGCCGTGCCACGTCCCGAATCTCGAATTGGCCGACGACCTTTTCCCTTGCCTCGGCCGAGAATCGTCTCCTCGTGTCTGAGTCGGCCAGGAGCCGTTTGATCGCGGCGGCAAGCCCCCGGGGATCCTTCTGGGCAACCAGGATGCCGCTCCGGCCATCCTCGACCAGCTCGGGGATGCCCGAGAGCTTCGTCGATATCACCGGAACGCCGCAGGCCATCGCCTCCATGAGTGCAACAGGGATGCCGTCATGGTGGCCGTCCCGGGCCGTCACACAGGGAAGGACGAAGAGGTCGGCATCATGGTAGTAGCGCCGTACCTCATCGTTGCCGACCTGCCCCATAAAGAGTGCGGGCACGCCAAGCCGCAGGGCCGCCTCCTCGAGCGCCCTCCTGAGCGGACCGTCACCGATGATAATCAACCGAACCCCCGACTCCTTGAGCGAGGCGTCGGCCAGCGCGTGAAGGAGATAGATGATCCCCTTGGGCTCGACGAGCCCCGCCACCGTCAGTATTGTCTTCTCTTTTGGTGTCGCGCTCCTTTCCGACCCTCGGGGGGCGTAATATCGGGTGTCCACCCCGCAGTGAATCACGCGAAACCGCGCGTCGTCCAGGCCCGTCAATGAGATCAGGCGGTGCCGGCCATAGTCCGATACACAGCGGACGAAGGCGGCGTCGCGGCATTTGACGGTCAGGAACTCCCGGTCGATCACCCCCTTGGTGAGATCATATCCTCCATGGGCGGTGAAACCGTAGGGGATGCCCGTGAGCCTTGACACCGCCCAGGCCGACGCGGCGGGCGCGGTGGCGAAGTGGGCGTGCATGACCGTCGGCCGCTCCCCGGCGACCCGGCGAGCCGTCGAGAGAGCCGCCAGGGCGATCTTCCTGCCGGCGGCTGCCGACAGCCTCCGAAAAACGGCGGGGGACACCGCCGGATGGGCCAGTGCGGCGACCGCCGCCCCGCCAAGGTCGCCGATCATCGTTCTCCTCCGGCACCGGACGTCTCCCCGGAACGCTCCGTAGACCGCGGGGTTGACGGGGTGAATCACGATCTCGGCCCAGAGGTCACAAAGGGCGTCGATCTCGTAGCCGAGCCATCCCCCGGTCATCTGTTCGAGTAGATAGGCGACCCGCATCAACGGAGCCCCCCGGCAGCGTCATCGAACACCCGGGCAAGCCGCTCGGCCAGTCTCCTTCGCTCGAACCCGGCCACTACGCCCTCGTCGGGCCGACGGCCCCCCGTCCCCGCGAGCCCCCGGATCGCGCCCGCGAGTCCCTTCGAGAGGTCATCGACTCCCCCATCGGAAAGGACGATCCCCGCCCCGGCCGATTCGATGATGCGAGCGGTTTCCCCCCGCGGGGCAACGGCCAGGATCGGCCTTCCCGCCGCCAGGTATTCGAAGAGCTTGCCCGGGACGTGATACGATACCCCGCCCCCCACGGGCAGCGCTATCAGGTTGATGTCGGATTCCATGACCGCTCTGATCGCCTCCGCGTGGCTCACGTAGCCGCCGAAAACGGCATGGTCGGGCAGAATGTCCCGGATCCTTTTCCTCATCCCCTCTTCCATGACCCCGATGAATCGCACGGTGACCCGCTTGTTCAGATCCGCGTTCCCAGCGAGGGCCGCGGCAAGCGCCCTGAAGAAGACCTCGGGAAAATAGGTCCCGTAAAATGAGCCGGAATGGGTGATGAGGATTTGACCGGAGGGTCCGTCCGTGTGTACCGGGCCAATGGAGAAGTCGGCTGCGTCAAAGCCGTTGTAGATCGTCACGAGCCGGGCGGGATCGATCGCCATCCCCGTGATATATTCCTGTCGGGCCGACTCGGTGATGCAGATCACCCGGTCCGCTTGTGTGAGGATCCTTCTCTCGCACCGCGTGTGCGCCCTGCGCACGCATCGGGTTGCCGGGGCATAGCGAAAGTCCGTCGTCCACGGATCCCGAAAATCCGCCACCCAGGGCAGTCCTGTTATCCGCTTGAGGATGAGCCCGGAAACGTGGGTGCTGTGGGGGGGAGAGGTGGTGTAGATAAGGCTGATTGCCCGCCTCCTGATCATCGTGCGGGCGCACAAAGCAGCCTTGAGCGCCCAGAGGATGCGGTCGTCGGGAAGAAAGACATTATCCAGGATCCGGCGGGATACGGCCGGTGACGTCACCGCCGCCAGGAGCGAATAGAGAACGCGGGGGCTGCCCGGGGAGAGTCTTTTGACGATAACGTCCGGGGGAATATCGGCAAGCAATGTATCATCCCGCGCCCAGTAGTGCCTGTCGGCGGAAGCCACTATTACCGGGTCCCACCCGAATTCCGGAAGATACTTGGCGAACTTGGCGCTCCGCTGCACTCCCCCGCCGCCCATGGGCGGAAAATTATAGGCGATAAAGATGACTCGCTTTGCCGCGCGGCCTCGTCGGGGTGATTGCATTGTGGCTAATATTGTGACATAATGGCGCGCATAAAGCAAAACTAAAAAACGTGCGGTGCGGCGGCCCGTCGAGCCGGCACGCAACAGTGGCCCCGGACAGAGTCATCCGTCACAGGTCTTGCGTATGAAAGCGGATAAGGTCTCACCGATCGATTTCACCGAGGTGCGCAGCCGCACGCCTGTCCGTGGCCATTTCCCCTCTCGTGAATTCGGGCGCGCCCTCATATCTTACCGAAACGAATTTCAGCAGCTCCTCAAAACTCGGGGAGCCCTTCCGGCCGACAGCGGACGCCCAGGAGACGACCGGTGAACCGGAGCCTCAAGCGGATGATCGCCGGCTCCTTTTTCTGGGTGGGGGTGAGCTCAGCGCTCTCGCGCTCGCTGACGATGCTGGCGACCCTCATCCTTGCCGCTTTTCTGACTCCGGACGCCTTCGGAGTCGTAACCATCGCTAACCTCGTCACGGCGGCGCTCGGTCTCTTTCGAGACTTCGGGATGAACCAGGCGATCATCTACCATAAGGAGAAGATCGGCCCTGCCGCGGACACCGCAATGGTCCTTTCCGTTTCGGTGAGTATCCTGCTCTTTGCCGTCGGGTATTTCCTTGCCGGGCCGGCCGCAGCCTTCTTTCATAACCCTGCGGTGGAGGACGTGATCAGGGTCCTCCCCTTCTCCCTGGTCATCACCGCATTCTCGACGATCCCCTCATCGCTCCTCGAAAAGGAGATGAACTTCAAGAGACGGGCGCTGCCCGAGGTCCTCTCTTTCTTCACCTATTTCGTCGTCTCGGTAACCCTCGCCCGGCTCGGTCTTTCCTACTGGAGCATCATCTTTGGGTATCTTGCCCTCTGCATCGTCGGGCTTGTGGCGACCTTTGCCGTATCGCCCTGGCACCCGACGTTTCGTTTTCATCCCCCCGTCCTGAAGGAGCTCCTGGGCTTCGGGTCTTATGCAATGTTCTCGACCATCACGGTCTTCGTGATTCGCAACGTGGATAGCTTCAGCGTGGGGAGAATCCTCGGGACGACCCCGCTCGGGTTCTACGATCTCGCCTACCGGCTCGGAAACGTCACGACGACCCAGATTACCCACGTTGTAGGAAAGGTCGCCTTTCCTGCGTATATGAAGATGGAAAGCAACGTCCTGATGATGAAAAACGCCTACCTGAAGGCATACCGCTGGCTTTCATTGGTCGCCTTTCCCGTGGCCACCGGAATTATTGTCTTCGTTCCCTCGTTCTTTCATATTTTCTATGGGCATAAATGGGATGCCGCGATTGTCCCCTCGCAAATCATTGCGATTTACGGGCTCTCCCGGGGGCTCTTCTCGCACGCCGGCGGGATATTTATGTCTTCGGGAAAGATACACGAGATGTTCTGGATCACCTTCGGCCAGCTGGTGGTTCTTGCCGCCGTCGTCTGGCCGGTCGTCTCCCACTTCGGCCTGATCGGGATGGCCGTTCTCTTGGCCGTGCTGAATCTTTTCACGGTCCTTATCGTGGCCGTGCGGGTCGAAAAGTTCCTCCCGGATACGATCAATCGCTATATCGGTCTTTCTTTTTTTCCTTTTATCGTCTCTCTTGCCACGATCGTCGTCCCCGTCCTGCTCTGGACTCGCTTCGTAGGCGTTATCACTCTGTGGCCCTTTGTCGGACTGATTGTCGTATGCAGTCTCCTGTACGGAACCGTCATCCTCACGCGAAACCGTGAACTCCTTCCCGAAATAAGAGGGTGGATATCCGAATTGAGGAACCATAGAGGCGGGGCCGACACCTTCCCCGCGGACGACGATCCGATCAGGCGAGAATGATGCCGCGCGGCCCGTCAGCGGGGTATCGTGGCTCACTTGACGTCCCTGGTATTTCTGCTATACTTGACGCGGCTTATATTATATTGAGTGATCGCCCGTGACCGAGTCAATACGCGTGCTGCTCATCGAGGACAACCCCTGGGATCGGCGCCTCATTTCCGATATCCTTTCCGGGGTGCGGGTGCCCTCTTTCGTGCTGGGGACCGCCGAAACAGTGGCGGAGGGGCTTGCGCGCTGCGAGACGGACGCTCCCGATGTTATCCTGCTCGACCTGAACCTCCCCGACAGTCAGGGACTCCCGACCCTTTTTGCGGTTGCCGGCCGGCTCCCCAGCATGCCCATCGTGATCTACTCGGCGACCGATGACGAGGATACGGCGGTGCGGGCGGTGCACGAAGGGGCCCAGGATTACCTGATCAAGGGAAAGATTAGCCCTGACATCGTCGTGCGGGCCGTCAGGTATGCCCTGGAGCGAAAGGTCATCGAAGAATCCCTGCGCAAAGCCCATGACGACCTCGAGCGGCGCGTCCAGGAAAGGACCGCGGACCTCCAAGCGGCAAACGCGCGTCTCACCAGGGAGATCGCCGAGCGGACCAGGGCCGAAGGGGCTCTGGTCCAATCAGAAAGGAAATGGCGTAACCTCTTTGAGACCTCCGCCGACGCCGTCATTATCGCGTCGACGGACGCAAGCTCCATCGAGATCAATAGAGCGGGGCTTAACCTGTTTGGATTTGACGAGGATGACCTCTCGGGCCTTTCTTCCCGCACGATCTTTCACGACCCGGCAGACTGGCCTCTGTTCATCAAACAGATCGACCGACAGGGCTCGGTCAGAGACTACGAGGTCATGCTTGAGCGCAAGGACGGCACGCCCCTGGACTGCCTCATTTCGGCAGGAGTCATCAGGGACGGGTCGGGGGCTATGACCGGATACCAGGGGATCATCAAAGACATCACCACCCGCAATCGATTTGTGGAAAAGAGTCTCAATAGCGTCGCGGACGGAGTCTTCATCACCGACACGTCCGGCCGGATTACCTATTTCAATGCGGCGGCCGAAAAGATCCTCGGGATCGCCCGAAAGGACGCGCTCAAACACCCCTTCGCCGAGGTCGTGTATCGCGGCAAGAAAAAGGTCTCGCCGTTGATCCGGTCGTGCAGCACGGGCCTGGAAGCCCTGGACCAGGAGGACGAGTTCATTACGCGGGCCCTGGTCCCGGTGCCGGTTTCCGTTTCCGTCTCGCACATCTCGGACGCATCCGGAAAGGGAATCGGCTGTGTGGTGGCATTTCGTGACCTCACGACCATCGTCGAGTTGAAGAAGGAGATCGACGAGAAATATACGTTCCTTGATATCGTGAGCAAGAACAGAAAGATGCAGGAGATCTTCGACATCCTGCCGGCGATCGCCGAAAGCGACAGCACGGTGCTTATCGAAGGTAAAAGCGGAACCGGGAAGGAGCTTTTCGCCCGGGGAATCCACGACCTTTCACCGCGCAAGAACGGCCCCTTCGTGGCGGTCAACTGCGCGGCCATACCCGAAACCCTCCTGGAATCGGAGCTCTTCGGGTACGTGAAGGGAGCCTTCACCGATGCAACCAGGGACAAACCGGGAAAGTTCGCGGCCGCCGAGGGAGGCACGATTCTCCTGGATGAAATTGGAGAACTGGCAAAACCGCTCCAGGTGAAATTGGTTCGAATCCTCGAACAGCGCCGTTACGAACCCCTGGGGTCGGTCGTCTCAAAGAACCTGGACGTGCGGGTCGTAACCAGCACCAACCGGGACCTCAGCATGGAGGTGGGAATCGGAAACTTTCGCGAGGACCTGTTCTACCGGATCAACGTGATACGGATCATGCTTCCCGAGCTCAGAGAGCGGCGGGACGACATTCCGCTGCTTGTCAATCACTTCATCAAGAAACTCTCGCTCAGGATGGGAAAACCGCTCCAGACGATCTCCGGAGATGTCATGGATGTCCTGATGAGTTATGATTTCCCCGGTAACGTCCGGGAGCTTGAGAACATAATTGAGCGAATGCTCGTCGTTTCCTCGGGCGGCGTTATCAGCAGGCGCCACCTCCCCAAAGAGCTGGTGCGCGAGGATCCGGAAGATGACGACTATGTTTCCTACAAGGATGAGATAGAAGGCTCCGAAAGAAAGATGATCCAGGAGGTGCTGATACGCTATAAGGGCAACCGAAACCTCGCCGCCCGGGCACTCAACATCAACCGAACGACCCTCTGGCGCAAGATGCAGAAACACAATCTTCTTGGAAAGGAAGAATAGGCCCATGCATGAGCCGGACGCGCCCGCGCATCGACGTTTCAGTTTAGAGGACCACGGCAGCAACGTTACCGTTGCATATCTGAATCATCTCACCTCTTTCCGGATTCTGAGCCGTCTTGCTTACATCCTCAATAATAGTATATAAATATCATATAGTTATGGAGCCCATACCTTTTGGCCTCAAAACGCCACCATATTTCCCACGAATATGCTAATGTATTTCCCACTTTTGTTGCATTTATAGGACACGTACCGCCGGACGAACACGAGAGGAGCATGTTCTTATTCTATAACTAGTTGATATTACTACATATTTTGGAAGTAAGAATTATGGCACACTACTTGCTTCATTGATACCAACGGATGCGACCGCACGTAAAGTCGTTACGGCTCGGTCAGACGGGTGTGAAAGGTCGATCTCGGTAGCGGTCATGCCGGAAGTGGACCGCGTGCTTTTAGAACCTTGAGATAAGGCAAGCAGATGTACGAGAAATATTGGGGATTGAGCGAGGCGCCGTTCGAAAACGTTCCTGACCCTTCGTTCCTCTACGAGTCGCCGCAGCACAAAGAGGCCCTTTCCCGCATGCTCTACGGCATATCGCGGAGAAAGGGATGCATTATGCTCTCCGGAGAGGTGGGAAGCGGCAAGACCACGCTGGCCCGCACCCTGATCCAGAGCCTCCCCTCAGAGAACTACGAGGTGGCTATCATAGAAAACCCGAGGCTCTCCCCCTCCCTTTTCATTCAGGAAATCATCTATCAGTTCGTGGGGCAATCGGAGGGGAGGAACAAGATCGACCTCCTTCACTCCCTCAACCGGATTCTTTTTAAGAACCTCTCCGAGGATAAGGACTCGGTCATTATCATCGACGAGGCCCAGCTCATCGGGGACAAATCGACGTTTGAAGAGCTCAGGCTCCTCCTGAACTTCCAGCTGAACAACCGCTTCCTCCTGACCCTCATCCTGATGGGGCAGCCGGAGTTGAGAGACGTGGTCGGCCTGACGCCGCAATTCGAGCAGCGTATCGCCATCCGGTATCATCTGACGTGCCTCACCTTCGACGAGACCGTCAAGTATATCGGATTCCGGCTCAAACGAGCGGGACTTGCAAAGAACGTCTTCACTTCCGAGGCAATTGAGAAGATCTACCACTATTCGGGAGGAATCCCGCGCAAGATCAATAATATCTGCGACATGGGCCTCTTGGTCGGCTGGAGCGTAAAGGCCTCATATATCGATTCGAAGATCATCGCCAACCTCATTGACGAGAGCAGAAATGGTAAGGATATCGGACATTATCAAGGATCAAGATCTCATCAATAGGCCCAAGGATAGTAAGCGGGGCAAGATTTCCATCAGCGAGGTCCTGACGGCCGAAGATATCATGGGAGAGAGGATATCACCGGGACTCCGTGCGCCCACGACCATGGAGGAGCAGGAGGCCAAGGCCTTCCTCGAGAGAATCCTGAAGGCGCTGGAGCGGGCGTATGCCGTTGTGAAGGAGGGCAAAATATTTTCCGCCGAGCCTTTCGTGATCCTGGCGGAGAAGTTTATCGATTCCAGTGAGAAATATGACAATATCTATATGCTCCAGGAATACAGGGACTACGACGAAACGGACTACCTGAAGAACTGTCTCTGGACCGCGCTTTTATCCGCCAAAATCGGCAGGCGATTGGGGCTTACAAAAAAGGAGCTCTGCGAGCTTACCCTGGCGGCTTTTTTCCACGATATCGGCGTCCAGGAATTGAACAACGGTATCCTCGCCAAGAAGGGGGGGTTCTCCGATTCGGAACGCCAAGCAGGTCCAGAGGCACCCCGAGTACGGGAAGGAAATCCTATTTGACCTCGGGGAGCCGTATCGATATCTGTCCGACACCGCATTTCAGGAGCATGAGAGGATAGACGGCTCGGGTTACCCGGGCGGACTGGCCGGGAGCGAGATTTCGCTCTACGCCCGGATCATCGGGCTTGCCGATACCTATGAGGCCATGACGCACACGCGCCCCTATCACCAGCGCATGCTCCCCCTCATGGCGACCAAGGAGATCGTCGAGAAGATGAGGGGAAAATTCGACACGCGGATCATCAAGGCATTTCTCGAGGAGGTCACGATGTTTCCCGTGGGAAGCTTCGTGCGCCTCAATAACCGGGAGGTAGGCAGGGTCATCGCGGCGATGAGCAGGGCGCACTTCCGCCACGTTGTGCAGGTTCTCTTCGGTCCGGACGGCGAGCGCCTCATCAAGCCCAAAACGGTAAATCTCATGGAGGCTCATCTCCTCTACATCGCCGAGCCCATCGATGAACGGACACTAACTGAAAAGGGATAAAATGAAACGGAATATATTTTTCGGGATCCTTATCTTCGCGGCGCTGGCGGCGTCTTCCTGCGCAACGGGCAGAGTCAACGCCGACACACTCCCCTCCGCGCCGGAGGATGCCGTCATGTATCAGCACCGGATCGTGCCCGGCGACACCATACATGTCACCATCTGGGAAGTGGACCAGCCCAAGGAATTCAACGTCCAGGTGAAGAAGGACGGAACCATTGACCTCATGTTCATGAAAGACCTCAAGGTCATGGGGCTTACCGAGGATGAACTGGATGACTATTTGGCCAAAGAAGTATCCACCTACTACGTGAATCCGCGGCTTTCGGCGTCGCTTTCGCCGTATGTCTATGTAATGGGTGAGGTGAAAACGCCCGGCGTATACGATTTTACCAAGGGTCAGACCCTGGTCTCCCTGCTGGCAGTGGCCGGGGGGCCGACCAGGGACGCGAAGTTGCACAACACCGTGATTATCCGGGGCGACTACCGCAACAATCCAACGGTCATCGTCTCGGACGCTTCCCGGATGTTGCGAAAGGGAGACCTCTCCGAGAACGTCATACTCCAATCGGGGGACATCATCTTTGTCCCATCCACGGTTATCTCTGACGTCAACTACTTTCTCACGGAGATCAAGCCCCTGTTGGATATATTCCTGATAGGTACGCTGCTTGGTTTGTGAAGAGGCCGCTTGTCGGGCGGATAGCACTCTCTCCGACACGTCCGCTGGCCCGACACGATTCGGATTGGATAGAGCAAACGTTTTAGGAAGAAAAGTGAGACCCCATCATGCCGCAATATGAAATACAGCTAAAAGACCTCATCCGCATCCTGAGAAGGCGTAAAAGGATCATCCTCTTTTCCATGATTGTGCTTGGCATATTGAGCGTCGTCTTCGCCAAGATCCAGTCACCGAGCCTCCTTTACCAGGCGGTCGCCAAGGTGAATTATGACCAGACCAGATCGCTGGCCGGGATAGCGTCCCCCGTCTACTATTTTTCACCCTACGATAATATCAATTCGCAGACAAAGATCATCACGAGCTTCCCCGTGCTTGAGAAGGCCGCAAAGAAACTGGGGTACCTGAACAAGAATCTCTCCTCGTCGGCGATCCTCAAGTCCAAGGAGCACATGGCGGTCATCTCCAGCCTGGAGAGCCAGATCACGTGCGAGATCGAGGAGAACACCAACATCATCAACATCATGGTTACCTCGGTCGACCCGACAATGGCTTCCGATATCGCCAACGCGGTGGCGGAGAGCTACCGCGACTATAACCGGGAAGAAATCAATAAACGAACTCTCGATACCAAGGACTTCATCGAGAAACAGCTCAACCTGGTCAGTGAGCGGCTTCAGGAGGCGGAAAAGAACCTGAAAGACTTCCAGCAGAACCGAAATATTATTGCGCTGGATACGCAAACCTATAACGATGTGATGTCACTGGCCGGCCTCGAGACGGAATATGAGAAACTCGGTCGGGAGAACAGCGATCTGGCCGCCTTCAAGAAGAGGCTCTCCTCGGGTGCCCTGACCGGCAAAGAGATCTTCCCCATTCTCGAAGGCGACGTCAACAGCAATGTATATAAATTGAACACGGAGCTCCAGAAGCTGTTGCTGGAGCGTGACGAGTTGATGACGGTCTATACGGTTAACCACCCAAAGATCATCGATCTCAACGGTAAGATCAATAACATCCTTGCCCTGGTCAACAAAGACATAAACTCGCGGATATCGGCCAACGGCGTCATGATGGCAAGCCTGAACAAAGATATCGGCGGCTATAAGGAACGGGCATCCAAGTACCCCGAGGATAACCTGAGCCTGGCCAAATACCAGCGGGAAGTGGAGCTCCAGAGCAGCCTGTACGCCGAGCTTTCCTCGAAGTACCAGGAAATCCTGATCCAGGAATCGGGCATGGTGGAGGAGGTAGGCATAGTGGCGCCGTCTCTCGTCCCTGAATTCCCGATCAATCCGCCCAAGATATTCTCGTCTCTTTTTATCGGTTTATTGCTTGGCCTCTTCCTCGGGGTCTTCTTCGCCGTCGTCATGGAAAACCTCGATACCTCCATCGGTACCATCGAGGACGTGGAAAGCTACCTTGAAGTCCCCGTCCTCGGGGTAATCCCGTCCATCGCGGTAGAGACCGAACAGAAGGGGGAAGAGCCGGCAGTCGAGCGCCGAAAGGATTCGTTGCTGATTATGACGATGGACCCCAAGTCCCCGGTGATCGAGGCCTACCGTGCTCTGCGTACCAATATCATATTCCTCCATCAGGAAAAGGGCATCAAGACCCTCATGATCACCAGTTCGTCGCTCCAGGAGGGCAAGACCATAAACTGCATCAACACCGCCGTCACGCTGGCGCTCGGCGGCTACCGGACCCTGCTGGTCGAGGCGGACCTGCGGCGCGCAACGATCGCCAAGATCTTTGGCATCGACCGCTCCCCGGGGCTTTCGGAGGTTATTCTCGGGATCGTGCCCTGGCGCGAGGTTACCAGGGATATCAATGACATACTCCTGGGCGGGCTCGAAATGGATACCCTCATTAAGTCGCCGGAGCTGTCAAACCTGTCTATTATCACCTCGGGCGCCTTCCCCACCAACCCGTCGGAGCTCTTGAGCTCGCACCAGATGAGCAAGTTCATCGAAGAGGTCAAGGCCGAATATGACTTCGTGATCTTTGATACCACGCCGGTGCTTCCGGTTACCGACGCCGTCCTGCTGTCCCAGAAGGTGGAGGGAGTGATTGTCCTCTACGAGGTGGGCAAGATCGCCCGGGGCGTGCTCAAGCGGACTAAATCGCACCTGGACAGCGTCAAGGCCAATATTCTCGGGATTATCCTCAACAACGTCAGGCCCGAGTACGGGCCCGAGTACTATGATTATCATTACCAGTACTACTACGAGGAGGGCAAACCACCGAGAAGGGAAACGGAGTGGGAAAAGGTCAAGGACTACTTATCTCCCGAAAACCTGTCAAAGATGGCTTCGGAGGCGAAGATCAGGCTTGCCCGGTCGTTCGGGAAAAAAGAGAAGAAATGATGCAGGATGGACGGTGATCATGAGAAATCCCAGGTATAGGAGTGTTGAACGGCCGACCGGTCTGCCCACCTACGTGGCCGTGGGCCTCATGATCCTGTTTATCATGTTCCTGGCGTTTCTGATCTCCGGCGGAATGCAGCTCAAGATGGTGATCCTGATCCTCGGGGTCATCACCACGGCCGTCTGTTTCTTCAATACCGAGATGGCCCTCTATCTGATCATCTTCGCCATGCTCTTTTCGCCGGAGTTTTCCCTCGGCGGCAATCTGGCCGAACAGAGAAACCTCGTTCTGCGGGCAGAGGACATCATTATCATCGTCACCTTTTTCTCTTGGGTCCTCAAGACCGCCCTTTACGAAGGGGTGGGACTGATCATCAAGACTCCCCTCAACCGCCCCATTAAGATCTATATCTTTGTATCCTTTCTGGCGACCCTCCTGGGGGCGCTGATCGGTAAAGTGAACCTTGCCTCCGGACTCCTGTATGTCTTCAAATATATGGAGTATTTCCTGGTTTTCTTCATGTTCGCCAATAACATTACCGATCGGGATCAGGTGAGGAGGTTTGTACTGGCCGCCTTCATCGTGGCCCTCTTCACGGCCGCCTACGCGTTCATCCAGATCCCCCTCGGCGCCAGGGTCACCGCACCCTTCGAGGGTGAAAACGGGGAACCCAACACGCTGGGGGGCTATCTCATATTGACCATCTCGGTGGCGGCAGGGTTCTGGGCGGTCTATCGGGATGAACGACTCAAGATTATCCTTCCCTGTTTCATCGGCCTGTTGTTCGTCCCGTTTCTCTTCACGCTCTCCCGCAGCTCGTACCTTGCCGCAATCCCGATGTTCATCGCACTGTTCATCTTCAGCGACAAGAAGCTGCTGCTTGCATTTCTCTTGCTGGTCTTTGTCCTGGCCACTCCCTTCCTCCTGCCGGAAAGGGTTAAAGAGCGGGTCACGGAAACCTTCATTCCCGACCCCGGGTTCGCCCAAACCCAGGTCATCGGGGACGTCGGCTTTGACAGCTCCACCTCCGAGCGCATCTCCTCGTTCAAGTATGCCATAGACAAGTGGCTGCAACACCCACTCTTCGGATGGGGAGTAACCGGTGTCGGCATCATCGACAGCACCTACTTCCGGCTGCTGGCCGAGGTGGGACTGGCGGGCCTCTTCTCCTTTTTCTACCTTATAGGGGTAATCGGTCTGTACCTCTACGCGGTCTTCAAGAAGACCCGGGACCCGCTGCTTAAGGGTCTCTCCCTCGGGATGATCGCCGGGACGGCCGCGCTCCTCGGCCACAGCGTTGGGGCGGCCTCATTCATCATCGTCAGGATCATGGAACCTTACTGGTTCTTCATGGCCTGTATCGTTTCGCTCTACCAGATGGAACAGGCCATGGAGCCGGCATCGGAACGGTGACGGACGTGAAGCTTGCCTATTTCCTCAAATCACTTCCTTCAACACTCTCAACCTTCATTTTCCATGAGGTCGACAGCCTGAGGAGGCAGGGGAAAGAGGTATACCTGCTGCCCGTCTGGGATACCGACACGGTCGACCTCCCCGAGACCGTCACGGCTTGCCCGGAGTATAACTACACCCGTTTCTCCCTGGGATCTCCGGGATGGATATGGGCCCTTGCCCGCTTTTCCCTGATGAGCCCGAAAAGGACGGCGCGCGTCTTTTCGGATTACCGGCGTCTGTTGGGGATAAAATTCGTACTCAAATCGCTGGAGGCGGCCCGCTTCCTCAGTGAGGAAGGGATCGACCGCATCCATGCCCATACCCTGTCACCTGCGGCCTCGCGGGCCAGGGCATGCTCGCTCCTGCTCTCAATCCCCTACACGCTCACCGTCCATGGTTCCGATCTCCTCCTCTTTCCCCCCCCCGACGCACGGCAGCTGATAACGGATGCGGCCGCCCTGATCACGCCCACCGAATATAACAGGTCGCGGATTATATCCCTTGCCGGCACTGCCATAGACACAATTCGGGTGATCCCCTCTCCGGTGGATACGGATTTCTTCCGGCCGGAGCCGAAGAGAGAGCGGGCAATGGGAACGACGCGCCTGATCACGGTGGGCAGGCTCCATCCGGTAAAGGGGCACAGCGTCATTATCCAGGCCGCGCAGCTCCTCCGGTCCCGGGAAGCCGATTTCACCCTGACGATCGTGGGCGCCGGCGAGATGGACCGTGCCCTCAGGCAGCAGGTCACCGAGCTGGGCCTGGCCGACCGGGTCAATTTTGCCGGGGTCCTGCTGGGTGAGGAGCTGAGGAATCGGCTCGCCGCTTCCGACGTTTTCGTGATGGCAAGTGAATCGGAGGGATTGCCCGTTTCGATGCTTGAGGCGATGGCGACGGGACTTGCCGTCGTCGTCCCCGCGATCACGGGCTTGTCCGAGGTAATCCGGAACGGAGAAAACGGCCTCCTCTTTGCTGCGGGGGATTCGGCCGACCTGACCGAGAAGCTCGACTCGGTCATCTCCGATGTGTCTCTGCGAAGACGGCTCGGGCGCAAGGCGAGACAAACCGCCCTCTTGCGCTTCAGCCGGGACGCGGTATATAATGAGACGTTTCGTCTGATATGCGGCTCCGGACGGTGATGATGTCACGATACCCCTATACACCGGAAAGCGCGAGACCCAACCCGGCCCCTCCCGTCGGCGACGACCGGGCGAGCGGCCCGCAAGCGGGGGTGGCCGAAGGTGATCGCCTGTCTCCGGATACCCGGGATATCTCCGCCCGGGCCGTTCGGTACGTATGGGAGACGATGTGCGGCCGGCAGCCCGCTGTTCCCGCTGTCGTCCCCCGCCGGCTCCCCCCCGATCTCGTTGCCTTTGCCGCGGCCAAGGGATCCCTCGGCGCCCTCATGGCCGCCCTCGGATACTGGGGTCTCTCGGACGCCCTCGCGAAAGAGGAGATGAGGAAAGCCCGGCTGACGCTCACAAGAACCGCAATGGCGACCGCCGCCATGAGAAGGGAGCTCACCGAGATCCTCGGGCAATGCGCAAAGAGGGACATCGAGGTGGTGCTCTTCAAGGGTCACGACCTTATCACCGCCTGCTACCACGACGACTCCATCCGCCCCGTCACCGACGCCGATCTCCTGGTCAGGGAAAATGACTATCCGAGACTTGGAGACCTCCTGGAAAGCGCGGGGTACCGCCGGGGCGGCGGGGGACAGAGCGGCGTATGGTCACGGGGCGGGCTGATCATTGACGTCCATCTCCGGTTTGTGGGGGACATGAGAAACCCGGCGAGCGCCTACCTGCCGCGCATCGAGTCAGACGAGATATTCGACAGCTCGATTCGTCGGGAGATCGAGGGCGTCCCCTACCTGTCCCCTGACCCGCGCCACAGCCTGATTCTCACGGCACTCCATGCCCTCACCCATTCCTATCTCATGGACTACTGGTTCATGGACGCCGGGGCGCTCCTCATCGCCAACACCGACCCCTCGTTCGCTGACGGCGCGACGGACATCGCGCTCCGTCACCGGCTTTCCTCGGTGCTGAACTACCACCTCTGGGCTATTCGGGAGATCTTCGGATTCCCCGGGCCGCTTCCACTGCCCGTCGGCTATCGTCCGCCGCGGACCGTCGGGCGTCTCATCAGGGCCGCCGTACGCCGCACCGACTACCTCTTCTTCGGAGACGTGCTGCTCGGTTTAGCGATTGACACCAATAGGAGAAAGTTTTATTATTTCAGAGCGATGGCATTCCCTCACCCGGATGTCATGGCCCGAGAGATGGACGTCGATCCCCGAAAGAGACCAGCGGTCTATCTGGCACGATTGACCCACCTGGTCGGTTCGGGGCTTCGCGCCCTCTTTGCCGGACGTCGATGATGGGCGCCTTCAACTCAATAGTATCTCTCTACCTGTCTGTCCTGCGGCGTCTTTCCGAGCGGCGGCCGGCCCTTTCGGAGAGCAGCGTCTGTCTGCTCAATCGCCGGATGGTCGCATCCGAATTCGACCAGGACGAGCTTGTCCTTTTTGACACCGGCGACCGGAACGTCTATCTCCTCAACCATACCGCCGCGGCGGTCATTCGACTTACCGACGGCACACGAAACCTCAACGCGGTTGTGCGGGGGATTGCCCGGGAATTCGGTGAGAAAGACAGGGCCGTAGCCGGGGACGTGAAGAGGATTTGTCGCAAGCTCATAAGAGAGGGGGTCTTCACCATGGCGCCTGATCGTTCGTTCACGCCCAAAATCAAGAGGGAGACCGTCATCCGCGAGGAGGACGACGGCGCCTTTATATTCGACCCCGTTGGCGACAAGCTTTCGGCGATCAACGAGACCGGGCTCATGGTGATGCGACAGATCGACGGGAAAAAGAGCCTTGCCGATATCATCCACGCGGTGGCTGCGCATTTTTCGGATGTTGACGCACAGCAGGTCGGCCGGGACGTGGAGTCCTTCGTCAAGGAGCTGGTGGATCGCGGGCTGATCGTTGCGTAAGGCCTTCCGGACGGGGACTTCTGCCCGGATCCAACAACAGGGAGAGACTATCGTGAGCAGGCAGAAAGCAGCCACCGCAGCCGGAGAGATATACCCCGTCCCCCCGAGGATACCGCGGGCGCCGCTGTCACTCTTTATCTCCATCACTTCCCGCTGCAACCTGGCCTGCCGCCACTGTGCCGTCTACGGAGACGGCCTCTCCTACGGGCCGGACCTCACCACCTCCCAATGGCTTTCGTTCATCGACCATATCGCCGATCTTAAAGTATTTCGGGTCAAGATCAGCGGGGGAGAGCCGTTCGCCCGGCAGGATATCTTTACCATCCTCGACCATCTTTTCTCAAAGCCGATCCGCTTCTCTCTTAACACGAACGCCGTGCTCATCGACGCGGGGGCGGCCGGGCGTCTCCGAAGATACGGGGAAAAGCTCTCCGATGTCATGGTGAGCCTGGACGGGGGCACGGAACAAGTCCACGACGCCCTGCGGGGACCCGGGGCATTCCGGGCGATGGAGGAGGGACTGGGACATCTGGTCCGGCAGATCGGGCGGGTCTCGGCCTACTGCACGGTGACTCGCCTGAACTTTCGGCGGCTGGAAGAGGTGGTGAGACTGGCCGGGGAGCTCGGCATTCGGGGCGTGAAATTCAATGAGCTCATCACGCTCGGTCGGGGCCATGATAACCGGGGCGAGCTCGGTCTCTCCGCCGAAGAACGACGCGAGGTCACGGCGTCTCTCAGGGAACTGAAAGAGGCCAATCCCACGATCTCCGGCACCTTCCTCGAAATAGAAGACATCTTTGCGACTATTCGCTCGGTATGTGCCGAAAAAGAGAACCCCGCCGACGCGGACATAAACTGCCTTTCGGGATGCGGCGCGCTGCGCACGGAATGCGCGATCCGACCCGATGGGTTTGCGACTCCGTGCGACCGCCTCACCGAGCTTGTGGCAGGCAACGTCCTGGATACCGGCCTTGACGAGATATGGAGGAAATCGCCTCTGTTTCAGGAATTTCGGGCGCGTTTCGTTACCCCGGTCGCGAGCCTTCCTACCTGCACCGACTGCCGGTATGCCCCCTATTGCACGGGGGGGTGCGCCGCGTCGGCGCTGGCCGCCTCCGGCACGACGCTCGCCCGGGACCCGTCCTGTTGCCTCAGGCTCCGTGAAGAGGAGGATTCATATGCGAGCCGATAGGACGCCCGCATATCCTCTGATCCACGCCTACCTGTACCTTTCGGGAGGATGTAATCTCCGCTGCGCCCACTGTTGGATATCCCCCAGCTTCACTCCCCAACAGGAAGCCGTACGTGATCGTCTGACGACGGCAGACGTCAAAAAAATCATCGATGCGGCCCGGCCCCTGGGACTTTCCCGCGTCAAGCTCACCGGGGGGGAGCCGTTTCTGAACGAAGACGTTTTCGACATTGTCAGGCTGCTGGACGTCAGCGGTCTTTCTGCATCGATCGAGACCAACGGGACACTGATCGACCGGAAGGCCGCCGCCTTCCTGAAAGACCATGGCATCCGTTCCGTAAGCGTGAGCATTGACAGTCACCGGGCGTCGTTCCATGATAGCTTCCGGGGGGTAGATGGGGCCCTGAATAGGGCGGCCGCTGGCGTTGAGTTTCTGGCGGCAGAGGGTATCGCCGTTCAGGTGATCATGAGCCTCGTTCGTGACAACGCCGCGGACATCGAGGGATTGGTCGAGATGGCCCAACGGCTCGGGGCGCGTTCCGTGAAGATCAACCCCGTCACCCCCGTTGGGAGGGGCGGGAGCTTGAAGGATCAGGGGCAGACCCTGCCGGTTGAAGAGCTGCTGGCCCTCTGTGCGTGGGTGGAAGGGGAGCTGGCCGCGAGCTACGGCATAGATACATTCTTTACCGTCCCTTCGGCCCTCAAACCGATCTCGCACCTCTTTGACGGAAGAAACGCCCAGTGCTATATACTGAACATTATCGGCATTCTGGCCGGCGGTGATATCTCGATCTGCGGTATCGGACGGGAAGAGCGGTCGCTTACTATGGGCAACATCCGCACCGACGACCTGGCCCAGGTGTGGAAAAGCAGTCACGTTCTCGGGCGACTTCGAGAGATTGTACCCCGTCGAATGGAGGGAATATGCGGCCGATGCTTCATGGCAGGAATCTGTCTTGGTTCATGTCGGGCTGACGCGTACGTATTGTCGGGAAGCCTGAGCGCCCCGCACTGGGTATGCGAGGAAGCCTATGAAAAGGGTCTTTTCCCGCCCGGCAGGATGGTGGAAAGATGATCGTCACGGTCGGAGGGGTATCGGTACAGGTCACCTTCGTCAACGATCCTGCGGGTAAGCTGATGAATGACGCCGGCCGTGGGTTGAAAGGTCATACGTCCCACTTAACGCATCGGCGGGATCGAGTCGGCATTGATCTGTCGATCAGGCGGGCCGTTGGGGAGTCCTGGGATGAGATACTGTCACCTGAAGCCCTTGCACACACCCGTCGCATCGCGCAAACGATCGAACAGAGGTTCCCTTTTAACAGGATATGGTTCGGAAACCAGGGAAGGAAACGGCAGGCTAAGGACGGGGGGGCGTCTCTGCCGCTTCTGGCTGATCTCGATTCGGGGGATGTCTCGGTCATTCCACACCCCTGTTTTCTCGTGGTGGTGGATCACCGGCTCCGACAGGCGGAGGCCCTCGTGAGGGTCGAGGAAGATTCGGACGGTGAGTCACCGCTGACGCCTGTGCTGCAGGGACTGCTGGCGGTCTGCGCGCCGGATTTCGGCGCACTGATGCTCCACGCCGCGTCGCTGGTCCTGGACGGCGCGGGCTATCTCTGCGTCGGAAGCTCGGGCGCAGGTAAGAGCACAATAGCCGCGGCGGATCCGGGGGCGGTGCTTTCCGACGACGGGTCCTGGTGTTCGCAAACCGGCGGGACGTTCTCTCTCTTCCCGACCCCTTTTTCACAGATCGCCCCGGGGCGGAAGTCGCGGGCCCGGTTCCTCTCAGGCGCATCCTCTTCCTCGAAAAGGGCAACGAAGACCGGATCGCCGATCTGTCGCCGGGCCGGGCCATGGCGATGTTGTTATCCAATCACATCCATTTCTTTCGGTACATGTGCCGCAACGCGGCGCTCAGGGCGTTCGGCATCGCAGGGCAGCTGTGTCAAAACCAACCCTCGTGGACGCTGGTATTTACCAGGGATTTCAAGCCCACCCCTTTCTTCAGGGAGATGCCTCATGAAGGATAAGAAACCCACAAAACCGTATGAGCCGCCTCAGATCATCGATTTGCAGGTCGACTATACCCAGGCGGTGGGCGCGTCGCGGTGCGCGACCGGCCAGGGCGCGGCGGCCCGGTGCTCACGCGGAAACAGCGCGAACAATCAATGCAGCATGGGTCATAAGGCGACGTCGTCGACATGCATTCATGGCGCCGCACCCCACTCAATACTATCCGGATAATGGAGGATGCGTCGGTGTCCCGCTCACACAGGACCGGGACGGCGACCGCGGATCATGTGACAATTGTCTTTTATACCTTTACGTCCGTAATAAATTTTTTGGTGATTTCCTGATGAAAACAAAAAAGCCGTATGCGCCCCCGAAAATAGTCGATCTGCAGGTGGACTACACCCAGGCGGTGGGCCAGTCGAAATGCCTTACGGGAGGACAGGCCACCGGACAGTGCACCACGGGCGCCCAGGCGACAAGCCAGTGCTCCGGCGGAGCCCAGGCGACGGTTGCGTGCGCACAGGGCCCTTCGGCCACGCCGCAAAACTGCCGCGACGGCGCCACCGCGGTGCGCTGCAACTACGGGAAGGCGCCCTAATTCGGCCGCGCCCGTCCCGTTTGCCGCACATGAACGTATGACGATGGACTACCGACGCATCGCTTTTCAGGGATACAGCATGTACCCGGCACTCCGCCCGGGCGATACCCTGATCCTTGATACCGTCCGGCCCGCCGACTGCGCAATCGGCGATATCGTCTGCGTCCCCCGAAAGAAGGAGCTGGTCGTCCACAGGATAATCGGCGTCGACCGGAGCGTGAGTCCGCCAGTCATCGTCACCAAGGGAGACAATCTCACCTACCCGGACCCACCCACCGCCGTCCCTCCCGGGGGCATCCTCAGGGTCATCATGGTTTCCCGTTCTGACCGCCGTCTCGTCCGGCCCCGCTTTGGGGGCGTGACGGCCGCCCTTTCGCGGAGAAACCTGACCGCAGGAATCGTCAAGGGAAGGCTGGGGAAGGCCGCGCGGTGGATACGCGCACGTTCTCTCTCATTGTTCGGTCAGGAGACTATGAGGTCATGAGCCGGATCGATCGATCACTCTTTCGGGCGTCGCAGGTAACCCAGTCAAACCTCCCCAAGACCGCGGCCGCCCGCTATCGGGATCGTGAGGCCGTCTTCTGCTCGATGACGGGCCGGCGCTTCTCGTTCCGCGAGGTGAACGAGCGGATGAATCGTCTGGCCAACGCCCTGCTCTCGCTGGGGATACAAAAGGGCGACCACTGCGCCTTTCAGTGCAGGAATCGGGCCGAGGCCGGAGAGATATACGGCGCCCTCGTTAAGATCGGAGCCGTCGCCGTGCCCCTCCAGTGGGGGTTCGGCCCCGATCAGATCGTCGAATATCTCAGGTTCGTCGGTGCCCGGCTCTTTCTGTTTGAGGACATCTACGCCCCGACCGCGGCCGAGGTCAGAAAGGCGCTGCCCGATATCGAGACCTTCATCTGTATCGGCAAACAGACGGCCGAAACCGCCCTGCCCTATGAAGAATTGATTTGGGGCTGTCCCGCCACGCTTCCCTTTATTGAGGTAGATTCCGACGACATCCAGTGCATCGACACTACCTCCCGCACGACCGGCGTGCAGAAGGTCTTCCCCCTTACCCACGGCAACGGGCTCAATGCGCTGGGCCTTTTCACGGCGATGCACGACCTCACGGGCACCGATGTGATTCTGACCGTCTTTCCGCTCTACGGCAGGGCGGGCCTGGGGTGGTACGGCGCCGGCTTTCTGGTCGGTGCGCGAAACGTCCTGTTTCAGCCTGACGTTACCGACCTCTCGGGAATCCTCAAGATCATCCAAGAGGAGCGCGTCACCATAACGTTCTGGACTCCTATCGTCGCATCGGTCCTGCTGAAGATCCCGCAGCTGGACCGATACGATCTCTCGTCGCTGAGAGGAATCGCGTTTTCGGCCAGCCCCTTTCCCGTCGCCCTGCAGCGCGAGGTGAGGGAGCGAATCTGCCCCAACATCTACGAGTTTTACGCCCTGCAGGAGGCCGGTATCATCGCGCACGCGGGACCGGATCAGAAGCGCGCCAACCCCGCCTCCGTGGGGACCCGCTGCTTCGGGACCGAGCTGCGCGTCGTCGACGAGAAGGGCCGCGACGTACCGACCGGTCAGATCGGCCAGATCATCTGTCGGGCGCTCACCGCCGCCCCGGGATATTTTAAGAACGAGGAAAGGACCAGGGCGGCCTATCGTGACGGCTGGTTCTACACCGGTGACTGGGGCCGCCTGGACGAAGACGAGTGTCTCTATTTCCTGGGCAGGAGAGAAGACATGATCGTGACGGCGGGAGGAACGGTCTTCGCTCCGGGCATTGAAGAGGTGCTCACGTCCCATGAGGGCGTTATGGACGCCGCGGTGATCGGTTTGCCCGACTACCCATCGGGAGAGCGGGTGGTGGCGGTAGTGGTAAGGGATCCGAGGAAGGACACGAGCGACCGGGTATTGGTCGACTGGTGTCGGGAGCGGCTCTCGCCGAACGAGGTGCCGGGTCGGATCATCTTCACGACGACGCTTCCCCGTAACAGCGTCGGCAAGGTGACGAAGTACGCGCTGGTGGAAAAATATTCTCCCAAAGACCCCCCCGAGGCGGATTAGCCTTCCGGGAAGCGGGCGACCTACCCCGGAGCCGACGCCGGTGACCCGCGCCGGCCTCTGACGTGTGACAGCGGGTGCGTGAATTTATCTCGTCCTATCCCGGTAACCGGAAGCTCAAGCGCCGAAAGGCCGGCCTATTTAGCCCACCGGTATAACCATCAGGTCCTCGGCCACGGTGATCCTGCCCGTAAACGAGGCCCCCGCGATCGATACGATATCCACGTTTTCCACCGGGGGGTAGAGGTGCGTCAGGACCAGGTGCGACACGCGTGCATCACGGGCGAGCCTTCCCGCCTCCGAGGGAGTCAGATGGCCGGGCACCTTCATGTCGTCCGGAAACGAGCACTCGAGGAGAAGGAGGTCCGCCCCCCGCGCCAGGGTGACGAGGCCGTCGGACCAGTCGGTGTCTCCCGAGTAGACGAGCGAAGCGCCTTCACCCTCAAAACGATAGGCGATACTCTCGGGACTGTGGTTGACCGAAACGGTCGTTACACAACAGGCCCCGAGGTCAACAATCGAGCCGTCGGCCTCCCGGATATCGAGCCGGTAAGCCTCGGGTACGATCCAGTCGCCGAAGACCTCGATGAGACCCGCGTAAAATTCACCGAACCCCGGGGGAGCGATAACGGTCAGATCCCGGGCGCGGCAGCTTCCCACGGCGTATTTGGAGGCGAAAACGAGCGGCACGAAGTCGGCGACGTGGTCGGGATGAAAGTGGGAAAGACAGATCGCGTCGATATCGAGGATGCCCGAGCCGGCCTCCACCATACGCCTCAGCGCGCCCGGCCCGAGGTCGATAAGGATGGTCTTGCCGCATGCCCTCAGGAGGTACGCGGGCGACCAGCGCGTCAGGGACACGACGATGGTTCCCGATCCGAGGATGGTGAGCTCCATGCCACCATTGTAGGATCGACGTGAAATAAGTCAACTAAAAATGTGAGGGGGCAGCACCACTGAAAGGCGGTCTCTCCCTGCATCGGATAGCTGTCGCCCGGCACCGACCCGAAAGGCCCCGGCAGTTGTCGTGATATCGCCGATGTCCCGACGGACCCCTAGCGGATATCCCTGTCCCCGGTTCGGCCGGTCACTATACTCCGTAACTTCCGCCTGTATCGAAGAGCCCCTCCTCCAACCACGATCAGCAGGAGCAGGATGCCTGCGACGAGGAGGCGCAGATCGACGTAGGTGGCGACTACGCTCGTCTCCTCGCCCATCGTTATCAGTTTCACGAACCGATAGACCTTCCCCGAAAGCGGCAGGTCGAATCCCTCGGGCGCCGGCGGCAGCCCCGCGCCCCCCTTATCGGGCATCTGCTGCTGTTCGTTTATGACGTTTTCAAGGTCTTCCTGCCGCTCGTAGACGGATTTACGCAGGCGCAGGTTCTCCTCGACGAAGCTTTCGGATGAGCCGGGTGAGAGCAGCTCCGTGAAATATTTGATCTGCTCCATGTCGCCGCCGAAGGAAAGATAGCTCATACCCTCCGGGAGGTAAAAGGTCGCCATTACCTGGCCGGTCGGAATTTCAAGCCGCGGCAGCGGCAGAAAGAGCCGGCCGGCCCACCCCAGAGTGGGTGTCGGCACAAATATAACGACGGAGACCACGGACGGCCCGTCGGCGCCGCCCGAGCCCATCGGAAGGGGGACCAGGACGACTCCCTTCTTGTCCGTGGACGGCTTTGTCGGGACGCCGTTTGTCGTCGCCGACCAGAGGACGGACTCCGGCGGCAGGACGATCGTGAGGAACTGGAGGTTCCTGTTTCGCACGAAGTAGTTGGTCCTGACGACCATCTTGCCGTCCGCCGTCACGAGGATAACGGAGTTTGCCGAATCGGCAAAGCCCGAAAGCGCCGACAGGGCCTCCCCTTTTCGAATCCCCACCGTGAGGCTGTAACGGGGGTCGGTGAAGCGGTAGGCCAGTATAGGCGGCAGCGCCGAGAGCGAAAAGACCCCTTCCGGGAGCTCGGTAGGATCCCGGGGCGTGAGGAGCTTTGACTTGAGCTCGGTGACTTCAAAGCCCCCTCCCGAGACGACCGTCACGTATCCCGTCGACCGCTCCGCGCCCGCGGGGACAACCCGGGGAAATTCGATCGAGCCAAGCTCGTCGCTCATTGCCTTCTCAAAGGAGAGAAAAAGGGAGTAGGGGCCGGAAACATCGTAACCGATCGCAGCGGTAAGCCCCGTGCGGTCCTGAGATGTCTCCCAGGAGGCGATACCGTCGCCCTTTACGTCCAGGAGGTCAAAGCCCTGGGGAAGACTCACCCGAAACGACCGTACGGGGCCGTTCTTCACCTCATAGTCGATGCGGACCGAAAGGAGGATCGCCTCTTCTTCGATATCCATGGCCGTGAAGAGCTGCGCGGTCACCACGGGAGGGCCCGTGGCCTTCTTCCCGGTGGTCTCTATCTTCTCCACGGCGGCCACGGTATAGGAGACCTCGATGCTGCCGCCGCCCGCCAAGACCGCCGAGAGCCTCCCCGGCATCGACGCGGTGACCACCCCGCCGACCCCCACGTCCGTGTAATTGCGCGGGTAGCTCAGGTCGATTTCCCTGGCCGCCGCGGTCGGACCCGGGATCGCCACCGTGTGGGGTCCGGGGGTATCGGGGGCCTCCGTGACGAGGAGTGCCCGGATCGTCCTTTTTCCTTCTCCCGGCAGGGCCGCCCATACCCCGTCGTCTTTCACCAGGGTCACCGCATCAATGCCGTCGACGGTAAGGGAGATCAGAGGGGTATCCCGTCCGGCGACGAAGATCTCGTGCCAGCCGTCCCCGTAACTCCTCACATCAAGGGTCACCGCGGTCTCGAGCCGGCCCGGCACAATGCGCATGGTGTAGGACGCCCGCCCGACGGCCAGGTCGGTCGGCGGGGGAGGAACGGGAGGGGCCGGATGCGACGCTAACCCCTCCATCATCCTCACGAAGTCGTCCCAGGGCACGGTGATCTTCGTATCAGGCATCGGCGGCAGTGTCCCCTTCTCGGCGCGGGCCTGACCGGCGGCCAACGGCAGCAGGAAGAGGACGCAGAGCGCCGCGAGAATCTTATTTCTCATGCTTCTTTTCCGACCGCGTCCGCTCTTTCTCCTGCCTGACGCCTTGGGCTTTCGACCGCTCGGCCGACTCCTTGAGTCTTACGATCAGGTCCCTCACGAAAAGGGAGCCGCCGACGATAATGGCGATGAAAAGCCCCCACCATATCGCAGCGACGTCCATAATCAGGAAAACGGATATCAGGATGATCGCAATCAGTGACGAGACGAAAAGCGCTGCAAGCCCTGGCTCGATGACGATGTGCCGCGCCCCAACCGACTGTCGTACCGAGATAATAATGCAGACAAACAGGAGGGCACACAGGACGACCCCGAGATAAAGGAACAGGCTCGAGAGCCCCCTGCCCTCATACCTGATGGCAACGGTCGATAGCTCGCCGGGCCTGACGATCGCCTTGGTAAAACCCATCGCACGGCCGGAAAAGGGGATATCGAGTTTCACCGGCAGCACACCTTTCATCCCTGCGCCGCCTCCGATCGACAAGAGTCCCTCCGCGTAGATATTCTTTTCGGTGTAGATCTGGGTTTTAGGCGCCTCCTTCTTATCACGATACATCTCGTCGGACACCGTCATCTCCTCGGTGGGAGCCGTGGCCGGGGCGTTGCTCTCCATCTCCCCCCCACTTACCACGGGGGTCGGCGCGGCCTTCTCCATGTCTTTTCCAACACTCCGGTAGGCGAACCGCTCGGGGAGATAGATGGTCCACGCCTGGGCGTCGGTCTGGATGTCTATAACGGGGGCGACAAATTCCCGGCGGCCGAAGAGCGCGCCGAGGGGTTTGGTCTCCGTGATGTAGACGAGCTCGACGGTAAACGAGGTGAGTGAGCTATCGGTTCTGGTGGAGCGGTCCAGCGGGATGAGGATTGCGCCATCCTTGTCCATCGACGGCTTGACCGGCCGATCGGAGACGTAGACGCTCCAGAGGGTCGACTTCTTGGGCAGGGAAAGCCTCATGAACTGCTTCACGTTATTCTTGACCTCGAAGACCGCCCGGGTTACCAGGTCGCCCCGCACCGTGAGCAGGGATGAAAAGTCGGCCTTCGTGACCACCGTGGTGAGGCTTGGGATATCCTGGTAGGTCACCACCGCAAGCTTGAGGGCATAGGGGTGCTTGAGGTACTTATAGGAAAAGAGGATCGGGTTTTCCGATGCCGAGACCATCTCGGCGGGCAGTTCGGTGCTGTCCAGGCCCGCCAGGTTCTTGGACGAGATCTCCTCCACCCCCACCTTGGTGGACGCGGTCACCGCGAGATAGCCGATCTCCCGGGTTACGTTGTTCACCTCGATCTGGGGCACCTCGATATCGGCGGTCGTCCCGCCCATATTGCGCTCATACAGGAGCACGATGCTAGTCGTGCCGGAGGCGGGAAACCCGGCGGTAACGAGGATCGTCGAGGTGCCGCCGTTCGGGACGACCTTCCAGTCGCGGACCGCGTCCCCCGAGACATCGATGATTTCGATGTCTGCGGGCATCGTGATCGAAAAGCTCGAGAGCGTCCCGTGTGAGATGTCATACGTAACGGTGGTGACCCCTTTCATGATCCCCTCTCCCACCGAGATGATGGTGTTCACCTGGGCCTGGACCCTGAGCGTTCCGGAGGCTTCCTCGCGCACAGCAGGACTCCAGGAGATGACTGCCCGGTCGGTTATCGGCAGCACCGCCTCGAGTGTGGTACCCCCTCCCGAAGGCGTGACCTTCTTGAAGTGGGCGGGCGTGATTTGGATGTCAAGCCCCGGCTTGGGAACCGTAAACGTGAGGGTTGACGCCGGGACCTGCGGCAGAGGGATATCGACCGCGTTCTTTCCGGACCCGGAATCCGCGGTGACGTAGAAGTTCAGCGTTACGATGTGCCTTCCCGGCTTGTCGCTGAAGACAACATAGGAGCCGTCCCGCGCCGCGAGGGTGACCGGGACGCCGTCCATCATGACGTTGGAGACTGCCGTCTCATCGGAGACCAGCGGTACCTCGACCCATTTCTTTTCGGCGAGGATCGTCACCGCAAACGAAGCGGAAAAGACGGCGCTCTCACCCTCGATCCTCCCAACGTAGGACGCCGAGCTCACCGAATAGTCGGCGGGCGGCTCCGGCGGGGTCGGAGGAACCGGGGGTGGGGCCATCAACCCCTTTATGAGCTCTTTGAAGTCCGACCAGGGGATGGTGACGGCTCCACCCGGCAGATCGGGAAGCTTCTGCTCCGGCTGGGCAAACGCCGTTAAGGAATAAGACGCTATCAGGATACAGAGAAAGACGACTGCCTTTTTCATGACGGGCCTCCCATAGGACATGGATACCGTTAATGACAATGATTTTCGGGAATGGTTCTGAAAATAGTGAGAGAATGTGTCTGTTTGTATCACCATCATCGACCTTTTACAACCAATATAGTCGACACCCTTGCATTCCGAAGACCTGGGCGATATAATCTGCTAAATCTCTATCCGATGAGGGAGGTATGTGATATGGGATGTCTCTTCTGCAAACTGATCTCCAAAGAGCTGCCCTCCACGGTCGTCTACGAGGACGACAAGGTCTTCTGTTTTGAGGATGTAAACCCCCAGGCGCCTACCCACGTCGTGGTAGTCCCCAAGGAGCATGTGGACGATCTCAACGCCCTCTATAGGGACGGTAAGATGTCGATCATGGCAGACATATACCGCGGGGCTTTTGAGGTCGCAAAGAGAAAGGGTATAGATCATCGGGGCTTCCGTACGGTAATCAATAATGGCCCCGAGGGGGGCCAGATCATTTGGCACCTGCACCTGCACGTGCTGGGAGGCAGGAAGCTCGGCGACGGCCTTGCCGGATAGGGCGAGCGAAAGGCGGAAAAGCGAAGATGGGTTCCGAGATACAGCACGTCGTCGTGCACAAATACGGCGGTTCGTCGGTAGCCGACCCGGAAAAGCTGATGGGGGTTGCCCGGAGGATCATCGCCGAAAAGGATCGGGGCAAGAGGGTCGTCGTGGTCGTGAGCGCTATGGGCGATACCACCGACCGGCTCCTGTCGCTGGCAAAAGAGGTGGTCAAGATTCCCACCGCCCGGGAGCTGGATATGCTCCTTTCCGTCGGCGAGCGCATTTCCATGACGCTGCTGTCCATGGCGCTCAACGAGATGGGCCACCCCGCCAAGTCGTTTACCGGCTCCCAGAGCGGCATCATCACCGACACCCGCCATTCCAACGCCAGGATCGTGGAGGTGAGGCCGCGGCGGATCGTGGAGGCGTTGGAGTCCGGGTTGATCGCCATTGTGGCGGGATACCAGGGGGTCAGCACCGAAAACGAGGTGACGACCCTGGGGCGCGGGGGATCCGATACGACGGCGGTCGCGCTGGCAGCGGCGCTGAACGCCGAGTATCTCGAGATCTGTTCGGACGTGGACGGGGTCCTCTCGACCGATCCCCGGATCGTGGCCGATGCCCGGAAGATCGAATGCCTCTCGTTTGACGAGATGCAGGAGATGGCGGAGGCCGGAGCGCGCGTCTTGAACTCGGCGGCCGTCCAGTATGCAAAGCGGGCCGGCATCACCATCAGATCCGTTTCCACTTTCGGGACGGGCACCGGGACGGTGGTCGGAGATTTCTACGAGGAGGCCCGGACAGGCCTTGTCCGGGCGGTGGTTTTCGAAAGGGAGATGATCTACGTCGTCTCCGACGACCTCTTTTCCCGGGAGGAGGTCACCGGAATACTGGATTTCCTGGACGGGGAGGCGGCCGATTATAAACAGTTTGATCTCAAGACGTATGGAGGGGGCGGTTTTTCCTTCACCTTCATCCTGTCGCTCGAAAACGTACACGGTTATCAAGGCATGAAGGAACGCCTGGCCTTGCGATTCCCGAAGCGGATCCTTTTTTTCGAGGAATGGGGGGCGATCTCTCTTGTCGGAGAGGGGATCAACAACACCGGTCAGAATGTGAAGAAGGCCCTCTCCTTATTGAGCGACAGGGGTATTCAGGTTCACGACGTCCACACGTCGCGCTTCCGGATCAGTACGCTGATCGATCGGGCAAAGGTCGACGAAGCGGTACAGGCCTGTCACGACGCCTTTATCCCCAGGAGCTGACACAGTCGAAAGATACCGGGGGTTGCGCTCAGTTGCGCGTGTTAAAAAGGCGGCCCGGGCCGCCTTTGCAGGATGCTGCTCTATCGATACACCCCCGGGATGCGCGACACGGGGCCGGCCTCTCCCGGAAATCGAAATCTCACTTCGGCTGAATTTGACCCGGCGCGGTTGTGCCGGGAGTCGGCTGGTTTTGCGGCTGGTCCTGGTAGTAGAAGTAGACAAACCCCAGCACCGCCCCTATCAGCAGGACGAAGATGGCGCAGGTCCGGCACCCCGTTCCCGTCGGTTTGATCTCCGACGTGTCGATCTGGGTGTGGGGGGACTCGGTTGAAGGCGCGGGGCCATACTCGGAATTCTGGCCCTCCTTCTCTTCCTCATCAATTCCGAAATCGTCTTTATATTCCACTTCTAACCCCCATGCACTTAAAACGTCCCGAATATCCCAAAGTAGCACAGGCCTCCCGCGACCATCGTGCCGAGGGCGATGACCCAGATGAGGGTCGTAGCGAACGGGGTGTTCTTGTCTCCCTTGGCCCGCGCGATTATTCGGGGCAGGATGATCATGTCTACGGCTCCGGTAGCGACCAGGATAATCCCAAGAAGCTTATAGATTTCGATCATTGAGAGATCTCCTTTTAGAGCTCGATAGTGATCCGTACCGGATCATCGGGCGAAAATCCCTTGAGGTGTTTGAGGACTGCGGCTACGGTATCTGCGGCGATGAGCTCTGCAAAGCCCGCAAGCTGGACGGGGACCCCGTCCGAAATAATGCCGAGACGCCCTCCGGAGACGGAAAATTCGATACGGCGCGGGGAACCGACCCCCTTGAGGGAGGCCGCGATACTCGACAGGACGTTCCCGACGTACCCTTCGGTGAAAGGATTGAGATCGATCTCTTTGTCTCTGACGAAAACCTTTACTTTCATCTTCGAACCTTCACAATGACGGGGGGAGCTAACGATCAGCGGTGTCACATAGTATGAAAGCGGATCCAAGACTGCCGCGCAGACTTTGCGGCTCATTCTTACACTCTTGCGACGGTTGTCCGGGAACACCGGACTTTTCCGGGCAAGCCTCGATCCGGTTTTGGTGCGCCCGGCAGGACTCGAACCTGCGCACCAGCGTCCGGAGCGCTGTGCTCTATCCCCTGAGCTACGGGCGCATAACAACCGTTCATTTTCTGGCTGAAAAATACCTTACCATGCTATCAGTCGGAAGTCAAATACTCTTCTCAGATCAATAGAGAAAAAATGGGGGAACTCTATACTACTCAGGAAAGCGCAAAGTAAGAATGAAACTTTCTTCCATTTAAGCTCTGGAAAAGAATATCGAACTCATCCTATCTTGCTTTAAGCCTATCCTCGGAATAGTAAGAAATCCAAAAAATCCACGAAACGGGCATAAGAAACTCCCCCGCTTTTAAAAACGAGGGAGGAGCATATACAATTGGCTTGACAAGAGATAAGTATCGTATGTCTCCAGTTCTCGGTTTAGGCGCAACGCAGAAGAGCCCGTCTATGTTGCGATCAGTCGAGGTCAAAGCGGTCAAGGTTCATTACTTTGTTCCACACTGCTACAAAGTCGTGCAGGAACTTCTCCGGGGAGTCCTCACATCCGTAAACTTCCCCAAATGCTCGAAGTTGGGAATTCGAACCGAAGACGAGATCGACACGGGTAGCGGTCCACTTCAGCTCACCCGTTGCGCGATCACGACCCTCGAACACGTCTTCGTCTTCTGAGGTTGCCTTCCACCCCGTGCGCATATCGAGCAAATTCACAAAGAAGTCATTGGTGAGCGTCTCTGGCCGCTTGGTGAAGACGCCGTGCCGGGACTGTCCGAAGTCGGCATTCAGGACGCGCATACCGCCAATGAGGACTGTCATCTCAGGAGCGGTCAGCGTCAGCAGTTGCGCGCGATCAATCAGCATTTCCTCTGCCGAGACAGCATATTTGGTTTTTTGGTAGTTGCGGAATCCGTCGGCTTTCGGTTCCAGGACACCGAATGATGCCGCGTCGGTTTGCTCCTGCGACGCATCAGTGCGTCCCGGCGCGAAGGGTACCGTCACATCGTAACCGGCATTCTTCGCTGCTTGCTCAACGCCCACGCAACCGCCCAGCACGATCAGGTCGGCGAGAGAGACCTTCTTGCCGCCTGACTGCGCACTCTTGAACCCCTTTTGGACTCCTTCGAGGATGCTCAGAACTTTCGCGAGTTGTTCAGGCTGGTTGACCTCCCAATCTTTCTGCGGTGCCAGACGGATGCGCGCCCCGTTTGCGCCACCGCGCTTGTCGGAGCCACGGAACGTGGAGGCCGACGCCCAGGCAGTCGAGACCAGTTGGGAGACGGACAGCCCGGAGGCAAGGATCTTGCGCTTGAGGTCCGCGATATCCTTTTCGTTGATTAGTTCATGATCGACTGCGGGTACCGGGTCCTGCCAGATGAGTTCCTCCACAGGCACTTCCGGACCGAGATAGCGTGAGCGGGGTCCCATGTCACGGTGGGTCAGTTTGTACCACGCCCGGGCAAAGGCATCCGCAAATTCCTCCGGGTTCTGCAGGTAGCGCCTCGCGATCGGCTCGTAGATTGGGTCGAAGCGCAACGAAAGGTCCGCTGTGGTCATCATCGGCCTGTGTTTCTTCGACGGGTCGTGCGCATCAACCACCATGTCCTCTTCGTCCACGTCCTTGGCCAGCCACTGGTGCGCGCCAGCCGGGCTCTTGACCAGTTCCCACTCGTATTTGAACAGCACCTTCAGATAGCCCATATCCCACTTTGTCGGGTTCGGCTTCCAGGCGCCCTCGATGCCGCTGCTGATCGTCTCGCCCCCTTTGCCGCTTTTGAAACTGCTCTTCCAACCGAGGCCCTGCTCCTCGGTCGGTGCACCTTCAGGTTCAGGACCCACATGCGACGCAGGGCCGGCGCCGTGACACTTGCCGAAGGTGTGGCCGCCGGCAACGAGCGCGACGGTCTCTTCGTCGTTCATCGCCATACGCGCGAAGGTTTCGCGCACGTCACGACCCGAAGCAACCGGATCGGGGTTGCCATTCGGCCCTTCCGGGTTCACGTAGATCAAACCCATCTGCACGGCGGCAAGCGGATTCTCCAAATCCCGATCACCGGAGTAGCGTTTGTCGCCGAGCCAGGTGTCCTCGCTGCCCCAGTAGATGTCCTCTTCCGGCTCCCAGATGTCCTCGCGCCCGCCGCCGAAGCCGAAGGTCTTGAATCCCATCGACTCAAGCGCGCAATTGCCGGCGAGGATCATGAGGTCGGCCCAGGATATCTTCTTGCCGTATTTCCGCTTGATCGGCCAAAGCAGCCTGCGTGCCTTGTCGAGGTTTACGTTGTCCGGCCAGCTGTTCAGGGGGGCCAAGCGCTGATTGCCCGATCCTGCCCCGCCTCGGCCGTCGCCCATGCGGTACGTACCTGCGCTGTGCCACGCCATGCGAATGAAGAGCGGCCCGTAATGACCGTAGTCGGCCGGCCACCAGTCCTGCGAGTCGGTCATCAGTACATAGAGGTCCTTCTTCAGGGCCGCCAGATCGAGTTTTTTAAACTCTTCAGCGTAATTGAAATCTTCTCCCATCGGATTTGACTTGGAAGAATGCTGATGCAGAATGTGAAGATTTAACTGGTTCGGCCACCAGTCCCGGTTCGAGGTGCGTCCTCCGGTAACGGGATTTTTCGCCTGGCCCGTTTCAGGGCTTTTTTTGTCGTTACTCATGTCGTCCTCCTTTCTTCATTTTTTTCGCGTCCGGCTTCTCTTCCGCGGCGCATTTGTAGCAGATTCCTTTTACTTCTACCTGGGTTTTTTCGGCATGCCCAATAGATAGTACGGAATCCGGCAATTCTAATCTATCCAACTCATCGCTGTAGAAATCCCGTGTCAGTCCACACTGGGTACACACAAAATGATGATGGCGGCTGAGATTCGCATCGAACCGGACTCGTTCTCGTGAGGGGCCAAGTACTGTGATCAGATCCAAGTCTTTGAGCCACCAGAGCGTTCGGTAGACCGTATCCATCGATATCGTCGGCATTCGCTTGCGTACGCCCTCAAAGACTTTTTCCGCATCGGGGTGGCCGCCAGTTTGCGCAACTTCCCGGAAAATTTCCATGCGCTGGTGGGTCAATTTTGCGCCCGATTTTCTACATGCTTCCTCGAAACGGGCCATTCGCTGTTCGAGATCCCTTTTTGACGTTTTCACTTCAAAGCCTAAATTGGAATGCTATCCTAAACAAGAATGATATCTTAATACGAAACCAATGTCAACTCTAGATTGAGATTATGCGGCAACCTCGATGCCCAGGAAGAAGCCGGCTGGATCATCAACCGGCTGGTATAGAACGGGATCAAGTCCCATATAGAAGGCTTCGAGAGGCGATCTTGGATAAGTCTCCTGCACGAAAGACGATACGGATGGGCACGTGAGTAAATGACAGCGATCAATCCCGGATAGCGACTGGGAAGCTGCGAGATATCGCAGCTCCTTATATTTTGATGTACAACCGGAAGTCTCTCGCAAAGGTGTAAGTTGATTCTGATCAATCTTCAATGACAGGGTACAAAGGTGCATGCCATTTTGATTTTGACAAGAACCAGCCTGCTTCCATCAGACAAACACCGATGACAAAGCCGCCTTTTGTCTGAAGTCAATTCCATCCCTTCTCCCAAGAAAGAATCAGACCCGGCCTGATTGCCGGGAAAAGCGTCAGAGAGTAGAGTGCCACTACAAAGAAGGATAGGGAATAGAGATAGATCGTCTCCTCAACCGACCAAGCAAGGAGTAGGGTTATGGAAAGAAAATGTACAGCTTGTGGGAAAAAACAGGCAAAAACGGAATGTGACAACTGCGGAACGGCGATATGCGGCGATTGCTGCAAGCTGGAGATATGGGGCGGCGGTGCCGAAGACTTAAGCGCCCGCTATTTTTGCCCGACGTGTAAAGATGATCCGGATGTCAATCCATGGGGGGCTTCCGGCAACACGGACGGCAGGCAAACGGGGGATGCCCGGGCGGCTGTCTCAAACAGCCGGTTACGCGTTGAGAGGGAAAGGGCGCAGGGCAACGGAAAAAAATTATACGCGACGTGTAAAGAGGCGGTGGCCGGGATACGTGACGGCGCAACCATCATGGTCGGAGGGTTCACAGCAAGGGGGACACCGTCAAATCTTCTCCTTGCCCTGCGCGACCTGGGGCCGAAGGACCTTACCGTCATCCGAAACGACGCAAGCGGAGGATGGAAAAACCCCATAGACGTGGATATTCTCATCCAGGCGGGGATGGTCAAAAAGGTTATCACCTGTTTCGCCGTGTTCGGGTCGCCAAAAAAAGTAAGCGTGCTTGAGCGTGCGGCAATGGAAGGCCAGGTCGTTGTCGATCTCGTGCCCCAGGGGACCCTCGCGGAACGAATCCGGGCGGGCGGTGCCGGCATCGGCGCGTTTTATACTCCTACGGGGGTCGGCACGGAAGCTTCTGCAGAAAGAGAAACACGCGTCATTGACGGCCGCGAAATGCTGCTCGAATATTCGCTCAAGGCGGATTTCGCGCTGATCAAGGCCTATACGTCCGATACACTGGGAAACCTCGTATACAGGAAATCAGCACGCAATTTCAACCCGATAATGGCCATGGCGGCAAAGACGACCGTAGTGGAAGCTGAGAACCTTATCGAACCGGATGCCCTTGACCCGGATCGTGTTATGACTCCCTGTGTTTTTGTAGACCGTGTTGTTCACGTTCGTAACGGGGGGTGCAACTAAAACCATGAAGAATAGAGTATCAGAAGAACAATTGGCCAGACGCGTGGCACGGGAACTCCAGGACGGTTTTTGTGTCAATCTCGGCATCGGGATGCCCATGATGGTTGCATCGTATATCCCTCCCGGCGTACACATACTCGTCCACTCGGAAAACGGGGTGTTGGGGGTCGGCTCACATGCCCCTGCAGGAATGGAAGATAAAGACCTCGGCAACGCGGGGGACGAAAACGTTACGGTGGTTCCGGGCGCATCATTTTTCGACAGCGCCCAAGCATTCGCCATGGTTCGGGGAGGACATCTTGACGTCACCGTACTTGGCGGGTTCCAGGTCTCTGAGAAAGGAGACCTGTCAAACTGGAAGGTCCTCGGCAGGACGGTTGGAAGCTATGGCGGGGCGATGGATCTCGCCTCCGGAGCTAAAAAAGTCATTGTCATGATGAAACATACGACCCCGCAGGGAGAACCGAAGATCGTGACCGACTGTACCTACCCGATGACCGCCCGGCGGTGCGTATCGATGATTGTGACCGATGTGGCGGTAATTGATATTACGGAAAAAGGATTGTGCCTTCGGGAAATAGCCCCGGGTTGGACAACAAAGGAGGTTCAGGATATTACCGGCCCGCGTCTCAATGCAGATGGGGCCGTTGAATGGGTCGAATAAAGGATGCAACTGCCGTAAATTTATTCTCAGGATAGAGAAAGCCCTGTGTTATTCCCGATGCTGATGAAGGGACACATGACGGTTACCCTACGAGTTTGTTCTGTACTGCGTACAGGATAATTTCGGCATTGCTTTTCATCTTCATCTTTTCCAGAATATGGGAGCGGTAGGTGCTGATGGTTTTGACGCTCAGATGCAGAATCTCGGCAATTTCCGAGACGGTCTTTCCGGATGCTATAAGCTGCATGACTTGATGCTCGCGATCGGACAGGGTTTCGTGGGGCAATTTCGTCATGTCGGTGTCCAGATAGTCGGCCAGCTTTTCGCCGAGGGACGCGCTGATGTAGCGTGCGCCTGCGGAAATCTTCCGAATAGCCGAAATCAATTCATGGGGTGCGCTTGCCTTTGTCAGATAGCCGGCTGCCCCGGCCCGTAATGCCCGGATGGCGTATTGCTCTTCGGGGTAGATGCTGAGAATTAGAACGGGGAGTTTTGGATAGTCGGCTTTCAATTCTCGCAGGATTTCCAGGCCGTTCTTCCCGGGCATTGAAATATCCAGCAGTACAACATCGTATTGTTTCTTTTTGATATACGCGAGGACTTCCTGGCCGTTTCCCGCTTCATCCTCGACAACGAGATCAGGCGTCTCTGAAAGAACCTGCTTGAAACCTGCGCGGACAATGGGGTGATCGTCGGCAATAAGGATTCTGATCTTTTTCCCTGTCATGACCTTTCTCCCGTCTTTGGCAAGGGGATGCTGATCGTTATGGTGGTGCCCCGCCCGCTTTTCCCGACGATGGCCTCCTTCCCTCCCCAGTGATAGACCCGTTCTTTGATCCCCAGCAAACCGAACGAATCGGGTTTTTTCATCTGATGATGCGTGATGCCCTTGCCGTTATCCTTGACAACAAACTCGAGCCGGTCGTTAGTAGCCCTCAGGCGGACAGTTACTCTCGTGGCCTCGGCGTGACGCTGCACGTTCGTCAAGGTTTCTTGAAAAATGCGAAATACGGTCGTCGTCAAATCCGGATCGATGACCATATCTTCCGGGCTTAAGGATACTTTGCAGGCGATGCCGGTGCGTCTGGAAAATTCCTCGGCCTGCCAGGCGATGGCCGCTGTCAGTCCGAGATGATCGAGCATGCCCGGACGCAACCCCATGTAAATCTGCTTGACAGTCTTCATCGTCAGATCAACGAGGGAGGAAAGGCTATGAACTCTGTCCGACAGCACCGTCTGTTCGGCCGGGATCTTGTTTTTCAGCAGGATGATGTCCGTATTCATTGCCGTCAGAAGCTGCCCTAACTCATCGTGCAACTCACGTGCTATACGGGTTCTTTCCTTTTCCCGTATTGATTCAAGGTGCGCCGATAATTTGCGCAACTGCTGCCTTGACAGTTCAAGTTCTTGTACTGCCCGTTTCCGGTCCGTAATATCCTCATAGGTAATAACCACTCGTTTTTCTTTTAATTTTTCGCCGATTCGCGCAGCGTTGATCATGCACTCTATTTCCGTACCGTCTTTCCGTACACAGGGGAACTCCATGCTGGTAATGGGCTGCTTTTCCAGAACGGAATAGAGTTTGCCGGCGATCCTTTCATAGTCCTTTTCTGTCCGGTACAAAAGACGGGTATTCCTGCCGATCAGTTCATCGGATGTCCAGCCGAACACAGCCGTGACCCCCTGATTGACAAAAATAATCCTTCTGTCCATTAACCCGATGACGGCGTGAGGTATCGCCTCCAGGATGGATGCCTCTAAGGCTTCCATCTCGGCGATTTCATTGCGCGCCCTGATTAATTCTTCGATGTACATATATTATTTTGTTTTGTCGATAAGCGATTGATGTTGATACGAGCTTCCTTTTTGGAGTGAAGTATGGTCATGTCGATTAAATTGCGGAATCGGTTTCCGGGTGTTGCCTCTCCAGTTTTGATTTGGCATATCCGTCACACCGTGCATGATCCGGTCGGCGGCGGCTCTCATTCGTACAGACGTTATTCATCGGTCCGGACGATACGGTTCAGTATAGAAAGGACGCGATCATTGTCAGGACACCCGAAGATCAAGGGATCGTCCTCTTTCGGATGTTCATCAACGATCGGAACGAAATTGCTAGGCTTCAGGAGTATCAGAGGCGTATTACCAGTTCGATGCTCGAATAGCGGCGGAAAGCATGTGAACGTCTGAGAAAAGCGTGTCCCCACTACCAAGGACCCTGATTGAAACGGCAGCTATGACTCATGAGACTGCCTGTTTTTCTATTTTCCCGCCCTAGTAGGTAGTCAGAGAATGCTCTATCCCCTGAACTACCGGGGGGCACGTAATAACCGTTCACTCCCTAGACAAGTGTTATCGTACCATAACGCCGACCGGAAGTCAATTACTCTATGGCAGACAGAGGAGAAGACTTGGGTTCACATCGAAGAGTCTTCCACATCGGAGTTGTGGCAACCCCCCTCCAATTCCGTCCTGCTTTCGTATTCAAAGAACGTGCGTTAGGGGATGAGCTCTCGGAGCGACAAATATCCAAAAAAAGGAGGGGTAAGCTATTCGCAGGAGACTATTTAGTAATACCAAATAGTTCTTACTAAGGGGGCATAATTAATCCCCCTTTACTTTTTCTGGAAATGTGGTAATAATAACAAGATTTTCTATGTACGTTGACTACTGTATGAGTAATCTACCCACACACACGATCTTCCAGATATGAAAGACAGTCAAGTAGACGTGGTAATCGTAAATTGGAATGGAAAGCATTTCTTGTCTGATTGCCTGGATTCAGTATACGGTCAAAGCCACCGGGACAAAAGAATTGTTCTTGTAGACAATGGGTCTGATGACGGGTCTGTAGAGTATGTTTCCAGTAGGTACGGGGACACAGAAATAATACCTTTGAAGGAAAACCGTGGTTTTACCGGTGCCAACAATATTGGAATCAGATCGGGTGCGGGAGACTTTGTAGCACTCCTCAACAACGACGCGGTCGCACATGAGGACTGGCTGAAAGAGTCTCTTGAATGTCTCAAGCTCTATCCGGACGCCGGTTTCTGCGCTTCCAAAATAGTCAATTTCTATCGAAGGGATGCCATTGATACAGCCGGAGATCTCTATACGAGAGGGGGGGTCAACGCAAAACGCGGACTTGGGCAAAGGATAGACTCCTACAACGACTTCGAATACGTCTTCGGCGCGTGCGCCGCGGCCGTGGTATATCGTCGGGAGATGCTGCAAGAAATCGGGCTGTTTGATGAAGATTTCTTCATTATGTGTGAGGACGTGGATCTAAGCTTTCGTGCTCAGCTGGCGGGTTATAAATGCATTTATTGTCCGAAAGCAATCGCATACCACAAGACGAGTGGAACAATTAAGGACATTAACCGGGTTTTCAGTTACTACGGACAAAGGAATCTGGAATATGTTTTTTTCAAGAACATGCCGCTGAGCCTCTTGGTTTCTCACTTGCCGATGCATGTTATTTACAACATATCAGCATTCCTATATTTCACGATGCAAGGGGAATTGATTTCCTTTTTCAGTGCGAAGTTTTCGTTTATAATCCGCTTTATTGGTACCGTAAAGAAGAGACGTGTTATCCAGGAAAAAAGGAAGGTCACAAATCGATATGTTAGATCTTTAATAGCAGACGGCTGGTTTCTTGGAAAAATAAGGGCAAAACTTTTTCCAAATGGTGGTGCGCGATGATAAGCTTTGTAATAATAACTCACAACAGCGAGAGAACCATCACGGCGTGCCTTGAACATATTTCGTCGATCAAAGGAATCCCGTATGAGATTATCGTCGTGGACAATAATTCCCGGGACATGACAAAACAATTAATAAGGAGCAGGTTTAACAACGTCAGACTCATAGAATTAGAAAAGAATATGGGTTATGGCTCCGGTGCTAATTTCGGAATAAAACATGCGAGCAAAGACATAATCTTCTTGCTGAATCCGGATTCGTATATACTAACGCATGACCTTAGAAATATTCCTGGCTATCTCTCGACGGATCATGTCGGCGTTCTGGGTCCTAAGATCCTGAATCCGAGCGATGGAACAAGACAGCTTTCTGCTCGAAATTTTCCAACCTTAAGAACTGCTCTATTCAATCGAGGCTCTATTCTCACCAGGCTGGTTCCGAGCAACAGGTTTTCCAGAGAATATCTTAATCCTATAATGAGCGACGATAAATCACAGCAGGTAGATTGGGTCTCGGGATGCGCCATGATAGTAAGAAAGGATGTCTTTGACGCAATTGGGGGTTTTTGCGAAGATTACTTTCTTTTCCATGAAGACGTGGATTTCTGCAATCGATTGGCAAGAGCCGGATATCGAGTAGTATATCATCCCGAAGTATCAGTCTCACATGAAATCGGCATAAGCAGGACCGTACCGACAATAAAAATCAATTATGAAAGACACCGGGGCATGTGGTTGTACTATAGAAAGTATCTTCGGAGGAATCCATTCACTCATATTCTTGTCGCCTGCGGGATTCTATTGCGTTTCTTCATGACATCTATAGAAGTATTGACACTTCAACTGCGTAATACTGTAAAAAGGATTTCTCACTAGTGCACGAAGCTTTGTCTTACGCAAGGCAATTCTATTCCAGTAAACCGAGGTTGTACTCCCTTGTGGAACTCCTGATCGTGCTCGGCGCCTATTTTTCAATAGTGTGGCCTTTTCGACTTTGTGTATTTGGATTATATTATTCGATTTTCTCGGGCAGCGTTTGTATTCTCGTTTTCTCGCTCAGTTTTCTTGTTCACGCCGATACCCTCCCGGAAATAGGGATCCGGTTTGACAATATCCCAAGATCATTAAAAGAATGCGGCATCGCCACTCTCCTTTCAATCGCAATTATTATCTCCATATTTCTTTTCTTCGATCCGATATTCATGCCTCGCACATTCATGTCGATTCTCGCCAATTTTTCAACGTATATAGGTGGGGGTATCTTCCAGCAGTTCTTTCTCAATAGCTTTCTCCTTTTGAGAATCAAGGAGATTTCTCGATCGAACATCATTGCGGTCCCGATTGCTGCTGTTCTTTTTTCGCTTATGCACGCCCCCGATTGGAAGCTCATGCTGTTAACGCTTCTAGGCGGCTTGCTCTTCTGCATCTTGTTTCTGAGAAACAGGAATATATTCACGTTAGGTCTGACGCATGCCACCGTGGCTACGGCGTTCTTCGTTTTTCTAATCCCCGGACTGATCAGTAATTTCCAGATCGGGCTTCCCGGAGGCGAGCTGTACAATAGCTATGGAAGAGGCGCGACGGTTGCCGCCGGCGATGTTAACGGAGATGGAAAAGACGAACTATTGATCGGCAAAGGCCCCCATCCAGACAATGATACAGAGATTTTGGTACGTGATGAGAAAGGCGTCGTCCTTAATACCTTTCGGGCTTTCGAAAAGAAGGTCCGCTATGGCGTACTCATTGCCGCCGGAGACATCAACGGTGACGGGATTGATGAGATTATTGCAGCCAAGGGCCCGCATTACACAAACGATACGCTGATCAAAGTCCTCGATGGTAAGGGACATGAGATCGCACATTTTACGGCTTTTCCGTGCAAGAAGTTCGGAGCCAATGTCGCCGCGGGAGATATCGACGGCGATGGATTGGACGAGATCATAACCGCGCCGGGGCCGGGTCAGGGCTATAAACCGGTGATCAGGGTGTTCAACGGAAACGGCCGGATAGTGCGTGAGTTTGAGATTATCGATTTCGTTGACCAAGACGATTATTTCAAGAAGATCAGACACGGCCTCCAGGTGGGGAGCGGTGATATCGACGGCGACGGCCGGGATGAGATACTCCTCGGCCTTGCCCATATACGGGTCTACAGGGCGTACGTTGCGTATCTGGATTTTGACAATAGTACTAACTCGTTCATCCAAAATCCCTGGGTCCTGGCCTACATTCCCGGGGCAATTTATGGGATTAATCTCGCATCGGGAGATATAGACGGCGATGGTTTGGACGAAATCATTACCGGCCCGGGGCCATCGAAGTACTCGGGCGATCATTTGCGTATATTCAACAGCAGGTGGGAATCGATCTTCAAAGCATTCCCATTTGAACTGAAATACGGGCTCAACGTCGCCTCCGGTGATTTGGACGCTGATGGTATCGACGAAGTAATTGCAGCACCGGGACCGGGAGAGAACTATAAGGTTGAAGCAAAGATTATCGATGTGCAAAAAAGAAGGGAACGCAAATCGATGAAATGATGAAGTGCGGCATAGTAAGGGAAAGTCCCTGGAACGGTTTAGAAGCATAGATATTGAGCTTAGAAGGGTGCTTTATCCTATCATTGGCTACTCATGTGGCAGCGGTCATTCCGTAATATCTCTCATCCTATAGTGCTATTGCGTATAAATGTCGTAATTTAGGGCAAGGGCATTAGTTCTGTTCTCACAAAGGTTACTCATGATCAAGCCTATCTGCAATATTGTGCTGCCTGTCTTCAATGCAATGGCCTACACTAAGGATTGCCTCGACTCGATCATTAACTACACGAGAGATGTGCCCTATAGCTTGATAATCATAGATGATAATAGCGATGGGCACGTTCGGGAGTACCTCCGGGCCTTTTCGGAAAAACATCGACATGTATCACTCTATTCCAATAGAACGGAGGATCGGCTTCCTGCGCAGCAGCAATAAGGGGATGAAGATCGGGGGATCGGAATATATCGTTGTTCTGAACAGCGACACGATTGTCACCCCCGGATGGCTAAGCAAGATGATTCGATGCGCGTCATCGGACCCAAGGATCGCGTCGGTGAACCCCCTGACGAACTTCGCCGCCAATATTGATCTCGCAATCGCACCCGGCGCGAATATCTTCGGTATGAATGAGCTTGCCTCCTCTCGATCCAGGGCTCAATACCCCGATATCGTCACCGGAGTGGGGTTCTGCATGCTCCTGCGGCGCGCTATATTAGAGAAGATCGGCTATTTCGATGAAATCTACGACAGGGGGTATTGCGAGGAGTCTGATCTCTGTATGCGCCTGACGACCGATGGATACCGAACGGTCGTATGCGATGATACGTTCGTTTACCACAAGGGCAGAGCGTCATTCTTTTCAAGGGATGAGCGATTTAAAAGAAATATAGCGATATTCAATGGGAGGTGGAAAAAAGAGTACCGAAAACAGTATAAGCTCTTCCTGAAGAATGATCCTTTACGTTATATACGGACCGAGGCAGGGTACCCGTCCCGGTTCAATTTAGATTACGCTGTGAGGATCGTCGGGAGAAAGGTCAGGAGGGAGCTGAGAAAGAGAGAATGGGGCACATCCGCCAGGGAGCTCTATAGAGGAATACGGTCATTATCCAGTTATCGTCAACCCGCGATCAGGAAAGAGTTCTTGAGTAGAGTAACAAGACCCGATCGTCTCAGGGTCACCTATTTACTGCACCGTATGATCCTTGCCGGGGGGGTGCTTTCCGTCGTTCAGCTGGTAAACGAGCTGATCCTTCACGGGGTCGAAGCGCGAATTGCCACGCTCTTTAAGTATCCGGAGCTGGATGACTGGAAAATGCTGTTTGAGCCGATTGTCTATACTAGTGAGAAGGAATTACTCGAGGAATTTCCTCCCACCGATATCGTGGTGGCGACCCTTTGGAATACCGCCTATTGGGTACCGGAGCTTCTCAAGAAAAACCCATCGATGATACCGGTATATTTTATCCAGGATTATGAGAGCTGGTTCTATCCCGAGGAGGAAATCGAGAAGAGAAAGGCGGTTATCAACTCATACGCGCTTATTCCCAATAAGATCGTAAAATCCGACTGGCTCAAAGCGATGTTAGCGTGCCACGACTATAATACTAACAAGATCCGCCTGGGCATGGATCTCGGTTTTTTTTACCCGAGGGAAAGCGAAAAGAAGGACTGCCCCGCCGTCATGGCGATGGCGCGTCCCCGAACGCCCAAAAGGGGATACAATAACGTGATAGAGACATTCAGGCGGGTAAAAACGGCAATCCCGCAGGCTCAGATCATTTTCTTCGGTGATGAGAATCTTCCGAAAAGCGAGATCCCTTTCGAGTTCGTAAACGCGGGAGTGGTGAGTAACCAGGATAGACTGGCGATGTTGTACTCTCAGGCCGACGTTTTTTTTGACGGATCGGACTTCCAGGGGTTCGGAAGACCGGCTCTGGAGGCGATGGCGTGTGGAGCGGCATGCGTCGTTACAGACGTAGGCGGAGTCAACGAATATGCCAGACACATGGAAAACTCCATCATGGTCCCGCCGAAAAATCCTGATGTGGCCGCGGAAGCGATCATAAGACTCATCAGGAATAGTACGCTTCGAAACAGGATACGAACGAATGGAATAGAAACGGCCAAGGCGTTCTGTCACAAGCGCGAGGGTAGGCAAACGTATGGCTATTTTATGAGTCTTTTTAAGGCCAACGGTCCGTCCGGAGAACGATAGATGCACCGTCTTTGGGAAACAAAGATCAGGCCGCTTCTGGGGATATCCAGGCCGAAGAAGAACCGGGGAGTCGGGAGCGACCCGGGGAAGAAGACAGGGAAAGTGAGGAAATCACCCGGTAAAAGAAATCCGTCGAACTTCGGGGGAAGCTATCAAGATACTTCACCGCCGGGCCATCACGTCAAAGGGTTAGCCAATCTCTACGGGAAGGGAGAGATAGGCCGAGTTAAAGTCTCGCCTGCTCGAAATGCTGCGAGCCGGGGATCTTAAGGAACTCTTCGAAAGGGCAGGTGAGCACATACGTTGGCAAAAAGAAGCATATATCATCCGGAAATCCGGCCTGTTTGATGAGAAATACTATTTGCGCCAATATCCCGACGTATCGAATGCGGGAATAGACCCGATTTGGCACTATGTGACAAACGGGTGGAAGGAAGGAAGGGATCCCAGCGCCACGTTTTCAACCGACGGGTATTTCTCCAACGATCCTGAAATCGCCGAATCTGACACCAATCCCCTTATCCATTGGATCGGATGGGCAAGCCGCGGCAACGGGCAAAGACCGCCCGCCGGTCCTTTAGGCGCCCCCCCAACCGGGAAAAGAAGTGTAAGAAGCCGACAGCAAAAAAGCGAGCGCGAAATAGAAAAAATAAGGATCAAGCTCCTTGACCTTGGTTTCCGTGAGCGCGCCTATTCGGACCTGAACACTATGGCAATGGACGGGTCACGGCCTCTCATGCAAAAGCTATCGGCGTGGGAGCTCGCCCTATGGCACGCCAACAGATACAGCAAAGAGGACGCCCGGCAGTGTTTGGACATGCTGGCGATAGCTGCTCAAGGTGATAACAGCCAGCATCGCCTGCTTTCTCTGGCCCTGGTTGAGGCCGGATGTCACGATATATTGGGGGATGTGGAGGCAGGAAGAAGGACAATCGATAACGCCCGGTCTTCGGGCCCCAGCGCGGATCTCTACTTTGCCGCGGCGAACATGGAGACGTCGATCCCGGGCCGAATCGGCTGCATTAATAAGGCGTTTGAGTTAGCCGGGCTTTCGGAAGTCTCTTTCGATTCTGACGCCGACCTACCGCCGTTTGACTGCCTGCGTCCACATAGCAAACCGATAAGAGAACCGGATGGAGCGGGAGATTCTCCCAAGGTCACGGTGATAGTGCCTGTATACAATGCCGAAAAGACGATACGCACCGCCCTTGATTCCACCCTTTCGCAGACCTGGACGAACCTGGAGATACTGGTTGTTGACGATTGCAGTAGTGACGACACCGCAGCTATTGTCAGGGAATACGAGGCCAAGGACCACCGGGTTACGTTGATGAGAGCTAAAATCAACCAGGGGACCTATATCGCGCGCAATATCGCGCTGAGAGAGGCGACGGGCGATTTCGTGACGTGCCATGATTCGGACGACTGGTTCCATCCCGAGAAGATCGAAATACATGTGCGACATTTACTTAGTAACACGCGCCTTCTGGCCAACCTTTCGACCTGGGTGAGGGCTACTGATGAACTGAAGCTGCTTTTGCGGCGCAGCAATGGTCTTCACATATACCTGAACATGTCATCCCTTATGTTTCGTCGGGAACCGGTAGTAAAGTCATTGGGCTATTGGGATAGCGTGAGGTTCGGCGCAGATACGGAGTATTATAGACGAATTAGAACGGTTTTCGGCAACAGCGTAGTTGAAGAAATAAGGACCGGCCCGCTATCATTTGGAAGGGCTTCTCAGGATTCCCTCACCGGTAACAGGAAATTCGGTTATCCCGGCTATCACATGGGCGCGAGAAAGGAATATCGTGAAAGCTACCTGTACCATCATGGTGTTGCGCCCAACCTATACCACGAGTTTCCGCTAAAGAGCCGGCTCTATCCGGTGCCCGAAATCATGCGTCCGAGCAGAGATACCGGTCCTTCTTCAAAACGACACTTCAACATAGTCTTCGTATCGGATTTCCGCATTGCCGACAATGCCGTCCCTATCGTTGAGGAAATCAATGCCCGAAAGGGAAAAGGCCTGAGCATCGGTCTTATTCAGTTATGTCGGTATGAAACTAACCCGAGAATCAACTACGATAAGCGCCTCCGCGAAATAATAGACGGCGATCAGGTTCAAATGGTCGTTTATGGAGAGGCAATCCGCTGTGACACATTAATTGTCAGAGACCCCCGTGTCCTTCAGGAACGGCAGCGACACATTCCTGATGTGGAAGCGACCGAAGTGGCGGTTGTTTTCAGTCAAACACCTGATAACGATTCAGGCTCTGAAGGCGTCGTCTATGACATTGAGCGGTGCTCAAAACATCTTCAGGAGTACTTCGGCAAGCCCGCCGTCTGGTATCCCTGCGATCCGGAACTACGGGACGCGCTTCACAAACACCATGGTGACGACCTGAAGGCGATAACCCTGGCAAAAGAGGATTGGTCGAAAGTAGTCAATGAAGACAGGTGGAAAGGAACCACTGGTTCATCTCCGGCTACGACAGCACCGGGCCACGAGTCCCCGTCGTCCCTCGGCCCAGGCCGAGATCAAGGAGCGAGAACCGAATCGCCCCTGCAGGTACAATCGAGCGGCCCATCAGATCTATTCATTAAGGAAGAAAAGGAAAGTAAGAAAGACCAGGATTTAATAGCATATCTCAGACGTCGCATGTTAAGCGGGGGCTTTTCGGAGCGAGCCTCTTCGGACTTGCGGGATTTATCCAGCCAAAACGAAAACCCTTCTCTCAAACGGCTTGCCGCCTGGGAGCTGGCTTTATGGCATGCCGATAAATACACTCAAGAAGATGCCAGGCGCTGCCTGGAACTGCTTGCGATAGCCGCCCGGGATCAAGAAATTCAGGATCGTTCTCAGAGGATATCCCTGCTTGAGGGCGAGTGTTATGATCTCTTGGGGGATCGGGAAGCGGGTAAAAGAACGGTCGATGACGCCCTGTCTTCCGGCCCCAGCGCGGATCTGTACCTTGCCGCCGCGAACCTGGAGACTTCGATTTCAGGACAAATAGACTGTATTAATAAAGCGCTCAATCTATGCGGGATTCCGGAAATCTCTCACGACGCTGCCTCGGACCTGCCGCCTTTTGACTGCCTGCGTCCGGGCCACGAACCCGGGAAGGAGCCGCACACGACAGGAGGCTCGCCCGCCGTAACCGTGATAGTGCCCGCGTATAATGCCGAGAAGACGATACGCACCGCCCTCGATTCTATCCTTGCGCAAACATGGTCCAATCTGGAAGTATTGGTGGTTGATGACTGCAGCACCGACGCAACCGTGGACGTAGTTGAAAAATACGTTAAGAAAGATGCCAGGGTTCACTTGATTAGATCGAGGATCAACCAGGGTCCTTACGTGGCGCAGAATATCGCGCTTAAACTGGCGACGGGAGTTCTCGTAACCTGTCACGGCGCCGACGATTGGTCCCATCCGGAAAAAATTGAGCAACAGGCTCTCCATCTGATCAGAACGCCGGAAGTAGTAGCCAATACGTCAGAGTTGGCCCGTGCCAGGGACAATCTGAAATTCTATCGCCGGGGCAACCCCGGTTTTTATATCCAGTCCAATATGTCCTCACTGATGTTTCGGCGTAATGCCGTGATGGATGCTATCGGTTACTGGGATAGTGTTCGATTCGGCGGCGATGGCGAGTTCTTACAGCGGCTACTAAAGGTGTTTGGCCAGGATTCTATCGTCCATTTACCTACAGGACCGCTTTCTTTTTCGAGGCAGTCCGAAGATTCTTTGACCGGAAACGCTGCGTTTGGCTTTCCCGGTTACTACATGGGCGCACGCAAGGAATACCGGGAAAGCTTCAGACACTATCATGATAACGCAGACAGTCTCTTCTACGGATTCCCGCAAAAATCCAGGCTCTTTCCCATCCCGGAACCAATGCGGCCCGGCAAGAAAACCAAACACCCCAAAAAACGCCATTTTGACGTGATCATCGCCTCCGATTTTCGGCTTCCCGGTGGAACCACGAGCTCTAATGCTGAGGAAATCAAGGCTCAAAGAGCTCTCGGACTCAACACGGGCTTGGTGCAAATTGCACGGTACAGTACCTCATATTCTCGTCCCATTACCGAGAAAGTTCGATGCAAAATCGACGGCCGCTCGGTACAAATGATTGTCTACGGAGAGGAAGTAACCTGCGATTTGCTTATTGTTAGAGGCCCTCCGACATTGCAGGATTATCAGGACTATATTCCAGCGGTTTTGCCCCTGGAAGTACGTGTGATAATTAATGGATCACCCTTTCGTGATTATGGCGATACGGGGGAACGCGTGTATGATTTTAAAACGTGCAGCGAGAATCTGGTGCGCTACTTTGGACAGAAAGGGGTCTGGCACCCCGTCGGTCCGCAGGCTCGCAGTGCGGTGCTTAAGGAACGAGATGTTAAAGAAATCATAAACCTTGCGGATACGGACTGGGTAAACATTATCAATGTGGACGAATGGTCATCCCCTTCTGCCAAATGCAGACACGATCGCCCGGTCATCGGCAGGCACTCCCGGGATCAATACGTCAAGTGGCCCGGTAATCCGAAAGATCTCCTTGACGCCTACCCGGATGATGACAGGTTTCAGGTCAAAATCCTGGGAGGAGCGAAAGCGGTACAAAAAGTAGTGGGGTTTGTCCCGCCCAATTGGGACGTATATCCGTTTGATTCAATGCATCCAAGGGAGTTTCTGTCCGAAATCGACGTATTCGTATATTTCCATCATCAGGATTCTGTCGAAGCCTTCGCCCGCGCCCCGCTGGAAGCGATGGCAGCCGGCGTTCCGGTTATATTGCCTGAACATTTTCGTCCTCTGTTTAAAGAGGCGGCGCTCTACGCCCGACCCTCACAAGTCCGGGATATTGTTAAGCAGCTCCACCGTGACCATGCTTTCTATCGGGAAAGAGTCAAAATCGCCCGGGATTTCGTTAAGCGAAACTTCGGATACTCCCGGCACAGGGATCGCCTTCAACCTTTCGTTAAAGCGTTGCGGAAAACACCTTAGTCCTGGATAGTTGTTCTTACGGACCGTGTTAAGTTCTTGAAATACGTGCTTGTGGCTTCCCTGAAGAGAAGACCCAAAGTTGGCTGTGGGGACGACATGAAGATCAATGACATTAAAGCCGTCGTTCGCGATACTCCTTTCATGCGTATAGAGCAGGCACAGCGAATGACGGATTTTATCTTGACGCATCGTCCAAGGAAAATTCTTGAGCTGGGCTTTGCCCATGGTGTATCCACGTGCTATATGGCAGGAGCGATGCAGGAAGCTGGTGGCAATCGTGTTGTTTCAATAGATCTTGAAAGCTCTCATGACCGGTCGCCGAAAGCTGAGGAACTGCTTGACCAATGCAATCTGGCACACATGGTTGAGCTGATCAGAGAACCTTGCTCTTTTACGTGGCGACTTATGCGTTGGCTTGAGGAAGGCATGGACAAAGAGTTCGATCTCGCTTATCTTGACGGGGGGCATACGTGGGACGTAACCGGCTTCGCTTTTTTCCTGGTGGATAGATTTCTGAAGGACGGAGGCTGGCTCATTTTCGATGATATCAACTGGTCATATTCCACAAGCAAAGCTCTTAAAGACAAACCGCATGTAACGAAGATGCCGGCCGACTATCGCGAAACTCCCCAAGTACTGAAAGTTTTTGAACTACTTGTTGCAGCACACCCCGGGTACACAAATTGTGAGATAAAGAACAATTGGGGCTATGCTCAAAAACGAGGAGTCGGTACGTAAGCGTGTAGACCCGTGTACTGATTAAGCCTTTGCAGATCAACTTAAGATGCTTTAAGACCACTCCAAAAAGTGCGAATTGCGTTATTCGCTTGCGCGCTGAAGGACGGCTGTGTTACAACGCTTCCCATAATCCGATATGCCCCAAGGCTGAGAAAAACAAAACTTGAAGATGCTCCCGGCAGATATGGTAGATAAAGGCGATTTTTTCGATATAGAGGTGCGATCGGCCATAAGAAAGGGTATTATTCGATACTTCAAGAACGGTTATGTTTATTTAGCGCCACTCCTTCTTTTCATACTTTTTTCTCTACTATTCCTCTTTAAAGACTTCCATTCCCCTATAACGCTCACTATCACCGTAAAGGGACCCGTATCGGACACCTATCAGGTTTATTACAGCATCGGAAAGGGCTATAACGAGAAAGACTCCATAAAATGCCGGTACAATGAGCCCGGGGAATTTTCCGAACTGGTCTTTGATTTACCTTCAAAGAAACTTAAATCTATCAGAATAGATCCGGGGCATCACGAGGGTCTCATCGCGATAAAGAAGATCACGGTGAAGAGCCGGCTCAGGAGTGAATACACTTTTATCAGCGCCGGAGAACTGACCGGGAATATTACATCGGCCAGCGAGATTAATGGTCCGGATCTTCGAGATGAGGCAATGTATCTCATTTCAACGGGGACCGATCCACATTTTGAACTGTCCGGCAACCTCATTGGTAGTATTGAATCAGGCAACAGAATAGGTCGATTCTATCTCATCGGGCTTTCGTTCATTTTCTCCGTGCTCCTCTGCATGACGCTTTCAGAGTTAAGGACTTCACGAGGAAGTCAGAGATCGACGGACGGAAAAACCATTCCGCGTTTTTCCCAAAGCTTCGTTGATTTTCCAAAGAGACTGTACGCGTCTAAGTCATTCATCTGGTTCATAGTAACCCTTGGCATCCTATTTCGGCTCTACCAGTACCAGTATGATCGGTCCCTATGGCTTGACGAACTGGCCCTTGCTGGAAATATACTCAGGTACAATCTGTTGGACCTCTTCGGCCCTTTGAATTACAGCCAAGTTGCCCCCATCGGATTTCTCGTATCCCTCAAAGCCATGACCTGTATCTTCGGTGACAGCGACTATTCTTTGCGTCTGTTCCCACTGATCTGTAGCATTGCCTCGGTCCCTCTCTTTTATGCTGTATCCAAACAGGTACTCAAGCCCCCGGCCGTTCCGATAAGCCTCTTGCTCTTCTCAATAACCCCATCATTGATCTACTACTCGTCGGTAGTGAAGCAGTATACCGGGGACGTCTTTGCAGTTATCCTCATGTATCTAATATTCTTCCATTACTCAAACAAAGCCTATACGGCAAAGACAGTTGCCATTTTGTCGGTTTGTGGGGCAACGATTATCTGGTTTTCACATCCCGTCGTCTTCGTTCTGGCCGGTGTAGGCGCCACCTTAATGCTGTCTTCACTCATCGAGAAGAATGGTAAGCAGTTTAGGTCTCTGGCGATTATCCTTTTCGTATGTCTTATGAGCTTCGCACTAAGCTACTTCATAAGTCTGAAATATGGCACAGGAAACGACTTCTTGAAGAAATACTGGGCGGAATATTTCGCGCCCGCACCTGTCTCTCTCGAAAATGCGAAATGGTACCTCAATTCATTTTATGACGTCTTTGCTTCTGAATTCTCCCTCCATCTCGCCTATCCCGTGCTCTGGATGGCTGTTTCCCTGAGCGGTATAGCATCCCTCCTCGTTGCCGACAAGAGGAAGGCGCTCCTTTTGCTCTCGCCTATTATCGTAACTCTATTGCTGTCCGCGCTCCATTTGTATCCCTTTTATCAGAGGCTCATACTATTCATACTCCCAATCGCAATCCTCGTCTTAGTAGACGGGCTCTGGACGATAGTCGAAATATTACAGAAGAGGACGTCGACGATGATCTTCGGGCTGTTTCTCATCCTATTATTGTTCGCACCCGTGCCCGACGGCTCCGTCGCCTTCTTTAGGCCCGTCCTGCTCGATCCCGAGGAAATCAAGCCGGTCCTGAAGTATATCTCGGAGAATAGGAGGGAGGGCGATCTGGTCTACTGCTTTCATAATTCGGGACGGGCCTACAGTTATTACCTTAAGAGATTCTCTTTAGAGGACATGGAATATGTGAAAGGCATATATGCGAAAAAGAACCCTCAGGACTATGCCAAAGATATATATAAGAAGACACGGGGGCGTGAAAGGGTATGGCTGGTCTATTCGCACGTTTTCAAGGGAAAGAGCAGTAAGGAGTTTCACATCGATACCATCCTCGCTGAGCTAGAAAGAAATGAAATAAAATTGGATTCGTTTTCCTCGACCGGGGCCGGTGTAGTTCTCTACAATATGAGAGGAAAGGAATAGAAAACCTCATTTTCGTAACGATGGCGCGGGCCAAGGACCATGAATGGCCGTGCCGCTGACTTGACCGAGGAGTTGGTCTGTGGTCTTAAGGATGTATAGTGAAAATTTCAGTAATTATGCCGGTTTATAACGAAGCAGCGACTATTGAGCGGATCATCGCAAAGGTGCAGGCAGCACAAATCGATAAAGAGATCATTATTATAGATGACTTTTCGAAAGACGGAAGTCGTGAGAAAATACAGGAAATAGAAAAAACGAGGGATAACATAAAAGCGATATACCATGATCATAATCAAGGCAAGGGTGCGGCGTTACGAAGCGGATTTGCCATTGCAGCCGGGGATATAATCATCATACAAGACGCAGATCTTGAATATGACCCGCAGGATTACCCAGAGCTTGTGCGGCCGATACTGGACGGCGTCGCCGATGTCGTATATGGGTCGAGGTTTTCGGGGAGACCTCGCAGGGTCATGTTCTTCTGGAATATGGTAGGCAATCGGTTTTTGACTCTATTATCGAACGCATTAAACGATATCGACCTTACCGACATGGAGACATGCTATAAGGTTTTCAAGAGGGATGTCATTGCCCAATTAGAGCTGAAATCAAATAGGTTTGGTTTTGAGCCGGAATTCACAGCAAAGATCGCGAAGAAAAAGTTCCGCATTTGTGAAGTACCCATCAGATATTCCGGCCGCGGATATAAGGAAGGGAAAAAGATCACCTGGATTGACGGCATTACGGCCGTAATCTCCATTCTATGGTTTCGCTTTTTCGACTAATTTCGTGCATGCGTATAAGCGAAGGAGCAGGGACTGGCCCTGCTCATCCATGCAAAATGAATACACTGAGGAAATAGCCCGAAATGGGTGACATCGCCACGTACTGTAGGAACCTCTATAAGAGGAAAGACCTCCTCCTGTATCTGGTCGTCTCAAATCTCAAAGCGCAGCACAGGAACACCTTCCTGGGATATTTCTGGTGGCTCCTGGACCCTCTGCTCGGCATTGCGATCTACTACTTTCTGGTTTCGGTAGTGTTCAAGAGGGGCGGCAGCGACTACGGGAGCTATCTGGTAGTCGGAATGGTCGTGTGGCGCTGGTTTGATTCAACCGTGAGCACCTCCGAGCGCTCCATACACAGTGAAGCCGGGCTCATAACGCAGATCTATCTGCCGAAGATACTGTTTCCCATCGGCGCCACGTTATCCCAATTGATCAATTTCGGTTTCGGACTCGTGATCATCTCTCTCTTCCTGATATTCTTCAAGATACTCCCCGGACCGAACCTTTTCTGGCTTCCGTTTGTCATGGCTATGCAGCTCTTTTTCATGACGGCGATATCATTTCCCCTGGCGTTTCTCGGCGTCAAGGTAAGGGATTTTGACAACATAGTCAGGCATATCATGAGACTGTGGTTCTTCGCTTCTCCCGTGATATGGCTTGAGGACTCCTTTCCGAAAAGACTCCGGTGGTTGATAGAACTCAATCCCGTGACACACTTTCTGGGAAGTTACCGCGATATATTCCTGCATAATCACGCACCGGATTTCGTCGCACTATTATCAATAGGCTCTCTTTCCCTATTGATATCGGTTCTTGTGCTATTCTACTACAGTAGAAACGAGCATAAAATTATCAAACTGCTGTAAAAACCATGATTGTATCGAAGCAAGATAACATTCAATGTCCGGAGGAACGGGCGCTCCACCGCCCCTATTCCATAGAAGCGTCAAATATAGGAGTGAAGTATCTTATCGGAAACAGACGGGAAGATCTTCAGTCTTTCACGTATAACGTGCTGCTCAAAAGAAACAGGAAAAGTGAATTCTGGGCCCTCCGTGACCTCGGTTTCTGCTGCACCGAGGGAGAGATTCTGGGAATCATCGGTCGAAATGGGGCTGGTAAGACAACACTGTGCAGGGTCTTATCGGGACTGCTGAGGCCGGATGAGGGCGATATTGTCGTCAAGGGTTCCGTATCGGCACTTCTCTCTCTGGGTGCCGGTTTTAATCCGGAGCTTACCGGGAGAGAAAATATCTTTTTGAACGGGATGATGCTCGGTTTTTCGAAGCAAGAGACCCGCGCGCTCGCTTCGGGCATAATACGGTTCTCCGGTATCGGCGGTTTCATCGATCAACCGCTGAAGTACTATTCAACCGGAATGAAGTCACGATTGAGCTTTAGCATTGCATCATCCATCGAACCGGACATCCTTGTTATCGACGAGGTATTAGGTGCCGGAGATCTTGAATTCAGCGAAAGAGCCGGCAAGAGAATGAAAGAGATCATCGGGAGGTCAAAGACGGTCATCGTTGTTACGCACAACATGGGTTTTGTCGAACGGTTTTGTACCCGCACCCTGTGGATTGAAGACGGGAGGGTTTTTTCGGCCGGATCCCCGGCGCAGATAGTGAAAGAATACAGGGAGAAATTCCAGAAGATCACTCCAAAGAAGAAGCTTCTTTTCAGCAAGACAAAGAAGACCTCAACAGGAGAAACGATTCTCTCGGCCAAGAATGTGTCATTAGCGTTCCATCTATCCAGACCGAGAAAGAAGTATCATGGGCTGGAAAAATACAAGACCTTCTTCGATAGGAGAAAGAAGATCTTCTGGGCTTTGAAGAATGTAACGTTCGAGGTGCGAAGGGGCGAAATCATCGGGATAATAGGGCGCAACGGCTCAGGGAAAACGACCCTCTGCAAAGTGATCAACGGGATATTCAAACCTGACGGCGGATCCATATGGATGAAGGGTGAAGTCAACGCGCTGCTCGGTTATGGAACGGGGTTCAATCCTCAATTGACCGCAAACGACAATATCTTTCTTAATGGTATGATTCTGGGAATTCCCAGGAAGGTGCTAACGGAAATGTATCCCGGAATCGTTGAATTTTCGGGTCTAAAGAAATTCATACATGAGCCGATAAAGAACTTCTCAAGTGGTATGAAATCAAGGCTGGGGTTCAGTATCGCTTCGATGATCCAACCTGATTTCCTGATAATAGACGAAGCGCTGGGCGTAGGCGATATAACCTTTTATGAGGCCGCGGTAACGAGGATACAGGAATTAGTGAACTTTGCCGAAGCGGTAATCGTGGTAACTCACGACATGAATTTCGTACAGCAGGTCTGCACGCGAGCGCTATGGATAGATCAGGGAGCACTGAAATTTGATGGTGCCCCCATGGACGCGGTCGAAAGATACCGCAATTCCCTGAAGAGCGTTTAGCACGTGGAGTTACTCACCGTTTATTCTCCCCCCGCCAACGATTCATGAGCGAGCGACACCCGAAAGAAGTACGTGCGGGAATTTATTGGAAGACGCGGCACGCCGCGTCTTCCAACCCTGAGACTCACTTCACCATGTTTCTTACCGTCTCGGCGATCCCGTCCTTATTGATCTTGTATCGTGCGTAGAGCTCATCCGGGTAGCCGATCGCCGAAAAGATATCCGGCACGCCCAGCCTCTTGAACTTTACCGCCACCCCCGCCTCCGTCAGCGCCTCACAGACCGCTCCGGCCAGCCCGCCGACGATGCTGTGTTCCTCGGCGGTGACGATCTTTCCGGTATCCTTGGCCGCCTTCATAAGCTGGTCTATATCGAGCGGCTTTATCGTGTGCATGTTGATGACCCTGATCTTGACGCCCTTGTCCTTCAGCTCGTCGGCCGCATCTACGGCCGCTTTCACCGCCACTCCGCAGGCGATAACGGCCGCGTCTTTCCCGTAGTTCCGCATGACGACGGCCTTGCCGATTGTATAGTCATAGTTGTCATCGGCGTAGGCCATCGGTTCCAGGGCCCTTCCGATGCGGATGTAGACGGGTCCTGCCACCTTTGCGGTTGCCGCCACCGCTTTTCCGGTCTCGATGGAGTCGGCGGGGACGATGACCGTCATGTTTGCCATGGATCTCAGTATCGCGATGTCCTCAGTGGAGTGGTGGGTTGTGCCGCCGTTTCCCTGCGATAGGCCCGCGTGCGTGGCGATAATCCTCACCGGCAGATTGGGGTAGGCGATATCGGTCCTGATCATCTCTGCGCACCTGAGCGAGGCGAAGACCGCAAACGTGGTGACAAACGGTATCTTGCCGCAAGTGGCCATGCCGGCGGAAGCCGCGAACATATTGGCCTCGGCAATACCGAAGTTGAAGAAGCGCTCGGGGAAGGTCTTCTTGAAGTCCCCCGTCTTGTTTGACCGGGTCATGTCGGAGGTGAGCACGACGATGTTATTGTTTGTCTCGGCCATCTTCGTGATCACCTTGCCGTAGACTTCGGCCTGGGTGAACTGGTCGTACGTGTCGGTGGTGTAGGTGAAGTCCAGAACGATCGATTTTTGTACGTCTTCGGCCATCTCACGTCCTCCTCTTGGGCCGGCAGTTGCCGATGCAGGTCAGGGCTTCCTGCGACTTGGCCTTATCCAGCCCCGCGTAGTGCCAGATGGGGTTGTTCTCCATGAAATCGACCCCCTTTCCCTTCACCGTCCGGGCGACGATGAGGGTGGGCGTGAGGTCCGAGGGCGGCGGGATTGTGCCGAGCGTATCCACGAGGGCCCCCATGTCGTGCCCATCGATGTCGAAGACCCGCCACCCGAAGGCCTCCCACCGCCTGGCAATCGGCTCGATGGCCATGATCTCTTCGGTAGGCCCGTCCAGCGAGAGGCTGTTGCGATCGATGATCGCCACGATGTTGCCCAGTTTGAAGTGGGACGCTGCCGGCGCCGCCTCCCAGACCATCCCCTCGTTGATCTCGCCGTCTCCCATGAGGACGAAAATCCGCCAGCTCTTTTTATCCATCCGCGCGGCAAGCCCCATCCCGACAGCCACGGAAAGCCCGTGACCAAGCGACCCGGTGCTCATGTCACACCCGGGGATCTTCTTCATGTCCGGGTGCATCCCAAAGGGGCTGTCCAGGTTATTGAAGGTATTGAGCAAGTCCCGTGAGAAAAAGCCCTGATCTGCCAGGACCGGGCAGTAGGCGATGGCGCCGTGCCCCTTGGACAGGACAAAGCGGTCCCGGTCCTCCCAGGAGGGGTCGCCGGGCTTGAGATTCATGGCGTAGTAGTAAACCGCCACGATGATATCGGCCATAGAGAGCCCGCCTCCGAGGTGCGAGCCCCCGGCGATGGATGACAGGCGAACTATCTCCTTCCTGAGCCATTCTGCCTTGTCGTCAAGAAAGTCCAGCAGCTCGTCTCTTGATTTAAAGTCTTTCCTGTGCATACCGATACCTCCTGCTGAATCCCAGTGGAGTGAGGCAAACCCGCCCCCCCTCTTTCGCGCAGGCGACCGCGATCGCCCCTTCGATCCCGCCGCCTCCCCCCGCGGTGAGAGCAACCTTGTCCTGAAGCCGTTTCGTGCTCCTCCTATCCGCAGTTGACCATGACCTTGACCGCCTCCCCCGACTCGTGGGCGTCAAACGCCTTGTGTGCCTCGGCAAGCGTGAAGCGATGGGTAATGAGCGACACGAGGTCGAGCCTGCCGAGCATGTTGATGGCTCGCGGGAAGGTGTAGGGAGAGAAGAAGACCGCCTTGATGGTCATCTCTTTGGTGTACATGATGAAGGGCGAGATCGGGATGGTGAAGTCCGCCGGGTAGACGGCAAAAAAGAACAGGGTGGACTTCATCCCCGTTATCCCCAGCGCCTGGTTTGCCGCCGCCGCGTTACCCGAGGCCTCGATCACAACGTCAAACCCCTTGAACCCCGTCGCCTCGAAGCCCCGAGCGATCACGTCTTCCTTCGTGGGATCGACGACGACGTCCGCCCCGAGCTTCAGCGCCAGCTTCCGCTTTGAGGCCACGGGCTCCGTCATGAAGATCATCGACGCCCCGGAGAAGCGGGCAAGCTGCATAAGGATCAACCCGATGGGGCCTGCGCCGGTAATGGCAACCGTCATGCCGGGCCTGATGCCGGCCATGTCAATGCAGTGGATGCAGACCGAAACCGGCTCGGCAAACGACGCCACGTCTGGTTTTATCCCGTCCGGCACGGCGAAGACCTGCTGGCGGTCGGCCACGACGAACTCAGAGAAACCCCCGTTGGGTCTCCAGAGCTCAAAGAGCCGCTCGCAGTAATGCTGCTGGCCGTTTCGGCAGCGGTAGCAATCCCCGCAGTAGCGCACGGGGTTGGTGGTAACGAGCTGGCCCACCGCGATGTCCTTCACCTCGCTGCCCACCTCCTTGACGGTCCCGGAAAGCTCGTGCCCCATGTAGAACGGGAAACTCCCCGGCAGCACCAGCGTACCCGCGTAGACCGAATGGTCCGTCCCGCAGAGCCCGCACTCGCTCGACCTGGATCTTCACGTCCCGGGGACCGACCGGCGCTACGGGGACGTCCATGAGCGCCAGATCGCGTATGCCCTTGAGCATCAATGCCTTCATATATCCTCCTTCATGCCGATATCTTCAGCACGACCTTTATCACGTCGCCCGATTTTTCTTTGGCGAGCTTGAAGGCCTCCTTGTAGTCCGCGAACGGGAAACGGTGAGTGATGAGGCCGTTGACGTTGATCTTCTTTTTTCTGATCAGTTCGATGGCAAGGGCAAAGGAGCTCGACTTCTTTCCCCGATAGGTCTCCGACCCGTGGGCGTTGATCCCCTTGATCGTGAGCTCCTGCTGCCAGACCGGCGTCTGGTCAAAGGACACGGGGGAAAGCTGGTTTCCGATCATGATGTAATCGCTTTTAGCCTTGAGCCATCTGAGCGAGTCGTGGATCGTTGCCGAGTAACCCACGCAGTCGTAGATCAGGTCAAATCCCCCCAGCGTCGTGTTGTTGCCGAGGGGCCCGCGGTAGAGCCTGGCGCCGGTGGCCTTTGCCATGGCCTCATAGGGATCACCGTCCAGCACCTTGTCGGCGCCGTATTTTATGGCGAGCTTCTTCTTGAAGGGGATCTTTTCGAGGACATAGAGGGTGAAGTCGGGGCCCAGCGCCTTTGCGATCTGGATGACCCCCAGCCCGATGGTGCCCGCGCCGATGACGAGCACCTTCTCCCCCTTCCTGGGGAGCCGACTGAGCACCGCGTGAAGGGAGACGGCCGTCGGCTCGACAAGCACCGCCTGGTCGTCGGTGATGTCCTTCGGCACCTTGACGAGCTGTGTCTTATGGGCCAGGAAATGTTCCGAAAATCCCGCTCCGAGGTTCGGCGGCAGCTTCCCTTCGGAGAAGTTCTCGCAGAGCGTGTAGTTGCCCGCTTTACACGGCCCGCACGGAGGGTCGATCTCCTTGGTGGAACAACACGGGAGATAGCGCTCGAGGATCACCCGGTCACCGGTGGCAAGGCCCGTTACTCCCGGACCTTTCTCGACCACCGTTCCCACCACCTCGTGTCCCATGAAGGCCCGGGGTACCCCCGGCAGGGCCGCAATCGATATCCGGGGGCTGGCCTTGACGAAGAACATCGCGATATCGGCCCCGCAGATGCCGGTCATGTTCGATTTGACCCGAACCCAATTCTTGCCGGGGAGCTTCTGCTCGGGGATATCCGAAAAGCCGACCGGCGAGAGGGGCGAGTAGTAGATGAAGGGCAGCAGCCCTGCCAGGGCCTTGGTCGCAAGGATTTTAGGGACACTCACGTCAAAATAGATGGATTTCACGGCGTACCTCACAATGTCGGCTGAAATATCGCAGGAATCTCCGCAGGGCGGCAAACTCACGAAGTACCATGTCTCGAACCCTCCCTATTTCACCGTGAACAAGCGACGGCCCTCCGGACTCGATCCCCTCCTCTACAAAACAGATATCGTGCATGCCATGGCGTCTCCCCCTTACTCGAGCACCGCCCCCCTCGCGGCGGAGCTCACCAGCTTCACATATCGCCGCATGAACCCCACAGGGACCTCACGCGTCGGCGGCCGGTATTGGCTGAGACGGGCGCGGATCTCCTCGTCGTTGAGCTTTACGTCAAGCCTCCGGTTGGGAATATCGATGACGATCTCGTCGCCGTCCTTTACGGCCGCGATCGGCCCGCCGTCGGCCGCCTCGGGCGATACGTGCCCGATACACGGCCCGGAGCTTGCCCCGGAAAACCTCCCGTCGGTGACGAGGGCGACGCGCTGGACGCCGGACAGGGCAAGCCCGATCGTCACCGCCAGGGTCTCCGGCATCCCCGGTCCCCCTTTCGGCCCCTCGTTCCGGATAATGCAGACGCTGTCGGACGCGATCTTTTTCTCTCTGATCGCGGCAAGGCAGTCGGACTCCGACTCAAACACGAGCGCCCTGCCCGTAAAGGTGAGCATATCGGGCTCGACCGCCGACTGTTTCACGACGGCGCCCTCGGGGGCGAGGTTACCGGTGAGGATGACGGTACCACCCTCGGGGAAGAAGGGCTTCTTCAGATCCCGGATAACGGTATCGTCCAGGACCTGGGCCTCACCGACGACATCGCCGACGGTCTTGCCCGTCACCGTCAGTGCGTCCAGGTAGAGGAAGTCCTTGAGCACCTTCATTACCGCCGGAACTCCTCCGGCCCGGTACAGGTCCTGGACACCGTGCGGGCCGCTGGGCGCAAAGCCGCACAGCGTCGGGACCTTTTTGTTATAGTCGTTGAATGTCGACAGCGGAAGGTCGATCCCGAGCTGACGCGCGATGGCCGGCAGGTGCAGTGTCGTATTGGTCGAGCCGCCGATCGCCAGGTCGACAATCAGGGCGTTTATGAGCGCCTTTTTCGTCAGAATCTTGCGCGCCCCGAATCCTTCCGCGACCATCTCGACCACCCGCTTTCCCGCCTTTCGGGCGAACCGGAGTTTTTCGGCGTGATATGCCGGGACGCTGGCCGAGCCGGGAATGGTCAGGCCCATGGCCTCCACGAGGCACTGGAACGTGTTTGCCGTTCCCATGAACTCGCAGGAACCGCACGTGGCGCACGTGACGGATGCGATCTTATCGAGAAGGTCGGGGTAATCCTTATTATTGATGCTGCCGACTTTCTTCATCACCGGCTTGTATCGGATCTGAAATTCACCCGGGCCGCCGGTCAGGAACACGGTCGGAAGATCCAGCCGCGCCGCAGCCATGATCATTCCGGGGATAATCTTGTCGCAGCTTGCGATCATGACCATTCCATCGTAGAGCATACTGCGCACATGGGTCTCCACGGTATCGGCGATCAGCTCGCGCTGGGGGAGGATAAAACGCATCCCCTCGTTTCCCTCGGAAAAGCCGTCGCAGGGCGCCGGGACGTTGAATTCGAAGGGGATACCGCCGGCCGCATGGACGCCCTCTTTGACGCGCTGGGCCAGGAGATTCAGGTGCATGTGTCCGGGGTTGAACTCCGTGTGGGAGTTCACCACGGCGATGATCGGTTTTTCCTTGAGCTCTTCGATATCCACCCCCGTGCCGCTCATGATGGCAAGCCGCGCGAGGCTCACCGGGAAATCCCTCTCGTCAAAGATCGGCTGGCTTTTTGGCTTCTTCATATATTCCCCTCTGATGGCAGGTCACGACACATATCGTTCGCTCTTGGACATAATGAGATGGGGGCGCCCGGTCGGCGCCCCCGCGCAAGTGAAAGAACCCCTGTCGGCTACCGTTGAAGGATCGTCTCCGTGCCGCCGTCAATCGTACGAGGAGTCGCTCTCTCCCGGCAAAGGAGCCGCGTTACGTCGGCATCGGACTCGCAGAAACCGCCGGTCGAAGATACGTCACGCACAATCCAGGCTCGGCGCTTATCACGTCATCGATTCGCTCTATTTCTTCCCCTTCGGCTTCTTCCCAAACCAGTTCCGTAATACCTTGAGGAAGACACCCGTGCCGACTCCCCAGGAGCCGTTGGCAATAAATGCGGTCACGAGCAGAGGCAGCTTCCAGCCACCGCCCATGGGTTGTCCCTTCATCGGCAGCACCATCAAGAGGGCGACCAGTGAGGCGAGAACAGCGCCAAATAGAAAGGCCGTTACCCAGTAACCGAACCCGCGCGGAAACCAGCGGTCTACCAGGGCAAATAAGATGCCCCAGACACCCCCCCAGAATGAGAGAGAGATCACCGCCGGCACCCCGAACGGTCGCGTTGCCGCCATCGAGAATGGCTCGTAGGATGCCAGGCCCACTGCGTGGAGCAAGGCCAGCACCAGTTGATGAAAGATCAGGGTGGCCAGGAAACCGGCTACGAAACCAAACACCACCGACATCCAGGGCCGCGCTTTGCTTTGATCAGCCATAAGGAACCTCCTTTTAAATACCCATTTCTCAAAGGACAATCCCTAACTCCGTGATCAACGCCGTCACCACTTGCTCATATATTCTATCACGTCTATCACACGATAAAGTCTCTTACGTTCATTTCAGTTTTTGCGCGCGGCAACCGCGCCGCAGTTCCCCGGGGCTCTTAGGCTCATCGTGGGCAAACCATCCTGACACACCGGTCTATCGCCTTACCCTACAGCAGCGCCCCGGTCGACATCCCCCGGGAAGCCGCCTCGGCCGCGTAGCCCATGGACATCGAGATTTCGACCGAGGACTGGATCAGGTCCTGCACGAGTACACAAGGGAGCTCCTCGATGAGCTCCGGCGGTTGCACCGAAAGGCTGACGGCGGCTATCGCGAGACCGGTTCGGTTAAATATGGGTGCGCCGATGCAGAAATGTCCCGGGACGTATTCCTGACAGTCCATCGCATACCCCCGTTTTTTTGTGAGGTCCAATTCTTCTATAAGCGCGGGCCTGCTTACGATGGTCTGGGGTGTGTAGGGCGCAAGCTCCGTATTTTCGAGATACCTATACTGTTCATCCGGTGAGAGAAACGCGAGCATCGACTTGCCGAGGGCCGTACAATAGGCGGGAATCCGGGGACCCAACAGCTGCGTCTGCGTCACCTCGGTCGAGGGGAAACGGTTCATCGTGACGAATGCGCTCCCGTGGTCCCAGAGGGCGAGCCGTACCATGACGGAATGTTTCTGCGCGAGACGGTGGACGGGCCCGTGACCGACGAGGTTTATCTTAAGGGTGCCGGAAAGGATGGTTCCAAGCTCGTAGATTCTGAGACCGAGGCTGTATCTGTTCGTCGCCGCGTCCTGCGTGAGGAATCCCTGCTGGACGAGGGTCTTTACGATGCCGTGAACCGTAGCCTTCGGCAAACCGATGTCCTTGCTGATCTCGGTGATCCCCAACTGCGGTCTGGTGTGGGAAAAGAGGGAAAGTATATCGATGGCCTTGCGTACCGACTGGACACTCATCTGCGAATATCTCCCTGGCGGGCGCTGTTCAACGATATCGAACATGATATGATATTGCCGAACATAGACCATTGCAACAATGAAGTCAAGAAAATTGGTCGAGGATACCTCTTCTCTACCTCAAGCGTTTTTCTCGACATCTTATCCGCATTTCGCGCAGATCCATTGAACTCTTGCCGGATCGTTGCCTTGCCCATCGCCCCGCGTGAGCCGTCACGGGGGGACGCAGCCGCATCTTTTCTTAGTTCATTCCGGCACGCACTTTTATCTTGACAAGGAAAAGAGAAAACGATATGTACATTGGTATGACCAAATATCCAATTATCGGGTCCCGGCCGCTTGCGTAATCGGAGAGGTTTCGTATGATACCCGCAAAATTTCATGCCATCGGATTGGATCGGTCGCGGCTCATCGCGTTGATGAAAGACAAAAATATCGATGCAATTGTCCTTTCCACACCCGAGAACGTCCTGTATACCACCGGCTACCCGTGTATGCCGGCCAGCGGTAACCCGATCCTCTACGCATTGAAAAACCAATTTCCCTTCTTCGCTTTCATCGAGGCCGACGGCCGCGTAACGCTCGTGGCGTGGGTGGGCGCGATACTAAGCGGCGTCGAGTACGCCGCGGATCACGTCGAGGTCTACATCGATCTCAAGGGAGCGGTCGATGTGCTGAAAAATCTCATCGTCGCCCGCGCCCTCGGGGGCAAGCGCGTCGGCGTCGAATCGACCTGCCCGTGGTTTGCCGTCCGGATCATCCAACAGGAAGGCAGGCCGAAGGACCTCGCGGTCATCGACGATATCATGCTGTCGCTTCGGATCATCAAATCTCCCCAGGAGATCCAGATGATCAAGAAGAGCACCGCCGTCGCGGAGGCGACCATGGGCGAGCTCCTGACGATCGTCCGGCCCGGCATGGGCCGTCCCGAGCTGATCCAGGAAGCCAAGTACCGGATGATCAGAAACGGCGCCACCGGCGTCGGCCACACGACCATCTCCTTCGGCACTTCCAACCCCGAGGTCTCCATCGACGAAACCCTCCAAAAGGAGAGGCTCGTCGCCATCGACATCGGGGCAAGCCTCTACGGCTACGCATCCGACATCCGCAGGCACGCCTACACAGGCATCGTCCCGGATAAGCTGGCCAATCTTCACGCCACGATGTGCCAAATCGTGGATGAGATCGGCACGATGCTCGTGGCCGGCACGACGGCAAAGCAGCTGCATGAGGCGGCAACGGCTCTCTATGAGAAGAACGGGCTGAGCCCGTTCATCATCAACGTGGGCCATTCCATGGGGCTTGCAACCGAGGAGGTGTGGCTCTACAGCGGGACGGATCTTACCCTTCAGCCCGGAATGGTCATCAACATCGAGCTCTACACCGGCTACGAAGAGGGGGTGGAGGTCGGCGACGAGGAGACCTTCCTCACAACCGATGCCGCGCCGGTACGGCTCACCGGGATGGCGCGCGAGATTGTCTCCGTGTGACGCACTTAAACGCCGCGCACGCGGCGCAAACGGCCGATGGAATGTCTTTCAACCGGCCACCATACAGGAGAGAGGCAGGAGGTATACGGAATCATGGGATGGAAAGCAGACAAAACGCAGAAAGTCGATGAGTCGTTAAAACAGGCCGTCGTGGAGAAGCTCGAGGCGGGGACCTTCGGGCAACGGGATCTTCCGGACTACTTCACGCTCTTCGTCCAGGTTGCCAACGATCTTGACGAGACCAGGGATGAGGTCGACGGATTCGACCGGAAGTTCCAGTTCAATCTCAAGGGTTACGGCCCCGTTTATCTCGTTATCCGGGATCAGACCTTCGAGATGGGCGCAGGGTGAGGTCCAAGCGCCGGATATCACGCTGGAAATGGAGGCCGCGCTTGCCGCGGGCATTTTTACCGGCCAGGCCGACGCAACGGCCGCTTACATGAACGGGCAATTCAAAATAGACGGGAATCTCCCGGACGCCATCAAGTTCGGGGCGCTGGTCGAATTGGTATTCTCCGAGCTGGATATCGCACCGGCGGGCTCTCCCTACACGGCGGGCCGGCCCCTCTCGGAGGGTGCCCCGGGAAAAAGGAAGGGCGGTCCGGATACGAGGCAGGTTAAATTCGGGGTGATCGGCGCGGGCAGTGCGTGGGGTTTCCACAGCGCGGCATGCGCCGGCTCGCCCTACCTGACGTTCGTGGCCGTCTACGACAAGAACCGGAAGCTCGCCGAGAAGGTCGCCAAGCGCTACAAAGCCAACAAGATGGAGGCCTACGGCGATTTGAAGGAGTTCCTGGGTAGCGATATCGAGGCGGTCCTCATTATGGTGCCGCACGTCTTTCACGCGGAGTTGGTGTCGCGGGTAGCCGCGGCGGGCAAACACATCCTGTGCGAGAAACCCATGGCCACGACCCTGGAGGATTGCGACGCGATGATACAGGCGGCCCGAAAGGCCGGGGTGAAGCTCATGATCGCGGAAAACCACCGCTTCCTGCCGGCCCATCAGTATATCCATGACGCCATACAGCAGGGGCTGGTCGGCGACGTCCTTCTCGTGAGGGCCTACGAAGGGGTGGATGAGATCGAAGGGATGACGCAGCCCGATTTCTGGAAAGGCGACCCCATCAAGGCGGGCGGCGGCTCGTTCATGGATATGGGGGCGCATAAATTCGCGACCCTCCAGTGGGTCCTCGAGGACGAGGTTGAGTCGGTCACGGCATTGCTCGCCAAACAGGCGACCAATCTTCCCGAGAAGGCGGAGGACAACGCCCTGTCGATGGTCCGGTTCTCGAAAGGCGCCGTCGGCGAGGTTGTCGTGAGCTTCACCCAGATGACCCAGCCCTTTAACAGCATGGAGATCTACGGTACCAGGGGGACAATCCTCGAAAACCATATGTGGGACAGGCCGGTCCGCATCTTTTCGAGCCAGGACGCCGCGGGGGAGAACAAGAACCAGTGGTTCGAGCCCGAGATTGAGCATGCCCCCTTCCCCCTCTACTACAACATCTCGGCGCGAAACGAGGATGAGTATTTCGCGCGGTGCATCCTGGAAGACCGGGAGCCGGAGTTCACCCCCGAGCAGGCAAAAAACGCCATCGCGGCGGTGCTGATGGGCTACCTCTCCGCAGAGACGGGCAAGGCGGCTACCCGGGACGACCTTTCGGCGGTGGCCAAGAGCGCGGGCACGAGAAGCATCCTTGAGGCGCTTGCCGATCATGTCCCCATCAACAGACAACTTCCCGAGGTGAAGCGTATGAACCCGATCGGTTTTAATCGAACCCGAATAAAGGAGATCCTCAACAGGCTTGACGTGGATATCCTGATCGCGACCACGCCCGTCAACGTCTTCTACGCCAGCGGCATGCCGACGCTGCACGCCAGCCCCAATCCGATCCTCTTCGCGCTGAACAACCAGTACCCGACCGTTGCGATGATCAACCGTGACGGCGACTGCGCCCTGTTCAACTGGGCCCTCTTCCAGAGTGTGGATAGGTTCTCGTGGATCGCCGATCATAGGGGGACGATCGGGCCCAAAGAGACCTGCCGGGCCATAGGGGCAAAGATAAAGAAATGGGGCATGGAAGGCGGAAGGATCGGCATGGAATCGCTGGGCCCGAAGTATATCCTGGACTATCTCGCGCGGCAGAAGGCGGCCCCCGAAATCGTGACGGCCGACGAGGCACTTTTGGAAATGCGTCTCATCAAGACGGACGAGGAGATACGCCGGATAGAGATAGCCACACAGATCACCGAAAAGGCGATCACCGCCTGTATCAAGGCCTCCGCTGAAGGAATGACCGATAACGACTTTCTCATGATTGCACGGAAGACCATGATAGAACAGGGAGCCGAGGTATGGGATCATCTGACGCTCTCCATCGGCGATTCGGACCCCGAGGCCCCTGGTATCGGGACGGTCCTCAAGAAGGGTGACATAGCGCGGTTTGATTTTGGCGCGGTGTACCAGGGATACGTCGCCGACGTGAATCGCCATGTCGTCCTGGGTCCTGTTCCGAAAGGCGCAGCCGAGAGCATCGATCGGCTTATCATGCTCCAGGAGTATTACGAAGGGCACGTCAAACCGGGAGTGAACATCAAGGAGCTCAACGCCGAGGCCACGGCCTTCTACCAGTCCAAGAAGTCCGAAGGGATGACGTTTGCGGTGGGGCACAGCATCGGCCTGGAATGCGAGGAGCAGCATTTGTTCGGTCCGCTCTCGGTGCTGGACCGTCCCTTTGAAGAAAACATGGTATTTGAGATCGAGGCGTGGGAGCCTTACGACAGGACGCTCATCGGAGTGGAAGACTGTTATGTAGTCACCGCATCAGGATGTCGGAAGATCACCTCGCTGGACAAACATATACTGAGCGTCTGATTGACCCACCGATGAAATCGGGACAGGAGACAGAAAATGGATCCCCTTATTATCGTCGCCACACCCAATACCTGCTGGTTGAAGCCCGAAGTCAAGTTCCCCACGACGCCGGACGACATCGCCCGAGAAGCAGTGCTGTGCAGGGAGCGCGGCGCGTCGGTGCTGCACACCCACGCCGAGGGGCAGTGGATCGAGGTCATCCGGGCCGTTCGCGGAGCAACCGATATCATCGTTCAGAGCGGCATGTCGAGCCTCGAGATAGACGAGCGCATGGACGTCTTCAGGGAGAAATCCGATGAGATCTCCATCATCCTGAATCACCACGACGAGGCCTTCGCCCGGCTGGATTGCCTCAAGCTTCACTCCAAACAGGAGCTCGAGCAGTACGCCGCGCTCTGCGCGCAATACGGCGTCGCGCCCGAGTTCGAGGTCTGGCACGCCGGCTCGATATGGAACCTGAACTACCTGATCGATAAAGGTCTGGTCCGGCCGCCGTACATCACGACCCTCTTCTTCGGCTGGCCGGGAGGCACGTGGTCCCCGCCCACCGTCGAGGAATACCTCTACCGGAAGAGACTGCTTCCCCCGGGCTCGGCCGTGACCGTGAGCATCATGCACGAGGACCAGATGAAGATACTGGCGGCGGCCTCCTGGAGGGCGACCACGTGCGCGTCGGCACCGAGGATTATCCCTATACGCGGTCGGGCGGCCTTGCCACGACGCACGAGCTGGTGGAAGAGATCGCGTCGATCTCCCGCTCGCTCGGCAGGCCCGTCGCGACGGTCGCCCAGGCGCGCCACATCCTTGGACTGGAGAGGAGCTGAGCCATGAATACGTCAAAAAAAGTGGCACTGATCACGGGGGCCGCCAACGGGATCGGAGAGGCGTCCGCACGCCTGTTTGCCCGCAGGGGATATGCCGTCGTGATGGTCGATATCGTCGATCGGGGCCATGAGATCAGCAGAGAAATAGAATCCGACGGCGGCGTGTGCGACTTCTTCGTGTGCGACGTCGCCGCCGAGAACGATGTCGCCTCGGTTGTCGAAAAGACGGTGGAAAAGCACGGCCGCATCGACGTGCTCAACAACAACGCGGGGATCGTTTTGGTCCGCCCCCTCGATGAGATTCGGTGGGACGAGTATCAGAGGGTGGTGAACGTGAACCTGGGCGGGATTTTCCTCTTCTGCAAGCACGTCATTCGCGTCATGAAGAAGCAAAAGAGCGGGTCGATCGTGAACATGGGCTCGGTATCGGGCCACGTCGGGCAGGTCGATCATTCGCATCTACGGTGCGACCAAGGGCGCGGTCATTGCCCTCACGAGGGCGCTCGCGTGGGAGCTGGCGCCGTACGGCATCCGCGTCAATTCCGTGAGCCCCGGCTCCGTGGATACGCCGATGCTGCGAAGCGACATCCGCATCGAGTCGGAGAAGACCGGAAAGAGCTACGACGAGGTAAAGAAGATCAGGGAGGCCGAGCAGGCCTTCAAGCGCTGGGCCGATCCGTCGGAGATCGCCGAGTCGATATACTTTCTGGCCGGCGACACGGCCTCGTTCATCACCGGCACCGACCTCCTGGTCGACTGCGGGTGGGTAGCAAAATGAGCAAGAAGATAGCCGATATCCCCTACGAGTCGCTCAAGAGGGACGTCCTCTCGGAGAAGATCGCGCACTCGCTGCTGAACCTCATCAAAGAAAAGCAGCTGCGTCCGGGGGATCGGCTGCCGCCCGAGAGGGAGCTTGCGGCGATGATGAACGTGAGCCGTCCTTCGCTGCGTGAAGCGCTCAGGGCCCTTCAGATAATGAATATCATCGACAACCGCCAGGGCTCGGGGACGTACATCACGTCGCTGGAGCCGGAACGCCTCGTCGAACATCTCGACATTATCTTTACTCTCAACGATTCGACCTATATTGAGCTCTTTGAAGCGCGAAAGATCCTCGAGGTGGGGATTGCCGAGCTTGCAGCCCACACCATCACCGACGAGGAGATCGCCGAGCTCGAAGCCTGCCTGAAGCAGGCTGAGCAAGCCCTGAATGATCCCGAGACCTTTCTGGAAATTGACCTCGAGCTGCATCGGAAAATCCTGGAGGCCACCGGGAACAAGATCCTCGCGCTGTTCATGCGTTCGATAAGCCAGCTGAGCATCTTCAGCCGCCGACGGACCGCCGAAAGCCTTGACGTCAGGCGCCGGACCATCAAGGATCATCACACCGTCGTCCAGGCGCTCAAATCGCGCGACCCGGCCGCCGCGCAAAGGGCGATGCTCGATCACCTCTCGCACATTGAAGATCGGATGAAAGAGATACAGAACGCGAAAGACGTGTAACGGGAGCCACAGATATGGAAGAGAGATTTCTGGTCACAGGAGCAACGGGGTGCATCGGGGCGTGGGTAGCGCGCAACCTCATCCGAGAAGGAACCTTCACCGCCGCTTTCGTGCGGGGGGGAGACCTTCATCGCCTACGGCTCATCATGGAAGAGGATGAAATCTCCCGGATCAGGGTCATCACGGGGGATATTGTCGATATCGGTGCGATCCAGCGCGCCCTCGCCGAAAATGGAATAACCCGTATCATCCATCTTGCCGCGATGCAGCTGCCGTTCTGCAAGGCCGATCCGCCAAAGGGCGCCGCCGTGAACGTGCAGGGAACGGTAAATATATTCGAGGCGGCCAAGAGGTGCGGGATCGGCCACGTTGTATTTGCCAGCAGCACAGCCGTCTACGGCCCCCGCCAGGAGTATCCCGCCGGACCCCTGGCTCACGACGCCCCGCTTTTGCCCCGCTCCCACTACGGCGTCTACAAACAGGCAAACGAGGGCACGGCCGGGGTCTACTGGATCGAGGACGGTATCTCGAGCGTCGGTATACGGCCCTACGTCGTCTATGGCCCGGGCAGGGACCAGGGGCTCACCTCCACCCCCACCAAGGCGATGCTCGCGGCGGCGGCCGGAAAACCGTTTCACATCACGTACGGGGGACGTTTCGGATTCCAATACGCCGACGATACGGCCGCGGGCGTTTATCGGAGCCGCGCGGGCAACGATCAAGGGATCCGAGGTCTTCAACCTCGGGGGCGAGACGGTCGGGATAGATGACGTTATCCGGGAGATCGAAGCGGTCGAGCCTTCCTTGCGGGGGAAGATCACCTATGACGAAAAACCCCTCCCCTTCCCCGAAGAGATCGATAACGCCCCGCTCGTCGCCCTGCTCGGCGGGCTGAGAGTAACCCCGCTCAACAGCGGCGTGAGAGAGACGATCTCCATCTTTAAGAAGGCCGTCGCAGACGGACGAATTTCAGTGGAAGGCCATCTAATCACCGTGATATTGTACGGATCGACTCCCCCGGCCGCCGGTGGGCCGATCATCTGCCACGGATACCCGGTATCTCTTCGCATCGTCGCCGATCGGGGGAAGGGCTCTTTGTGGACGGCGATATAGGATATAACAGGAGGCCGGCAATGGCGCGCTTTTCTCGACTCAAAACCCTTTCGATGATGAAGGAGATCGGCCTGGTGGCGGTCTTTTACCATCCCGAGGCGGAGGTGGGTGCCCGGATCATCGCGGCCTGCCACGATGGGGGCGCTCCCGTCGTTGAATTCACCAACCGGGGTGACGGCGCCGCCTCACTATTTGCGCAGCTGGAGGCATACTGCGTCAAAGAGCGGCCCAACGTGGTCCTGGGGGTGGGTTCGATTGTCGACGCCCCGACTGCTGCCGTCTATATCGGCAGCGGCGCCAACTTCGTGGTCGGGCCGGTGCTCGACGAGGACACCGCGCTGGTGTGCAACGCCCGAAAGATCCCCTACTGCCCGGGGTGCGGAAGCGCCACCGAGATACACCGGGCCCATCGGCTGGGCGTCGAAATCTGCAAGATATTTCCCGGCGGGGAGGTCGGGGGCCCGTCGTTTGTCAGGGCGGTACGGGGGCCCATGCCCTGGGCGGAGCTGATGCCCACCGGGGGGGTCGATCCCACCGAGGAGTCTCTCTCGGCATGGTTTGGGGCGGGAGTCGTCTGCGTCGGCATCGGGTCGGCCCTCATCACCGCAGATCTCGTGAAACGGGGAGATTTTACCGGCCTGTCAAAGAAGATACGCGAGGCCGTCCAGATTATCACAAAGATCAGGAAGATGAAAAGCTAACCGGAGTATTGATATGTCCATCGACAAGATACGAAAGGTCAATCCAAAGGAAAAGATATTTGCCGCTTTCGGCGAGATCATGCTGCGGCTCGCATCGCCGGACTATGAGCGGCTGCTCCAGTCGCCTCTTCTCTCGGCGACTTTCGGCGGCGGCGAGGCCAACGTCCTGGTCAGCCTGGCCTGCCTGGGGGTAAACACCCGCTATGCTACCGCATTGCCGAAAAACGATATCGCCCGGGCCGCACTCCGGCAGCTGCGCGGGTTCGGCGTCGATACCGATCACGTGCTGTTGGTCCCGGGTTCCCGCATGGGCATCTATTTCCTGGAGAAGGGCGCAAGCCAGCGGCCCTCCCGGGTTATCTATGACCGGGCGCCGTCGGCCGTCTCCGAAATCGCCCCCGGGGCTATCGACTGGAACGCACTCTTTTCCGGCTGCGGGTGGTTTCACCTCACCGGCATTACCCCGGCCCTGTCCAGGAACGCCGCGGATCAGTCCGCGACCGCGCTGGCGGCGGCAAAGGAACGCGGCCTTATCATCTCGATCGATCTCAACTACCGCGCCAATCTCTGGAAATGGGGAAAGACGGCGCCGGAGGTCATGGGGGAGCTGGTCGATTATGCGGACGTGATCATCGCCAATGAGGAAGACTGCCAGAAGTCGCTCGGCATCGGCCTGGACATCGACCCCGGCTCGGGCGTCATCGATCAGGCCCGCTACGAGAAGCTCACCCGAGACGTCCTGAAACGCTATCCCGGCGCCGGGATCATCGCGATTACGCTGAGGGAGAGCCAATCGGCGTCGTCCAATCGATGGGGCGCACTCCTGTCCGACGGCGGCAAGGTCATATTCTCAAGGAAGTATGATATCACGCACATCGTCGATCGGGTTGGCGGGGGAGACAGCTTCGCGGCGGGGCTCATATATGGATTGAGCCATTTTTCCGGCCTCTCCGAGACCCTCGAGTTCGCCGCGGCCGCCTCGTGCCTGGCCCACTCCATCCAGGGCGACTGGAACCTTTGCGGTCTCGAAGAGATCATGGCGCTCGTCGGGGGCGAGGCAACCGGCAGGATTAAAAGATAGCCGCCCGAATTGCGTGAGTCGTACCACTGTTCTCTCCGGACCGGACGTGGTTTTCGAAACGGTGCGTCGAGCACATACTGTAATGATAGCCGGGACGTATGGCCGTAACGTCAATTCGCAATCGCCCTATCGACCGGGCGAGTTCCTATGATCTAACATCTTTGTTTACAGGGGATACCTTATGAAAGAAGCGGGAGTCTCTCAAGACGGGCGTCTTTCAGTGAGGACGAGGGTCGGTTTCGGCGTCGGGCGATTTCGGCGCCAATCTGGTGTTTCAGTCAACCCTTATATTCCTCATTTTCTTCTTTACCGACGTGTTCGGGATCGCCGCCTCGATCGCCGGGACGATCTTCCTGGTCGCCAAGGCATGGGACGCCGTCAGCGATCCCATCGTCGGGTATTTCTCTGACCGGACCCGAACCCGGTGGGGTAAGAAACGGCCCTACCTCCTGTTCGGCGCAATTCCCCTGGGCGTCTTTTTCTTTCTCCTGTTCGCCTCACCTCCAATGCCGCCGGCATTCAAACCCTACTACGGGATGATCTTGTTTGTCTTATTCTGCAGCTTCTACGCCGTCGTGAACGTTCCTTACGGGGCGCTGGCCGCCTCCATGACTCTCGATTCTCACGAGCGGTCGAAACTATCCGGAGTTCGCACCTTCTTTGCGCTTATGGGGGCGCTGGTCGTCGCCGGTTCTATGAAGCCCCTGGTGGCCCTCTTCCCCAATGAGGTGATCGGCTTCAGGATGACCGCCGCCATCTTCGGGATCGTGGCGGTGGCAGTCACCTACGTGACCTTCTTCTCGGTAAGAGAAGTCGTCGATGAACGAGACACCGAGCACTACAAGCTGGCGGATATTGCAAAGACCATCTTCAGCAACGGCCCGTTCCTGATCGTCTCACTCGGGACGATCCTGCACCTGGCCGCCCTGGGAATCTTGGCCGCCATGGTCAACTACTTCTTTAAGTACAACATGAACCGGGAGGCTTTTGCGACGGTGGCATTCCTGTGCATCTTCGTGCCGGCGGCGCTGGCCCTGCCGCTATGGGTGACAGTCTCAAAGAAGGTAAGCAAGAAGGCGGCGTTCAATATGGGTATGGGACTTTTGGCCGTGGCGCTGTGCGTCGTCTATTTCATCAGGGAGTTTAACCCGGTGCTTATTATCGTTGCGTTTTGCCTGGGCGGCATCGGGATATCGACCAGCTTCCTGAGCCCCTGGGCGATGGTGCCGGACACCGTCGAGTACGGCGAGCTGAAGACCGGCCTCAGGCGCGAAGGCATCCTCTACGGGACGTCTTTCTTCGGCCAGAAGCTCGCCTCTGCCTTGGCGGGTTTTATTGCCGGGCAGGGCCTCGGGTACATCGGGTTTGAGGCAAACAAGGTCCAGAGCCCGCAGGTGCTGGAAGGCATCCGGGTGCTGATGATCTTTGCGCCGATCGTCCTGATCATAGCCGGGATCATCGTTATCAGCTTTTACCCGATCAGCGAAAAGATGCACCACGAAATGGTCCAGAAGCTGGAAAATGACCGGAGGGGCTCCTCCCACGCGTAGGAGGCCGGTCACACAAACCTGTAAGGGAGGCAAGCGGGCGCGGCATCCTCATCGGCCGGCCTAAATCGTGGCGGCGAAGGGCTTCGGGCCGGTCTGCCGTCTTTATTCCGTAAAGGAGCTCGCCTCCCTGGTCCCCTCGCCCAGGTTGAGCCGCAGTCGCTGCTTGCCGCATACGATCGTGATATCTTCTGCCGGGAACGGGACACGGGTGTAGTGGTTCTCGTAGCGCGGGTAGTCTCGCAGGGAAACGTTCGAACCGTTTCTGGTCAGACTTCCCCTCCAGCCGAAGCGGATCGTCCCGAGTGCGGGTGAATCGTAGACGACCGAGAGACCCCGAAAGCCGATCCTCGCGCCGGATATCTTTTCCGCGAAAGCGGCAAACGTGCCGTCCTTTGCCCTGCTTCCCATCTCGCAGATCCAGATGTTTCTCGTCCCGTCGGAGATGACCTCACAGCCCGCGTCCGGTCCCTCCGTCTGCCACCGGTAGCCGTTTTTCGAGAAGAGGGCGATGTAGCCGTCGGCCTTCCTCCCGAAGATCCAGCCCGCTTCCTCCCGGACCTCGTCGAAGGCCGCCCGCGGAAACCAGGCATGCGTGAAGAAGAGCTTGTTGGTCATATAGAGGCCCGGCATCCGCGATATATTGTAGCAGGCGACGACCACGTTCTCTATCTGGGCCACCCGCGGCAGCGTGCCCGACCCGACCCAGTAGCCGGCGCTCGTATCCTCACGGTGACCCGGGTGGGTGGTGAAGCAGACGGCTGTCGGCGAGAGGGTCGCCTGCCAGATATGCTGCTGGTCCCCCCCGTAGCCGGCGCGGTAGTCCTGGGCGCTGCTTATCATATAGTCGGGAGTCCTGTAGGTGTAGAGGTTTACCTCCTCCCGGGTATTGCGGCACACGTCCTTCTCGAAAAGCCATGCCAGGACGGGCATGAGGCCCATCGCTCGAAGGACCCGGATGAGCGGCTTAAACGGCTTGAAGGGGGAGAAGAACTGGTTATCCCACCACCGGTAGGCGTCAAACATCCGCAGCACAAGGTTGACGGTTTTGGGATGGAGGTATGCCTCCAGCGTCAGGAAATGCGCGCCGCTCTCCATATCGTCGTACGAGAGCCCCCAGCGGGCCGCCTCCCCGATCCGGATACCCATTCGCTGGCGGTTGATCGTGGCCGGCCGTTCGCGATCATGGCGATCTCGTAGACGGCGCGGGGAAGACGGTAGCTGTTGCCGAGCGCGAGAGAGACCGCCCCCATATTGTCCGCACCCGCAAAGACGCCCGTGCCGAACATCAGCTTTTCGGTATCGGTGGTCGACTCGACGGCGGCGTTGCGCTTTTCGGCCCCGTAGCTGCGCCCGTGGGACGAGCCGAAGGAGCCGCGGTACGAATTGAGGGCCATGTCGAGAAACAGAAGATCGAGCACGATCTCGGCCTTCCGGACGATGACCGGGTCTCCGGCAAAATCAATGAGGTTGGTAAGGGCCGTAATGTCCTCGTCGTAGTAGATATGGGAGAGCCACTCCGAGAAACCCGTTTGATACCTCAGCTCCAGCCACTTCAGGATTCGCTGCTCGGCCCGGGCGGCAGCCCGCCGGCCACTCCGCCCGGAGTTGGTGAAGACGCGGTCAGCATAGAGCCTGCCCGCCAGGTACTGGTTTGCGGCGAACATGATGTAGTGGTTTTCGGTCCAGTAGCACATGGAATCGATGCCGGGCTCCTCCGGCTCATATTTGAAGCCGAGCAGCGTTCGCTCGGCATGATCGAGGAGCCGCCTGCTGCAGAGCCGCTTTCCCTTCAGCTGGTACAGGAGGCGCACGATGCCCAGCATGACGAAGTCCGAACAGTCGCGGCGCTCATCGATATAGTCGAGCGCCGCCTCGATCAGCGACTCATGTACGGGCCCCCGGTCACAGGCGATCCGCACCAGCTCGTAGTAGTAGCCTTTGATGTTGGGGCCCGCCGGGTTTGCCAGACAGTGATCGATCAGGGCCTCCCGCCGCTGCCGATAGGTCCCGGCAAAGGGCCGCGCGCTGTATCTATCGGGGGTCGCGGTGGGGTAGTCCCGGGGTGGCGGGCCGACGTTCCTGAACGTAAAGTCGGCCATGCCGGCTGTGTCGAAAAACTCGTGCACGAAAGCCTTTTCGTTCCGGCCTGACTTCTCCTTGGGTCGGGTCATCTCCCCCCCTTCTCCAGTATCTGTTTAAGCTGCCGCTCCTCGGCCGACATATCGCCTACGAGTCCCGCGGCCGTCCGGCGCCTCTCGAGGAACTCCTTTATCCGCCCGTGAAGAGAGGGCGTAAGCGAAAAGGAGACTGCGCTGGCCAGACAGAGCGCCAGCATCACGGCCGGCACGGCAACAAAGATGATGCGCAGCACCAGGATAAACTGGTCGCTCTGGAGCTGCTGGAGGCCGTCCACGGGCGCCCGATAGCCGGCCCACCCGATGATCGTCGAGACGGCAAAGAGGCCCGCGGCCGAGCTGAGCTTGCGCATAAAGGTGAACATGCCCGAATAGAGCCCCTCGCGGCGGACGCCGGAGTAAAGCTCATCGATGTCCGGGATGTCCGGGAAAATGGCATAGATCATGATGACGACCCCCCCGGTGCCGGCGCCCACGAGCGCCCCGAACAGATATATCAGGAAGGTCGGGGAATCGGGACCGATCGCAAAGCTCAGCGTCATGGAGCAGATCCAGAAGACGACCGCGGTGATAAAGGCGGTCTTTTTGCTCGTGCGCTTGCTGAACAGGTAATAGAGAGGGATGACCGCGAGCTGAACCACCAGCAGCACCCCGAGGACATAGTTTGTCTCATCCTGCCTTCCGACGTAGTAGGTCATGAAGTAGATGATGACCGACATCACCATATCCATGGCGACGAACGCAAATACATACATGAGCAGGACGCTGACGAACGTAGGGGTCTTGAACGGCTCAATGAAAGTCCGCTTGAGGGTAAACGGCATCGTGTCCTGCTGAAACTCGGGTCGTTCCCGTGTGGTCAGGAACGTGGCGATGAACGGGAGGGCGAAAAAGAGGCCGAAGGCCGTCGCCATAACGATGAAACCGGTATCGATATTGGGCTTGAATGCCTTGACGATCTCCCAGGGCACCACGGCGCACACCAGAGAGGAAAATCCGGAGAAGAATATCCGAAAGCTGGTCAGTGACGTCCGCTCATTGTAATCCGGGGTCAGCTCCGGGACGAGCGCATTATACGGTATCATCACCATGGTGATGACGGAGGAGAAAAAGACGTATGCCACGATGATGTAGATAAAGCGGTGGAGCTCCTTGGTAAAATCGACCGGGTACCACATGGCAAAAAAGGATAGGAAGATGAGGACGATGCCCGCCAAAAAGTAGGGCCGCCTCCTCCCGAAGCGTGTCCGGGTCCGGTCGGAGATGACGCCCATGATCGGGTCGGTCACCGCGTCCCAGGCCTTGCTGACGAGGATGACAACCCCCGCCAGCGCCGGCGTCAGCAGCACCACATCGGTGAGAAAGTAGAGGTAGTAAAACCCGATGATCATCATTGAGCCGCCGCCGTAGATGTCACCGACGCCGAAACCGATCTTTGTAGACAGCGGTAGCTTTCCCTCATTGAGCTTTTTCATATAAACCTCACTCGATTTTGAAAAAAGCCAGAAGAGTCCATACGTCTTATGTCGCAATGAATTGGCGGTACCGGTCATCAACCGGTTGGCGGGCGCCGCTTTCGGCGGAGCGGTAGAGCGCCTCCACCACCGCCAGGACCCTGAGTGCCGACGAGGCCGGGACGAGGTAGGGCTCGCCATCGCACACCCAGCGGCGGAAGCCCTCGATACTCCTGAACAGGGCGTGCAGCCCCCACACGGGCGGGCGCTCCCGCCTGACCCGCGCCCCGAGAAACCGCACCTTCGGCAAGACCGATCCGGTGTAAAGGCCCGTAGCGCGGCTTCCGTAGATCTCGATGGTAGCCGGTCGCTCGGGGACGGCGATCATAGAGCTGGTCACCGAAAGCAGCGCGCCGCTGGAGAGGCTCACGATCCCCATCCCGAGATCCTCGACCTCGACTTCGGAAAAAACCCGCCGGGCCACGCAGCCGTGGACGCTCACCGGTTCCCCTCCAAGGGCCGCCAGCGAGATGTCGATGATGTGACTGGCCTGGGTGAGGAGTGTCCCCCCCCCGCTCTTTTGCCTGCTCGCATGCCACGGAGAGTCGCCGAAATAGTCCTTCGTGCGGTGCCAGGGTATGTTGCAGCGGCCGTACAGCCGCTCACCGAGCTCGCCTCTCCTCGCGGCCTCGACAAGGGCATAGCAGCCCGCGTCGTAGCGATACTGGTAGTTGATGCCGACCTTGACCCCGGCGCTCTCCGAAAGCCGGCAGATCTCCAGCGCGTCATCCATCGTCGCGGCGATCGGCTTTTCGCAGAGGACCGCAAGGCCCCGCTTGACCGCCTTTTCTATCATGGGCCGGTGCAGGTAGTGGGGTACGGCCAGATACACCGCGTCCACACCGGCGCGGGCGAGCATATCGTCGTAGTCCCCAAAGGAGCGTCCGATGCGGTAGCGCCGCGCAAACGATCGGGCCTTCGTCTCATCGACGTCCATACAGGCCTCGGCCCTAATCCTTGGGTTCAGGAGGCAACCCACGGCGGTGAAGCGGGCGATATCCCCGCAGCCGACGATCGCTATTTTGAGTTTACCCATTTTTGCCCTCGCGGCCGAGTCTCAGTATGTACGACAGGGCGTCGGAGATGATCTGCCTCACCGAGTTGTCCCGGAGCACCGCCGCCGCGTGCCCCAGGGAGATATAGCAGACCCGGCCCCTGCCGTGGAGCCTGGTCCAAACCACCGGCTCCAGTCCGTCTTTGGTCTGGGTCACGTACTGGATCGTCGCGTCGTCCCGGTAGTGGTGGATATAGAGCTCGTCGGTCACGGTAAAGGGCTCGCCGACCGTGAAGGCGGGATCGGCCCAGCCGGTCCTCAGCACGGTATAGGGTCCGATCCTGCCGTGGGTCAGAAAGCGTCCCCCAAGGATGTCAAAGTAGTGTGGGGTCTTCTTGAACGATGCCGACGCTCCGTGGACGGCCAGGAGCCCTCCTCCGTCGGTCACGAACCGATCCAGGGCGGAAAGCGCAGCCTCGCAGATGTGCCGCCGATGAAAATAGAGGAGTGCGGCATCGAACCCGCCTTCCGAAAGCCGGGCGAGGCCCGCAACGCGGGAGGTGACCACCGGCTCGATGCGATCGTCCCCCCCGATGATCGCGTTAAGCCGCCTTCGCGCCGTGACGCTCGGATGGACCAGGCCCGCCGAAACCACCAGCATCCGTTTCTTCATCGCTTTCCCCCATCTTCGGGTGTGTCACGAAAAACGGCGCCGTCCCGGTACGCGGCCCACACCCGCTCGAACGAGACGGGATTCCGGGGAATCGGGCGCACGGGGACGAAACGGGTACGTACACTCAGATCGTCGTCGATCGCGCACTCCACGATACGGTCGTCCAGAGACCCGTCCGGGACGACCGGGGCCCGTCCCCCCCGTGCGTCGCGCCCGGTCCATTGGATGGCGTCATCGAGCCTCCCCCACCAGGAAAGACCCCCTCGGCCCCGAAAGGGCCTCCAGGAGATACTTCGCCGACGCGAGGAAGGCCCGCTCCGTAATCAGGAGGTCGTCATTTCTGACAAACTCCGCCAGCTGCTCGCACTCCGCCACTCCCCCCGATCGATGGACGCGGATCATCTCCCGGTTCTCCTCCAGCGCACAAGTCACGTCCCGGACGTTGCGCACGATCCCCATCACCTCAGACATGCGTCGCTGTACGATGCCTCGCTCCTCGCGCGGGTCGATACGAGATCGGCCGGCGAGCGACGTCGAAAGGGCGTCGATCATACGTTCGGATGCCGTCGTCGCCGGGCGTCGCCCCCGGCGACGCGCCCGCCTTTCCGAGTTGACCCGATGCGCGATCATCTGGGCCGCCCTCAGCGATCCGACCTGTCCGGCGTTCAACGCCGCCCCGCCCGGCCGGTAGATCCCGTGGCTTCCGTTGCACTCCCCGGCGGCAAAGAGATTGCGTATTGTCGTCTCCCACCAGATGGAGCCCGCCAGCCCGCCGTTGACGTGCTGGTGGCACACGGCAATCGGCACCCTGTCGCGGGAAAGGTCGATGCCGCCGCCGAGGAAGAGGTCATGCGCGGGCCCGTTGAGCTTCCTGAGACGACCGACGGGGGTGTCGTCGACGGCATCCGACGCCGTGAGAAAGTCTCTGACGAGATCGGGAGCCGACGCGACGGAAAAGGTTGTCGAACCGTACGAGGGATTGCGGGAGAAGTCGAGGAAGGCACGCCGTCCTTTTGTGACACTCTCGTTGAAGACAAGGAGGTCTATCAGGGATGAGCCGTGGTCCGACACCTTGCGCACGTCGAAGGGCCACTGGTACCCCTTCAGAAACTGGGCCGTGAAGAGCCGTTCGGGGTCCGGGAATCCGTCCGGGAGGAATTCGCGCTCGTCGCCCCCGGCCGCATCCGTCGAGACGTATCGCGGGAGCACCTGTTGGTAGCTGCCGGAGAGGTTCCAGCGAAAGCCGGTCGAGGCGATGCCGAATTGGGATTCGGAGAGATTATAGGCCGCGGCCCCGGCCGCCAGCGGGGCGCCCAGGCCCCCGATCTGATCGGGAGGATAGACGCTGTCCCGGTAGAGCCCTCCGGATCCTCCTGTCGCCAGAACCACGTAGTCGGCCGTGATGGCCACAAGCCCGAATGCCTCGTCCCGTTGGACGCGGGATTTTTCCAGGCCCAGCAGTCCCGATACCTTCACGACACCACCCGTCGAGTCCGTAACAAGCTCCACGACCATCGTATCATCCAGGATAGGGATTCCCAGGCGCCTGACCTCTTTCAGCAGCCGCTCGAACATGACGATCGAGGTCGCCGGTCCCGCAGATGTCCCCCGGCCCACCGAATCGTGGTCGGTACGATAGCCGGCGTAGACGCCGTACCGATCATGGGGAAACGGCACCCCGAGCTCAAGCAGGTGATAGAATTCCCGGTCGGAAAGCGCGGCCTCCACGAGGGCGATGTCTCCGTGCATCGCCCCCCCCGAAAAGAGCTCTTCGGCCATCGCGTAGACCCCGTCGCCGCCCTCGGCCGCCGGGTTCACCCGGCAATAGGTCTGCTTGTCGGAGCCGGCGTTTGCCGACGTCCCGCCCCCGAGCCGCTCCGTGACGATGACCACGTCGCTCACGCCCAGATGCCTCAGATGGACGGCGGCGCCAAGACCCGCGGCGCCGGACCCGACCACGCAGACCCCACTTTCGATCAGAGGAATCGTATGGCGGCCGGCCTGCAGAGTCCCCCGCTGCATCTCTACAGCCTCCTGATATGAAAACCGCCGTCCACGTCCACGGACGACCCGGTGCTGTAGGGGTGGTAGCCCAGCACGATACCCATGACCGCCCGGGCCACATCCTCGGGCTCTCCCCATCTCCCGATAGGCAGCAGCCCCTCGGAGATGAGGCGGTCGTATTTTTCGGCGACGGGCTCGGTCATGTCGGTCCTGATCACGCCGGGCCGCACCTCGAAGACCCGGATGTTATCGGCCGCCAGGCGGTCGGCAAAAAGGCCGGTCATCATTGACATCCCCGCCTTTGATATGCAGTAGTCGGCCCGGTTCGTGGAGACGGTGTAAGCCGATATGGACGATATATTGATGATATAGGCCGGCTCGTCCTGCCCGGACATGAGGGGAGCCAGGGCGGCCGACAGGAGAAAGGGCGCGATCAGGTTGACCCGCAACAGATCGATCATGTCGCTTTCGGTCAGCTCCAGCATGTCTTTTCGGCCCTTGGTGCTCACGCCCGCGTTGTTCACCAGGACCGAGATCCCCCCATACTCCTTACGTATCGTCCTGACGAACCGGTCCCGGAACGCGGCATCGGAGATATCTCCCCGGACGTAGCGACACCCTTCTTGTCCGGCTGCTGCGTTCAGCGAACGGACGAGGTCCGTCGCCTCGGCCTCGGGGCGCCGGCCGTTGATAAGAACGCGATATCCCTCGGCCGCCAGGGACAGCGCAACGGCCCTGCCGATGCCGGCGCTCCCCCCCGTGACCAGGGCCGTCTTCGTCCGCGCGCGTTTGTCAGTCACCGCCACCTCCCCGTGCGGTCGATTGCCCGACGATCACCGTCCCGTTCACTTCCAGCTGAATCCTTCTCGATTCCCGGTGCTGGATATTGTCACGAAGCCACCGGGCGGCAAAGAAGCCCATCTCGAAGGTGGAGAGGCTGATCGTCGTGATCGTGGGGGTAAAGACCTTTCTGAGGGGGGAGTCGTCAAAGCCCGTAACCGCCATATCGCCGGGAACCTGCCTGCCCATCTCGGCCAGTCCCTTGATGAACCGAATGGCGAAATTGTCGTTGAAACACATTACCGCATCGCACCCTTTTTCCACGAAAAAGAGGATGGTCTCGCGCGACATATCGCCGACCGAGGAGACCTCAGCGATCATCGATTCGTCCACGCCGCCCGTAGCCTCGAGAGTCCCCATGCGATACCCGCGCCTCCTGTCGGTGTTGACCGGGATCGTGGCACATCCGAGATAGCCAACCTTCCGATATCCCCTGGCGGCCAGGTGCTCTCTGAGCCGCAGGGTGCCTTTAAAGTGATTGCAGGAGACATAGTTGTCGTTTTCCAGGACACGGTTGAGAAAGATATAGGGAACCCGTGCAGTATCGAGCAGTTCGCGAGTCCGCGACTCCGTGTCACCAAAGGCGAAGATAACGCCGTCCAGCGATCGAATGGGTATACGGTCCAATCCGGATAGCTGTGAAAAGGAAAAGGTTTCGATGATCTTCTTTTCCAGGGAGAACGCGCTGCCCATCGACTGGAGGAGCTCCCCGATATCGAAAAAGGGGTTATCGAGGGTTGACGACGGATCGGGGACGACCAAGAGCAGTCTGAGCTGGGCGCGGGAAAGCGGGCGCTTGCGCTTGGCCGGGGAGAAGTTGTAGCGTTGGGCCACCTCCATGACCCTCCGCGCGGTCGGGCGGGAGATGCCCGGCTCGTGATTCAGGACGCGCGAAACGGTGCTGACCGATACGGAACAGATATCGGCGATATCCTGAAGGTTCTTCACCGCGTCGGTCATGGAGACAGCCCCCGTTTCAATCGAAGAGAAAGATTCGAACGATGCCGGATGCCCGGTCAAACGCGTCGGCGTGCCCGCCGCCGTTATCGGTCGTGAGTCACGGCGGGACGGTCTTTTCCGTATCTCGTACAGTAGACGGCCTGCTGCCTCTTGAGCAGACGCGAACAGCCGCCGCACAACGTACAGTAGTCTATCTCATCCGAGTCCGAGAAGATCTTCTTTGGCAAAAGCGGATCGGCAAGACTTTGCCGTCCGAAACCGGCAAAATCCGCGTATCCCTTCCCGATATTTTCCTGGGCGTACCGAGCCCCCGCGTGTCGCGCCGTCGAATAGGCCGATCCGATAACGGCGACCTGCCCGAATCGCTCCTTGACGGCCCGTGCATAGCGAAAGTGGTGATACAGGTTGACATCTCCCGGGACGCTCGGCCTCGTCAGGCCGGGGGTCAGGGCGGGGATCCCCGCCGAAACGTTGATGAAATCGGCTCCCGCGTCGACGATGACCGAGAGGACGGCGAAAATATCCGTCAACTCCTCGATCACCTCCTCGGGTCCGGCCGTGCCACACCCTCCCCGTATCCCCTCGTAGAGGGAGATACGGCTTCCCACAAGGAAGTCCGGGCAGTCCCTCTTAATTCTGTCGATTACCGTGGCGACGTATCGGGCGCGGTTGTGGGCGCTCGCACCATACCGGTCGGCTCGCCTGTTTCTCGGGCGCAGCAGCTCCCCACCCAGATACCCGTGACATGCCTTGACGTCCACTCCGTCGGCGCCGGCCTCCCGCGCCAGGAGCGCGGCGGTAGTACACTGATCGACGGCCTCGTCCAGCTCGGCCTCGGAAAGCGTGGGTATATCGCCCGCGTCGTCCTCGTAAGCTTTAACCGGTATCGAGAAGTCGCCGCTCAGTCGCCCCGAGTGCGTCACCTGGAAGAGGAGAAGGGCCCGGTCGTCGATCTTCTTGAACGATTCCACCAGCCGTTTGAAACCGTCCAACCGGTCCCTGGTGATGACCAGCCCCCGGTTTCGCGCCATATGATGGTCGGTAATGGATACCGCTTCGACGAAGACCATCCCCCACCCGCCCTCGGCCAGCCGCGCGTACCTCTCGATGGTGCTCGGGGTGACGCTCCCGTTTTCGGCGCAGTTTGTCTCCATGGCCTGCGCCACGAGCCGATTGGCCGCAACGCGCACGGAAAAAGGGTATGTTTCGGTAATTACATCTTTCATGAATATGTCGCGGGTAGTGGTCGTTGTTAAAGGAGCCATACCAACATGATTATTTGTAGTATATTCATGCAAATAATGCAAGATATTTTTAAAGCTCAGCCGCTTTTTTGACATCATATCGCCCCGCGTGTTTGATGTGACGGCCCATGTACACCGCCGGGACCCGATGGAAGACCGGGGAATCAAAGGCCGGGTGAGTGCGGGTCATCCCGACCGTTTAGTCGGGGAATTTTTTTGTGCACGATACCGCTCGAACGTGCTAGACTTAACCCACCGGTGCCGGATGTTTCCGGGAATGGGCTATGGCCGAGACGCCTCGGAATACCATGATAAAAAGAGTATTTAATTCAACGCTGTTTCGGTCCGCTACCGTCTACGCCTCGGGTAATCTTGTCAATGGCGCAATCCCTTTTCTCCTCCTGCCGGTTCTCACGCGCTACCTCACCCCGAAGGACTACGGCATCGTCGCCATGTTCTGGGTCGTCATGCCCATTGCCACGGCGCTGATGGGACTCAGCGTAGATACGGCGATTGGCAGGAAATACTTCGAAAAGAGCATCGACCTCCCGAAATACATCGCCAACTGCATGTATATTCTGGTAGCGGGCACAATCGTCGTCAGTCTCGTCTTCTTCTTTCTCTCTGGAGTGATCAGCACCTATTCCGAGATCCCTGCCGGATGGCTGTGGGCCGTGCTGGTCATATCGTTCTGCCAATACATTTACCAGATTCCACTGATTCTATGGCGTGCCCAGGGCAAGCCCTTGCCGTTCAGTCTCCTGCAGATCGGGCAGACCTCTCTCAACCTCGGTCTCTCCATCGGCCTTATCGTATTGGCCGGCATGAACTGGCAGGGAAGGGTCGAGGCCCAGCTCGTCACGTTTGTTGTTTTTGGAGCCGTCGCTTTCATTATTCTCTGGAGGGGAAAATGGCTCAAATGGGATTTCGACAAGAGATATATTCAGGACGCCCTGAAATTCGGAGCACCCCTTATCCCCCACATAGTCGGATGGCTGGTAGTGAGTATGACCGATAGGGTCCTGATCACCAACCTGGTCGGTCTGGCCGATACCGGCATCTATACCGTCGGATTTCAATTCGGCCTGGTCATAACGCTGCTGCACACCTCGTTTAACCAGGCCCTCGTGCCGTGGTTTTACGAGGAGATGGGAAAGGACGATTATTCCGCCAAGAGGAAGATCGTGCAGGTCACGTACCTGTATATGGCGTTACTTCTCGTTAGTGCGGTCGCGCTGGCGTTTATCGCCCCCTGGTTCCTGCGCCATTTTGTCGGCAAGGAGTTCGTCGGCGCGTACAGATACGTCTTTTGGATCGCCCTTGGCATGGCCTTTAACGGCATGTACGTTACCGTGGCCAATTATATCCTCTATGTGCAGAAGACGTATCTATTGACTATCATTACTTCTCTTCTTGCGGTTCTCAACGCCTTCATCTGCTACTTCCTCATCATGAGGAACGGGACGATTGGAGCGGCGCAGGCGATGGCCATTTCCTATTTTCTGTTCTTTATCATCACGTGGTTCGTGTCTGCCAGGATATGTAAGATGCCGTGGATTCCAAGACTCTCAAAGACGCACTGAGGCACTATTCCTTTCGAGAGGCCGATGAGCTTTCCGAATACCTGCCGCCCCCCTGCCCTACTTTTTTTTCTCCCTGCCACGGGAAGGCCCGAGTTTCGCGGAGCGATCCAACGGCGGGGCGCTGTCGTGTTGCGCCGGATAAACAAGGGCACGCATGCGCGCTTGGACCCGCGGGAAACGGGCGAGCGGCCCAACGAGGACCTTTCTGAGCCCGGGCCTGAAGCGGAGATATCGCACGACACCCAGCGTCACACTTCGAGCCATTCTGCGAGGCAGACCGATGATCCTGTCGGCTGCCGACGCTTCATATCCGTCGCGCCGGCCGTCAGGCCCGCTATCCCCTCGGACCAGAGAGACGGGGCCGCGTGTCGAGTTAAGCCCGCTCGTCCGGCCGGAAACGACTTCACTCAGGAGAGCGGCCCGCTTTCGGTGAGACCCTGAAGCCGCCAGCAGGACGCCGAGGTCGGCGTACTTCGGCCGGTACTCCGAAGACAGGCACCGATCGCCCTCCGACGGCTTCAACTGTTTCGGGAAGGGGATCACCAGCTGCGTTTTCCACGGTGTCGTTCGAACGCGGCGGTAGGAACCATCGCCATACTCAAAAGGGGTCCCCGGCAGTTTCCTGAATACCCAGGAGGCAAAATTATAGGTGCAGTTCCCGTAGTTGAAGTCCGGCTTGCCGTCGCGCCAGCTCGGGGTGTCGATAAGCCCACAGTCCCCAAGCGATGACATGAGCCGTGATAGAATATCGTTATTCGTATAGAGCCTGAAGTCCTCATTTGGCTTCGGGCGTCCGGGCAGGTAACGGTCATTGAAATCGACCGTCAAGATCGCAAAGCCGCCCGGCTCCAGGAGATCGGCAATCTGCTGGACGAAAAGCTCGTCGTCGGCGACGTGTTCAAGGACCGAAATGCACGCGATGATGTTATAGCTCTGCGGCCGCGTCTCGGGCGAAAGATAGAAATCATTCAGGTCAAGGTTCAGATTTGGGTCGACCTCATCGATCCTATATCCCTTGGCCTTAAGCGACGCCACGGCCGTGTCTTCGTAAGAACCGAGGGCAAGTATCCGAGGTTGCGGTAACGACTTTGCCAGCCGCTCTATGGCGTCAAGTGCAAACGCCTGTTGAATTGTGGATTCGGGAATCTTCCTGGACAGCGCCTCCGGGGCAAATCGCTCCAGGTCACCGAGCGCTGCTTTATAGGCCTGCCGGGAACGCTTATCGAGGATCTTGTTAAAGCCCCGGCCGTCGGGGACCGCCCGACGCAGTCCGGTTAGCTCCAGGGCCCCTGCGATCGCCTCCGTCCAGCTGCGCGCCGCGGACTCTGGGCTGAAGGCTTCGCGCAGCGGCTCCAGATGCTCGGAACCGTTTTCCGCGATCCGCTCCAGCGGCATATCCTCAACGCAGATTGACGGGTTGACGCCGTGCATGTGCCTGAACATGGGGGAGCGGCTCACTGCGATGGGGCGCCCCGCGGCCAGGGCGTGATCCGTGCAGCTGGAGATTCCCCGTTTGCCCATCGACGTGTAGAGAAAGGCATTGAGCGAATTGCCCGACAGGAAGCCCAGAAGACCCTCGTTTTCGTAGAATTCGTGGGTTATGACCAGCTCGATGCCCTTCTTGGTAATGTTTTTCCTGCAGGCGCTCTCTATCCCGGCGAGCGAATCGGCGGAGGCGACATCCTTCCGGTCGTGCATGGGGATATTTATTCGGATAACGGCCCTATCGCATTGCTCGTTGACAAGCCCGCAAAGCCATTCGAATCCCTTGTCCGCTGTCGCGAACCCAAATGAGCCGACGGTGAAAATATCAGGTGCCGGCGGCAGGCTGCCAAGAGGCCGGGGGATGAACCGAGAGACGGGAAGGATGATCGGGTTTCGCGGAATCAGGTACGGGTCGGGGGCCAGGTAGAAGTCAAACTCCTCCGGCTCCTTGACATCCGCATTCTCCTGGCAGGCCTCATGAAACACACCGAGCTTCAATGCGTGGACCGACGCAAGAACCTTTGGCGTTAACCAGGGCATGGTTAACCGCTCGTAGCTGTTGAAAACGACGGCGTCAGGCCTTGTATTCTCGATCGCTTCGAACAATTGCTTCTTGTCCCGGCATTCCACATAAGACCATTTAAATGTCTCGTCTTTCCGAAGCAGTTCGTAAAGCTGCGCGCCGAATTGGTAGACTCCGCATTTCTTCCCTGAATGGTTGACCAGCAGAACGTTTTCCATATTTCCTATCTCACGTCATATACTCTGGGCAACTGTCGTATCGCGGACGTCGTCAGTCACCGGTCGCCGCGGGATTTACAGGCCCGCTCTCCCTGGCAGCCGCCGCTTGAATACCACTCCGGAAAGTGGCCAAATACCGTTCTTAGAGAGCCCGCATTTTTCTCCAGATAAAGCGCAGCGGCGCCATAATGCGCCAGTGCCGCACGCTGTCCAGGATACCGGTTTTGTAAAAGACAACTTTTCTTTCGGCCAGCAAAACGTCCCAGCTTTTTCTCCCGAACAGGTCGCTGTTTCGCATAATCAGATTATCCACGCACCCGTGCTCAACCAGATTGGCCGTAAGGAAATCAAAGAAGTCGCGGTCACTGGTCAATCGCGTCGGCGTCCGATCCTTCATAACGTATATATATTCGAAGGTGGACCTCAGAAATTGGATATAACTCCAGGGCGTTTTGTCCCTGAAGGCGAGCAGCGCCCAGGAGTTGAGCTCCGCATAGACTATGGGGTCAAATTTCCTGATTGTCTTTTTCGCGCCAGCGATTACCTCTTTTTCGTACCCCTCAACGTCGATCTTAATGAAGTCTATCCTGTCGATCTTGTTTTCCAGAACAAAGCCGTCCAGCGTCCTTACGTCGACCTTCTCCTGCGTTTGCGTACCCGGAACGATACACCCATCAGTTAAAACGTGCGAATATGCACCCGTTTGCTCGGTTACGAATGACAGCGTCGTATCGGAACGACCCAGCGCAATATTATAGATCGAGGCATTGGTGAGCCTATTGGCGTCAACGTTATGTTTCAGCAGTTCAAAATTCTTCCGTGACGGCTCAAAACCATAGACGCGACCCCGTTTGAGGCATTTAGATGTCGCTATCAACACTCCCCCAATATTTGCGCCGACATCGAAGAAAACGGCGTCATCATCAAGGAAGAGACCTATAATGGGAAAGATTTCATCACGCTTCAATATGCCGGGCATCGAATGGAAATAGAGGTCATCCGGTAAGCCGTTAATCATTATCTCGTGGCTCATAACGGAAAACTTTTTTAATTGACGGTTCTCAACCACTGAAGCATCCTCTCAAACATGTTTTGAGGTCCCGACATTTCGATTCTATCCGGCGATCAGGTGAAGTCCGACGACCCACGCCTATAGGACTATTTTATGTGGGAATCCCGAATGTCGCCACAATTGACCTGTACCGCTTCGCCAGCGAACTCTTTCTGATCTTGTCGTATTGCTCAAAGCACGACATCGCTGAAATTGAACCATTGAAATACAAAATGCGACACTGCGGCCTTGGAAAGAAGGGTAGACGGATCCAGCGTCTCGGACGTATTGAAGTAGACCGCGTCCGCCCAGCAGAGCTCCGAGGCCATCGGGATCGGATTGGCGCATTGGATGGGCAGACGCTCCTGCCTTACGATATCATGAAGCCGAAAGCCGTTTGTTCGGGCAAACGTATCGATATCGCTGAAGAGAGGTTGTCCGGAATATATAGGCTGAAATTCGACCTCCGTGATGAGGCAGCCCGTTTTGTTCAACGTCGCCCGGCCGTGCTCCAATATCGGCAGCTCGTACCCCTGAACGTCGATCTTGAGGAGATCGATAACATCGGGCAGCGCGATCTCGTCCAGACGCGTCGTCGGGATCGTCGAAGTCTTGACGGTTGACAATCTGTCCATATCCACGTAGCGAGTCTGGGCATCGGGATTCAACGGGTAGAAGGAGGACGTCGCGTCAAAATTGTTTATATAGAATGTATGGCTCATACCGTCGCCGAGCGCGTATGGGTGGACAACCATTTCGACGTCGCCCTGCTTTCTGAGCTTTGCCCTCTTCTGCAGAGGCTCAAACCCGATCACCGTCTTTACCAGACCGTGTCGGCGCAAGGAGACGTATATGTCCTCCTCATCTTTGAGTTTTTGCGCACCAATGTCAACCACGACCATGCCCGGGAAATCGTGTTCTTTCAGAAGCCGGGAAACGTCGGCGGAACCAAAGTCGAGCGGCCTGCCGCGACCCGCCTGAAGCAGTCGGGCTTTCAGGGATGACGCAACAGCGTTGAAGACGGATTCCCGGGACTCGCCTTTTTCAAGCCTCGACTGCCAGTAGCCCAGGCGCATCTTATCCGGCGCGTGGCCGAGGACCGCCCAGTATAGCTCGGTCAGAAACTCCCGATCATCTCCGCGTCCATCGGCGCCTTCCTGATGATGTTCGGCAGCCGATTCCCGAAACGTTCGTCCCGGACCGAAGAACAGGTATTCGGCGCACCTTTTGCACGTCCACACAAATCCCTGGCGCCGAAGGGAATCGACGATTTTTCGGCCTGCTTGCCTAAAATCTATATTCAAGAGATGTTTCAACCGTGCCTCCCGCCGCTCCTTTGATAACGGCTCTCTTGCTCCCTATCTCGCCCTGCTATGCAGCGAGACGCTATCTACCGTCGAGGCTCAAGCTAACATAAGAGGTCGATACAAGAAGCGCCTTTTGGTACCCTTTCCCCGAAAAAGGGCGTCGTTTCTCAAAAGTAGATGACAAAAACTCATATGGCTGGAGAAATTAAGAGGAATAGATAGAGAGAAACGAGTATGTTCGATCCACTCATAAGGCTTATTGAAAATAGACCGACCAGGTGATAGGCAATTCGATATTAGTATCTTTATAGTTTATTATAAAATGAGTGTCAACAACATTTATTCCGAGCGGCCGCGGTACCCTTTTGGGCACATCCTCTCGTGACGGCTGTATAGCGCGGTCTTCATCTCCTGGAATGTTCTCGCTCTGATTCGAAAGCTCACACGGCCTTCAAGACGCAATTTTCCCGATAAATAAAATACTTGGATTTTAGTTCAAATTTATGATACATTTGTAGCCACATCTAGTTTCCCAAGCGGGACAAGTTCCAATAACCGACAACAAAAAGGCTTTTGTCGCGATAGTTCTAGACTATTTGTGACTGAGTATAATGAATTTACCGTGGATTCTCGCTCTTGTCGTTTCGTCATTTACCCTGTCGTTCTTTACCACGTGGCTGACTATTCCACTGGCAAGACGGCTGTCGTTTATTGACCATTTGTCCGACAAGAAGATCCACACGATCTCGACGGCACGATTGGGCGGCATCGGCTATATCATTCCCTTCCTGCTGTTTGTGGTCCTGTGCACGCTCAATGTGATCCCGTTTCGGATAGCCTTTCTTGCGGACGGCAGATTCGAACCGGTCGTAGCCTCACTTCTCGTTCTGATCGCGCTGGGGATCTTCGATGACAGGTACGGCCTGAGCGCAGTAGTCAAGTTCCCCATTCAGATCGTCGTGTCGGTGCTCATCGTCTCATCCGGCCTTCTCTTCGATTTTCAGATCATTTCGGATCCCACGGTAAACCTCATTACGAACACCTTCCTCACGATCACCTGGATACTCGTCCTCATCAACAGCATCAACCTGATCGACGGCCTGGACGGTCTGGCATGCAAAGTATCCATCAATATCCTGTTCTTCCTCATTATTTTCGATATATTCATACTAAAAAAGAATACCAATTACATACCGTTGCTGGTACTGATCTCCTGCCTGCTCGGCTTCCTTTTCTTCAACAAGTATCCGGCCAAAACCTTCATGGGGGATACCGGGAGCACGTTCCTTGGGGCACTGCTGGCCATCTTTACTCTTGACATGGGATTGCCGGGAAGGGTTAGTGCCATGATGACAACCCCTCTCATTCTCTTTCTCTTCCCTTTTTTTGATGTGCTCTGCGCAATTATAAGGAGGAGCTACAGGGCCCAAAAGAACGGAGAGATAAAGAGCGTACCGCAGTTCATCACGGCCATTTTCACCGGAGATAAAGAACATATCCACCATAAACTGCTCGAGTTGAGCGGGGATCATAGGAGGACCGTGCGGATATTGGTCTTCGCCAATTTTCTCACCGGAATAATTTCAATCGTCTTCTTTTTCTCGGAGAGGATCGTCAAGTATCTCATACTTCTTCTCCTGCTTCTGGTCATGTCTTTCATAATGTTCAGACTGCACTACTTACCCGGCATTCCTTTAAAGGGACGTCTCTTCAAATCACTGGTAAGAAACAACAGGAGCAGGGTTTAGTAGTAGGGTGCCTTCATATGAAAAAGATAGAAAAACCGTGGGGACATGAGCTCATATACGCTCAAAGCGATAAGTACGTCGGAAAGATTCTGCATATCGAAAAGGGCGAACAGCTGAGTCTTCAGTACCATAGTGTTAAAGATGAGAGCATCTACCTGCTATCGGGCGTCATGGATTTGACGATCGAGGAAGATGGGCAGCTGAAACGGTTACGCGTCACTCCCGGGGAGTGCTACAGGATCCCGCCCAAGATGCGACACCGGTTCTCGGCCGTGGAGCAGTGCGACGTGCTGGAGGTGTCGACCCCGGAATTGCATGACGTCGTTCGCCTGGAAGATAAATATGGAAGGATAAACAGGAACAATTACGGTGTGATCATGGCCGGCGGCCACGGGACTCGATTCTGGCCGAGGAGCAGAAGAAAAACTCCCAAGCAGCTCCTGGATATCATCAGCTCTGAGCCCATGATACGGGAGACGTTCAAGAGAATCAACAAGACGGTTTCGGCCAACAATATCTATGTCATCGCCAACCAGGAACATCGGGCGGAGCTGGAAAAGAACATCCCGGAGATACCGCAGGAGAACCTGATTTTCGAACCGATGGCCAGGAATACCGCTTCCTGCATCGGACTTGCCGCCCAGTTAATCTATGAAAAGAACCATGATGGGGTTATGAGCGTCTTCCCGGCGGACCATCTCATTACCGACGATGAAGCGTTTACGAGTCTGCTTACGGTTGGGTTTGAGCTCGCCTCCCAAAAGGACTACCTCCTGACCCTGGGGATGAAGCCCGGCTATCCCGAGACCGGCTATGGGTATATCAAGAGCGGGGATCTATTTCAGAGCTTTAACGGATTTGATTTCTTCCTGGTCGATCACTTCGTGGAAAAGCCGGACAGAGAAACCGCCGAGCGGTTTATCGGCTCCGGGCAATATTCCTGGAACGGCGGGATCTTCATCTGGAAGGCGCGTGTGATCCTTGATTCAATCAAGCTCTTCCTGCCGGACCTGTACAGGGAGCTCAGCACTATCCCCGCGAAAATGAAAAGGGGAAAGAGTATCGAGGAAATACTTGAGAAGATATATCCCGGATTGGACCCCATTTCTATAGACTATGGTGTCCTGGAGCATGCGCGCAACGTATTGGTCGTGCCCTGCAGTGTAGGATGGAGCGACCTCGGAGGATGGGCCGCCCTGGACACACTGGTTGAAAGAAAGAGCGAAAGCGGCAATGTAACGTGGTCAAAGCATATCAATATTGACACGAAGGACTGTATTATCTACAGCCCCAAGAAGCTGGTCGCGACGATAGGCCTTGAGAACATAATTATCGTCGAGACCGATGACGCCCTCCTGGTTTCGACCAAGGAGAGATCGCAGGAGGTAAAGCAGATCGTTGAAAAGCTGAAAGAGTCGGGCCTCGAGGACTATCTATGATTCCTCCTGAAATCTTCAGAGAGTATGACATACGGGGTATCTACGGCAAGGAGCTTTCCGAGGGGTGTGCGCGGGACATCGGCTGGGCCTATGGAAAGATCCTGGTCGGCAATGAGACTATTTCCAAACCCACGGTCGCTGTCGGCAGAGACTGCAGGAAGAGCTCGGACGCCCTCTTTGAAGCCTTAACCGACGGCCTGGCTGCCTGGGGAATAGATATAGTGGATCTCGGCCTGTGCCCTACCCCTCTCCTCTATTTTTCTCTCCACACGCTACCGGTTCACGGCGGGATCATGATAACCGCCAGCCATAATCCGAAAGAGTATAACGGCTTTAAGGTTTGTATCGGAACCGACACGCTCTTCGGGGACGATATTGGCCGGCTCTATGATGAATCGAGAGGCGCGAAAGTCTCCGATGGGGCCGCAAAGTCGGTATCTTCGGTTGATATCGTAAGCAGCTACCGGGAGTTCATCCTGGGCGAGTTTTCATACCTGAAGGAGAAGCTCGCCGATAGGCCCCTCACGGTCGTAATCGATTCCGGTAACGGAACCGCCGGCATAATCGCCCCCTCCCTTTTTCGGGAGCTGGGGTGCCGGGTGCATGAGTTGTTCAGCACTCCTGACGGTGACTTTCCGAATCACCATCCGGACCCAACTGATGAAGCGAACCTCTCCGAGCTGAGAAGCAAGGTTATTGAGGCGGGTGCCGATGTGGGTATCGCCTTTGACGGGGATGCCGATAGACTGGGCGTGCTTGACGGCCGCGGCAGGACGATCCGGGGGGATCAGCTCCTGGTACTGCTGGCTGAAAACGTTATTAAAGAAGCGCCGGGTGCCGTCTGTATTGGCGAGGTGAAGTGCTCCCAGGTGATGTACGATGAGATCGAGCGAATGGGTGGGAAGGGACTTATGTGGAAGACCGGGCATTCCCTGATAAAGAAGAAGATGAAGGAAACCAACGCCCTTATCGCCGGGGAGATGAGCGGACACATCTTCTTTAAGCATCGGTATTTCGGGTACGACGACGCCATCTACGCGGCGATCAGGCTGATGGAGCTTCTCGTCCTCAAGAGGGCGCAAAACGAGAAATTCAATCTGGGAGACGCTATTGATCTGCATCCCAAGATGTGTAATACTCCCGAGATCAGGGTGTCGTGTGACGACACCGACAAGTTCCGCATCGTGGAGAGGATCCAAAATAACATGACGGGCAAATACGACTTCTGCGACATAGACGGCGTACGCGTGCGTTTCGCGGACGGCTGGGGCCTGATCAGGGCCTCCAATACACAGCCTGCCCTCATTATGAGATTCGAAGCGACGTCACCGGGTCGCCTCAAGGAAATAGAGGGCGTCTTGAACGCTGAATTGGAGAAAGCGCGGTCGGAAATTAAAGAGGATCAGTAGATGACAAAACGGGCTCTCATCACCGGTATCACCGGTCAGGACGGTTCCTATCTCGCGGAGTTCCTGCTCGAAAAGGGGTATGAGGTTTTCGGCCTCGTACGAAGATCGAGCACCGATCGGCTGGACCGGTTAAGTCACATACTCGAGAGGATTACCCTGATCACCGGTGACCTGCTGGACAGCTCCTCGCTTCTGAGGGCGCTCGAGAAATCGGAGGCTGACGAGGTATATAATCTTGCGGCCCAGAGCTTTGTCGCCGCGTCGTGGGAAGAGCCGCTCTTTACCGCTAACGTCACGGCCATGGGAGTTCTGAACCTTCTGGAGGCCCTGAGGAGCGTAAACCCGAAGATCAGATTCTACCAGGCCTCTTCCAGCGAGATGTTCGGGAAGGTCCAGGAGATCCCGCAGACGGAAAAGACCCCCTTCTATCCCCGCTCTCCGTACGGTGTTTCAAAGGTCTTCGGACACTGGATCACGGTCAATTATCGGGAGAGTTACGGCCTCTTTACCTCCTCCGGGATCTTATTCAACCATGAATCACCTCGAAGAGGCATGGAATTCGTGACGCGGAAAGTCACTCATGGAATAGCGAGGATAAAATTAGGACTTGATAAGGAGCTGCGGTTAGGGAATCTGGACGCCAAGAGAGACTGGGGCTTTGCCGGGGACTACGTGGAGGCGATGTGGCTCATGCTCCAGCATCCGGTACCCGACACCTTCGTCATCGCCACGGGCCAGACCCACAGCGTCCGGGAATTTGTTCAATTGGCCTTCCAATACGTGGGACTCGACTACGAGAAGTACGTCGTGACGGATCCACGCTTTATCAGGCCCGCCGAAGTCGATATCCTGCTGGGGGATCCCGGCAAGGCCGAACGGGAGCTGGGCTGGAAAAGGAAGGTCTCGTTCGAGGAGCTCATCAGGATGATGGTGGACAACGACCTTACCACTCTCACTTCTCAGGAAAGCAGGACACCCATCACAAAAAAATAGAGGTACTCCGCGGCAACGTACCGATAACAGTCGCCGTCGCCGCGGACCTCTTCAGGTTCATATCGAAACTCTCATGGCAACCGGGAGCAAGCGCATCCATGACGGATATCAAAAAGAAGAGAATCATCGTGACCGGCGGCAACGGGTTCCTGGGTTCTTTTTTCATAGAACGACTCATTAAACGGGGCTGCAAACCCGAAAATATTTTCGTTCCGCGCAGCAAACAGTACGATCTTATCCACGAGCAGGATGTTACGCGACTCTATAACGATTTCCCGGCCGATCTGGTTGTTCATCTTGCGGCGGTGGTGGGCGGGATCGGTGCGAACCGGGATCATCCCGGCAGCTTCTTTTACAAGAATCTCCTTATGGGCGCACTGCTCATGGAGTATGCCCGGCTTACCGGCGTGGAAAAATTCGTTGCAGTCGGGACGATTTGCGCGTATCCCAAATTTACACCGGTCCCGTTTAAAGAAGAGAACCTCTGGGACGGTTATCCGGAAGAGACTAACGCTCCGTACGGTTTGGCGAAAAAAATGATGTTGGTCCAGGCCCAGGCCTATCGACAGGAATACGACTATAACGCCATCTATCTGTTGCCGGTCAACCTCTACGGCCCGAGGGATAATTTTGACCCGGCATCTTCTCACGTTATCCCGGCACTGATAAAGAAATGCGTTGATGCGGTACGTTTAAAAGAAGACCGGATTAGTGTGTGGGGCTCGGGAAATGCAACCCGGGAGTTTCTCTATGTGGAAGACGCCGCCGAGGCGATTTGCCTGGCGGCCGAAAAGTACGACGGCCCGGAACCGGTCAATATCGGTTCGGGCAGGGAGATATCGATCAGAGAACTGGTGCGGCTCATCACAAAGCACACCGGCTATGAGGGAGAGGTCAGGTGGGACGCCGCGAAACCGGACGGACAACCGAGGAGATGTCTTGATACGTCTCGGGCGCGAGAGTACTTCGGTTTTACGGCGCGGACTGAGTTTGAAGAAGGTCTAAAAACGACAATAGAGTGGTACCGTGAGCATCTCGGGTAGTCCGAATCCCGGGAAAGCCGCCGTTACGAGCGTACGGAAACCACGCGGTCATTAACGAGGATAGGTAGAGTAAAGAAGGCGGTAGGTGTACGCAACGACGATCACAGGTCGGTCGTCTATTAAGCCGCCGGATATCGAATGTCGGGGTCGTAACAGCCTCATGGAATGGCACGCCTCTTATCGAATCATGGAGGTACTCATTGCATCCGAAATACATCAAAGCGTGCAGGGTGTGTGGATCACGCAACCTTGTTGATATTGTCGACCTTGGAGAACAATACCTTCAGGGGTCTTTCGTCAAGGAAGGGGTGATTGAACCGCCCAGACGAAAGCTGCCGACAAAGCTCGTGAGATGTGACGTGACGTCAGGCGATAACGCATGCGGCCTGGCTCAATTATCACACACATTCCCCCCCTCGATCCTCTACTCTAATTACTGGTATCGGTCAGGGACAAACGAGACCATGCGTGATCACCTGCGAGGGATTGTCGAAAGCACACGGGGAGTCATGGGACCGACGAGGGAAAAGCTCCGCGTGCTTGATATCGGCTGCAATGACGGCACTCTGCTATCCTACTATCCTAAAGGGACGGAACTATTCGGGGTTGACCCCTCCGATATCGCCAAGGAGATAGAATTCCCGATGACCCTCGTGAACACCCTGTTCCCCTCGGAACGGGCGTTGAAGGCTCTCCAGGGAGTGGATTTCGACATCGTGACGTCCATCGCCATGTTCTATGATCTCGAGGAGCCTATCGGATTTGCGCGGAGTATCGCCTCACTCATGAAGCCGGGCGGTTTCTGGATAGTGGAGATGTCCTATCTACCCCTGATGCTGCTTCAGAATTCCTTCGATACCATTTGCCATGAGCACCTGGAATACTATAGCCTGACCGTGCTTGAGCACATATTCGCCAGCGCGGGACTTCGTGTCTTTCGAGCTGAAATCAACGATATTAACGGCGGAAGCATACGGTGCTTTATCTGTCATGACGATGTATCCGATTTCGATACCCCGGCAAACGAGGACTATATTCAGAGGCTTCGCTTACTGGAATTCGAGATGGCGTTGGATACCGATGAGCCATACGCACGCTTCAGGAAACACATAACCGATCTTCGGGATGATCTAAAAGCAATCCTTAAGGGAATACGTCAACAAAACAAGAGGATTCATATTTATGGTGCCTCGACCAAAGGAAACGTCTTGCTGCAATGGTACGGGATCGACAATACGATAATTGAGGCGGCCGCAGAAAGGAACCCGTACAAGGTTGGCGGCAAGACGCTCGGAACATACATACCAATGATCTCGGAGGAAGAGTCCCGCAGTATGAAGCCTGACTATTATCTCGTGCTTCCCTGGCATTTCAAACGTGAGTTTCTTCATCGTGAGTACGAGACGATTCGAAACGGCGTCACTTTCATATTCCCGTTGCCGCAGATTGACTTCGTGAACGCCGACAATATTGATCAAGTCATGGCAAAACTCGACAACGAGCCGATTTCGAGCGAGACGTGGGTTTTCGACCTCGCCAAGAAGTGGTAGCCGCGTATGAGATGCCTCGTATTGGGAGTAAACGGTCAGGATGGAAGCTATGTCGCGGAAACGCTCATTTCGCAGGGGCATCAGGTGTGCGGGGTGGATAAACAGCCAATATCGCGATATGTTGATGAGAGCACGCAATTTTCCTATCGGTGTGTCGACCTTCGCCGGCAAGACCGGCTCAGGGAATTACTTGAAGACTTCCATCCGGACGAAGCATACCATCTGGCTGCTGTGCACGGTCCGTCCGGTTTCAATTACGAAGAGGTGTGGGCTGACGCATTAGACGTCAACGTTAAAAGCCTGCACACGGTTTTAGAATATGCACGGATTACGAATCGGCAGTTACGGATTTTCTACGCCAGCTCATGCAAAGTCTTCGGAGCCCCTCTCACCGGGAGAATCTCGATAAAATCAACAAGGCAGTCAACCTGTCTCTATTCCGCGACAAAGCTATGTGCGGAGCACCTGTTGAACCATTACAGAGACAAACATAAGATAGAAGGAAATATAGGGTATTTTTTTAATCATGAATCAGTGCGGCGTCCAAGTTGAATTCTTCATTCCGAAAATTATGAGTATCCTGGTCAATTCGATGAGAGATGGGAAATATCATGCCCGGGTGTATACGTTAGACTTCTATTCCGACTGGGGTTGCGCTCCCGAATACATGAAAATGGCCGTTGATTTGCTTCGGCTGGATCACCGGAAAGATATAATCTTCGCCACGGGCAAGACCTGGTACGGGAGGGATTTTGTCAAAGAGCTTTTCATGAGACATGACCTCGATTACCGCAAGCACGTAGGGGAACTGGAGCCGCATCAGAATGCGAGGAGCTTCCAGGCGGACATCACCGATACGGTATCGCATCTCGGATACCGGCCGAAACTGGATATCTTCGATGCCTGTGATGATTTCCTCGATTTCCCGCCGGCCGCTTCCGGGCCGGGCCGTTAGTTGAATTGCCCGCCGGAAAAGCGGTGTGGAATTGGGGATACGTCCGCAGCAGGAGCGCAATGAGCAAGAGCGGTGCGTGAAGGAGGACGGGCTTATCCGAGCCTGAGTGACCCATCTGAACCGGAAGTAGTGGAGGCATCGACTTGAAGGCGAGGCCCCTTTTGGCGGAGATATCCGCCGGAGAGCTGATCGACAAGATCACGATCCTCAGGATCAAGACCGAGCGGATTGGCGATCAGGAGAAGCTGAAGAACATCCGGCACGAATTGGATCTCCTCAACAGGCTGAGGCGCGAAAACCTGGAGACCTCTCCGGCTTTGGACGATCTTGAAGCCCAGCTGAAGAAAGTGAACGAGGTGCTCTGGGATTTGGAGGATGATATCCGCGATTACGAGCTGAGAGACGCGTTCGAGATCGGATTCATCGACACCGCGCGCGCGATCTACCGATCGAATGATGAGCGGGCCTCAATCAAGCGAAAGATCAACGAGCTCACCCGGTCGAGCATAGTGGAAGAGAAATCGTATACCGTATACTAGACGGGAAGTGACGAACTGAAGCATGAAGATACTGCTGGGACAGCTGGCCGCCAACGGTGACTGCCTGTATGCGACGATACTGGCCAGACAGCTGAAGAAGGATTATCCCGATAGCCGCCTGACCTGGGCGGTCTCAAAGAGCTGTCGTCACGTGCTGGATGGCAATCCCCACGTGGACGACATCTGGGAATGGGACACAACCCACGGAAAGACCATAGGCACGGCCTGGCGCGCCCTCGAAACCGCGGTGCTCCGAGTCCAGTCCGGCCCCGAGCAGTTTGACAGAGTAGTGTTGTCCCAAATCTGGCCCTCCAATTTTCGAAATTTCGACGGAACGATCCGTCCGAGCATCCTGAGAGCGTACGACCGACCTATTAGTGTGCCGATCGACAGCACGATCGTCCTCAGTGACCGTGAAAAGGAACGTGTAGCCGATTTCGTTCGTTCCAACGGAATCGATCGATACGAACACCGCATTCTCTTTGAATGTTCGGCACTGAGCGGACAGTCCTACGTTACGCCACGCTTCGCGCTGAAGGTGGCCAAGCAGGTAAGCAGTCAGCTGAAAAACAGTTGTTTTATTCTATCGACTCACCGGAAGCTGAAGACGACTTTGCCGAATGTCTTTTGGGCCACCGAAATAAAGATACGGGAAAACGCCGAGCTTACTCATCACTGTTCCCTCTTTGTCGGCTGCGGCAGCGGGGTAACCGTCGCGGCGACCTCCGGGGCCGCTGAAGAGTTACCCAATATCCAGCTGCTGTCGAGTCACACGTCCGTATACGCCTCTTTTCTTCACGACTTTCAATACTGGGGAAAGCCTTCAACCCGCTTCATCGAGATGGGAGATGCTTCGGCGAAGCAAGTTGCCGGGGCCATTGTAACGTGCTGCAAAGAAGGCCTGACCGCGGCGCGGGATAAATTCCATAATCCCTTACCGGTAACGTTCGATTTCTATTTATGGTTTATTGACAGAAGGCTGGTCCGAAACGGCTGCTACGTCGACGCCCTGAAGTCCCTGACCGTTACCGCCCAGCGCTACGGCTGGGATGAGAAGCTCCTCAATTTCGGTCGCAAGCGTGTAGTACCCCGAATAAAATCTGACGCGCTGTTTATGGACATAGAAGCACGCAACAAGGTCGAGGCGCTCCTGGACGGCATCACCTCCGCGTGAGCACGTCCCGACGTGCTACAATTGTGCGTGGTACCAATACCGTATATGCTGAGGATATCCATCGTTACACCTTCGCTTAACCACGGAGCATTTATCGAGCGAACCATTCGAAGCGTGATCCACCAGGATTATCCGAATATGGAATATGTAATCATGGACGGAGGGTCCAACGATAGTTCGCTTGATAGTATCAGGAAATATGAACACAGACTCAAGCACTGGCAATCCGGAAGAGACGGGGGCCAGGCCCACGCGATTGAGCACGGTTTTCGGCACACAAGCGGCGACATTATGGCGTGGATTAATTCCGACGATGTCCTCTGTCCCGGCGCATTCCGGTTCGTATCCGATTATTTCACGAACGATCCGGATGTCGATGTCATCTATAGCCATCGCCTCTATATCGACCCTAACGACTTTGTAATAAGGAAATGGATATTGCCGGGACATATCGACCGGATTCTTATCGCGTACTGCGTCATACCCCAGGAGACGGCTTTCTGGAGGAGAAGAAGCTGGGAGGACGTCGGCGGGATAGATACGTCGTTCCGGTTTGCCATGGACTACGATCTGTGGTGTCGCATGATGCTGGCGGGGGCACGATTCAGGAGGATAAACCGATTCTTCGGCGCATTCAGGACGCATCCGAAACAAAAGACCATCACGCAGATGAACGACGTTGGAGTGAAAGAGATAAACCTGATCAAGTCCAAGTATATGGAGAAGATGTCGGCGGGGTTTATCGTGAACAAGTATAGTTATATGATCCGGAAAATCGTCTACAGCCGCGTGCTGAGCTACTATCGGTATCCAAACTCCCTGAGGGGGGCCGGTTGGAACCTCGATGAAATCTGGGATGGGCGTCTGCATCAAACGGGGGATCTATGATCCATTCGAGCATCTTGATTCGAGGCAGGAGGCTGAAGACTCGATATGTGGCACGATCTGTAAAGGGTGTAACATAATATATCTATGAGCAGGATTTTTTTGTCGATCCCCAATCTCAATCAGGGGCGTTTTCTTGAATCCGCCCTGAGCGCGCTGTTCGCCGGCGATTACCGCGGCATCTCCGCCGCGGTGTTGGATGGGGGGTCATCCGATAATTCGAGGCAGGTCATCGCACGTTATGAGAAGAGGCTCCTTTTCTGGCGCTCCGGGCAGGATGGAGGACAGAGCAGTGCGATCAACGAAGGGATCGCCCAAGCGCCTGGATCGACCGTCTACGTAGGGTGGGTGAATGGCGATGATATCGTTTTTCCCGAAGGGTTACGTATACTCGAACGCTTCCTGGACGAACACCCCGATCACGTGGCGGCGTATGGCCGGGCCGAGATAATTGACGAAATGGGGAAATTGGTGGGGTACTACCCCACGATGCCGTTTTTCCTGCGGTTCTTCGCCCACCGCTGCTTCATATCACAGCCGGCCTCGCTGATACGAAAGCCGGCCTGGGAAAGAGTCGGCGGCCTGGATGAGTCGCTCCATTACGCGATGGACTATGATCTGTGGTGGAAGCTGGCCAAGATAGGAAAGATAGGCTACGTACGGGAAGTCATCGCGCAGAGTAGGGATCATCCCGATACAAAGACGCGAACTCATTATCCCCGGGCCGTCTCCTGTTCGATAGCCGTGCTGAACCGGTACATAGGACATACGCCGATATCGTGGGTCTTGCGCGAAATCCTGGCGCGGGACAGGACGGGCAAAAAAGAGGTGAGGGGGACCGGGGGCTCCGGCAGGAAACGTGACTTCATTCAGGCAGCCAAAAGGATGGCGGGCTATCTCAGCCTGATCGTGATACTGCCCATTGCCTACCTGTCGGCCAACGGGATTACCGGAATCTTTTTTTCCGCTCTCTTCTTGTTGTCTCCACGGTTTGTCTTGAGAATACGAAAGGTATGAAGATCCTCCATCTCGGCAAGTTCTACTATCCCACCCCGGGGGGAATCGAGACGCAGCTGCGCACCCTCGTGGCCGGCATCAACGAGCTGGGCGTTTCCCAGAGGGTAATCGTGGCCAACACGAAGCGGCGTACTGAAAGAGACATCGTAGACGGGATTGAGGTTCTGCGCCTCTTTTCCCTGGGAATCATCTTTTCGACCCCCCTCTGCTTCGGCTGGAAGAGCGCGATCAGACGAGAGGCATACGATATCATTCACCTCCACGCCCCCAATCCCACGGCAACGCTGTCGATGGCGCTGGCGGATCTTCCCGGCAAGATCGTCGTCAGCTATCACGCCGATATCGTCAAGCAGAAGTATCTCAAGCATTTCTATGATCCGGTCTTTCGACGGGTGCTCGACCGGGCCGTCAGGATAGTTACCGCGTCAGCCGATGTCGACTCGTATGACCCGATCCTCCACCCGTTTGCGGCCAAATGCATCCCCATCGGGTACGGGATCGATATCCGGCGGTTCGACGACACACCCGAGGTTCGCGCCCGGGCGGAGAAGATCAGGGCCGGCATCCGGGGTCCGATCGTGCTTTTCGTGGGAAGGCTGGTATACTACAAGGGCATCCAGGTGCTGCTGCGGGCGATGAGAGGCGTCGACGGTACCCTGATTATCGTCGGCACCGGACCTGAAGAAGAAGCTGCTGAAGAAACTGGCCCAGGACCTGAATATAGCGCAGAAGGTACGGTTTGTGGGATTTACGCCCGAGGAAGAGCTCCCCTCCTACTATCACGCCTCGGATGTCCTCTGCCTTCCGTCCATCGCCAAGAGCGAGGCATTCGGGATCGTCCAGCTGGAGGCGATGGCGTGCGGAAAGCCGGTGGTCTCCACCGAGCTGGGGACTGCCACCAGCATCGTCAACAGGCACGGCACAACCGGGTTCGTTGTGTCGCCAAACGACGCCGACGCCCTGGCCGACGCCCTCAACCGGGTCCTCGGTGACCGTGACCTGAGAGAGCGGCTTGGAAGAAACGCACGGAAACGGGTAGAGGCGGAATTTGACTACAAATCAATTGCAGGAAGATACCATGACCTCTATCAAAGCTGCCTTTGAGATACACGACGACATCCACGACGATGGCTCGTCGACGTTTGACCTCCCTTTCTTCCTGCTCTTGGCGTTCACCCTTGCCGTGAGGGTCTTTCAGTCCGTCAACACCCAGGTAATAGAGCCCGACTCCTATACGATCATCGAAATCGCCAGGACCTTCGGAAACCTGGGCTCGCTTTCCTTCGGGGATTTCGGCGTAAAGGTGCATCCCCTCTTCCCTTTCTTGATGGCCGTCGTCAGCAAATGCGGCATCGGGTACGAGGCGGCAGGAAGAGCGCTTTCGATCCTGTTCGGAACGCTCACCCTGTTTCCGGTCTATCTGATGTCAAAGGGCGCCTACGGCCGGAAAGTCGCGCATTATTCCGCCTTCCTCTTTGCGATTCATCCCTACCTGTTTGTGGACGCGTCAAACGTGCTCAGGGATTCCATGAGCATTTTTTTTATTGTGATGACATTCTTTATCGCGTGGAAGGGGTTTGAAGAAAGGAAGGACCGCTATCTTGTCCTTTCAGGGTGCACGGCCGCCCTGGCCTATCTGACGAAGGCCGAAGGCCTCTTTTGTATTATAGCGGTCTTTCTCTTTATCTGGATGAGGGACCCGCGCTTCAAAGAGACGACCCTGCGCGACAGACTCCGATCCACCATTTCGTTCGCGGCGATCTCTCTGACGATGGCCGTCTGTCTCATCATCATCTTCTCTCTCAAGTCGCATGGCTTTTCGGTAAGCATGGAGAAATCCCCGAACCCTCTATCCATGTTTTCCCAGCCGACGCTGGGTCTCCAGCGTGAGCTGACGGCCCTGGGGGGAGTCACCACCGGCCTGAGGATCGCCGACATGGCCCTCGCGTTCTTTTTCGAGTTCATTGAGGCGATCTTTGCCGTCTATGTTGTTCTCCTGGCCGCCAACCTCGTCCGCCTGTGGACGAAAAAGGGGCTTCTCGCGTCGGAGCGGTACGGCCTCTTTATTATCGTGACGCTGCTCCTGCTCGATTTTGTCTATTTCAGTATGTCTTACACGTTCTCACGGAGGTACTTTCTGACTGCGGTCGTACTGCTCATGGGGTTCATGGGATACGGCATGAGGCTGTTGCAGTTTTGGATTGAGGGTCTCTTCAGACAGAGACAGAGGAAGGGATCCGTTTTTATTCTCTGGGCCCTTATAGTCCTCTTCGTCACCGGGATGATCACGAGTGGACTGATCAAGGGCTCCTACTACTGGGGATCCAAGAAGACGCCGCTGAAGATCACCGGACGCTACATCCTTTCACACTCCGGCGCCGGAAAGAGTATCCTTACCGACGATTCACGCATCGCCTACTACGCGGACGGGTCCTTCGTGACACTTACCGAAGATACCCTCAGTGAGGCGATAAGCGGGACCACCGCCGCATGCCCCTATGATTTTATCGTTTTTTGCCACGGTAATGGCCGTGCCCTCTATGAGAAGTACGCCCAACCTATCGCCGATTCCGGTTTCGTCGATCGTGCGGTTGCGTTTCCCCCCGGAACCGATAACGTAATTATAGTGGAGTGTTCCAAGGGGCGCTAGCGGGCAGGGAGGGGTCTCAGGGCACGCGGGCTTGGCGCTCCTGGATCATCCTCAGCGTCATTTCCCTGGCGTGGGCCTTGAGAATCGCAAGGAATTCATCCGAGTCGGGGTCGATCGCGAAGTACCCGGCGATGAACTTCGGCTGGACGAAGAGCCCCCAGTACATGAGGCTCGCCGAAAGGAAGAAGAGAAAGAGATTCATCGTCCCGAGACGGCCGGAGGCCACCTGCGACTCGATCTGTTCTGACCAGCGGTGGAGGGTCGGCACCAGCCGGTCGCTCTCTACACTTCGCAGATCCAGGTCGGTCATCAGCAATTGACGCAGGAAGAGTCGGGCATAGTTCGGATGCTCGTGCAGGATATCGAACAGGTCGCCGATGAGCCGCGTGATGGACTCTTCCAGCATGTCGGGGTCGTTCAGATCCCGATCGAGAATCCGCTGGACGTGCTCATTGACGAGATCCGTAACGGATACAACGGCCCGCTCCAGCACCTTCTCGTAGAGCTTCTTCTTTCCGCCGCAATGGTAGTGCAGCGTGTTGATGGAGATGCCCGCGGCCTTGGCTATTTCACGGGTCGAGGCGCCATCGTAGCCCGCCCGCGCGAACAGCATCTCGGCCGAATCCAGGATTCGCAGCCATGTATCCTCTGTCTGTTTATGTCTCGTCATCTTCAGGCGTCACTATATATCACATCGGACAGGCCTTGCGCAGAAAATCGGGCCGTCCCTCAAAGACCATCTTGTTTTGCAGGCCGACCCCCCTATTTCAGTGCGACCATCTCGTGGAGGGTCTTGCCGGAGCGATGGAGGGACTTGCCGTCATGAACAACCGTAAGGTCGAAGTCGGATCTGAACCTGAAATAGCCGGGACGCCCCAGCGTCCTGTTAATTCCCCATCTCAGGACCGGGTTCAGATTCTCGAGAAAATCGTGGGCATCGATGATCTCCTTCACTTCCAGGGAGAGCGAGAATTCCCCCGGCGCCTCGATCCTCACCCGTTCGGGATAGTGCCTGTTTGCCTGCTCGTTGAAGACCAGATCTCCTTCGAAGAGCTCCCACTGTCCGGTGCTCTGGATGATCCGGTCTTTATGGGCGATCATCAGCGGCTTTGAGCAGGTAGTGCCGAACCGCCGGTTGGTGCGCACGTAGGCATAGATGAGCGTAAGATCGTCGGCGTAGATCCTTCCCCAGTACCAGTGGGTGAGGATCCTCCTCATGTCGGCGGTCCCCCAGTTGTGATCGTGATAGCCCACGCCCCGGGCGGGAATGACCTTATCCCCGATTCTGATTGTCCCCTCCACCCGCGCCCTCGGGATCGGCACGATCCAGGCGAAATACCCGCTGGCGCCGTAGACCGTCTTACCCTCGCCTGGTCTCCATCCGGGAACCTGGGGGGTGAACGTTAACCGGGCCTCGAGATTGCCCTCGGCAATGTGCAGCTCATATACCGGGGGACCTCCCTGGGCGCCGGAGATCATCGTCGCATTATTCTTGCCTACCCATACGTCGCAGACCTCCGGTGAGATCCGCAGGTCCGATGCGGCATACTGTCGGATCTCGGATATCTTTTCTCCCGAGGGCAGGTAGACGTGGAGCTCGACCCCGGGCTTTCGGCTCAACAGCTCGGACGCCTGAAGGAAGCCGACGACCACGTGACCCGTCTCGAGGATCGCGTCGAAATACCACCATTCGAGGTAGGTCTTGCCCTTGACCGAGTGAACCGCATTTTCATGCGGCTCGATCAACTGAATGGAGCCGTCTCTTTTGCCTGGACCGGTCCACGTTTCGATTACCTTGGCGCTCATGGCGGGTCTCCTTGTCTGGGTGACTTTCGCTATTTCTATATATCACCAAAAAGGCCTCTATGTCCCCAGGAAAAGTTCATATTTCCCCGGGGGCGCTCGGCTCATGCCGTCTCCCCGGACTGGGGAGCGATACGATAGGCCCCTTCCTTGCCTCCGACACCTATGACGTATCTTCTTCAGGCTCGGCGTAGAAGAACGGGTCCGATGCGTTGTTCGGGTCCAGGGCCTTTTTTATTTTGCTCTGCCATATCTGATAGTTGCCGCAGGCTGGGCCGAGCCGCGCATTCATGGCGCAGCCCATCCCGGCGATCGGGATGCCCATCGCCAGGTCCATCGTGGCGTCGATCCCTTCATTGATCAGGTCGCCTGTGTCGATGATGGACTGCCGGTCCTTCGTGTTATAGAGGATGATGCCTTCCAGGTATCCGAGGTGACCTCCCTCGTAGGTTCCTCCGCAGCCCAGGTCGCCCCCATCATCCACGATGTGGCCGCGCCGGATATATTTCTGCTTGGCCTGGGCGATCCACTCGGACTGCTGCACACCGAGGTCCCACGTGTCGAACGATCCCATCATCGTGTTCATTCCCTGGGAGGGCCGGGACGTGGCCTGGGTGTTGACCGCGTTTCGAATCAGGAGCCAGAAGAGCCGCGAGTAGGTCTCGATCCTGTTCTGTTTGCCGACAGGAAGACGATTAATGATTTCCTGCAGGAATGGGAAACGGCGCAATATGAGCAGCGGGTCCTCTATACCGTCGATGAGCCATCGCGTCAGTCCCGAGTGCCTCATCGCGTGGATACCCGCGAGCATTTTCGGCGACGGTTTGAGGAACAGCGGGATGGATACGCCGCGGGTTTCCTTGAGGACCTGCCTCATGGCCTTCATCTTCCACCGGTACTCGCCGTCCGAGGAGCCGACCACGGCGTTGACCAGGACGTATCGCGCGATCTTCTCGAAGATTCCCGTCTCCAGAGCCGTCTTGAGCTGCTCGTTGTTTTCCGTCAGGCCCAGCGCCACGAAGAAGGAAGGCGTACGGAACTGGGCATACTCGATCTGGGCCTCCCCGAGCAGGTACCCTGCGTCCTTCATAGCCTGGGCTGAGGGAAACGAGAGGATGTTCATCTGAACGTTGCGGGGATAGTCGTTCAGGTAGTAGACCGGGGCCTTACCGCGCACCTCCCATCGGCTCGGTCCGTCCCAGCTGTAGAGTTTCACCGCGCACTTGGTAAAGACGCCCAGGCCTCCGAAAGTCCCCGAGAACCCGCGCAGGATTCCCCGCATCGACGGACCCGGGCCGTCCGCGGTGAACCACCCGGCCCCGATCCCGCCGCTGCCCAGCGTGTAGACTTCGCCGGTCGGCAACACCCACTCGACGCCCAGGAGGTTCCTGCCGCTGTAGCTGGTCGACGGTCCGCTGAAACCGTATCCCCAGGCGGCCGCGTGGGAGGCCAGGATCGAATGGTTGCTGCCCGACGATATGATGTGCACGTTCAGTCCGTGCTTGAAGGCCTCCGTCTGCAGCTCGTAGGCCTTCACGTACGGCTCAACTATGGCGATCTGATTCTTCACGTCGATATCGATGATCCTGTTCATCCGCTTCAGATCAAGGATAATAACCCGGTCCCGGGACGCCGCCGCGACGGTATGAAACCCCGTCGAGAGCGGTTTGACCATGAGGTCGGTTGTGTTGCAGAACCGCATGATTTCCTGTATCTGCTCGGTTGTCTCGGGCAGGAGGACCGCCACGGGACGGGGGGTCCAGCGCCCGCCCTCACGATTGAGGGTTTCCGGGTTCATATAAAGGGAGTAGGTATCCATCATGCACGGGGAAGTAAAGACCCATTGGGGAGATACGATATCCTGGAGGGTTTTCAATTCTCTGTCACTTAACATCGTTCACTCCTTTTGCCGCCGGCCGCAGGCAGCGGGACGTCCATCCAAGACGTCGGCCCTGCGCCGGCCTCCATCGAAACGATCAGAGTCCCCATTTGCCCCTGTTGAGCACGCGGGCCGGGTCAAATATATCCTTCACCTTTTTCAGAAGCTCACGGTGAATCGGGTTTTGCCCGAATGCGACCTCCTGGGAGACGCCGTAGGGCCTGCTGAAGAAGGCGCCGGCTCTGGCCAGGTTTGCGACCGCCTCCTTCTCAAACGCGCGCATCCGGCTCACGTCGGACGGCAGCGGCCGGGTCAAACGGGATCATGAACTCGACGTGACAGGCGTGATTCTGGACGACGGGCTGGAGATAGACGCCGATGTCCCGGCGTTGGAGCCCGTGCCGTGCCGCCGTATCCGAAAAGAGGCGTGTGAATTCAGGCGTTCGGTCCAGAGTAGTCAGAAAGAAGAGTGACAGACAGTGCCCGCGCGCCCCGTGCCTCCAGTCGACCTGGCCGCACGGCCGTGTCGATACGTCAAGGAGGTTATCGGCCGAGACCTCCCCGAGCTCCCGGACAAGCGACAGCCCGTGCCGATCGGCGATCTCCCGGATATCGCGCTCCTGGTATCGGAGCCTCTGGGCGGGGAGCCGCTCGAAGCCCGCGACATTGACAAGGCAGATATAGGCGGGAAGGAGACCGCGTCCGTCGTCGGTCGCCGCGGCGTCCGGTCGGGCCATGAGCATACCGAGAGCCTGATGGTTAAGGATGAAGGCGTGTTCTCCGAGGCCCGGGCGTTCTACGCCGTAGACGAAGGGGACGAGGGCATCGAGGGTATCGGCGCCGACGAGAAAGGGTTTCTGGACGGTAGGCGCCGTCTCGGCGCGGACCGTGATCCAGGTGACGACCCCAATCGTGCCCTGGGAGCCCTGCACCACCCGATGCAGATCCGTCTGGGAGGGACCTCCCGAATACTTCTGGGCGCCCCCGGCGGCCCGCTGGGCCGCAAGGGACCCCGGGCCGCCCGCCGACCCCGTCCTGATGGGCGACCCGTTTCCAAAGATGACCTCCGTGCTTCCCACGGGATCGCCCCAATCCCATTGCTTGCTCGGCCACGTCGACGGCTCACGATCCGTCACGGAAGCGACCACACTCTTGCCGTCGCGCGGGGCCAGCGGCATGGGAACCACCATCCCGTGCTCCCTGAGAGCCGCCGAGAGCTCCCCATACGTGACCCCCGGCTGGATCAGGCAGACGCGGTTTCGACGGTCGACGTGCTCGATGGCCTTCCACGGCGCCAGGTCGATGCGGATACTCTCGCGATCCGCCGTGCACCCCCCCTTTGTGTGCCGGCCTGCCGAAGAGGTGATCGTCAGGTTCAGCCCTTTTTCGTTTGAGAGCTCGATGAGTTGTCCGAGCTCCCGTTTGTCTTGCGGACGGACGATACATCCGGGCGTCACCTCGGGCTCGCCCAGGGGATTTACCGTCAGCGATTCCCGGATGTCTCCCGGGTCTTGCGTGATCCGATCCGAGGGCAGGATGGCCCTCAATCCTTCATCTGTCTTTCGGTTCATTGTCGTGCCTCATGCCCCGATATCGGCGGCTTGGTAGACAAGGTCTATGATATCGACCACCGGCAGGGGGGCGTCGGGCGCCGCCGCCTGCGCATCTGTCAGGTTTCGCCTGCAGTGGTGGCATGCCGTCACGAGGAGCTCGGCCCCCACCGACCGGGCCTCATCGATCCGGTGCAGCGCGGTATTGCCTGAAAGCCTCGGGTAGGCCTCGGGGACACCTCCGCCGCCGCCGCAGCAAAACGCATATTCCCGTATCCGGTGCATCTCGACGAGGTCAATACCTCTGATGGACGTGATGATCTCTCTCGGCGCATCGTAGACCCCGTTTACCCCCCGGTTCATTGGCTTGGGAGGTGAGAAGTAGGTCATGACACCGTGCGTCATTTTGAGCTCACCCTCCCAGTGGTGAGGCGGCTCGCTCTGGCGTCCGAGGTAGCACGGGTCGTGATACGTGACTTTTGCCGCCAACGCGTTGGGCAGACGGAGCCTGCGCTTTTTTATGAGGCGCGCCAGGTACTCCGACGCATGAAAGAGTTCGGGTTTCAGCTCGAAGCCGTATTCGCGATATTTCGCGCGAAGCATCCCCAGGTCCGAGCCCGACACCGTCACGACCGTCCGAACCCCCAGACCGTTTATGAGTGCGGTCAGCTCCCGGGCCTGGTCGGTGAAGACCTCCCGATGGCCGGTCCAGTAGGCAAAGAGCCCCGTGTCCTGTCGGGCCGTCCCTATTACGCCCACGTCCACTCCGGCATGGATCAGGAGCCGGGCGAGCTTGCCGCTGACGTCCATGATCTGTTCATCGCCGTGCCGGCTCAGGCCGGGGAGCAGCAACACCTCGGCCTTCTCGCCCGGCAGTACCTTTAATCCCAGCTCGCGGGCCCATTTCAGGAAGGGGAGATACGATGCATTCCGGTCGTTGCCCTGTTTCTGCTCCTCGATCACCTTCCGGTGCGCCTGCAGCTCCAGGCCCTCATCGACCATATGTTCTCTCAGGGCGATGTTTACGACCTGTCGCTCCGAATCCATGATGAATTTGCACGCGACATCGCACAGCCCGCATGTCGTACAGGCGTAGGTAATATCCGCCAGGGTCTCGTCTGCCGTGATTCTATCCTCCAACAGGCTGAGCGCCATGATGCTCTTGCCCGATCCCGAATATCCGTGTGCGTGATACTCGCGATTTGCCGGACACCCCTGGGCGTATCGTGAATCGGTGATCACCGGAAGCGGTATCATCTTGCACAGGGAGCACCGAAAACAGGTCTTCATCTCATCTTCGAATGCCCTGAGTCTTTCAATTGACATGGCCTGCCCCATCTTCTGATCGGTAAAAACATGGTCCGGGGATCTTGTATCGATCCCGGCCGTTGTTCGTCCCGGCCTGCGGCGGGCACTCTGATAGACCGTCGTGTCGGCGATACGGAGAGGTTTGCCGTACCACTGAAGGGAGAGCGCCCTGCCGGGAGTTTTATGTATCATTCGATTGATATAATAAATACGGAGCCATGTCAAGAAAAAAGCGCTGATTTATGTTAAATTTCGATTGATCGATCGCCGACGGTTTTCGAGAAGTGACGGGACCGGGCCCGCTGTCGCGGTTTGGCCGCCATCCGATCGGTCCGGCGTGGGCAACGCGTCTAGGAGACCGAACCCGCGCAACCCGCACGGTGTGCGTTTTCGCCGCGGGCGCCGTAATCCGACTTTATCGGTTATTGAGCCCCGCGCTTATTTCTTTCGCATGGTCGCCAGCACTTCCATCGGCGCGGGGCCGACACACGTCGTCTTTTCGTATGAGAAATACGAGAGCTCCTGCACGGTAAGTCCCGCGCCGGCTGCCATCCGCTGAATCCGCTCATCGGAGAAAAACGAGATGTGCAGCAGGAACGGAAACGCATACCCCTCTTCCTCCTCGCGGATTTGCCCGACCACTCCGTTGGCGTCGGTGGGGACGGTAATGAGGAGCGGTGCGCCGGGCCGCAGCGTGCGGGCGACGGCAGACAGCGTCCCTTCCGGATCGGTCGTATGCTCAAGGACGTCCGTGAGGATGGCCCCGTCAAACGGCCCGATGTCGGCCGGCAGCCGTGACAGGTCGCCCGAGCGGCACAACGGTCCGCCCCCGCCCAGGGGCGGGATGAGGGATCGGTCGAGCGAGAGCCCGAAGACGGCCGACTCCCGATCGATGAGGTCAAGCATCCGGGTAAAGAAACCGGGATCGTCCAGGGACGCCGCGGCGACGGCCGCGGCCCTTTCGGCCCGGAAGGGGGAAAAATCTATGTAGGTCACCGGCCCGCGGGTCGACATGAGCAGCCCCGCGAAGCCCGAGCCCCCGCCGGCGTCCAGCAGGTGTCCCTCCCACCGGCCGACCCTCCCGAAGACGCGCGTGAGGAACGACGCCTCCCCACCCGACGAAAATCCCATCAGGTAGACCATCGAGTAGAGAAACGAAAGGATCGGGGCGTTGATATCGGCCAGGAAGGCGCGGCGGAAGGCGTTTCTGGCCGCTGCCGACGCCACCAGGGCGGGTACCGGCGAGCGGTCGGGGGGGGCCCCCACCGCCTCCATAAGGGATGCCCGGGTCTCGGGCGAGAAGAGGGAAAAGACCCGCTGGATCACAAACGGCCAGACGTACGCAGTGGGCTCATTGTACGAGAGGGCGCACCGCCGGTCGCGGCCCGCCTCCATCAGAGACTCGTAGTAGACAAAGGATTGCTCGATATCATGTTTCGTTCGCCCGGTGAGCGGTCCCTCCCAGGAAGCGGCGAGCCGAACGGGGTCGGTCTCTTTGTCTCGGTAGAACGGCCGTCGCGACTCGACCGGAAGAGAAAAGAGATAATCGGTGAGGATCTCGTGTATCTCGAAGGGGTAATCCATGGGCCTCTTTCTAACAGAGCGTTTTCACGGCCGGCCGGCGGTCACCCGGGCAATCCTTCCCGGGCCTCGTCGTCCAACGTCCCGCCGACAGCATAGGGCTTGCGCGTTTCCTCAGATCCGAGACCGAATAAGGGCCGCGAACACTTATTTTGTGAGCGTGATGACCGCCTGAAAATAGAAGGTCTCGGGCACGATCTTTCTGAGCGGACCTTCGTCCAGCCGGGTCAGAAGATCGGCCATCCCGTTTGCCAGCCTGCCGAAGACCGGGACGTTTCTCATCGGGTGGCAGAACCATCGGGTGAGATTACCCAGGAAGCCGTAGGTCGTCACGTCGGCGCGGGCAAACGGAATGTCATGGATCATCTTGCGCAACTGTCTCGGATAAAAGGTCGTAATATCCGGAGGAGCCGACAAACCTTCCACGAACTCTTCCTCCACGACCCATATCGGTTTTTTCCCCCGAAGCCGCTCCCTGATTCCCCAGACGACCCCCCAGGTCCATCGCATCAGGCCGAAACAGAGGGCCGTTCCGTATCGGGTCGGTTCAAAAACGAGCGCCCTCCCCCCCGGACAAAGGAGCCGGTAGATCTCTCCGAGGACGTCCTCGGGGCGGGCGACGTGGTGCAGGACCGCGTGACAGGTGATAAAATCAAAACTATCGTCCTTATACGGGAGCTTCTGGGCATCGGAGACCGACAGCGTCACGTGCCTTCCCACGGCGCAGGCGTTCTCCCGACACACCCGGAGCATCCCGATGGAGATATCCGAACCGTGGGCTTGGCCCATCCCCGGATAGAGGGAGAGGTTGACCACGGCGCTGCCCGTGCCGCACCCGATATCGAGGGAGCGCCCGATCTCTCTGACCGGTCCGCCGAGATAGCGGGCGTATTCTTCGATCATTTTGCGCATCTCGGAGGCGGAATACTCCTTTCCCCATTTCCAGTCATAGACCTTGGCGTCGAACTCGTCGTGAAAAACGATATTGGAATCGGTAATCTCTTTGTCGGTATATTTCTTTTCGTCTGTCATCTCGTTGCTTTCAGTGGGAGCGGTCGTCGGGCTTCGGTTGTCGCACGGGAAAATCTACGATGAATGAAGCACCGCCCTCCGGCCGGTTGATGATGTCGATGTTGCCGCCGTGATTGGTGACGATCTTGTGGGTGATGGCAAGCCCCAGGCCCGTCCCCGATTTTTTCGTGGTAAAAAAGGGTTTGAAGATACTCCCGATGATATCGGGGGCCAGCCCCGGCCCCGTGTCCCGCACCTCCGCCCTCACGTAGGGTATGGAGCCAATCTCCTGGGCCGTCGTGATCACCGTCAGCTCTCCGCCGCCCTCCATCGCCTGTACCGCGTTATAAAAGAGGTTGAGGAAGACCTGGCGCAGCTGGTCCGGGTCGGCCTCGACGGGCCCGATGGTCTCGGCGAATTCGGTCCTCAGGACGATCTTCTTGACGGCGAGGTCGTCGATCACAAGTCCCAGGGTATCCCGGATAACCCCGTTGAAATCGACGAGACTGAAATTGGGCGGGATCTCCCGGGGAAACGCGAGGATGTTCTGGAGCGTGTGCTCGAGCTTGATGACTTCCTTGACGACGATCCTGCTGTACCTCTGCAGCTTGGAGTCGTCTCCGGCCGCCTCGGAGATCCTGCGGGCAAACCCGCCGATGGTCACGAGGGGATTCCTGATCTCGTGGGCCATTTCGGCAGCCATCTCGCCCAGGCCGACGAGCTTGGCCTGCTGCAGCAGCTTGGCCTGCGCCTCCCGAAGCTCGCGATTGATCCTTTCCTTGTTGGCATAGGCAATCGAGTTCTGGATCGCCAATCCGGCCTGATTGGCAAACGCCGTCAACAGGACAAGGTCCTCTTCCCTGATGGCCTTCTTGTTAAAGACATTGTCCACGAGGATCGCGCCGAGGGGCCGGTCCAGGCCGATGATGGGAATACAGGCAAATTGGTCGTCTCCCATAAGGGTCCGCTTCATGACCGCATCCACATGGGGATTGGCCTTCGCGTCGGAGACGATGATCGGGCGCTTTTCGAGGATGGAGCGCACCACCACATCGTCGGTTCGTTTCAGGCTGATGGAGATCTTTCCCAGCGCTCGATTCTGAACCGTGTCAGGGGAACCCTGCTTCTTAAAGTCCTTCTGGACGATTTCGAGGATGGACGTCTTCTCGCGTTCGAGCTCTCCCCAAATTCTGCCGGCTTCCTCGGCACTGGTCGGCCCCACCCCCATGGTCCCTCTGATGTTCTGCTCCTCCTCGTCCACCAGAAATATGGCGGCGCGGTTGAATCCGAAGGTCTCTCCGAAGGTGGCGGCCGTCAGGACAATATGGAGGAGCCTGTTGAGCTCGATGGTCGTCAGGAGCGCTCCCGAGAGGTCCATGAGGAGTGAAAGCTCCCCGACCCTCAAATCCTTCTCCCGGGAAAGCTGGTCCACCCGCTCAAATATCAGGGCGTTTTCCACGACGACCCCGATGAGGTTACCGATGGAGACCAGTAGCTTCATATCCTGAGTTATGGACGCGCGCTGCTCGTAGACGCCGGCCGACAGGGTGCCAAGCGTATTGTCTTTTGACCGAATAGGAACCACGATGACCTGATAGAGACCTTCACCCATGAGTACCGCCTGCTTTTCGGGGGGATCCGGAAAGTCCCGGCTGGAAAGGTGGGGCACGCCGGTCCTAACGACCTTACCCGATACGCTGCCTTCCACGGGCATTCGGCGGTATCTATCCAGGTAGTCTTGAGAGACCCGAACGTGGGTCTTGAGGAGCAGCTCATCTTTCTCCTCATTGAGGAGCCGAATGACGCCCGAGTCCATTCCCATGACCTCGAGGATCTTGACCAGGCTGATAAACAGCAGCTCATCCAGCTCGATGGATTCGGCCAGAGCCGTGGAGACGGCATAGAGTGCCGAAAGCTCTCGGTTTGTCGAAAGGAGCTTCTCCCGCATCTCGACTTCTCTGGTGATATCCTGGATGATCCCGACGATGTGGGCAGGTTCCCGTTTTTCCTGAAAGAGAAGGGAGGTCTTGAGGCGTACCATAAACTGAGTCTGGTCGCCTCTGAGGGCGGCGATCTCCCGTTCCCAGCTCCCGTTGATGGTATTACTCAGGATCTCATAGGAGAGGCTGGCATGGTCCGGCATGGCAAAGAGCGTGGTGATGTTGCGTCCAAGGATGTCGGTACCGCCATACCCGAACATCGACTCAATCGTCCTGTTGACATAGACGATTGTCCCGAATAGATCGGTAATGATGACACCCTCCCGGATGCTTTCAACGGCCTGTTCGAGAAAATGCACCTCTTCTGATTCTGCCAGGAGGCTGAGGGGGTCCTTAAGGATAAAGAGACGAAGGAAGGGGACGCGCCCGCGACCGCCGAGAGAGTAACCGGTAAGCGCCGTTGAGACCGTGGTTCCATCTTTTCTGGCAAGGGTGATCTCACGGACGAATACGGGAACCGATTCAGCGAGCTTTTTGAGTATCTGGGTCGACTTGGATACCGCGTCATCGGTAAAGAAGCGCGCCAGCGGCAGACCCAGTGCCTCCCCTGCCAGATAGCCGGTCAGACGCTCGCCGGGTCCGTTCAAGAATAGGACGAATCCGTCGGCGTCGGTGATGAGAATGGGCTCGGGCGACTCTGCAAGCTTACCGGTTGCCTCTTGTATGGATCGGTCGGTCATCTGCTCCAAAAAGAACGCCCTGCGTGCGGCGACTGCTTAATGCTTCCCCGGTGGTCAGAGGCGCCAGTCCGGGTGACGTAACGCGATTGGGAACTGCGGCGCGGTGATATCCCGGACAGCGCACGCGCACCCGTTCCTGATTGCTCCCCTTGGGGACCGCTTCCGGATATCCTTCTATCCTGCTGCAACGGCACGGCGAGTCGCGGCGGCGCGAGTCACGCGCGTGCGTTTCAGGCGATCTTCCTCTTGATCGCTTCGCCGTAAAGACGCACGTACTTCTCGGCGGACGCCCGCCATGAAAAATCTACGGACATGCCGTTCTTCATCATCTTTTCCCAGTGCGGTTTCTTGGCGTAAAGGGAGACGGCTCTTTTGACGGCGGCCGTAAGCGATTTTGCGTCGTAGTCGGCAAACTTGACCCCCGTGCCGGCCTTTGTCCTCTCGTTATAGTCGGCCACCGTGTCCGAGAGCCCGCCCGTATCCCTGACCAGCGGCACCGTTCCGTAGCGCATACTCATCATCTGGTTGAGACCGCACGGCTCGTAGCGGGAAGGCATGAGGAAGATATCGGATCCCGCCTCGATCAGATGCGACAGGCGGACGTTGAACGCGAGCTTAATTCCGAGCTTTTCAGGGTATTTCTTTCCGAGGCGGGTCAGAAGCTCGTGGTATTTGGCCTCCCCGGTGCCGAGTATTACCATCGCGAGGTCTTGCGCCATGATTTCTTTCATTGCGGCAGACAGGATGTCGAATCCTTTCTGGTCGGCCAGTCGGGAGATGATGCCGATCAGCGGCACGTCCGGCTTCTGGGGGAGATAGTACTCCTCCAGAAGCGTCTTTTTGTTCGGGGCCTTGTCGGGGAGCGATGCCGGGCCGTACTGCCTCGTGATGAAGGTGTCGGTCTCGGGGTTCCAGACGTCGGTGTCGATCCCGTTGATGATCCCGAAGAGATCGTCCTTCCTGCTTCTGAGCACCCCGTCCAGCCCGAAACCGAATTCCTCGGTCTGTATCTCCTCGGCGTATTTCTCGCTGACGGTATTGATCAGGTCGGCATAAAGGATGCCGGCCTTGAGGAAATTAATCTTTCCCCAGAATTCGATCCCTTCGGGGGTGAAGTAGTCCCATCCGACGCCCAGCAGCGGCATATCGAGGTGCCAGAAGAGACCCTGGTAGCCCAGGTTGTGAATGGTCAGCAGCGTTGAGGTCTTCTTAAAATGGGGATCATCCTTGAAGATAGAATCGAGGAAGAGCGGGATAAGGGCCGACTGCCAGTCGTTGACATGGATGACGTCCGGGACGAAATCAAGCTGTTTGAGCGCCGCGAGCGCTGCCTTGGAAAAAAAGGTGAAGCGGGATGCATTGTCGGGGTAATCGATCCCCTTTTCCCCGTAGAGCTCGTTGCGCATATAGAATTCGTCGTTCCCGATGAAGACGGCCGTATACCCGTCCCGGGTCGACGTGAAGATCTCTCCCGTCACGATCCGCTCGCCCAGGGGCACAAAGATATTCTTGTCTGTTTGAGCGAGCCCGAAATTCGCCTCGTCAACGACCTTGTACTTCGGCATAACGAGTCTGACCTCGTGTCCGAGCCCGGCAAGCTCCTTGGGGAGCGCCCCCGCAACATCGGCCAGCCCCCCCGTCTTGGCGAACGGCACCGCCTCCGGCGAGATGATCGCGATCCTCATAGCTCTACCTCTCGCAGAAACTCGGCCGCCTCTTCCGGCGGGGTCGGGTTGATGTAAAAGCCTGAGCCCCACTCAAAGCCCGCTACCTTGGTAAGCCGCGGCATCACCTCGATATGCCAGTGGTAGAGGTGGCCGACGTTATCGGACTGCGAATCATTGAAGGGGGAGGTGTGAAGGATATAGTTGTACGGCGGGTTGCGCAGCCCCTTGTTAAGGCGGCGCAGCAGCTCGCTCAGGATGTGCGCCAGCGCCTCGTAGAGCTCCCGGGGCCCTTCCTCGTAGCGGGGATAGTGTCCCTTGGGGAAAATCCAGGTCTCGAACGGGAAACGGGGCGCGTACGGGGCTATCGCCACGAACGTCGGGTTCTCGCATACCAGTCGGCTGCGCTTGGTGAGCTCCTCGGAGATGATGTCGCAGAAGATGCAGCGCTCCTTATAGGCGTAGAACCGCCGGGCGCCCTCTATCTCCTCCAGGACGGTGATCGGCACCTCGGGCAGCGCGATGAGCTGGCTGTGTGTGTGCTCGAGCGAGGCCCCGGCGATACTCCCCTCGTTCTTGAAGATCATCACGAACCGAAAGCGCCGGTCCTTCTTGAGATCCGCGATACGGTCCCGGTAGGCAACCATGACATCGGCAATCCTGGGCAGCGGCAGGTCGGCCAGCGTCAGGGCATGATCCGGCGTCTCGATGATCACCTCGTGGGCGCCGATACCGTTCATCTTGTCGTACATCCCGTCGCCGCGGCGGTTGAGGTCGCCTTCCACCATGAGCGCGGGAAACTTATTGGGCACCACCCGGAGGTGCCAGCCCGGGGTGTTCGGAGCGGTGCCGGAGTCTCGAATAGCCGTAATCTCCTTCGGGGTCTTGTCTTCGTTTCCCGTATCGAACGGGCAAAATCCTCCCTTGCGCTCCTCCTCCTTCTCTTCGAAAGTCATCGGCCGCTTGCCTCGCTCCGTGGAGATAATTACCCACCGTTCGATAATCGGGTCCTTCCTCAACTCCGGCATGAAACTCCTCCTGTCATGGGGTGTCGGACCTCCAGAGGCCGATATCCAGGTCGGCAAACGGCCCGTCTTTCTTCTCCATGTCCCCGACGAACTCCCAGTCTCCCGTGGAAGGCTGGTGCCCACCCATGATATGTTGCGCTATGTCGGCAAGTCTCGTAAAGTCGTTGAAGTGCTCCGAGAAACGCGTCTCGGCATAATCCCGGGCGCTCCAGGTGGAGATGAGGAACTGCCAGTCGGAGCTTTCCAGCAGCAGCAGCTCCCTGCCCGTCTGGGCACACACACGGGCCAGGCCCGGATCCGTATTCCCGGCAGTGGCGTCGGCAAGCTCTATCATCTTCTTTTCCGCTTCGTAGACGTGTCGCCAGGTCCATTTGGTCCAGTCGTTGAACCAGATCCAGTGGAAGCCCCCCTCTCCCCAGGAGCCCTCGGGGATACGCACGACCCTTCGCGGTGGGTATACCTCGTGGTGTTCGGTCAGCGTCATCAGGCGGACCGATGGATCTTCGGCAAGCTCCCTGATGACCTGATAGATAAACCGGGGCCCCTCGAACCACCAATGGCCGAAGAGCTCCGTGTCATAGGGAGCCGTCACTATCCCGGGGCGTTTATAGTCCAGGGAAAAATCAGCGAGCGTCCGGCGAATCAGCCCGGAGAAGTGGGCGGCGTTCTCCCGGACGCGGTCCGGGATAACCCGGGGATCATAGATCTGTTTGTCACCGAGGTCTACCTTCGATCCGGTGACCTTCCAGTAGCGGTTGCCGCCGGGGAAATGTTTCTTGTGAAAATCGAGGTAGTTGCCGTCCCCGGGGTACCCGTGCTCTCCGCTCCAGACCACCAACGCGCTCCTCGGATCCCGGGTGAAGATGGAAGCGGTCTTGGGACCGTTGGCAGACGACACGGCGTACGATTCGTACGGAGACCGAGGCTCATCGACGACCGTCTCCCGGTACTCCGATATGAAGCGGTCCCAGATTTCCTTGAGTCCCTCGAAACGGTCGAGGTAAGCTCCGACGGCCTTGCCCCCCTCCAGCAGGTGGGAGTCAACGACAAAATAGGAGATCCCGGCGTCGTAGAGGAACTCCTCGATCCCCCGGCGCGGATAGCCCTTCCCCCCGCCGTCGACGGGAAACTCCCAGACATAGCCGGGACGGTACGCACATTCGGGAAGCCAGATTCCCGAAGGCCTCGATCCGAAATGGCGCATGTGGGTGCGCGCCCCGATCTCGATTTGCGCACGAACGGCCTGATCGTACCCGATCAGCGGCAGGTAGCCGTGGGTCGCGGCCGATGTGATGATCTCGATGGCGCCCTGTTCCTTGAGCTTTCTCAACTCACCGATGATATCCGAGTGACACCCCGACACGAAGCTCTCGTGAATATCCGCGTAATAGGACTCCCACATCGCCGCGAGCCCCAAGAGCTCCTTCTGGCCGTGGCGCTCGAATTCCCTGATATCGTCCCTCGAGGCGTCGATCTTCTGCTTCAGGTAGGAGATAAATCCGTCCGCGAACAACGGGGAAGACAGCTGCTCCGCCAGGATCGGCGTGACACCGAGGGTGATCTTGGAGGCGATACCGTCGGCCGCCAGCCGCTTGATGACGTTGATGAGCGGGATATAGGTCTCCGCCGAGGCCTCATTGAGCCAGTCCGTGCCGTGCGGCCACCTCCCGTGGAACAGGACGTACGGAAGGTGGGAGTGGAGCACGAAGGTAAAGGAGCCGGTAGGTTCCATGGATGTCACCTCTTGCCGAACGACGATACGGTCATAGAGAGCTCGACCTCATATTCCACGCCCTCTCGAAGGGTTACGGGAAACAGAGAGACGATGCACGTCCCCTGGTAGGTTCGCTCCAGCCCCCCCTCGGAGTTCGATGCTGTTTGGACCCCGTAGTAGGCAAGCCGCGCGGCCCGGGAGAGATGAAACTCGACCTTAAATCCGGAAAATTCGTCGACAATCGAGAAATGATCGGCCGATTGGGTCTCCCCCTGAGAGTTCATCGCCCGTCTCGAGTCATCGCCGGCAAGCAGGTATCGCAAAGGGTCGTCTCCGGCCAGGAGCGTAAAGTTATTCTCGACCCCGAAGAAGAACGAGCATTCCTTGTCCTCCCGGCCGACCAGAACGTATCGGACCGCCGCCGAGGGCGATCCCTCTTTCATAGTATATATCTTTTTTATCCCGAGGGAAATCCTTTTTGAACCGATCAGGATCGTTCCTTCACGAAAAAGAGAGATCGCGACGGCGTCCTTTGTCCGGGAAACCTCGGAGACTTCATAAGCGCCCGTCACAAAATCGCCGGCCTCCTCGTAGTTGTTGTGCATCAGGTCTTCGGCCCCTACGGGCGCATGGAACACGTGGTCCAGGAAACTGTATCGCGGATAACGGTCGTAGGTCAGGATGTCCATGAGCCCCTCTTCCTTGACGACCATGCGCTCGTGAATAGACTCGGGGTGTCCGTCGTCTTCGTGGCGCGACGAGGCCCGCCTGAATTCGTCGTGATAGGCCTCGAAAACCCGGGACATCGTGTTGGAGAGGCAAAAGTCGTAATCGACGAGATCCAGATGAAAGAGCGAGCCGCCGGCCGCCGGCGCTACCCCGACGTGGAGGCCCGAGGTTGAGACGAGTAGTTCCTCGTGTCCGTCCGCGTCGAAATCGTACCGCTGGAAGGACGGCGTCGTCCCCTTCTCCACGATGCGCTGGGCGGCGCAGAGGTCCTTGTAGACCGCATGGCGCAGGTAGTTGAGGTAGAGGCCGCCGAAAAGCCCGTGCCAGTAGGCGCAGTTACACTGGGCGGAAAGCAGGAGCGGCAGAGCGGCCTCGCGTCTTTCCTTCGGCGCCGCCGCCACCTGTCGCGCTCACCAACAGCATCCGCTTGTGCATGTTGTTGGACTCGCGGTATTTGGACAGGAAGTTGGAGAAAAACCCGCCGCGGACGAAGGGCCGCGCGGATTCAATGACCCCGTCATCGGTGAGTTTCTTCTTAAGGTCCCGGTATTTCAGGATAGCCGCCGCCGGCAGCGCCCATTCGGTCATCTCCTCGTAGCTGGCGGTGGGCAGGTAGACCCTGCCGCTCGGCGGGTAGCGATCGAGGTACTCGGAGAAGGTCATGAGCGTGATCCAGTCTCTGTTTTGGAGGATCATCTCGAAGAATCGTACGAGCCAACCCTCCTCGTAGACCCACTGGTGGGTGCCGGGCCAGAGGCCGAATTTTTCCCCGTCATCCCCGTATACCACTCCGGCGCCCGGCCTGTCCCGGGCGATCTCGGCCAGCCGGGCGATAGTCTCCTGGGGCTCGTGGAAGGGAATGGCGTAGCGCAGCCCCCGGTCGATCGGAAAGACAGAAAGCGTGTGCCCCGAATATTCCGTGACGTAGTAACCGAAGAGCTCGTCGTCCACGAGTCCGGCATACCGGAAATGGGTATCGTCCAGAAGGGTATATCTGATCCCTCCTCGATCGGTTATACGGGGCAGTGTCGGCTCCCAGACCCGCTCGGTCATCCAGAGCCCCGCGGGGGCCTTTCCAAACCGACGCTTTACGTACCGGTTCATCCGGTCGATCTGTGCCGCCGCATCCTGTTCGGGTATGATCGTGAGGATCGGCTCATAATACCCGCCCCCCATCACCTCAACCTGGCCGGCAACGGACATTTCCCGCACCGCATCGAGATATTCGGGCCGGTTATCCTCCATCCAGTCGATGAGGGGGCCCGAGTTGTGAAGGGTGATCCTGATATCCGGGTACCTCTTGAGGAGTTCAAGGAACGGGCCGTATGAACGATCGAAGGCCCCTTCGAAGACCCAGGGAAAGTTTCCCACGGGCTGGTGATTATGGACCGCGATCATCAGATTAACGCCCATCGCTACACGCTCCAATTTTCCAGCTCGAAGTTTTCGTCGGGCGCCTTGGCCGCAAGGCTTCCCCGCCGGGGACAGCGCAGAATCGACACGCCTTCCGTCTCGACCTCCGCGAAGAAGGAGAACGAGTCACCCGGATCGAGATCGAGCTCGGCAAACGGGATAAAAAATTCCACTATTCTGCCCACTCCCGCCCGCTCGTATTCCCCCACCGGAACGTAGGCGTGCGCATCCGACGAGACCGAAAGGGTGTAGGTCCGCTGTCCGACAGCCAGGGGTAAGACGATCTCATAGTCGTGCTTTGCCCGGACAAAGAAATGGATGACGCAGGGCTCGCCTTCAGGCGGTTGCCGATAGTCGATGCGGACGAAGAAATCTTTGAGCGAAAAGCCGAAGTAGATGCACTCGATCATGGTGAGACCGCCGTGCATCACACCCGCGGAGAGATCGAATTCATAGTAGCCGGCGTTAGCCCACTCATAAAAGTCGTTGATCGTCCCATCGATGACGGGGGCAATGAAACCGACGGGAGGCCGCGTTTCAAGCACCCGGCGCGCCCCCTTGATGGGAATCGACAACAACTGGGGCGGCTCCTGCCCAATGATTCGGTAGACGTTCTTCAGACGCTCCCGGAAGAGGAAGTCGAACTCGTCGGCCTGCTCGGTGTGGAAATCGTCGCCGAACCACCAGAACCAGTCGCTCCCTTCGGCGGCGTGGATCTCCTCCCAGGCGCGACCGATCGTCTCCTTATCGAGCGACGACTCGGCAAACCGAACCAGATGATCCCTCACGAGAGCCAGCATATCCCAGGCCGCATTGTCTTCGGGCTGCCCGATCCAGACGGCGTAATTATGGTTTATCCACGATCCCGAAAAGAGTGGATCGGCCGTCCGGCTCGGGTAGTGTTCTCGGAGGTATTGTCCGACACTGCTCGAACGGGCGGTGGGACCGTCCGAAAGCGCACCGTATACGTGCCTGAGAAAGCCTTCCCCCGCGTCCGGATATCCTTCCCAGGGGTTTTCACCGTCCAGGATAACCGTCACGAGGGTGGGCCGGTTCCCCCGCCCTTCTCCGATGCGCTGAACATGGCGCATGAAGTCGGCGCCTGCCACATCCGGCGGGTTGGTGGCGTACGAGAAGCTGATGAGATCGGACAGTTTTCTGTCACGGAAGACGACGGAGACTTCCGCTCCGTCATGGGCCGCCCGGTACGGGACGTACAGGTCGGGAGGCAAACCGTCCCGGAGCCGCGAATTGAAGAGGATGTCCTGATCCGTGGCTATCCACTCGATGCCGGCCTCACGAACCAGCGGGATGAGCTCCGGACAGACCGAGCCCTCGGAGGGCCAGAGCCCCTGGGGGTGTCGTCCGAACGCCTCGGCAAAAAGCTCGACGCCGGCGGCAAGCTGCCTCCTCGCGTCCTCGGGATGGGCGAAGCGTTGGGGGAGGGCCAGACCGGGCAGTGCCCGCCTTGCCATAGTATTGTCGATCAACAGCGGAAGGATCGGATGATAAAACGGGCTGGTGGTGAGCTCGGCGGTCCCCGTCTCGTATATCTTGCGGTAGAGCCCGATGAGTCGCCGCATGACCTCCCGCTGCACCTCGATGACGGCGGCCTTATCGGCCTCCGAAAAGCCCCTGCCCTTCCTGATCAGCTCTCCTATCTGGGGAAAGTCCCGTTTCACGAAATAGCCCATCCAGGTAAGGTTGAACAGGAGCTGAAGGTCCGTTATGTCTCGATCGGAAAACCGGGCACAAACGTCCGTGGGGTCCTCTTTGACCGGGGCCGTCCCGCGCATGAAGAGGAGTTCCCGGTAGCGCGGATAGGGGTTGACGTGGGTATCCCACCGATTCATGAAGAAGTTGTTTATGACAAAGAACTTTTCCGTCGACGAGAGATCCGCCGCGGCCGCGAGCGTCAAATCGACGAAGGCGTCACGGGCGGTTCCCTCGGCGTAGTCTTTGATCTGCATTATCAGGGACGGGACGAGGTTTATGGTTATTCGAATATCGGGGAATTCCTCGGCCATCCTGGCCATGTCGTAGTAGCCTTTGGTGCCGTGCAGCCGAACGAAAGGAAGGATGTAGCCGCCTGTGCCCGGGTCCCTGTAGCTGGGCTGGTGCATATGCCACAGAAAGGCGACCCGAACGTCCGTCACGAACTCCTCCGATTGTCCTGAATGAGCGAGACGGCGCCGTCGAAGAGGGTCGGGTCGGCTCCGATCTCTCTGATCTCGCGTGTGAGGGAAACCTCATAGGAGGTGGTTTTCCCCGGAGGAATGTTGAATATCGGAGAAATCTTGACCCCGGACTGGTGGTAGCCCAGGCGCGAATGATCCTCGAATACGTACCCCTGGTAGAAGTGGTGGACGGCAGGCGAGATCTCCATATCCTCTATGAGGTCCGAGGTAGATTCGTTGAATCGGTAGGTGTGGATATCGTAGAACCGGCCGTAGAGCGGCGTCTTGATCACAAGGCCGTAACGGAGCTCACGGGGCTGGAAAACGGTTTCGGTCGTCTCGTGTTGAGAAAACCGGGGCGAATCGGGAGAAAAGGTGGTCACGTAATAGGTGAGCGCGATCTTCCGCGTTGATTCGTTGGAGACGAACCGTATGAAGGATTCCAGCTTTCCGTCAATGTCGTCGGCGGGGGTGACCGAGTTGACCAACTCGGGGACGAAAAGTACCCGGGCCCAGAGCGGGCTCTTGATTTCGGAGAGCTTGGTGACGATGAATTTAACCTCGAAGCGGTCCTCGGAAACGGTAAAGACCTTCTTCAGGGAGACCGAAAGCGATTTCTGTCCGTCCAGGGAAAGGTCCTGGGTTGCCTCCATGGTGACGATGAGGGTCGTCCCGTCGATGGACCAATCCGAAAGCTCGAAAATACGATAATCGAAGGAGCCGACTACCGTCAGGTTCCCGTTGTCATCCTTGACGACGAAGTTTGCGCGGTAGGCGTCGCGACAATACTCTACACGGGAGTCCTCCTCGAGGGTCACACACAGCTCGCTGTCAGGCTCCGTATGGATGAGGCACTGGCTGTAAAAACCGGTGGCCGGAAACATCGGCATCTCGGTGACGAGGGTTTCGGCGGCCATCAGGATCTTTTTGAAGTCCATCCCCTTGAAATAGGGAGAGTGGATCTGGTGATGGATGACGGTTCCCGCCACCTTGCTGATGACGATGAACTGCTGATCGGTATTGATGACGACCTCGTCGTTGCCGTCGTAGTCCCAGTCGAGGATCTCGAGCGTCGTCTTCGGAAAAAGACCCCACGTCTCGGTTATCTCGGCCAGCAGGTAGTCGGCCAGCCGGTGGGCCACCGCGATATATGCCAGCCCCGTCAAGTCGTAATAGGTGCAGGAGCCGAAGTTGGGATGCCGGGAGGCCCATCGCGGGTCCTCCTGGTAGGCGATGTTTCTGATGGTCTGGATCAGGTCGTATGCCTCCAGGACGTCCTTCGAGTAGTACTGGGCCATGAATATCCGGATGAGGTCATACCGATTGCGCGACGCCAGCACCTGTCGGGTGATTCCGTGGAGCAGGAAGTGGGCCGAGGAGGCCTCGATTTGTGAATTGACGCGGTCCAGGACCACCCGCTCTACCTGTTCCTGCGCCTTTTCGAGGTCCCTCAGGCACGAGATGACCCTCCTCAGCTTCGGATCTCCAAAGGTAACGCCCCGGATGCCCCGTTTCATCGTCCAGTTCTCGAACTCGGTGTAGCTCGTGCTCGTCTTGATCGGGTACGTGTCGATGTAGCCGTATTTCTCGTAATATTCACGAAGCGAGGTAAACGACGCCTCCGGGTCGCCCGCCACCAGCGAAAAGAACTCCTCCATCCACGCGCGGTCCGCGACGGGGTCTCCGCTCCATTGCCCGAACAGCTCGGCGTCGTTGAAGATAAACATCAGCGGGGGGATCTTCTTATTCGATTTCCTGTAGATGAGGTCGGAGGCGATCCTGGCCTTCTCGCGGATCAACGCGAGGTACTGTCCGGGTGTACAGGTGGGATCGGGGCCGAAAATGGGCCGTCGCTTCAGCAGGAAATAGCGCAGCTCACTGTGGATCGGGACCACAAAGAAAGGCATGCCCATGATCTCGTCCCGATAGATGGAAAAGAGGGCGTCCCGGCTAAAATAGGGCATCGTCGACTTGAGGGCCGGGTCGACCACCCCGAAATGCTTCAGAGAAAGGTTCTCCTGTTCCGAGTTGAAATAGGGGGTGAAAAACGTCTCGACGTCCAGGTAGTAGATGGGCAGCGCCCCGAGGTCCCCCAGCCCGGTGGAAAGCATGTGGAGGAGCGCCTCCCCGACCTCCCGCTCGACGATGTGGAACCCGTCCCATCGGGCGGCGGGCACGCCAAAGAAACGCTCGGTGGCGATTCCATACCTGAGGGTCTGGAAATAGGCGTCGTCGCCGCGGCCCGAGAGCTGAGGAAACGACTCATCTATAAAACCGCCGACGATCTTGACGACGCCCCGATCCACCTGCTCCTTCATCCGGTCAAGGAATCCCTTTTCCTGCCGGGAGGCGTAGTTGATGAGAGGGCCTGAGATGTGGAAATTGAGCTTGAGCGACTCACCCGGATCCTTAATCCCCTCCAGCATCTCGAGCATCGGATAGTAACAGCGGGCAAATACCTGATCGCGGACGCTTCTCAGCTGGAAGTGAGGCTGGTGGAAATGGAGGCAGAGGGCGATGTAGTAGTGACACGACATATGTGCGTTTGGTTTCCCATGGTGTTTACTGAAAGTTTAAAATTATACTCCGCGGTAAGAACCGTGTCAAGGAAAAGGGCGGTACGGCACAATGGAAAGCCTCTGTCTCGGGGTCCCCCCGAAAAGATGTCGAACTCCTGTGAATTACATTTGACTTTTATGGCACAAATGAATAATATTTACTTCATCGTTTTACCGTTATCAAGAAAGAGGAGCGTGCGATGAAATACCTCAAATGGTCGTTATGGATTCTTATATGCGTCCTCGTGGTGGTCTTTATCGGCGTATACGGCTGGCTCAGGGCGACCCTCCCCAGCTATAAGGGGGACATGACGGTCAAGGGGATTACTGGAAACGTCCAGATCATCCGCGATTCCTTCGGCATGCCCCATATTTATGCCGAAAACGACAACGACGCGTATTTTGCCCTCGGCTATTGCATGGCCCAGGACCGTCTCTTTCAGATGGATATGCTCAGACGCGCCATCCGGGGGAGGCTCTCCGAGATCCTCGGCAAGGACATGGTGGGCGTTGACAAGCTCTTTCGCACCATTACCGCGCCAAAGCCTATCGATGAGCTTTACAAAGACTATCCGCCGGAGATAGTGGACGCCATGACGGCTTTTTCGGCCGGCGTCAACCATTACCTCGATACGCGAACAGGACCGCTCCCGATTGAGTTCACCCTCCTGGGATACAAGCCCGAGCCGTGGCAACCCAGCGACTGCGGCGCGGTCTATTACTATATGTCATGGGACCTCAACAGCTCCTTCGGCATCGAGCCCCTCTTTGACATGATCAAAAACAAGGTGGGAAAAGAAGAAGCCGACGAGCTCTTCGTGACCTATCCCACGGGGTATCCGACGATCATGTCGGGAACCGAGCCGCTGTCCGCGGTCGATACCCGGGGATTCCTGGCCGTCCTGGACCAGGCGCGGGAAGCTCCTCGGCGCGGAAGGGGGCGGCGTCAGCAACAACTGGGTGATATCGGGCAAGAAGTCCGAAACGGGAAAACCGATACTTGCCACCGACATGCACCTCAACCACGGGCTCCCCGGAATCTGGTATGAAGCCCACCTGTCCACGCCGTCCATGAACGTATCGGGCGTGCTCGCCCCCGGTATCCCGTTTGTTATCGTGGGAGCGACCGATCACGTCGCGTGGGGTTTTACCAACGTCATGGCCGACGACTCGGACTATTATCTCGAAAAGCTTAACCCCGCCAACGAGAATCAATACGAGTACAAGGGCGTTTGGGAAGACATGACCACCAGTCAAGAGGTCATCAAGGTCAAGGGGGGCAGGGACGTCAAATACACGGTCAGGCTCACCCGCCACGGGCCGGTCATTGACGACATCGATACGCACGATACACCCGCCGGCTACGCGCTGGCGATGCGCTGGACCGCCCCGGAGCTCAATACCGTCCCGATGGCCCTCTATGCGTTCAACCGGGCCAAGACCATCGACGACATGGAAAAGGGCATTGAATACTTCAAGTGTCCCGGACAGAACATCGTGTATGCGGATGATCAGGGAAACATCGGCTACTGGGCCGCCGTGGGCATCCCCATCAGGAAAGGATTCTCGGGTATGGATATCCTCCCCGGATGGGACGGACAATACGAATGGAGCGGGTTCGTCCCCACCGACGAGCAGCCCCACATGAGAAACCCGGATCGCGGATGGATCGCCTCGGCCAACAACAAGCATATCGGTCCGGACTACCCCTACGTCATCTCCAACTATTATGCCATGCCGGATCGCTACGTTCGCATCACCGAGATGCTGACCGAAAAGGAAAAACTCTCTGTCGCCGATTTCGAGCGGATGCACGCCGATTTTCTCACGGTCCTGGCCCGGGAGTGGGTGCCGGTCTTTGTGGCCCACCTTTCGGACAAGAAGCTCAACGAGAACGAAGCGGCCGCCCTCGAAATGCTGAAGGAGTGGGATTATGTGGCAACGCCTGAATCAAAGGCATCGACGATCTTCCACAGTGTTGTCCAGTCGATGATCAAGAACGTCTATAAGAAGAGGCTTGACGCCGAATTCTACAACCAGTATCTCACCAACGAATACATCGTCCTTGACTCCCTCAGGGAGATGATCAAAAAGGGCGACTCGGTCTGGTTTGACAATCCCGACACGCAGGACGTGGAGGATATGGACGCCGTCATCACGAAGAGCTTCAAGGACGGCGTGACCTACCTCGAAAACGAAATGGGCAATAACCCGAGCCGCTGGACCTGGGGCAAGCTCCACACCCTGACCTTTCAGCATCCCTTCGGTAAATCATCGCCGATCCTCGGGTTTTTCCTTAACCGGGGACCATACCCGGTGGGCGGGAGCATCTCAACCGTCAACCCGATGCCGTGGCATCTCAGCGAACCGTGGGATGTCTACCACGGGGCGTCCGAGCGCTGCATCTTCGACCTCTCGGACATGAAGAACTCGCTCAGGGTTATCCCGGCCGGGGTCTCCGGCAACTTCATGAGCCCGCACTATGACGATCAGATCGAGCTCTGGCTGACGGTCACCTATCGTCCTTTCGCCATAGACCGGGAGGGTGTGGACGCGGATGCGCGCTATACCATTAACATGAAACCCGGGCAGTAGCCCTGAGAGCACGGCCTCCTGTCGGGGCCCCGAGACGATCATGATGGGGCCCCGTTTTTCGACTGTCCTCATGCACGACACAAAAGAAATGACACTCGGGACGACATATGATAAATTAACTAAGTATGCGTAAACTGAAGAGCCTCTTCCTTGTTCCTCTGGTCGTCGCCGCTATCGCGGCAACGGCCTATATCGGCAGCCTTTTTCTATCGCCCCACCCGAGCGAGATCGAGAAGGTCTTTGACGGCACCGAGGCCGTCTTCGTGGAGGGCAAAGGCCTGTTGACGGCCTGGCGTGATCTCGGCCGAACCGATTACTTTAAAAGCGGAACCTACCGAGGGCTTCTGGATCTTCCGCCCGTGCACGACGCCCTCGGTTCGATGCTGGGAGCCGGTACGGCCTGGGCCCAAAGAATCACGCCTGACGCTTACCTGTCGGCCGTCGGCGACGAATCAGCCCTCGGCATCTACGAGAAGGCCCAAGCCTCTCGGTTCCTCTTCGCCTCCCGGGTCGACCCGGATTTCCTGCTCATGGATCGGATACTGGCCCTCCTCAGCAGCGACACCGGGATCGTCATAGTTCCCTATCGCGGTTTGAGGGTCAAGGTTGCCCACCTCGACGGGGGTCGCTCACTCTTATGGGCGCTTGACGGCCAGCTCCTCATCCTCTCAGATGACCCGGATATATTCTACGCGGCCCTCAACCGGCATATCGAAAAGAAAACCGGATCGATCATCGACAACAGGGAGTTCCGCCGGCTTAAGAGAAAGCTCGCGACTTCTGACCTCATTTCGGGTTATGCGGTCACCAAGCGGATCGTTTCGATACTGGGGATGGAAGGCGCCTTTCCCGAGACCGCCGTTCTGATCTTGCCCGCATCCTTTCGCTTTTCGCTTTCCTATGCGGACGGGGCGGCCGTTATCGACGTGAGCTCAAAGGGCGGCCTCGACCTCCTCTCGGGCCTGTCGCTGTCGGGCCGCAGGAAGCTCCCCGTCCCCCTTCTTAAGGACGGTGAGATCGCCGCCGCTTGCGTGGGGCGGATGTCCGCGCCGTCTGCGCCGAGCCCCGACGAGGCGGGCCCTCCGCTTCCCGAGGACGCCTTCCCGGGACTTCTTCCCTCCCTGTTTCCCGACGGATTCTCGGTATCCGTAGTGGGCGTGAAGGATGGGGCTGAGTTGGGGATAGTCGCGCTGGGGAGGGAATCACCTTCATTTTTCAAGACGCTGGAGGGGGTCAAGGGACAGACAGGTCTCGTGGAAAGACGTATGAGGAGCAAGGGACTGGATCTCGTGATCCTCAAAAAGGACCGGGTACCTTACCTGGTCTGGACACAGCGGGGCGACAGGATCCTCGTCGCGAACCTCCCTGACCTCATAACGGACATGTCCGTTGAAGACCTTGAAACGTGCAGTGGTTTCCGTTATAATAGCCCCAACGGCGAAATAACCTTTATGATGAAGCCGAGGCTTCTCCATCGAGATCTTGTCCGTTCGGACAGGCCGGCGGCGATGCCTTTCATGGATCTATCCCTCGATGAACAAAGGCGGCTCTCGGCTGCCTTATACCCGATGGATGCCATAAACGGCTACGCCTCTCTGGCCGGCGGCGAGCTGAGAATCGAGATCGGTATTCACCTACAGGATGCGGTACCATGAAGAATGCGGCATTACTCGTTCTGATCCTGCTGCTGGGGTGCACCGCGGCAAACGGCGGTGACGTTGTCTTTTCCACAATCGCGCACGGCGACAATGCCCCGGGCATTACCGGCCGTCTCGACGAAGTGATCACCGATCCGGTTAGTTACGAGGATTTCTGGAAGCATATCTACCGCGGCGCGGATCCCGTTCCCGATATACCGAAGGTCGATTTTGCCAAGGATATGGTTATCGTGGTCTCCACCGGCCGGATGCTGGCCGGGGGATACAACGTTGAAATCGTCAAGATCGAGGACGAGAAGACCAAGCTTGACGTGACGATACTGGTGTCGCGCCCGTCGGGCGATGACGCGCAAGCCCTCACCCAGCCCTATCATATCATCAAGCTCGAGAAGAGAAACGTTCCCATCGTCTATAAGTGGGTCGAGCGCTGAGAAAGGAGTCTTCGTGACAGGAGCACCAAGAAGGGATAGCCGCCGTGACCCCGCGGTCCGATTCATTATCGTCCTGGGCGCGCTGGTCCTGGCAGTCGGGCTCCTCTCTCTCTTTTTTGAGCTCCTCGGGACCTGGTTTTACGTCTCGGTCTTCCTGACACTCCTCGTGGCGGCGGGTCTTTTCTGGGGAACCCGTCTCTACGGCCGGGGCGAAGGGACATCACCCGCCCTCGGGGGCGCGGTCATCATCATATCGTGCGCCTTGCTCTTCGTTGACGTGATGAGCACCAACAGGATGTTCGGCGGGCCTCTGCCGTCCTTCTCCTACATCCTCTTTCTCACGACCGCCCTCTGCCTTATCCTTGCCTACGCCCTGGACATCGGGATAATCCTCGTGATCGGGCTCCTCTTCTTCTTTTCCTGGCTGGCCTATCTGGGTGGGGGTTTCTGGGGGTGGCTCCCGTTTTTCAAAGGCGGGCTGAACAGCCACACCTTTATCGCGTTGGCCTCCCCGTTTGTCATCGTCACCGGTTTTCTCCACGAGCGGCTCTCGGCGATAAAGGTAAAGAGGTATTCGGAGTTCGCGCCCGTCTATTTTTTTCTGGGCTTCCTCTTCCTCAATACCTCCCTCTGGATGCTCTCGCTCTTCGGCCGCGAAGCGAGGCTTTTCGGCGGGGCCTCAGGATCGGCCGAGATCGTTCTCTTCACGATCCTCTTCTTTGCCGCTAACGTTGCCGCCGTGGTATTCGGCGGCCTCCGAAAAGAGCGCTCCTACATCACGCTTGGCGTCATCTTTCTGACCGTTAACGTGCTGACCCGTTTCGGTGACGTCTTCATCCCGGGGTTGGGGCGATCGGCGACCTTTATCATCGCCGGCGCGATCGTGATAGCTATCGGCCTGGTCCTGGAACGTCTGTTGAAGAAGAGACCGTGATTCGGGGAGGCTATCCCTATCCGACCCGTCCTCCCCGGTCGACCCCACTCGCCGGCGTTTCAATCCCGCGTGAACCGAGCCAGCTCATGGACCAGGAGATAGCGCGGCGCCTCATCTTCCACTATCGTCATGAACCGCGGCGCTTCCCGGTAAAAGACGTTATCGGCCACGTCGTCGTTGACGGTGGAAACCTCGCCCACCAGCACATCATCTTCCTGGGCCCAGAAGGAGTGATAGAGGAAGGGGGAAAGCGTAAGGCTCTGACCGGGGCTCAGCCGCACGACCTCTCCGGGCCGGCACTCCCGCCTCATGCCGTCCGACCAGACACGAAAACCCTCCGGCGAAAACGAGTGCCCGTCCTTTGCGGCCGTGTGGAGCTCAAAGCAGAGCGTCCCGCCCCCCCGATTGATGATATCCTCGGTCTTGGCCCGGTGGTAGTGCATCGGGCAGGTCTGATCCTTCCTCATGTGGATGATCTTCTCGCAGTATGTCTTGCCGGCGGCCTTCGCTCCGGGTGTCCCTCCGTTTCTGATGGTAATCAACACGATGCCGGTCCGGGCAAAATCACCGAGGTCAAAGTCGGTTACGTCCCACCCGAGGCCTGCCCCGATGACCTCGGAGAGCTCCCCTGCCCCGCCGCTCCCACTCGTCCGGCGAGATTCGGCAGAAGGGCGGAAGAGCGAAACGGTGCGAGGCGAAAAATGCCGCGCTCTGATCGATAACACGGTTGATTTCCGAGCGTTTCATGACTCACCTTGATTGGAGATATCCGGACAGGACTATGGCGACCGGGCGATTCGCCCACACTGCCCCTACCGGGGCACATATCCGCCGGTGACAATCCGGCGCCGCCTTTGCCACGGAAATCCGTGCGTTATGTCATTTCTCTCCCCGCACGAAGCCGGGAGAATGGAACAATTCAGGAGCGACCTACTCCAATCCCGTTTCGAGGTTGAACCCGATCGGGATGCCCTTTATGTCCTTTTCCTGGAACGGGACGTCGATCCCCTTTTTTGCCATCAGATAGACCAGCCCGTTGATGTCCATCAATGGATCGACCTCCTCCGTATCCGAGAGCGTGAGAACCTCTCTGTAGTGCAGCAGGGCCTGATCGCGCTCGCCGGCCAGGTCGTACGCCCAGCCGAGAAAGAGGTGAGTCATCGCGACCTCGTTGGGCGCCTGAGCCAGCGTCAGGGCTCCGATAAGCAGCTCCGTCGCCCTCTGATACCGGCCGAGATGGATCGAAAGGAGGGCCGCCATGCGGGGATAGATCGGCTCCGTAGGGTCCTCGGCGATCGCCTGCTCGAGGTAGCCGAGCGGCGTGTTCTTGTCGGAGAAATTCGCCTCGTAGGCGTCGAAGGCCTTCATGTAGTGTTCGAAGGCCGTCTTCCTGGCGGGGTCTTCCCAGGCGTAGCCTGAAAGGAGTGCGGGCGTGGGCGCCGCCGGCCCGCCCGCCAGCTCCGCCCTGAAGTCGTACCCGACGTAGTCGTTAATGCACGCGGGCTCGGCGCCTCCCGCCACCCAGAAGATCCCCGCCTCCGGCACGAAGACGGCCGAGCTCACGTTGTTGTCCGAGCAGACGGTGATCCCGGTCCCCCGCTCCGTGCCCGTGATGACGTCGCCGTGGTCGCTCATGAATGTGGCCGCAAGCGCCGGCGTGATCGCGCCGCGGTGCCGCTCGATGAGCTGCACCAGCCGCTCGTATCGTCCCATGACGTTGCGCAGCAGAATATTGTACCGGAGCAGGAGGTCGACCGGTTCGAGCTCGTCGGTGGTGGCAAAGTTCGTCAGGACGATCGAGCCGTCTGCCATTGTCCTGACCCCGAGGAGCTCCGGCGTCGATTCGACGACCGCGGCGTCCCGGGCCTTCCCGTCGGCGATGACCAGGCCGAAAGAGCCTCCGCGACGCGCGCCCTCGAGCAGCGCGATCGCGTCGGCCAGGGTCTTGGCCTTTCGCATGATCTCGTTTTCGAGAACGGTAAACGAGACCCCCGCAGGGCTCGCCCCCTCAAAGGCCATGAAGTGTCCGCAGACGACAATCCCCGCCTCGTTCATGGCCGAGTTGGCCTTGATGAGTCCGGCGGTGCCGATGTTGACGTAGCTCAGTCCGTCCTTCGGCTGATAGAAGAATATCGTCTGGTGCTGGATCCAGCGGCCCTGCCCCGAATAGTCCGTGTTGCGGCCGACGACGAGCCCTCCTCCCGGGACGGCATCGCCCGCGGCGACAAAGCTGCTGCACTCGGCCTGGATGTCCAGCTCCTTGACCTTTTTCGTGATGACGCCCGGGGTCATGGCCATGGAGAGGTCCGAGAGGAAATTGGCTATGAAGACTTCCCTGAAGCTCAGGCCCGCACCATCGGCGATCCCCTTGATCTCGTCGAGGTATTCACGGGGGGTATTTCGCTCGATGGGTCCGTAGACGGAAAGCTCCAGATACGTCAGGAGGAGCTTTTTGACCCAGGCCGGCTTACCGGCAAATGAAGGGTTGTGCGAGACGGGGTCCGCGAAGACGGGCACGGTCCCGTTCTTGATCTCGTCTTTCATGAGGGTACCGTGCTGATACCCCATCTCATAGGGGGTCCCGGACAGGTGCAGCAGGTAATCTGCCCCCCGCTTTTCGACCCACGCATCGCCGAAGTGCTTTATCCCATCTTTCTCCACGATCGAAAGGCTCCGCAGTCCATCGGCGATCTCTTTTGACGGCATATAATCGGCGCCGCCGGAGACCGTATGACTCTTCACATATACGACCCCCCCGATGATCGCAAACACGAGGACAATACCGATAATGCTGAGTACCTTTTTCATGGTTCCTCCGTGCACGTTACTCGATGTTCCTGGAAAGTGGCTGCGGGCCCTTCGAATATGAGCGCCCACACCCTGCGTCCGCCCCGGCGGATCCTCCCTTTGCGCATCGCCGGACTCCCCTTGCGCCGCCCTGATGCCGCGGCCGATTCAAAGCCGCTGCCTCGAAAGGACGTGGACCAGCCCCACCACAAAATCGTAGAAGTCCCCTGCTTCCTTTTCTCCCGTCAGAAGCGGATTGATGTAGACGATCAAGCCGCCGGGACCGGCCCAGAGCGCAAAACCGCGCTTTCGCGGGGCGTGCGTCAGGGCGCGGACCGCCCCGGGGCTGAAGAACGTCGCGCCGTCCGTTTCGCCGTGCTCGGCGCGAACCTGGAAGCGTTCGGCAATCGTCGGGGGGAGTCGATCCGCGGAAACGGGCACGTAACTGCCCGTCTTGAATATCGCCAGCAGCCGCCGCAGTTTGAACCCCGAAAAAGGGGGACGCGTCGGCGGGTGGACGAACAGCGCTCCGCCACGCGGGCCCTCGAGCATCACGGCGATAAATTGCCGCCGATTTTCCTGACTCTTCGGCAGATGAGAGTCCGCGTCCGGCAGCGTGGTGAAGAGGTACCCCTCGCTTTCGCCCAGAGCCAGCCGCACGATATCGGAGAGTTCGCCCCGTCCGAGCGGGAGCCGCTCCCGAAGCCTGAGCCCCACCGACTCTCCCTCGGAGTCGGGTAGCAGGGAAAAGCCCCGGGACCGGGCGAACGCGGCCGACGGCGACGGTCGGTCCATCCGCCTGATGATGAGGTAGTAGAAGAGGAGATCAAGGGCAAGGAATACAACGATGACGATGACAGCGACCGACGTGTTCACGTCTTACTCCTTGGCCTTCCGGCAACCCGTGTCCCGACGCGGCGGCGCTGTCGTCCGGTAGTACGGCTCCTAGCGTTGCGCGACCACGCGCGACAGGTCGTCGACCCACTGGACGAACAGCTCGATGTCCTCGCGGCTCTTCATTAACGGATCGATATCCAGGCCGAAACCCTTCGGCGTAAAGGAGAGGTTGACCGGATCCTTGCGCGGATGGGTCATGAGACACGAGATCACCCCCGACGAGAGGACGACCGACCGCGCCCCCGCCTCGTCTTCGGTGAAGACATTGTAGACCTTGGCGAACTCCGGGTAGTCCGCCGTCGTGTTCAAATAGTGGATTCCCTTGGCGCCGAAGACCTTGGCCAGGATGAATTCCGCCACCTGCTGGCCCAATCCCCCGCCGAGGGGGACCGCCTTTGCGGCAAAGGTGCGGCCCTTGATCGGGATATCCATGAAAACGACGATGAATTGATGGGGGGCGCCGCCGGACGTCTCGGGACCGGAGGAGCTGCCCCCGTTTTCGGGCGCCCTGGTGAAGAGCCACCCCTGCCCATGCGAGAGGGGAAGCTTGACGATATCCTGGTAAACACCCCCCCCGGGGATCCCGAGCCTTTCTGTCACCTGCTCGTTCGAGTTCGTTGCCTTCATCTATCGGCTGAACCGTGAGACCGCGGGAGGCCGCAAACTCGGCCAGCGCCTTCCTGGCCTTCTTGCCCGCAAAAAAGAAGAGGAGGATGAACACGACGACACACGACGGTAAACAGGCCAAGACCGATGGACGTATTTAAATCAATGGACCCCATGTGAACTCCCTTCCATGTGAAGAGGGTGAATACCCTGGAATTTGAATCGCCCGCCCCGTCGCGTTCTCAAGGACCCGACCACGGCCGCGAACGCTATTTGGCAACCTCGGCCCACGCGTCCCGGATCACGATGTCGCCGCGATCGACCTTGGCCTCGAGGCCCACGACGAGGTGTGCGGCGCTGTCTTTCACGAGCCACCCGGAGGTGGAAACCGTGTCGCCCGGCAGCACGTTTCTCGAAAAACGGACCTTGAGCTTCTTGAGCCTCGTCGGGTCGCCCGCCGCGACGTTGTCGATGACCGCCTTCTGGACGAACGCCATCGTGCACAGTCCCTGCAGGATGATGCCCGGCAGCCCCACCTTGACGGCAAATTCCGGGTCCACGTGGATCGGGTTGTGGTCGCCGGAGGGCTCAGCGTAGATATAGGTCTGGCCGCGCAAAACCTTCATCGAGTCGGTAAAGAGCGGCTTGCTGCGGTCCTGGGCGGGCTCGGGCGTCTTGGGTTTCTTGGGGGCGTCGGGCCGCCGCTCGAAGAAGCTCACGACCTGGCTGACCACGAGCTTTCCCTTCTCGTCGATGCAGTCCACCTTCATCTCCAAGAGATCGCCCGTCCCCTTGTCGATGATGTCTTTGATCGTGGCGGTGACCTTCATCTTCGCGCCGGGGACCAGCGGCTCGTTCCACTCGAAGTATTGTTCCCCGTGCACCACGAAGGCGAAATTGAGCCCCAGCTCGGTATCCTGGATGATCTCGATGATCCCCTTGGCGCCGAGGTCCTTGCTGATGGCAAAGAGAGGCGGCGCCACCGTCCCTCCGGGCCGGGCACCGTCTGATGTAGGCCTCGTTCGGGTCGTTGGTGGCCAGGGCGTAGTACATCGCCTCCCGGGCGTCCACGAGGCCGTCCACCGGTCCGTATGTCTTTCCGATCAGGCTCGCGCTTCATTGCCATATCATAACTCCTTTGGAATTAAGGTGACACCATACTTAATTACTATCTCTACGCTTACACAGAGTAGTCCATTGTAATTAAGTATGGTGTCACCTTAATTCAGGCCGAAAAACCCCATAGAAGATACCAGATGCCGCCGCCGGTGTCAAGAAGAGACCCGCGCGTTGACACCGACCCGGTGCTGTGATAAGGTACACGTGTACATACAGGGAGGTCTCGCATGAAACGATTGCTCATACTTGCGGCATTGGCACTTCTCGTGGCCGTCGCACTTTTGCCCGCGTGCAAAAAACCCGTGAGCGAGGAAGACAGGATCAAGACGATGATCAACGAGACGGCCGACCTTGCCAGGCAAAAGGATATCAAGGGCATCCTCGAGCACATCTCGAAGGACTATAAGGACCCCGACGGCAACGACAACAACGCCGTCAAGGGCCTCCTCTTCGTCTATTTTCAGGAATACGAAAAGGTGGGGCTCTTCGTGCGGGATATCCAGGTGACGGTGAACGGCGACGAGGCCGAGGCCAAGATCAAGGTGATCCTCACCGGCGGGGAAGACCCCGACACGATGGGCGATGTCGTGCCCGAATCGGGGGGCGGCTACCTCATTGACCTGAAGCTCGCCAAGGAAGACGGCGAGTGGATGGTGGTCCGGGGCACGTGGACGGACATCGGCTTCACTAACGCGTTGTAGATCACCCCGTGAAAACTCCGCTTTCTCGGGGGCCCCGAGAGAGGGCAGACTGAATCTCGTCTGCGCGAGGCTCTGGGTCGTTTCACGTTAGCACCCGTAGGGGCGGCATATATGCCGCCCGTCTCTGCAGCGCTCGGGTATCCGACCTGATTCGAAGGTCATAATGAGCCAGTTGACGACATAAAGAACGCCGCCCGCGAGCTCGGCTTTGCGCTTGCGGGGATCGTCTCGACGCGGGAAGTGGAGAAGATCGAATTCCCGCCCGGCCGCGGCCTCAAGAGGCCGTCCGAGGTCTACCCCGGGGCCGCCTCCCTGGTCGTGTTGGGGATCGTCGTTTCCGACGAGGCCCAAAACACCTCCGTCTCCATCCCCCCCGGCTACTACCCCGGCCTCCCGGAAGAGCAATACTTCAATTTCTATTACGAGATCACCGAAGCCAGAGCCTGGCGGCTGGCCGACCGTCTCCGCAGGGAACACGGGATACGCTCGCGCCCGACCCACCGCGTGCCCCTGAAGCCCGCGGCCGCGCTGGCCGGGCCTGGGCCACATCGGCCGCAGCACGCTGTTGATCACGCCCGATTGGGGGCCGAGGGTGAGGCTCGTGGGGCTGTTGGCCCAGGAGGAGCTTTCCCCGGACACTGCCGTTCACGCGCGACCTCTGCGCCGAACAGCCCCGCTGCCGCGAAAAGTCGCTCTGCATCCAGGCCTGCCCCTACCGCGCCATCGCCCCGGGGGACTCAAAAGGCGTGCCGCCCGGCCAAAAGGTCAAGATCGAGCGCTGCGTGGTCTACCACGTCATCGACCGAGAGATAACAAAGCCCTGGGATCGGTTCATCAGACGGGCGACGGAGCGGGGCTTTATGGAGTGCACGCTCTGTAACCTCGCCTGCCCCTACGGGGAGGGAAACGAAAAGAAGGGGATTCCCCCGGTAGCGGGGGCGATATAAGGGGCAGGGCTAAAGCAACATACCTGCCTGGCCGTGACGTATACTAACGCGCGCCCGGCGTCTTCTCCGCACCCCACGTAGAGGCACGTGGAGTATTCGCCTGTTTCTTTTCTTTCTTCTTTGAGCGGCTCATTTAAAACAGCTTCTTTGTAATCACTTCTGAAGGAAAACAAGATGAATCCTACCGAACGAATTATTGCAGTGATTGACGGGAAAGAGCTGGACAGGGTCCAGACATATTGCGAGGGTCTGGATGACTGGCCGGTACAGCAGGTGCTTGGCAAACCTCTTATCCCGCCGAGACTTCTTTTCAGGAATCCTCTCTTTCTGCAAATAATAAAATGGCTGGGCAAGCATGCCGAGAGGTCCATACAATACGATCTGGATGAAGAAACCAGGGCAAGGAGCGCACAGAAAGGTAAAGAGATTCAAGAAGCTCCTGGTTGACCCATCCGTGAAGAGCAACCTCATGAAGAGAATAGAGGCCGCCGTGGCCCTGGGGTTTGATTCGGTTCATATCGGATTTGACGGACGCTGGATGGTCTGGGACGAAAACACGCTGGCGATAAATACCGGGTCCTTCTACGACTGGATCGACGACGGGCACGGCAATATATATTATATGTATCGGGGCCCCGCCATTCCCACGCCCAGGTCCTTTGACGAATGGCCCTATTTCCCCGATACCGATGACATAGCCCACCGCTGCTATGATTTCTATCGATATGCGTTATCGAAATACGGCGACAAGATATGTATCATCGGCGAGATAGCCTTCGGTATCCATGAGACCCTGTTTGCGTCCGTGGGGTTTGAAAACCTGGTCATGGCTATCAGGAGGGAGCCGCAATTCATCCGGCGGTTTATCGCCTACAAGGAGGAATTCATCTTCAAAAGCGTTATGGCCATGATGGACGCCGGCGTCAAGGTCATCCTCAAAGGGGATGATATGTCCTTCAAATCGGGCCCGATGCTCAGGCCTGAGACGATCGACGAGCTCTTCGGGCCTCCCTATACGCGGCTCTGCAAAGCGGTGCATGACAGGGGCGGCAAGATCATGAACCATTCGTGCGGTGACAACACGAAGCTCTTTGACCTGTTCATCAAGTGGGGATATGACGGCGGCCATGCCTTTGAGACGACCTCGAACGTCGATATCGCGTATGAAAAAAAGACCCACGGCGACCGGTATACTATCGTCGGGGGGTATGGGTGTTGACTATATTCTTACGTCCCGCTCGAAACCCGAAGAAGTACGGGAAGCCGCACGGAACGTCATAAAGACGTGCGCGCCCGGAGGAAGGTTCCTGCTCGCCATGGCGCACACGCATCCCGAGCTCGATGTTGAAAAGATAAAGATCATGCTTGAGGTGGCTAAGGATTACGGAAGATATCCGATAAAATAGGCGTGATAACATCGGTTCATCAGGCAGGCGACGGAGCAGGGCTCCATGGAGTGCACGCTCTGTAACCTCACCTGCCCCTGCGGGGAAGGGAAACGAGAAGAAGGGGATTCCCCCGTGGAGGGGACGATATAGGCGGAATTAAGGGGTGCCATATGAAAAAGACACTGTTTACTTTACTGTTGCTGCTATTGGTTTTCGCCGTCACTGCCGCGGCCGAGCCGGTCGGGGTCGTCATCGGGATATCCCAATTTGTCCATCACCCCTCCATCGACGCCATCCGTCAGGGCATCATCGACTTTCTTTCCGAAAACGGATACGTTGAGGGCAAGACCGTCATATATGACGTCTCCGTCGCGGAAGGCGACTTTGCCGCGAACACCGAGACGGCCGCGAAGCTCGCGGCGTTAGACCCGGACCTGATCATTACCCTCACCACTCCGTCGGCCCAGGCAATGGTCGGGGCCACGAGCACAATCCCGATACTCTTTTGCGCGGTCGTCGACCCGGTGGGGGCGGGCCTGGTCGGGAGCCTTGCGGGAAGCGGCACAAACGTCACCGGGATGACCTTCGTCTCCCCGGTGGAAAAGCAGTTCCAGCTCTTTAAAGAGATCATGCCCGGGCTCAAGAGGATGGGCTTCGTCTATAACCCGAAGGAGGAAAACGCCGTCGCGTCGCTCAAGCAGGCCAAAGAGGCGGGGGCGGTCCTCGGCATCGAGATCGTCGAGGCGACCGTCTCCGGTCCAGCCGGCGTCTCGGCCGCCGCCGAATCGCTGGCGGGTAAGGTCGATGCCGTCTACCTGCCGATCGACAACACGGTGGCGTCGGTGTTTGACACATTGCTAAAGGTCTCTACGGAAAACGGGCTGCCGGTCTTTTCCACCGCGGTGGAGTTCGTCGACAGGGGGGCTGTGGCGGCGCTTGCGATCGACTCATACCGGGAGGGGAAGAAGGCCGGGGTGATGGCCGTCGAGATCCTCGAGGGGAAGGATCCGGGCAGGATGCCGGTCCAGAAGTACGCCGAGCTGGTGACCCGCGTCAACCTCGACAGCGCCCGGAAGATCGGGCTCACGATTCCCGAGAGCGTGATTAAAAAGGCGGATAAGGTGATTGGAGGGCGGGAATAACGATCCGGACGAAGTAAGGGGACACATACCTAATTAGTATTGCATTCAGTTTAAACAAAGAATATACGATACGGGGACACGTACCTAATTACTAATCTTAAGTTTAAACAGACGCTTTTCTAATTAGGTGCATGTCCCCGTAATTCACCGCAAGTTTGCCATGGTCGCTTGCGCTCCCTCGCAATGACGCCGAATACGGGCGGCATGAATGCCGCCACGTACAAAGCCAATACGTGTTTTCACCCGTAGGGGCGGCATTTCGAATGGTGTCGCCTTTGGCGACGGTTATTATTGTCATTGCGAGGAGGGCGAAAGCCCGACGCGGCAATCAGCCGCCCGGCGTTTTCTCTCCCGGAGTGCACGCTCTGTAACCTCGCCTGCCCCTACGGAGAGGGGAACGAGAAGAATGGCATTCCGGGGATAGAGGGGGCGATACAGCGGGAAGTGGAAAAACGCAGTCGCACTGCCCGGTACGTTCGCAATGTCTTTAATTGACATATAACTGCAACTTTGCTATAATTTACTCCACAACAAAGCAATCCCTTATCATAACAAGTTAAGCTAGTTATCGCATGGCGCTATCGGAGTATTGGGAAAATACTTTCATACCGTTCCATATTGTATTAATAACTATTACCTCCGTGTATGCCATAAATAGAGATGACGCCGGGAAATATCGGCCGTTTGAAATACGCAGAGAACTTCTCGCACGTTGATCTATTATCCGGCTTGAGCATCCGGCGATGATTTGCTTTGGAAGTCAGCATTAAAGGAGAAGAATATGTCTAAAGAAGATCCGGCAAAAAGCCGCAACGCGGAAATCGGCAGCAATGTGACACGGCGGAAATTCATCAAATATTCCGTCGGGACAGCGGTATATATCTCCTTGGGCAGGTTCGGCGTTGCATATGGCAGCGGCGGAGAGGCGCTGGTGTCCGGCTACCCGATCGATTCAACCGTCTATACGACCCTCCAGAAGACGGTTAGGGTCAATCGGACATTTTCGGGGACGATTGCCGCTAAGGATCTTAAAAACATTTCACAATACGACACATACGGCTACGGCGTCTGGGAGGACGGCGGCCCGCTTGCCTCCGTTCCGCGCAAAGACATCATGGCGGCCGGCTATACCTTTCCGTCGGCCAATAAACCCGTGAAGTTCTTGAGATTCTTTACCATAAGCGATATCCATATCAGTGACAAGGAATCCCCCTCCCAGCTGATCTATATGCAGCAATTGAATAAGTACGGTTTTGAGGCGACCTCCACTTCGGTATATTCGCCGACCATGCTGTACTCGACCCATGTCCTGGATGCGGTAGTCCAGACGGTAAACGCCCTTCACAGGATAGATCCGATCGACTTCGGCATTTCACTGGGCGACGCCTGCAACAGCACCCAGTACAACGAGCTGCGGTGGTATATCGATGTCCTTGACGGCAAGGTCATTACCCCCTGTTCCGGCGCCCGTGCGGGGGCCGACAGGATAGACTATCAGAAACCCTTCAAGGCTGCCGGGCTCGACCCGTCGATCCCCTGGTATCAGGCCATCGGCAACCACGATCATTTCTGGCTGGGTTCAATCCCGGTGAAGGCCGGCGGCCTTACAAAGTCCTACACCAGCGACGAAGTCATCGCTATGGGAGATCTCCTGGCCGAAGCTTCCAACATATACAGCAAGGCTCCTCCCTTATACTATATGGGCGTAATCGACGGCTCCACCCCGACCGGGACCATCATAAAGGCCGGCATGGTCGGCGCCCCCGGCTTCACGACTCCGCCCAAGGTCGTCCCCGATAAGGACCGGCGTTCACTTCCCAGGACAGAATGGAAACGGGAGTTTTTCAACACGTCCACGTCTCCGGCAGGGCACGGTTTCGACATGGTCCCTTCCGGCCAGGAAGACGGTTTTCTCTGCTACAGCTTTGTGCCGAAATCAAATATACCGATCAAGGTTATCGTTCTGGACGATACCCAGAGAGATGACGACGGCGTTATCACCATCCACGGGCGCGGCTTTCTGGACCAGGCGCGCTGGGCCTGGCTCAAGAGCGAGCTTGCGGCCGGTGACGCCGCCGATCAGCTCATGATCATCGCCGCCCACGTGCCGATAGGCGTCATGCCTCCCGCCAAAAATAACAACGGAAGCGATGACTACATGGATTGGTTTGATAATTCCGCCAATCCTTCCGGCACGCAAAATGCCGTCGACTTTACGGGCCTGCTTGCCGAGCTGCACAACCATCCGAATCTCCTCATGTGGATCACGGGCCATCGTCATGTCAATACCGTTAAAGCGTTTGTAACGGATGATCCCGCCAGGCCCGAACGGGGCTTCTGGCACGTTGAGACATCATCGCTGCATGACTTCCCGCAGCAGTTTCGCACGTTTGAGATCAACCTCAACAGCGACTACACCGTTTCCGTCGTCGCCACCAACGTCGATCCGGCAGTCACGCGAGGGCACTCCCGCCTGGACCTCCCGCAAATATGCCGTTGCGGCCCAGCAGATAGTTAAGAGTCCTGTCAATCCAAATTTCAAGGGTGCAGATCCAACCGTTCCCGGCTATCCGAATGTTCTCGATCCGTCTATAACGATAACCAACGCGGGGATGGACACGGATATCTATTCGTACAATGCGGAGCTTTTCAAACAATTGAGCCCGGCAATGAAGGCAAAGATGCGGGCGCTGTACCCGACAGTGTAAGCAGGGTTTAGCAGGCAGAGTATTGCGAAAAACAAAGGGCGACCGGATGGTCGCCCTTTGCGGAATTGCAGTTTCGATGTGCCCGTAATGCGATAAACGGGCGGCATAAATGCCGCCCCTACAAATCCTATCGCGTTTTCACCCGTAGGGGCGGGATTTATCCCGCCCGGCGTTTTTCTACTTACTCGGTGAGATATGCAAAGGACCTGGAACTTAAGAGGTGAAGACGCGCATGACGTGACCCGGACACATCTCCTATCACTTCCTCCCCACCGGCCTCCCCGTCACCACCTCGGCCATCTTCCTGATATGCTCCGGGGTCGTCCCGCAGCACCCCCCGATGATATTGACCCCCAGGTTCTTCAACTGCAGCGCGCTTTTTTTGAAATATTCCGGGCTCTGTGACCTTTCGCGGGAGCCGTCCTTGTAGCGCGGCAGCCCGGCGTTGGGCTGGACCGAGATCATCCCCTCAAACGAGCGGCGGAAGCGACCCCAGGAGCTCGATCATCTTGTGCGGGCCAATGGAGCAATTCAAACCGACCACGTCCGCGCCGAGCTTCTCCAATTCAATGAACGCCTCCGCGAGCTTATCCCCGGCCACGGTCGAGCCCTCTTCGGTGAAGGTCAGCTGGCAGACGATCGGTATCTCGGTCGTCTCCGTGCACACGAGCACCGCCTCTTTGGCCTCCAAAAAGCTCGCCATCGTCTCCAGCATGATGAGATCCACGCCGCCGTCGATCAGGGCCTGGATCTGCTCATGGAACGCGGCATGCGCCGCCACCAGCGACAGCTTGCCGTAGGGGCTTATCAGCTCCCCCAGCCCGCCTACCGCGCCCGCCACGAAGACCCCCGACGAGGCCGCCGCGGCCTCCCGGGCGATCCGGGCCCCTGCCAGGTTTATCTCCCATACTTTTTCGGCCATCCCGTGTTTGGCAAGCTCGTAGCGGTTGGCGGCAAAGGTGTTGGTCTCGATGATCCTGGCCCCGGCCTCGATATACTCGTCGTGCACCTTCCTGACCATATCGGGATTGGTGAGGTTCAACGACTCGATACAGGCGACGCTGCCGGGAACCTTTGTGAGCAAATAGGTCCCCATCGCGCCGTCGGCAAGCAGCACCTCCTCGCGCACGGCGTCGAGAAAGGTCGATTCCCGCGGCTTTCTCTCCGTCTTGCCGGCCTCGGTGATAGCATAGTACCCCTTCTCCAGATTCTCGACCCGTACCTTCTCGTACTCCCGATCCACGTCGATGTTGCGCTCCCGTAAAAGCCGCTCCAGCATCTCGACGGAATGCTCGAAGTCGACGAATTCGTTCAGCCATTGCTCGGGTTTTTCCTCGTTTCCCGCTATCCTTGTTTTGAGGCCCGAGAACTCCTGGCTGACCTTGTCGAGCTGCTCGCGTGAGCCCGTAGGCGGTCTTTATCCTCGGGAAGCGGAAGAAGTCCGACAGCCCCTTCTCGAAGTGCCGCTTGAAGATCAGTTTATCCACGTACCAGAAGACACAGGCCAGGCAGAACTGATTGAGCAGAAACGCCGGGATGGTGGGAATCTTCATCATGTCGGAAAAGAAATACTGGACGATCGCTCCCGCGATCCCCGATATGACGACCCATCTGCCGAAAACGTAAAAAAACCACTCGCGTGAAAACATGGTGTTAATGCTCCTCGAATTAAGGGGACACGTACCTAATTAATACGACGTTCCGTTTAAGCAATAAAACAGTAATTAGGTACGTGTCCCCTTAATTCCCATTCCTATTCCCACAGTTTTGACATGTTTCCCGGTGAACGCAGAGCAGTGAGCCGCATCTATTGCAGGTCCATTTCACTGTTTCCATCTCCCTGAACCTATCGATTCCCACCGTTTCAATTGCCTGCAGGTTTTGAATCATGCTCATCCCATATTTAGTTCTATACCGGGTATCCAGGTGTTTAAGTCTTTTACAGGGAAATTCTTCACATGAATAGCAGAAGCCTGATTCTGTTTGAGGTAGTCTTTCACAATTCTTGATAGAACAGCCCGCACACGTCTTCCGTTTCGCGGTATCGGGACCTTTACAGCCCGGGCAATTGTTCTTGCCACGCTGAAACGCCAGGCAAAGAGAGCAATTCATTCCACAGGGGGCGATCGTTTCCACTTCTACCCCGGCCCGCTACAGGAAGTAATAGAGCAGGACGATGACCAGCGCCGTAACCGTCATGCTCGCGTACTCGCCCACCCTCGACGAGTCCAGGAAATGAGCGCCGATCAGGGTCTTCGTGCAGAGGATGTAGAAGAAGACGAACGCGAGTATCGAGATTAAGACGGGAACCTTGAGCACCAGCATGATGAGCGCGCCGATGCCGAGAAAGACGAGCGCCATGACGGCCGGCCTGACGATGAAATGCAAAAACTTGTAGGCCCCCAGTTTTCCGGACTTGAAATAGTCTGTCTGCGCGTGGAAGAGGAAGTCGTTAATTTTCAAGCCAATGAGGAGAAAATTCACGGCACCGACGGCGACAATGACGGCGATTTTCAGAGCTACAATAATCATTTCATATTCCTCCAGAAAATGTCATCCCCCAAGGCCGCAACGAGGCCTCACTCGGGACGGGTGGCGGTATCTTACGGTGTCTTACGGTCTCCAGATCGGCAGTACCATCTGCCCCTTCCCGTTTCCCATGATCGAAAAGGCCACGTCTTTGTCCACGAACTTGATGATATCCTTGGGCTGCCCGCTCTTCTTCGAGATGACCACAAACTCGCCGCTCGAAAAGGGATTGTGTCCCTGCTCGCGCAGCCAGTCCATCGTCTCGCGGATCTTTTGCAGGCTCACCCGCGCGGCCCGCAGGTTAAAGATAACCGAGGCCTCCTGGATGTTCTTCGGCGTCCAGAGTGTCACCCTGCCGTGCTGCCCTCCCCCGCCCACGTCGATCAACCGCTGTTCCTGCAGGCGCATCAGGCTCCGGTAGTTCACCCCCAGCATCTTTGCGACCTCGGTGCCCGGCATACGCAGACTTTTCCATCACACACCCCCATGCATGACATTGTTACATTGTCAATCTTAAGACAGAAAACAACACCTGTCAAGAAAAAAGTTGGGATTATTAACGGGAGTGGTGGGTGTACTGAACTGAGGGGACACCGTGCGTAATTTAATGGATTTTCCGCCCGGTATGCGTTTGAATCCGTAGGGGTCGCATATAGGCGACCCGCGTAACGACGAGAGGAAACGGGGCGGCATATATGCTGAGTGACGCCCCACGAAGCAGGCTTCGTGGGGGCCCGTCGGGAGGGAGGACAGAACTAAAACGAAACGACCTACAGACGGTCGGGAGACGATCCATCGTGTCAGGCATCACCGTAAAATGCAGGTTTTTGGAGACCCGGGCGCACAGAGTGTCCCCATTGTCTCTCCAATCCCTCTACTTGGCCTGCTCCCAGCTGTCCGACTCGAGGATCCAGTGGCCGCTCTCGTACGCGTAGTTGAGGACGTGTTTGACCGTCTTGAGGTAGGTGTAGTCCGTGCTCTTGAACGCAGCTTCCTTCGAGGCGCACGGAGGGGTGACGTACTGCACGATGGTGTACGCATAGGTGCCCGTGTAGGGCGAGATAATAGAATCGGACTTGTAGATATTGAATTCGTACTGGAGGTTATCCTTCTCGATGTATTTGCACCATCCCTCCACCGTCCCGGTAACGGCCAGGCCCGCGGCACTCTCCCGGAGGGATTTCTCGGTCTCGAAGGTGATCGTGTAGTCTTCCTTGTCCCGCTCCTGGTCGATATGTTTCTTGATGACCTGAAGCAGCTCGTTCTTTATATCGTCCTCGCTCTTGCTGGTGGTGATCTTATAGTAGGTGAACGCCGACGCCGAGATCAGCGCCAGCGCTATCCCCGCAACGACAAGCCTCCTGATCAGGCGCCGCCTCGACGCGCCCCGGCCTGCTTCGGCCTGAATACGTCAAAGCGCCCCTTGCACTCGGGGCAGGTTACCGACTTGCCTGCCTCGGGGATCACCTCCTGGCTGATCGTCGTTTCGTAGCCGCATGACGGACAGGTTACCCGCATCTCCTCCCCCTGATAATGGGCTGCACTATTCAATTTTGGTTTATATCGAATTTTCCTGGACAAAACAAGAAAAAAATATAAGGGATGAAGGGGGCGCGGCGCCGGTTTATTCGATCTTGCGCGTTGGACTATCGGGACGAACGCGGAGGCTCGCCCGCGGGAGTCTTCCTTTCCCGCGTACCCGTGCCTACCCCTGTCGCTCCCGGAGCTTGCGGACCTCCCCCACGCGGACCGTCACGCGCTCCGAGTCGAAATATTCCAAGAGCGGTATCGTATATTTTCGGGACGCCCCGGTGATGTCTTTGAACTCCTGGGTCGTCAACTCTCCCTTTTCCCCCAGGTGTGAGACCAGGCGTTCCTTGAGGGCCGCGAGGATGTCCCTGTCGAAAAAGAGGTTTTCCTTGACGCGGACGATCCGGCCGTCCCGCGCGGCGACCCCCAGAAGCTTCTTGACATCGGCCTCCTTGGCCGAGAGCTTTTCAGCCAATTCGGCGCTGGAGGGCGGGGCAAGTCCGCCTCCCGTGATGGCGCTCAGCGCCTTGTTGACCAGGTCTTCGTCGCGGATGCCCAGGCGAACCTCACGCCCGAAGAGGGCGACCCTGTCGCCGGAGAGTGTGACGCGCCGCTGGGCCGAAAGGTCCGAGAGGAGCTTTGCCAACAGCCTTCCGTCCACTCCCCAGGGGAGCTTGCCCAGCAGCTCCTCCTTGTTGACGCCCGGCTGGGTGGGGTTTTTTTCGTGATAGTCGCCCGTCCTTTCCTCGGCTATCTTCAACAGGCGCCGGTACCCTTCGGCCTCGAGCCACCTGTTCTTTTCCTTGTCGAAGGCCACGGCGGCGCCGTCGGCGGCAAGCTTTGTCAGGATCAGACCCGCGGGCTGTGCGGGTATCCCCATCCGCCGCGACAGCTGCTCGGTCGTCATCCCGGCGTAGCCGGCATCCTTGAGAAAAACCAACGCCCGCTCTTCCTCTTTGCCGAGGGCCAGCGTCGAGACGTCCTCGATGACCTCCTCCCGGAAGCGCCGGTGCTTCCTGGCGACGGCGTTGAGGACCTCGCCGCCCCCGATGGTGACCACCGGCGTCAGCAGCCTGACGACGAACCGGTCGCCCGGCAGCGCCACGGCGGGCTCGGTGAGCCGTATCTGCACGAAGGCCTCCCGGCCGGGGGCGATCTCTTCCGAGTCCAGGATCACCACGTTTCCGACGATCTCGCTGGTCCCCAGGTAGAACTTCACCCGCTCCCTGTTCTTGAGATTTCGCGCGTTTTCCGGCAGGTAGAGGAGACGGGCGTCGATCATATAGGAGGGCTCGACCGATCCGGGCGAGACCAGCACGTCGCCCCGCGCAACGTCGTCGATCTCGACCCCGGAGAGGTTGACTGCCGTCCTCGTCCCCGCGGTCGCCTCGTTTTCCGGTTTCCCGTGCACCTGGATACCCCGCACCCGCGCCGTCGACCCCCGCGGCATGATCGCCACCTCTTCCCCCGTCCTGACCCCGCCCGACATCAGGGTGCCCGTGACCACGGTGCCGAAGCCCTTCATGGTAAAGACCCGGTCGATGGGAAGCCGAAAGATCCCCGAGCGCGGTGCCGACTGTATCGTGCCGACCATCTCGTCAAGGGTCGCCCTGAGGGTATCGATCCCCTCGCCCGTCACCGAAGAGACGCCGACAACAGGGCACCCTTCGAGAAAGGTCCCCTTGACGAAATCGCGCACCTCTTCCTTGACCAGATCGACCATCTCGGGCTCTACCATGTCGATCTTCGTGACGACCACGAGTCCCGACTTTACCCCCAGCAGCGTCAGGATCTGCATATGCTCTTTGGTCTGGGGCATGATGCTCTCGTCGGCGGCGACGATCAGGGCGACCAGATCGATCCCGCCCGCCCCGGCCACCATATGGCGGACGAACTTCTCGTGGCCGGGCACGTCCACGATCCCCAGACGCTCCCCCGAGGGGAGCGTGAGGTAGGCAAAGCCGAGCTCGATGGTGATGCCCCGCTCCTTTTCTTCCTTAAGGCGATCGGTATCTATGCCGGTCAGGGCCTTGACGAGGGCGGTCTTGCCGTGGTCGATATGTCCGGCGGTTCCAAGGACGAGTCGTTTCATCTGAATATCCCGAAAGAGGGCGGATCACGGGGACGGCGGCCGCCGTCCGGTCATTGCCCGGGTTTCAGCTCTTTGCCGATGCCCCAGGCCGCGCCGATGAGCTGCCCAATTGAAAAGTAACGGTTTTTCCCCATCTCGAAGAGGATCGGGGAGACCTTTTGGATATCGGGAAGATCGTCGGTCATACACCGATCCTCGCAGAAGACCGACACGATCTCCCCGATGAAGGCGATATCGATCGGAAACTCGATCGTCTGGGTCAGGCGGACCTCGAAGGAAAGCGGGCATTCCTCGATCATGGGCGCTGTTTTCAGCTCCCCGAAAGAGGGGGTAAACAGCGCCGATTTATCCACCTTCTTCCCCGATACAAGCCCGCAGTAGTCGGTCTTGACCGCAAGGCCGGCGGGGGGGAAGTTGACCGAAAAGGTCCGGTTCTGGATGATCCCCTGCGTGGTATGGTGGTTCCTGTTGAGCGCCGCCGAGATCATCGGCGGACGGGCGTTCATGATCCCCACGTAGGCGGCCACCATGTAGTTGGGCCTGCCATCCACCATCGTCCCGATGAGGGTGGTGGGCATGGGGAAAAGATAGGTTCCCGGCTTGATTTCTTTCTTCATCGCCTTCTCGGATGGAGGAATAACGATAGGCCGGCCGAAAGGCCGGCGCAAAATCGGTACCGCCGTCACGGCTCTTTCGAGCGGTCGTGTCGCAGTCGTCCCTGCTGCAGTCGTCAATCGTAGTAATTGTAGTAGATTTGTCGGTCCGACGCAAGACAATCCGGCGCCCGCCGCACTCGCCACATACCGAATCGCCACGACGATCGGGCATATAATATTTTACACCACAGGCCACCGGTATATGTTTATTTTGCATCTCTGAAAGATACCGTTATCACTGCCATTATGGATAGCGGCAGACAATACGGTTGGCCGTCCGTATGACTATTTGGCACGTACCTTCGCCGCCATTTGCCTCCCCCGGGGCAAGCCGTGCAACTGCCCGTATTTACAATGTTTCTTCCCGGAACGAAATGCGGAGACTATCCTCAATACGGCACATATATTGCATTGTTTATCGTGCGATTTACGTGGGTAATCGGCCGAATCAGCGGGCGCACTCAAACAGTCTGCCGCACCTATTCGACGGGAAAGGAGATACCCATAAATTGGAGGCGCGCGGAGAACGGCCCGTCCGCCGACACTTCGATGGCTCTGTACCGGCCTAAAATGTGATTTATATCACATTATGTGCCCTTTTGATGCCCCCGATTCGGAACAAAGTGTGACTTGAGTCATCTAACCTATTAAAAAAGGACGGTCTTTGTTAGCTTTATCACACAAAAGGGATCGAAATAATATTATAAGTGAGCCATCTACAATCACGGATGGACTCTTGACATCATGCCTATCGTGATTATTTTTATATCTAACGGCGCGCGCTGATGATGCTTGCATCTAATGACCCACAGCGAAAATACATTATGGGAGGTGGGTAGTATGAAATCGGTAGAATACGTTCAGAAAGAAGAAAAACTTGTAGAATCGCTGCTCGAAATGCTGGATCATTCCGTTCAGAGGCTCGAGACCAACAAGGATGTCCCTCCCTATATGCTCAAGGAAATCATCGAGCTGCTCCAGATCTATATCGACGTCTCCCATACGATGAGGGAGGATCTGATTCTGTCGCTTCTCGGGGAGCAGGGAGTGGATACGCTCAAGGAAGAGTGTGAGGAAATCCACAACAGCCTCAAGAAACACGAACGGTTTCTGCTCAAGGTCGTCGAGGCCTATGACCTCGGTTATCAGGGCGCCCGGGGCGTCTTCCCCCACTATTCCAGGCAGTATGTTTATATTCTGAGGCAGCACCTGAAGCTCGAAAACGAGCTCCTTCACCGCCTGATCCTCGACCACGGACAGCACGACGGCCAGCTTCTGAGGGAGCTGAAGAAGGTAGACGGCGGGGTCCAAAAAACGCGGGAGCGGGGGTTGGTCCGCATGGAGACGCTCCGGCGGGAGATGAGGATGGTGGCCGCGTAAGTAACACGGTTCCACAGCCGCGCGTCACCGAGCGGCGAAAAGGGGGGGCAAAAGCCCCCTTTTTTTTCGTCCAGCCCTTCGGCGGGAGCTCGGCGAGCCTTCTCGTCCGCGGATGACTATCTGCGCCCCGTCGGGATGAACGAGAAGTCCCCGAGAAACGTATCTATCGTGAACCCGAGTGCGATGCCAAGGTCGTCGATCAGAAACGTCCCCTCCCCGCCGGGGCCATCCATGATCACCCGGGAGGCCTCTATCCTCGCACCGCCGACGTCCACAACTTCCCGACCCACCAACCGATAGGTGATCGAGAGGATCTTTCCCCTGCTCAGGGAAAGGACCCGAAAGGTCCGGGGGTCTGTCCCCTGCCCGGGGCGCCCGATAAAGCGGTCGCCGTCGGTATAGTCGAACTCCCCGGGAGAAAAGAGCTTCTCTTCGGCATCACCCGCGGAGACAGATCTCCAAACCACCGCGCCTTCCGGCCCTCGCTCGGCCCGCCTCTCGGTTCGGCGTTTCCCGATGGTGCTGTCGGAGACGTAACTCATCATAAGACCCGACTCGTCCCAGATGACGCTCGTCTCCTCCGAAAACGTGATCGTGATGGGGCCGAAGCCGGCAGCAAATCCTCTGGTTCCCGCCTCGGTAAGATAGAGATTCCCGTCGACATCGCGGAACGAAAAACGGGAGAGGGCATGTCCGATCTCCTCGCCCCGAAAGACGATCTTCCAGGCATACGAGAAGGGCGCGGGGATATCCCCGGCCCGAAGGAGTTGGGGTGATAGCAGGACGGCGATCATGAGCCACGCCGCAGACCGTGTGCCGGGTGATCGATGCGCACGTCATGGGACCTGCCCTCCCGTTATGATCCGAGGGAGGTCAGGAAGGCGTCTGCTTCCGCGTTGAACCGCTCGGTCGCCTCGATAAACGGCAGGTGGCCCGCGCCGGGTATCATCACAACGGTGGCCCAGTCCCCCATCGCCTCCTTTGCCTTTACGGCCCCGGCGGGCGGCAGCACCTCGTCCCGGTCTCCCCAGAGGATCAGGGTCGGCACCGTAATATCCCGCGCCCGATTCGTGAGGTCGGCGGCCAGCAGCGACTGCGCCATGCCGACCAGGGCCATGATCCAGAGGGGATAGTCCTTTCGGTCCTTCATCGCTTCGTAGCCGGCGCGGATCTTATCAATGGCGGGGTTATTCTTATCGGCAAAGAAGGTCGGAACCCGTTTGGCCAGCCGCTTGGTCATCGCCCTGACGATCCGATCCCTCGGGAGAATCGCCCGCTGCAGCCCGATGATTCGGGACATCAACACGCTTCTCCCCGAAAATCCCCCCGGGGCCGCCAGGACCAGCGCCCCGATGAGGTCCGGCCTGGCCAGCGCTGTCTCCACCGCTATGGCGCCCCCCATCGAGCTTCCCACCAGCACCGTCTTCTTGAGATTCAGTTTCTCGATCAGCTCGACGACCGAGCGCGCCATAAACGCGATGTCGTAGGCCTGCTCCTTTTTTTCGGAGAGGTAGTAACCGGGGTAATCCAGGCCGATCACGCGGTGTTTCTTGAGAAAGTGGGGGTAGATCTTCGCAAAGCACGCTAAGTTGACCGAAAACCCGTGGAGGAACACCATCGGGACGCCGCCTCTCCCTTCGTCTATGTAGGCGCAGGTATGGTCGACGAGCGATATTCGTTTCACCGGATAGGGGTAGAGTCCTTCAAGAGGCATGTCGAGTCCTCGAGGCTAACGGCGGCTGCCCGCTTGCCTCAATGAGTTCATTTACGCATGCGGGCGATCCGCGCCTGCACGGCCGCATAGTCGGCCGAAAATCGCCGTATCGCCAATATCCCCATCACGATAACCAGGCAATACGCTACCGGGACGATTAGAAGCCCCCTGAAGAGCGAATCGGACAGATCGCTGATCAGGCCGACCAGCGGGGGACCGAGGGAATAGCCGATACCCGTCTGCAGGAGCAACAGCAGCGCCATCCCCACTCCCCGATCCTGGGGCTCTACGAGGTCCACGATGACGGCCGACAGTATCGGGAACATCGCGATGGAAAGAATGATTGCGAGAAAGATCGCGGGGATCAGGATCGCATTTGAAACGGCGACGTAGCTGATAATCACAAACGGTATGGCCGCCGCGGCAGCTATCGTCTGCACCCTCAGCCGGGCCGTCTTTTCCTTTCTAAACCAGATGTCGGCGACGATCGCTCCGCCCAGCGCCCCGACGATGCCTCCCACGAGCATCGCGATGCCGGCAAGCTTTCCCGCGGCCGCCAGGTCATACCCCCGCTCCCGGACCAGGTAGGTCGGCATCCAGAAGGCGTACCCCTGGATTCCCAGCTGGATAAGGGCCGTGGCGATATAGTGGAAGATGAGGGTCCTGGTGGAAAGGATCTTGCCGACGGTGGTGAAAAAGCCCTGGGCGGAGACGCCCTGGCGGTCCGCCGCGGTAAGCCCCTCCTGGGCCCCCCGCACCGGGTCCCTGGTCAGGAGGATGAAGGGAAGCAGGATGATGCCCGGGATCGCGTAGACGAAAAACGTCATTTGCCATCCGTACTTCTGGGCCAGGATTCCCCCGACGATTAGCCCGATGCCGGCCCCGAGCGGCACGCCCATCTGGAAAACGGCAATGGCGATCGTCCTGACCTTCTGGGAGAAGTAGTCGCCCAAGAGAGATACCCCCGAGGGGTGGGCCGACGACTCCCCGGTGCCGGTCAACGCCCGGACGGCAAAGAGGCTCCCGAAGCTTCCCGCCAGCCCCGAGAGGAAGACGGCGGCGCTCCAGATCACGATACCCGCCGAGAGGACGTATTTCCTCGTGAGACGGTCGACCGCCGCGCCGATGGGCAGCGCCATGAGGGCGTAGAAGATCGTAAAGGCCAGCCCGCCGATCAACCCAAGCTGGGTGTCGGTGAGGCTGAGGTCCTGCTGGATGAGGGGGGCAAGGACGCTCACGACGCTTCGGTCCATGTAATTGACCGAATTGACGAGCACCAGGACAACCAGGGCGTAGACCGCCTGGAACTTCGTTACGGATGCGGAGTTATCGGACATATGAGTCCTCCTCTATTAACATGAGATAGGGAATTACGGGGACACGTACGTAATTATTAGACGTTCCGTTTAAGTTGAAAAAAGTAATTACGTACGTGTCCCCGTAATTCCCCATAACAAAAGATAGTGTGTCGATTATAGTGGGAGGGAGCGGACGCTGTCAACAGCAAAAGGGAGGGGAGGGGATTGACTTATGGACGCAATGATTCTTCTGGGGTAGGATCGTCAATATTAGACCCTTCTCCGTTCTTCTTAATATGGAGGTACAAATTCAATTTCCTTCCCCAATATCTCTTCGACTCTTCTAATCCTACTAATCATATCCGAACTTAGTATGTACTTATCGAAATCCTTTTTATCCAATCTTTTTAGTCGCACACAGAAAAGAGTTAAAAACCTGAGGTATTCGATATATTCGGCTTTCTTTGAAGAACACTCCGTTTTCTTCGCGACGATTCTAGTGAAGTAACCCTGATAATGAGTGAGGTTGTACAACCTTTCCCCAATATCAAATATGGTGTCAACATATTGTTCGTGAAGGCTTTTAGAATCAATTTCCATTTTAGACTTTCGTTTTTTTGATTCTTTATCTAATGCCTCATGAAATGCGCTACATTGTTGACATAAGGTCATAAGTGGCACAATAAAAGTGTCCTTGAATTCGTTTAGCTTATTTCTCCTTTCACGTTTAGTCGTAAAGAAATGCATGAAATACGCGGTTCCAAAAGCTGCCACTATTACGGGGATTAATCCGATAAACAAGTCTAACAAGCGAGTAAGAAATTCGCACATTCCCCTCCTCCGTCATAATAATAACAAGTTTAGATTATAGCTATTATCTACATCCAAGCGGGTCAGGCCTACACTCTTCATAGTTTACCGTGTAAGGATGCTATCTATATGCCCATCAGATCCGTCGAGACTGCAGACCTTACCCTTTCTACTTAAGAGGATTCTTGATATAACCGTACATTCCTCCAAATGAAACACTAGCAAGACCTTCTGAAAAGAAACCAGCAAACTCAAATTGAGGTTCAATAACGAACTTGCCATTCTTGTCAATATATCCCCACCTATCCCCAATCTCAACAGGGGCTAAACCCTCCGAGAATAGCCCGGCAAAGTCGAAAGACGGCTTAACAACATAGCTCCCCCTCTTATCGATGTATCCCCATTTACCGCCTTCTTTCGCAGAAGCCAGGCCCTCCTTGAACAGTCCTACATTCTCGTATCGTGAGGTGATGACATAATCCCCTGTTTTGTCGATGGCACCCCATTTCCCACTAACTTTAACCCAAACCAGACCATCGGAAAAGTACTGCGCAGCTTCGAATCGCGGGTCGATAACAAACTTCCCGGACTTATCTATAAAACCCCACTTATCTTTCACCTTAACTGGTGCTAGACCACCGAAAAAAAACCATGCTTCGTCGAACTGTTGTTCAATAACAACCTTCCCGGTCTTGTCGATAAATCCCCACTTATTACTAGTCGCTACAGGTGCTAGACCTTCCGAGAAGTGTAGAGCCATATCAAATTGGGGTTCAATGACATCGTTTCCATTCTTATTCATGAAGCCCAATTTGTCACCCTTTCTTAGGATTGTTAAGCCTTCAGAGAAGAATGCTGCGGTGTCTAATTGGGAATTGGGCTTGATAACAGATTTTCCCGTCTTGTCAATAAACCCCCACTTACCATCAACTTCTACCCAAGCAAGGCTTTCCGAAAAGAAGCCCGCGTAGCCGAATTGTGGCTTTATCGAGAATACCGGCGATCCCGGCTGTCCACTTAGTCTCATAGGTGTTACTGTTAAGAGCATAAGAACCAATGCAAGTCCTAATGTTTTTTTGTCTAACATTACTTAACCTATACACGCTGTTATAATGAAACAAGGGGGTCTAGCTTGTACTCGCAACTCGCATTACTGATATATTATAGTAAAGATCATGGATTTGCCCCCCCTCCGCAATCATTCTCCCATAATAGCTGTTCATGTTGTCAAGCGAAATTACCACAATTAAAGGAATTACTTAGTAGCAAAGTGGCTGGAAATGATTCCAGCTTTCAGCTGGTGATATTGCTAATAAAATGCAAAATGAGAGAGATTGCCATATAAATTGGCAATCCAATTACGAGAGCAATAGACTCAATTATCATAGTATAGAATAAAACATATGACAATCCCGCCACGACAGCTTCATAAAATCTTCTATAGTAATATTTAATAGTGTACATTCTCAATGCGCCAAAAAACGAAATCGGAATGGCGTAAGAAAGAATGCCTATGAAGACGTATGTCCCAATAAGAAGGAAAGCCGGTAGCGGGTTGACAATAGCAGATACTAGCGAACCTTCAATTTCTATCAAAACCAGAATATAGGTAATTACTATACAAATACCGAGTATAGCCCCGACGAAATCTATGACAAAAATCTTACCTTTTTCATTTTCTTCCAACCGTGTTTCTGTACCTGACCAAGAATACGTGCGAGGATTTCCCTTATAGTATCTGTCGGTTCTTGGTGTGCCCCTCTCATCTTGATGTGGCTGAGGATATGATCCCTGCTGTCTCTCCCTTATGTTCATACTGCTTCGCTAGGTATTGGTATGCCTCTATAACCTCCCTTAGTTTTGCTTCGGCCAAAGAGTTACCAGGATTCAAGTCAGGATGGTACTTCTTGGAAAGCTTTCTGAAGGCCTTTTTTATTTCCTCTTTTGTAGCCCCGGGTTTTAGACCAAGGTTAGCGTAGTAATTCTTATTTCCCATTTCTCAATCTGGTCTTTAATATCCTTATGGGGGGGGGCGATGTAGGTCAAATCAACGTTTATCGCTTATCTACGGGTCCGGTAGAACTCGCCTCCCTCGCTTCCACGTAGATTATATTCAAAATCATGACGCTTATCAAATAAAAACTTTACGTACACTTTGCAGGCTCCCCTTTTGATTGTTGGTAATCAAACGTCCGAGATTGCCACGGTCGCTGTCGCTCCCTCGCAATGACGAGAATTGTATTAGTGCTAGAAGGCAGGTTCGTCAACACTCTCGAGACACCATTCATGGTGTCCCTACAGATTCTAACACGATACGTTATAAGCACCTGTAGGGACACAATTCATCGTGTCCGGCAGCTATCGTAAGGAGAGGGGAAAGAGAACCCTATCTAAAGGCATACGGTGACAGTCAGGGGGTTGCCGCGTCCCTTCGCTCCTCGCAATGACGGGTTATCGTTCACGGTGACAGTCAGGGGATTGCTTCGCCGCTTCGGCTCCTCGCAATGACGGCGGGTACGGTGAGGCAGATCATCACCCCGCGGAGCAGACTTCGCGGGGGTCCTGACCGGAGAGATCGGGCTAACGATGCGCATCGGCGGACGCGGGTTCTAGTCCGCGTCCGCCTGCATGCGACTATTTGACGATTCAGTTTTCTGATTTCCCGATGAACCGATAGATCACCGCGCCGAGGAGACCACCGACGATCGGCGCCACCCAGAACAGCCACAGTTGGGCAAGCGCCCAGCCTCCGACAAACACGGCCACACCCGTGCTCCGCGCGGGGTTTACCGACGTATTGGTCACCGGAATGCTGATCAAATGGATCAACGTAAGACCCAGGCCGATGGCGATCGGCGCGAAGCCCTTCGGCGCGCGCTTGTCGGTTGCGCCCATAATGATGAACAGGAACATCATGGTCATGACCACTTCGGTGAGCAGGGCCGCCACGAGCGAGTACCCGCCGGGCGAATGGTCACCGTAGCCATTGGAGGCAAAGCCCGCGGATACGTCGAAGCCGGCCTTGCCGCTGGCGATCAGAAAGAGAACGCCGCCCGCGACGATCGCGCCCAGGACCTGCGCAACGATGTAAGGCAGCAGCTGGTTACCCGGAAAACGTCGGCCGGCCCAGAGCCCGATGGAAACCGCCGGGTTGAGGTGGGCAGCCGGATATGTGTCCGATCGCAAAGGCCATCGTCATCACGGTCAGGCCGAAAGCCAGCGCGACTCCAAGGAAGCCGATCCCCAGGTTGGGAAAGGCAGCGGCCAATACCGCACTCCCGCATCCTCCGAGGACGAGCCAGAAAGTCCCGACAAACTCCGCACCGTACTTCTTCACATTTTCCATGGCATTGCCTCCTATTGTCTGGTCTATAGGCGAGCAAGAGACTCCCGCCGCACAACACGCCCTTTGAGCAATCGCCAAAGCCGTGTTAGAGCCTTTATACTTCGATGATTTCGCTCGGTGCATCGGTCCAGTACGGCATGTTGAGCGGATCGGCATATAAGGGGAAGAAGGGCCGGGTTGTCTCTACGCTTTCATTCGGTGGAATACGGACGCCCTCTCTTTGCCCTTACCTGATTTTATTCAAAATCGTTACACCCGTCAAATAAAAAATTTACACGTATTCCATTGGCTCCATACCCTTCCGCTTACCGGTGATCATGCGTCCGAGATTGCCGCGGTCGCTGTCGCTCCCTCGCAATGACGGCTTATCGTTCTACGGTGACAGTCAGGGGATTGCCGCGCCCCTCTGTGAGGGGCTCGCAATGACGAGTAAAGCACGAGACGGACACGATGAATCGTGTCCCTACGGGGTGTATGGCCGTCACGGGTAAGAACACGTAGGGGCGGCTCGTGAGCCGCCCGCGGGCCGTTCACGAACGGCCCCTACAAATCCATAACATGACCGAATTAAGGGGACACAAAACTTAATTGGTAAGCCTTCAGTTTAATTAGATATTTCAGCAATTAAGTATTATGTCCCCTTAATTCGCAACGCCCCCTACGCCTCCGTCAGAATTTCGGGGACATGTACCTAATTCATCAGGTCTCTAAAATAACCTATGTGATCGGAATTAGGTACGTGTCCCCGAAATTCACTCCCCGAGAAACGGAATGGGTTTTCCCGTCCGATAGACCAGGCCGCGGCAGAGCGCTATAGTATCGCCCTTCGGGTCGGTCACCTTGATATCGTAGGTCGCGGTTTTATTGGTCTGCGTGACGCGGACGGCCTCGCAGGTGAGCCGCCCCGATTCGGGGCTGGCCACGTACGTCACGGAGACGTTGAGTGCCACGGCGATAGTGCCGTCGGTCTGGGATGCCGTCTCGAACGCCTCGTCTATCAGAGCAAATAGTGCCCCGCCATGGGCCCGCCCATAGATATTGTCCATCCGATCGGGGTCATAGCCCATCTCCACGACCGAGCGGCCGTCTTGAAGCTCGACCAGTTCCATGCCCATCAGGCGGCAAAACGGCTCTCTCCCTGTCGCCTCAACAATCGCATTCCTGACTTTTGGGTCCATCAAGCCTGCTCCTTATGAGGTTAGCGTTAACCTTCCGGGTCGAAACGATGCGCAGGGTCGTACTGTATACTATTATGCGGGGATTTTCAAGAAGAGGGATTATCGGGAAAGGACAATCGCAGGACGGGACGTATCTGCCGTGCAAGGCGCCGGATTCAGGGCCTGGTGCGGGGCATTCGGCACGGATCGTCCTTTCAAAACGGGCCGCACCACCCCGGATATCAGCGTTGGCCGCCCGAGGCGATCTGCGACGATCGGGCGTCGCTGCCCTTCGTCAGGAAGCGCGACGGGCCCTCGAGGATATCCCACTGGGTTTCGCGGAAATAGGTCCGGCACAGCTCGATGGTGCTTCCCCTGCCCTCTTCCGTTTTCTCCCGCGTATCCCGGGGGTTGGCGCCCATCTCCGCCCAGAAGAGGTTCGCGCCGCCGGCCGCGCCGACGGTGCACGGCTCGTGCGTGCACGTGCCCGTCACGGAGCGGGAAGTGCCGAGCCTCGTGACCGCGACGATCTGGGCCATGCGAAGCTCCGAGATCATCCCGTGTTTCTCGAGGGGGCCGTTCGGAATGGTGATGCGCCGGGCGGCGCCACTGAAGGCGGGGCCGAATTCACTCACCGTGGCGATCATCCGGGCGATCTCTTCGTTGCTGTGTTCCGGGCCCACCGGCTCGACGCACGAGCCGACTGCAAGGCCCGCCTCCTTGAAATTCTCGATGCTCGCCAGCCGCCTCTGAGGCGGGATATCGGTGTCGCTCCCCTCACGCATGCGCAGCGCGTGATACACCCCCTGGTATCCGGCCTCCCTGATCCGCCGCGCCTCGCTCGCCGTTTTGTCACCCACGTTGGCAACCATCACGGTCTCGGGCTTGAGGCTTTTCCGTATCTCCCGGGACACCTCGACGAACCGCCCGAGATCATAATGGGCTGTCGTCATGATATATATGGCGTTGGCGCCCTGGTCCTCGAAGCACCTCGCGTACTCGACGGCCTGCCCGGCCGTGAGCTCCTTGTTCTCTTTAAAGAATCCGGTGGCCCGCGAAAAGGAGCAAAACGCGCAGTTCATGGGACACGGCCCGAGATTCAGCGCGAGCTGGGCGTGTATCTCGGCGCGCCCGGCCGATACCTCGGCCGAGACCTTTCGGGCCAGAGCCATGACGGCCAGGCTTTCGGGGCAATGGGCGGGATACGAGAGGAGCAGGGCGCACTCGGCCCGGCCGAGAAGTTCTCCGCCTTCGGCTCTTGTGAGGATATCCTCTACTTTCGTCTTCATACGCATCCCATTATCATCCCGCTGGGCACCCAGCACGTATCACGATCCGGGCCATACGGCGGTCGCGCACGACCCTATATATTAAAGGATACAACAGAATTGGAGAATTGAAAGCAAAAAATTAGTAGTTTCTGCAGAATGTCAAGGACACGACGGACATGAGGCGGACTCGCGTAAACCCCAGGGTCGGCGTCGCGATCGGGACGATCGTGCCGTCAGGACGATGACCGGCCGGTTGGAGCAGTTCTATTTCTTCATATTCGGATAGAGTCTCTTCGTGCATTCCGGACAAATTCCGTGGGTAAAATCGGCCTCGGTGTGACCGCTGACATACTGTTCCAGGGCAACCCACGCGCCATGTTCGTCCCTGATCTTCTTGCAGCCCGAGCAGATGTGCAGGAGACCCGACATCGTCTTAATTTCCTGCAGCGCCTGCTGCAGCTCGCCGATGAGCATCCCTTTTTCCTGCTCTATTATCTTACGTTCCGTTATGTCCGAAACCATCGAGCGGTATTCTACAATTTGACCTTCGTCATCCAGGATCGGTTTGATGGTCAGGCTGATCCAGACGCTCCTTCCGTCGGCTCGCTGCATCTCCAGTTCGCGGTCCACGACGGAACGGCCCGCCCTGAAATCGTCATATATCTTTTTCGCCATTCGCCTGCCGTTTCGGGTATCCGCGTAGAGGTCAAAGATCGGGCGGCCTACCAGCTCGGCACGGGTGGAGCCGAGCAGATCAACGGCACGGTCGTTACAGAGCTGCAAGATTCCATCGGTCCCGACGGAGAAATAGGCGATCGGGGCGTTCTCGTAGAGGTCGCGGAATCGTTCCTCCGACTTCCTGATTATCTCGCGGGCCTCCCTCTCCCGCGTGACGTCCACGATGGAAAGGACCTGCCCCCTCATACGGCCGCCTTTATCCGCGACCGGGGACGAACCCACTCTGAAAGTCCTGTCGCCGAGAATGATCTCCGTATTTGCGTCGTCCCCGTCGTCCAGAGGGGCCGTCAGTCCCGACCAGGTCACCGCCACCTGCTCGACGCTCATCCCGAGGGAAAGAAACGCGGGAGAACCGAAGAGACGCGCGGCCGCAGGGTTCAGGTCGACGATTCGATTGGTCTCATCCATGACGATAAAACCGTCGTCCATCTCTTCCACCACTACGTCTCGCGCGAAGGACTGGAGGTCGAATATCCTGTATCGAAAGACCGTCATGGAAAATATCAGGGCGGCCGCGGTAAAACCGAAGTGGGTCAGGTCCAACCCGGGCAAAGGGCTCAGTCCCGATATATAGAGGGCGTTTCCCGTCACCGGCAATAGGGCCGCGATCACGATGAGAACGGCCTGGAGCCGGTAGAGCTTCGTATAATATCGAAAGGCCTTCAGGAGCAGGACGGTCCCGACGATAAAGACCGTGTAGTTATATGCCACGGCCAGCCAGAACCACGGGCCGTGGCTATAGACGAGCAGATTGTACCCCAGGACACTTCCCGGTGCAATACTGCTCCATATCAATCCATGCAGGTCGTTGGTAAAGGCCATCCCGACGGTAATCACCGGAAGAATAGTCAGGAGTACAAGTCTTCTTCTGGTGAGCCATCCCTTCTTTTGAGTGAACTCTATGGCAAAGACCAGCCATAAGAGGCCGACGGAGGCGATTCCAAAATACTCCCACTTTGCCCAGAAGATCTTGACGACGTCCCCGACGGCCGCGGCTTCCAGCGCCCTTGTCAGGCTCCATTCCGCCACGGCAAGCATGAGCAATGCAAATGGTCTCGCACCCCGGTTGAGGCCCCTGGACCATCCAAAAAACGCCAAGACGATCGCGGTGCAGGCGTTGACAATCAGCAGGACGGCCAGAAAGGAAAACTGATAGGTCATGCCTCTTTACCTCTCTAGTCATACGACGCCGGGAACGGCATCGATCGACCGGTCTTTTTACCGGTGCCGACATCATTGGAGTCCGGGGCGCAGCACATCATATAGTGCGGAGGCGAAGACGAACGCGTTGACGAAACAGCGGATCGCCGCCCCACTTCCCCGGCCCCCCCTTCTTATACTACCCGCAGTGCCCCCGTGTCAATATGTCAGATTAATTTAGTTTTATGGCACGCAGGAATAATCGCGAAGCTCTCGCGGTGAGAAAACGACGCGAAGGAAAAGACGATCGCCCCGGAAGGGGCGGCCTGGATGGCTCATGGAAAAAAGAGGTAAATCGACTGCATCTCTCAGAAAAACGATAGAGATAGATCAGGTTGTGTGAATTGTATCACATACCATACTGACGGTTATAATAAAGTATTGTATTATTCGAGACCGATGGTGTACAATTATTTCCGTATTTATTATCTATAATCAGGATTATGAAAGGAGATAGTTATGGCAGATAGGATCACCGAAGTAACCACGAGGAGCTGGGGCGGAAAGATCATGGACTCGATCAAGGGCGTCGTGTTTGGGATAGTCCTCTTCCTGGCGGCCTTTGTCGTCCTCTGGGTCAATGAGGGGAGAACCGATCTTTCCAAGGTTGCCGAAAAGTCGGTCGCTGTAGACGCCGGCGTGTTGGACACCGCCAACGAGGGCAAGCCCGTCTCGGTAACCGGGACGCTCTCTTCTTATGAGACGCTCGGCGATTCCGAGTTCCTCAATCCGGGAAAATACCTTACCCTCACCAGAAACGTGGAGATGTACGCCTGGGTGGAGAACTCCGAATCCAAGACCGAAAAGAACGTGGGGGGCAGCGAGACCACTACCACGACCTATTCCTACGTTCAGGAGTGGACCTCAATGCCGGCCGACTCTTCGACCTTCAAGGATCCCGCAGGGCACACAAACCCGCAGATGCAGTATCAGAACCAGACTTTCTACGTCAACACTGCTTCAGTCGGGGTTTACCCCGTCGATATCCGGAAGCTCTCCCTCCCGGGAGAATCAGAGCTGGCTCTCAACAGCTCGGACGTCAATCCGAGATATTCCGGGATGCTTAACGGCAATTATATCTTCATCAAACCCGGCGGTTACGGTTACTACGGAGGCAATGCCGCACCGACCATCGGAGACCTGCGAATTCATTACACCGCTTTGCACTCGGACATAAATGTGACCGTCTTCGGGCAGCTTCAGGGCGGGCAGATCGTCCCCTATATGTATAAGGGAGAAGATATGCTCTACCATGCTCGGGCCGGGACACGGGACGAGGCAATCGCCGCGTTGCACCAGGAACATCAAACAGTCGGATGGATCCTGCGACTGGTCGGTTTCCTGATGATGTGGATCGGGCTGACGATGTGCTTTGCGCCGATCAACGCGGTTCTGGATGTACTGCCGTTCCTTGGCAACGTCGGCCGCGGCTTTATCTCTATCGTCATGTTCATCGTGGCCCTGGGGCTCTCGATCGCCACGATTCTGGTCTCGATGATCGCGCATAATATTATCGCCCTGATTATCACCATCGCGATCCTCATAGGCGTTGTGTTTCTCATTGGGCGGATTATAAAGAAAAGGAAGGCCGCCCCGACGCCTGCCGCATAGAGACGGACACCCTTTTGAAAACCACCGAGGGCGGGGGATGATCTCCCGCCCTTTTTCTTCAGAAGACTGTTATTAGCGTGCCCGGAGACGAGGGAAATTATGGGAATCGGAAGAGAGTTTCAGGAAGGAACGAAGTATATTCGGGGGAAGATCCCCGCGGGCTACTACGGAACAAAGGAGGCCCCCGCGCCGTTCAAGACTTATCCAAACGCCCGGACCGTACCCCTCCCCCCGCCGTCTCTTTCCGGGGGGATGCCCCTCTGGGAGGCGCTCAATAAGAGGCGCAGCGGGCGCAACTACGCCGACTCCCCCCTTTCGGCGGGGGATCTCTCCGGCCTTCTCTGGGCCGCCGGCGGCGCCACCAACAAATACGGCGAGCACCTCCTCCGGACGGCCCCGTCCGCGGGCGCCCTCTACCCGATTGAGTCCTACGTGGAAATTCGGAGGGTGGCGGGATTTTCGGGAGGCCTCTATCATTACGGCGTGAGGGATCATACCCTGTCTCTACTGCGGGAGGGGGATCTCTCCGAGGAGCTCGCCGGCGCGGCCCTCGGCCAGACGATGGTCAGGGACGCGGGAGTCGTCTTCCTCTGGAGTGCCGTCTTCGGCCGTTCGACGGTCAAATACCTGGAGCGGGCCTACCGCTACGTCTATCTGGACGCCGCGCATATCGCCCAGAACCTCCTACTGGCGGCGGCGGCCCTGGGGCTGGCCGCCTGTCCCATCGCGGCGCTCTACGATGACGAGGTCAACGCCTTCCTGGGTATTGACGGGAATGACGAATCCATCATCTACATGGCATCGGTGGGAGCGCTGACAGACGGCCCGGGCCGGTAATCGACCGGCGGGCCCCCTCCGCTCTGTTGGGCCGATCCAAATAGCGCGGTGATGGGGACCGAGGACAAAAAACTCTTGACAAAGACCGGCGGTTTTATTAGTATAATCATTCGCCGAAAGCCGCGGTAGCTCAGCTGGTAGAGCATCGGACTGAAAATCCGAGTGTCCCCGGTTCAATCCCGGGCTGCGGCACCAAGAAAAATCAAGGGGTTAGGAGATTTCCTAACCCCTTTTCCATTGGTGATACCGGAGCTTCATCGTTGTCCTCGAGACCGGCTTGCCGTTTAGCCCAGTCTATTCTATTGACACCTCATACAATTAGTTTTAGAATTTCAAGTCAAATTACTTACAGAATCATACGGTCATGATCATGTATCTTTGTCTATAATTGCCCACCCGAAGGAATGAAGCATCATGAATCACAATGAAAATATCTCCACTTTTATCTACGAAGAGCTCCTGGACGATCAGGAGATTGAAATAAACGATGACACATCACTATTTAAAGGTGGTGTTTTGAAGTCGATAATGCTCATACAGCTCATCGTATTTCTCGAAGAAGTTTTTGATATCAAGATCAAACCCTCCGAAGTCAACATGGAAAATTTCGATAGCATCTCCAATATGGTTAGGTTCATCAACAAAAAAACTGGTTCCTCATGAACGTCTCCTTCCTGAAAATCCGCAGCAGCCGAATCATTATTTGGTTTTTCATCTGGGTCGTAGCAATCCTTTGCATAGGTGAATTCGCGCTTTCTCAGGGATACCCCTGGAGGTTTTCCCGGTTGGAACCCTATTTCTTGCGAACCAAGAACGATGATTACGTTCACAACGCCTTCGTGATCGAGCGGATACGAGAAGCGGACCACCCCCTGCTTCCGCTCTACATTTTTATAGGTTCATCCGCCGCCCGGGAAGCGATTCGGGAGGACGCGTATCTCGAAGACGCGTACGAGGAGAAGACCGGAAAACGCATCGAGTTTATAAGCGTATGCACGAGTGCAACGTCTCTTTCGGACGATGCGAAGGCTACCGAGGCAATCGGTCCCGTAGATGCCGTTTTCCTGGTCGCCATAGATCCCCTGAGATTCTCACAGAACGCCAAGTTCCAGCTCGAAAGGCCGATGAAAAAAGGCCACATCAATACGAAGTATTTTTTCCTGACCCCTCCCCGTGTCACCGTTCAGACTCTCTCAGACTATGGATTTCCACCGGATTTAAAACAACGCCTGCGGCTGATAAGGACGGCGTCGACTCTGGGTGAGATCCTGAAAAAGCAGCTGATCTATTTCTTCAAGACGAAAGGGAAATTGAAATCCCTCACGTATGAACGCCACCTCTATAAGAAGCCGTCCCCCGGTGGGGCCCGAGGACCGGGAGATCTATTCTAAAAAGCTTGCTAACAATGTCTATAAATCATATCGAAAAAATAACCGGCTCAACGTGGAGTTAATTTCGGGACAAATAGATATCGCCCTCAAGTGCGGGAACAGAGTTATCCTGGTCGATTTGCCCTGCAACCCCCTTTTTGATCGCGAAATGGGCGAATTCTACACCCACTACGATAAAATGATTAATGAATTAGTTCAGAAAAAAAAGATCGGCTACATCAATATGCGAAACGCTGCCGACTGGTCTCCGGATGATTTTGTGGATGTTCACCACTTGCGGGTTTCCGGGCAGGAGAAGTTTACCGAAGCGCTGGCCGATTCCCTGGGTAAGACCCCTCAGTTACCGTGAGAGGCTGCTATCATATTCTTCCATGAGATATACGTTCTCTCGCTTCTTGTCTCGTCCATTATCTTTTGGGCGGCCATACCCGAGAAGTTAAGGACGAGGTTTATGACAGCGGCGAGCTTCATCGCCCTGGCCGTAATCCAGCCGCTGTTCAGCATATTTCTTTTCTTTCTCGTACTATTGGTCTATTGGGGCGGAATAGGTATTTCGAGGAGTTCCAACAATAATGCGCGGTTACTCTTTTTATCTATCATCATTCTGGTCACTATTCTTATAATCTTTAAGTATACTATCCCGCAGCTATCCTCGATCTTTTCGTCAAGCGGCATACTCTCTCAGAAATACCTGGTCCCCCTGGGCATATCGTACATCACGGTAAAACTGATCGCGTATATCATGGACGTCTATCGCGGTAGCATCGAGAATCCGGATTTCGATGAGCTTCTTGCGTTCATCTTCTTCCTACCCATTTTCCCCGCGGGACCGATTGTGAGATATCAGGAGTTCGCCGGCCGCCGGAAGAGCGAATTTGACCGGGAATTCTACTTCGCAGGATTGCGGCGTTTAGCGATCGGGTATTTCAAAAAAGTGGTGCTGGTCAATTTTGCCCTCAACGAGATACTCCTGAAACGGTTTCTTCCTCACGTACTGGAAAACGGCGTCTCCATGGACCTCCCGGCATGGATGGTCGTCTCCTTTCTCCTGCTTTCCCTTCTCTACGCGTATATCGATCTGTCGGCCTACGCAGATATCGCGATCGGTTTCGGACACCTGTTTGGATATACAATACCCGAAAACATGAACTGGCCCATCCTCCAGAAGAATCTGGGTGACTACTGGAATTGCTGGCACATCACGCTCTCCCATTGGTGCAGAGATAACGTCTATTTCCCCGTTCTGGGGCTGACGAGGAACATAACGCTGGCGCTCTTTTGCAGTTTCATCACCATGGGGCTGTGGCATGACTTCAGCATAAACTGGCTGTTGTGGGGAATCTGGCACGCGACAGGGGTCGCCGTCTTCATGAGATGGGAAGGGTATAAACGCAAGCACAAACAATTGAAGGGCATCCTGCCCAAGGGAGTTTCCGTCCCGATCGGAGTGGCTGCAACAGTGCTTTACGCGAGCGGTTCTTTCGCCTTTATCATGACCGACAATCCAATACAGGCATTTCGCCTTTTTCTGGCTATGATAGTATGAGATATGTCTGCGGCAATGTGAGGGATTCCTGATGGAACGTACTATTTGTGGCGGTGCAATGTTGATTAGATGGAAAACACTTATCTTTCGTGTTGTGGTTGAAAGTTCCCTTGGTCTCTTTTGGGCCCTTCTGGTGCTTTTTACACTATTCGTACATTACACCTTATGCGTCGATATACCCGAATTTAGATACGTCGGATTCTAGGATAGCGGCACGCGGGAAGGCCTTGTGGAGAAAACAGGTTAGGGAAGGAGTTCGCGGATGAGTCACGCAGGGAGTCAGACGACACCTCTCAATTTCATTATATCGGGAGCACGAAATAGTCCTGAAGCCGCGGCGGTGAGAATGAACGGGGTGGAGATGAGCTATCGTGAGCTATTGGAGCAAATCGAGCGGTGGGCGGGTTTTTTTCAAGCCCATGGCGTTGGTCCAGGCACGAAGGCTGCTGTATATACGGACAGTAACCTCTACCTTACCCTTTCCATGTTCGCCTTATGGGGCCTGGGCGCGGTCTGCATTCCGATGAACGTAACCCAGAAACCCGAAAAGCTTCTTGAAATCGAAAGAGGCATAGTCCCCGATATCGGATTCTATTCGAAGGATTTTCCCAATCACCATTCGCATCCGTTTCAAATGTTCACTCTGGAGGTGGACAAGAGCACTAGTTGCCCGCTGCAATTCCCAAGCCCGGACGCAATGGCAATGATTATGTTCACTTCGGGCACGTCCGGGATTCCGAAGGGAGTTGGATGGACTCACGGGGCCATCGCCCATAACAACCTGGCGACAGCCAAACGCCTCGCGGTAACACCCGAAGACAGGATCTTTATTAATACGCCCCCTTACACAACCAGTTCCATTACCCATGTTATTACCATGCTCGCCGCGGGGGGCAGTATCGTAGTTGAGCGGGGTTTTCTCTTTGGTAAGGGTGTCCTTGATCAAATGAGAGATTTCAACTGCACCGGTTTTGGTGGGGTTCCGGTACACTTCCTGCGAATCCTGGCAACCATCAAGGACTCGTCATTCCCTAAACGGCTTCGCTTTCTTATGAATTCCGGGGAACACCTTCCCACTCCCGTTATCGAAGGACTCAGGGCAGCCTCCGCGGATTTGCAGATATACTGTGTATATGGAATTACCGAAGTTACGGGACGTTTTTGCATACTGGATCCAAAAAAGATAGACGAAAAAATCGGATCTGTTGGTCTTCCACTTGAAGGAATGATGGTATCGGTGAGGGACGAGGACGGCAAAGAGATGGGCCCCAATGAGGAAGGCGAGGTCTATGCCGATGGGGTATGCCTGATGAAGGGCTACATAAACAACCCCGAGGCCAACAAGAAAGCAATGACTCCGCATGGATTTGCCACCGGCGATTTTGGATACCTGGACGATGAGGGTTACCTCTTCCTTGCGGGCCGTCGTGACGACATTATTAAGGTAGGAGGGGAAAAGGTTAGTCTAAACCTGATAGAAGAGGCAGTCTTCGGTTTTGACGATTTCTCCGAGTTTATAGTGGCTCCATATGAGAGTGAGCATATGGGTGCATCGCCTTGTCTCTTTTACGTTTTGAAAGCGGGAAAGCCATTCGACAGGCCCGGACTTCTGAGACATCTGAAAAAGACTCTCCCCGATACCCATATTCCCACTCGATTTGTCGAGGTAAACTCGATTCCCAGAACAAGTTCAGGCAAAGGGGTAAGAAATAGCAGCATGCTATTGAAAAATCATTAAATCGGAATATCTCGAATATATGGAACGCGGTCAACGGACAGTAAGGGGTTAGAGAGATATCTAACCCCTTATTTCTTGGCAGCTGCCCTACTGCGACGAATGCCGACACATAAGGTGCGTCATCTCCTCACGATAAGGAGTGGTATTTTCGTATCCTTATGGAGGACCCCGTAGGCTACGCTGCCCAGGACCGCCGCCGCCAGCGCACTCCTTCCGTGAGAGCCCATAACAATGAGATCGGCCTTCAGCTTCTCCGCCCGTTTTACGATGTCTTCGACGGGATGGCCGGTGGTTATGACGACCTGCGATCCGATACCCCGTTTGTCGCATTGTTCGGTTACCTCCCGAGCATAGCTTTCGGCCGTCTGCTTCAAATAGTCCTTGGTGGGCTCCATCATATGCGTCTCGGTTGCGGATGCCGGAACGGTCTGGCTTATAAGCATGCGTTCGTCGATGACACTCAGGACAATTATCGAGGCATTGAGCTGCTTGGCAAGATCGACCGCGTATTTCGCCGCTTTCCGGGCCGTCTTGGAGCCGTCCGTCGGCACGAGAATCTTTGAGATCATACGTCCTCCTGATATCGTTAACATTTCAGATGTTTTCAGCGGCATCCGATCACATCACATATATTTCTCGGTCACCTCATCCTATAGAGATATGCTAACCCGAATAGATGGAAAGCGCAACGGCAACGGTAGGCTCTTCGTCCATTTTCCCGGCTCAAGCATGTGAGGGAGGACCAGAAGCGGAGGGCTGCGCCGGGAAGCTCCATACGGGCTTATGGCTTGCTGACAGCGCTATTCCCACTGGTCGTTGAGCATCTTCTCCCACAGCCGCTCGCCGTATTCCTCCATCAGGTCGAACTTGCCCGCATCGTCCATCTTGATGACCTCGGTCAGCGGGACCTGGAATCGTCGAAAATCTATTTCGCCGAAAAATGTCTTCACGAGCCGCACCTGGAGCAGAATCGCCGAGTGCTGAAACGCCCCGAGTACCGGCTCGATCCATTCCCACGACAAGAGGCGCAACGCCTGCTCGGGACTGTTGACTATGGGCTTTTCCAGCCCCGTGCCCAGCGATATGAGGGTCGTCTCGGCCGGATTCCAGTTTCTCTTCGGCTTCCATCGACCGGGCAGACCGCACTCGTCCATCCGCGAAAGGTAGTGTTCGATTTCGTATGCCGCCAGAAAGCAGGGATTGTTGTATGCCCCGACCCCTCCGTCCACGTACCTTCCTTCGACGGGAGGAAAGTAGGACGGCGTGGCGCACGAGGCCAGAACCGTCTTTGCTACCCTCCAGTCGGCGTAGTTGGCGTCGGGCTCGTCTTCCCGCTCCTTCCAGGGCTTGACAAAGCATGCCCTGTTTCTGATGAGGTCAAAGACCGTGATGACGAGATCCGTGGGGGGATCGGCCCTCCAGAGGTCGCCCATCGTGAGACCCCCGAACGCCGCATCGAGGGCCTGCCTGAGCAGCTCGTTTGAATAGCGGTGTCTCTCGAAGAGCCACAGGGGAACCGGGGACTTTTTTCTGAAGGTCTTCTCTCCGACCGCGCGGTAGCTCGTGTGGATATCCTCCATGGAGAAGCCCGCCGCAATTCCCGCGGCGATGATCGAACCGGTCGAGGTCCCGGTTGCGAGGCGAAATATCTCATGGCACGATTTGCCGAGATGTCGTTCGAGTCTCATGAGCGCCCGGGAGACCATTATTCCTCTGACCCCGCCGCCGTCTATCGCGATGGCCACGTTCTTGCGAAAGGGAATCATATTTCCGCCCTGCGTTCCGCTGCCTTATCCAGGACCATGAAATGATGTCGACCTTCCGACCGGCATCGCCATTTCCCGGGTGTGGATATATCCGTGCAGCTATACTATATTTTCACCCCAAAAACCTCCCCGGACAAGAAAAATCTACTTGTTCCCCGGGGCGATGCTGAAAGCGCGTGAGTCGGACGGACAGCAGAGGCAATGGTCGTCCCTTGCCGTTGCTGTTGTCAGTGGCCCACGTCGGCGCTTCCCTCAATACCCATGAAACAGTGGGTGCCTGGATCGTCGGAATCTCCCCTTTTCCCGCAATAGCGGGCCGCGTTCGGCGCTATGATTATTGACCGCACGGATACACATTTCGCTTGACACGTATTGCGGCGGCATATAAAATAAATAACAATTAGGGCAGAGGGCTCTAATTACGGATGTTAAAAAGAAGACCGTTAGCATTCCGTCAGTGATGTCGCCAGGTTTTTCAGTTCTTTTAAGTCCGATTCTCGCGTTTAATGATGTGTTGTGTTGTTGCTTTCCTTGTTTTTGCCTCCAGTGCCGACCATTATTAAATAAGAGAAGAAGAAGGAGTCAAGCATGCAGGGAAGCAAACTTTTCGTGGGAAACCTCAGCTATTCGGTAACGTCCGAGGAGCTCGCGGAGCTCTTTTCCAATCACGGTGAGGTCAAAGAGGCCAAGGTCATCGAGGGAAAGGGTTTCGGGTTTGTCGAGATGGGATCCCAGGCCGAAGCCGAAACCGCCAAGCAGGCGCTGAACGGCACCGAGTTCTCCGGCCGATCACTGAACGTGGACGAGGCGCGGCCTCCCAAGAGCAGGGATCAGAGGGGCGGCGGCGGCGGTGGTTACCGGAGATACTAATCCAGTTTCCCGAACCGACACGATAATACAGAGGGGGAACCAATGGTTCCCCCCTTTTTTTATTCCCTGTGGCGCCCTGGGCCGACACGCCGCCGGGGGCTTCGAGACGGGAGAAGCCCGGCACGTCGCAACACGTCGTGCCGGCGACCCGGTCCCTTAAAGGAGAGTGCCGTCGGCGGCCCTCCGCCCGGCGTGGCTCGGCAACCGCGCCATTTCGTGGGCTCGTCCGGTTGTCGCACCGCCGGCGGTCAGGTGGCGCGGCGCCCCACAACGGGAGCCGTCGTCGCCCGTGATCTTCCGGGGCTTTGGGCTATTCCTTTGACGCGGAACGTATCAGGCTCGCACCGATAACCAGCATGGCCGATAAAAACGTAAAGGAATAGAACGAGCCCGGGCCGATCCCGTTGATCCCTTCCGGAAGAAAAGCCCTCACGACGACACAGAGAGCCAGACCGAGGACCGCGGCCCAGAAAAAGAGATACGACAAAAGCTTCATGTCTCCCTCCTTCGGGTTCCCCGAGCGGATCTCGTCCCGCCGGGGGCTTCACTAAAGAGTGCGGGTGGTTTCTCGCCCGGGGGGAATGCGCATAAACCCTGCCTTCCCGCCGGTTGGGCTGCACGCCCCGCGGGACTTCCCCGGACCGGCGCCGGGATACGACACCGGGCGTTCGCGCTGAAACCCTCCGCAGGGAGAGGGACACGCAGCGCTCAACCGGCGACCGTTCCCGTTGACCGATCGGGTTTGCCACACGCTATTTCTTCTTCATCGGTATCCGAAACAGCTGAAAGACAATGGCAAATAAAAGACAGGTGTTTGTGAAGCTCATGAATGAGCGGGGATAGAGCCCGAAGACTACGGGGCCTCCCCCCATGAGCTTTACGGCGACCGCCAGGACGAAACCTGCCGCGGCGGCGATCACAAGAAGCCAGGCGAAGACCGATAAGACCTTCATCACATCCTCCTTTTTGAGTTCCCGATATAGTCACGCTTCCCTACCCCGACGACCATTCAGGCGACGGGGCAGGACACACGAGTGGCGCGATCTGGGATATCCCCTGTGGAGGTGCGCGGTCGATGATCGAAAAATGAGCGACGTGCAATATGGCAAGTCGACCGCGGATGATTCCGGCTCGTGGGCAGCGCTACACCCATTTGAGCGTTTCCTTGACGGAACAGCCCAACTTTTCCACGAAGTTCATGAACTCGTGACGCTTCGAGTGGTCGGTGATGGCGTATTCAAATCCCATTCGGAGACGGTGCTTCATCTCGTGGAAGTCTATTTTGAGAACGGCCGAAAGTTTCTCGGCGGCCAGGTCCAGCCCCTTTTCATCCCCCGGAGCGATAACCGAAACGAAGTATTTCTTGACGAACTGGTGAGAGCAGAATGGACACGCCCCATAGGCTTCATCGATCCGCTTCTTGCACTGGGGGCACTCCTTGGTCTTTTCGAGGGTGCTAATCCGTTCTTCAAGGATGGGGGTGATCTTTGCGATGAGGCTCTCTACGGCCACCGAAAATATCGTAAACGATCTGGCCAGATCCTGCTGGATCTTTCTCTGTTCCGTAAGGAGATAGATAACGACAGCGAGCAGCAAAACACCGAGAAGGGTGCCGAAGAACATGATATGGGGAAAGTAGGACTTAATGATGGCTTCCACGCTTTATCTCCGAAAGTTATGTCGCACGTTCCCTGATAGAGCCGCGGCCCCTATTGCCGTTTTCCATTATCGCAAGCCATTGTGAAGGAATTGGGGATGCCCGATGCCTGTTATTATACCCGCACCTCGCCGGCTATTGCAAGGACAATCATCGATTGAGAAGCTCACGGCCGAAGGGACAGAGCTCCAGGAGAGGGCATTCGGGGCAGCGGGGATTTCTCGGCCTGCAGATCGTCCTGCCCAGTCTGATCAGGTTGATGTGGGTAGGGTAGTATCTGTCGGGGGGGATGAGGGAGCCCAGGATCGCGTGGGCGGCGGCGGCATCGGCTTTTTGGGGAATGAGCCCCAGCCTTCCTGTCACCCGCAGTATATGCGTATCCACCGGGAAGGCGGGCATCCCGAGGGAAAAGAGGAGCACGATGGCGGCGGTCTTTGGCGCCGACGCCGTTAAAGGAAAGCAGGGCCCGGCGCGCCTCCTCGGGCTCCCAATCCGCAAGGTAGTCCAGGGAGAGCCTCCCCGTCCTTTCCTCGATATCGGCAAGGATCGCCTTGATTCGTTTGGACTTCTGCGGCCCGAGGCCGCCGACCCTGATGGCCTCTTCGATCTTGGGCCGTATCGGCCGCCAGGACGTCCTCCCAGCGGGGGAATCTGTCCTTCAGCCGCTCGTAGGCCCGATCGCGGTTCCTGTCGTTAGTATTCTGCGAGAGGATGGTAAAGATCAGCTCCGAGAGGGGATCTTTCGGCCGTCCCCTCCGCGGAACCCCGAAAAAGGCATCGAGCCGCTCGATGATGTCATCGATACCGCCCATGGACGGATTTTCCCATAAAGGAAGTCGTGGGGCAAGCGGAAAACGTCTTTTCTCCTTTACTTTTGGCTGCGGATTGATTATAAAATTTGAGTAGCTTTACAACAGGGAGCACGGGAAATATATGGACACGACCTTTTACCTGATGATGTCATCCTTCGGGAGTATCTTTGCGGAAGTAGCCCGCGTGTATGCCAGCGCCCCGGGAAGGATCAACCTGATCGGCGAGCACACCGACTATAACGAGGGATTCGTCCTGCCGATGGCCATCCAGCACCGGACGTACGTGGTGGCGCGCCCCATGTACGGAGACCTCGTGAGAGTCAAATCGGTGGGTTTTAATAAGATCGAGGAGTTCTGCATTCGGCGCCCCCTGGTCAAGAACGACGGGTGGGTCGACTACGTCATGGGCGTGACCGACCAGTTCATCAGGAGCGGGCGGCATATCGACGGCTTCTGGGCCTACTACCTGGGGGAGGTCCCCATCGGCCTGGGGCTGTCATCGTCGGCGGCCCTCGAGGTGGCCACCGCCGTGATGCTCTCCGAGATGTACGGCCATCCCCTCAAGCCCCAGGAGACCGCGCTGCTGACCAGGACGGCCGAGGCCGAGTTCGTGGGGGTCCGGTGCGGGGTCATGGACCAGATGACCAGCCTCCTGGCAAAAGAGGGCAATGCCCTTTTCATCGACTGCCGGGACCTGAGCTGCGAGCAGATCCCCCTCAAGCTGAAAGACGCCCTCTTCGTCGCGGTGGACACGAAGGTCACGCGCCAGCTGGGGACAGGCAGCTATAACGACCGGCGGGCCGAGTGCGAGGCGGCGGCGGCGGCACTCAAAAAGGTGAACCCGAAGGCGACGGCGCTGAGGGACGCGAGCCTTTCGGACCTCGACAAGATCAAAGGGTCCGTCTCCGAGACGATCCTCAGGCGCGCCCGTCACGTGGTGACGGAAAACGCGCGGGTGCTTAAAGCAAAAGACCTCCTCAAGAAGGGCGCGCTGCCCGGCTTCGGCGCGCTCATGTACGACTCCCATGTAAGCCTGAAAGACGACTACGAGGTCAGCGTGAAAGAGCTCGACGCGGTGGTGGAGGCGGCCCGGGCGACCGCGGGTGTATACGGGGCGCGGATGACCGGCGGAGGCTTCGGCGGATGCGCGGTGGCGCTTCTGGAAAGATCGGCCCTGCCGGCCTTTACCGAGGCCGTTACGGCCGCGTTTGCGGCCAAGGAATGGACCGCGCCCGAGGTGTTCGAGGTCAAGGCGTCTGCCGGGGCCAAGGCCGAGCGGCTTTCTATCAAGTTCCCGGAAAAAGAGGAGCCGCCGGTAGAGGAGAAGAAGCCGAAGAAGGAGAAATAGAAAATGCCATTTGCATAACACTCACCCGTCGTGGTTATGGGAAAGTTGCGGTGAGCACCCGTAGGGGCGGCATACATGCCGCCCGTTTTTATCTCAACAGGATGGGTGGCACTGACAATCGGATGCTTGTCGGTGTTCGGGATGGATGGACACGATGAATTGTGTGCCTATAGGCTTGAAGACATTTCCAATTAAATCCCGTAGGGACGCCATTTATGGCGTCCGGCGCTTCTTGGGGCGATCAGCCGGGCGCGATGAATCGCGCCCCTACAGGCGTTGGGGACGTTTTCCGTTAGTACGCGCACGGGCGGCATAGTGAGCCGCCCTTATCTTTTGTCTCTTGCTTTAACTGAAGCTCACCCTCCACCCTGCGGGACTTACGGCTGGTTCCACCATGCCAGCGTTGCCCTCAAGAAATCCCTTGACGAAACGCCCGTTCGTGTGAAATATTTGAACCTATGGACAGTCACGACACCGAAAGATGGGAGCTGGAGCACCTGGCGCCGTATGCCTCGTTTTCCGCAAAGAGCCGGGGCCGGAAGCACGGGAGCCGGAGGACGGGATCCGCACGGCCTTCCAGCGCGACCGGGACCGTATCATCCACTCCAGCGCCTTCAGGCGGCTCGAATACAAGACCCAGGTCTTCGTCTATCACGAGGGTGACTATTTCCGGACGCGCCTCACCCACACCATCGAGGTCGCGCAGATCGCCCGCACCATCGCCCGGTCACTGGCCGTTAACGAGGACCTGGCCGAGGCGGTGGCGCTTGCCCACGACATGGGGCACCCCCCCTTCGGACACAGCGGAGAAAAGACCCTAAACGAGCTGCTGGTGTCCGACGGCGGCTTCAACCACAACCTCCAGAGCCTCAAGATCGTCGAGGAGCTGGAAAAGAAGTATCCGGGTTTTTCCGGCCTCAACCTGACCTACGAGGTCAGGGAGGGACTGGCAAAACACTCCACCGATTATGACGTTTCAGGGGCGACGGAGTTTTCCGGCCACCCCTTCGGGTCCCTCGAGGCCCAGGTGGTGGACGTCGCGGACGAGATCGCCTACAATAGCCACGACATCGACGACGGCCTGGCCTCCGGGATGCTCGAGGCCGACGAGATCATGACGGTCCCGCTCTGGCACGATACCTTTGCCGAGGTACACAAGAAGCACCCGAAGGAGAGCGACACGGTCCTTCGCCTGGTATCGGTCTCCCGGCTCATCGGGCGGCAGGTCACCGACGTGGTGGCCGAGGCCGTCCGTAACATCGAGCGCTTGGGCGTCCGAAGTGTGGACGACGTCCGAAACGCCCCCCAGCGGATCGCCGTCTTCAGTGAGCGGATGGGAATGCTCAACGAAGAGCTCAAGGCCTTCCTCATGCGCCGTCTCTACCGTCACTACCGGGTCGTTCGGATGAGCGGTAAGGCCGAGCGGATCCTCAAGGACCTCTTTCGGACGTATACCGAAATCCCGGAGCAGCTGCCCCCGGCGGTCTACGAGGAGTTCAAGAAGACGGGAAGCATCAGGGTGATATCGGACTACATCGCCCAGATGACCGACAAGTTTGCCATCGACGAGCACGGCAAGCTCTTCTCGCCGTACGAAAAGGTTTAGTCCTCCCATAATTTCGTCATTGCGAGGGAGTGTCCTGCCGAAGCCGCGAGGAGCCAAGCGACGTGGCGGGACCGAAGCAATCCCCGGACTATTATGGAAACACGTCTATCTAACCGGCGTTCCGATCATATAGTCAGGGGATTGCCACGGACCCTCCCGGGCCCTCGCAATGACACTACTGGTTGGATATATATGGAAAGCATCCTTTCCGACGGCGTCCTGATCGTCCATTTTGCCTGGATCCTCTTTATCATCCTGGGATTTCCTATCGCGCTTGCCTTCGGGCTGTGGCGGCTGCGGATATTTCACACGGTCGCCATGATCGTGACCGTGATCATGCAGGTCACGGGAACGATCTGTCCCCTTACGGATCTGGAGGAGTACCTCAGGCGCACCGTAGCGCCCGGTTTTTCCTACGGCGGCTCGTTCATCGTCTCCTGGCTCAGACACCTCATCTACATCGAGGACATCGGCGTCTCGCTGACGATTATCTACGTACTTACCGGCATCTACCTCGTCTTCGTAATCCTCTCCTATTTCCTCTGGCCGATCTCAAAATCGCGCCGCGGCCCTCAGAACAGGAAGTCAGCAGATGGTAGCTGAAACGCTTTACTTTTTTTGCGGATCCTGATATAATAAATAAAATACGGCTGTTCCGACAAATGGGAACGTCTTCACGTGCATTTTTCACTTTGGTCACTTTGAGAAGATTGTCCTGCCGGATCAACCTGCCTAATTGAGCTTCCCGCCGATTCGGCGGAAGGAAGAAGGATCTGATATGCCAAAGGTATTAAGGGCCACCAAGATGGAGCAGTGCATCGCCTGCATGGGATGCATGCTCACCTGCGCCCGGGTACGCCACAACAGCCTCTCGGTGGAGCGAAGCGCCATACGCGTGCGCACCGCCGGCGGGTTTCAGAGCCAGATGCTGGCCGATATCTGCATGGGGTGCGATCCCCCGCCCTGCGCGGACGTGTGCATGAGCGGCGCGCTCACCCCACGGAAGGACGGCGGCGTGAAATTCGACCGCAAAGCGTGCTTCGCCTGCAAGAAGTGCGTGGACGCCTGTCCCGTAAACGTGATCGCCTTCGACGAAGAGCTGCACATCCCGATTATCTGCGTCCAATGCGGCGCCTGCGTCCGACACTGCCCTCACGAGTGCCTCTCCATGGAATACGTGGAGCACTTTGACCACATAGAAGGGGAAGAAGAGACATCAGAGATGGGAGATCAGGAAAATGCTGGGTAGAGACTATATCAAGGTTGTCTATATCGACCTCACCTCTCGGCGTGTAAAGATCGAGAGGCGCCAGGATCTGACGGAATATATCGGGGGCTCCGGGGTGGCCACCAAGCTCTTCTCGGAGCTGGTCAAGATCGAAAAGGATCCGCTCGATCCCGATCAGCCCATCATCTTCTCGGTCGGCCCGATGAACACGATATTCCCGATCGTCACCAAGACGTCGGCCGTCTTTCGCTCGCCGCTTACCGGCAACTTCGGGGAGTCTCACGCGGGCGGCAGGCTCGCCATGGCAATGCGTTTTGCCGGCTACGACGCCATCGTCATCCAGGGGCGGGCCTCCTCTCCGGTCTACCTGGCCATCAGCCAGGGCTCGATCGACGTCAAGGACGCGGGGTTCCTGTGGGGCGAAAAGGTCGAGCGGACCGGGAAAGTCCTGCGCGACCGGGAGTCGAAGATCGGCTCCGGCAAGCGGAGCATCATCCGCATCGGCCAGGCCGGGGAGCGTCTCGTCCGTTTCGCCTCGGTCAACGTCGATACCTATCGCCACTTCGGCAGGCTCGGACTGGGCGCGGTCTTCGGCTCAAAACGGCTCAAGGCCATCGTGGTCGGCGGAAACCGCTCCTATCCGATCGCCAAGCCGAAGGAGTACAACCGGGTCTACGAGAAGATCCTCAAGATCGCCACCGAATCGGATGCGATGAAGAAATATCACGAGATCGGCACCCCCGTCAACGTCGTTCCCCTGAACACGGCCGGGGGATTGCCCACCAGAAACCTCACCGCGACCTCTTTTGAGGACGCCGGCGAGATAGACGGGGTCTCGTTCGCCGAGGAAATCCTCCTTCGGAAGATCTCCTGTTCGGGGTGTCCTATCGGCTGCATCCACATCGCCCTGCTCCGCCAGGAGTTCGGCCCCGGCTATGAGACGACCTTCGCCGGCGTGGGCTACGACTACGAGCTGATATTTGCCCTCGGCAGCATGATCGGGGTGGGGAAAAAGAGCGACCTTCTGTCTTTGATCGATTCCGTCGAGGAATACGGGCTGGATGCCATGTCCACCGGGGTGATCCTCGCCTGGATCACGGAGGCGTTCCAGCGAGGAGTCCTCACCAGGGAGATGCTCAAAACCGACGTCTCCTTCGGGGACGCCGCCGCCTATCTGAACATTATCAGATATATCGTCGAGCGGCCCAACCAATTCTACCGGGACGCGGGTATGGGCTTATCGTACCTCGCGGAAAAATACGGCGGGAAGGACTACGCGATGGTCCTGGGCGGCCACGAGATGACCGGCTACCACACCGGCTACGGGTCGATGCTCGGCCAGGCCGTGGGTACGCGCCACTCCCACCTGGACAACGCGGGGTACGCCCTGGACCAGGGCATGAAGGAGTTCAATAAGGAAGAGATCGTCAAGAAGCTCATCGCCGAGGAGATAGACCGTAACATGCTCACGTCGCTTCACATCTGCCTTTTTGCCCGAAAGATCTACGGCGACAAGGATCTGGTCTCCGAGGCCCTTGCCTCCATCGGGATCAACAAGACCCCCGACGAATTGACGGCCATCGGCGAGAAGATCTGGCGGCTCAAGAACCGGCTCAAGAAGGACATGGGCTTCGATTTTTCGCACCTGACGTTTCCCAAGCGGTTCTTTGAAACCCCCTCGATGACCGGGAAACTCGACGAGAAGACCGCCCGCGATATCCTGAACCTTTACCTCGAAAAGGCGGGGATGGCCGAAGACGCCCCCCAGTCCAAAGAGGATGAGGTACGGCACGACACGCGGGTCTGATAGAGGGTGACAAAGGAACACCGGTCACCCACCGCTTCATTAATTCCGGGCCGAAACCACTGTTTCGGCCCTTTCTCGTAGTTCGGCTGATAGTTTTTTTTGGAGGGAGACCGCGGTATGGATCTGAAGCTCTTTTTTACGGTCCTTGGAACGATCTTTCTTGCCGAGCTGGGCGACAAAACCCAGCTTGCCGTCATGGCGATGTCCGCCGAGCACAAAGAGGGTCTGCTCTGGATATTTCTCGGCTCTGCGGCGGCCCTCGTATTGACGTCGCTTCTGGCCGTCCTTCTGGGCGGGGTGATCACCCGGTTTGTCCCGGTGCACGTCATCCACTACGTGGCCGGCGGCGCTTTCATCGTCATCGGTATCTTAATGATCCTCAACAAATTCTAGGGAGGGCGTCCATGGGTTTTCTGGATTTCCTGACGGGAGACCCTTGGAGTGCGGGCATTCTCGGGATAATTTATGGCACCGGGTCAAATCCCCCCGGGTTGAACGGATTGCAGCGCAGCTATCCGCCAGACGCCCAGCGCCCCCCCCTTGATCACCCCGTATTTATCGATGGCCTCGTACGTATATTGCGAGCAGGTCGGGTGAAACCGGCAGACACCGGCGCGCAGGATACGCGTCATGAGCGGGCTGTGGTCGGGAGATATCGTCACCTGGTAGAGCCTGATCAGCCCCATCGGCACGAGCCGTATCGACCGCACCCCCTTTCTGAGACAGGAAAACAGTGTCGTCCCCGCCCGGCGGTCGCGTCGGCCTCCCGTCATATCATCTTACCCCGCAGGTAATGGCAGATGATCATCCGCTGGACCTCGGACGTGCCGGCGCCGATGGCGAATACCTTGGCGTCCCGCATCATTCGCTCCACCCGGTATTCCTTCGTGTAGCCATATCCCCCGTGGACCTGCACCGCATCCGTGGTCACCCGCATGACCATATCGCAGGTAAAGAGCTTGGCATAAGAGGCGGCAAGCCGGCCGTCGCCCCCCTGATCGATGATCGCCGCGCCGTTATAGACCAACAGCCGCGCCGCCTCGATCTCGGTGGCCATGTCGGCCAACAGCTTCTGGACCATCTGGAAGTTGAAGATGGAAGTGCCGAACTGCTCGCGCTGCTGGGAATAGGCCAGCGCCTCCTCGAAGGCCCCCTGCGCCAGACCCAGCGCCAGGGAGCTCCAGCAGATGCGCTCGGTATCCAGCCCCCCCATCATCTGCCTGACGCCGATACCCTCCACGCCGCCGACAAGGTTCTCGGCGGGCACGCGGCACTCCTCGAAGACCAGCTCGCCCGTCGGCGAGGAGCGAAGCCCCATCTTGTCAAACTCCTTGCCCACGGAAAAGCCGGGGGTGTCCCGCTCGACGATAAAGGTACATACACCCTTGGCGCCTTTGGATTTGTCCAGGGTCGCGTAGACGTAGGCGACGTCGCAGATGGGGGCGTTGGAGATGAACGTCTTGGTGCCCGAGAGGACGTAAGAGTTACCGTCCTTGACCGCCCGGGTCGCAAGTGAGACGGCGTCCGATCCCGCGCCGGGCTCCGTCAGGCCCATGCACCCGACCAATTCGCCGGTGGCGATTTTCGGAAGGTATTTCTTCTTCTGCTGTTCAGTCCCGTGGCGGGCAAGGTTGTTCCCGAAGAGCAGGGACGAGGCTCCCATCACCGTCCCCAGCGATGGGGAGTAGCGGGAGAGCTCCTCGGATACCAGCACCACCGTAAAGTAATCCTTGAAGGTCCCACCGTATGCCTCCGGCACACCCATCCCGAAGAGCCCCAGCTCCTTCATCGCACTCACGATTTTTTCCGGGCATCCGCCGCGTTTGTCGTTATCCTCTTCCACGGGTTTTACGCTCTTCTCGCAAAAGTCCCGAATGGTGGAAAGCATGATCCTCTGTTCTTCCGAGATCTGGTAGAGCATGGCGGGTATCCTTTCAGGTGTATGAAGTGAAATAGAGGGACGTTTATTGATCGGAGCGCGCTGACTCGATAAGCGCGTCGATATCCTTTTGTTTTGCCGGACACGAATCGGGGAGCACGATCCGAACCGCCTCCCAGCCGACCCCGAGGACGAGCAGGCCCAGCTCCCGCGCCACCCCAAACGCAGGGCAAGCGACCGACGCGGGGCGCGCCGTCTCGGTGCTTTCGGCCGCGGGCAGCAGGGCCGCCCAGCCGACAAGAAGGAACGCCGCGACACACAGGACGATCGTTTTTCTCATGTCGTTCGCTCCGAATGAAGGAGTTTCATTATAACAGGATACAGGGGCGAGAAAAAGAAAAAATCGACCGGTTCCTTGACTCGGGATCGGTATCGGCCTATACTGGTAGATAAGGAGAATATCAATGTATCGGGCGCTCGCGCTTGATGTCTGTGGGGTCCTTACCAGCCATAAAAGTGTCTGGCAGTTTATCCACGAAGAGCTGGGCCTCTGGGAGCGCACTGCGTTCCGTTTTCAGGAGGAGTTCCACGCGGGTACCATCACCTACCGGGAGTTCTGCGAGCTGGATGCCGCCCTCTGGGAGGGCAGGCAGGTCGCGGAGCTGACGGGGATCGTGGCACGTCTCCCCTACCGGGAGGGAATCGCGGAGCTCTTCCGGACCGCCCGGGAGTTGAACCTCAAGACCGCCCTCATATCGACAGGCCTGACCCTTCTGACCGACCGCATCGCCGCCGATTTTTCCGTCGACTACGTCGCGGCAAACCGTCTGATAATCAAGGACGGTATCTTTACCGGCGGGGTCGAAGTGGTTGTCCCCCACGACGGAAAAGGCAGGGAACTGATTAGATTCGCCCGGCGCACCGGGATAGACCCGTCGGAGGTAATCGCCGTGGGCGACGGAAGCTCCGACATCCCGATGTTTCAGAAAGCGGGGTACGCGGTGGGCTTCGGCAACGCGCTGAACGGTGCGGGGGGAGTGGTGGAGACTACGGTCAACGAGAGCCTCTCTGCGCTGGCCGTTCTGCTCGGCCGGACGGTAAAGACCGACTGAATCGATAAGCGCGGTGGGTGTATCGAGTCTTGCCTGCCGTGGCCTCGGCCGAACGGGTCGTTTCTGCCCGCATCCAGCATATAATACCATACCGGGCCGCATCGTTTACTCTTCCCCGCCCAATCGCGAGGTAGCCGGTCCCTCCGCCTACCACACTCCCGGCATGAGACGCCACCGAACCTGCCGTGCGTAGTCGGCATAGCCGGGCAGCTCCCGGGTAAGCGTCCGATCCTCAAGCCACGTTCGACAGATCAAAAGGATCGTGATCAGACCCGCCCCGATCAACGCCCACAGCGAGCCGAGGACTATCGGCGTCGCGAGTGCACCGCCGATCCCGCCGACGTAACCCGGATGCCTGACGATCCGGTACGGCCCCTCGCTGACTACCTTCTGGCCCCTGTCGGTCTGAATGCGCACGACGCTTGAAAACCACGGATTGACCGACATGGCCAGGGAGGCCAGGCCGTAAGAAGCCAGAAACGTCAGCCAGCCGACGACATATGCCCAGACGGGGAGCCTTCCGGTCCAGCCGCGTCCCGCGTCCAGTGCCGCAAAGAAGACCAGGCCCAGCGACAGCGCGGCATAGAGCGATAGAATGGCTCTATCCCACCGCTTGACCCCCGGTCCCGGCCGCATCCGCTCCCGGACGAGGCCGGGCATACTCGAGAGATGAAAGTGCGTAAAGACGATATAGAGACCGGTGAACCCGAAGAAGGCCCATCCCTGCCAGTAGGAGAGCCGCCCGGCGCACAAGAAGACGCCCGGGATCATGATGAAAAGGTAGAAGACGGTCTTGATGACCAGGACCAGATATTCCTTTCTTGTCAGACGCTCCTGCCCGGACCTCATTGGTTACCTTCCGGGGATGACCAGCCGGTCCCCCACGTCCACACCGTTTTTCTTGAACCATCCCCGGTTAACCTCAAGCGCGTATTTCGCGGGGCCGCCCGACCGGTAGCGTACGGCCCCGTCGTCCGGGATCATATCCATGATCGCGATGATCGTGCCCGTGGCGTCGGCAAAGGCGATAGACAGGGGAATCGTCGTATTCTTCATCCAGAAGGCGCGGACCGCTTCATCCGGGTAGATAAAGAGCATACCCCGGTCTTCCGGCAGAAAATCCCGGTGCATGAGGCCCACCGACCGTTCGAGCGCGTCGTCGGCGACCTCGACCACAAGCTTCACGCCGCCGACCGTGATCGTTGTTGTTTCCAGGGCCGGGGAAGAAACGGGCTGCAGGATTATCGAAAAGAGGAGGGCGAAAATAATCGTACCCCTCATCAATAGCGAAAAGCCCTCCGCACTGTAAGCGCTGTGCCGCGCGTCGGCCGATTTCTCCCGGCTCCCGGTATTGTGTGTTCTACCTTCCATCGTTGTTTCTCGAGCCGATCGGCTGCTTATGGGACCTGTATCACGCTCATCAGCCCAAAATGGTCCGACGGGTGAACACCGCCAACCTTCTCGTCAAGCACCACCCGGCTTTCCACGACGTCATCGGCCGACAACGGGCCTCCCACGAAGATGAAATCGATTCGTTTGGAGACGAGGTCATCGAGACTTCCCGCGATCTTCTCCGGGGTCGGCTCACCGCGCATCTCTTTATAGTATATGGCGTTTGTGTTGGACGACGGGTCCCAGGTATAACCGGACGCCCCCGGGTTCTTTGCCGCGAAAGTATCGACAAAGCCTCGGTCAAAGACCGGCTTCATCTCCGCGGTATTTGCCTCTGCGTTGAAATCGCCCATGAGGACCACGGGGGAATCGGCGGAGGCCTTCTCGGAGATGAAAGATAAGAGCTTGGTGATCTCGTCGGCCCGCCACCGCTGTCCGTCAGTGATCGACTCCTTTGCCCGGGCCAGTCCCTCCTCGGTCAGCTTTCCCTCTCGAGAAAGGTCGTCCAGTTGGTCAAAAAGGGCCTGGTCCAGCGGAGGGCTCGCATGCGTGTGCGTGTCGAAGAGATAGACTTTCGTGCCGTTTACCACGATCGTCGCCCCGATCACCTGGTTGGATTCGCTTGCATGTAACGTAACAAAATTGGTGATGATGCCCCCACCCGAAAGCCGCTTCTTCCCCAGGGAGGAAAGCCCGAGACCTTTTCGGGCGAGGATTGCGTCCCCTTCCCGGAAGTTCGTGGGGATACCGACCGGACCTATCCTGAGTCCTCCCATGCCGACCGAGTAGACATAATCCATGGCGAGATCCCGGGCGAGCCTCCTGGCATAACGCGGCAGAAGGTTGGCTTCATTGATCCCGACCACGTCCGGGTCGAGCCGCTTCAGCTCGGAAAGGAGGACCTGATACCGTTTTTCCCGGACCTCTCGCGATTCGTATTCGCCCATCTTCAGGGTACCTTCGTAGTCGAGCCCGGACCACACGTTGATGGTAACGACGGTAAGCTCCTCGGCGACAACAGGTACCGCCAATAGAAGGACCATCATGACAAAAAACAGTTTTCTCATGGCAGCCTCGGTGAATGGTGAAATTTGTGGCTCTTATTGTAATCGGCTTGTAGGCGGCTGTCAACCACAGGTTTTTCGCTCTGGAAGGTATCCCGTGCTTTACAGGGCCCCGTGCCTGTGATACCGTAATCGCGGAGGTGTTGCCGTGAATCAGCAAATAAAGGATGAGCTCGCCCGTGTGATGGACGCGATCTTTAATCCCGCGAGCGTCGCCGTGGTGGGGGTCCCGGAGGGGATGAAGATGGGACGCCTCTTCCTGATGGGGCTTCAGTCCGCGGGATACCCGGGCAGGATCTACCCGGTCAATCCGCGGATCGACACCATCGACGGGCTGCCGGTTTTCAGGCGGGTGGCCGATATACCGGGCCCGGTCGACCTGGCGGTGGTCCTCGTGCCCAAGAAACACCTCTATCCCGTTATCGAGGAGCTGGGGGCGATCGGCGCTAAAGCGGCCGTCATCTTCACGGCGGGGTTCTCGGAGCTGGGCCCCGAGGGCATACAGGAACAGCACGCGCTGGTGGCGCACGCGCGCGCCCACGGCGTCCGGCTTATCGGCCCCAATTGCATGGGCGTCTATTCCCCCGGCGCGCGCATGTCCTTTTTCCCCTCCATGCCGATGGACGAGGGCGACGCCGCCTTCGTTTCCGGCAGCGGGTCGCTCACCTCCTTTGTCGTGCTCCGGGGCGTCTCCCGGGGGCTTTCCTTTTCGAAGGCCGTCAGCTTCGGCAATGCGGCCGATTTAACTCCCTCGGACTTCTTCACCTACCTTGCCGACGATCCGGCTACCTCCGTCGTCACCGCCTACATCGAGGGTATCCCCGAGGGGACGCGCTTCCGGGACACGGTGGCCGGCGTGTCGCGAAAAAAGCCGACGGTCATCTGGAAGGCGGGGCTCACCGAATACGGGCGGCAAGGCCGCCCGCTCCCACACCGGCGCGCTGGCGGGTCGACCGGCCCTCTGGGGCGGGGCGCTGGTCCAGGCCGGGGCGGTCCAGGTATCCAGCATGGATGAGCTTCTGGATGCCGTCATGGCGCTCAAGTTCATCCCCCCCGGCACGGGCGATCGAGTGGCGATCCTTTCCGGGCCCGGGGGCTTTGCGGTGGCGGCGGCAGACGAGCTGGAGCGATCGGGACTCCTCCTGGCGGAGCTCTCCGGGACAACCAGACGCCGCATCGCGTCCATCCTGCCCGAGACCGGCATCTCGGTCGTCAACCCGGTGGACGTGGGGCTTTCAGCCTCGGTGGACTTCCGACTCTATACCGAGCCCGCCCGGGCCGTGATGGAGGACCCCGGCGTCGATGCGCTCCTGATGATCGGGGGCACGTTTTCCGCCGAGACAAACCGGAGCTTCATGGAGGGGTTGGTCGCCGCCAAACGGGCGACGGGCAAGACCCTTATCATGGTCGATATTCCTGAGTTCTACTTTGCCATCCCCGAAAAGGACCTCGGCAGGCAATTTGTGGCGGCGGGGATCCCGACTTTCCCCTCGTCGGCGCGTGCGCTCTGGGCCTTGAAGAAAGTCGTGGAGTACGGGAAGTTCCTGCGGGGGAAAGACTAGACGCGCAGGCATGGTGCCGTCGGCACCGGCGTTACTCTCCCATAACATCCGCGCGTTCGGAAGAGCGACCGCGCGGCATATCGAAGGACGCGGGTTGACGCGGTTACCCTTGTTTTCCCGGCTTAACCCTTGTTCGAAAATAGGCGATCGTCTCCCGCAGACCTTCCTCCAGGGGAACGGTGGGTCCCCAGCCAAGCTCCGCGCGCGCCTTGGAGATATCGGGCCGTCGCACCTTCGGGTCGTCGGCGGGCAGATCCGCAAAGACGATCGGTGAGCCGCTCCCGGTCATCTCTATGATGAGGCGGGCGATCTCGACGATCGATCTCTCATCCGGATTGCCGACGTTTACCGGTCCGGTGTATCCGGGACTCTCCATGAGGCGGACCAGGCCTTCCACCATATCGGAGACGTAGCAGAAAGAGCGGGTCTGGCTCCCGTCGCCGTAGACCGCCAGCGGCCTCCCGGAAAGGGCCCGGACGATGAAATTGGAGACGGCCCTCCCATCCTCGATATCCATCCTCGGCCCGTAGGTGTTGAATATGCGGACGATACGAATATCGACGCCATGCTGTTGGTGGTAGGAGACCGCGAGGCTCTCGGCAGTTCTCTTTCCGCCGTCGTAGCAGCTGCGCAGGCCGTTGGGGTTGACGTTTCCCCAGTAGGACTCCGGTTGAGGGGAGACGTCAGGATCCCCGTATACCTCCGACGTCGAAGCGAGCAGGAAGCGGGCGCCCGTTTTCTCGGCGAGTTTAAGCACCGTGTCGGTCCCTACCACGCTCGTAAGGGTCGTCATGACACGGTCCCTCTGGTAGTGTACCGGCGAGGCCGGGCAGGCCAGGTGGTATATCCGGTCCACCTCAAGCTCGAGCGTCTCGCGGACGTCCCGCGCTATCAGCTCGAAGCGCGGGTTTTGCCTGAGGGGATCGATATTTTCCTCGAACCCGCTGCAGAAATTATCAAGGCAGACGACTTCATTGCCCTCGCCGAGAAGACGCTCGCACAGGTGACAGCCGATAAAACCCGCACCGCCGGTAACGAGAACGCGTCCGGACATATATCTTTTCTCCTCCACGGGATGCGCCGATAGGCCACCTGAGTTGTGAACGTAAAATAGACGGCAGGGGGCACCGGTCCCTATTCTAATCGGAGACGGGAGGCAAAGTCAACAGATAACGGCTCGGGTCCGTAAAGGCGCGATCACAAACATCAACGGGTAACGTCCGTCCCGCCCTGCCCGTTTCATCCGGTCATAAGCCGTCATGCAGGTCCGAGCTCTCTGCCGAAGGCGTCGTGTTACGAAGAAAAAAATAGTAACACATTGATATCATTAATTTATTCTTGACACAATCCTGAAAGGTGATATAATTCATTTAGTTTTAGTGATCGTGCCGGGGAGCTCGAAACGTTCCGGGGCGGCATGTTATGAGGACGAAATGCCCACGCGGGCGAAGGAGGAACCATGAAGATCAAGAAGGTCCAGAAGATCGCCAAAGGCTTATGCAAGTGCGGTCGTTCCTGCTGAAATTTCCGAATATCGTGTTATCAGGGGCCGAAAACAGCTTTCGGCCCTTTTTTTCCGACTCCCTTTACCCCTCCCGAGGGATGATGGGAAAATCAGCGGCCCGATCCTTACCGGGAAGTGCGCGGCCGTATCAAACTCCACCGCTGCCCGCCAACCGGGAGACCCACCGATGACAAGATCCTCCAAAAAAGACTTCTCCGCCATCATTTGCCGGCCTTATCTGCGTCTTCTTCAAGGAAGGGCAGAAGGAAGATATGGCCTGCGGCGCCGCGCCTGCGGCGATGGAATTGATCCGGAGGGGTCTGGTATCGATCGGAGACCTTCCCGCGCCGCCGGGCGGCCAAGACCTTCGACGCGACAATCCCCACCTCCGCGAGACCATTTGCGGGACGTGCCCGTTCGTGATTGACGGGTGCGACTTCAGGCTGCCGGAGCCGCCGGGAGACGCGGTCCCCTGCGGGGGATTTGTGCTCCTTGGTCTCCTGCTGGGATGCCGGGATGATCGGTCCCGACGTATTGAGGGCGATCGACAATGGATGAGAAGGATGCCGGGCAAGGATATCTCGCCCTCACACCAAAGGCGACCCTCAAACTCCTCGAGGCACCCTACGTCTATCTCATCGATCAGGACGAGCTCTACGAGGTCAACGACGAGACATTAGAGTTTCTCTCCGGCTGTAACGGTCAGAACCGCGGGGCGATGGCCTGCGACGATGAGTTCATAGAGGTATTGCCTTTCGGAGGGGATACTCGAGGTCTTGCCGGAGCCTTCGTTTCGTCCCGTTCGGGCCGCGAAATCGCCGTTGCCGTCTCTGAGATTCCTCGAGCTTCAGGTCACCTCCCGGTGCAACCTGTCCTGCCTTCACTGCTACCAGACAAAGGCGCCGCCGGTCGACCTTCCCCTTTCGGCCGCCCTGTCCGTGGTCCGTCAATTCGAGGAAATGGCCGGCCTCAAGCTCCTCATATCGGGGGGGGAGCCGATGCTCTATCCCCGGATCTTCGACTTCCTCGACCAAACGGCCGGGGTTTCCGTCCGCCGCGTCCTCATCACCAACGGAACGCTGATCGACGCGAGGAACGCAGGGCGGCTCGGGGTTGAGGAAGTGCAGATATCTCTTGACGGCTGGGAACGCGGCCATGACACCCTCAGGGGGGCCGGGTCTTTCGACAAGGCCGTCCGCGGTCTCGAGGCGGTACGGATGGCGGGCATCGACGTCTCCGTAGCCACGATGATTCATCGGGACAACCTCGACCAGTTTGACCGGATGGCCGCGTTCATGGAAGAAATCGGTGCGCTGTCGTGGGGAATCGACGTCCCGTGCGCCTCCGGAAGACCGGGCCAAACCGGCCGGATTTCCGTCTCACCCGAAGAAGCGGCGCCCTTTATGAGCTACGCCTTCGGGGGCGGCGGTCATACGACGCCCGGTTTTGCCTGCGGGCATCACCTGATGACGGTGCTCCCGTCGGGCCAGGGGGTAAAATGCGGTTTCTTCGCGGATCACCCGTTCGGGGACGCGGTCGGCATCGCTGTTGGAATGCCGACGGCTGATGCCGACCGTCCGTGCCGACGAGCTCGACTGCCGCGGGTGCCCGCAGATCGATGCCTGCGGCGGGGGGTGTCGCTTTCGCGCTCCCGATTCCCGTGCTCCCGATCCGGTGATGTGCGCCGTGTTCGGTGTAACGGGAACGAAAGGGTACTTAAACGGACGTAGGTATCACTGTCGCGTCCATCAGGAAGGGGTACGTCGCACTCGAGGGGAAAGAGCGTCGATGTGATTGCCGGACAAAGCGAACAAAAAGTCTCCCTTTCGGTAGACGAAAGGGGACTTTTCGGTGACTTTGTCGGCCCGGGCGCCGGCCGTGCCGATAGACCGGATCGTTACCGATCCTGGATGTCGTTGAAGGTGTTGACGATCTTTTCCCCGGACGTCAGCGTCGTATCGGAAGAGATCAGCCAGGTATCCATGAAGATGTCGCTGTCAAGGTTTGTCGAGCACGTCGCCACGAAATCCTGGAGTGTCGCCGCCGGATAGGCAAAGAGCTCCCAGTTCTTATAGAACTTTGAATCGCTCATAGGATTTGTCCCTAGCAGAACGTTGTAATCCTCCGTATAGACGCTCTTGTCCGAATAGTAGGATATTTCGCTTGTCCAGATCGACTCGAGGAGGACCCTGGCCTCCGACTGCATTGCGCCTGCCTTATAGTTGACGTAAAGCGGAAGGGCAAACGAGGTAAGGATCGTCAGGACCATGACGACGATCATCAATCTCTATAAGGGTAAACCCGCGCCGGTTTCGTCCTATCGCCGACCTTTTATCGGTATGTATTCATGGTTTTCATTCTTCTCTCCAACTGAATTCTGTATATATAGCAAGCAAAATCAATGCCAATTATCTCCACGCCCGTTCACGTCCTTCCTTATCAACACCCTGATATCACTACTATTTTTGAAAGGAATTCGGACGTATTGCGCAGAAAGTGCGACGAGAGGTTCGAATAAAATTGCATATTTGCAAATTATCTTGTGATTCCACAAAGATTCGAAGCCGATCTGGTCGGCTATGTGGGCTGCCCCTCTGACTGGAACGCTTCGATTTTACCGTGATGATATGAAAGTATTTGACCTGCAGGTATAATTTTATTATAATTATACGCGACTATTGTCGTCTTTATGGGAAGTGGTTTGATCATCCGTCTGTCCTACGGCCGTAGCCTGGACACGGATACACACCCTTGAGGGGATTACGAAATGGCAAAAGAAGATAAAAAGAAGAAGAGAGTGCTGATTATTCTGACCGCTATCGCCATCGCCTCGCTCTCCTTTTTTCTGTATATCAGTTACGCCCCGTCGTCAAAGGCCAAGTCGTTCGAAGAATGTTCCCTTCTCTTCAGAAGGCGAAAAGTACGACGCCTGTATTACCTGTCTGAACGAATATATCAAGGCCAATCCCGAGTCCGAGGCCTACAGGATGCGGGGAATGTCATACTTCTATACACGAACCAGTATGAAAACGCGTCAAGGACTTCACCGAGTTTCTCAACAAGAACAAGACCAATCGCAACATATTACTACCAGCGGGGGCTCACCTACGAAAAGATGGGCAGCGTGAAAGGAAGCTGAGGCCGACTTCAAGAGGGCGTGCGACTTCGGTCTACGATAAGGCGTGTAACCATATCGCGTCGGCCCTCAGCGGAATCGCCTCCGGCGGCGAAGGAGGCACCGAAAACCGAACCGCCGCCGATTGGTTTAAGATCGCTACGGATTTCGTCGCCAAGGGTGACTATGAAAACGCCGTCAGCTTCTTCAACCGAACCATAGAGCTTGAGCCGAAGATGACCGACGCCTATCTCTATCCGGGGCCTGGCCTACCGCAACATGCAGAAATATAAAGAGGCCCTCGCGGACTACAACAAGCTGCTGTCGATCAATCCGAACTCGGCCCCGGCCTACAATAACCGGGGAGTCGTCTACTGGAAACAGGGCAAACACAAAGAGGCCCTGTCCGACTACAACAAGACGATATCGCTGGCCCCCAACGACTATATCGTCTATAACAACCGGGGCGTCGTCTACTACGAGATGGGCAACTATGACAGCGCCCTTGCCGACTATAGCAAGGCCATCAGCCTTAACTCAAAGTTCGCCCAATCCTACTGGAATCGGGGCGTCAGCTACCTGAAGGTAAACAAGAAAGAAGACGCCCGAAAGGATTTCAAGTCGGCCTGTGATCTGAAGATAGACGACGCCTGCAAGGCGATGGAAACCCAGTAGAAGCCTGCTGATGCCCGCCTCTCGAACGCATCGCGAGAGGCGGGTCTGGTCCGACGTTCCCCCCTTTGCCTTTAGCTCTCTCTTTCCTGTCGTGACGATTCTTCGACCCGGCAAGGCTAACCGGTACCGATATAGTGTCACCACCGCCCCCGCGTCCATCACGATTGGGAGAATCCCCCCGGTGGACCGCTCCTTCCGGCGGCGGCCAATCACGGGCCGTGCGCATTTTTGGTTGATTTATTTGCCCCCTCATGTTTAAATGATGGCGAAATCTCGTGAGGAAGGAGCACGCACACCATGGCAGAAATAACCCGCCTGAACGAGGAGCCTCCGTCGCCTCCGAAGGAAGAGCCCCCTTCGGGTCTACCCGCTTCTTTCCCCGGCGAAGAGAGTCAGCCTGAGCTCTTCCCGTCAACCACAGCAAATTCCCATACAAACGGAAACGGATTTGCCTTTGTCGAGGGCACGGACGGTGCCTCGTCTCAGGCGCCCATCATCGCGCCGGAGCTTGAGAGCAGAAAGCTGGTGGCCGCCGACGCCAACCACCCCCTCCACGAGCGCATCGAGGCTTTTGAGGACATCATCGACTCCGAGGTGGGCGATACGACCCTTTCCCGCGCCAGGAATCTCGAACGGGAAGTGGGAATGCGGCAGATTTACCTCAAGTTCGAGGGGGGTAACCCGACCGGCACGCAGAAAGATCGGATCGCCTTCGCCCAGGCGATGGATGCCATGCGCCGCGGTTACGACGCGATCACGGTGGCCACCTGCGGTAACTACGGAGTCGCGGTGGCGCTGGCGGCTTCCATGGCCGGCATCAGGTGCTTCATCTATATCCCGGAGGGGTATCGGGCCAAGCGAGTTCGGGAGATGCAAGATTACCGGGCCGAGATTATCCGGGTGCCGGGTGACTACGAGACCTCGGTCGAGGTGTCGCGGGAGCGCGCCTTGAAAAATGAGATCTACGACGCGAATCCCGGCGGCGAAAACACATCGCTCCAGCTAATGGCGTACGGCTCCATCGCCTACGAGATCTATGATGAGCTCCGGGATGCACCTGCCGTTGTGGCGGTCCCCGTGTCGAACGGAACGACATTGGCCGGCATATACAAGGGGTTCTTGAGCCTCTACCGCCGCGGTAAGACGTCCCGGATTCCGCGAATGGTGGCCGGCTCCTCTCACGGAAAAAATCCGATCGTCCGGGCCTTCATCAAGAATGTCCCCCATTGCGAGAACCTCGAACCCCGTCGCATCAGGGAAACCGCCGTCAACGAACCACTGATTAACTGGCACTCGATTGATGGTGATCTCGCGCTGGAGGCCGTCAGGACGACCGCCGGGTGGGCCCAATACGCCAGCGACAAGGGCCTCATTTCCTACGCCCGCCTCATGAAGGAACGGGAGGGATACAACGTCCTGCCGGCGTCGACCGCGGGGCTCTCCGTCCTGATCGAGCAGCACAAGAAGGAGGCGCTGCCGGGGGACCGGTACGTGGCGATCCTGACCGGGAGGAGGTCATGAGCACATTCCCCGAGGGAAACGCCATCGTCTACTGCCGGGGAGCCTTCGGGACGACCTACGGCAAGACGGCCCACGGCCTGGTGAGGAGGACCGACCGCTACCGCGTCATTTCGGTCGTCGACCACACGCTTGCGGGAAGGGACGCGGGCGCGGTTATCGACGGTGTATCCTCCGACATCCCGATCTTTGCCGATATACCGCAGGCCGTTGACGCCTCCCGAAAGAGTGCCAGTCCCGCCACCCATCTCGTCATCGGCCTTGCCACCGACGGAGGCTACATCCCCCCCGAGGTAAAGGTCGACATAGCCCACGCGATAACCCTGGGTCTCTGTATCGACTCGGGGCTCCATGAGTTCCTGACCGAGGATCAAACCCTTTCCGCGCTCGCCCGGCAATTCGGCGTGACCCTGCGGGACGTGCGAAAGCCCCCGCCCCGCTCCGATCTCCACTTCTTCTCGGGAAAGATCGGCGGCGTGACGTCGCTCATCGTCGCGGTGCTGGGCACCGACTCGGCCGTCGGAAAGCGGACGACGGCGTGGCTCCTCGTTGACGCCCTCAGGGAGCGGGGATATACCTCGGAGTTCATCGGAACGGGTCAGACCGCCTGGATGCAGGGGGCCGAGTACGGGATAATCCTCGATTCGCTGGTCAACGATTTCGTGGCGGGGGAGATCGAGCATATCGTCTGGCGGGCGTGGAACGAAAAACGGCCCGACGTCATCATTATTGAAGGACAGGGGAGCCTCATGAATCCCGCCTACCCGGGGGGCTTTGAGATCCTGGCGGCGGGGCGCCCCGACGCCGTGGTCCTTCAGCACGCTCCGGGGCGCTCCGAGTATGACGGCTTCCCCGGTTATCCTCTCCACCCGATCGAGCGGCAGATTCAGGCCGTCGAGCTCTATCTCCGGTCGGCCGGTCGTCGCGATAACGGTCAACCACGAGGGAATGTCGGAGGCAGACGTGCCGGCCGCCTGCGCCGACATCACCGGCAGGACGGGACTTCCCGCGGCCGACGTCCTGCTCCAGGGCGCCTCGGTGGTGGTCGACGCCCTTGTACCCCGTCTGACCGCACGGGAGGCGCGCCGCATACAATGAGCAGCATCAATACGAACGACCTTATCCTGCCCGATTCGTGCGTACCCGACGAGCGAACGGAGTGCGACCGTGACCCCCTCGGGTGCCTGGGCGCGCTTCGACCTCCTCTCGGTGGGACCGACCCGCGTCGAGAAGCGACGCCTGATATGCCCCTACCGTATCGTGCAGGGTAAGTCGGAAGATACCTTCAACCTCATCTACCGGTGGGAGGAGGATGTTTTTGACCCGAACGACGGGGCCGACAGAAACCTGGCGGCGATGATCGCCGCCCAGGTCGCGCTCAACTACGGCCTCTTTGCCGACGAGATCCGCTTTAATGATCCCTTCGACGGATATGATCAGGAATTCCTCCGGGCGATGGCCGACAATACGGCCACGGAAATCTACGTTAAGAAGTTCCTTGAGAGTAATCCCTTTATCATTGGTGAGGCCGCCTGCCTGCCTGCAATTAAGAGGCGAAGCTATCTCCGCTGCCGACTTTCCTTTCCGCGGGCTTTCGCCGGGAGATTCACGGGCGTCGGCCGTAATCGGGAGCATCGCGCCGATCCTTCCAGACACGCGGTCCTCTCCAGCGGCGGCAAAGACAGCCTGCTGACCTTCGGCGTCCTGGCGGACCTGGGACAGGAGGTCCACCCGGTGTTTATCAACGAGTCGGGCCGCCACTGGTTTACCGCCCTCAATGCGTATCGCTACTTCAGACAACACGTCCCACACACCGCCCGCGTCTGGACGAACACCGATCGGCTCTTCGTCTGGATGAAACGGCATTTTCCGTTCGTTCGCCCCGATTTTGCCCGCCTTCGCTCAGACGAATACCCGATCCGCCTCTGGACGGTGGCACTATTCCTCTTCGGCGCGCTGCCGCTGGTCCGAAAGCGAGGCATCGGCCGCATTTCGATCGGTGACGAGTTTGACACGACCCGTTTTGCCGACCTGGGCGGCATCGCCCACTTCGACGGCCTGTTCGACCAGAGCCTCGTATTTGACCGCGCATTGAGCGGCTACTACGGTGCGAAGGGATGGGGAATCGAACAGTTTTCGATCCTCAGACAGATGTCCGAGTTCCTCATTCAGAAGGTGCTGTCGGAGCGTTTCCCGGATCTGCTGGCCCACCAGGTCTCCTGCCACGCGGCCCATATAGAGAATGGACGGGTCAGACCGTGCGGCGGATGCGAGAAGTGCCGCAGGATCGTCGGTATGCTTACGGCCTTAGGCGCAGATCCGACCGCCCTCGGCTACACTCATCGTCAAATTGAGCGGTGTCTGAGCGATGTGGACGCCCGGGGCGTAGACCAGGAAAGTGAAGGGGCTCAGCACCTTTATTACCTGCTGCGGGAGCGCCGAGCGATATCCGGGGATTGCCGTATCTGCCGGCCGCGCCCCGAGGTGGAGCGGCTCCGCTTTGACCCGTCGGTATCCCCACCCGACGCCGTCCCGGTCGATCTGCGCGATCGGCTGTTTGCGATCCTTGCCCGGTATACGGACGGCGCCGTCATGTGGGACGGATCCGCATGGGTTCGATCGGACCTCAACGACGGCAGGCTGCCTGAGGCGTCCGCTTCCGGCGGGACCGCCGTTCCGTAACCCCGACAGAGCCATTGTGAGGCGATCCGAGCGGTGAGGGCGCCGCGACCGTCGATTGCCCATGTGGCCCATATGGCCTCTATGGCCCATATTAATAAGAAACGGTGCGCCCCAAACAACGGTACCGGCATACTATATGAAGATCACCGGTCTTGACGCCTGGCCCCTGACCATGCGTCTCTCGGAGCCCTATACCATAGCCTATGAGACGGTCCAGGCCGCCACGAATATCTTTATCAGGATAAAGACCGACGGCGGCATGGTCGGATACGGGTGCGCCGCGCCGGACGAGGAAGTGACCGGTGAGACACCCCAGTCGGCGTCCGACTGCATCGACTCGGTGATCCGCCACCAGCTTCGGGGCAAGGACCCCCTTCGATACCGCGCCCTTTTGGAGGAAATCCGCAAAACCGTTCCCGGCGCCCCGTCGTGCATCGCGGCAGTCGACATGGCGCTGCTGGACATCCTGGGAAAGGTGTCGGGCCTTCCCCTCTTCAAGCTGCTGGGCGGACTCAGGGATCGAATCAGGACGAGCGCCACCATCGGCATACTGCCGGCAGATGAGTCCGTAGAGCGGGCGCGGCACTGGGTCGAGCGGGGTTTTGTCTCCCTCAAGATCAAGGGGGGCGCCGACGTACAGGCGGATATAGAACGATTTATGAAGATCAGGGAGGTGGTGGGGGAGGCCGTCGATCTGGCGCTCGACGCCAACCAGGGCTACACGCCCGAGCAGGCGTTGAAGTTCGTCCGGGAGACGAAGAAAGCCCGGCCCTCCTTTCTCGAACAACCGACACCTCGGGGAGACCTCGAATTGATGGGGTACGTTGCTTCCCTATCGGACGTGCCGGTAATGGCCGACGAATCGCTGCTGACCCTTGACGATGCCGCCGAGCTCGCGCGTCACGGCGTCGCCGATATGTTTAACGTGAAGATCATGAAGGTCGGGGGCATCGTTACGTCTCTGGAGATCGGCGCGGTGGCCCGCGCCTTCGGTGTCGGGGTCATGGCAGGCTGCACGGACGAAGCGGCCCTGGGGATCGCGGCGGGGCTCCACTTCGCCCTGGCCGCGCCCGCCGTCATCCGGGCCGATCTGGACGGCCACCTCCCCCTGATGAACGACCCGACGGCCGGCGCGGTGATCCTCGAGGAGGGCTGGCTTACGCCTGCCGGCGGTCCCGGCCTCGGCTTCGATCTCGACGGCCGGTAGGGTCGTGCGTACAAATTACTTGACGATTCCTGTCAGTTAAGCTATCTTCTTTGGGCACGGCGTCATTGGTCATCGACCATCCAATTGATCCCGTTCCGGTCCTCTCGGCATACTCCTCCTCACACTTCTCCCGAAAGACCGAATGCCGCCGCGTAATCGTTTTCCCCGCTACACATATATACGTTGAGCCGCGCCTCCGGCCGGCCTTCCTTTCGCTGGGAAGATGATTGTTGGCTACATCCTCTACCATTCTCATCTATCGGGGGCATCCTATGGCAAAAAACGAGCAGATCTGGAGAAAATCGTGGGACAAGGGGCTTGACGACCTTGACCCGAAGTTGTTTGAGGTCAATTTCGTCGAAGCCGTCAAACCGGCTTTCGAGAGGTTCCCGGATAAGATCGCGCTGGCCTTCATGGGGACCGAGATCACTTCAAGAAGCTCGATATCCTTTCCAACCGATTTGCCGACATGCTCATCGCGCAACGGGTTGAAGAAGGGGGACGTCGTGGGGATCAACCTTCCCAATATCCCCGAATACGTCATCGCCTGGCTCGGCACCCTCAAGGCCGGGTGTGTCGTTTCCGGCGTCTCTCCGCTCCTTTCCACCGAAGAGATGGAATACCAGCTCAAGGATTCCGACGCCCGGGGCCTGGTGACGCTGGACGCGATATTTCGCCGCCCGGGTCACCCAGATCGCCGATAAGCTGCCGAAACTCAAGGTGGTCGTGGCCGCCAGCGTCGGGGGATTCATACCTCCGGTCAAACGGGTCCTCGGCAAGCTCCTCAAGAAGATCCCGACCGGAGAGGTAACGCCGCTTGCCGGCAAGACCGTCTACCGCATGGAAGAGGTCATCAAGACAAGGAGCGTTTTCCGACAAAGCCGCCGGCGTAAAGATCACCCCTGACGACATCGCCTACATCCAGTATACCGGCGGCACCACCGGCGCGCCCAAGGGGGCGATGCTGTCCCACCGCAACGCCGTCTCCGACCTCCTGATCGTCCAGAAATGGCTTTCGTGGGAGCCCGGAAAGGGCCCGGCGCTCTCGGGGTTTCCCGTTCTTTCACATCGCGGGACTCTTCTTCAACGAGAACTGCATCTACCTCGGCTGGACCCAGGTCTTGATCGCCAATCCGCGGGATACCGAGCACATCTGCAACGAGCTGGCCAAGTACCGGCCGACGACCCTCGTCAACGTGCCGTCCCTCTTCCAGCTGCTCATCTCCACCCCGAAGTTCAAGACGCTGGATCACTAGCAACCTCGAGGTCTGTATCTCGGCGGCCTCGCCGTTCCCCGAGGAATCCCAGAAGGAGCTTGAGTCCATCGTCGGAAAGGAGAAGCTGCTGGAGGTCTACGGGATGTCCGAGACCTCACCCCTGACCGTCATGAACCCCTCCAAGGGCAAGAAGAAGCTCGGTACGATCGGCCTTCCGATCCTCAACACGGAGGTCAAGCTGGTCGATCCCGCCACCGGCAAGGAGGTCGAGCATGGGCAAGCCGGGCGAGCTGTGGGTCAAGGGGCCGATGGTAATGGTAGGCTACTACAAGAAACCGGATGAGACCAAGAACGCCGTCGATAAGGACGGATACATGCACACCGGCGACGTGGTAGTCATGGACGACGAGGGCTACCTGAGGATCGTCGACCGCACCAAAGACATGATCATCGTCGGCGGATTCAAGGTCTTCTCGGTTAAGGTCGAGGACGTGTTGTCGCGCCACCCCGCCGTCGATATGGTCGCGATGATAGGCGTCCCCAATCCGGACCGGCCCGGCTCCGAGTTCGTCAAGGCGTTCATCCAGCTTACGCCGGAGTATGCCGCCGGAGACCGCAAGGCGGTCAAAAAGGATATCGATGAAATACGCCAAGGAGAAACTCTCCCCCTACGAAGTTCCCAAGGTCATCGAGTTTATGGATCAGCTGCCGCTGACGGCAGTGGGCAAGCTCGACAAGAAGAGACTGAGAAAATAGGCACATCACGCGAGGCGGGGTGGTGGCGCACCACCCCGCCCATAGTTTTCCGTTCGCGGATTTGAGGACCGACTGGGCGGCACGGTTTTTTCGCCGTGAGGATACAGTCGGCTCGGCTGCGGGATTTTAGGCCCACATCCATTATTAAGTCGAAGGAGTCATCATATGTCAAAGCCGGAGCAGATCTGGAAAAAATCGTGGGACCCGGGGCTGGCCGACCTGGATCCCAAAGCCTGGGAGAAGAGCCTGGTCGACGCCTTCAGACCGACGTTTGAAAACTTCCCGAACAAGATTGCCCTTGCCTTCATGGGGACGGAGATCACCTTCAGGGAGATCGACGTCATGTCAAACCGGTTTGCCAATATGCTCATCGCAAACGGGTTCAAAAAGGGTGATCTCGTCGGGATCAATCTGCCCAATATCCCCGAATATGTCATCGCGTGGCTCGGGGCGCTCAAGGCAGGGTGTGCCGTCTCCGGCGTCTCGCCGCTGCTATCCACCGAAGAGATGCAGTATCAGCTGCTGGATTCGGATGCGAAGGGCCTGGTTACGCTTGACGCTATCTTTGCCGCTCGGCTCACCAAGATTGCCGATTCGCTGCCCAAGCTCAAGGTCGTGGTGGCCGCCGGCATCGGCGGATTCCTCCCCCCGGTGAAGCGGGTGCTGGGAAAGCTCCTCAAGAAGATCCCGACGGGACCCGTAACCCCGCTGCCCGGCAAGACCGTCTACCTGGCCGAAGAGGTCATCAAGACCTCGAAGTTCTCGGATAAGGCCCCCGGCGTGAAGGTCGCGCCCGACGACATCGCCTACATCCAGTATACCGGCGGGACCACCGGCGCCCCCAAGGGCGCGATGCTCTCTCATCGGAACGCCGTGTCCAACGTGCTGGTCGTCGAGAAATGGCTCGGCTGGGAAAAGGGAAAGAGCACGGCCCTCTCGGGCTATCCCTTCTTTCATATCGCGGGCCTGTTCATCAACGAGATGGGCTTCTGTCTCGGCTGGACCCAGGTGTTGATCCCCAACCCGAGGGACACCAAGCACATCACCGGCGAGATCGCCAAGTACCGGCCGACAGCCCTCATCAACGTCCCCTCCCTCTACCAGATCCTCATGGCCGAGCCGAAATTCAGGACCCTTGACCACTCGACGCTTGCCGCGTGCATCTCGTCGGCCTCCCCGTTTCCCGAGGAGTCTCAGAAGCAGCTGGAGTCCATCGTCGGAAAGGGCAAGCTCATCGAGAACTACGGCATGTCGGAGACCTCGCCTCTGATCGCCAGCAATCCCTCCAAGGGCAAGAAGAAGCTCGGCTCGATCGGCCTCCCGATCCTGAACACCGACGTCAAGCTCGTGGATCCCCAAACCGGCAAGGAGGCCGAGCTCGGCCAGCCGGGCGAGATATGCGCCAAAGGGCCGCAGGTAATGGTCGGCTACTACAAGAAGCCCGATGAGACCAAGAACGCCATCGACAAGGACGGCTATATGCACACCGGCGACGTGGCGATCATGGACGAGGACGGCTATCTCAAGATCGTCGACCGCACCAAGGACATGATCATCGTCTCCGGCTTCAAGGTCTTCTCCGTGAAGGTGGAGGACGTGCTGACCCAGCACCCCGCCATCGACATGATCGCGACGATCGGCGTCCCCAATCCGGAGCGGCCCGGCTCGGAGATCGTCAAGGCCTTCATCCAGCTCACCCCGGAGCACGCCGCCCAAGACAAGGAGGCGCTGAAGAAGGATATCCTGGCATTTGCCAAGGAAAAGCTGACCCCCTACGAGGTGCCCAAGGTCATCGAGTTCATGGACGCACTGCCGTTGACGGCGGTCGGAAAACTGGATAAGAAAAAGCTGCAGAAAGTAGACCGCGTGCGTTGGAAGGAGAGCGGGGTGGAGAGATCCACCCCACTCTTTGCTCGGGTTCGCGGACCCATGGAACCGACCCTCATCCCCTCCTATCTCCACCTCCACTGCAGAGAGCCGGCTTTCCCGCAGCGATTTCACGCTCACGTTTATCGTCTCACCCGAAGGGAGGCATCGCATGTCAAAAAGGGAGCAAATCTGGAAGAAATCATGGGACGAGGGTCTGACCGATCTCGACCCCCGCTCATTCGAGATGAGCATCGTCGACGCCGTGAGGCTGTCCTTCGAGCGATTGCCCGAACAGGACCGCCCTTGCGTACATGGGGACCGAGATTTCCTTTATGGAACTTGACCGCTACGCCAACCGATTCGCCGATATGTTGATAAGCAAACGGGTTTAAAAAGGGTGACCTGGTGGGAATCAACCTCCCCAATACCCCCGAGTATGTCATCGCGTGGCTCGGGACGCTCAGGGCCGGAGTGCGTCGTCTCCGGCGTTTCGCCTCTCCTTTCCACCGAGGAGATGGAATACCAGCTCAAGGATTCCGAGGCGCGGGGCTTGGTGACGCTGGACGCGATCTTCGCCGGCCGGCTCACCAAGATCGCAGATTCGCTGCCGAAACTGAAGGTCGTGGCGGCGGCGAGCATCGGCGACTTCCTGCCGCCCGTCAAGCGCGTCCTCGGCAAGCTTCTCAAGAAGTTCCCGACGGGCGAGGTTACCCCGCTTGCCGGAAAACAAGTCTACCGGATCAAGGAGATCGTCAACGACAGCGCGTTTTCCGATAAAGATCCCGGCGTTGAAGATCGCGCCCGGCGATCTCGCCTATGTTCAGTATACCGGCGGGACCACCGGGATCCCCAAGGGGGCCATGCTCTCCCACCGTAATATCGTCTCCAATATCATGTGCGTAAGTAAATGGTTCGGGTGGGAGCCGGGGGCCGGCGTGGGGGTGAACGGCTTTCCCTTCTTTCACATCGCCGGTATCTTTGTCAATGCGATCTGCCTCCACCTCGGGCTGACGCAGCCGTTGATCCCCAACCCCCGGAATACCGACCATATTGCACAGGAGATGGCCAAATACCGGCCGACGGATAATCTTTAACGTCCCGGCGCTCTACCAGCTGCTCATGGCAAACCCGAAATTCAAAAAGCTCGACCATTCGAGCCTCGAGGTCTGCATTTCGGGGGCGTCCCCCTTCCCCGAGGAGTCGCAGAAGGAGCTGGAGGCCATCGTCGGCAAGGGAAAGCTCATCGAGACCTTCGGGATGTCCGAGACCTCGCCGCTGCTCTTCCTCAATCCCTACAAGCAGCAAGAAGAAGCTCGGCTCGATCGGGCTCCCGGTCCTGAACACCGACGTCAAGCTGGTCGACCCCGCAACCGGCAAGGAGGTGGGGATCGGAGAGCCGGGCGAGATGTGGGTGAAGGGGCCCCAGGTGACTGTCCGGGTACTACAAGAAACCCGAGGAAACCAAGAACGCCTTTGATAAGGACGGCTATTTTCGCACCGGCGACGTGGCGGTCATGGACGATGAGGGATATTTGCGGGTCGTGGACCGTACCAAGGATATGATCATCGTATCCGGATTTAAGGTCTTCTCGGTGAAGGTGGAGGGTGTCATGACGGAGCACCCCGCCATCGACATGATTGCGACGATCGGCGTCCCCAACCCCGAGCGGCCCGGCTCCGAGATCGTTAAGGCGTTCGTCCAGCTCAAGCCGGAGTACGCAGGGCAGGACAAAGAGGCGCTGAAGAAGGATATCCTGGCGTTTGCCAAGGAGAAGCTGACCCCCTACGAGGTGCCCAAGGTCATCGAGTTCATGGACGCGCTGCCGTTGACGGCGGTGGGGAAGTTGGATAAGAAGAGACTGCGGAAATAGCAGCGGTATCGGAAACGAAGCGGGGTGGCACAAGCCACCCCGTTTTTGCTATCTATCTTAAGACGCCCGGATCAAGTCTCACGCAGACGAAATCCTCCCCGCATCTATCCCACGGGCTTTTTGGCGGCATCCGTCTCTCCGGCGAGCGCATCGAGGAGCCGATCGATAAATCCCTCCTGGCCCCTGAGGATCTTCACCCTGGCAACGTCGATCGGAAACCATTCGGCCCGGTCTATCTCCGGGAACTCCTGCTCCCTGCCCGATTTCGGCGGCCATTCGAGCATGAACGTGTTGCTGGCGACCGTAGAGGGATCACAATCCCCTTTGACCGCCCACGCGTGGACGATCTTGCCGCCGGGCTGCTTGATGACACCCAGGGTGATGAACGTTCCCTCCACCGGGCTTCCGATCTCCTCGAAGAATTCCCTTTTTGCCGCATCCAGGGGATCCTCGTCCTCGGAAAATCCTCCCTTGGGGATCGACCACGCACCGTCATCCTTCTTTGCCCAGTAAGGGCCGCCGGGATGTCCCAGGAAGATCTCCGGGAGATTTCCCCGAAAGCGAAACAGGAGAATCCCCGCGCTCTGTTTTGCCATTGTCTGTTTTCCGATACCCGGTCGCGGGGGATGCCCGTTCGGGACTCCATCGTCCTCCCGGGCTAAGTGTTGGCCCTCTCCCCCGCCCCGCACATGACCCGCCTGCCCTTCTCCTCGATCCCCCTGAAGAGATACGGCAGCGTCCTCATTCGCCCTCATTCTGGCTTTCCGGCAACGTATCGCATGACCCTTCTCTCCTGTCCCGGGGGCGTAACGTCGGCAAAGCCGGCCGCATCAAACGTCGTCGGAGAGCCCATGAACGTGTAGAGGCCCGAGTCGGGCGCCACCGGGTAGCCCTCGATTATCGAAGCGCCGGAGGATACGGCGTAGTCCACGGCCGCTCTCAGAAGTCCCCGGGTTGCTCCCCGGCGGCGGAAGTGCCGATCGATGAAAAAGCAGACCACCGACCATACCGGCACGTCGTCCAGGCGCGGCAGCGCCTTGTATCGCGCGAGCCCTTCGTAGGTCTCCCGCGGAGCAACCGAACACCACCCCACGGGCCGGTCCTGGGCGTACGCGAGGATCCCCACGGGCGTGCCACCCCGCACGAGGCCGGCCAGCGCAGCGGCCCGCTCTTCGGCGGTCGATTCCTTGAACCGACTGCTCGTCATCCGCCAGCGCATACAGGAGCAGTAGTGAAACCTCCCGTGCTCCCGGGAGAACCTCTCGAGATCCGGCAAGCGAGCCGGGGTGACGGGATGAAACTCCAGCGGCTGCTCTATCCGCGTGTACACGAGCCCCCCAGTACGGACGCCGTTGGCCGGGTTTTGCGCACGGCCCGGCCATAACCGGATACGATTTTCACCGGCAAGCGCCGGAGGCACGCGAGGCTCAATTGCCTGCGTCCATCGTCCTTGCCAGCGTCTCCCGCCATCTCCCGTAGGCCTCGGCGTAGGCGCCCGTCAGCGACCGATCAGGCCTGACGACCAGCTTCCTCTCGAGGCCGCGAAAGGCCTCTTCGAAATCAGCGTAGATTCCCGCCCCGATGCCGGCACCCCGTGCCGCCCCCACCGATCCGTCCGTGTCGAAGAGCTCCAGCGTCGCCCCGGCGGTGGCGGCAAACGCCTCGCGAAACAGCGGGCTCAGAAACATGTTGGTCATGCCCGCCCGGACTACCTCGATACCGATTCCCATTGCACGCATGATATCCATGCCGTAGTTCAGGGCGAAGACGATGCCTTCCTGGGAGGCCCTCAGCAGGTGGTCTCGGGTGTGGACGTTCAGGTCCAGGCCATGTATCGACGCCCCGACGTTCCGGTTTTCGAGGGTGCGCTCGGCGCCGTTTCCATACGGCAGCACTGTCAGGCCCGCTGCCCCCACGGGGACGCGCGCGGCGGCCCGGTTCATCCCTTCATAATCGATCGGGGCGCCCTCGAGGGTCATCACGTTCTTTCTGAGCCAGCTGTTGAGAATCCCCGTCCCGTTGACGCACAGCAGCACCCCGTAGCGGGCAGCGCCCTCGGAATGATTGACGTGGACGAACGTGTTGACCCGGGACCGGGGGTCCGAGCGGATAAGATCCGTGACGCCGTAGACCACACCGGAGGTCCCGGCGGTAGCCGCGATCTCCCCGGGATCGAGGACCTTCAGCGAAAAGGCGTTGTTCGGCTGGTCTCCCGACCGATACGACACGACGGCGCCGGGGGCGATTCCGAGCTCCCGCGCCGCACTTTCGGTCACTTCTCCCTGGATCGAAAAGGTCGGGGCGACGTCAGGGATGAGATCCCGTGATATGCCGTAGTGGTCCAGGACGATATCGGCGATCGCGCCGCGGGAAAAATCCCAGAGGATCGCCTCGGAGAGCCCCGACGGCGTCGTTAGTATCTCGCCGGTGAGCCTCAGGGCGATGTAGTCGCCGGGAAGCATCATCTTGAAGACCCGGCGATAGACGTCGGGCTCATGCTCCTTGACCCATGCGAGCTTTGAAGCGGTGAAGTTTCCGGGGGAGTTCAGGAGACACCCGAGAGACCGCTCGCAGCCGATCTCCCTGAAGGCCCGGTCGCCGATCCCGACGGCCCGGCTATCGCACCAGATAATCGAGGGGCGAATCGCGTTCTTATCAGTGTCGACGACCACCAGCCCGTGCATCTGGTAGGAGATGCCGACGGCCCGGACGTCGACGATGTCGCGTCCCACGATCTTGCGAAGGCGGGCGGCGCAGCGCTTCACGTGTTCCCACCAGGTCTGGGGGTCCTGTTCAGCGAGGCCGGGCCCCGGCGACGATATGGGAAGCTCCGTTTCCCCGGGGACGGCCAGAGAAGGAGACGATGCTGCGGCCGCCACGTTGCCGGTCGCACAATCGAGGAGCGCGGCCTTAACCGAGGAGCTGCCTACGTCAAGTCCGAGGAGAAATCCCTTTTCCTTCATATTCGTTGCCCGTGGTACCGGGAGGCTTAAAAATAGGGCGGTCTTTACGCTTACCGGCGCCGTACGCGGCGGTTCGAGGCGAGAGACGTCGCGGGGGCCAATCCGCCCGCGGGGATCCCGGCCGCGACTCGCTAACCCGTCCTTTCGTCGAGGTATTCCTTCAGCGCGACCGCGTTGTTCAGCTCGGTGTTTCTGGCCGAATAGAGGAGGGTAATGGTCCCCTTTTCTGCCATCCGCAGCATCTCCTGGACCGGCCCTTTCTTTTCGTCCAGTTCCTTGAAGTAGAGTCTCCTGAATTCACCCCACTTTTCCGGCTCATGTCTGAAGTCCCTGCGCAGGGTGTCGCTGGGGGCGATCTCCTTCATCCAGAGGTCAATTCGCGCTTCTTCCTTTTTCATCCCACGAGGCCAGAGCCGGTCAACGAGGATTCGATACCCGTCGGCTTCATCGAACTGATCGTAGATTCTCTTTACCCTGATCACGACTGAGGTCTCCTTTGGCGCTCACGCCGCCAAAAAGGGGGCATGTCTCCTCTCGACCCGTGCCTGCTCCAGCGCTTTCTCGAGTCAAGAGGAGAAGTCACGATCATGGGGAGACTCCTCTGTTGCCCCCGGCCTTTACTCGAAATACTCCATCCGGACCCCCCTTGCCTGGAGCTCTTTCAGGAATGCACCCGGATCCGCGATGAGCCGCTCAGGTGCGTAGACGCCCCCGGGAAGGTCTTTGAATTTACCCTTCGTAAGCCAGACGGCCGCCTGCAGGCACGGGGCCGACGTGATGTGAGCGATATGTCCAACGTAGGTGTAGTGGACCCGTTTCTCCTTGCCCTTGTTCGTCCCCCAGACCTCCACGTACCCCACGGACTCATCCGGGGCGCTCTTGCTCTGGAACAGCGGGAGAATGGGCTTGACTGTGGCAAAGAGGCGCTGCCTGCGCGTATGCGTCTTGGTCAGACCAAGCAGAGCCAGAAGGCGCACGGTTTTAACGTCGAAGACCGGATCGATCCCGCCGTGAACGCTGGCAAAGTTGAGTCCCGGGAGGTTCCTCGGCAGGCTTACCGATTCGGCATGACCGGTATAAAAGACCGGGAGCCTGCCGATAGGGGGCGGGAACTCGACGTATTTCTTCCCCTTTCCGCAGGGTACATATTGCTCGTGCCCATCCCGCCACTGGAGGGTTTGCCCGGTAAAAAGGTGGAACAGGTGCAGCAGGTTTGCCGGCCCCACCGGCTCATTTGAGCCCGCGGCCCAATTGACCGCGATCCCCTCGGGGGCGTCCATCGTGAGGTAGCCCTTCTTTGCCAGTATCTGGGTGAGCCCCGGGGAGTTGCCGAATCCGGACAGGAGCTTGACGCCCTTCTTTTTCGCCTCGCCGTCGAGTTTTTCAATGGCCAGGTAGGCGTCGTAGTCGTCGGCGATCGAGATGTAGTCCACCCCCGCCTTGATGGCCATAGCCGCCACGGGGGCCTCAAACCGATAGAAGGGGCCCACGTAGCTGATGACGACGTCGTTTCCCTTCATAAGGCCGATTATCGACTTCTCGTCGGTAACGTCGGCCCTGACGGCCGAAAACTTCGCTCCATGGGCCGCTGCCTTTTGCCTGGCCTTGGCTTCATCCAGATCGGCGATAGTGACCTTTGTTACCGCTGATTCCTTCTCCATGAGGCCCAACATTGTGGCCGCCATGTCTCCGGCCCCGCCCAGAAAGAGGATCTTCATTATGACACCTCCGACGTAAGTGATGGGAAGACGAGTTATGAGCTTATTATTACTTTTTCGAGAAGTATTCCTTCATGGGCGTAAAGTAAAAATCGATCCATCCCTGCCGGTACGCCTCGCCCTGCCCGTCGGGAATGTTGGTGTGAATCAGGGTGATCTTCGTGCCGTCGGCGACCTCGTCGAAAAGTACCTCGATTTCCGAGTCGGGGGCGTCGTCGGGAAACTCCGTGGTGCGCCAGGTCTGCACGATCCGGCCGAAGGGCTCGACCGCAATCGTGGTGCCGGAGATATAACCGTCCCACGCGGTGAACGTCCCGCCGACACGGCGGTCGATAACCGCCGGCGATCCCGTGAAGGCGCTGTGCTTTTCGCTGTCCAGCCACGCCTCGTACAGCGATTTCTGCTTTACCGGAAACACCTCGGAAACTTCTATGCGGTCTGCCATGGTCGTTTCCTCCCACTATTGTGATAATGTTTTACGATACCCCTTTTTCGCGCGGGGGTCAAGGGGATGGAAAAGGTTTTCGAGAAAGTGCGGACATATCCCTAAGTGTTATAGAGAGGTCCTGCATCGGGACCCGCAGGGGCGGCTCAATATGCCGCCCGTTACTGACTCGTTGTCGGATGCTCGTATCCAAATTAACTGGTCACGTCCATGAGATTTTGGTATAATCGCCTTGACGCTCGTTCTGAACGGCTGGTGAGGTAACCCGGGATGGCGATATATATTGGCACATCCGGCTGGAGCCACGACCACTGGCGGGGACACTTCTACCCGCAGGAGATGTCCGGCAAGCAGCTCTTTGAATACTATTGTGCCAGATTCAGGACGGTCGAGATCAATAACTCGTTCTACCGGCTCCCCTCCGAGAAGACCGTTGACGCCTGGCGCGATGCTGCTCCGGACGAGTTTATTTATTCGTTTAAGGCAAGTCAATACATCACCCACAAGAAGAGGCTTATCAACCCCGCACGCTACCTTCCCCGCATGATCGACATCGCGGGGCGCTTGGGGACAAAGCTCGGCCCCATCCTCTTTCAGCTTCCCCCCAGCTTCCATCGAAAAGAGGAGCGGCTGCAGGGCTTGCTCGAAGCACTTGGGCCCGAGCATCGCTACGCGGTGGAGTTCCGCGACCCAACATGGTTCGACGAGGGGGTCCGGGATATGCTGTCGGGCCGCGGTGTCGCCTTCTGCATCTTCGAATTCGGCGATCTGATATCCCCGCGATGGGTCACGGCCGACTTCGTATACGTGCGGCTGCACGGCCCGAACGGCCCATACCTCGGCAGTTACTCTCGAAAGGTCCTCGAGGAGTGGGCCGGCCTTATCGTCTCCTGGGAAAAACAGGGTAAGGACGTATTCTTTTACTTCAATAACGATGAGTCGGGCTTCGCGGCTCAAGACGCCGCGGCCCTGCTGGAAATAATGGAAAATAGATAGGAGGCGGCCATCCGGTCGCCCGGCACCGGGCGATCGCGCGCCCCGAGTGGATCATCCTCAGACCTCGACGAACCGCGTCCGGGGATTTTTCGGCCGCAGAGTTAATGAAACCAGCTAACAGTTTTAAGTGAGGTACTCTATGTCTGTGAAGAAAAATGGATGGCGGTTGGGTATTGCCCTCGCCGTTTTCTCTCTCTTCCTTTTTTCCTGCGCCGGCGTTCCCACCGCCCCGGAGGCGACCAAGCACCTTGCCATTATCGACACGTCCGACCTCCACAGCACCGTTCTCCCGTACGAGACCCAGATAACGAAGGACGGCGCGAAGGTATCTATCATGGTCGGGGGGATGGACCGCATCGCCGCGGTGGCCGAGCGCACCAGGAAGAACACCGACGGGACCCTTCTGGTCACCGGCGGCGACAACCTCGGAGGCTTCTTCTTCAGGACTTTTGAAGGCGTGCCGGAGATCACCTCTATGAATATGGCCGGCTATGACGTGATCACCCTGGGCAACCACGACTTTGACCTGGGGGTGGCCGCCTGTACGAAGGCGCTGCGAAAGGCCGATTTTCCCATCGTCTGCTCAAACATCACCACCGCCGACCCGGAGCTGGCCGCCCTTATATCACCTTATTTCATCAAGGAGGTCGCCGGGATAAAGATCGGCTTCTTCGGTCTCATGACGCCGGACCTTCCCCGCGTCTCCTCGGTGGGCAACGACGTGGTCGTTGACGGCGACCTGACCTCCGTCTCCATTGAGATGGTGAGGACCCTCAGGGAAAAAGGCGCCGATCTTGTCGTGGCGCTCACGCACGACGGTAAGGACCTCGACGAGATAACGGCCCGCGAGGTCGCGGGCATTGATATCATCGTCGGCGGCCACAGCCACGACACCACATATGAAACCGTCGAGGGCCCGGGCGGCTGGAAGACGATCGTCGTCCAGGCGGGGGTCAACGGGAAGGAAGCGGGAATCCTCACGTTTGACGTTGCAGGGGGCAGGATCACGGCGTCCGAGTGGAAGGCGGTGTTGCTGGACGAGACGGCGGGCACAGACCCCGCGATCGCGGCCTATCTCACACCCTATCAGGAGAAACTCGACCGGAGCATGAATGAGCCCGTCGGAAAGACCCTCGTCGACCTGGACGCCCTCAATGACGACGTGAGGGGAAAAGAGTCCAACCTCGGCAACCTCGTCACCGACGCGTGGGTCGACTGGTTTGCCAGGAAAGGGACCGCCGACCCGATCGCCATGATCAACGGCGGCACCGTTCGCGGCAACCGGGTGTACGGGAAGGGCCCCGTCACTTACGGGGAGCTCATGGAGATCCACCCGTTTTCCAGTACGATTTACGAGGTCACGCTGACCGGAAAAGAGCTATTAACAGTCCTGGAGTTAAGCGCATCGGCTATCCGGGTGAAAGACGACGGCTGCAGTGACGGCGAGCGGGTGGCCGAGGGCGGTTTCCTGCAGGTAAGCGGGCTCAGGTTCGTCATAGATCTTTCGGGCCGGCCGTTTTGCGGAGAGTACGACGGGAGAAATCTCAAGAGCATCATTTTCCCCGGCGAGCGGGTGAGAGACGTCATGGTCAAGGAACGGGGAAGCTGGGTGAAGGTGGATCCGGCCAAGGAGTATACCGTGCTCGTGACCTCCTGGACCGCCGCCGGAGGGGACGGCTACTACCCCTTCCTGAAGGCCCAAAAGAAGGACACGACCGTGGATATCGTCGACGCGCTGCTGGCCTATATCAAGGCCAACAGCCCTGTCAAGCCGGTTACGGAAGGCAGGATCGTTATCGAGGGAGCGCAGGAACAAGGCAAATAGATCAGATGAAGGTAATTGGGGCCGGGAGGAAATATCCCGGCCCTTTCTCGTTCCCCGCCCGGCCCCTTGTCGGGGCAGTCGATAGAGCGCCGTACTTGCCGCCGATAACGAATCAAGTGAATTGTTGAGGAGATGATTACCGGCCGAGGAGCTCCTTTACCTCTTCCCTGCCCTCTTCCAGCTCTTTTTCCTGTTCCTTATCCGTCCGAAGCAGGAGGGCGAGAAATTCGCCGACGTGCTCCTTTTCTTCTTTGGCGACGTCCAGGAGGACCCGCTTGATATCTTTGCTGACCGCCAGCGCCGCCATCTGCTCGTAGAGATTTATCGCGTCAAGCTCGGCGATAATTCCCGCCCGAAGGATCTCACTGTCGCGGTTCTCCGTGGTTATCTTGCTCAGCTCGATAGGGATTTTAGACAGCATTTCAACCTCCCCAAAGTTATATCCTGTATTGGAAACGGATTATCGTTAGTCCGCTGTGGACCTTGTCTCACGGGTTATCCTTGTTTAGCCTCCAGCTTTCCCTGCTTGGTAAATCTATCCATGTATTCGTAGATCACCGGGATCAGGAAGATGGTGAAAATCGTCGAGATCAGGATGCCACCGATGGTCGCCACGCCCATCGACTTCTGGAAGCCTGATTCGGCGTTTCCCATTACCTGCGGAACGATCGCCAGCGCGATAGCCAGGTTCATCATGACGATCGGCCGAAATCGGACGTAACAGGCCTGAACCAGCGCGTCGCGGCGAACCATCCCCTCGTCCCGGAGCTGGTTTGTATAATCAAGTATCAGGATGGCGTTATTGACGACTATACCGACCAGCATGACAATCGCCATGAGGGACATCATGTTGACGGTCTGGCCGCCGAAAAAGAGTGCGACGGACACGCCGATGAGCCCGAGCGGCAGCGTCAGCATGATAGTAAACGGGTGGATGAACGATTCAAGCATGGCCGCCAGGACGATGTAGGTGAGAATGATTGCCATAAAGAGTGCCTGGAAAAGCGACGCAAACGACTCGGCCTTGTTCTCGCTGCTTCCGCCCAGGTTGATGGAATATCCTTCCGGGATATCCATCTTATTCTTCTTGGAGGTGACCAGGTTCTCGTATTGGCTCAGGATACCGGTCCCGATGTTGGCGGTGACGTTTATAAGATTCTGACGGTTCTTTCGCAGTATCTCCGATTCTCCCGCTCCGCCGATCACCTCCCCAAGCCGGGCAACCGGAACCACTCCCTTGGGGGTTCCAATCATAACTTCCGAAAACGAGTCCTCGTCGCTCCGGTCCACGTCGACAAGTCTGACGCGGATATCGTACTCCTTTCCCTTATCCCGGAAAACGGAGGGGACGTCTCCCTCGAACGAGGTCCTGAGTGCCGAATAGACGGCCGCCGTGTTGATCCCCAGGGACGAAATAAGGTAACGGTCGGGTACGAAGCGGATCTCCGGCTTCGGGGCCTTCTCTGAGGTGGATACGTCCACGAGCCCCTGGGTCCCCGCCATAAAAGTCCTCATCTCCCCGGAGAGCTTCCTGATCTCCGAAAGGTCGGGACCGGTCACCTCAACGATGACGTCGGCGCTGGCCGACGGCCCGCTGGACGTCTCCATGATAACGATGTCGGCCCCGGGAATCCCGGCAAGCTCCGGCCTCAGTACGTTCACGAAATTGCTGGTTATCATGTCCCGGTCGGCCAGGGGGACCAGCTGGATGATAAGTTCCCCCTCATTGATCCCCTTGTTCTGACCCCCGACCGTCGTTGACAGGGTGACGACCTCCGGGTGGGCCCGGGCGATCCGTGCGATCTCCTCCATGACCCGCTCGGTATCGTCGAGCGTTGCCTGGGAGGGCATGGTAACGTCAACGCTTATGTATCCCTGGTCGCTGTACGGCGTAAACTCCCCTCCTACCAGGGAGAGGAGGACAAACGAAAGCAGGAAAAGCACGCCGGTTGCGGCCAGGACTTTTATCCGATTTCCGAGACACCAGAGTAGTCCTCTCTTATAGGCGGCGGAGACTTTTTCGAAGTAGACATCCCAGCGCTCAAAAAAAACGGCGATCATTTTCCGGGCGCGCACGACGTATTTCATCCGGCCAAGTCTCCCCTCACCCTGTTTCCTGCGGGGACCCAGGAACTTTGCGGCAAGCATCGGCGTCAGCGTGAACGAGATGAACAAGTGAGATAAGCGTCGCGAAGACGACCGTCAGACCGAACTGCTTGAAGAACTGGCCCACGATCCCGCTCATATAGGCGATGGGGGTAAAGACCACGATGTTGGTCAGCGCCGAGGCCGTTACCGCCAGCGCGATCTCCGAGGCGCCTTTTACGGCGGCGATCTCCGGCACCTCGCCCAGCGCGATGTGTCGGTCGATATTCTCCAGCACAAGGAGCGAGTTGGTCACCAGCGTCCCGATGGAGATGCCCAGCGCCATGAGGGTCAGGACGTTGAGGGTAAAACCCGCCGCATAGATGAGGATAAACGTGGCGATGATCGACGCGGGGATCGTCAAGGACGCGATGATGGTGAACCGAAAATCGTGCAGGAAGATATAGAGGAAGAAGGCGGTGATGAGGATGCCCAGGATGATGTTGCTGATGACGTCATTGACCGAGCGCACGATAAAGGCCGAGCCGTCCCGCGCGATCCCGATCTCGTATCCGGGGGGCAGCGTCTTCTTGAGATCGCCGATCGCCTTGAAGACCCCGTGGCGACGTTGACCGTATTGGCGTCGGAACGCTTGTAAATGATGATGCCCACCGACGGGCTTGCCGTTGAAAGTGGCCGACTCCCGCCGTTCCTTGAAGGAGTCCTCGATGATCGGGCGATATCCCCGATCGTCACCGTACCCCCCGTTCGGCGTGGCGATGGTCGTTGCCGCAAGCTCCGTAAGGGAGCTGAACTCGCCCTGGACCCGGAGGGTATATTCCCCCTCGGTCCGGGTCAGGCGCCCGACGGGGACGTTTCTGTTCTCGGCGCCGATCACAGCCGCCACATCGGTGATCGACAGGCCGTAGCGGACCAAGGCCTCCTTGCTGACGTTCACCTGGATCTCTCGCTCGAGCCCTCCGACGATCTCCACGGACGCCAGGCCGTCGATACGGTTGAGCCGGTCCCTGACCTGGTTATCGGCTATATCGTAGACCTCGTTGAGCGGCCGATCGGCCGAAAGCGAAAGGTTCATGACCGGAAGCGCGTTGATGTCAAACTTGACGACCGTGGGACGCTCGACATCCGTGGGGCAGCGTGTTGAGGATGGCGTCCACCTTATCCTTAACCTCAATCGATGCGTTATCGACATTGGTCCCCACGACGAACTCGACCGTAATGATCGAGACGTTTTCCATCGAGGTGGAGCTGATCGTCTTGACGTTGCTGACAGTGGTGACCTCATCCTCGATCTTTTCGGTCACCTGGCTTTCCACCTCCTTGGGCCCGGCCCCCTCATAGATCGTCGTTATGGTGACCACCGGGATATCGATCTTCGGGAAAAGGTCGATGGTGAGCCGGGAAAAGGAAAAGAAGCCCACCACGACGAAGACCGAGATCATCATGACCGTGAGGACCGGACGCTTTATAAAAATCTCTATAAACTTCATGCTATTTCCCCGGGCCTCCGACCTTGACGAGCGCGTCCGTCGGTCAGCTTGTTCTGTCCCTTGGTGACGACCCGATCGCCCACGTTGATCCCCGCGATCACCTCGACGTCTTCGTCTCCTTCCCAGCCCACGGTGATCATCCGTTTTTCGGCGATATTCTTTTTATCCACGACAAAGACATAGCGCTTGTCCGCCTCTGATACGACGGCGGGCTTGGGGATGATCAGAGAGTCGGGAACCGAGTAGACGAGGATCTGGACGCGCGTGACGTTCCCGGGTACGAGCACGTCGTTCGGATTGTCAAAGACCACCCGGACGGCGAAAAGACCGGTCGTGGGATCGGCCGACAGCGCCACGGACTCCACCTGGCCCAGAACGGTGATATCCCCCGTTCTGAGAGGAACGATGATTTTAGCGGGTTGGCCTTTCTTGATTGTCTCTGCCTTATCCGAGCTGAGGTTCAGGTCGACCCGCATCTTGTCCGTAACGGCCACCGTCGCCAGCGTCATTCCGTTACTGATACGGTCTCCCTCCTTGAACGGTGATATCGGTAAGTGTACCGGTAAACGGTGCCGGGATCTCGACCGACTCCTTGGACGAGGTATAGTTGGACTGCGCAATGTCATACGATGTCCTGGCGTTCTCGAAATCCTGTTTTGAGACGGCCCCCGCCTCGTAGAGGATCTTCATCCGCTCGTAGCTTCGCAGCGCCTGGAGATAGAGTTGTTCGTCCTCACGGTACTTAACCGTCATGCTCGTGGGGTCGTCGGGGTCTATCTTCATGATGATATCCCCTTCTTTAACGACATCGCCCACCGAATGAAAGACCTTCACGACGCTCGTGCTCAGGTGCGACGTGAGCTCGGCCTGCATGATCCCCTTCAGCTCTCCCGAAAAGGTCTTCCAGATATCCAGCTGACCGCGGGAGACGTCGGCCGCTTCCACCGGGATACCCTCGGTCTTATAGATCTCCTCCAGGGAGAGGGCCGGCTCCTTGACGATATAGCCGTATATCCTCACCGCGAAAAAGACGACCACCACAAGAACACACGCGCCTATAATGGTCTGCTTTCGCGTGAAACGCCACGGGATCTTCATTTCTTTATCTCCACGAATCGGAAAATTTCTCTCACTCTATCCATGCACCGTTCTTCAATCCATGTCTATTGGGGGTTTTACCGAATCCGAATCGGCCCCTCGTCTTACCGCGTCGCTCCCGAATCGCCGGGAGATCTTTTCGAAAAGCCGAAACAGAGCACCGACAGGAGACAATCGACGTTGTCCTCGACGGATTCCTGTTCGATGCCGCCCAGCTTGAATGGATTAATATAGATGTCCAGGGCGCTCAGTATGACGTGGGCAGTCACCTCGGTGTTGGACACGGAAAAGGCGCCGGTCCGCACCCCATATTCGAGAATCTCTATAATAGTATTGATACTTCTTCGAATGCTCGATTCGATCAGTTTTCTCGGAACGGGAGGGAGGGACTCAATCTCATCGTGCCGTGCATTCAGAAGCCGGACCATTTCCCGAACGCCCAGGATCATATTGAGCAGGTACGTCCTGATCTTCCGGTGGGGATCCGTTTCGCCCTGGAGCGCTTCCTCAACGTGCGTCTGAATTTTATCGATCTCGATTTCGATCAGGCAAAAGAAGATTTCATCCTTGCTATGGAAATAATTGTAGAACGTTGCCCTCGATATCCCGGCTTCCGCGACGATGTCCTCAACCCGCGTCCTTTCCAGTCCCTGAATGCCGAACAGACGTGTAGAAACATCGAGGATCTTACTTTTTGTGCTGTCCCTCATCGGTAGCCCGATATTTGTGAAGAGGATATTTGTGTAAATAATTAGACATTTACAACAATTTGTCTATTCTATCTTAAACGCATGACGGTCGTCAAGCAAAATAGTGAATGGAAAATACAAAAGCGGTTCTCAGTGTCATTGTTTGCGAGGAACCGTACGGCCCAACGTCGAGGTCCGGTCTCTACCGGGCGAAGCCACGCTGCCGCGTCTCGGTGGGGGGATGGCAAACGAATCCTGGGAACTCTCCGGGAGTTTCGGGGACCCCTATTCTTCAGACAGATAACGAATTGAAACAAATTCGACGAAAAAAATGTTATATGAATGGGGGTTCATTCATTTTTTTCTTGACATGCTTTTTCATAGCTGGTATACTACGATCAAAAGATAAAGAACCCTCACCCCCATCGGTACAGTTGGAAACGGAACAGTAAAAGTCTCACATCTGACCTGCCCTGATCTCACGAGACCGAGCCCGAAAACGATGGGGGTTTCCCTTATCTTGCCAACTCAATCACCGCTTCTCGCCCTGTCGCTCCTGTCGCCCCTGTAACATTTACAGCCCGCTGAATAACGGTCAGGGCCGGGGTGTCGGCTCGTTCGACCCTATCGGGAATTCCTTTTTTGCTGTTGAAAATTCCGCCGGATTATGATAGGATTGCCGAAATTTTTTAAGGGATCGCTGCGATGAAGAAGAAATTCGACGAAAAGACCCTCAAGAACGCCGCCTTCTGCCGAGATGAATGCCCGGGCTGCACAAAGGGAAGAAAGAAAGGCAGCGGCATGATGGTACCAGCTCATGAAGATTGAGCGCTTGTTCTGTCCCTATTGCCGGGCATACGAGAAGGTCTATGGCGTTCGCGTCTACGAGAAGGCCGTGCGACCGTCATGAAGAAGATCATTTTCTCCCTTACGGTCGTCGTGCTTATTATCGGCGCCGCCTACGTCGGCGTTTCATACTATTTCTCCAATCAGCTCCTCTTCCCCGCTCTGATGACCGACGAAGAGCTGAAGGCCGAGTACGGCCCGATCATACCGGGCGAGGTGGCTCTCGAGGCCGAGGCCGTGACATTTCCGTCCCGGGATCCCGGAATCACTCTTTCCGGGTGGTGGATCGAGGTCCCCGGCTCTGATCGCGCCTTTATCCTCGTCCACGGACGCGGAACGAACAAGAAGGCGCTCGTGGGTTACGCGCCCCTGTTTATCGATCGAGGGATATCGGTTCTCATGCTGGACTTGAGGGGACACGGCGAGAGCACCCCGGCCTTTGTCACGTTTGGAGACAAGGAGCGAAACGACGTACTGGGGGCGCTGGACTTCCTCGCCGGTCACGGAATCGGTCCCGAAAAGAAGGTCGGATGCTTCGCGTTATCCATGGGGGCGACCGCCGCCTATCTTGCGGCGATGGAGGCCGGGAAGTCAGATCCCTCATCCCTGGATCTGCTGATCTTCGATTCGGGTATCGCCGATGTTCCGAACAGCATCCGCGTTAACTCCGAGAAGGTTGTCGGTGCCGCAACGCCGTTTCTGCTTCCCGGCGCGCTCGTCCTGGCCAGGCTGAGAAGCGGGGCGGACTTCGAGGCGGGAAACCCGATAGCCCACACGGCGGGTCTTTCTATCCCGGTCCTCTTCATCATGTGCACCGCCGACGAGGTCGTGCCCTTCGACGACCAGAAACGACTGCTGGATGCCTACAGCGGCCCAAAGGAGTCGCTGGTCTTTGAAGGCCTCGGCCACCATCGGGGATTCCGGGAGATGCGCTCCGAATACGAGCGGGCTCTGGGGGCGTTCCTTGCCTCCTATAAGTTCTGATCTTTACGGCCCGCCGCTGATAAGGGCAGGGCTTGATTATTCAGCAGAAGCGGGTCGGCAGGTGTGGACGGAGCGCCCATGGTCGAACCGGAGGCTTGCCAAAAGGGAATCACGAGTAACCGGGAGAAGGCGTCACGATGGATCATCCGCCCACGATCGCGCTCATGGGCCCGCCGGGGTGCGGCAAGGGAACCCAGGCCCGAGTCCTGGCCGAGCGGCTTGGTCTCGTACATCTCTCCTCGGGTGATATCATCCGCGAAAATATCCGCATGGGTACGGAATTGGGAAAGGCCTTCGAGGAGGCGACGCGTAAGGGTGAGCTCGGGCCTACCCACCTGGTCACCGATATGATGAGGGACCGGCTCATCGGGCTTGCCGACGCGGGCCGGGGCTGCGTCCTGGACGGCTTCCCGAGGACGCAAAAACAGGCCGAGATGCTCACCACCCTGGGGCTGCCGGAGGCCGTAGTCTTCCTGTCGGTCTCAGTCGACGAGGTCGTTCGCCGGATATCGGGACGGCTGTCATGCGCGTGCGGGGCGGTCTACCACAGGACCGACGCCCCGCCGAAAATGCCGGACGTGTGCGACCGGTGCGGCGGCTCCCTTTTCACGCGCCCCGACGACGAGGAGCCGACGGTGCGGGTGCGGATGGACGAGTACACCGGGCAGACGCTCCCCCTCCTGGACTACTATCGAAGCGCCGCAAGCTCATCGAGATCGACGGAGCCGCAAGCCCCGATCAGGTGACCGGGCGTATCATACACGCGCTCGACCGGCGGTCCAATTCGTAGTAAGCTCTTCGATTATAGTCCCCGCAGGTCAAACCGGGGCGTGAATTCCGCATCGGGAGCACCCTCTTCCTGAAACCAGCCGTTCTCGAAACCGAGAGAGATCGCGTATCCGCAGACCTCTTCGTACTCCTCCCGCAGAGAGCGGCCGGTCAAGACCGGCCAAGAGCTTGGCCCGATGGGTCGGATAATACTGGGTCATGAGGCTTACAGAGGTCCCGGTCCCGAGGTGTTCGGCGATCCACAAGAGGACCCGCTTGCTCTCATCCACCATCCCCGGCAGAACGAGATGGCGGATCATGATTCCCCGCCGGGCGATACCGTCGTCGCCTATCACCAGGTCTCCCACCTGACGCTGCATCTCCCCGATTGCCGCCGCGGCAACCGTCGGGTAGTCCGGCGCTCCCGAACAGAGCCGGGCCGCCTTTTCCGTAACATATTTCATGTCAGGCAGATAGACATCGACCAGCCCTTCCAGCGCCGCAAGCGTCTCTACCTTCTCGTATCCGTTCGAATTCCAGACTACGGGAATCCCAAGCGCTCCTCGTAGATCCCGAAGCACGCCGGCAATCAGATCGGTATACGGGGTCGGGGAGATGAGGTTGATCGTGTGGACCCCTTCGTCCCTGAGGCGCAAAAGGATCCGGGCCAACCCCCGGATCGTGATCTCACGGCCGAATCCTCCCGCCGATATCTCATGGTTCTGGCAAAAGACGCACGAGAGGTTGCAGTGGGAAAAGAAGACGGCCCCGCACCCCTTGGTGCCGCTGATAGGCGGCTCCTCGAAGAAAAAAGGAACGGCAAGAGCGGCCTTCATCCGGTCGGACGCGCCGCACAGGCCCGGCTTCACGGAGCGGTCCACCCCACATTCGCGGGGACAGAGTACACAAATCATGGTATCATTATAACAGATTCGTCGATGCAGGGCGATACCTTCAGTCCGCCTATCCATCTAAATAGGCAAAGAATCCAGGACATCGGTACGTCCGGCTGTTTGGGACACGTAATCTACGAAGGAGGATGCCATGACCAAGGTAGGAGATAGCGCGCCGGGTTTCTGCATACCCGATAAGGACGAAAAAGAGGTCTGCCTTAAGGATTTTAGCGGCCGGTGGGTCGTCCTCTATTTCTATCCCAAGGACAACACGAGCGGCTGCACGATCGAGGCGGCCGACTTTTCCAGGATGAAAGAGGAATTTAAAAAGCTGAACGCCGAAATCCTCGGCGTGAGTGTCGATTCTCCCGAGAGCCACCGGGACTTCGTGCAGAAACACTCCCTCACCATCACCCTTCTCTCCGACAGGGAACATCGGGTCGTCAACGACTGGGGTGTCTGGGGGAAAAAGAAGCTCTACGGGAAGGAATACGAGGGGACGATCCGCTCGACCTTTCTTATCGACCCAAAAGGCAAAGTGCGCGAGGTTTGGGATAAGGTACACGTGGAGAATCACGCGAAAGCCGTGATGGAGCGGCTGAAGGCCTTGCAGTAGATGCGGGGATATCTCCGATTTTCGAGATGATCTTTGCTGAAACAATGGGGCGGTCTATTGAACCGCCCCTGCACGTTATAGGTGCACCTTTTCCGGCGACTCTGATCTACTATTCAAAGTCGCCCCTGATGCCAGTGTGCGCCGTTTACCGGACTATTTCTTCTTAAAACCGATACTCTTTCCTTCCACCGTTACGATCACCGTGTCGCCGCCGGCAAACTCACCCTTGAGAATCATCGTGGCCAGTGGGTTCTGCACCTCCTTCTGGAGGACCCTCTTGAGCGGTCGGGCGCCGTATTGGGGATCAAATCCCTCCCGCGCCAGCATCTCGACCGCGCCGTCCGTCAGCTCCAGGCCGATCTTTCGCTCGGCCAGGAGATCCTGTATGTGATGCACCTGGATCTTTATAATCTCCTTTATCTCGGCCAGGTCAAGCCCGTTGAAAAAGATGATCTCATCGATACGGTTGAGAAATTCCGGCCGAAACGTCGTCTTGAGCGTGTCCATGACCCTGAGCCTCATCTCCTCGGGGTTTGTCTGACCCAGCTCGATGATAAAGTGGCTGCCGATGTTTGAGGTCATGATAATGACCGTGTTCTTGAAATCAACCGTCTTACCCTGACCGTCGGTGAGCCTGCCGTCGTCCAGTATCTGGAGCATGACGTTGAAGACATCCGGGTGCGCCTTCTCGATCTCGTCGAAAAGGATGACGGCGTACGGCCTGCGCCTGACAGACTCGGTGAGGTAGCCCCCCTCCTCGTATCCGACGTATCCCGGGGGGGCCCCGATGAGCCGGGCCACCGAGTGCTTTTCCATGAACTCGCTCATGTCTATGCGGATCATCGCCCGCTCGTCGTCAAACAGGAACTCCGCCAACGCCCTCGAAAGCTCGGTTTTCCCCACCCCGGTGGGCCCCAGGAAGATGAAGGAGCCGATAGGCCTGTTGGGATCCGAAAGCCCCGCCCGCGCGCGCCGGATCGCGTCCGATACCGCGCGAATCGCCTCGTCCTGGCCCACCACCCGCTGCCTGAGACGGTCTTCCATAGTCAGGAGCTTGGCGACCTCCCCCTCCAGGAGCCGCGAGATGGGAATGCCGGTCCATTTGGAGATGACCTGGGCGATATCCTCGGCTTCGACCTCCTCGGTGAGCATCTTCGTATCTTTCTGCAGGGAGCCGAGCTTTTCGGTGGACTCGGCCAGCTTCTTCTCCAGATCGATCAAGACCCCGTATCTGATCTTTGCGGCCTCTTCCAGGTTCCCCTCGCGCTCGGCCTTCTTCTCGAGGGTCTTGTTCTCTTCGATCCTGGCCTTGGTCTCCCCGATCGCATTGATGATCTCTTTTTCCGAAAGCCAGTGGGCTTTGAGCCCCGTGACTTTCTCCTTGAGCGCCGCGAGCTCCCCCTCGATCTTTGCGAGCCGCTCGCGCGAGGCCTCGTCTTTTTCCTTCTTGAGCGCCTGCCGCTCGATCTCCAGCTGCATGATCTTTCTCTCGATCTCATCGATCTCCGTGGGCATGGAGTCGATCTCGATGCGGAGCTTGGAGGCAGCCTCGTCCACCAGGTCGATAGCCTTGTCGGGCAGGAATCGGTCCGTGATGTAGCGGGCCGACAGGGTCGCCGCGGCGATCAGGGCGCTATCCTGGATCTTGATGCCGTGATGCACCTCGTACTTTTCCTTGAGCCCCCGGAGGATCGAGATCGTGTCCTCTACCGACGGCTCGCGCACCATCACCGGCTGGAAGCGCCGCTCCAACGCCGGGTCCTTCTCGACGTATTTGCGATATTCGTTTATGGTGGTGGCGCCCACGCAGTGAAGCTCGCCCCTGGCCAACGGCGGCTTGAGCATGTTTGAGGCATCCACGGAACCCTCGGCGGCCCCGGCGCCGACGACCGTGTGCATCTCATCGATGAAGAGTATGATATCGCCTTCGGACGCGATGATCTCCTTGAGGACCGCCTTGAGCCTGTCCTCGAACTCGCCCCGGTACTTGGCGCCGGCCACCATGGAACCGATGTCCAGGGCCAACAGCCTCTTATTCCTGAGTCCCTCGGGGATGTCGCCCGAGACGATGCGCTGGGCGAGCCCCTCCACGATAGCGGTCTTCCCGACTCCCGGCTCACCGATGAGCACAGGGTTGTTCTTGGTACGCCGCGAGAGCACCTGGATAACCCGCCTGATCTCCTCATCGCGGCCGATGACCGGGTCGAGCTTCCCGCGCCGGGCCAGCTCCGTCAAGTCCTTCGCATATTTCTCCAGGGCCTGGAACTTCCCCTCCGGGTCGGGGTCGGTGATCCTCTGGCTCCCCCGGATATCCTTGAGGGATGCCAGCACCGATTCCTTTGTTACGCCGTGGGTCGACAGCATCCCCGAGACCTGGCCGCCCTTTTCATCGGCCATCGCTATCAGCAGGTGCTCCGTGCTGACGTAGTCGTCCTTCAGGGTATCGGCGACGGTAAAGGCCTTTTCCAGCACCCGCTTGAGCTCGGCGGAGACGTGGGGGCCGGACGCCCCGGGGCCTTCAACTCGCGGGAGGCGATCTATCAGGCTCTCGGCCTCCCCGGATAATGCCTCCGGCGAAGCTCCCAGCTTCCTGAGAATAGGCACAACTATCCCGTCGGCCTGGGCCAGCAGCGCCGCCAGCAGATGCTGCGGCACGATCTCCTGGTTGCCTCGTTTCGTGGCGAGGTCCTCGGCCTGCGCGATGGCCTCCTGGGACTTGGTCGTGAATTTATCAGGTCTGATCATAGGTCTGTATTCTCCCTTTCGCGGGCCCGCGCCCGGGCCCGATCCTGTTTCTATTTAATGTAAACACCAACGGGAGTTTTGTCAAGAAGAAGCCCGCGTAATCCATCCCTTAAGGGACGCTCCCGGTCGGCCCGGATTGCGGGACGAGAATGGAGGAAAAGCGATACGGGCGCCCCTGATGGGGCGCCCGTGTAAAGGAAACTATTTTGTTTTTGTCTTTGTCTGAGACAACGGTCCCCTACCGGGCGAAAGCCCTCCTGCCTATGCCGCAGGGCACGCATGATTTCTCGACGTCTCCCGCAAGAGGATCGGCCATCGAAACGGCGCTCTTTGAGCGCGGCGGCTTCCTTACGGAGCCCTTTCAGGCCCTTGGGCCGCCCGATGGTCAACGAGCCCTTGACGCCGAGCCCGGGGGAGAGGAGGTCGCCGACCCACGGCTCGCCGGCCGCCCAGACCTCGATATCGGGGCCCGAGGCCGCGAGCGAGCCGAGGACCGGCAGGGCCATGACAGCGTCTCCGATCCAGTTCGGCATCCGGACGACGAGCTTCATCGACCTTATTCTACCAAATTAACACGGGTCCGACGAGAAGACCGCCCCTCGAGGCTAGACCTTGAAGAAGATCTTGTGCCGATGGAGGAACCGAAGGCTCAGCCACTTCGCCGCGAGGACGCCGAGCGGAATGACGAGCGGCGCGATGAGGCCCGCGTGCTGTTGGACGCCCGTCAGGAAGAACTTCGCGATGCCGTCGAAATCGACGACCTCCTGGCCGAAATAGATGAGAATGGCGTTCGTCCCGATGACGACGAAGAAGAATGCCCAGCGGCTCCAGCCTTTGATGTCGATGAGCCAATAGAACAGGGCCATGAGCAGGAGGCACCAGCCGCCGGCCCAAAGCACATACGTGCTCGTCCAGATGTGCTTGATGATGGGGAAGGCCAGGCTCCAGAGGCCGCCGACGGCGAGACAGGCGACGCCGCCGAGGAGAAGGCCGAGGGCCTTGCTTTTACTGCTCCGGCTGGCCTTCAGCCAGTAGCCGGCGAACACGCCCAGCAAGAGGGAGCATGCGGCCGGGAACGTCGATATGGCCCCCAAGCTGTCGCCTGGGCCGTAGAATTCCTCCGAGATCTTCCCCGGCATCACTCTTTGGTCGATGTACGAGTGGAGGAACCCCTCCGGCGTCATCTGGCCCGGTCCGTACCCGGGCACCGGGATGAGGGCCAACGCCGCCCAATAGAGCAGGAGGACCCCGAAGAAGACCGCGACCTGAGTCTTCACCTTCGTGTTGAGCACGAGGACGGCGACGAGGAAATAGCAGATCCCGATCCGCTGAAGGACGCCCGTCCACCGCATGTTCGCGAAGTCGAGCTCGAGGACGCCTCCCGCCATCAGGCCGAGAAGGATGAGGAGGACGGTCCGCTTGACGATGTGGAGATAGACGCGCGTCCGGGCCTTTCCGGTCTCGACCCGCTTCAGGAGGGAGAACGGGAACACGGCGCCGATGATGAACAGGAACAGCGGGAAGATGAGGTCGTAGAACGTGAATCCCGCCCAGGCGTTGTGCTCGACCTGCCGCGCGAGGAAGCGCGTCCAGGGAGCGTCCGTGATCGCCGGCAGGGCGCGGACGACCGTATCGCCGCCGATGATCCAGAACATGTCGAAGCCGCGCAGGGCATCGAGCGAAGCGACCCGGCCTCCCGACGAGATGGGTTTCACGGCGTCCATCGTTCCTCCCTTAGCGGCCCGAGGCCTTTTCCAGGGCCGATTCCATGGAATCGTACATCCATTGGACCATCTCGCGCGTCCGGGAAGGCTTCACCTCGGTCGCGATGGCGGCCGCTGTCTCCTTGCGGAGCGTCCGGAGCCCTTCAAGGACCCGCTTTGCCTCGGCCGCGGCTTCGGGCCCGGCTCCGTGCATCCGAAGCTTCAGGAGTATTCGCGAGGCCTCGGCCCGGTTGATGAGATTCCTTGCCGCGAGGTCCCAGGCCTTGAGCTCCGCATGCCCGGTCTTCGCGACCTTGCCGTAGGCCCCGAACAGGGCGAGGCCGTCGCGATATTCCGCGAGGCGGCGCTCGCAGGCTTCGAGCTCCTTCCCGAGCTCGCCCGCTTTCGCGATCTCCTCGACGCGGCGCTCGACATATTCCCGAGGCGCCGGCCGGGCATCCTTGAAGAAGCCCAGGTCGGCGGCGTAATTGAACAGGCCCCGCGTGGCGAGCTTTCCCGCCGCGGCGAAGAAGCCCGGGTCGGCGACGCCGAAATGCTCCCGGACATAGGCCTTCTCGAACGCTTCCAAGTCGCCGTCCCGATGAGTGGCGATGAACCTCGGCAGCTCGATGGACGTCCTCTGCAGCTCCCAGGGGAACAGATGTACGGTCCAGCTCGTCAGGACGGCCCCGCCGAGCCGGCCGGACAGGCCCTTACGGAACGAGTCGTTCGTGTTCCTCATGTGGAAATAGGTGCGCGGGGCGAACACGCTGTCGCCGTAACAGCTCGAGCTCGGGCAGACGACGACGTCGAAGCCGTTGGCCGCGAGGTAATCCGCCGTATAGAACGGGTCGGGGTCCCGGCCCGGCTCATCACCGAGGGGATAGAGATATGGGCCGAAGCGCTTGAGCGTCGCCGCATCGAGCTCGTCCTTGGCCATCTCTCCCGGGCCCCAGATCATGACCTTGCCGAATCCGTAGAATCGGTCATAGAGCCAGTCATGGATGACGATCTTCCGCGACAGGCGGTCGAGCGCCTCGGGGTGGTGGAGGAGCATGTCGCCCCAGATGATCGGCCTGATGCCCCTGGCGATCAGCGGCTGGCTCACGGCGTTGATGTGGTCGATGTAGAGAGCCGAGAGCGAGTGGGCGGCGGCATAGGCGCGGCACCGGGGGCACTCCCCGAGCGTATAGGCTTCGTCGGCTCCCATATGGAAATACTTGACGTCACCGAAGAGCTCGAGATATTCGTCCATCCATTTCCTGAGGAAGGGGACGACAGCCGGGTTCTGCGGGCAGTATTGGTCGATCCGGTCCGGGACCTCCGCCAGCGGCTTGTATTTTTCGTGCTTCAGGACGTACTCGCAATGGCCGATCGTCTGAAGCAAAGGGATGGGCTCGAGCCCCAACCCGCGGCTATAAGGCGAGGATGTCCTTGAATTCGGCCTTGGTGAACGCGTCCGGGGAGACGCATTCCGGGCAGGTCTCCCATCGGATATTGTTCTCGACCTCCCAGATGATGGTGTCATATCCCAGTCCGGCCAGGACCTTCAGCTGTTCTTTCAGGTAAGGGCCGGTGAACTGAGAGATGTTCATGTCGATGTGGAAGCCCTTCATCCGGACGGGGGCCGGGGCCTTTTCGATCGCTCCCCCGGCCCCGGCGAGCCCCGCGATCGAAAGCATGAATAAGGTTCCCCAAACGAGTCTGCCGGCGGGTCTGTTCATGGCGCGGCTCCTTTGGGGACACAA
>CAWELC010000004.1:0-26912 GCA_963809875.1 uncultured delta proteobacterium | reverse complement strand
GTTATACAGTTTAAACGGACGATGAAATTTTGTCAAATAAATAAATTAAATTCCTCTAATTACATTAGGGCCTATTTCGCTCCTCTGGACGTCCGCCGGCGAGAGGAAAGAGGGCGTCGAAAGGTTGCGGAAACGCCAAAGGGGGTGTTTTTCTATTTTTTATTTGAAATCCCGGGCGGGTTCTATTAGACTGGACGGGTAAATGATGGAGGTATCGGCTATGAAGGAAAACGGCATCGTGAGAAGATTCATTGTGCCCCTCGTTATCGTGGTCGGGATCATGGCCGCGGCAAGCCTCATCTTTCACGGGGCGCGGCTGCTGCCCCCGGGGACACCCCGGACGCTGCTGCTGTGGGTCTTCGGGCCGCTGATGTTTATCTCCATCTGGTTTTTCGGGTTTGTCGGAGTCCCGATCGCCTACTTCTCCGGGGCCCGGTTCATCGAGCGTCTCATCGTCGCGTTTGCCAATCCCGTCATCTGGATCGTTCGCATGATGGCAAAGGTTTCCTGCCAGTTCGGCCCGGTCGAGCTCCTCTATTTCTTCTTTCTTCCCTGGACCTTCGGCATCGTGTGCGTGACGCTTTTCGAATTCTCCGTCTCCGAGCTTTTCTGCCGGGGGATTGACAGGCGCCGCGGCGGCGCGGTGCGGGTCTTCTCGCCGGTGGTGCTGGTGATCCTCGTGCTGGGGCTGGCCGGGACCTATTTCGGCCTCATCCGGGGGCAGGAGTGGGTCTATATGGTGGTACATAACTACGCCCTTCATTTCGTGAAATAGCGGGGGTGATGCCATGAGCGACAAGAAGAACATGAACGGTTTGGGCCGGGGGCTGACGCGCCGGGATGCCCTCAGGTTTCTCGGCGGGGCGGCGGCCCTCGGGATCGGCGGCCTCCCGCTGGGAGAGCGGCTCTTTGCCCAGACCCCCTCGAAGCGGCCCAACATCCTCTTTATCCTCACCGACGACCACCGCTGGGACTGTATGGGCGCCATGGGCCACCCCTTCCTGAAGACCCCGAACATGGACCGCATGGCCGCCGAAGGCGTGCTCTTCGAGAACGCATTTGCGACGACCTCGCTGTGCAGTCCTTCCCGGGCGTCGTTCCTGACCGGTCAGTACGCCTCCGTCCACGGGGTCATCAACAACTTTACCCGTTGGAATGAGGACCGCAACATCACCTTCCTTCAGCATCTCAAGGAGTCGGCGGGATACGACACCGCGTTCATCGGCAAGTGGCACATGCCGGGAGGCAGCCTTCCCAAGCTGCCGGGAGTCGACCTGTTCGTTTCGTTCACGAAAAAGGACGGCCAGGGCGACTATTACAACTGCCCCATCTACAAGAACGGCAAGCTCGTGACCGAGCCGCGTAACCCCTACATAACCGAAGACCTGACCGACTATGCCCTTGAGTATATATCCCGGGAACGGACAAGCCCGTTTGCCCTCTACCTCTCGCACAAGGCCGTCCATCACGACTGGCGGCCGCCCAAGCACCTGGAGGGGATATACAGGGACGCCGACCTCTCGTTTCTGCCGCCGGAATCCGACACGTTCGACACATGGACGGGCAACAACTGGCTGGAAGGAACGATGGGGCTCATGCACGCGGTCTACAAACGCTACTGCGAGTGCATCACGTCGGTGGACGAGCAGCTCGGCAGAATCCTGGCCCTCCTCGAACGGAAGGGGATCCTCGACGATACCATCATCGTATACGCCGGCGACAACGGGTATATCTGGGGAGAGCACCGGCTCTACGCGAAGCACTGGCCCTACGAGGAGTCGATGCGCATTCCCTACCTGGTGCGCTATGGGAACTACATACCCGATCCCGGACGGCGGGCAGGCCAGATGGTCCTCAATATCGACCTTGCCCCCACTTTCATGGATATCTCCGGGATCGGGCCGGTCCCGTCGATGCAGGGGGAGAGCTTTGCCCCCATCCTCCGAGCCGCGGACGGCCCCGGCAGGCACGCCTTCATCTACGAGCTGTTCAAGGACTTCCCCTTCGGGGGCAGGGTGCCCCCGCACAAGGCACTGAGGAGTGACCGATATAAGTATATCGAGTGGGAGGAGTGCCGGGCCCCGGAGTTGTACGACCTGGCGTCCGACCCCCGGGAGATGAAAAACCTCATGGGGACTCTCGAGGGGGACAAACTCGTCGGGGACCTCAAGGACGAAATGGCGGCGCTGAAAAAGAAGTACGCTATTCGATCATAAACATCGGAGGCGGCCATGCTTGAATCTCGAAAGATACCAAATTCGTTCATCCATTTTACGCTCAGGGCGATCCAGGAGATCATGGGGGTAAATGGGCTGAATTCGATCTTGAACCTGACGGGGCTGTCGAAGTTTAAGGGCAACTTTCCGCCCAACGACGAAGTGTTCGAGTCCGACGCCGTCGATATCGGAAAGCTGATTAAGGGGGCGATCGACCTGATCGGGCAAAACGGGGTTAAAGCTATCATGAAACCCGCGGGGCGACGGGGTTATCGGATGTCGCTGGATGAGAACCCCGAGCTTACGGAAGCCCTCGGCGCGGAATTGAAGAAACTGCCGTCCGACCGGGACCGCATCGCCTCGATGATGGGGGCGATCACGTATGAGGCAAACCGCATCTTCGGGGAGGAGCACCAGGAGCTGGTGCCCCTGGATGACGGGTTCGAGGTGCGCATCAGCGAGTGCGAGTGGTGCTGGGGGATAACCGACATGTCGGGACCCGTCTGTTTTGCAGAGCAGGGGCTGGAGGAAGAGGCGATATTCTGGGCGACAGGAAGTCACTACGAGGTGGCCGAAATCGCCTGCCGCGCCATGGGGGCCGAGCGCTGCATATTTCACATCTCGGGCACTCCCCGGGGATGAGAGCCGCGCCGGAGCCCGCGGGTTCATTGGACCCGTTTGGACCGGGCGCTGGGCCGTCAAACCGTTGCGTCCGGGTTCGCTCCGATAAAGGCCGCAATGCGGTCAAAAAGCTCGTCCCCCCCCCGGTAGACGATCCCGTGATACGGGCTCTTTACCAGGAATACCTCCTTGAAGCTCGAGGAAATCGCCTTGCGATACTCCTCGGCGCCCTCGGCGTCAACGGCGGGGTTGTCCCCGCCCTGGATGATCAGCGCCGGCACGGTGACGTCGGGCAGGAGTCGCCTGACCTCCTCGATAAGGGCGTGAATCTGGTACATCCCGTGAACGGGGTTCTTCGGGTAGGTGAAGTGGGGATTTTCCGATTCCTTGTTCATGAACTCGATCGCCTCTTTTCTCACCCCAATCTTCATTAAGAGGTGATCGGCCGCGTCAACGAGAGGCGTGGCCGCGGCGTACCGCTCGTTCGGCCTCATGGCGGCCGATATCGAGACGATTCCTGAAACCCGCGGCGGGTTCCGGGACGCCAGCAGCCATCCCAGGAGCCCTCCCACCCCGAACCCGCAGACAAAGACACGGTCGACCATCCGTGAGAGGATCGTGTACCCATAGCGAACCGAGTAGTACCAGTCGCGCCAATACTTCGTCGCCAGATCGACAGCGGAGGTCCCGTGGCCTGAAAGCCGAACATTATAGGCCGTGACGCCCTGTCTGGTCAGGTGCTCAAGCAGCGGCCGCATCTGCTCGGGAGACGCCAGATACCCGTGGACCAGCAAAACCCCGACCCTCGGACCGACGAAATGGAAGGCCGGCATGCCGAAGTTCATCTCCCGCGACTCCTCCTGGTTATAGAACGTGGTATAGTCGGCTAGATATTGTTCCTGGTCGCCCCGGATGAGCGCCTCGGTCGTGCGCTCGGCCAGCGCCTTCGGGCCGATCTTCAGGGTCGCGTCGACCACCCGCGCGACCTCCCCCACCGGCTCTACCTCGTTCTTTATTACCTCGATGGTATTGAGGAGCCTGATGTCATGAAATTCATGGGGCCACTTAAACTCCTTTTCCTTGATGACGAGATCTTCGCCCTGCCGCTCCAGCAGCCCCTCGCGGATGCCCATGGAAAGAAAATCATCGAGTATTGGCTCACCCCAGACGACGAGCGCCTGGGGGTTCTTCGCGATCGTTTCCTGGCAGGTGAGATGGGGCACCTCCCGTATCCCGAGGGCCGCCAGGAAAACGCGCCGTTTGATGTCCTCCCACGGCTGACGGTAGTGCCGGCGCGCCGTCAGGGAAAAGAGGAGCCGTGAAATGAGGTGATCGGAGTTGACGGTGACCAGACCGTATATATCCGACATATAGTCGTTCATTATCGCCTTGACGGCCCGGGTAAAGGCGCCGGTCAGCTTGTCCTGAAATACCGGGGAGTAATCCTTTTCGCTCAGCCAGGCGGTATAGGGGGCGGTCGCCCGGGGGATGCCGAAGTTGATCGTGATCTCCACCCCCGACTTCAGAAAGGAGCTTTCCACGACGAGCTCCTCCTCGAATCGGGGGGGGAGAACTACCCCTTTCGTGAGGAAGCGCACCGCCTTCTCGATGGTATTGGCCAGCCTCGTCTTGAGAAAGCGTTGCGGCCAATAGGTAATATTGACCGGGACGATCTTGACCTCGAAGGGGGTCAGCTTCTCCAGATCGAAGATCTTCGTGAGCCGATAGCGCTGGGCAAACTCACTCAGCATGCCGACAGCCAGCTGTGTCTTGAGGGCGATTACCGCCGCTCCCGTGTGGGGGGGACGGTGGATATTCAGATCGGGCTCGTGGAGCAGAAAGCGGCGCGCGCTCAGCACCTTCCTGTCCTTGACCATCTCTCCCTCGGGGAAGATGATCCAGCTCTCCCCGGCAAGGAGGCTCCTCACGGCGACGGTATCTCGATCGGGCAGGTTGACGGGAACGGAGCCGACGGCCTCCATGAATCGTCTCGGAAGCGACTCGAAGACGTAGCGTGCCGTGAGCGATCGGGCGGAGATCCCCAGCCGCCTCTTGATGACATAGGGGAGGAGGACCGTCTCGATGCGGGTATAATGGTTACAGACGAAGATCACGGAGCTCGTGGGAATCTTCTCGATGCCGTTGACGGTAATGGTTACGCCGGCCAGTCTCAGCGCCGCGCTGATGAGGAGATCGAGGATTCGAGTCGTTACCGAGCTGATCCTTCTGAGATCCGGCATAGTCCGTTTTCCCTCGGAGATGGCTTGACCGCGGGGCTGCTGCCGCCGGCCGCCCGATATGGGAAGCGCGTGCCCTCCCGCGGGCCCCGGCCCTTCCTCTAGGCTTGTATCCAGTGGTGGGAGGGGACAACTCCCCGCTCGGGGTCGGTGATGAATTGGTATACCCGGTCGAAGATGACGTCGCTCCCGCGGTAGACAATGCCATGATAGGGGCTATCCACCCAGACCAGCCCCTTGGTCTTCGAAGCGATGGTATCGTAATATTCCTCGGCGCTCTCCGGATCGACGGTCGGGTCTTTGCCTCCCTGTATGATGAGGGCGGGAATCGTGATCCTGGGCAGCTCCTTCCTCACGACGCTGACCAGCTCCAGCAGCTGGTCCACCCCGTGGACGGGATTTTTGAAGTAGTTGATGTGGGGGTTTTCCGGGCGGTTTGGTATGAACTCGACCGGCGTCTTGCCCATGCCGAAGAGCTTCATGGCGCCGTCCACGAAATCGATAAACGGGGCCAGGAAAGAGGCCCGGCTCTTCAGGATCATGGCGGCCGATATCGAGACGATGCCGGCCAGTTTTTCCGGACCGCGGGCCGCCAGGTGCCATGAAAGCGCCCCACCCATGGAAAAGCCGCAGATGAATATACGATCGACCAGGGTCGAAAGAAGGGTGTAGCCGATGCGGGCGGTATAGAACCAGTCTTCCCAGCTGCGCGTCGCCAGGTCGTAGGGCGAGGTCCCGTGCCCGGCCAGCCTTACGGCGTATACCGTAAGACCCCGGGCGGTCAGGTGCTCAAACAGCGGGCGCATCTCCTCGGGGGAGGCCATGTAGCCGTGGACGAGGAGCACGCCCACCTTTTTGTCGCCGATAGAGAGCAGTGGCGTTCCGAGCTTCTTCTCTTTAGACTGCCCCTTTACGTAGAAGCGCGCCCAGTCCATGAGGTAGCGCTCCTCCTCACCCGCAACGAGGGCCCTGGTGGTTGCTTCAGCCAGCGCCGGCGCGGCAAGTGTGAGCGTCTCCTCCACGGATCGCGTGACATCGGCCAGCGGCTTGATCTCGTTGGTGATGACCTCGATGGTATTGAGGACCCGGGCCCCCCGGTAGTAGTCATGCCATCTGAACTCCTTCTTCTTGAGGGAGAGGCGGCCGTTCATCATCGTCATGAAGCCCTCGGTCTTTCCCATCTCGAAGAAGTTTTCGAGGGGCCGCTCCTCGACGGCCACCAGCGATTCCGGCCGGTCCCGGATGATCTCGTGAAAGGAGAGGTTGGGCAGCCCCCGAACGGCCAGCGCCGAAAGGTAAACCCGCCGTTTCACGTCCTCCCACGTATCGGTCAGGATATTCTTCTCGACCATCGCGGAGAGAAGCCGGCCGATCAGGTGATCGGGGTTGATGGTGACGAGCCGGTAGATCTCGGCCATATAGTCGTTCGTCATTCCCTCCACGGCCCCGGAGAAGAGGGGATTGGCGACGCTCTTTTGGACCGGGTAGGCTTCTCTTTCCGACAGCCACGCCGAGTAGTGAGAGATTTTTTTGGGGGCGCCGAAGTTGACGGTGATCCGGGCTCCCCTGGACAAAATCGAGCTTTCCAGCGCGAGCTTTTCCTCATAACGGTGGGCGCGCCCGCCCTTTTCGAGCCGTCCGAGGAGCTTCTTGATTCTCCGGGTCAGGAAGGTGTTGGAATAGCGGACGGGCCAGTAGGTGATGTTTACCGGGACGATCGTCACCTCGAGCGACGAGAGGGAGTCCAGCCCGAAGACCTTCGTCAGGTGGTACTCCCGGATGAAGTCGTTCATGATCTTTGCGGCCATCTGAGCCTTGAGACCGATGATCGAGGCCTTGGTCTGTTGGATGTCCCTGGGGGGCTGATCGGTTTGCGCGGGCTCCGTTCCGATCACGTCCCGGCCCAGCGTCCCCTCCGGAAAGATGACCCAGTTCTCTCCCGAGATCAGGCTCTTGGCGGCCATGTCGTCCAGATCCGGCAGAGATATCGGCACCGATCCGATCCCTTCCAGGAGCTTTTTGCCGACCGCTTCGAAGACGTACTGGGCCGTCAGGACGCGCGGGGCCAGCTGTTTGCTTTTCAGGATGCTGTAGGGGACCAGCAGCGTCTCGGTCCGGGTGAAGTGGTTAGCGACGTAGATGACCGACTGGTCGGGGACAGCCTCGATCCCGTTGACCACGAGATCGACCCGGGCCAGCTTCAGGATTCCGTCGATTAAGTAGCGCAGCGCCTGGACGCGCCACGTGCTGATCTGCTTGAAGTCGGCCATCGGTTTCCCTGCTTGATTGCTCTATCATAGCATAAACGAAAAAAAAGGAATGAAAAAAGACAATCGAAACGCCCGGCATCGCGGCAAAATGAACCGGCCAACGAGCCGTGTGGGGGGCGGCCGCTTCACGCGGGACAGGACCTGACTGCGGTTGCATCCGGGGCGGCCGCGTGATATGCTGACACCGTCAGGCACACGAATCTTCCTCCCGCACAGGAGACGACGCGATGAAGAAAACGATCGTTTGTGGAGCTATCGCCCTGTCAGCCCTGTTGGCATGCGTGGTGACGGCGGCGGCCCAGGGCGGCGAGTTCGTTGACGTCACCGTGGACAGGCTCGGCTATTTCCTTACGATCCCCAAGGAGTTCTCTCTGGACACCGCGACCACCGACGCGACCGCCTGGGTCTACCGGCCGGAGCCCGGCGAGGGGGCGGCGGGCAGTCCCGCGCCCGAGAGCGGGCTGTTCACCATCTGGGTCGACCGGGTCGCGGTGGAGACGAAAAACCTCACAGGGCTGTATGAGATCGACAGGAAATACGACCTGGACGCCGGCAAAGCGCCCCATCCCGCGGTACGGGACCTCCAGGACCTCACGATCCCGGACGGCTACGGCTACTGGTACAAGGAGGCCGATACGTCCGATCCCACCGCGATGCACCGCTGGATCGCCAGGGTCTACGGCAACGGCGGCGTATATACCGTCTGTCTTGCGGGCCCCTTCGGGGAGTTCGACGCATGGGGACCCGTCTTTGAGCAGGTCATCGCAAGCTTCAGGCTCATCCCGATGAAGACAAAGTAACCGGCCCATACGATCCCTGACCGGCGACGGGCCCCCTCGGGGCCCGTTCAGAGTGTAACAAACCTGCCTTTCAGCACTAACGCTATTCTCGTCATTGCCGGGAGCGGTCCTGCCGAAGCCGCGAGGAGCATCGCGACGCGGCGGGCCGTGGCAATCTCGGACGCAGTAACTATCCGTAATCACGTTAGTATGTATAGTAGTATCCGACTCGCCCCGGGGCCTAAAGGCCCCTCGCGGAGACAACTCTTAATAGATTAGACTTTGTCGGCAGTTTGGACGGGCCCCCCCGGGCCCGTTGTTTTTAATAGCGGCACTGCCTGTGTTGACGAGTACGCAGTATCGAGCCGGCTGACGCCGGACGTGATCCGTCTCAAACCGGGTTGCACCTCACCCAACCGTCAGACCTGCCGGCCCCATGGATCACCCCGGGGCGATCCCACACTCCTGCGCGCGTTCTGTCCGGACCTCGGGACGAAGCGGCACGGGGTCTCGCAGGACGCCGGGGGACGCGGTTATACGAAATACAATAATGACAAAAATGAAGAAAATAGTATTATATCATTTAAATATTGCATGGAGGCAAATATACCTATTTGACAATAAGAATGTTGCATACTAGACTAATACCATCGGCAATCCCTCGGAGTGCTGCGACGTGTGTTGCCGACCGATCGATAACCTATGGAGGAACTGCATGAGCAACGAGAAATTCAAGAAAGCTAACGAGGAGGGCTTCAACCTCTTTAGCGCCGCGGTCCCCGCCCTCAAGTTCGGCAGGGAGGGAGATGAAGCGGGGCATATATTTGCCCTGGGCCAGGATGCCGTCCTCACCACGAGAGAGCTCTCGATATGCCCGGCCGTCGCCTTTGCCTCTACGACTATGGGGCAAAAGGGCGTCGAGCTTGCGTTCTATCGGGGCGGGATCTACACCGGCCGTTTCTGGGCCGTCAATACGGTCGAGGCGGGATACGCAAAGTGGGACGAGTCGCTCATCAATTTTCACGTCCTGAGCATCTCGGGGTTCGGCCACGGGGTCGCCTATGCGGAATCGTATTCCCTGGATCTCGAAAACCCCCGGATCGTGCTGCACCTCAAGAACAGCACGAACGTCTTTACCACTATCAAGATACTCGAAGAGATCAAGAAGGACGATCCGAGCCTGAAGGTCGATCTCAACAGGCCGTTCGATCAGTATATCGCCGGGTTCACGACCGGCTACTTCAGGCTCCTCATGGAAAAGCGGGGATGCCCGCCGGAAACGGTGAAAAAGATCCAGGGAAAGGAGATCCAGTGTCAGGCCCAGGGCAAGGAATATTGCATTATCGAGGTCGGAATCATCTCCTGACGGGGTTATCCCGTCGGCATGAGAACCAGGAGAGGGGCCTCTGCCCCTCTCCTAGCTATTCCCTGCGCCCGTGAAGCCCTCAAAGAGTGACGTGCTTATCCGGGGGCCCCTGTGCGGGCAAGAGGAGGACCCGGCCCACTCTTCCTTTTTACCTTGACATAGTTCCCCGATTCCCCTACCATATTTCTACTCTTTCCTCACGCCCGGGCCGCCGGCAACGAAAGGCTCCGGGCGCATCGATACCTGGCATGCCGGCCCACCCCGCGGATCCAGTGCGACCTGTGCCCCTCTCACCGGCCCGGTTGGGCCGTGTGCGAAATGAAGCCATGCCGCCCGGTCTCAACACTGCTCTCATACGCAATCCTCACGGAGGTGTTAGTATGAAACTCGATCTTCCCGAGCTCCTCTGGTACGGCAATACAACGACCACCATCGATTTTCCCGACACGTGGGACGTGACGTTCTCAAACATGCGGGGGGCCTCCCGCCCGCCCTTGACGACCGCCCAGATCCAGCAGGCGATCGAGAACCCCGTCGGCTCCCCGCCGCTTTCCCAGATTGCCAAAGGAAAAAAGAGCGCGGTAATCGTCTTTGACGACATCACCCGACCCACCCGCACATGGGAGATCGCTCCCCTCGTGATCAAGGAGCTCGTCTCGGGCGGCATCAAAGAGGATGACATCACGTTCGTCTGTGCCCTGGGCAACCACGGCGCCCACACCAACCACGAGTTCAGAAAAAAACTGGGCGACGCGATCCTCGAGAAATTCCGTGTCTATAACCATAACCCTTACGAGCACTGCGACTACGTCGGAACGACCTCAAAGGGGACAAAGGTGATGGTCAACCGGGAGGTCATGCAGGCCGACGTCAAGATCGGGATCGGCTGCGTGACGGCTCACCCTCAGACGGGGTTTTCCGGCGGGGGCAAGATCATCCTGCCGGGCGTCGCCCACATGGACAGCTCGTCGCACTACCACATCGAGGTCTACGGGCAGGACCCGGCAAGCTGCGGTCTGGGCAACTACGACAAAAACATCATGCGCTTCAACATCGAGGAAGCCGCGCGGATGGCCGGGCTCGATTTCAAGATCGACGTGATCGTCAACGACCGCGGAGCGACCACCGCCGTTTTTGCCGGCGATTTCGTCGAGTCCTATAAAAAGTCGGTCGTGCTTGCCAAGGACGTCTATGCCGCCGAGCCCCGCCCGCGGGGCAATAACCTCGTGGTCTGTAACGCCTTTGCCAAGGCAAACGAGATGGCCATCGCGATCCTCTGCGGCGGCCTGGCGCTGGAAAACTTCTCCGGCACGGTTGTGATCCTGGCCAACGCTCCCGAGGGCCAGGTGACCCATTACCTGCTCAGGAGCTTCGGGAGGAGCTACGGCGGCCGCCAGTACCCGGTGGGGATCGTCCCGCCCTCACTTAACGTGATCATCGTGACTCCTCACCCCGACCGCACGTTCGGCGACTGGGTGAAGAACCCCGAGGTGATCACCTGGACGAAGAGCTGGAGCGAAACGCTGCCGCTCCTGAAGGAGAGATTCGGCTCAGGCGCGAAGGTTGGCGTGCTCCACGATGCCACGATGATGTATTTTGATTCTTAAACCTATATTTGGAGTAGCGTATGAAGCAATCAAAAGAATCGTCCGACGCAAAAGATTTTCAGGTCTCCCGGGGTTACGCCTACTACGTCTTCTTACTCCTCTTTCTCCTCTATCTCTTTAATTACGTCGATAGAATGGTCGTCTCCGCACTCCTGCCCTTCCTCAAGATCGACTGGGGGCTGACCGACACCCAGTGCGGCTGGTTCGCGTCGATCGTCACGCTGATGATGGCCGTCTTCGTCTTTCCCGTGTCGATCCTCGTTGACCGGTGGAGCCGCAGGAAGGCGATCGCCATCATGGGAATCCTGTGGGGCTTTGCCTCGGCGGCCTGCGCCCTTACGCGGAACTTCACTCAGCTGGTCTTCGCGCGATCGTTCGTCGGCGTCGGCGAGGCGGCCTATACCTCGGGCGGTCATGCCATGATCGCCGCCTACTTCCCGGAGGAAAAGCGCGCCACCATGAACGGGCTCTTCACCGCGGCAATCCCCTTCGGCACCGCAGTCGGGGTCATCCTCGGCGGAGTTATCGGGGAGACCCTGGGCTGGCGCTACGCCTTCGGGATCATGGCGATCCCGGGGGTCATCGTGGCCATCCTCTTCTACTGGGTGAAGGACTACAAGACCGTCGCGATCACCAAAAGGGACCATTCGGCCGATGGCCTCGTACACGTGAAGATGAAATTTTGGGACATCGTCAGGGAATTCGCCCACACCCCCTCGGTCCTCTTCACCTACCTGGGCTACGTGGGCAACACCTTCGTGACGACGGCCCTCATGACGTGGCTGCCGACCTACTACCACCGGGTAGACAACCTCCCGATGGACAAGGCCGGGATCAAGACGTCGGTCGTCTTTCTGCTGGCCATCTTCGGCGCCCCGATCGGCGGGCTGGTCATCGACAAACTTCGGAAGCGGTGGCTCAACGCCCGGATGACCATCCCGGCGATCACCTCGCTGCTCGTCGCGATCTTCCTCTTTATCGGGTTCTCGTTCTTCACGGGCACGAAGCAGTACATCTTTCTGCTCCTGTTCGGGTTCTTCGCACCGATGTTCGCGGCGGGCGGCTCGGCGGTGACGCAGGACGTGGTACACCCCGGGCTGCGGGCATTCTCCTACGCGCTGGCACAGTTCTTCATGATGGCGCTGGGGTACACGCTGGCCCCGATCTTCGTCGGGGCGATTTCAGACCGTTACGACCTGCTGACGGGCTTCCAGTTTCTGACCCTCTTCGCGCTGTTGGGGGCAATTGCCTTTTTCATCGGGTCGTTCTACTATGTGCGGGATCTGCATAAAGTCGAGCGCGTGGTGCTGAAGGAAGAGGCCAAGAAGAAATAGGGAGGGCGCTTTTCCGAGCGATAGAAAGAAGAAGGCCGGAGCAGGGATGCTCCGGCCTTCGTTATTGGGCCGTATGCCGCACATGATATCACCGCAATAGACTCGCCCTCACGGGCCCTCGTCGGCCGTTTGCGCGCGGAGAATCGGCGCGCGCGTCCGTAGCCAACTGCTACCCCCTGCGGTCTTTCTTGTCCCGGTATGCCGCGGTGATGCGTTCCGTGAGCCGCGTGATCCGTTCCGTAACGGGGCTCTGCAGTGCGTCCTTTACGATGGGCGCGTCGCCCCGGTAGGCGGCGCACGAATCGATCATCTGGGGCCGCGTCGTGAGAAACCATTTGGTCCGCTCTGCCGGCGTCATCTCGTCCAGCAGATCGCCGAAGCTTTCCCTGAGCGAGAGATACTGCCCCTGGATCGAGGCGTGGCACGCCTCCATGACGAGATTGGTCAGGTGACTGCACCCGACCTTGCCGCCGATGGTCTCTTCCATCCGCTGGGTGAGTCCCTTCTTGATCTCAAGCCCCTTGGCGTGGGGCAGCGCCGCGAGGGCCTCCCGGCACCGCTCGTGGGGGACCCGGATCATTTGCCCGCGGATGTCGGTAATGATCATCGCGGGAATCGAGATATCGAGAGAAACCTCCATCTCGTGGTAGTTGTCGGCCATGTGGGCGTCAACGGTGATGAACCCGTCCCCGAGGTGGATGTCCACGTTCTTCTTTCGATTGAAGATGGGGGCGGCGTCGGCGGAGGGGCCGATTTTCTTTTGGTCCAAACGTCTGGTCATTGCGTCACCGAAAAACCCTTCGCGCGTCCCTTCGAGCCGACGGGGGATGTCCGGCGGAGCCGGACACGCTCCTCAGACAACGAAGGGATGTTGCCTGATGATCGTCTCGGTGCGCTCGGCGCCCACCGAAATCATGGTCGCCTCAACGCCGAGCAGCTCTTCGATTTTATTAATGTAGCCCCGGGCGTTGGCCGGGAGATCGGAAAATTTCCTGGCCCCCCCGATGGCGCCGTCAAATCCCGGCAGCTCGATGTAGCGGGGGACTGCCTTTTCGAGGCTCGGGATATCCGACGGGAATTCCTCCACGAGCTTGCCGTCTATCTCATATCCCGTGCAGATCATGAGCGGCGATATGCCCGAAAGCACGTCGAGCTTGGTGATGATCACACCGTGCAAGCCGTTGACCCTGACGGAGCGGCGGGCGGCCACCGCGTCAAACCAGCCGCAGCGGCGCTTTCGTCCGGTGGTGGCTCCGAACTCCGTCCCCTTTTCCTGCAGGCACTGCCCGACTCGTCAAACAGCTCCGTCGGAAACGGTCCGCCTCCGACGCGGGTGGTATAGGCCTTGGAAATGCCGTAGACCGCGTCGATCATGGTCGGCCCGACGCCGCCGCCGGTGGCGGCGCATCCCGATACGGTATGGGACGAAGTCACATAGGGAAACGTCCCGTGGTCGATATCCAGGAGAGTCCCCTGGGCTCCCTCGAACATAACCGAGGCGCCCTGGTTAATGCGCGAGGCCAACAGCGCCGGGGTATCGGCGATGTACCGGACGATCTTTTCGGACAGTGCCATAAGCGCGTCGAAAGTCTCGACCGGATCCACGGGGGGCTGTTCAAAATAGCGGGTGAGGAGGAAGTTCTTCTCGGCCAGCACCGATTCAAGCCGATCCTTCAGGGATGCGGGATCCGTCAGGTCGATCATCCTGATACCGGCGCGGGTGGCCTTGTCCTCGTAGGCGGGGCCGATGCCCCGGCCGGTCGTGCCGATCTTCCCCTTGTCCTTTTTTGCCTCCCGCGCGACATCGATGCGCTTGTGATAGGGCAGGATCAGGTGCGCCTCGGAGCTTACCCGGAGCATCTCGTCATCCGGGAAAAAGCCCTCGCCCCTCAGGCTCTCGATCTCCTCGATGAGGACCGCGGGATCGACGACCACTCCGTTTCCGATAATGCAGAGTTTATTGCTGTGCAGTATCCCGGAGGGAATCAGGTGCAGGATAATCTTCTTGCCGTCGACTACGAGCGTATGGCCGGCGTTGTTGCCGCCCTGAAACCTGACGATGATGTCGGCATGATCTGCCAACAGATCGACGATCTTTCCTTTCCCCTCGTCGCCCCATTGTATCCCGACGATGACGATATTGGGCATTATTTTGTTTCCCGTTAGACAAAAAAAAAGGCGCGCCGGTATACCGATTATCCCGAGGCGGTTAGTATACCATGCGCGCCGGGCGAGGTCAAAATGAAAACGTTCGTTGCCTCGCCAAAAGGCGTCCGGGCCTGGTAGGGCCGGACGCCTTCGCGCGACCTATTCAAATTCGGGGCGGGGGTCAGGATCTAGAGCTTCACCTGCTGAACGGACAGCATATTCGGCAGCTTCCTCAGCTTTTCCATCACCTCGGGTGATATGATGCTGTCAACCGAAAGGATAACCAGGGCGTTTCCCCCCTCCTTGTCCCGCGACAGGTGCATCCGCGCTATGTTGACGGAGTTTTCGCCCAGCGTGGTCCCGATGCCTCCGATGACGCCCGGCTTATCGAGGTTCGTGGTGACCAGCATGATCCCCTCCGGAAAGGCCTCGAGGGGGAAGTTGTCCAGCCGGACGATCCGGGGGCTTCCATTGCCGACGATGGCGCCGGATATGAGCCGCTCGCCTTCCTTTGTCTTGGCCCTCAGGGTGATCAGCCCGGAAAAACCCTCCGCCTTCTCGCTCTTGGCCTCGACTATCTTGATGCCCCGCTCCTTCATGATGATGGGCGCGTTGACGAAATTCGCGTTCACCTCGAGGATGGGGTCCAGTATCCCCTTGAGCACAGCCACGGTGACCGGCGGGGTGTCGATGGCCGATGTCTCACCCTGGTATTCGATCGTGATCTGCTGGAGGCCCGGAAGCCCCAGCTGGGAGAGGAAGGAGCCCATCTTTTCGGCCAGGGCCATGTAGGGCTGCAGCACCGGGGCCGATTCGGGACTGACCGACGGCATGTTGACGGCGTTCCTGACGATACCCTTGGTGAGGTAGTCGACGATCTGCTCGGCGACCGCCACGGCGACGTTCTCCTGGGCCTCTTCGGTGGAGGCCCCGAGATGGGGGGTAAAGATGATCCGCTCGTCCTTGAAGAGGTCGCCCGGCTCGGGCGGCTCCTTGACGAAGACGTCCAGCGCCGCGCCCGCCACGATTCCCTCTCCCAGCGCCCAGAGGAGGTCGGCCTCGTCAACGAGGCCGCCGCGGGCGCAGTTGATGACAAAGACCCCCTTCTTCATCTTCCTGAAGGCGTCCTTGTTGAGCATCCCCATGGTCTCGTTGGTCTTCGGCACGTGGATGGTGACGTAGTCGGATCGCGCGTAGAGGTCGTCCAGAGTAACGAGCTCGACTCCCATCTTGGAGGCGACCTCCGCGCTGACGAAGGGGTCGGCGGTGATCACGTGCATCTTCAGGCCCAGCGCCCTGTCGGCGACGATCCGCCCGATGTTGCCCAGTCCGATGACGCCGAGGGTCTTATTGAAGACCTCTTTGCCCATGAACTTCTTCTTTTCCCACTTGCCTTCGCGCATCGACGCGGTGGCCTGGGGAATAAAACGGGAAAGGGACAGCATCATCGAAATGGCGTGCTCGGCCGTGGTGATCGTGTTGCCGCCGGGGGTGTTCATAACGACGATCCCCTTCTTGCTGGCCGCCGGCACGTCCACGTTGTCCACGCCGGTTCCGGCGCGGCCGATTACCTTGAGGTTTGCGGCGGCCTCGATTATCTCGGGGGTCATCTTGGTGGCCGACCTGATGGCGATGCCGTCGTATGTGCCGACGATCTTCTTGAGCTCCTCGGGCTTGAGGCCCGTGATGACGTCGATTTCTATCCCCTGGGCCTTCTTTAAGATCTCGACAGCCTTCTCGGACATGCTGTCGCTGATAAGGACTTTCATATGATCGGTCTCCTGTCTATTCGAGATTTCTGAGGATATCTTCCGCCGCCGAGACGCCGCTGCCGAGCTTTACGTCAAACCCGAGGTTCTTCAGGGTCATCTCGACCGCCGACAGCGTCATGATGATGTCGAAACGGTCGACCCAGCCCATGTGGGCAATCCGGAATATCTTACCCTTGAGTGCATCCTGTCCCCCGGCCACGGTGATCCCGTAGACGGTCCTGAGTCCTTTGACGATGTCCCCCCCGGCTATGGCGGCAGGAGCCTTGATGGCCGTGATGGAATTGCTCGGGGACGCGGGGGCAAACAGCTCGAGCCCCATGCCGACGGCGCCCTTTCGGGTGGCATCGGCCATGACCGCAAAGCGGGCAAAGAGCTTCTCGAGACCGATCTCTTTGATAATGGCAAGGGCCTCCCTGAGGCCGACGATGAGCGATACCGCGGGCGTGTACGCGTTCTGATTCTTGGCGAGGTTCTTTTCCTCTTTCTTGAAGTTAAAATAGTATTTCGGCAACGTCGAGCGGGAGACGAACTCCCACGCCTTTTCAGAGACCGAGGCGAACGCGAGTCCCGGGGGAAGCATGAGCCCCTTTTGCGAGCCGGCCACCACGACGTCCAATCCCCATTCGTCGACCGGCAGCGGAATGACGCCGAGCGCCGAGATGGCGTCCACGATGAGTATGGTGTCGGCCTTCTTCTTGACGATATCGGCTATATCCTTGACCGGGTGGCCCACGCCGGTTGAGGTTTCCGAGGCCTGGATGAGGACTGCCTTGGCGTCCTTGTTTGCGGCCAGCGCCTCCTCTACCTGGGAGGGCTTCACCGCCTGGCCCCACGGGACGTCGATGTTGACGCACTTCAGGCCGTAGACCTCGCCGATCTCGGCCCACCGCTCCCCGAATTTACCCCCCCGGACCGTAATGACCGTATCTCCCGCTGACAGCGTATTGACGATGGCGGCCTCCATGGCTCCCGTGCCGGAGGAGGCGTGTATGATGACCTCTTTTTTTGTCTTGTAGAGGTATTTAAGTCCTTCGCGCACGTCGGCCATGACCTCTTCGAATTTCGGCGCTCGATGGTGGATGATGGGCCCGGACATCGCGGTGAGAACCCGTTCCGGAACCGGGGTGGGCCCTGGCGTCATGAGATATTCCTTCATATTCCTGCCTCAAAAGGGTTTGGGTAACAAAAGTGCCCTCATTTGTTATCAGAAACACGCGAGCTTGTCAAGAAAAATGAATAGCGGTTCATTTCTTGGCCGAGAGGAGTGTCGCCTCCAGCGGCTTGATGTGCCACGTGGCCGACGACAGCCGGTCGCCGGGGTCCCGCCGGTTGGAGACGAGGACGTCCCAGCCGCCCGGGGCCTTCGGCATGAAGTCGATCGACGTGTCGGTGAAGTTGAGGACGACCAGACACCGGTCGCCTTCATGCTCCCTGACGTAGGCCAGGATACCCCGGGGCGTCCCCGGGAGGATTTCGATAGTCCCCCGGGTAAGCGCGGCGCTCCCTTTGCGCTTCCAGATGACGTTCCGGTAAAACGAAAGCAGGGATGCGGGATCGTCGGTCTGGGCGGCGACGTTGACCGTCCTATGATCGGGGTTGACCGGAAGCCAGGTCGAGCTCCCCGCAGAAAAACCGGCCGACGTCGAGTCGTCCCACTGCATGGGAGTTCGCGCCGCGTCGCGTCCCACGGGGATCGGCCAGTAGCGGATTCCGACGGGGTCCTTGAGGTCTTTCTTCTTGATGGGGAGGTTATTCATCCCGATCTCTTCCCCATAGTAGAGAAACGGGGTGCCGCGCACCGTCAGCAGCAGCAGGGCGGCCACCTGGGCCCGGCCGAGCGTCCGGGCCGCGTCGCGGGTGCCGTGCCTCCCGACGTGGCGCATACGGTCGTGGTTTGACAGGAAGTAGACGGGCCAGGCCCCTTTCGGAAGCGCGGCCTCCCAGGTGGCGACGGCCGCGGAAAACCGCTCGGCGCAAAACGGCTGGTTGGCGAAGTGGAAGTAGAACGAGAGGTTGAGGCCGTCCCTTCCGTCGCCGTAGTAACGGGCGGGCAGGCTCGGATCGTCGTTGGAAATCTCGCCGACCAGCATCCGGTCTCCCCTATCTCCATAGGAATCGACGAGCCGGCGCATCTCGCGCACGACGTCCATATTTTCGGGGAGGAGGTCCTTGTCGTAGAGGTGACGCTGCATGTCGTAGGGACGGCGGCCGATGCAGTAGGGATTGGAGCGGAGCCGCTCATCTTTAAAAATAAAGTTGATCACATCCAGCCGGAAACCGTCCACACCCTTGTCGAGCCAGAATTTCATCTGATCGTACATCGCGCGGCGCAGCTCGGGATTCCTCCAGTTGACGTCCGTCTGCTCGATGAGCCAGTGGTGATAATAATATTCCTGGGTCTTCTCGTCCCATTCCCATGCCGGCCCCCCGAAGATCGACTGCCAGTTGTTGGGCCGGTACCGCCGCGGCGGCCGGTCGCCGTCGGCATAGCGCCTCTTCAAGGGACGGGAAGGCTCCTTCCAGATATACCAGTCCCTCTTGGGATTGGTGCGTGAGCTGCGCGATTCGATGAACCAGGGGTGGAGGTGCGAGGTGTGGTTGGGGACGAAGTCGAGAATGATCTTGATCCCGCGCTTATGGGCCTCGACGAGCAGGCGGTCAAAATCTGCCATGGTTCCGTAAGACGGATCGATGTCCTTATAGTCCGAGATATCGTAACCGAAGTCGAACATCGGGGAGGGGTAGAAGGGGGAAAACCAGATCGCATCGATGCCCAGGGAGTCGGGCGTCCCGTCGTTCAGATAGTCCAGCCGGGAGATGACGCCCTTCAGGTCGCCGATCCCGTCGCCGTCGGCGTCCATGAAGCTTCGGGGGTATATCTGGTATACGATCCCTTCCTGCCACCAGGAAGTGTCTCTTGCAGCGACTCTCTTTTTCATGAAAGGCCCTCCCTCAAGGAAATGACTATATATCAGGTTTGATACGGTTTTTCAAGGAAAAGGAACGGGTGACCGACAATATCGTGATCCGCTGTTTCCGCGGGAATACGGAGACGAGAGACGATGGAAACCCGAAATGTGTTGACATTTCTCTCCGGTCGCATTAGACTTGAAAAGCTCTCCGAGCCTCATCACCTGTGGAGCCGGCGGTGCATGGTGCCCCGTCGGATCTATGGTGACCGGCCGATAGGGTTCGGTTGGAAACGACCGGGCCTCCCGTGTTTGGAAAGGGGGGAAACCATGAAGTCGAAGCTCGCCCCGCGCTGGAGTCGTTTCGCGGTCTTTGCCAAGAACTGCTTCCCGCCCCCGATATAACGTCGGGCCTTTCCACACAACCGAAACAAGAAAGCATCCGCAACGGTAGACGCCCCATGCGACTATCTGAGCTCGGCGCACGATTGTATCCGCTGGGTCAACACCGCGTCGCCCCCGGTCGCGAGGATAACACGATACCGTCCGCCGGATGCGCGGGTCTACTCCGTGCATGAGAGGGCTCGGAAACGCGCCGGGCGCGCGTCCGACGCCCCGACGCATATACCGTTTTCATCATCAGGGCAGGTCGGTAAAAACATCAAATCACTCAAGATGAAGCGAGGCACACGATGACGACAAAGGCGACTATTAGTATCAACGGCCGGGAAATCGGCGTAAGGGCGGGAAGTACCGTTCTGCAGGCGGCGCGGGAAGCGGATATTTATATCCCCACTCTTTGTGACCATCCCGCGCTTCTCCCGGCCGGGGCTTGCCGAATGTGCGTGGTGGAAGTGCTCGGGCAGCGCAACCTGCAGAGCTCGTGCACGTTTCCGGTGACCGATGGGATGAAGGTAGAGACGGAATCAAAAAGGGTCATCAGCGCCCGCACGCTGGTTCTGGATATGATTTTTTCGGAAAGAAATCATTTCTGCCCCTACTGCGAGATGAGCGGTAGTTGCGAGCTGCAGGATCTGGGGTACCGTTATCGCGTCGATCACTGGGTATTCCCCACGTATACGAAGGCCTTCGGGCTGGATGCCACCCATAAGTATTATCTGATGGAGCACAACCGCTGTATCCTGTGCGGAAGATGCATTCGCGCCTGTAACGAGCTTGTCGCCAATCACACCCTGGGCCTGGGGCAGCGCGGCAGCAAGAGCGTGGTTGCGGCCGACGGCAATGCGCAACTTGGCGGATCTTCCTGTATCTCATGCGGCACCTGTGTCCAGGTCTGCCCGACGGGGGCCCTGTTTTACAAAAGGAGCGCCTTCATGGGGCGAGACGCCCTGACCGAGAAAGTAAAGAGCACCTGCAACCGGTGCGGCATCGGCTGCGGCACAGAGGTCATTACCCGCGGCGGAAACGTGTTGCGTGTTATGGGCGATTGGGAAGCGCCGGTCAATAAAGGGCTGTTGTGCAAGATGGGACGTTTTGATCTCCTCTACGACGGCCGTTCGAGACTTACCGCGCCCGTCTCGCGCACCGGAGGAAAGTCCGAAGAGATAAGCTGGGAAGCGGCCATCCAGACTCTCGCAAGGCAGGTCAACGCGGTCAAGGCTTCGGAAATAGGAGTGCTTGCCGGCAGCTATTGCTCCAATGAGGCGTTGTATCTTGTCAATAAACTGTTCAAGCAGGAGCTGCAGGTCTCCAGTGTCGGGCTGATTAGTCCCGCGGCCCCCAGGATTTTCAAAAAGGCGCCCGCCAAACTGGAACGGATCTCCGAAAGCGATATCATCCTCGTCGTCGGTTCCGATCCGCTCAACGACCAGCCGGTTGCATCATTCATCATTAAGCGGGCCGTGGACAGGGGGGCAAAGCTGATCGTCGTCGATGATAAGGAAAACGGCTTGGCTCCCTTTGCCTTCATGACTGTCGGCATGGCCGATATAGGCAAGGCGATCGAAGTCGCGGCGAGGGCCAATACGGTCTTTGTTCTCTACGGCGCCGGCATCAGTGCGGCAGCCGCGACCGGGCTCAAGAAACTGGAAGATAAGGCAGAATATATCATTGCGGAATCGGGCGTTAACACGGTGGCGGCGGCGGCATTGGGATTTCATAACGGCTACAATCCGGCCGGCCTCAAGCTGCTCTACGTGCTGCTGGGCGAGCAAAAATACGAGGGCGACGGCCTGCTGAAGGCAATCCCAAAAGATGCGTTTGTCGTGGTACAGGCCAGCTACTCGTCACCGCTCACCCAACGGGCGGATCTCGTATTACCGGTCGCAATCTGGTCGGAGCAAAACAGCACCCTGACCAATATCGAAGGAAGGATACAGAACGTTACTCAAGCGGTGGAGCCCGCGGGCCGGTGCAAATCGGACTGGGAAGCGCTGCAGCTGCTCTCGGCAGGGCTCGGCAAGCCCATCGCCGTTTCCACTCATACGGTCTCTGCTGAAGTGATGAAGTCACTGTAACAGAAAGGAGAAGCCACAATGGCAAAGGTCAAGATAGCGACGGACTGGTTGGCGGGTTGTGCGGGATGTCATATGTCGTTTCTGGATATCGATGAGCGAATCGTGGCGCTGTCGGAATTGGTGGAGTTTACCTCAAGCCCGATAACGGACCTCAAGCATCCGCCCAAAGAAGGCGTGACGGTGGGCATCCTGGAAGGGGCCATCTGCAACACTCACAATATAGAGGTCGCCAAACAAATGCGTGAACGCTGCGATATCCTGATCGCGGTCGGTGACTGCGCCACGTTCGGCGGTGTTCCGGCCATGCGCAATCTCGTAGGTACCGATGAAGCCCTGCGGCGTGCGTATATCGAAACCGAAAGCACGGTCGACGGAGTTATTCCGGATTCCGATGAGCTGGGCAAGCCTCTGGATCTGGTCGTCGGCCTGGATAAGGTGGTCAAAGTTGATCTGTTCATCCCGGGGTGTCCGCCCAGGGCGGATGCATTCTACTATGCCTTATCGGAGCTGCTCGCGGGACGCACGCCTATAGTTTTGCCGCCCGAACTATTTACCTACGACTAAAGGAGAAGATACATGGGTCGGAAGATAACCATAGAGCCGGTAACACGTATCGAAGGTCACGGACGTGTAACCATACATCTGGATGACCAGGGCGTCGTGGAAAAGACTTTCTTCCACGTCGATGAATTCCGCGGCCTGGAAAAATTCTGCGAAGGTCGTCCGCATTACGAAATGCCGCAGATTACGCAGCGCATATGCGGAATCTGCCCGATCAGCCATCACCTTGCGGCTTCCAAGGCATGCGACGCCGTCTGCCGGGTGGAGCCCCCGCGGCCCGGAAGACTCTTACGCGAGCTGATGCACATGGGCCAATATGTGCAGTCTCACGGAATGCATTTCTTCCATCTGGCGGCACCCGATCTGCTGTTCGGCTTTGACGCCGATCCCGCAACGCGCAATGTCTTCAGAATAATCAAGGAAAATCCCGCGCTGGCGCTGAAGGCGGTTAACATGCGCCGCTATGGTCAGCAAATAATCGAGAGGCTGGGCGGGAAACGCGTTCACGCGAATTTCTCGGTCCCCGGCGGGGTCAATGCCCCGTTGACGGAGGAAAACCGCACAGCGATAGCGTCGGAGCTGCCGGCCATAACCGCAATCGGGCAGGAGGCGCTCGGCATAGCCAAAGGATGGATCGAGGCCAATCAACAGCTGGCGGCGACCTTTGCATCGTTTCCATCCAACTATATGGGACTGGTGGACGAGGAAGGGGGGCTTCAGCTGTACGACGGCGAAATCCGCGTCAAAGACGCGCACGGTAATTTCCAGGCCCAGTTCAAGCCGGAACACTATCTGTCGTTCATCGGCGAGCACGTGGAGCCGTGGTCGTTCCTCAAGCATCCGTATCTGCGCAAGATGGGATTCCCCCAGGGCTTCTACCGGGTCGGGCCGCTGGGGAGACTGAACGTCGTCGACAGGATCGGCACGCCGCTCGCCCAGGAGGAATTCAAGCTCTTCAAAGAGATCAACGGCGGTATGCCGGTGGAAGGCTCTCTCTACTACCACTACGCGCGGATGATCGAGGCCCTCTATTGTCTGGAGCGCATCGGCCAGCTGCTGGATGACCCGGATATTATGTCCAATAATGTCCGCACGTATCCCCCGCTGGAGACGGTCCCCGGTCAGGGTGTGGGCGTCATAGAAGCGCCCCGGGGAACGCTTTTCCACGACTACGGCACGGACGAAGACGGCGTCTTGACCAGGGTCAATCTCATCGTGGCCACCGGTAACAATAACTGGGCCATGCACACGGCCGCGGGAGCGGTCGCCCGGGCCTACGTCGACGGCACGAAGCTGACCGAAGGAATGCTCAATATGGTGGAGGCGGCTATCCGCTGCTATGACCCCTGCCTCTCCTGTTCGACGCACGCACTGGGCAAGATGCCCCTGGAAGTCACCCTGGTCGCCGCCGACGGCACGGTTCTTGATCGCGTCAGCCGTTAGCATAAACGGACACTCTTTCGGGCGGGTGGGCGCTGCCTGCCCGCCTCCTTTTTTCAGGGAACCAAATGCCCCCGAACACCATTGTCATAGGATACGGCAATCTAGACCGCGCGGACGACGGCGCCGCATTTGTCGTGATAAATGAGCTGCGCCGGCGACTGGGGATCGAAACACTGGAAGTGGGCGACACGGGCCTTGACGATCTGAAGCATCATGACGATTCGATCTTCGTACCGCAGCTCATGCCGGAGATCATGGAGCTGCTTGTGGGATACGACAGGATGGTTCTCGTCGACGCCCACGTCGGCCCGGATAGGGAAGAACTCAGCTGCGCGCGGGTTTTTCCGCTCTACACGTCTTCTTCATTTACCCACCACATGACGCCGTCGGCATTCCTGGCGTACCTTAAGACGCTGTATCAGTGCGAACCCCGGGCGCACCTGGTCTCACTCCGCGGCCACGAATTTGATTTCAGGCAAACCCTCTCGCATCAGACGCAGGCGCTTGTGCAACCGGCCGTGGATATCATTTTAAAATTGATGGATCGGTAAAGTCTCCGGAGGGCCTCGATCCACCCTCAGCCAATCCCGCGTTCCGAAGGGATAGCGGGACTTCAAGCGGGGACGCAGACTCGATTCTCATGACGTGTGGAGGCAGGATTCCGCAGGCAGGGTCCGGGGTTATTCAAATAGTCCGCGGGCCGGCCTCATAACTCCGTCTTCATGGAGGTGACGACGACAGCCGCCGTCCCCCCCACCGGGCACTTGAACTCGCAGATGCCGCAGCCGACGCAGAGGTCGTAGACGATGACGGGCTTTTTCAGCACCGCGCCGTCGAGACTCCTTTCTCCGGGGGACTCCTTGAATACGATGGCCTTGTCGGCGGTAGGGCAGTGCTCCTGGCACACGGCGCAGTTGACCCCGTAGGCGTAGGGCAGACACCGGTTGGTGTTGATATACGCCTTGCCGATGACGGTGACAAGCTTTTCGGGAACGGTCAGCTCCTCTATCGCCTGGGTGGGGCAGACCTGCCCGCAGAGCGTGCACCGGTACTCGCAGTAGCCGACCCGCGGCACGAGGATCGGGGAATAGAGCCCTTCGACGCCCCCCAGCGCCAGGTCCGGCTGGAGCCCGCCGGTCGGGCAGACCATCATGCACTCGGAGCACTTGACGCACCGGGCCAGGAACCGGCCCTCATCGCGCGCACCCGGCGGGCGGATGAGCGCGTCGACCCCAACGGATCCCTTGAGCTTATCGGTCGGGACGATCTTCAAGCAGCGGCCCGATCAGGAACCCTCCCGCAAGGGACGTGATCAGCCAGCGCCGCGACATCACGGGGGCCGTCCTCTTCGGCCGCATCCCGATCGAGTAGACGACCTTGGTTTCGGGGCACCCGCTCACACAGTCCAGCGTCAGGATGCACTCGCCTTTCTGAAAGGCGCCGTCCTCGGAAAAGGCGTCGGTGTCGCATACCTCGCGGCACTTTTCGCATCCGCGGCACAAGGCCGTCGGTTTACGCTTCAGGAATGATACTCCCCCGATCAGCGCGAGGAGCGCGCCGAGGGGGCAAAGGTACCGGCACCAGAAGCGGGGCCGGACGGCCTCCAGAGCCACGATCCCGACAAAGATCACCAGGCTCAGTCCCGCCAGGAAGAAATAGCCCTGTTGAAAGGGAAGGAGTGTCGCCTTAAGCGCCTGATAGAGGCTGTCTGCCGCTGGAGCAACCAGCGGGATATCCCACCCGATCAGCGCGCCCAGGCCCCCCGAAATGACCGTGGAGAAGAGCGGGTAGACCACGAGCGTCAGCGATCGAACGGCAATCGAGAGGGGGTCGAGAATACCGGCCAGATTCACCGAAAGGAGGCAGGCGCCCAGCAGAGCGGCAAGCAGGTAGTATTTCAGATTCTTGGACGGCGCGCGCCACGCCCGTCGCCCGGGCACGAGCGGACGGGCCAGGTCAAGGGTCGTCCCGAGGGGACAGACCCAGCCGCAGAAGAAGCGCCCGAGCACGAGCGTCGCGGCCACCAAAAGAAGCGACGGCCAGAAGAAGACGTCGATCGCCCGCGCCGCCGCCGTCGAGGAGAGTGCCGCCAGCGGATCGACCGAAAAGAATACGTTGATCGGGTAGTTGATCTGGTTGCCGCCCCGGTAGGTGGTGGTGATGAACAGGACGAGGAAGATCGCAAGGATCGCAAGCTGGACTCCCCTCCGGAGTCCGGGCGTCGGCTTATGAAATCGTCCGGGCACCTGCTATGCCCCGATGATCCTGACCTTCGAGAGGTCGATCTGTCCCAATCCCATCTCAAACGCCTTGACGATATGGCCGATCTCGGAGCCCTTCATGCCGAAGAGCGTCGCCCCGTAAGAGTCGACGGCCACCGGGTCCGTGCCGGCGATAACCCGGTTGGTCACCTTCACGTCCCGCAGGTCGCCTCCCGACGGTCCCCCGTCCAGCATTATGCGGGTGGCGTCGAGCACAATGAGGGTTGGCTTGACGAAGCTCGAGATATCGGCGAGTTTCTGATCGATCTCCCAGTGGATGCGGCCGCGGTTGCCCCCGATGATCCCCATCAGGTTCTTCATCGAGAGGGTGAGCGTGGTGGAGCCGTGGTTCTTGGCCACGGGAACGTTGATGAACTTGTCGGCGGTCAGCGCCTCCCGGTAGAACGTCCACTCGGTAAGCTTCCTGGCCTTCGGGAGCTTCTTGGTCACCCACTTATTGTCGTCTATATACTCAATCTTCGCCTTCGGGTTCTTCAGCCCCTCGACGGCGGCCTTGATGCCGCTGCTTGCGTATGACCTGCGGGCGTCGGCGCAGGGGTTGTCGAATACGAGGACGCCGGCGGCGCCGGCATCCGGATGATGAATTAGTTAATAAAAAGATATAAAGATAAAATAAATTATGGAAGATAAGATTAGAAAAGATTATAATAGTGGAAATATAAATTATGAAGATTTTGCTGGACCTATTCATGTTGATGACAAAGTAAGTTCATTATATGATGATCAGCTAGGAGAACATATTGCAGAAATACGAGTAACAAAAATGTTAGATGAAGAGATTTATAAAATATTTTTAGATTCTCCTTTTTATGTGAAATATAAAAACCCTAAACGAGTCGATAAGGGTGACATGATTAAAATGTACTATTATTTTAAAGACACTTTGTATA
>CAWELC010000003.1:0-166190 GCA_963809875.1 uncultured delta proteobacterium | reverse complement strand
CGCGAGGTGAAATGGCGCTGCTCACGAAGGCTCATCTGGCCGGGCCGGACACCTTCGAGGGGACGCTCTCGCGCATGTCGATTGGCGCGGCCGCGCCGCGCGATCTGCTCGACGGAGTTCGCGATGCCGACTGGCTGCCTGGCGGCGACGAACTGGCGGTGGTTCGCGTCAGGGGCGACCGCGACCGCATCGAATGGCCCGGCGTTGCGGCCACCTACGAGACGAGCGGTTACCTTTCCGATCTGCGCGTGGCGCCCGCCGGCGATCGCATCGCCTTCATCGACCACCCTTACGGATGGGAGGGAACCGGCACGCTCATGCTGCTCGACCGGGCGGGCAAGGCCACGGCGCTGGCCGGACCATTCCCGGACGCGCACGGCGTGTCGTGGATGCCCGACGGCAAGGAGGTGGTCTTCAGCGCGAGCCCTCACGGCACCGACATGGCCGCGATCTACGCGGTGGCGGCAGGAGGCAAGGCGCGACTGGTGCTCGAGGGCAGCGGCAGCCTGACCATTCACGACGTGTCGGCAGACGGCACCTGGCTGGTGACGCGCGACGATTGGCGCAGCGGCGTGAGGGTCTTGCCGCCGGGCGCGACCGAGGAACGCGAACTGTCCTGGCTCGACCACTCGAGCCTGGCGGCGTTCTCCGACGATGGCCGCGCGGTGCTGTTCAGCGAGTTCGCGGCGCCGGCGGGAGCGAACGGAACCGTGTGCCTCCGCACGACCGACGGCGCGCCCATCGTGGCGGTCGGCTCGGGACAGGCGCGCTATTTCTCGCCGGATGGGCGGCTCGCGCTGGCCGTCACCTACACTCCGCCCCAGTTGCTGCTCTACCCGACGGGCGCCGGCCCGAATCGCATCCTGCCGACGGGGGCGGCTGTCGAATACCGATGGGCCGCGTTCTTCCCCGACGGGCGGCGGATCCTCGCGTGCGGCGCCGGCAAGGGCGTGGCGGCGCGGTGCTTCGTGCAGGACGTCGATGGCGGCGCGCCGCGCGCCGTCACCGGGACCGCAGACGCCGGCCTGGTGTCGCCCGATGGCTCCAGGATCGTCGCGTGGAGCGCGGATGCCGCCCCCGCTATTTACCCGGTGTCCGGCGGACAGCCGCAGGCCGTGAACGCCCTGACGAGTCGCGACGTGCCGATCCGATGGACGGTGGATGGGCGCGCCTTGCTCGTCTACGAGCCGCACAGGGTGCCGGTCTGATTCAGCGCATCGACCTGGCGTCGGGGCGCCGCGACGTCGTGCGGCAGATCGGCGCCGGCGAACGCGTCGGCGTCATGTCGATCGACGCGCTGCGCGTCACGCCCGACGGGTCGTCATACGCCTACGGCTACACGCGCCTCCTCGACGTTGTTCACGGTCACGTCGCGGTAACGGGCGGCCACAGGGGGCCGCCCCGACCACTTCGACCGTTGACTCTCGACTCTCGACTGTTGACTCTCGGGAAACTCCCACTGTTCGGCCTCCACTTTCGACTTCCATTCATTCCGTTCGCAACGCGACGGTCGGGTCGATGGCCACCGCGCGCCGGGCGGGGACGGCGCTGGCGACGAGCGCGATGGCGCCGAGGAACAGGCGACTGGCGAGCGTCGTCGGCAGGTTGATCGAAACCGTTCCGAACAGCACGCTCTCCATCACGCGGCCGATTCCGAATGCGAGCAGCACGCCGACCGACACCCCTCCCGCGGCGATCCTCCAGGCCGTGGCCATCGTCAGCCGCGCGATATCCGACGGCGTGGCGCCAAGCGCCGCGCGGATGCCGAGCTCACGGGTGCGCTGTGCCACCGCAAACGACACGACCCCGTAAACGTCCGACGGCGGCGAGCCCAGCGCGAGCAGCCGCGATGATGCTCGATCGGCGCCGACAGCGTCTGGTCTGCCGCGCCCGAGCGGATCAGTTCCGCAGGGTGCGTACATCCGCGATGGGAGATCGCGATCGTCCTGAACCACCACCGGTCGATCGCGGACCGCGCCGACGCCACGCCGGAGGGCTCCAGCCGCGCTGCGCACCAGCGGGTACATCCCGTCGCTGGCGCACTAGCTCTACCGGGATGTAGACGACGGATTCCTCGGGCCTTCGAACGGTACGCCCGTCGCGCATGTCCTCTCCTCCGACGAACAGTCGTGCTTCCCGTCTCCGACGACGCCCACGACCGCCACCCAGTCGGCGGCGTCTCCGAACGGATCCTGCGGCCGATGGGAGCCGCGTCCGGGCAGAAGCGTCTGGTGAGCGCACGGCTCACCACGGCGACGTTCCGCGCGCCGCGTCGTCTGCCAGTCGAGCAGTCGGCCGGCCACGGCCGGGGGACCGCATCGCCTTGAAATAGGTGTGCTGACGACCCGGCTTTGTCCACCTTTGGCTCGTTCTCGGGCGGGAACGCCATTCCCTCGATGCCAGATCTTCCGCCAGGTCGTTGGCTCCGTCGTAGGGAGACTGCTCGCCGAGGCCCGCGCGCCGGCACCCCTGGAATCTGACCGAGCGCTTCGGTCATCGAGCTGCCGCGAACCGGCGCCGCCTGGTGGCGTTGTCGGGTAGCCCTGCTTCGGGCAACTCGACCTCGCCCGGTCAGGAGGTGAGCGGCCTGGAAGCCGAGGTGGCCGTGGAACCGCCCCCGACGCGCCCGACGCGCACGGTCATCGCCGACGCTGCGACGAGTGCCACCGCGAGCGCGATCTGCGCGGCCGCGAAACCCGACCGCAGCCACCCGCGTCCGGCGGTGGCCGTTCGCCGATCGCGCTGCAGGGCCTTCCTGCTGTGGCCTGGAGCGGGTCGCGTGAAGGGCGGGGCAGGAGCGCTGACAGAATAGGTTGCGGCGGACGCCAGCGCCGCCATCACCGAGGAAGGTAGCGAGGCTCGGGAGGTGGAGGTACGCTGCCAGCCCGGCACGAAGCGCTGGGATCCGCGACCGGGAACGCGGCGCGCGTAGCCTGCAGCCCTGCTAATGCCAGCGCCGCACGCGCGGCACCAATCCCCAGGGCGGCGCAGGACGCCGCCCTCCCAGCAGCAACTGGAAGGCCAGGCGGGCGCGGCCGGCGCCGAGCGCCATCCGCAGCGCGATCTCGCGCTGTCGCTCCACGCCTTGCACGAGCAGCAGGTTGGCGACGTTGGCGCACGCGATGAGCAGCAGGAGCAGCGCTGCCAGTTGCCAGATCGCCACGAAACTGCCCGCCCCGGGATCTCCCATTCCCTTCGTGAACGAGTAGACGCCAACGGGCCGGCCCGCGTTGGTGGACGGATGCTCGCGTCGCTGCCTGGCCACGATCGCGTCCATCTGCGCGCCGGATTGTTCGAGCGTGATGCCGTCGCGAAGGCGGCCGACGACCGTGAGCCAACCCCGCCCCCGCTCGGCGGCGGTTTCCGCGCTGAACGCCAGCGGGGCCCAGACGCTGGCTTCCCATCGGCAGATCGAAGCCCGGCGCCGCCACGCCGACGACCTCGTAGGGCTCTCCGTTGAGGCGCACCGGCTGGCCGACGATCCCGGGGTTGGCCCCGAAGCGGCGCCGCCACAACGAGTCGCTGATCACCACGCGGCGGTCGCTGCCCTGGACGCCTTCCGACTCGAGGAACCATCGCCCCAGCTGCGGCTTGATCCCGACGAGAGTTCTCCAGACGTCCCATGAGGAAAACCGTTACAGCCAGCATAAAGAGGATAAGGTAGAAGAACGGTATCTCGCCCCTGAATACATACCGTATCGGCTCGGGATAGAAATAGTGTGTAAGGGGAAACATGAACGACAAGTCTAAGGACGGGGGCGCTATCCCGGGCAAACCCATTGGTCCCCTCGTTAGCCACATCTCGTTGACAATGATCAGGACAACCAGCTCGGCAAAACCAAAGGTTACAATTGCGAAATAGTCTCCCGTCAAACGGAGCGTCGGCGCGCCCGAGAAGAAGGCCGGCCAAGGCCCCGTTGAGCGCCGCAAACGGAATAATCAGCCAATAGCTGGCCAGTATATCCCACGGGGGACCCATCGCGGCGCACTTGAGGGTTATGAGACCGGCGGTATAGGCGCCAATGCCGTAAAACCCAACATATCCGAGGTCAAGAAGCCCGGTAAAACCGGGCAGAATATTAAAACCTAACGAAAGGATGATATACATCATCACATACGTACATAGATGTATTACGTAGTTATTTATAGGCAGAAGCGGTACGAAAAAGATAAGGACGAATAAGGCGCCATAGACATATTTGATATTCTTTGAAAAGACACCGGAGAGCTTTTCCTGAAAGAAACTATATCGAGGGATATTTCGTAGCATCCTGTTATACCTTTACCACCTGTTTTCGTCCCGAGTAATCCTGAAGGTCTGAAGATGATCACGATAATCATGAGCGCGTAGGAAAGACCGTCTCGGTAGCCTGAAGAGATATATCCGGCGCCGAACGTCTCGGCTACGCCGAGGACGAAACCGCCCAGCATGGCACCTGGTATATTTCCGATTCCCCCGAGGACGGCCGCGGCAAATGCCTTAACGCCGGCCGTGTATCCCATCATGGCGAAAATAGCGTTATAGTAGATGCCCACTATAATCCCGGCAACCGCACCGAGAGAAGATCCGACGGCGAAAGTAAAGGATATAACTCTATTCACGTTGATTCCCATGAGGGACGCCGTCACCTTGTCCTGGGCACAGGCTCGCATGGCCGTTCCTATGCGGGTCTTTGTGATCAGGAGGTGAAGTCCGATCATGAGAAGAATCGTAACGATGATTATGGACAATTGCAGCCACGAGATATCGATCTGTTTGAACCGGTCGCTGTGCTTGAAAAGGGAAACCGCATTGTCCTTGAAGAAAGGTGGCAACGTATCGGAAGGGTATGACTTGAGGCGTCCGCCCCAGATCAAAAGGGCGACATTTTGAAGAAACAAGGACGCGCCTATGGCAGTAATGAGGGCCGCCAAGCGCGGAGCTTTTCTCAACGGTCTATAGGCGATAAATTCAAGGAATATCCCGAACAACGCGCATGAGCAGACACTGATGACAATGGCGGAAGGAAAAGGAAGGCCAAATATTGCGACGCAGGAAAAGGCCAGATACGCGCCCAGCATGTAGATCTCACCATGGGCGAAGTTGATGAGCTCGATGATGCCGTATACCATGGTATAACCGACGGCTATTAGGGCATAGATGCCTCCGAGGGTTAGACCGTTGATGAGCTGTTGAAAAAACATCCAGTTCCCTGCCCAAGTAAAAACTGGGGGAGGGCAAACGCCCTCCCCCACCTTCTCCCAAAAGAGAGAGTTACTTCATCTGTTTCTCAGCAGCGACAAATGCGCCACCCTTAACAACAGCCACGTAGGCCGGCTTCTGGCAATCACCGTTCTTATCGAAGTAGGTAACACCAGTCAAGCCCTTGTAACCGGTTTCGGGGGAATTCATCGCCTGAAGTCCGTCTCTGATGGCTGCGCGGTCGGTCCCAACCTTTGCGATTACATCGGCAAGGATTCCCACACAGTCATAGGAGTTCGCGGCCATCCAGTCAGGAGTGACTTTGTACTTTGCTTCAAAATCCGCCTTAAACTTCATGCCTGCTTCGTTCGCCTCAAAGATAAACGGCGTGCTGGCAATGAACCCGTCTGCTGCTTCTTTAGCGATATTGATGAGCTCAGGGTTATTAAGGCCGTCAGCTCCCATGAACTGGGCCTTGATGCCAAGCTTCATCGCCTGGGAGAGGATTAAGCCCCCCTTCTCATAATAACCGGCGATGAATATACCGTCAGGCGCAACCTCCTTGAACTTGGTCAGCTGAGGTGCAAAGTCTACGGTGTCGCCCGTGTAGGCTTCCGTACCCACGATCTCCAGTCCGATCTCCTTCGCGGCAGCCTCAAAGGCGTCCTTCAGACCGATGGCGTAGTCGTTGGTGTCGTAGAAAATCGCGACCTTTTTGAGACCAAGGACTTCCTTGGAGTATTTCGCAAGAAATTCTCCCTGAAAATCATCACGATAAACGTCACGGAATGTCCAACGATTCTTGCTCGCGGTACCGATGTTGATGTTCGTGCAGGTCGGCGAAATAATCGCCGGACCGGCAACGTCATAGATCGGGAATTGCCGCAAGCATCGCGGAGCTACAGACGTGACCCACGATAGCGACGATCTCAGGATTGCTCACAAAATTCTGGGCAACCGCCGCCGCTTCCTTGGGATCGCACCGCTCATCACCGACGACGAGCTCCAGCATCTTCCCATTAATTCCGCCGGCCGCATTAATCTCATCAACCTTCATCATTGCGCCGTTCTTCACGATCTCGCCGTAGGCGGCTGCGTCGCCGGACATCGGAGCCGCAAGACCGATCTTGATCGTCTCGCCGGTTTCGACCGGTTTCTTGCAGCCAACCGCCATAAAGGCCAAGCGATAACGCCAGAGCCGTGAGAGACAATGACAACCTTAAGGCTCCTCATGTTTCCCATGGTATTAAAACCTCCTTAAAGGATGACACGCACGAAATCCCTACTATTCAACCGGAGCGATCGCTGTAGGGATTTCCGTTGCGGGGGTCATCGGAGCAACAGGCGTCGGAACGTACTCGCTCGGCTTCTTGCATGCTGACAAGAACAAACACGAGAGAAAGGATCAGGACGATCGCTATACCAAGCGACCTGATGCTCTTCAGAGTTTCCATTTACTACCTCCTATGGAATCAAGTTAAAAAAGAGCCAATTTTAAATAGCTAATTTAGAGCCATTTAAAGGTTTTGTCAAGACATTTCTTAGAGTTTTTTCATATCGCTAATTCCTGCTCTTAAAGACAAGTCGAAGAGGACTTCCGACAAAATCGTATCGTTCCCGAAGTCGGTTGATAATAAATCTCTCATATGACGGCTTAATCCCTTTCGGGTAATTAGTGAAAACCAGAAAGGTCGGGGGTGCAATGTCAACCTGGGTGGCATAGAATATCTTGATCTCATGTCCCCTGAACGCTCCGGGGTTGTGATTCGCCTTTATCTCCTCAAAGAATGCATTCAGCTCCCCGGTGCCGATCCTTTTCGTGCGGTTTTGCAGGACAGTCTCGACGGAGGAAAATAGTTGATGAATATTCTTCCCGGTTACGGCCGAGGTAAAGACAATCGGCGCGTACGCTATATGAACGAGAGCATCTCTGAGGCGCTCGGCGTAAGCCTGGGTAGTCTTATTGTCTTTCTTGACCAGGTCCCACTTGTTGACAACGATGATGACTCCTTTCCCCTTTTCGTGGATGAATCCTGCGACTTTCGCGTCTTGATCGGTCGGACCCTCCACGCCATCAAGCATCAGGAGCGTAACATCCGATCGATCGATGCTCTTAAACGACATCACGACGCTGAACCGCTCTATGCGCTGAAATATCCTGCTCTTTCTTCGTATCCCGGCCGTATCAATGAGAAGATAGTGAGTGCCGTTCCGGGTAATGAGGGAGTCAACAGGGTCACGGGTCGTCCCGGGAATCTCGCTCACGAGGACGCGATCGAAGCCGAGTAATTTGTTGAGAAGCGAAGACTTACCAACGTTCGGCCGGCCGACGATGGCGATCCTGGCGATATCGTCCTCGATCCGATCTCTGTCATGGGTGGTAGAGAAATCGGTCACTACGTCATCCATGAGCTCGCTTATGCCGATCTTATGTTGTGCGGAAATGGAATATATCTTCACGGCCCCGAGTGCGAAGAACTCAAATACGTCGTTCTCCTGTCTCGGCCCGTCCACCTTGTTCACAACGAAATAGGTCTGTTTGCCCTCTTTGCGCAGATAGGAGTATATTTCTTTGTCGATTGGAGACAATCCCTCGCGTCCGTCCGTAAGAAATATGACGGCGTCGGCCTCTTTCACCGCCACCTCTGCCATTAGATGAACCCCGCGCGTCACCTCCGATTCAGTGCCGGGCAGCAGACCGCCCGTATCGACAAGAACAAAGTCCGTGTCGTTGTATCGGGCGTCGGCGTATAGACGATCTCTCGTGACCCCCGGAAAGTCCTCCACGATAGACTTGCTCCTTCCGAGGAGTCTGTTGAAGAGGGTCGATTTTCCAACATTGGGCCTTCCGACTATAGCTATGATCTTCTTCTTGGACATGATTATTACGTGTATCCGAGCCGTTTGATAGTTTCTTCGCTCTTGGCCCAGTCTTTCATGACCTTGACCCGGAGGTTCAGAAACACATGAGTATCGAAAAACGCTTCGATGTCTTTTCGGGCCGCAGTACCGATATTCTTAACTAGCTCCCCTCCCTTCCCGATCATGATGCCCTTCTGAGAGTCCTTTTCGACGAAAATCGTAGCAGCTATTGAGAGGAGGTTCTTGGTTTCGTCCTCTCGAAACTCCTCGACGATGACCGCTGTCGAATAGGGTAATTCCTGGCGTGTCAGGTCGAAAACCTTTTCTCTGATGATCTCTGCGACGATGAACCGCTCGGACTGATCAGTCAATGTATCTTCGGGAAAATATGGTTGTCCCTCGGGAATAAGCTTCTTGATCTCTGAGAGAAAATCGCCTACCCCGTCGCCCGTCAGCGCGGATATCGGGATAATCGAATGAAAGGAGGAGACGTCCCTAACCCGATCGATCAGGGGGAGAACAAGGTTCTTATTAATCGTGTCAATCTTGTTGATAAGGAGAATCACGGGTAATTTGGTTTGCGACAACGCGCGGATAATCTCGATATCAAGACCGTCGGGTGACGTGGAAGCCTCGATCATGAGGGCTATAACGTCAGCATCTTCTCTGGCGGAAATCGCTGTTTTCGCCATGAATCGGTTGAGGCCCCGGCCCTGATCTTCCCGGTGGATACCCGGGGTGTCGACAAAGACTATCTGACACTCACGGTCTGTATGGACGCCCAGTATCCTATTTCGGGTAGTCTGGGGCTTCCTCGATACGATCGAAACCTTTTGCCCGAGGAGGGTGTTGAAAAGGGTCGATTTACCGACATTCGTCTTACCCATGATTACGGCAAATCCCGATCTAAAACCCATTGGCTCGCACCTTTCCCCGTTCCACCGAACAATCACCAACGACACTGAAATCCCTGTTAGGAAATTGCTGTCTAAGCCGCGTCATGGACGATCTTGCGTTACCCACGGCTCGCGATATATCACGGGGGTGAACGTGAATTACGATTCTTTTGTCCTCCGCAGTTTCTTGCCCCACCGCGGCGATCATTGCATCCAGCAGCATGGCCTCATACACCAGGGATCCGAAAGCCGGGTGGTAGGGTCCTGCCACAACACGACTCTCCAGATCGGCCGACGGGCAAAGGCCGATGCGGATGATCGGAATCGACCGCGCTTCGAATATCTCAACCATCATCTTGACGACCCGGACAGCCTGCTCCATCGAGAGCGGGGTGTATCGGCCGCTTCCATACATCTTCTCCATCTCGGTTCCGGATATGACCAGGGCCGGGTATATGCGAACCCCATCGGGTGATAGATCGGCAACACGCTGGGCGGTCTGGGTTATCGTCCCGTGCGTATCCCCGGGGAGTCCGGGCATTATCTGGGCGATCCATGGGACGCTTCGTCTCTTGAGTATCCGCGCCGCCCGGACGGTATCGGAAGCCGCATGACCCCGTCGGGACCTGACCAGAACACTGTCGTCCATGCTCTGGACACCGATCTCCACCGTCCTCACGCCGAAACGGATAAGCCGATCCATAACGGGCTCGTCAATAACGTCGGGCCTCGTCGATACGCGAATGGATTGAATGAGGCCGGCGTCGATCAATTCCTTGCCGACGGCAAGGAGCTCTTCCTGGCGGCATTGGTCCAGCGCCGTAAAGCTCCCCCCGAAGAAGGCAAGCTCAGGCTCTCCTTGCCGCCGAGGGTTCGCTTCCCGGTATATGCGCACGGTTTCGCGTATTGAGTCCGGCTTGATTGGAGGTGCATGATTTCCGGTAACCGCGCGTTGATCGCAAAAGACGCAGCGGAAACGACACCCCTCATGAGGAATAAAAACCGGAATGATAAACCGCTTGAGTTGCTTCATCTCTCCAATGCCCGCCGGGCGGCCTCCTGCTCTGCGTCCTTCTTGCTCTTGCCCGATCCCCTGCCCCATTCCAGCCCACCGATCAAGACCGCTACTGCAAAGACTCGATCGTGGTCGGGGCCCGAAACCTCGATGACTTCGTATCGGGGTAGGTCCTTCCCCTCTTTCTGAAGACGCTCCTGGAGTAAGGACTTAAAGTTCCTCGCATAGGCATTATCGGTCAGGTTCTCGATCTCCGTAAAATTGCGGCCGATGATCTCCCTGCATACGTCATATCCGCCGTCCAGGAAGATTGCACCTATCAACGCCTCGTATACGCCGGAAAGGATTGACGGCTTGTATTGGCCGCCCGCGGCCTCCTCTCCCTTTCCGAGCAGCAGGTGACTGCCGAGCCCGAGTCCCCGGGCCTTCTCGGCGAGCGAGTCCTCGTCGACAAAGCCTGAGCGCATCTGTGAGAGCCAGCCCTCATCCTTGAGCGGATGAGATTCGTACAGCATCTGTGCGACAGCCAAGTCGATTACCGCGTCACCGATGAATTCTAACCGCTCGTTTGCCTGCCCCTCCCGGTCACCGATAGACGAGGCGTGGGTCAGGGCCAGTACAAGAAGCGCGCCGTCATTAAATCGATACCCGATCTTCTCCTCGAGATCAGATTGATCGGTAACCATATGCACCGTTTCGAAAAGGCCGCTGAAGGGTTACGGAAACAAACCGGTTAATGTCCCCCGGCCCTCCCGGAAAATAGATATCAAGATACGTTTCGGACTTACCCCAGGCAAGCCCGTCATTTTGTCCCTCCGCGAGGACCCTGACCGTCCGGCCCGAGCTCCGCGCGATATAGTCTGCCTTCTTTTCCACCCCTAACTCTCTGGCAATCCGCGCCCGATCTTTCTTTACTTCGGGTGGGACCTGACCTTCCAGGGAGAAAGCCCGCGTCTTCGGTCTCCTCGAAAAAGGGAAGACATGGAGATAGCTGACTGGCAGTGATCGAACGACATCCAGGGTATTGAAAAACTCCCGATCACCCTCTCCCGGGAAGCCCACCATAACGTCAAGACCGAGACCGGGGTCAGCCAGCCTTACGGTGGCGGCGTTCACAATCCTCTCAAAATCGGCTCGGCGGTAGGGCCGCCCCATCGATACAAGGATCGAGTCGTCTCCGCTCTGCAGCGGAACGTGCAGGTGAGGAACGACCAGACGGCTTTCAGTCATGACTGTCAGGAGGTCGTCGGTCAGGTCCATCGGTTCAATCGAGGAGAGCCGAATGCGTGCCGAGATATTCAATGTTTCGATGAGACGGAGAAGCCCCGCGAGGGTGTTCGAGTCGCTTCCCGTATCGCTCCCGTATCTTCCCAGGTGGATCCCGACCAGCACGATCTCATTATATCCCCGCGCGTCAAGGTCCGACAACGACGATAGAACAGTCGGTGTCGGAACGCTCCGTTCGCGGCCCCGGGCCTGGGGCACGATACAGTAAGCACACCCGGCGTTGCAGCCCTCCTGGATCTTTAAGAAAGCGCGGGTTCTCATCCGGGGAGAGGTTTCAGCGGGAATGTCGCCGGGAACCCCGATGAGCGAACGGACCGTCTCTTCTATATTGTCCCGCTCGGAGACCGGAATGACAACCGAGGAAAACGCCGCCTCTCGAATCCGGTCGGGAAACACGGACGCAGCGCAACCCGTGACGATGACCGGTCCTCCCGCACCGAGACGGACCGCCCTCCTCACGGCCTGTCGCGACTGGTAGTCGGCCCGGGCCGTGACGGTACACGTATTGATGATCGAAAGGTCGGCGGCGGCATGATCAAATACAACCGAATACCCGCGACCGATCAGAGCTGCGGCGATCTGCTCACTGTCACTGGAGTTGACCTTACAGCCCAGCGTAATAATGGAGACGGTCTTGCTCAAGGAATAGAGGCGTCCTTCTTGTATAACCCGGATGTTTTCGTTATTCCTAAAGAAATTATCATAGCACGTAGCGCCCAGGAAGACAACCCTTCGGTTTATTTCTAGAGTCTCTTAACGTAGATGATCTTGTCGTCTCCTTCCTTGTAGAAATCGGGAAGCACGGATACCAGGCGGTACCCGCGCCTCTCATAGAACAACCGTGCATCGTCATACGGGGCGGTCGATGAGGTATCGATGTAGATATGACGCGCGTCCTTCTTCCTCAGGTATGACTCCATTTCCAGAACGAGGGACGTCCCGACCCCCGATTTTTTCAGCTCTCGATCCACACAGATCCAATAAAGGTCATAGCGACGATCGGTCATGGGAATAGGTCCGAAGCAGATATAGCCGACCACCTGTCCGGAATCGTCTTGGGCACAAAAGATCGTATAATCATCCCGCTCGGGATATCTCTGAGCTTCTTCGATGACGTCAAGGGCTACGGCAATCTCCTCATCGGTGAAGGTGATACTCCTCACGAGGATGTCGTGTATTCGATCTACGTCACGCGAGTCGTAAGGCCTGATGAGTATATCCTTCGGACCGTTCAATCATAAACCCCACGAATCGTCGAACCATGTCGATGTAAGTCATGCCGGAAAACTCTACCGCCGCCGGGAAACCGGCATCGGGTGAGAGGCAGGGATTGGCGTTAATCTCCAGGACGAAGATGTTGCCCTCACCGTCTATGCGCATATCCACCCTCGCGTAGTCTCTCAACATGAAGGCCCGGGCACACTCCAGGGCGGTCTTCTCGATCCCCCTGAGCAAGAACTCCGGCAGATTGGTTGGGAACGACCGCGGGGTATTATGATATTCGAACGAATCCTTATCCCATTTGGCGCGGTAACCCACGATACGGTAGGTCGTATCGGGAAAATTGACGAACTCGATCTCGGCCGGTGGAAGCACTATCGGTTCCGGATATCCGAAAACGGAGATGTTGAACTCTCTGCCTTCTATGTATTCCTCTATCACAAGGCTTCCGAATCGGGCGGAGAATTCTCCGAGCTTCTTTGTAAGGGACTTGCCGTCCGGGAAGATGGACTCCTGATCGATGCCGATGCTGGCGTCCTCAAATCGAGGCTTTACCAGGGCCGGATAGTGAATCCCGTTCCGGTAGTACTTGTTCATCCCGTCAAATACCCGCCAGTTCGGCGTCTTTATTCCGCTCGTTTTCAGGAGCTGCTTGGTCAGAAGCTTGTCGGTGGTAATCATGAGGGCCGACGAAGGTGATCCCGAAAACGGGATACCGATAAGCTCCAGCAGTGCCGCCGGATGCCAGCCAAACTGCGGGTTTTCGTCAACGGTCTCACAGAGGTTGAAGACCATTTCAACATGGTTTTCCTCTATAGCCCCGAGGAACGACCTTACGTCCCGCGTAAAGGGGATGCGGACCGGCACGTGACCCAGCTCGACGAGGGAACTCTCAAGGGATTCCACCTGCGTTAGGACATCCAGCGACGCCTCGCAGAATTCCTCTCCGAGGTTTACAGGTACGTTGTGGGCGATACCGATTACTTTTCTATCCATGGAGGGCCCCCTTCCGGTACTGCTGTTGAGGAAGAGCCCGGCTCATCGCCGAGGATACTATATAGTCAATCAGCTCCAGATAACCGATGCCGACGAGACCGGCAATTATGCATAGATCGGATCTGTCAGGATTAATCCCTGCGAGGGGATTGACCTCGATGAAATTCGGGATTCCCTGATCATCGCACCTGATGTCAAGCCTGCCGGCGTCACGGCAGCCCAGGCCAACCCAGGAAGCCACAGCCACCCGCTCCGCCGCCTTGGCCGCGTCGTCGTCGACGAGGGTGTAGTGAACGAGATTTTCGTATTTTTCTTTATTGTGGTACGAGTAGACGTCCGGCTCCGCACGGTCGTTGAGCATAACCTCGATGACCCCGATCGATCTCGCGTCATCTCCGGTTCCGAGAATCCCGACTGTGAACTCCCTTCCCGGCAGGAATCGCTCAACCAAGACCGGTTGCTGATACATCTCCAGGAGTCGCTGGCAGACGCGTCCCAGTTCCTCGGGTCCGGTGATCTTCGAGAAGGCATCGATACCCTTTCCGGACCCCTCGGCAACCGGTTTGGCCAGGAGGGGAAAGGGAAGATCGATCCTGGAAATGTCCTGTTCCGTCTCCACGAGTGCGAAGTCGGCCGTCGGAATTCCAAGGTCCCGAATAACGTGTTTCGTCATCCCCTTGTGCAGCGTGAGTGAGAGCACCAGCGGATCGGAAAAGGTATAGGGGATATCGTAGGCTTCCAGAAGCGCAGGGACCTGTGCTTCGCGCCCAAAACCCCTGATTCCTTCGGCGATATTAAAGACAAGATCCCAGTGATCACCGGAGGAAAGGCGAGACGTCAGGTTCTTGATATTACCGATTCGATCGGTAGTATGCCCCAGCTCTTTGAGGGCCGAGTCGATACTCTCAATCGTTATCGGGCTGTCAAATTCAGCGGTTTCTTCTTCTCCCATCCCCTGAGAAAGGTAATATTGTCTCAGGTCGTAGGTGATGCCTATTTTCATGGTATGGTCCTTCTCTTTCAGGTTATATTCGCTCAAAGCCGCCGGGTGACACCGGCGTTCCCTATTGTCCAATCGTCAACGGTCCCACGGAGAGATACCGGGTGGGGCAAGATGACCGATAGGAACCGAGCGAAACCACGAAAGATAAGAGACCGCTCCGGAGAAAAGGCCCAGGAAGCGCGTCTTATGGGTGAACGGCACCGACCTTTCGGCGGTTTGGGCAAAATCGACCCACAGGCGCAAACCCGCGCTGTCTACGAAGCATCGGTTGTTCGTGGAAGAAGGTGGACATCGATAGTCTCCGAGGGTCGGTGTGCGGCCTTTGGAGAGATCGAACATCCCGGGATCAGATCGGCTCGACGTCGACGCCGAGGGAGGGCGATCGTCATCTTCATCAAACGGACCGAAACGATCACCGAACTGTCCGTCTGTCTCGCCCGCCTTCGAAAAGTGAGGCGCGAAGAAAAAAGATAACGAATTGTTTCCTTTTAACCGATTCTTTCTTAAATGGTGGGTTTTGAGAATAGAATTCCATCCATGAACGGAGTCATGGAAAAGAGGGGACTTTGACGCATGATAGCCCTTCGCGTCCGCTTTCGGGCTATCTGCGGACGGAGGTTCGACTTCCTCGCTGAGAGTGTGACTGATTTGCATGCCATTTACCTCTTATCTAGAGTTCGTCCTGAGGTAGCGTATACGTCGATTTTGCGTATACCTTCTAACCGTTATTCGAAAATATAACACACTTTTTTGAAAAATCAAGCAAGTAATAACTTTTAGCCATATTTTATTTCACTTTTCTTCGCTTAAGAGCGCCCCGCACAAGAAAAAACCCCCTCGAAACGTTGTTGGGGGGGTAATATCCGGGAATCCGGTAAGAAATCATCCGGGCAACCCGGTCGATTACCGGGCCCGGCCTTTATTGTTCGAATAATACCAACCCCAGGCGCCCTTTGTCAACCTTTTTTTTAGATACATAATAGCGCCGGAAGTTCCCAAAATTATCTCGCAGACGGGCAGCAAGAGAAAGATCTGTTTATGCGGATGTGCTCTTCATGTAGAATCTGACAAAGTAGTCAACTCCCGACCAGAGGGTAAGGAAGAGCGCAATCCACATGAGTATCATCCCCGACGTATAGAAATCGAGAACAAAGGAAAACTTAGGTGTAATCGGGATGGTAAACCGGTGATACATAATCAAAAAGAGCGTAAATATCACCTGGAACATATTCTTGAACTTTCCGAGGGGACTGGCAGAGATTACGATTCCGTCGGCCGCCGCGACCGCACGGAGGCTTGTCACGGCCGTTTCACGAAATACGATGAGCGCCACAATCCACGCCGGAACCCTTCCCATCGGGATGAGCATTATCAGCACAATCAGCACCATCAATTTATCGGCCAGGGGATCGAGAATTTTGCCCATGTTGGTTACGATATTGTATTTTCTGGCGATGTACCCGTCCACAATGTCCGTAAGGGACGCCACGAGGAAGAGGACGGCGGCGATAAGACTAATGACTACTCTGGTTGAGCTTACCATTATCACCAGAATCGGTATTACGACAAACCGAAACATGGTCAGAATATTGGGGAGATTCAGGTTTGACCCCCGGTTGAGTATTCTATTCAACGATAACCTTCCCTTTTCCGAGAAATTCGATAAAATAGCGGTCGCCCGTTTTTCCCTCTCCATCCCGTGTCTCGGCCACGATCCTGGGGGTGAGCCTGCCATGCCATCCGACAACCGCGTCCTTCTTGACCTTACGTGGTTTCCCCTCCGAGATTTCGTGAATCACGGGCGTCTTTTCAGATACCAGCGCCACTCCACCCTGCCCGGAGAGCTGTACCAGATCGATACTTTCTTTCGGCCCGATATTTATTTTGCCGTTTTCCCACGATATGGTCGACTGGAACGAAAAAAGTGCATCCTCTTTTACGTAGAGGGTTTCGTTCGGCATAAGTTTTAAGATCAGTATGCGCTTTTCACCCGAGGAAAGCAGGAGCGTTCCTTCACCGGTGATCTTCATAACGGGGTCGCTGTTTCCTCCGAGCTGCTGATCCACGAACTTTCCTTTATGTCGGCGCCGGGCGGGGGAAAACTCGTGTTTGCCCTCAGCGGCGATGAGCCCCCCTACCCTGCTATAGGTTCCGCCCGTGAAATAGACGTTGAGGAGATTGTGCGCGTCAAAGCCGGTGTCCTTTTGCGTCAATCCGAGCTTGAAGGTGGAATAGGGTTCCTGTTTAACCGCCAGCTTTTCCTTGGGCACCGTGAATATCGGCTTCTTGATAGGGCTGGCCTCCATGAGGCCTTCCTTTCCTACGTCCAGCTTTATATGCTCGACGTTGCTCTTGGCTTCCCTCGCGGGTGTTCGAACCGTCTCCCCTCCCTCGAAATCGTCGAGTATTCTTCTGAGCTCTGGGTCCAGGATGAACTGACCAACAGGTGTTTCCTGCCGGTTCGGGCTTCTGTCTTCCTTGCCCCGGTAGCTCTTCTGGATGGTATCAGGACTCATTGAGCCGGCGATGATGTTTTCCATCTTCTTGGCCATAACGCGAGAGCCGGCCCTCAGAAACTCCTCTCTGGCCGGCCTGTACTTGCCGAGCTCAACGTATACCAGGCCGAGGTAGTTGTGGGCTCGGGCGTAGTCGGGCTTAAGCCTGACCGCCTTATCCAGCTCCCTGATCGCATCGAAATACCGTTTCTCCTTAAAATAGATCAGGCCGAGGTTCGTCCGAAGCGTAAAGACCTCCGGGTTCTTCCTGGTCAGCTTGAGGTATATGTCTTCCGCTTTACGATAGTCTTCGAGACGAAAAAATAGAATGCCCAGGAGGTTCTCGACTCCCTCACTGTCCGGAGAGAGCGCATAGGCGTTTTCGAGATGCTCCACAGCCTTCTTGATGTTACCTTCGTCAAGCTCCTTTCGCGCCTTCTTGAAGAGCCTAAGGAACTCTTCCTCGCGGATAAATCTTTCTTGTGGTGTTGTCACGGAATCGTCTTGCTAGAGGCTCAACGGCCTGCTTTTGTAATAGTCGAGAAATTTAAAAACTTTCTTTACGTAATTAATTGTTTCCTTATAGGGAGGGATTTGGTTGTTGTATTTCTCGACCGCGTGTTCACCGGCGTTGTAGGCAGCCAGCACCAGCTTAATGTCGCCTTTGAAATAGGTCATGAGCCAGCTCAGATACTGGGTGCCGCCGTATATATTGGCCTTCGGGTCAAAGACGTCCGTCACTCCGAAACGGGATGCGGTCTCCGGAATAAGCTGCATGAGACCGCTGGCGCCTTTGTTCGACACCGCGTAGCGGTCAAAATTTGACTCGGTTTTGATGACCGCCTTTATCAGCGAGGGATCGACTCCATAAATAACGGCGGCATTATTGACAATTTCATCGTAGGCGTTAGTTGTGTAATAGTAGTCCTCATAGGTTACGTAGTCTTCCTCGTACTCGTCGAAGATCATCGTATACCCGCCCGTGGTCGGGATATTGGTGAATATGACCGTGCCGTCGGGCTCGTACTTTCGGTAGTAATCGGCATACGAAACGTCGACCGACCAGAGGAGAATCATGACGAGGGGGCAGAGACTCCACCACACACGCGTTTTCATTTTCTTATAAAGGCTATATAAGTTAATATAAAATGCCCTAATATTATGTACAGTTTAGTATAAGAAATATCAAAAAACAAGCATTTTTATTAGGTACCGCTTCTTAAATCGGGTCGAGTAACCGACCTGCGAAAATCCCCGGACCCTGGGGTGTTCATACGCGACCGTATCTTTGATGACCGAACGGGGCAGCCTGTGACGGGAACTCCTTCTCTGGTCCGTTTCGATCGGCAGAATACCGCAAAATGCTCTTTATGTCAATTGCGGCTTGACTCAATGGTGTATATATCATAATAATAGAAATATTAAAAACACTTTTTTGGGTCAGTCAATGGATAACACCTTCCCGTACGATTATCTCGTTCTCGGCAGCGGTATCGCCGGCCTCTCATTTGCCCTTAAGGCATCCCGGACGGGAAGCGTTGCGATCATCACGAAGAAAGAAGACAAGGAATCCAACACGAATTACGCTCAGGGAGGAATCGCCTCGGTAATGAGCGAGATCGATTCGTATGACCTGCATGTCGCCGATACCCTGGAGTGCGGAGCAGACCTTTGCCACGAGGACGTGGTGCGTATGGTTGTGACGACCGGGCCGGAAATGATCCGACAGCTCTCCGAGCTGGGCGCGCACTTCTCGATGAAGGAGGACGGCGGCGCCCTCTCCTATGACCTCGGCATGGAAGGTGGACATACAAGGCGTCGCATAATACACGCAAAGGATCTCACCGGTGCCGAGATCGAGCGGGCGCTCATTGAGCGGGTTCGGCAGACGGAAAATATCGATATTTATGAGAACCACATTGCGGTAAACCTGATAACCGATCGTACCATCAAAGAGAAACCGATCATCCCCACCAGGGTCTGGGGGGTCTACGCGCTCGACCGGATCCAGAATGTCATCAAGACGTTTCTCGGAAAGGTCACCTTTCTGGCCACGGGTGGAGCAGGAAAGGTCTACCTTTATACCTCCAACCCTGATATCGCCACCGGCGACGGGATAGCGATGGCATACCGCGTGGGGGCCGATATCGCAGACCTGGAGTTTGTCCAGTTTCACCCAACCTGTCTCTACCATCCGGCGGCAAAGTCGTTTCTCATCTCGGAAGCCGTCAGAGGAGAGGGTGGCATCCTGAGGCTTTCAAACGGCGAGGCGTTCATGGGACGATACAGCGACAAGAAGGACCTCGCCCCCCGCGATATCGTTGCCCGCTCAATCGACATGGAGCTCAAAAAGAGCGGGGACGATTGCGTATTCCTGGACATCACGCACAAGGACCCTTCTTTTATTCGAGACCGCTTCCCAAATATTTATGAAAACTGCAAGCGCTTCGGGATCGATATAACCACACAACCTATCCCGGTCGTGCCCGCGGCACATTACATGTGCGGCGGCGTCGTCGTCGACTTGGATGGCCGCACCTCGGTTCCGGGCCTCTACGCAGGAGGAGAAGTCTCCTGCTCGGGGCTTCACGGCGCAAATCGGCTCGCGTCCAATTCGCTGCTGGAGGCGGTGGTCTACGCGCACCGCGCCTCAAACGCCGCCACACAAGAGCTTGCCCAGATTAAACAGACGGGTACGAAGCTCCCCGCCGTCCCCCCCTGGGACCCTAAGGGCGCCCGAGACAGCGACGAGGAAGTCGTTATTACCCAGAATTGGGACGAGGTACGCCGCTTCATGTGGAACTACGTGGGTATCGTGCGATCAAACAAGCGTTTGGACCGCGCCGCGCGGCGCTCAAGGACACTCTTTGCCGAGATCAACGAGTACTACTGGAACTTCACCATTACCGGTAATCTCATCGAGCTCAGGAATATCGCCCTCATGGCTGACCTGATCATCAGGTGTGCCCAGCAGAGAAAAGAGAGCCGCGGGCTCCACTACAACATCGACTACCCCGGTAAGGACGACCTCCGCTTCAAGAAGGACACGGTTATCAGGCGGACGGATTGGAATTAGCGGCTGTCAGGCGCTGACGGCGTACGTCCTCCTTCTGCGTCCTTCGAAAACCTCCATCGATAATGCCAGGGGAGTCGGCACCGGGCTGCCGCGCTCTCACGGTCCTCTTCTCGTCTTTGGTTCAAACAGCCGGCTTCATATTGACAACGCCTTCCGTGTTCATCGCGATTAGCCGCTCGTAGAAGATCGTATAGAGGTGCATGGACCTCTCGGCATCACCGTGAGTGGCAACGATCCGGCCCACGAAGACGATGTGATCGCCGGTCTCGATCTCATTGACGACAGCGCATTCGAAGGCGGCCGTGCAACCGGCGATGATGGGAGCTTTTACCATTTTGGCCGGGATCGTCGATAACCCGGCTTCCATGAGCTTATCCCTGCCCCTGCCCGTTTTCTTCCCACACATCCATGCCCCGGCACCCTGTTCCTGAGCCGGGAAGCAGGCCACGAAATCCTTCGTGTGCCTGATGCACTCCAGGGTGTAGCGAGTCTTTCCGATCGATACCAGCATCAGCGGAGGTTTTACCGAGGTAAAGCTCCACCACCCTACTCCCATGGCGTTGGGTTTTCCGTCTTCGTCCATACCGGTAACCAGCAGGTACGGATAAGGAGACGCAATGGTAACTGCGTCTGCCCAGCTCATCTCCTTGAGCATATGCTCCTCCTGATAAGGCAATTGACTTGTACCGGAAAGTATATACCGGTGCGGGCCGAACGAAAAGCGATTTAGTCACGCAGCAAATAATATCCATGATACGAACAGATGTTCATTCATGCTTGAACGATAGCATATGCTGTGGTATACTTAATGTAGTTCTATAAGGAGGTTGACCATGCGCACAATCGTACATAGGGGATATAGAGGCGCCCTGCCCTTCTCGGTGGTTTTGGCAGCCGCCGCCCTGTTACTGACGGGCGCAATCGTCGAGGGGCAGGAAACCGTTCCGTTTGCGCTTACCAGCACGGTCTTCACCGAGGGAGGCAGGATACCTGACCGTTACACCTGCACCGCTCAGAACGTCTCCCCGCCCCTGGGGTGGACCGGAGTGCCGAAAGGGACGGTGAGCCTGGCCCTGATCATGGATGACCCGGATGCGGCCGCGAAACCGTGGGTTCACTGGGTGATGTACAATATCGACCCAAAGACGACGGGATTGGCCGAGGGGGTCTCGATAAACGCGATCGGGGCGCTCTCCGGAACTACCAGCTTCAAGACGTTAGGTTATGGGGGCCCCTGCCCTCCCGTGGGCAAGGGTAACCATCATTACATCTTTACGTTGTATGCCCTTTCAGCGTCGCCGAACCTGAAAGAGGGCGCGACCCGGGTTGAAGTGCTTTCGGCGATCGAGGGAATCACCATCGACAAGGCAACGCTGGTCGGGCTCTATTCCCGAGAGTAGTCGATAGCCTTGGCTCTTCAAACGAAAAGAGGGACATGACAGGTCATGTCCCTCTTTCATATATCCGTATCGGGTAACTCCGTTTACGATGTCACTTCTTGCCCCTGAACCATTTTACCGGGTCCCGGGGCGTCGTGGCGAGTTTCTTGTCGAAAGCGCACTGCAGGCGTATCCAGGCGATTCCTCCGCGTATCAGCGTGCTGCGAACAAGGTGCGGGTAGGAGACAAGCTTGCGGTGCCGGGCGGACTTTGCGGCAAACCCCCGCGTGAAGCCTTCGTAGTCTTTAAGCGCCTCCGCACGGTTCGTGGCGGCCTTCGCGGCGACCCTTCCGGAGACTATGGCCCCCACGATCCCGTAGCCCCAGAAAGGCTCGATCATGCCGCCGAGTGTGCCGGCGAGGATCAGATCCCCGGCGATGAGCTTTGCCTCCGACGGGATGCACATCGACTCGTCCCTCCACGGCTCAAGATAACCTTCGAAGTTTAGTTTCGAGAGGACCTTCCGATATCCGTCCTTATCCTTCTGAGTTATAGGGCGATGCGAAAAAAGGAGGTTATAGTCCAGACCGTTGGTGATCCCGATGTAGCCGTAGTCCGTGGCAAACGGGCCCATGATCGAGAGGACGTCGTCGGTTTTCTCCGGGATCTCCTTGTAGGACCACCATCCGTAGAGTTGCTCGGCCGTGATGCCGAGATCCCCGTACTCCTTCATGGAAAGGCCCGTGGCCACGATGGTTCCGGGCGCGGCCTTCTTGATATCGATCCGCTGTCCGAACTCGAATTTCACCCCGGCGTCTTTTGCCAGCTGATAGAGGTAATTATCGATGGAGGTCGGGCGCGGCCCCCGCTCGATGCAGTAGGCGTCGTTGTATTTCGTGTACGGGGGCATGGTGATGAGCCTGGTCTTGTTGTAGAACCGGGGGTACTGGGACGTTTTTCTAAAACTCGGCGTAAAATCGATGCCGGTGTAGGCGATAAGCTCCTTGAGCTGAACGGGGGTCCCGTGGACGGAAGGGTGCAGCGAGGCGGGCCCGCCGATACGCTTCTGGGCCTCGAGAACCGTTACGGCATTGCCCTCGCGCGCCAGGATGACGGCCGCGGTCAACCCGGAGAGCCCGGCTCCGACGATCTGGATTTGTTTTGGCATTCTGGAATCTCCGATAAAATAGTCCTGTTTTAAGTAGTAACGTTATTTCGTCATTGCGAGGGAGCGTCCTGCCGAAGCCGCGAGGAGCGTAGCGACGTGGCGGACGTGGCAATCTCGGGCATGTAAATACCGGCAATCACGTTGTTAAGCATATCGGCGTCCGAGATCGCCACGCCCCCTTCGGGGGCTCGCGATGACAATGTTTAGAAGGAACCATAGTGTTACCATAACTCAGTGACGGCTTCCGTTGCGAATTTTCAACTATGCGCCCGCCTTCTCTTTTTCCATCTCCTTGAGCTTCCTTCTGAGGATCTTCCCCACGGCGCTCTTGGGCAGCTGGTCGACGAATTCGATGATCTTCGGGACCTTATAGGCGGCAAGGTTCTTCTTGCAGTAGCTCACCACCTCGTCCTGGGTAAGGGTTTCGCCCGGCTTGACGACCACAAATGCCTTGACCGTCTCCCCGCGGTAGCCGTCCGGCACACCGATGCAGCATGCCTCCAGTATCTTCGGGTGGCCCATGAGGACGCCGTCCACCTCCACGGGGTATATGTTGTATCCCGAGGCGATGATAAGGTCCTTTTTCCTGTCGACGATCGTCAGATACCCTTCGTCATCGAAGACGCCGATGTCCCCCGTGCAAAACCATCCGTCCCGCATGACCTTCTTCGTCTCGTCGTCCCGCTTGTAGTAGCCCATCATGATCTGCGGGCCTTTGATGAGTATCTCGCCGGGCTGCCCTGGCGGCATCTTCTTTTTCCCGGTCTCGAGGTCCACGATCCTGATATCGGTATCGGGAACCGGAACTCCGACGGTGCCCGGCTTGACGACCCCGCCTATCGGCGTCATCGTGCAGAAGCACGTGGTCTCCGTCAGGCCGTAGGCCTCAAAGACCACCCCGCCCGTAATCGCGGATAGGTCCCTGATGGTCTCGGCGGCCAGCGGCGCGGCGCCCGATCCGAAGCCTTTGACAAACGAGAGGTCCATAGAGCGGAATCTGGGATTGTTCAGCAGGCCCACGAAGATCGTTGGAACCGCGGGGATGATCGTCGGCTTATACTTCCGGATGATGTCGATAATCCCGTCGGGCTCCGGCCTCGGGATGAGGTGGTGCTGAAGTCCTAACCAGACACAGGTGTTCTGGCCGACCGTGAACCCCGCCGAGTGAAACGCCGGAAATGTCCCGACCATTGCGTCCTTTCCCGGCTCGAGTATGTGTATCCAGTTGACGACCTGCTGCACGTTGCAGCTCAGATTGGCGTGGCTGAGCATGACGCCCTTGCTCACCCCGGTGGTTCCGCCGGTATAGATGAGCGCCGCGAGGTCCTTCCAGGCGCTGGCGTCCGTCGGTGTGCTTTTGGGACGGCCGCGCATGCAGTCCTCGAATGTCAAAACGTCGCCCGAAGAGACGATCTTCTTGTACATCCCCTTCTTCACGTAGGGAAACATGATCCGTTTTACGGGAGGAAGGTACGTGTTTATGTTGCAGGCGATGATTTTTTCGAGTTTCGTCTGGGACTTTATCTTTTCGATCCGGGGAACAAGCAGCGTCAGGGTAACGATGACCTTCGAATCGGAATCGTCCAGCTGATGGGCCAGCTCCCTCTCGGTATAGAGAGGATTGTTCTGGACCGCCACCGCGCCGATGCGCATGATCGCCAGGTTTGCGACGATCGTCTGGGGGAGATTCGGGAGCGCCAGCGCGACCTTGTCCCCCTTCTTCACCCCCAGGTCAAGCAAGGCCCCGGCGAACCGATTGACCATCTTTTCCAGTTTTCGGTAGCTGATCCGGCTGCCCATGAAGTTGAGGGCGGTGCGGTCGGGGAAGCGCTCTGCACTTCGGGAAAGCGCCTGGGGAACGGTGATTTTCTCGTACGTGATGGTCTTTGGAACCTCGGGCGGGTAGGATCGATACCAGGGTTTGGTTTCCATGGCTGCTCCTGAGAGTCGAGGAAGATATTAAGGACTTATAGTATCGCTATGATTTGTCGACTTCTTGCATTTCCGCGCCCTGAGGCTGGTTACGACGGTTGTCTCATGGACATCGATCATTCGGCACGGGCGGCAATGGTACCGCCCGTGCGACGGGGTAACGAACACACCCCGCGGGGCTCAGATAAATTCGGGCACGTAAACGAAATCCGTGCCCGAAATCGTCCTCATTCCTCGACATGTTCCTGCTACTGGGCCGGAAATCTCTCCCCGGGGACCGGAGCCATCATCGTGAAGTTATCCGTTCCGGTGAAGCTGTTGTAGTTGTAGACGGCGATCAGCTCAGTGACGTTGTCTTTGTTAAAGTAGGCGACATTGAAGACCTTAAATCCGACGAAATAGGTCTGGGCCAGGTATCGATTGAGCTTTGTGAGGTCCTCTTCCGTGGCATTTGACGACACGCCGATGTTCAGACTATCCCGGTACCGCTCGATGATCACGTACTCCGGGAGGTTCGAGAAGTCCTCGGGCGTCCAGGGGCCTGACGGCACCGTGACGCTCGGCGACGGCTGGAAGAACTTGGGCATTTTAAACGGCGACTCGCATGATTTTTGCACAAAAAGGACCATCACGAGTATTCCTACCGCGATCAAGAGCAGAATGACGCCGCAGGCGGCGCAGCAATACTTGATTCCTGTGTGCTTCGGTCTTATCGCCCCGGTTGTCTCTTCGGGTGAAACGGTTCTCTCCTCATCCAGGACCATTCTATTATTCTCCTTTATAGCGGGAATCAAGGGATTGGGCCTTCTTCAGGTCGGAATCGGCCTCCGAATCCCTTCCCATAACGGTTAAAAGCTGATAACGAATGTAGTAGCATGTCGCGCATGCGGGATCGATCTCGATCGATCTGTTGAGATCTGCTAAGCCCTTTGTCGTAGCTTCCGAGGGATGACAAAGCGCTGCCTCGATTCGCGTAACCGAGCGGACTCTCAGGGTCAAGCTCGATTAACCGGGAGAAGTCGTTAACTGCGTCGGTGTACCTGTGAGTTTCTAGCGTAGATGATGCCCCTGCATCCGGTAGGCTTCTTTGAATCGGGGGTTGAGCTTGATCGTCTCGGTGTAGTCGGCAAGCGCCTCATCGACCTTGCCGAGAGCCAGCAACGCCTCGGCCCGGTGAAAGTAGGCGAAATAAATATCGGGGTCACCGGCATTCATCTCGATAGCGATCGAATAAAGCTTGGCCGCCTCTTCGTATTTCTCCTTGGCCATCATCTCGTCGGCCTTAACCCAGATACTCTCTGTCTTCTCCTGGGCGGTCGCAACCGACGCGACGCAGCAGATAAGCAGGCCGGCCATTAGCCACCGATAGCCCGCACGAAAGTATGTCATACCGACGTCACCCTGATCGAAACCAGCCAAAACAAAAACTTTCTTATTTTACCGAATAGATATGAAATAATCAAGGAAATCTTTCCTCCTCAAAAGCAGAACGGCCGCCGTGTCCGCCCCAACTGGGTTCTTCGCGCGGACATAAGCGGCCGGTTTCCTGAGGGAGCCGGTTGCGCAGGTTAAAATGCGGCCTTAGGAGGAGATCATCATGAGCGGGATCTCGGTAATTTCGGCGACCTTCAGTGCAATGTCACCGACAAGGACCCTGCGGGGGCCGATCTTGCCGGATTTAGGCATGATGATAAGCTCGACCTTGTTCTTTCGAGCCATTTCACTGATCTTGGTCGCGGGGTCTCCTTCGACGATATCGATAAAGACCTTCATTCTGTCGCTTGGGGCGGCACGCTTGATCGAATAGAGCATTTTATAGCGGTCTTCCTCAAGGGCCTTGCGACGTTCTTCTCGTTCGATATCCGTCAGGGTTTCCTGAACTTCCGCAGATTTCTCTTCCTTCGTTTCAGCTTCCACGTCGGACTCTTCGGCTTCTTCCTCTTCCTCTTCAATCTCGGTGTCGACCATGAGGCTCTTGGGATTGATGACGTTAAACAGGATTACTTCAGACTTGTGTAATTCTGCCATATCGTAAGCGATCTTGACGGCCGTCTCAGATTTTTCTTTGGTCTCCACAGGGACCATGATTCGCTTAAACATGGTGCTACCTCGTTAGCTCATATTCATGAGCTCGTCTTTTGTTTTCTGAAGCTTTGCTTTTACCCGCTTCATCTGGAAAAAAGCCTCTCGCTCCTTTTCCGCAAGACTGTCGTCAAGGAACTTCATCGTTTCGGTGTATTGGGGAATAAATATATTCTCGAGGGCGTTAACGCGTCGCTGGGTCTTCTTGAGCTCCATTGCCAGACGCCACACCGCCACCTCCACCTCGGCCAGCTCCGCCAGCCTTCTGAGCGCGGAACGAAACAGAGTGGTCGCTTCGTCCAGTATGGCGTTCGTGCCGCCGGGGGCGTAGGCCGGCTTCAATTCATGCGTTGTTATATCGATGATCGGGATGACAACGCCCATGATGCTTCGGTCGGTAATCTTTATGGCTATATCGGGAATGATGGCCAAAGACACCGACCTGACCTTCTTGACCCCCATGCGCATGTTGGCCTTCATGAGGGCCACGTACGCCCTGGCGAGAATCTCCTCCGCATTCTTACGGGCACGACGAACATCCTCTATCATGTGCATCACTTCCATGACGAGGATCTCGCGCTTCTGATCGAGGAGCTGGTACCCGTCTTTTGCGAACGCAAGCTGCCCCTTGATCTTGATGAGGTTACTTTTCGTCGGCGGAACGTTAAGTTTATTTGCCATTGTCTACTCGCTGATCGTCTTGGGGAGATACTTGTCGATCTGCTCTTCCTTCACCCTGACCAGCTCGCCGCGCGGCAGGATGGAAAGGAGCTCCCAGCCGAGATCGAGGCTTGAGAATATCGTCCTGTCCTCATCGATACCCTGGGTGATGAAGCGACGCTCGAATTTCTCACCAAACTCGAGATATTTCTTGTCTATAGCGGAAAGTTCTTCTTCACCGATGACGGAGGCCAGCATCTCGACGGTCTTGGTGGTGGCGTATGCAGCGTAGAGCTGGCTGGAGAGGTTCATATGATCCTCTCGCGTCTTGCCGGCCCCGATACCGTCGTTCATGAGCCGGGAGAGCGACGGGAGTACGTTGACGGGCGGGTAGATGCCCTTCTTGTCGAGGTCGCGAGAGAGCACTATCTGACCCTCGGTTATGTAACCGGTGAGGTCCGGGATCGGATGCGTGATGTCGTCGTTGGGCATCGTGAGGATCGGGATCTGGGTGATCGATCCCTTCCGTCCCTTAATCTTTCCCGCGCGCTCGAAGATGGACGAGAGGTCCGAGTAAAGATATCCCGGGTAGCCTTTACGGCTGGGGACCTCGCCCTTTGGAAGTTGATATCTCCCGGAGGCTCTCGCAATAGTTGGTCATATCGGTAATGACCACCAGGACGTGCATGTCCTTATCGAAGGCCATATACTCGGCCATGGTCAGCGCGCACCGGGGTGTGACGAGGCGCTCGATGGACGGGTCATCGGCAAGGTTAAGGAACATGACGACGTTCTTAAGGGCCCCGCTCTCCTCGAAGCTCTTTCGAAAGACCTCGGCCACGTCGTGCTTGACGCCGACCGCCGCAAAGACGACGGCAAATTGCTCCTCCTCGCCAATGATCTTCGCTTGGCGCACGATCTGGGCGGCAAGCTGGTTGTGGGGGAGGCCCGACCCGGAGAAGATCGGCAGTTTTTGCCCCCTGACCAGGGTGTTCATCATGTCGATGGTGGAGATGCCCGTTTGGATGAAGTCCTTCGGGTACTCCCTGATGATCGGGTTTATCGGTGCGCCGTTGATATCGCGGTGTATGCTGGTGATCGGCTCCGCGCCGCCGTCTATCGGGTGTCCCAGTCCATTGAAGACACGGCCCAACATATCGGTCGTCACGGGCAGGCGAAGGGGCTCTCCCAGAAACTTGACCTTCGTGCTCATGACGGAGAGCGCACCAGTCCCTTCGAAGACCTCCACAACGGCGACGTCGCTGCCCAGCTCGAGGACGCGCCCATGCCTCGTTGAACCGTCCGGAGCGGTGATCTCCACCATCTCCTCATAACCGACGTCCTTGACCCCTTCGATAAAGATCAACGGACCTTTTATCTTTTTAAGGCCTTCGTATTCTTTTAAGACCGCCATACCGCCCGCTCCTTTTTATGCTACGAGGGTGTTCAGCTCCTCGTCAATTCTCTTTGCCAGTTCCTCGAATTCCTCAATCTTCGTATTCTCGATCTTATTCTTCATCCTGTTGAGCTCGTTGAGCACGGGAAGCTCCCTGATCTTATAGATGGGGACGCCCTGGTTGATGACGATCGACGCGCGGTGATAGAACTGCATGATGGTAATGAGCATCTTGATCTGCTTTTTCGGCATGCAGTACATGTCTATATTGTCAAAGGCGCTCTGCTGCAGGAAGGCGTTCTTGATAAGTTTCGCGCCGTCTACGACCAGCTTCTGTTCGTCGGGAAGGGCGTCCTCGCCGACGAGTCGGACGATCTGCTGGAGCTTATTGTCGAGCCTGAGAATATCCATGGCCTCATTTCTCATTACCTTCCAGTCGCGGTCGCCGTTTTCCCGCCACCATGCCTCAACCTCGTCGAGGTATTCGCTGTAGCTGTCCATATAGTTGATCGCCGGGAAGAATCGTGCCGAGGCCAGTTCCTTGTCGAGACCCCAGAAACAGCGCACGAACCGTTTCGTGTGCTGAGTGACCGGTTCCGAGAAGTCGCCGCCCGGGGGCGACACCGCACCGATCGCGCTCACCGAGCCGACCGGCCCGGCCAGGGTTTCCACTCGACCCGACCGCTCATAGAACTCTGCCAGGCGGGTAGCGAGATAGGCGGGGAAGCCTTCCTCGGCGGGCATTTCTTCCAGACGGCCCGAGATCTCCCGGAGAGCCTCCGCCCAGCGGGAGGTGGAGTCGGCCATGATCGCGACGTCGTAACCCATGTCCCGGTAATATTCGGCGAGCGTAATGCCGGTATAAATGGAAGCCTCCCGCGCGGCCACCGGCATGTTGGACGTGTTGGCGATCAGTATGGTCCTTTCCATCAGAGGTTTACCGCTCCGCGGGTCCTGGAGCTTGGGGAAATCGACGAGAACGCCGGTCATCTCATTGCCGCGCTCGCCGCAGCCGATGTAGACGATAATATCCGCGTCCGACCACTTGGCAAGGTTGTGCTGCGTTACGGTCTTGCCGGTCCCGAACCCTCCGGGGATCGCCGCTGTCCCGCCCTTGGCGATCGGAAAGAACGTGTCAATGATCCTCTGGCCGGTGACCAGCGGCACCGACGGCGCAAGTCGTTTGGCATAGGGTCTGCCGTGACGAACAGGCCACCGGTGGTACATTTTGACTTCTTCGACACCACGGGGTGTTTCGAGCTCGCATATTACGTCTTCAAGCGTATATTCCCCCTCGGGAACAACGGATTTGACCTTGCCCGAAAGGTACGGATGGAGGAGGACTTTATTGACGACCACAAAACTTTCGGGGACCGTCCCAAGGACCGCCCCGCCGGTGAGGAGCTGGCCAACCGTGATCTGGGGTGTGAATTTCCACTTGATGTCGCGCGAGAGGGCGTTGGCCTGCACGCCGCGCTGGATAAAGTCACCGGTCGATTTCAGGATCGTTTCAAGGGGCCGCTGAACGCCGTCATAGATATTGCTGATGAGACCGGGACCCAACTCCACGGAAAGGGGGAATCCCGTTCCGAGAACGTCCGCACCCGGTTTGAGTCCGGTCGTCTCTTCATAGACCTGAATGGTCGCGATATCGCCGTCAAGCTCGATAACCTCCCCGGAGATCCTGTCCTGCCCCACCATCACCATCTCCATCATGCCGAGTTCCTTGTCTATCCGAGCTTTAACGACAGGACCGCTGATCCATATGACGTGCCCGACTCTTGCTTCCATCATATCTCCTTATTCGAAGAGGATTTCGGATGCCTTCACGCGCATCTCGTTCTTTTTCCGTTCAAGGATACTGGCAAAACTATTATCAACCGATATCTTCCCGTTCTTCTCGTGTACGATGACGCCGCCGAGATCACTATCGACCTCTCGAATCTCGACGACGATGCCTTTCTTCTTTGTCTCTTTTTCCAGCTGTGTGAGGGTTTCCGCACCGATCTTGAGCGACTCACCTTTATGCACATCGACAACAAAGGCTGTTCCTTCCAGCTCCCGGATCGATGAGATGACCTGCTTGAGAAGGATATCCTTGTACTCCTTTGTTTTCTTAAAATCCTCAAACTTCTTCAATGCCACGTCAAAGGCCTGATCGATAAGCGCCTCGCGGCTGTTCAGGATGAGCTTCTTCATCTCCATCTCGACGGTCGAGAGGATTTTTTGTCTCTCTTTTTCTCCCGATTGTCTTCCCTGCTGAACGATCCGCTCGTGGTTCTCTTTACCCTTTTGGACGGCCTCATCGAGGATCTTCTTGGAGGTCTCCTGAGCGCTCTTGACGTTCCATTCGGCTTTGTCGCGGGCCTCGTTGACGACAATCGTCCCCAGGCTCTCTACAGATTCTAACGGTGCCATAGTCAACCTTCCGTCCCGGTCCTAAGAATCATATCTTAATACCGATGGCGCTCTTCACGAGATCCGATATCGTCGTCTTTTCTTCCATTGGTCCTTCGACATCGGGAATCTCAACAATGAGGGGGAATTTCCGGGAAAGCATGACGGAATCGATTTCATCGCGGAGCTCGTGGGCGATCCGCTCCGTAATCAGGAGTATACCGATATCCTGGTATCCGAGAGTCTCTTTTATCGCCGCCAGCGCTTCCCGCGAGTCTTTTACATCCCTTCCTTCAATGCCGGCCAGGGAAAAGCCCAAAACGGTATCCGGGTCGCCAATTACGTAGAATTCCATACTGTTCTTCTTCTAAATCAGCCGAGTCTTCCAAGAATCATAATGGAAATGATCAAACCGTAGATAGCAATACCTTCGGCAAGACCCACAAAGATGAGGGACCGACCAAGGAGTTCCGGCCTTTCGCTGATGGCTCCCATCGCAGCGGAACCAACCCCGCTGACCGCGACGCCGGCGCCGAGGGCCGCAATTCCGGTTGATAGGGCGGCCGCGATATAGCCCCAACCTTTCTCACTGGAAGACGTGCCTGACTCGGTGGCCGGAGGATTCACCGGCGCGGGTGCCGTGGTTGTTCCCATTGCCGGGGTGCCGGTATCCGTCTGGAACCCGTAGCTTGTATTGGGCGCGAAAAAGATGAACACCCCAATCGTCAGTGCGATCACGACGTTGAGAATCAGGAGGCCAATTATCATCTCTTTTAACTTCATAAGACAACTCCTTTTTTCTTCGTGGTCTTACTTTCTTGTCTTACCTATACTGCCTTTTATTCTTCTTCTGCAAAATAACCTATTTTCATCGGAACGAACGCCTCGCCTTCCCCCGCGTAGAACTTGCTGAAGAATTCGTAGAATATCAACCTGACAGACTGGATCGAAACCACCAGGCCTTCCAGGATGATGATGACGATATTACCCCCCACCTCCACCAGGAGCGATATCAGGATGCTGGCGGTCGTGGGCTCGGGCGATGCGGTCTTGATTATCTTGATGATCGCAAAGATGGCCGCGAAGAGCGCCGCATGCGCCAGTGAAAACGCGGCAACCCTGATAAAGGATACCGTATTGGAAAGGAAGCCGATGAAGGTCTCCATCACCTCAATGAGCGAGCTGATGATATAGGTTATCGGCTCCTTGACGATAGGCCGTTTTTTCTTAATAAGATGATTCAGCGGTTCCTTCAGGAAGATGACAAAGAGCGGAACCCCCAGGATGAGCGCCATTGCCCATACCGGTATGCCAAGGGTACCGGAAACGATATACTTTACCAGGAGGGCCACCGCACCCCAGTAAAAGAGGGCTCCGGCAAGCCCGTGGTTTTCCAGAAACCCCTTTTCTATATCTCGCGACCGAATGGAATTTATGATGTTGATAACGAGCCCTATGCTGATGAAAAGTATGCCGAACCCCACGGCGACAGCCATAAAGGTATCGATATTTTCCATGGGCACGAAGGGTAGCGGAAGCCCCGGCAGGTAACTCCCGTGAAACTCGTGACCGAAAAGACTCCCGAAAATGACGCCGAAGATCATCGACGATACGCCTGCCCTGGTCATAATCTGACCGACAATCTCGGCCCCTTTGAGCCGCTTCTGGAGAAGACGTCCCACAAGAAAGAGTATCAAGCCGTGGCCGATGTCGCCGAACATGACACCGAACATCAAAAGGAAGGCAAGGCCGATGATACCGGATGGGTCAATCTCGCCGTAGTCCGGGGAGCCGTAGGTCGTTACAAGGCTTTCGAAGGGCTTGAGGAGCTTCGGGTTGTCGTAAATAACCGGGACTTTGGTCATTCTTGCCTTGACCTCGGGAATATCCTCCGGTGCCCGGGTTGTCAAGACGAAGTTTCCCCCAAGAGTCGCGCGGAGCGTATCGGTGAGCTTTTGCAGGCTGTTTTTCGGGATCCAACCGTTAATGAGCGCGGTATGTTCCGAAAGACCCATCAACCTGACCGATTTGAGGATATCGAGGTTGATGGTAAGGTGGTCGCGGATTCGAAGAAGCTCACCGCGATACGTCCACCCGAAACCTCTCAGCTTATTCTCGTTTTCCGCGATGGATACGTTAATCTCCTCGATCTTGCCCGCCAGCTCGGCGATCGCGTCCTCGGGTATCCCGGAACAATCTTCGGGCAGCGGTATCGGATCAAAACCGATGCCCTTCAGCTGGTTTTCGAGCTGTTCCGCATCGCCGGGAAGGCAGAAGAAGACCGATTTCTGGCGGTCGCCGCGTTGTTCCAGCGGAAGGTAGACGGTGAATTTCGTCGTAACCGTCCCTTCGAGGCTCGGGATCTGCTTTACCGGAAGGTAACCGATGGCAATGTGAAGATTCTCCAGAGATCTCATGAAGGCGACATCGGCCTTCATGCCGAGAATATTCCTGGCCCGCTTGAGGTTATCTTCCTCGAAGGCAAGTCTGTCACGCAGGGTAAAGATCTGCTCGTTGACCGACCTGATCTGATTATAGAATTCGCCGATTCTCGTCTCAAGATCATCGATATCCTTGAGGGGATTGACGTCGTATTTTGCGGGAGCGTACGGGCTTTCTTTCGATATCTCGGTCTGGGTGAATATTTCGTCGAGTTGTCTTTTGGAGGATTGGTAGCGGGTGAGAATTTCCAGTTCCTGTCCCGGGGTCCATCCCATTTCAGCGATCCCCGGGATACTTCCATAATCGACCAGGTGAATGATCCCCAGGCTGCCGATTTCCTTGATGACTTTGGCAAGGTCTCTATCGAGGATGAGGATACTGGCTCGTAGCATGGGAACAGGACGGAACATACTCACACCTCGTTGAAACGGAGAAGTTCCTAAGCAGTCGCGATCGCCACGCGGTAGGCCGTTGAAATATCTTTTCCGCCCTCTCGTCCTTCGATGTCACCTTGACTGTCACTCGGACGATGAGAACGACCCGATAACTCACATGAGCAGGCTATCGCGGATTTGCCCCTCGGGAAGGGCGTGTCGTTTTCCTTCCGCGATACTCTTAAGATTGCCCGTCTCGGTCTCCTTGAGAGCCAGGAAGCCGGCCACCGTACCGATATGAAACGGATAGCCCATCATCATCTTTTTCGTCTGGTGCGCTAAAATCGACAGCAGCGACATCTCGAGTTCGGGCAGCGTCTTGAACGATACGACCTTTTTCCCATAGTGCGTCTTGCCGAAGACTTCCCGATAGTCTTCTTCACCGGCCTTGGAGAGCGCGACCGCCTCGCTCTTGGCCAGCCTGTAACCATACGGGATATACATGGTCATGATATCGTCGGAAGGCAGGTCAAAAAAGAGACGGCTGCGGAGTATTAACATGATATTGTTAATGTCGCAGAAGGTGCCGAGATAGGCCTTCATAATATGGCTGTCGGCACCCGAAAGGGTCTTGATGGATCTGGTCAGATCAAGGTAATAAAGGGCGTCCAGGGGGCGCTCGAGCACTGCGGTTCTCCTGTCTCGCTCAAAGAGCGGCAGCGCATTGCTAAGTGGTCGTTCGTAGCGTGTCTTGGCCAGGAGTGACACAAAATGCTCCACGTCCCTGCTATTGATGAGCTCCTCGAAATTCAAATTGGTGACGCCTTCCGTTGGAATCAGGTTGTCCGCTATCATAACGGAGGTTAAACCCTTGAATTTCCCCCTGATGACGATCTTTATGTTTTCTATCTCCAGACGCGAGAGGATCGTTCGAATAAAATCGTTTTCGTTCTTCACCTTAAAGAACTGAAGGATGGTCTTGTAGCACTTTATCAGGTGTTCGTCGAGTGCGGAGATTACTTCGGAAATATCGGGGTCTTTCATATCGACTTCCGAGAGCTCCGCAGAATATTCCGTCTCCATGAGCACCTTCACGAAAGCGTCCAGATGAGTGGTTTCGAGCAGTTGTTGATACACGGAGTCCTTGAGCAGGCGGCTTTTCATCGCCCTGATCTTGGCATTGATGAAGGAGTATTTCATGACGTCGAGCAGCATAGTTTGAACACTGACTCGTAATGGGTAAGTAAAAGGCTACGGGTTAAATACTTCCCTAAGGATCATTGATCCGGTTTTATCCATTCTCTTTTTTGCCCGGGCTTCCTGTTCCTGGTTATTCTTTGTCGTGCGAGCCCTCATCTTTCCCGCTTCTTCGTTCGCTTCGCGTATTATTTCTTCCTTAATCCGCTGAGCTTCGTCCTCCGCCTTGAAACGTTCCGACTTCAACACCTCTTCGGCCTGCCGCTGGGAATCGCCGCGCGTCTTGTCGGCCTTTCTCATCGAGTCCTCGATGATCTCCCGTGCTTTGGCTTCATATTCAAGCATCTTTTTGAGATCATCTTTCATCGGTTACCTCCTCGATCGGGAATAAGACGCTGTTACGCAAAAAAAATAAAAATAACCGATATCCCCCAACTTATCAGAATTATTTTCGTTTGTACTATCGCACAGGGTCCCGGATTTATCAAGCAAAATATTCAAGCGGGGCCTATTTTTTTTATCTTTCGTCTCATCTCGTCAAGCTTCCTCATCGCGTCCAGAGGAGTCATCCGTTCAATATCGAGAAACGAGATCTCGCTGATAATCTCTTCTGCTTGCCCGGCAAAAAGATCGAGCTGGTTCTTCCTGTTTTCCATCCTTTGTCCGCTTTGAGCGGCCAGAGCAGGCGTTCCTTGGGAAGTGAACTCTCCATTTTCCAGGTTTGTCAGTATCTCACGGGCCCTTACCAGGACCTCGGAGGGTATTCCGGCGAGCCGTGCCACTTCGATCCCGTAGCTGTGACTTGAGACACCCTCTTCGAGTTTCCTGATAAAGAGTATCCGTTCGTTCCACTCACGGACCACGACGTGATAGTTCCTTACACGTTCCTTGACAGCCGAAAGCTCCGTCAGCTCGTGGTAATGGGTGGCAAAAAGAGTCAGGGGTTTGCACCGGGGGGCGTCATGGATGAACTCGGCTACAGCCCACGCAATGGAGATCCCATCGAATGTGCTTGTGCCTCTTCCAATCTCGTCAAGTATAACCAGCGACTTGTCGGTAGCATTATTGAGGATATTGGCCGTCTCCACCATCTCGACCATAAAGGTCGATTGTCCCCTGACCAGAGAATCAGATGCCCCGACCCGCGCGAAGATGCGGTCCACGACTCCGATCTCTGCCCGTCGCGCCGGTACGAAGCTCCCCACCTGGGCCATAAGCACGATGATCGCGGCTTGCCGTATGATCGTCGATTTGCCGGCCATATTGGGGCCGGTGATGATAAGAATCTGTCGGTCCGTGCCGGCTAGAGCGATATCGTTTGGCACGAAGGAGCCCGGTGGCAGCGACCGCTCCACCATCGGATGCCGTCCTTCGACAATATCGATGAGTGAGCCGTCAGTGACCAATGGTCTTGAGTAGTCGTATTCACGCGCTACCGTCGCAAAACACGTCAGAACGTCCAACTCCGCAAGGAGCATTGACGCCTTTTTTACCGCCGGGATCCAGCTCCTCACCTCGTCGCGAAGACCGCAGAATATGTCGTACTCGATCAGCTTTATCCGATCCTCCGCACCCAGAACCTTGGCCTCGTATTCCTTCAGATCAGGAGTAATGAATCGCTCCGCGCCGACCAGCGTCTGCTTGCGAATATAGTCGGCCGGCACCATGGAAAGGTATGAATTGGTCACTTCGATATAGTATCCGAAGACTTTGTTGAACCTGACCTTGAGATTGGAGATTCCCGTGCGCCTCCGTTCCTGCGCCTCAAGCTCGATGATCCAATCTTTTCCCGTTCGGGACAGTCGCCTCAGCTCGTCGAGGTCCTTGTCAATTCCTTCCCGGATGATCCCGCCTTCCCTGATCGAAGGACCCGGGGAGTCGATAAGAATGGCGTCGATCCTATCAGTCAACGGCAGGAAATTATCAAATCCACCTCCTGTCCGCACGACGGGCTCGCTCGCGAAATCCGATACTACTTCAATGAGCCCCGGGATTGTCTTGAGAGAATCGGAAAGCGCTGTCAGATCTCGAGCCCCGGCGGTCTTTACGGAAACCCGTCCGACCAGTCGCTCGAGGTCTACGATGGAGGCAAGTTTCTCCCTGACCAGCTCGCATGTTTCGTACCGGCCGAAAAACTCACCGACCGCGTCATGGCGCGCCCCTATCTCCTGTATGTTCGTCAGCGGATAGGTGATCCATTCCCTGATCAGCCTTCCTCCCATGGATGTGACCGTCCGGTCGATCAATGAAAGGAGTGACCCGCGCCTGCTCCCCTCATAGATAGTCTTGAGGATCTCCAGGTTTCGCCTGGTAACCTCGTCGACGACCATATACTGGGAGGGCAGATAGAACCGGGGAAGCGAAAGGTGAGGGATTTCTCCCCTCTGATAGTCGCTCACATAGCGCAGGAGACCGCCGACCGCCGCCAGGGCCGCGTGTTTCTCGGCAAAACCGAGGCCGTCCACCTGAGCCAGGCCAAGGAGCTCGGCAACCGTTCTCCGGGCGGCGCCGATCTCGAAGGCGCGAGGATCGACCCGATTGACGAGTGCATCACCCAGACAGGTCCTCAGCTGTTCACCGTGCACGTCGACGCCGGCGCCCTCGGGAATAACTACCTCCTTTGGACCGACCGCGTAGAGCTCGTCAATAACCTCGGCGAAATCTTCACGCTCGGTAGTTTTGAACAGGCCGGTAGAAAAATCGAGAAACGCGATGCCCCATGTCCCGTCGTGATCAACGAGGGCGGCTATATAGTTCGGCTCCTTTTCCGAGAGCTGTGCGGTGTCCGATATGAGTCCCGGCGTCACAACCCTCACCACTTCTCGCCTGATGAGCCCCCTGGCCTGAGAAGGGTCTTCCATCTGCTCGCATACCGCGACCTTAAAACCCTTCTTGAGGAGCTTTCCGAGGTAAACGTCGGCGGCGTGGTAGGGAATTCCGCACATTGGGATCGGGTTTTCTTTACCCTTGTCCCGGGTGGTCAGCGCAATCTCGAGAATGGGAGAGGCGATGCGGGCATCTTCGAAAAACATCTCGTAGAAATCGCCCATCCGGAAGAAGAGAATACAGTCCGGGTACCGCTCCTTAATTTCGAGATACTGCCTGAGGGCGGGGGTCAGGTCTTCCACGTTGATATTTTCCTTACGGCATGAGGGCGGGTGGGATGCTATCCCATTCCCGCCCCTTAGGTGAGACACAGTAGATAGATAGACGAGCTACCACCTCACGAGCGCAGATCCCCACGTAAAGCCGGCCCCAAAGGCCGCAAACAAGAGGAGATCCTTATCCTTGACGACACCCTGCTCCAGCATCTCGTCCAGACACAGCGGGAGGGTCGCTGCGGTGGTGTTACCGTACCGCTGAATATTGTGCCAGACCTTTTCCTGGGGATACCCGAGCTTGTGGGCGACAAACTGGTTGATGCGCATATTGGCCTGGTGCGGTATCAGATAGGCGACGTCCTCGAGTTTTGTATCATTTGCCGAAAGCGCCTCATTGATGACCTCCGGAAGGTGGGTGACGGCACCCCTGAAAACGTTCCTCCCGTTCATTTTCGGCCATTGCCGGCCCTCGTCTATCATCTGGTGGGTGACCCGCGGCATGTAACGGCTGGCAGGTCCCTCGATCCAGAGGTCTCTGAAACCCCGGCCGTCGGCGTGCAGGTGGGTCGAGAGGATGCCCCGGTCGGGATCGTCGCTGACGCCGATCACCATGGCGCCGCCCCCGTCCCCGAAGAGCACCGTTACGTCCCTGCCCGAGTCTGCAAACTCAAGCCCCGTCGAATGGACCTCCGCTCCCACGACCAGGATCTTGTCAAACATGCCGGTCTTGATGAACTGATCGGCTATCGACATGCCGTAGAGAAACCCTGTGCATTGGTTTCTGATATCAACTACCGCTTTCCCCGGCACTTCCAACATGCTCTGGAGCAGGCACCCCGGCCCGGGAAAGGTATAGTCCGGGCTCAGCGTCGCAAAAATGATCATATCGAGGTCTTTTGCCGTGATGCCGGCCCGATCGATGGCGATCTTGGCCGCCTCAAAACCGAGATCGGACGCCCCCACCTCTCCCTCGACGTACCGACGCTCAACGATACCGGACCGCTCCTGAATCCACTGGTCATTGGTGTTAATGACCCTGGCCAGATCGTGGTTCGTAACGACCTTGGGGGGGAGATATCGGCCGGTTGACAATATCCGTGATCTTCGCATTTTTTCCCTCAATGTAGCATAAAAGCGGACCCATTACATTCAGCACGTATTCTTTAGGAATCGTCAGAACTTCATCTTTTCCACATCCTGCTCATCGGCGGCGGACGCCTCGCGCACCGTTTCCAGGGGGTCTAATCTGCCGCCTATGCCGACTCTGACGTTCGGCAGGCCCCGCGCCTTGCTGAAGTAGGCGATAATTGCGGTCGCCGTATTCATCTGATCATCCGTGGGGCTTCCGAGTATAAGACCCAGGGGACCGGGCATATCAACAATTTTTATGAAGAGGTCTCCGTTTTGTGCCAGCCCGTCAATCCTTGCATTCTCCTCTTCGTTTCTCCCCATTGTCAGGATCACCCCGTCTCCGAGATAGAAGGGTCTGCCGATCTGTATCAGTGCGACTTCCCGCGGGTCCGGTCGCTCTTTCATCCCGTAAAGACGCCTGATCCTCCCGGACTGGATCGGATCGGTCAGACAGCACCCACCTGCCGGGGCCGGATAACCGGTAATACCCAAACGGGACGCGAGCTCGATCTGGGGCTTTCGCGATCTCCCCGAAAACCCGAAGAGCTCTTCCCTCCGAACCCACCCTTCGGACTCCGGGATGGTCGGCTTGAGCAGTTTGGCCGAGAGAGGTCTAAGCAGAAGCCCCGTGGTTGACGAATCCCGCTCTATAACCCTCAGCGTGTCCCGCCGCTGAGACATCGGGCGCTGCCCCAGGACTTCTCCGGTTATGATGAACCGGGCACCCGCCTCTTCCATCATCAGGCGCGCCGTCGCAAAAAGGAGGATCTTACAGTCCACGCATGGATTAAAGTTCTTCCCGTATCCATACTGGGGCGACGCGAGCATACCGATATAGCTGTCGGCGACGTCGACCGAGGTTGCGCGGATGCCGTACCGTTCGGCCATACGCCGGGCGAATAGATCGCCCTCCGGTCCCGGCGCGGACCCAAAGAATGGAGTGACGAAGTGAATCGCCGTCACGTCCACGCCCTGATCCATCACGATGCGCGTGGCCAGGATGCTGTCAAGCCCTCCCGATATGACCGAGAGGGCACGTATCGGCTCTGTCATCGGTGTCCGTCGTAAACGACCTAGATCTTCTTTACCTTGATGGCGAGATTCTTGCTTTCGATGACTTCGACCCTGGCCCCTTCGCCGATAGGGTCGTCGCTCGTCGCATCCCACCATTCCCCGTGGACGAAGACACGGCCCCCCTCGGCATCTATCCGCGACTTGGCGACGCCGATTTCGCCGAGGATTCCCTCCGTTCCGGTGGTCGGTTTCTTTCGGTAAGCGCGTACGGCCATCGTTATGACGAAGGCAAAGAAGAGGGCCACGCCGATAACGGTCGGCAGAATAACTTCCATAGACACCCTGAGAAACTCCACTTTTGTATTAAAGAGGAGAATCGAACCGAAGAAAAGGGCGATCACACCTCCGATTGCCAGGAAGCCGTGAGTGGGCGCCTTGATCTCCAGAATAAATAGGAGGACCGCAAAGAGGATGAGCAGGACCCCCGCGTAGTTGACCGGGAGCGTCGAAAAAGAGTAGAAAGCCAGAACCAGACAAATTCCCCCGATGACGCCCGGGAGGATCGCGCCGGGGTTGGACAGCTCAAAGTAGAGCCCCATGATCCCCAGCATCATAAGGATATAGGCAATGTTCGGGTTGGAGAGGATGTAAAGAAATTCGAAGCGAAAACCCATTGGATTTTCAGCGATATCGGCGCCTTTTAAATGGAACGTGATGGTCCCTTTCCGTGTTACGAAGGTCTTTCCATCCAACTGGGCGATCAAATCCGCGCGATCCTTGGCGATGAGGGTGATGACGTTGTCGGAGAGGGCCTCTTCGGCCGGAATGGAGATCGCTTCAGTGACCATCCGGCGCGCGATATCTGAGTTCCTTTTGTTGCCGTCGGCCAATCCCGTTATATAGGCTGCCGCGTCATTGGTGACCTTTGCCTTCATCGTCTCGTCCATCTGTTCGCCAAGGGAGACGGGCGACGCGGCCCCGATGTTGGTGCCGGGCGTCATGACCGCGATGTCCGACGCGATCGTTATGAAGGCTCCCGCAGAAGCCGCCCTGCCGCCCGATGGGTGGACGTACACGATGACGGGTATCTTGGTATTGATCATCGACTTGATGATCTCTCGCATCGAATCGTCCAGTCCGCCCGGCGTATCGATCTCGATAATAACCGCCTGGTACCCCTTGTCGTAAGCCTCGGTGATCCCCTCCACGAGGTATTCCGCGGAAACCGGGTTAATGATCCCCTTGACGGTGAGCACGCTCACTGGAGCGGGCCCTACCACCTGGCCGAGGATTGCCGGGGCAAACGCCAGTACGATCCCCGTGAGGAATATCGTGATATGTATCGAGACTAAAAGCTTACGCACCTGGATCACTCCTTTCAATGAGGTGGAGGCGGTTCCTGACCTTCTTCATATCCTCCCAGACCTCGCGTTTGGCGGCGGGATTGCGCAACAGATAGCTCGGGTGAAAGGTCGGCAGGATCAGGACTCCGCCCATTTCCCGAAATTCCCCCCTCACTTTTGTGATCGAAAGCGTGGCTCCCAGCAGATTGTTTGTCGCCACGGCGCCCAGTGCCACGATGATCTGAGGTCGGATGGCTGCTATCTGTTTCTTCAGGAACGGCAGGCACGCGGCCACTTCATCCGGCTCCGGAACGCGGTTGTTGGGGGGGCGAGACTTGACGATGTTAGCGATATAGACATCGTTCCGCTTCATATCGATGGCTTCGATGATCCTGGTCAGCAGCTGTCCCGCCCTTCCGACGAATGGGCGCCCCTGCGCGTCTTCATCGGCACCGGGCCCCTCCCCCACAAACATCAGTGAGGCGTTTGGGTTGCCCTCTCCGAACACGAGATTCTTTCTTCCACTCCAGAGTTTACAGCGTCTGCAATCGCCCATTTCAGCGCGGATCGACTCCAGCGTGAGGGGGGATGTGCTGGGCCCTAATTCCCCTGCCCGCCTCGGGATCCACTCGATGCCCATTTCCTTGAGATAAAGCAGGTGTGATCGAAGCGTGGCGACGATCTCTTTCAGCTGCGTCCTTTCTTCCATAGATCCCCAACTCTGGTAAGGATTTCGTCGGCCACCTCCTCCTTGGACATGAGGGGAAGCTCGGTTTCCGTCCCGTCACGCTCAATGATCCGCACCACATTCGTTTCCACGCCAAAACCCGAGTCTTTTCTTGATACGTCGTTGGCAACGATCATATCGAGATTCTTGCCCTCAAGTTTCTTCTTGGCATTGGCCCGCATTTTTTCGGTCTCTGCGGCAAAGCCCACGAGGATCTTATCGCCCTTGATCCTGCCGAGCTCCTGCAGAATATCTTCAGTGCGCGAAAGCTCGATCACGTCCGCGCATTCATCCTTCTTGATCTTGTGTCCGCTCGGGCTTTTCGGCGTGAAGTCCGATACGGCGGCGGCCTTGATAACGACTTGTGCCCAGCCGAAACGCCCCTTCACTTCCCGGGCCATTTCGGCCGCGCTCTCCACGGACACGACATCTACGCCGGACGGCGGCTCGAGGTGAGATGGGCCCGAGATGAGGATAACCTGTGCCCCCCTCAGGGCGGCGCGCCTCGCCACCGCGTATCCCATCCTTCCCGTGGAGCGGTTGCTGATGAAACGAACCGGATCGATCGCCTCTCGGGTGGGCCCTGCCGTTACCAGCAGTTTCATGCCGGAAAGATCCTGATCGGCCAGAAGGGCCTCGGCGCGCTCATATATCAGTATCGGCTCGGCAAGCCTCCCCTTTCCTTCCCAGCCGCACGCAAGCCAACCAGTCCCCGGCTCGACGAAATGGTAGCCGAGCCCCCCGAGCCGCTCGATATTGCCGCGGGTTATCGGGTTCTCGTACATGTTGACGTTCATCGATGGGGAAAACAGGACCGGCGCCCTTGTTGCCGTGATGATCGTCGTGAGGAGATCGTCGGCTATCCCCGCAGCCACCTTGGCGATCACGTTTGCCGTAGCGGGGGCCACGACAACGAGATCGGCCTCATCGGCCAGATCGATATGCTTGATCGTCTCCGGCGCTCCCCCGTCAAACATGGCGCTCCCCACGGGATTTCCCGACAGTGTCGAAAAGGTGAGTGGGGTGACGAAGGCCAGGGCATGCTCGGTCATGACGACGTGGACCGAATATCCTCCCTTGACAAAGAGGCGGGTCAACTCGCACGCCTTATACGCCGCGATCCCACCCGTCACGCCGAGGACGATATGCCTGGGTTTATTCATGGTCTTGCTGGTCTACTAATGATAGGGATTATCCTTTCATGATAGAGAAATCAAAGGCGGTTGTCAATCTATTTGAGTCTATTTTTGACGACGTCGCGGGCGTTTGACCGTCGGCAGCGCGCCTTTTGAGACGCGGGGAGGACCTGACAGCTCGAACAAACAGCTTCTTTCAAACGGCTACGCACCTCGGATCTCCCTGGCGGCTTCCTCGACGGTATAGAATGACCCCGTGACGACGATCCTGCCCTGATCTCCGACCAGCCGCCGTGACGCCTCGAGCGCCGCAGAGACACCTCCATACGACCGGACCGGCGTTCCGAGGGAAACGGCAGCCCGCTTCAGATCGGCGATTGAGGCCGCCCGGTCGACTCGGGGAGCGGCCAGCGCTATGGAAACAGCAAGTCCGTCAAGCTCCCTCAGGAAACCGCCGATGTCCTTATCACCCATCATTCCCACCACGAGGGCCGTCCTCTTTTTCGGCAGCAACCGAATGTACTCGGCCAGGACCCGCGCCCCTGCCGGGTTGTGAGCGACGTCGACAATCGTCTCGGGGTTTTCCGCGATCCGCTCCATCCTCCCCGGGAGGTGGACCGACGACAGCCCCTTCCGAATAGCGTCCTCACTTATGGAAAATCCCCTTCTTCCGAGAATCTCGACCGTGGCCAGCGCCACGGACGCGTTATCGATCTGATGTGCCCCGGGAAGCGAAACGATAACCTTGTCCAGATGCGTGCCGAGACCCCGATACCGCATCGCAGTTGTCCCATTCCGCACCTTTACCGACTGCGCCTTGCCCACGAAGTCCTCACTCAAGAAGAACGACCCGGCCCCCTTCTCTCGCGCATGATTGCGCAGGATCTCTCGTACGCTCTCACTTACCCTCCCCGCGACAAGCACGCACCCGTCCCCGACGATTTGGGCCTTTTCTTCGGCTATCTCTTCCTCTCTCTTTCCGAGGTACCCGGTATGGTCCAGCGATACGGTGGTGACTACCGATACGATCGGGTCGGTGACGTTGGTGGCGTCATAGCGCCCCCCCATGCCGACCTCCATCACCCCCAGATCCACTTTACTCCGGGCGAAAAAGGTGTAGGCCGAAAGCGTCAGGAACTCGAAATAGGTCAGATTCAGATCGGGTTCCGTCTTTTCTCGTATGTATTGGATGAGACGGGCCATATCGACGGATGAGATCATTATGCCATTGAGCATAATCCTTTCGCGCACGTCGAAAAGATGGGGAGAATAGTAGCAGCCGACAGAATATTCGGCATGCCTAACAATATTACCGATCATCGTCGTGACCGAGCCCTTGCCGTTCGTTCCCCCGACGATGACCGTCGGCACCGCCCGCTCGGGATTATCCAGGAGGACAAGCCCGGCGCGCATCTGAGACAGGTCTGTGCGGATCCCGCGGGCGGTAAGGCCCTCAAGGTATAGAAACTGGTCTTTGATATATGAATCGGATGCGTTATCTTTGATCATATCGCGCAATCGGGTAGAGGCAATGAATATGTCTCACGCCGGTTGTCAGCACAGTCCATCCGCCCTCCGTGGGTCGGCCTGCCTGTCCTGACGCTGCTAAAAATGGCGGGAAAAGTGATCCGCGGGGTGCCTCCTGCGCGGATTATCGGGAGGGAGATGTTCGGTTTCTCGTCATGGGGTCGAAATAATCCAAAATCCGTCCAAGAGTCGGCCGTATCAGTTTCCTTTCAACGATCATATCGATCATTCCATGACGCATCAGCTCTTCGGCCTTCTGGAAGTTCTCGGGAGGCTTCTCGTTTATCGTCTGTTCTATGACGCGTCTGCCCGCAAAGCCGATGAGCGCCCCCGGCTCCGCGATGATTATATCACCCAGCATCCCAAAGCTCGCGGCCACTCCTCCGGTCGTGGGGTCGGTGAGTACCGAGATAAAAGGAAGCCCTTTTCCCTGCATTCTGGTGACGGCGCCGGTCGTCTTTGCCATCTGGAGGAGAGATATCAGCCCTTCCTGCATCCGCGCTCCTCCGGACGCCGTAAATGAGACGACCGGAAGCGAATGAGCGACCGCCTCCTCAACGGCCAGGGTCACCTTCTCCCCCACGACACTTCCCATGCTCCCCCCCATGAAATCAAAATCCATGACCGAGACGACGATCCGATGATCGAAGACGTTTGCCTTCCCTACGATCACTGCCTCGTTCTCTCCCGATTTGCGACGCGCCTCCTCGGCACGTTTTACGTACGGCTTACTGTCTACGAACGTGAGTGGATCGGCCGTCATGAGATTGCCGAAAAGTTCCTGGAAACTCTCAGGATCGACCGTTATCTCAATGCGCTGGCGCGCCCCGATCCGGAAGTGATGGCCGCATTCCGAGCAGACCGAGAGATTTCTCTTGACCTCCCGAGAAAAGAGTATACGGCTGCATCCGGGGCATCGCACCCATGCGCTTTGCTCATCAATGCGAATTCCCGTTGGTGATTCTTTTCGCACGCCCACGGCAGGTCCTCAGAAGGTTAAGAAAAGATCGTTCTGGAGGACGATGAGGTTGTCCCGTTTCAAGGCCCGAATCTCATCAGTAAGGATATCGAAGTACTTCGGCTTGAGATGATAAAGGTATATCGGAATTCCGGTCCTCTTCAGCTTCTTGAGATCGGCGTCGAGCGTCCTCGGCGTAAAATGGCCGGAAGCGTCGGCAATCGCCTGGAACTCGTTGGGGAACGACGTCTCAACGAAGATCGCCTTGACGTTCGGATCCGCGTTGATAACAGCCCACATCGTATCGGTCGGCCCGGTATCTCCCGAGAAGACAACAACGCTCGACCCCTCCCGCACGAGATAGCCCACCCCGTCTACGGAGTGGTTGACGCCGAATGGAGTGACGTCTATGCCCTTCACCGCGGTCTTCTGGCCCTCCTGCACGGTGGCAAGTCTAACGATGGGATGATTTTCGGAATTGATGCTGGTGAAATCGGGCCAGGTGGCATTATTGAAGTAGTGATTCTTAAAATCCGATACGGTCTTGCCGGTCCCATAGATCGTGATGGGAAGATCGTGATTGCCGAAGGCATTATCGGTGAGGAAAGCGATATCTTTTGTGTGATCGAGATGAAAATGGGTAATAAATATGTCTCTGACCTTGTTCTGCTCCTCGAGGGTGAGCTCTGCCGCCACGTGTCCGGAATCGATGAGCACCCGCTTGTTTATCAGGAAGCTCGAAGACCGAAAACCCGGAAGTATACCCCCGTTACATCCTAATACGCGGATCTCCATAGCGCTAATCCAAATCGCCAAATTGCTCTTTGAGGATCAGAAACTCGACGAACTTCCGCAGTTTACTCAGGTCCTGAATAAAGACACCTTCTGAAGATATAGCAATGACTCGTGCCTTCTTAAGCTTCTCGAGTATTGTAAGCGCCTGGTCCGAGCTGACGCCCGCCCTTGACACGAGTTCGTCCGTCGAAACGGGGAGCATCATCCCGCCGTCCCGGCCGATCCCAATCGATTCCGCGAGGCTCTCCAGCGCATGGACGACGCGGCTGTTTGTGTCCTTTATCATCAAGAGCTCAATCGTGTTATCGGTCTCCTCGATACGATCGGACAGCTTCTTTATCATCCTGAAGGCGACCTCGGTATTCCCCTTGATCATCATCTCAAAGGTTTTGGGATCGATCACGAGGAGCGTGCTGTCCTCCGTTACCTCGGCCGTCGCCGAACGGGGCTTGTTGTTCAGGATGGCCATTTCACCAAAAAACTCACCCTGCCCGAGATACGCCAAGACCGTCTCCTGGTGTCCCACCTTCTTGGATATCTTAACCTTGCCCCTGTGGATGACATACATCTCCTTGCTTTGGGTATCTCCCTCGTGAAAGAGGATTGTTCCCTTGGCAAATTCACGACCGAACTTCTGTAAGAGGACGTCCTGATCTGACATAAAATTCTCCGCGCCTATTCCGCTAACACTGTTTTAATATATATTATATAGTACTGTTAGTCAACACTCTTGGTGATATATCCTTTCTCATAGGATCTGATAAAGGCATTGACTACGTTCCGGTCAAACTGACTTCCGGCAAAACGCTTCAGTTCTTCCATCGCCTCACGGTCGGCGAGGGCCGCTCGGTAGGGACGGTCCGTGGTCATTGCGTCAAACGTATCTGCCACCGCGATGATCCGTGCGATCAGGGGAATATCTCCACCCACGATCTTATCGGGATATCCGTTTCCGTCCATACGCTCATGATGTGATTTCATGCCGGGGATAACCCCGTCGAGGCGCCTGATGTGGCCGAGTATGTCCACACCGATTTCGGGGTGACGGATAATTTTTAGATACTCTTCGTCATTAAGCTCGGAGTCTTTCCGCAGCACGCAATCCTCGACACCGATCTTTCCAATGTCATGGAGGATAGCCGCCAGCCTGAGGTTTTCCACCTCCGCATCGGTAAGATCAAGAAAACGGGAGATCGCCATCGAATAGTGCATGACCCGTCGCGTATGGTTTCCGGTGTAGGGATCCCTCTTTTCAATCGCGTCGGCGAGGGCCTCGGCGGTCTGGTAGAAGGTCTCGCGAAGTTCATTATAGAGCCGTGCGTTGTCTACCGCAATCGCCACCTCATGTGAAAGGGAGATAAAGAGGTCGAGATCCGTTTGAGAAAAGCCCCCGTTTTCCAGCTTGTTGATAGCCTGCAGAACGCCGACCACCTTTTGTTTTATCACCATCGGCACGCAGATCATATTGCGCGTCTCAAACTTGGATCGCTCGTCAAACCTCCTGGAGTGTCTCGGGTCGGTCTTTACGTCGTCAATGAGCAGCGGCTGGTTATGGACCGCAACCCATCCGGCGATCCCCTCCCCGCTTTTTAGCCTCGTTTCTTTGACACGATCCCCTTTTTCGCCAAGGGCGACCTCAAAGTAAAGCTCGTCGGTCTCTTCATCGACCAGAAGCAGGGACGCCACCTCACAGTTAAGGAGCTTGGTGATTACGGTGATCGCCTTCTCTCGAATCGCGGTAGTATCCAGCGAGGAATTCAGAATCCCCGATATCTCCATAAGCTCGGAGATTTCCCGAAGACTCCTGTCACGCATCTTTCCCAGCCTGACGTTCTCTACCAGTAGCGCGGCCACAGCCACGACACGGTCTATGAGAGCCAAGTCATTCGGCGTGAACGGAGCGGTGCCGACGTGCCTATGCGCCTCAATCATACCGATGATCTTTCCGGAAAACCTCACCGGTACACGGGCCATCAGCCCCTCTTTCTCAGCATCGGTTGTCGATTCGAGGCTGACCGTCTTCCCTCGTATGCCCTTGATTGCTCGGCTTTTCTGTCGACCGGGCTGCCCGGGGAGCTTCTTTCCCTCAAAGGATGTGATCGCGGTCTCTTCGCCGCTTATCTCGTCCACTGCTAATAGGCGGCAGGTGTCAGCACCGATGCGGGCGCTGAGGGTTCTGATTATTTCGCCAAGAATTTTGGTTGGATTACTATCGGAATCGGAAACCCGGTGAAACTCCTGGAGGATTTCGTTTTCCAACGATGACATGACTGTCTCATCCATCGCCATTACCCCGTTGTTGCGACGATCCAATCTTCCACCCAGTAATAAAAATTTACTCGATTATAGCACACGGGGTTATGAAATGGAAGCAACAAAAAACCGCACCTCTGATAATTAAATGCGGAGAGACCGCAGGGGTCCCCTGCGGTCTCTCTCTTTAGGCAGGCGGGGGAGTTACACCGCGCCGACTTTAGGAAGATGCGTCAGCGCCTCTTTTATCTTTTCTGAGGGGTATTCGTAGTCCTCCAGCTGTCCTGCGAAATACTTGTCGTAGGCGACCATGTCGAAGTGTCCATGGCCCGAAAGGTTAAAGAGGATTACCGATTTCTTCTTTTCCTTCTTTGCCTTGAGCGCCTCATCGATCGCCACCCTGATAGCGTGGGACGACTCCGGGGCGGGAATGATCCCCTCGGTGCGGGCAAACGTCACGGCCGCTTCAAAACACGCGTTCTGATGCACTGCGACGGCGTCTATGATTTTCTGATCATAGAGGAGGCACAGCGTGGGCGCCATGCCGTGATACCGCAGTCCGCCCGCGTGGATTCCCGGCGGCTCGAACGTATGACCCAGCGTGTGCATATGGGCGACCGGGGCCACCATCGCGGTGTCGCCGAAGTCATAGGCGTACACACCCTTTGTGAGAGTGGGACAGGAGAAAGGCTCCACCGCGATAACCTTCATATCCTTGTTGCCTTTGATCTTGTCCCTGAGGAACGGATAGGAAATACCGGCGAAGTTGCTCCCCCCACCGACGCATCCGATCAACACGTCGGGATATTCACCGGCCTTCTTCATCTGGAGCATCGCCTCCTGGCCCACAATGGTCTGGTGCATGCAGACGTGATTGAGCACGCTGCCGATCGAGTAGTTTGTATCGTCATGGGTTGCCGCGTCGAAGACCGCCTCCGATATGGCCATGCCGAGCGTTCCGTTTGTGTGTGGATTCTCTTTCAGTATAGCCCTTCCCACCTCTGTCTGGTCGCTCGGGCTGGGGAAGATGGTCCCCCCCCACGTCTGGATCATTGATTTTCGATACGGTTTTTGCTCAAAGGATATCCGTACCATATAGACAGTCACGTCTATTCCAAAGAGCGAACCCGCAAACGCCAATGCGCTTCCCCACTGCCCGGCCCCCGTCTCCGTTGACATACGCTTCATGCCCGCCTGCTTGTTATAGAACGCCTGGGGGATGGCCGTGTTCGGCTTATGAGACCCCGCTGGCGAGACGCTCTCGTTCTTGAAATAGATATGAGCGGGCGTATCGAGATATTTCTCCAGGCGGGTCGCCCGAACGAGCGGAGTCGGACGATAGATGGCATATGCCTCCAAAACCTCGTCCGGAATGGGGATGTACCCCTGGTCGGACATCTCCTGCTCGATGATGGACATCGGGAAGATCGGCGAAAAATCATCGGCCGTCGCGGGCTGAAGCGTCCTGGGGCTGAGCACCGGTTTCATCGGTACCGGAAAGTCCGGTACGATGTTATACCATTTGGTCGGCATTTCCGCTTTGGACAGCGTAATTTTCTTCTCGGTCATTTTTATCTCCACAATATTGGTTGCGCTTTATCTATCATAACAACTATATCTCGTTCACTTTCATATCCACAGTCGCCTCATGCGGCGATCACCCCCTTTCTCTGAACGCAAAAAGGCCGTGATATATCACGGCCTTTAAAATAAAAAGCCGTGGGCGACTTTGGCCACCCACGGCTTGTCTTCTAGTTCAGCGGGCGCACCAAATCACCTATGTGCTTGCGCCACACCCAATTCATTCTTTCGACTATCGGTACTGCAATTTTCATACGTTAAATAGAATCCCTGTAATCTTCCACTTTCCTGCATACTATACGAAACTAAATACTCTGTCAAGTCTTTTTTCGCTATTCTCATCCGCCCTGTGCGTATTCCCAATTGTCCGGTTACCGGATAGTTGCAATACCGCAAACACATTTACATTTTTGTCATTAGCACCCAATTGAAGCGTCCTTCTGCCCCTGCCTCGCTCCAGAGCGTTTAATAAAGATAGTAATCACAACGGGTTGAACGGCCGTCCGGAGGTATGCTCGGACGTCGTCTGGCACGATATTTGCTTCATTAGTAGAGCATGAAAAGACGTAGACATACCATAATGGCACGCCGCAAAAGCCCCGGTTTTACCTTAATAGAGCTACTGATCGTTGTGGCTATCATAGCCATTCTCGCCGCGATCGCCGTCCCCAATTTCATGAGATTCCAGAACAAGTCCAGGCAATCGGAGGCGCGCATACTGCTGGCCGGAGTGTACGCGAGCGAGCTCACCTATTTTGCCGAGAATTCGGTCTATGCGGGTGACTTTGAGCTGATTAGTTTTCGACCCGCCTCGGAGCCGAAATACTACAAGAACTGGTATCTCAATATATCGGGAGACAGCTACCATTTCACGGCCAGTTGCTCTGCGGATCTCGATCACGACGGACGTGATGATATCTGGGTGGTAACCGATTGCAGCCGTGAACCTTGGAATGTCTTCAACGATCTTTACGATTTTGCAAGTCCCTATCCTTTTTCCTGCGAATAAGAGTGCAGGAAGAAAGGCTCCCCTTTCTCGTTGATCGCAGCAGACGAGGATATTTCGTAAGAATAACAACAAAAAACCCGCCGAGGCGGGTTTTTTGTTGTTAGATTTATTTGGCTACTTGTGCTATTTGCTGTTGAGCGCCTTGATAACCTTATCGGTTATATCGGCACTGGCCGGGAAATAGAGGACCGCGGAATTGGTTCTTTCGAGGATGATGGTATAGCCGTCTTCCTTGCCGATCTTGTCGATGATATCTTTCGTCTGGGTTAGAATGACCTGGGCAAGCTCGAAATCTTTTTGCTGCAGCTCATACTCATAATCCTGAACCATTCTCTGAAAGTCCAAGACCTTATCTTCATAGGCCCTTTTCTTGTCCGCTAAGGCGCTGGCTGAAAGCATGGGCGCCTGCTTCTCTATGTCCGCCTTCATCTTGAGTATCTCGTCCTGTTTCTTCTTCACCTGGGTCTCTGCGGCCTTGATCTTCGCATTCATCTCGTCTTTTGCCTTCTTGCCCTGTGCCGAGAGGTCGATGACTTTCATGAGATCGAGGACGCCGACCTTGGAATCAGCGGCATAAACTGAAAGCGAGAGAGAGAGAACAAAGATTATCGCCACAACAAAACTCAATCTCTTCATTAAATTCTCCTTCCTTTTTATTCATTCCCAAGACTTTTTATCCCAAAAAACCCAAAACCGCATTTATATCAATGCGGTCTATAACGAGTTATATATATATCACCGCATCCGCCCCATTGCAAGAAAAAAGAGTCGTTTGGGGCTTTTTATTACGGCCGCACTCACCTTACGGTCACCCAGGCACCGACCCTGTTATCACCCGCATCTTCATCCAGATCCCCTGCAGGATCGATAACCGCGGAAAGATACCTATCCCCATATGCGGCCGTCCAGTATGTCTGGATATAGACGGTATCTCCCGACCTCACGTCCACTACTTCCTTGTCGAACCAAACATCGTCTTCATAGAAATAGACGGCGACATCCCGCGCGTCTTTCGTGCCGTAATTCTCCACCAGCACACCGATCTGGACGTCATCGCCCTCTTCTGGCAACGGTGGATGGAGGTCGAAGACTCCAACTATTCTGAGTTCGATGCCGGTGCTCGCATCCTGTCCGAGAGCAGGAAGAGAAAGGATCAGGATACACGCCGCAGTAAGCAAAAACGCCGTTACACCCGATACCGAAAGATCTTTAGCCGTATGTCGTCGCGTTTCGTTCATTGCTTCCGTCAATTATATTTCCAGAGAGTTCCGATTACGGCAGCATGGTGCCGGCCGAGAGATCATACCCGTACTCTTTAAAGTTGACCGTTACGAGCGGATTGATTGAGCTATAGAGAAACGGGAGCGGAGCGGAGCAGAACCCCGAGGCAGTGCACGCGGTGGTCACTTCATAGTGAAAATCTCCCCCAAAACCGTCAGATGCTCCGGTCAGACCCTCGTAAAACGCGCGTGTCAGAATCGCAAAGTGGGTGCTTTCACACGTCGTAATGGGATAGACTGTAATGGTGTTTACGTTCGACGGAACATCCGGCGCGACGAGGATTATCCTCAACGAATTCCCGCACGGGGGCCCATAGGTGTTCGATACAACCTCGAGCGTCAGCTCGGGAGGACGCGCGCTTCCCAGGAACCATTCACCCTCCGAGTGAACGAAGCGGAAACCATCGTATTTAGCCAGCCAAAACTTCGTTGTCCCTTCCTTCTTTTTCCCCGCCTCCGTTTCAGACCATCGGATCGTGGCGATGATAGTGTCGCCGGCGGAGCTTATCTGGTTTATGGTGTAGCTGACCGTAAAGTTTGGGTGTTCGGAAAATGTATTGGTGATCTTGTCCACGACTTCTGATTTCGAGTAGATGTTGTCGATCGCTCCATCGTAGAAGTCGGAGATCAGATCATCGGCGGAAGAGTCGCCCGTTTTTATAGCCGAAAAAAGCTTATCGATCATCGAGCGGGAGATTGATTCATAGTCCGTATTTTCGAAGACGATAATCCAGCTCCCGAGCTCCCAGGGATCGGACACGGCGCCCCTTTCATTGGTCGCTCTTACCATCAGCTCATATTCCGTATTTTCCTGAGGCAAGAACTCGTATGTCCAACTGGAAGTTCCACTCGCTTTATTCCAGCTCGTTCCCCGATCGAGGCTCACCTCCACCTCGGTCACCTTATAGGTATCGTCAGTAGCTCCCCCGCTGACAACCACTTTTCTGTCTATTGAAAGGTCGTCACGGGTAAGCGTCAACGTGCCCTCCACGTCCTCCAGGTTGACTACCCGATTGATGAAGACGTCCTTTATATAAGGTGGATTCATCCGCTCGCCGGTACCGGCGCCCTCAGTCGGGATCATCTCCTTGAGAAAGCCATCGATTGTCTTATCAGACGCCTCGAGGGGGTTGCCCGGTGTTAGCGCCCCGACGATCCTTATCTCGTTTCCGGCACACACTGAAATAGAGCCGCTTCCCGAGATATGATTGAGAGTCAGTGAGACGCATGATTCCAGGCCCAGGATATACGTCTCATCTGTATCCGGGTCGTACGTTGCGCCGAAGTCCGTGCCGCGCACCCCGACGGTCACGTTATTGGTCCTGATTATAAAGGAAGATTCGTTCGTGACAAACGGCGTGACGATCGCCCTGACCTTTCCCTTGAGAAGCTCAAAGACGCTGGTTGAGACCTTTGTCACCTCAACGACCCCGAGCTCTTTGATGACCACACGGCTGTCCTCACCGATTACAAGCGTGCTCTTATCGGGAAGCATCAGCACAACCCTCGCCTCGCTGTCTGTCTGAATGACGTCGCCGGAGTTGAGCCCCGTTCCCTCGACGAGGGGGACGAATTGCTCTTTGCCGCTGAATTTCACGTCGACGTACCCCTCAGACGAGGTCACCACCGCACCCGAAGGATTCTGCCCTCCGGCCGATGCAAAGCTCGTGACGATCAGGAGAAGGCCGACGAGACCTGATCCCCTGAGTAGCTTGAGCCATTGTGTCATCTCAACTCTCCTGTCGAGCCGACTCCGGTTGTCCCCAGGATGTCGGCCGTTACTTCCGGATCGGCCGCCGCCTCGTCAATAGCGTCGACCTGCACCCTTTTCTTCATGATGACCCTACATATTCAGTCAGGATAGATCGATGAGGTAAGAGCGTATAGCTCGCCCGGCTATCCGTTTACTCATATAGGATATGGGTCTGCAAGTCAATGTTTTTCGGGCATCGAAGACCGCAAAGAGAAAAACGATAAAGGCGGAGGTAATTCGTTTCGTTTTCATGGCTGGGATACCGAGTGTGGGATCTAGAAGCGCAGCGTGAGGCTGAGCATATAGATGTTTTCGCCGTAGGAATCATCGCGATTTTCCGACTGAAAATCGAGATTCCTGTAGCTGATCCCGAGGATTGATGTAATACCTCCGTTATCGTAGAGCACCTGCTCGAAGGCTATCTCTGTGGCGTTCTTGCCGGTGTCGAACCCGTCGCCCAGCTGTGAAAAGACGCCCAGGTATGAAAGGCGCAGGATCGAATTTGTGGGGCCATACCTTACGGTCATGCCGCTGGTAACGGCCGAAATCGTGTCAAACGAAGTGACTCCGGCGGAGTAGGTATTTCTGAAGTCAACCTTGTAGGAGAGGTCAAGGTCCCAGTCCAACCCGAGCGCCGCAAATGAATACCCCCATTTCGCTCCGACCGTATTGACCATAGTATCGTAAGAGCTCGGGACAAAATCATCCGTGTATCTGAAGCCATACTCGAGGGAGTAGCGCATTTTCCCGTATATGTTCGAGACAATGAGACGGCCGTTGAAACGATCGTCGTCCACGCTCATCGGACTATCGCTCGAACTTCTCCTGGTATAGTCGAGCCTGAGGTCGAACTTGAGGTTTCTGAAATAGCTCTCTCGATCCACAAAGAAGGGCTTATAGGTAGCGCCCGCCTCCGAATAGTGGGTCTCGGTCCGATAGGAGACCGGAGAGCTCTCCGACAGCCTGTCTCCGGTAAATCGGTACTTCGTCCATATATCCAGGGAGTCGGTCGGGTAGTAACGGGCTTCTCCCTTGATCGTTTCCCGGTCCCTGGCGGCGCTTCCCATTACCGTAACGAAGTTCGGCTCGACGTATTCATAATCGAGTGACAGCTTGAGAGGCTGGATGGGGCGGTAATCGATCTCCAGGTTCAGTGCCCAGCCCTGCGGTTTGTCGGAGAGGGGGTCTCTCCTGTCTTCCGTATACCAGCTGAAGGCACTTTCTCCGTAGATCAGCAGCTTCCGATCAAGCAATCTGAGCCGCGTGTCGAAGGACACGACGTCCCCGCTATAGTCCGGTACCGTCGTTCCGGGAAAGAGTTTGGTTATCTCGGTATGGATGTACGTCGTCCCGAATATGTAGTTTGGATGGGGCGAATACTCGACTCGTGCTCCGCCGAAGGTGTGCTCATAGCTGTCGTCCCTTCCCTCACGGTTCCTGCCTCCGAGAAGCATGATCTTGAGGGACTCCAGGGGCCTTACCCAGCCCCGCGCCCCGATGAAGGTATTGTTAAAGGTATACTTGGTATAGTATTCTCCGACGTCGCCGACCGCGAACTCAAAATTGTCTCCATAGAGCCGCAAATACATCTGGAGGATCTTGGCTCGCTCGTCCTGTATCTGCCTGTCGGTCGTGTGCCTTCCGTAGAAGAAGAACTCGAGGTTCGACGTTTCGGTGATCTTTTGCTCGAGTTGGACCTTTATCCCCTCGGTGTAGTGCCAGTTATCCTTCGTCTTTCGATCCACGTCGAGCACCGATCTGTCCACGTTTCCATATACGTTTTCATAATAGATGTCGACGGAATAGTCGGTAGTGAGCCTGCCGTTTTCCCATTTGATTGCGGACGAGGAAAGAGGAATGAAAAGCACAACGACAACGAGCGATAAAACAAGAGCGGTTCGTTTCATGGTAGGGATCTTAAGTGTGGTTTATAGTGTTATCGCTCTTGGCGCTGTATAGAAATCGCTAGGATTGTACGGGATTTGACTCTTCGGTGTCAATAGAATATTTAGAAAAATAGGTGTGATTGTATGATAATAGATTATAATTTATACTTTTCTCGTATAAAATTATGCATATATGTAATAGTATCAACGCGCCTTCGCCACGCACGGTCCCATGTCTCCGGTATACACTTTTTCTTGAGGGTCTTCCCGCCGTTAGCTGTTTCCTTTTCCAATTCCCTTATAGAGAAATCCCGCCGCGCGGGCGGCTTGTGGATCGATCACGTCCCTTCCGTCGATGATTATCCCGGTTCTCATTACTTCCTTGAGAGCAACCAGATCCATACCGTAGTAGTCCTTATGCTTTGTGACGATCACGAGGGCGTCGGCCCCCTCGGCCGCCCCGATGAGATCCTTGGTAAGCTCCGCTTCGGGAAATTCACGCACGTAGGGGTCGTGGGCTATGACCTCGGCCCCTCGCGCGCTCAGGCGGGCCACCACGGCATAGGCGGGCGTGTTGCGGGTATCGTCCGAATTCTCGAGATAGGCGACCCCGAGTACCACCACCTTCACGTCAGGGTAGTTCCTCCCCTTGGCCGCCAGGCACTCGGAGAGGAGGTCAACGAGATGGTCGGGCATCGATTCATTGATGCTGCGGGCAAGCTGCACGAAATGCGTCTGAACTTTTCTTGTCCCATACGTGTTGAGCCCGTAGAGCAAGAGCCACGTATCCTTGGGGAGGCAGTGTCCTCCGACTCCGGCGCCCGGAAAATGCATCATCCGCTCGGAGCGGGTGTTGATGAGTCGCTGCACCTCGTAGACATCGATACCAAGACTCTCGCAGATGAGGGCCATCTCGTTGGCGAAGGCGATATTTACGTCGCGATACGCGTTCTCGATCGTCTTGGTGGTCTCTGCCGTCAGGACGTCGGTGGTATGGATGGAGGCCTTGACGATCTTTGCATAGAGCTCTTGTGCCCTCCGCTCGCTCTCCTTGTCGATACCGCCCACTATCCGTGGCAGATTAACGATGTACTCGACCAACTTGCCGGGCATGACCCGCTCGTAGGAGTAGGCCAGGGAAAAATCCTTTCCTGCTGTCAGACCGGATTTTCTCTCAAGAATCGGACGGATGACGTTTTCGGTCGTACCCGGCGCAACCGTCGACTCCGTGATAACGAGGACTCCCGGCTTCATGTACGTCCCGACCTCCCGCGCGACCTCCTTCAGGGAGAGGTACTGCGGGGCATGGTCCGTTCCATCTGTGGGCGTCTGGACGTCAATGAGAACCACATCCATTTGGCTTATGACAGAGAAATCGTCCGTGACCCGAAACGTGCCTTTCCGAACAACCGCGGCCAGGAGCTCGTTCAGCCCCGGCTCGTCTCCCTCTATGGGGGATTTCCCCGAATTGAGAAGATCGATCTTCCATCCGCTTCGCGGTGATCTCCGTTGGATACCGGTAACGTCGTGTCCCTCTACGTCCGCCAGGAGTGCGGCGCATGGTATCCCCACATACCCCATCCCGACAACCGCAATTTTTATACTCACCGGCACTGCTCCTCATAAAAATGCACGACGGCATTTCATACCATATCGTGCATCTTTAAACAACACTTATTCTTCGATCGAGCTAACACACACTGACGTCCGTCATCGCACCAATTGATTTAAAAACTATCCTTCTGAAACTCAGAAGCTGACGGTTATCGTCAGGAAAATCTCCGAGGTCCGCACGAGGAGGCCGTCCCGCCGGCTCCCTCAGAACCATGCGACGACGGGGCGCAGCAAGACGATACGATCTTTTCCGGATTAAGCCTCCCGCAGGAGGGGCAAACCAGATCCTCGGCACCCTCCGTTGGCTTCTGTATGACCTCAAACTCCTTGCCACAACCGGTGCAGCGATATTCATAGATGGGCATTAATCACCTCACGTTTTGTGTAATTGTCACAGACACCGTCATCGGACCGGCGGTGTCCGGTTCTAGCCAAAGTCTCCATAGTGCCGGTTTTCCAGCTTTTCGATATATTTTTCCGCCCAGAAGGCGGCTGTCGCCCCGTCTCCCGCGGCGGTAATGACCTGCCTCAGTCCCTTGTGACGAACGTCTCCAGCCGCGAAAAGACCCGGAACCTCCGTGGCCATCTCCGCATCGGTGACTACGCATCCCGACTCGTCAAGTGCAACCACTCCCTTGAGAAAATCGGTGTTGGGACGATACCCCGCATAGACGAATATCCCCCCAATTGACAGCGTTCCCATTTTCTCCGTCCTGACGTTCTTTATTTTGGCGGCCGTTACGGCCTTTTCGCCGATGATCTCTTCGACAATGCTTTCCATGACGGTCTCTATCTGCGGATGCGCCAGGGCGCGATCTACCAGTATCTTGTCGGCCCGGAATCGATCGCGCCGATGGATCAGATACACCTTCCGTGCGTACCTGGTCAGATAGAGCGCCTCTTCGACGGCGGAATTTCCCCCGCCGACGACCGCCACGTCCAATCCCTTAAAGAAAGCTCCGTCGCATACCGCGCAGTAGCTTACTCCCTTGCCGATAAGGAGTTCCTCCCCGGGCACGCCGAGCCTGGTCGGGTCGGCACCCGAGGCAACGATGACCGCCTTTGCAGTGAAGCCCTCGTCGGCGGTCACAATCCTGAACGCCCCATTCACGCGCTCCAACAGATCGACCCGGGCGACGGTCTTGAAAGACGCCCCAAATCTCCTGGCCTGATCTTCCATTGAGCCCGTGAGATCGGGGCCCTTAACCCCCTGCGGAAACCCGGGGTAGTTTTCGATTACGTCGGTCGTCGCCGCCTGTCCCCCCGGGGACATTCGCTCCAATACGAGCACGGACAGGCCGCTTCTCGCCCCGTAGATGGCGGCCGTCAGGCCCGCGGGTCCAGCACCGACGATAACCAGGTCGTATTGCGGGCTACTCACTCTTCATCACCTCTCTTTACTCCTCACGTGCTTTGCTCGCCGGTCCACCCCAGACCAGAATCAGCCCGACGATCGCCCCAAAGAGGGCCGGAATCACGGGATGACATGAAAAGGTTCAGGTGGAGCCGATATGCTGGGAAACAAGGCCCAACAACCACCCGCATATAAACCCTGCCGACGCTCCCGCCAGGACTTTCACGAGCCTTTTCATACGAGCCGCTCCCTGAATATGAAATCCCGAGCCAAGGTCCGCCGCGGGACGCATAAGGTCACGATATTTTGCACTCTTTTTTCAGGAATTCGTGCAGCTTTACGCTCACGTCACGAGGTATCCGATACGAATCATGATCCTCGAGGTGTCTGCAGAGCTTAACGGTGCTTTTGAGAGTCTCAAGGAAATCGAGGCAGGGTTTACAATTCCTGATATGCTCTTCAAATACGAGGCATTCTTCCTCATTGAGCTCCCGATCGATATATTCCGAGAGCTTATCGAATATCTTCTTACAGTCCTTGCAGTTATGTTGTTCGCTCATGATTGTATCTCCGTCTTATCCCCGAATTTCCGGAGCAAAGCTTCTCGGATGAAGAGACGAGCGCGGTGAAGACGGGATTTGACGGCCGCCTCCGAAATGCCCAGGACCTGCGCAGTTTTATCGGTGGAGAATTCCTCCAAATCCCGCAGGAGAAAGATCGTTCTATACTTTTCCGGAAGCTTCTCGACAGCCTTGTCCAACTCCTGTAACATCTCCTTTTCGAGGAACGCGTCCTTGGGGTCGAGGATATGACTGGCCAGCGCCTGTCGCTTCATCGACTCGGGCGGAGGAAGCTCATCGTCCAGTTCGCGCTCCCCATGAGACAATTTTCTCAGTCGCATCAGCGCATTGTTGGTTGCGATTCGGTATATCCACGTGGAAAATGTGGAATCTCCCCTGAAACTGTCGAGTGATCGGAAGACATTCAAGAACGTTTCCTGCAAGACATCTTCCGCATCTTCTCGGTTACCCAAGAGTCTCAGGGTATGTCCATAGATCCTCCCCTCGTAGCGCTTCACCAGTTCTTCGAAGGCCTGATAGTCTTTTTGCCTGGCCTGCGCTACAAGAGAGTCATCGGGTATTGTTTTATAGTCAATCATTTAGATGCATTACCTGAATATTCGTTTCATTAATTTATAGTACCCAATCTAAATGGTTATTGTCAACATCTATTGTTCGTTTTATCTTGATGGACGGAGCCGTTACCGTTATAATATCATAAATGCGCAGCTAGAAACAACCGGGGACCGGTCGTTTGCCAAACGATCCATATGAGGAGGTCGTCGTGTCTGCTCAACGCAAACTTGTCATGCTGTTTGTGTCCGTCCTTTTAGTCTCATCGTGCGCGACGACGAGCGACATCCAGGAGCTCCAAAGCCAGATATTGATCCTTAAGGATGAGACGGCTGTCCTTAAGAGGACCTCGCTCGACACAAAGGCCACAACCGGTGCGAATTATGATACCGTTATGGAAGAAGTCAAGAAACTCAGGGGAAGCTATGAGGAGAAGGAGTACGACTTTGAGCAGAAGAGCGAAGAGCTCGCCATCCTGAAAGAAGTAGTCAACAGGACTACCGCCGATATCGAGAGCCGTCTCTATGATATCGAGCGCAGGCTCTCGGCCATCGAGTCAAAATTGGGCGTAAAAAGCTCAACGGAGCCCGAGGGCGCCGCGCCTCCCCCCTCGACCATAACCGGTCCCACCCCGCCTGAAGACCGGAGCGTGGCAACCCCACCCGGGACCTCGCTCTCGGCCGAAGCGCTCTATGCGGCCGCATACAAGAAGTTTCAGGACAAGGACTATGCCGGCGCAATAACCGACTTCACCGCTTTTATCAAGGATTCACCGGAATCATCGCTGGCCGACAACGCCCAATTCTGGATAGGAGAAAGTTACTATTCGCGCGAGGACTATGATCGGGCCATCCTCGAGTACGACAGCGTCATAAAGAAATATCCCTCCGGAGATAAAGTCCCGGCAGCGATGCTAAAAGAAGGCCTGGCCTTCCTTGAGCTGGGCGATAAGGCTCACGCTAAGACGGTATTTTCTGATATCGTCAAAAAATATCCAAAAGAGCCGCAGGCCGAAACGGCCAGGAAAAAGCTTGAAACCCTGTGAACGGTTACAGGAGAGTTGCCTCGATACGGACACCCTCCCTGCCTTTTTCACGGATTATGCCGGTTATGTGCCGGTGCTTCATTTCTTCTGAGAACATCGCGTCACTTCTCTCGTCCGCCTGGGCCTTCAAGACTGCGGCGTAGCCGATAGGGTCTCAGCGGTTCGCCGGCAATAGCCGCTAATTACCAAATAGAGCGAACAGATTGCACCTTAATGAAGGGACGGACCGCTTCTTCACGAGGCCCCAGCGAATGAATTGTCATTCATATTTTGCTTGACATAAAAACGCTCAATGGGTTATAGTTCAACGGATTTATTATCTGAGGGGGATATAAACCGAGCGGATCGGTTTTGAGAAATAACTAATACCCCTGGCGACTCGGATTTTCCAATCACGGAGGTTTGCGATATGGCAGAAGCGAAAAGCGCATTTGAAGGTAAGTCCTTTGCGCCACCCAAGGACTTCACCGCGAAGGCCTACATCAAGAGCAGAGAAGAATACCAGAAGATGTGGGATCAGTCCATCAAGGATCCCGATGGATTCTGGGGTAAAGTAGCTGAAGAGTATATCACCTGGTACAAGAAGTGGACAAAGGTAAACGAGGAGAACTACAAAGAAGGCCAGATCAAGTGGTTCGTCGGCGGTAAGCTCAACGCCTGTTATAACTGTCTTGACCGGCACCTCGGCACCAAGAGAGAGAACCAGGTTGCATTGATCGCGGAAGGCAACGATCCGAGCGAATCCTGGAAGTACACCTACAAACAGCTCCATACCGAGGTCAGCAAGTTCGCAAACGTGCTCAAAGGCCTCGGCGTCAAGAAGGGCGATCGCGTTACGATCTATCTCCCCATGATCCCCCAGCTTGCCATCTCGCTTTTGGCCTGCGCGCGCATTGGCGCCATCCACAGCATCGTCTTCGGAGGATTCTCCGCCGACGCCCTCAAAGACCGGATCATCGACTGTAAGTCCAAGATCCTGGTGACCTGTGACGGCACCTTCCGCGGCGCCAAGCCGCTACCTCAGAAGGACAACGCCGATAAGGCCGTCGAGGGAACCCCGGTGGAGAAGGTTATCGTCTACAAGCGCGTCGGCGATAAGATCAAGTGCAGCTGGAAGGAAGGCCGTGACCTCTGGTGGGAAGACCTGATGGCAAAAGCCAGTCCGGACTGCCCCTGTGAAGAGATGGACGCCGAGGATCCCCTCTTCATCCTCTACACCTCCGGTTCCACCGGCAAGCCCAAGGGCGTTATGCATACGACCGGCGGCTATATGGTCTACGTCGCCTACACCCACAAGATTATCTTCGACTACCATGACGGCGACATCTACTGGTGCACCGCCGACATCGGCTGGGTCACCGGCCATTCCTATATCGTCTACGGCCCGCTGGCTAACGGCGCCACCTCGATCATGTTCGAGGGCGTCCCGGCCTACCCGGACTGGGGCCGCTTCTGGGACGTCGTGGATAAATACAAAGTCAACATCATCTACACCGCCCCCACCGCCATCCGCGCCATCGCAAAAGAGGGCCTTGACTTCGTCAAGAAGCACGACCTCTCGAGCCTCAAGCTCCTGGGTACCGTGGGCGAGCCGATCAACCCCGAGGCATGGGGATGGTATCACACCAACATCGGCAAGGGCAAGTGCCCCATCGTCGACACCTGGTGGCAGACCGAGACCGGCGGTATCCTGATCACCCCGCTTCCGGGCGCGTGGCCGACCAAGCCGGGCAGCGCCACCCTTCCCTTCTTCGGAGTCGAGCCTTGTTTGGTGGACGCCAGCGGCAAGGAAATCCAGGGCCCCGGTGAGGGCGCGTTGTGCATCAAGCGGTCGTGGCCCGGCCAGATGCGCGGCGTCTACGGTGATCCCAAGCGCTTCAAAGAGACCTATTTCATCCAGTTCCCCGGCTACTACTTCTCGGGCGACGGCGCCCGCCGCGACGAGGATGGCTACTACTGGATCACCGGACGCGTCGACGACGTTATCAACGTATCCGGACACCGGATGGGCACCGCCGAGGTTGAGAGCGCCCTCGTGGCCCACGCCAAGGTTGCCGAGGCGGCCGTCGTCGGGTTCCCTCATGACATCAAGGGCCAGGGCATATACGCCTACGTTACCCTGAACTCCGGCGTTGAGAAATCCGACGAGCTCAAGAAAGAGCTGGTAGCCCACGTCAGGACCCTGATCGGGCCGATTGCCACACCTGACAAGATCCAGTTCGCAGACGGCCTGCCCAAGACCCGTTCCGGTAAGATCATGCGTCGTATCCTTCGCAAGATCGCCGAGAATGCGCCCGAGCAGGTCGGAGACACCTCGACACTGGCCGATCCTCATGTTGTTGATGATCTCATCAAGAACCGGGTGATCTAGCGGACGAAGCTGAGATAACCGTTCGTTCATCCAGATAATCGAAGAGGGGAAGGTATGCTACCTTCCCCTCTTCTTTGTTTTTTGGCTTCTCGTTTTGATCTTGCTTGGTTTCTTCTAGATCGAGATTCCTGTCGCGGTCTTATCTGTCGTATATGTCTTTGAAGTAGGTATCCCACACCTGAGGCGCCTTGTCTCTTATGTCATCCAGCACCTTGAGGTATTCCCCCTGGGCGGAAAGGAGCTCGCCGGTAAAGAGCTCCGTGTTGTTTCCTTTGCGATACTCATCATCCGCCAGCCTCCTGCCGAGGTAATTGACCTTCCCCACGATTTGCTTGATTCGGTCGATGAGCTGCTGCTCCTTTGAGCTGAACGTTACGTCAGTTTCGGTAAAGAGACCCTCAATCCGGTCAAGCTCCTCCTTTGTACCCACGCGGTCAAACCCTTTGACCCCGGGTACTTCGGATCCGGCTGATGAGAGTTTATCAAGGAGGTCATCCATCGTCACGATGCGCGCCCCGTAAAGCGTCGGCGCCACATCCGGCATTCCCGAAAGACGGAAGAAGGAGTCCTCGTAGCGGGCGTGGGCTTTCCCGGTGTCACCCGTCTTGTCCCCGACCAGCCCTTCGCAGTACACGGCGCGCCAACCTACGGCATTGATAACCAGATCGTCCGCCAACCGTTTGGCCTCGGCGAAATATCCCGATGCGACCTCCGGGCGATTTGTGCCGATGAGGGCCAACCCCGTGCCTATGAGGATGTCGGCCATGAGCGTCCGGGCGTTTTCCTTACGCAGGATCGTTAGCGACGCATTGAACCGGCCGAGCGCAGAGTCGTATTTTCCCTCATAATAGTCCAGGACCCCCAGATATGCGCCGACTTTGGCGGCATATCTCTTGTCCCGCTCTCCGGAAAGCAGCTTTTGCGCCGTCTCGAAGGCCACCCTTGCCTTGTTGTATTCGTTTTTCTTCAGATAGATCTCACCTATCCCAAGGTAGTTCACCCCGGATAGCGCGCCCCCCTTTTCCCCTCCAAGCATCGTATCGGCCTGGGTATAGTAAGAGAGAGCGCCCTCGAGATCACCCGTCGCATCCGTAAGGTCCCCGAGGTTGATCAGGACCTTCGCCTCGTTTCTCGGGCTTTCCGTCACCTGGTAAATGAGTCTGGCGTCCTCGAAAGATTTTCTGGCATCGGAAAATCTTAGAAGCTCTCCGAGGAGAATCCCTTGATTTGTCAGCACCATTCCCGCGCCTGACAGGTCCTCACCCTTTTTCATCAGCGATAGCGCTTCGCCGAAGGAGGTAAGAGCACCTTCAGAATCTCCGGACGAGTTGAGCACCTCTCCCCATGCTAAGGCGATATCTCCCATCAGGGAATCGCTCTTGACGTCTTTTGCATCGTCTTTGGCCCGTTTGAGATACTCGAGCGCCTCATTGTAGCGGCCGTTGTTTTTATATGCGCGGGCGATCCTGATCTCCGTAATGACGTACGGCTCCTTTTCACCGAGGACTTCTCTGACCTTGAGCGCCTCTTCGTAGCTCTCGAGGGCTTTATCGAAGCGGTCAAGCGCCGAATACACGTCCCCGAGTCCCATAAGATCGGCCGAGTATGACTCCCGGTCCCGCAGACCCCGGTGGAGCTCGGCCGCCGCCGCGAAATATCGTCCGGCCTCCTCGAATTCCCCCAGGGAAGACTCGGTAATTCCCACCCGGTAAAGATTATTTGCGGTTCCCCCCACGTCCCCGATCTCGTCGAATACCGCCGCCGACTCCTTAAACGCCGAGAGGGCTTGCGTATATTCGCCCAGCGCTGAATAGGCCATACCAAGATTCTGGACATCGGTGCCGATGTCCTTGGATATCCCCCGCTTACGGTCAATGGCGAGCGCATCCTTAAAATAGCCGACCGACTCCTCGTATCGCTGCATGTTATATCGGACCAGCCCGATATTATTGAGTACCATCGCCTCATGTTCGACGTCCCCGGCTTTTCTATAGAGGGGAAGCGCTTCCTCCCAGAGACTTATGGCCTCATCGAACTTGCCGCCATTGAACGCCGTGACGGCCTTCTCAAAGAGCTGATCCGGATCGTCGGCGGCACGGGCCGTCAATGCAACGGCCAACGCGCACATAATAAAAAATAGTACAAAAGGTAGTCTCTTCATGAAAGTATCCTCTGGTTTGATTGGTATGGGGATTCACCCCTACATGATCCTGCCGTATTCGAGGTCGAGATCGGCCTCGATTATCTCCCTGATCTTGTTCATAAGCACGTCCCGGTCTTCATAGGTGAGGTCGGAGACCTCCACCGGCTCGTGGATGATGATTTCTATATGACCCGGCTTCATCAGTAAAGGCAGATCCTTCGGAAGGGCATAGCGGCTCCCGTTAATCGTAATCGGAAGGATCGGCGTCTGGGTGGCCAGCGCCATCACGAAGCCGCCTTTCTTGAATTCGTGTATCAGACCATCAGGACTCCGGGTTCCCTCCGGGAAAAAAACAACAGAAGCGCCGGCCCTGATCTTGTCTTTAGCGGTTTCGAGGCTTTCGTGCGCCTTGGATGAGTCGCCCCGATCCACGTAAATCATTCCGAGCTTCTCACAACCGAAACCGAATATCGGGATAGACCTGAGCTCGATCTTCATGACCCAGCGCAGCTGAAGCGGCAGATACGCGATGAGCGCCCACACATCAAAGTGGCTCTGGTGATTGGACATGACGACATACGAGCGTTCTCTGTCGAATTTATATCTCCCGCTCATCCTCACCGATGTCCCCGACAGACCGAGGTTCAACCATGACCAGAAGCGCCCGATCCAATTACCGATGTTTCGCTTGGGATCCAAACCCGGGATGAAGGCAAGAATAATGACAATCGTGCCGAAGAAAACAGTGCTCATCGCGACGAAGAGGAAGAAGAATGGGATATAGAGGGGGTAGATCAGGTTGTAGAAGATTCGTCTCATGTCAATCCTCGACCTTATCGTAGCGGGAAAAGTGCATGCTGAAAGTGGCCCTTCCCTGACTGTAGGATCTGAGCGTCGTGGAATAGCCGAACATCTTCGAGAGAGGGACATCGACCTTGATATCCTTTATCTTCCCGCGGGTTTCTATACCCCTCAGGTGGCCCCCACGGGCATTCAGATCACCGATGATCTCGCCCATGAAGTCCTCCGGAGTGACTATGTCTACGACCATTATCGGCTGAAGCAGCATCGGGCGGGCCTTTCTGGCCGCCTCCTTCACGGCCATCCCCGCGGTTATCGCAAAAGCCATCTCGTCGCTGACACCATCTCTTTTCTCGGCCGAGAGAAGCCTTATTTTTACATCGTGAAGCGGGTACCCGAGAATCGGGCCCGAGAGCGCGGCGTCTTCCATTGCCGAAAGGGCCGCATCGATAAGCTTGCCGGGAATGCCGTTGGGTTCGATACGGCTTTTGACGTCCATCCCCTTACCCCGCTCGAGCGGCTCCAGGAGGACTGAGACCTTGGCGTACCGCGCCTGCCCGGCAATCTCCCGATCGATGATTACCTCCGACACCGATGGCTCGGTGACCGTCTCACGGTAGACCACCTGGGGCTTTCCGACATTTGCCCCCACGTTGAATTCCCGCTTGAGGCGGTCAATCAGAATTTCGAGGTGAAGCTCGCCCATTCCCGAGATAATCGTCTGTCCCGTATCATCGTTGACCGAGACCGAAAGAGTAGGATCTTCCTGGGCGAGTTTTTCCAGTGAATCCGATCAGCCTTTCCTGGTCGACGACCGTCTTGGGCTCGATGGCCATGCTAATGACCGGCTCCATGAATGAGATCGACTCCAGGAGGATGGGCCTGTCCCTATCGCACAGGGTATCACCCGTCGTGGTATCCTTCAGGCCCATGGCCGCGGCGATATCACCGGCCCGGGCGCTTCAATTCGCTCTTTCCTGTTGGCGTGGATCTTCAAAAGGCGCGCGATCTTCTCGCCGCCTTTGAGACGCGGGTTATAGACTTCTTCTCCGGCCTTGAGAATCCCCGAGTAGATGCGAAAATAGGTGACTTTTCTCCCGCCATCGACCTGCACTTTAAAGGCAAGGGCAGCCAGCGGCTCGCTGTCGCTGCTTGTCCTGGTTTCGGTCCGCCCGTTTTCGGGATTGGTCCCCTCCACGGGGGGCACGTCCAGCGGCGACGGAAGATAGTCGACAACGCCGTCAAGCAGCAGCTGAATTCCCTTATTCTTGAGGCCGGACCCGATCAGAACCGGTACAATCATTCCACCGGTCACCCCTTTCCTCAGGGCGGCCTTGATTTCATCGGGGGACAGCTCTGCGCCTTCGAGATACTTTTCGGCTATCCGAATCGTCCAATTCGGCGGCCGCTTCCAGGACCTTTTCCCGCATTCGGACGGACTCATCCTTCACCGAGTCGGGGACGTCAAAGTAGTCTATAGTGACGCCGAGGTCCTTCTCGGAGAACGAGACACCCTTCATGGTGATGAGATCGACAACCCCGTTGAAGTCGGATTCCGACCCGATGGGAAGCTGCAACAGCAGCGGCTTGACCCCCAGCTTCTCGACGATCATGTCAATGACGCCGAAGAGATCGGCGCCGACCCGGTCCATCTTGTTGATAAAGGCGATCCGTGGGACATTGTACCGGTCGGCCTGATGCCAGACAGTCTCCGACTGTGGCTCCACCCCCTCAACCGCCGAGAAGATCGCGATCGCCCCGTCCAGGACGCGGAGTGACCGCTCTACCTCGATCGTAAAATCGACGTGTCCCGGAGTGTCGATGATATGGATTTCATGATCTCGCCATCGACAGGTGGTCGTGGCGCTGGTGATGGTGATTCCCCGTTCCTGCTCCTGAGGCATCCAATCCATGACGGCCTGGCCGTCATGCACCTCTCCCATCTTATAGGAGACCCCGGTGTAGTAGAGTATCCTTTCAGTAACCGTGGTCTTTCCGGCGTCGATATGCGATATAATCCCAATATTTCGGATCCTTCTTCAGTCTCCCTTCACCGGCCATACGGTAGTCTCCAGATAGGGCCCGAAGCTCTCTACACCGCAATATCGACATGCCGCACGTCGTCGAGCGGAAATCCTAAGAATGACTCGCCGACCTTCGTGAAATATCTTTGGGTCGTCGGTTACGTAATAGGTGAGACGCCTTCTTTGGTTCTCGTCCCTCAACATTCCCATCGATTCGAGCGTATCCTTCACTTCCCGGGCAATGGGGACGGCCGAATCCACGAGCGCCACGTCACGTCCCACCGTCTCGGCGATCACCTTCTTGAGGAGGGGGTAGTGCGTGCACCCGAGCACGAGCGTATCGATCCCTTTTCGCACGAGATCGGCACAGATAGCGCTCCGCCATCATACGCGTTACGTCGTCCTCAAACCATCCTTCCTCCGCCAACGGAACGAACAGGGGGCACGGCTGCGTGATGACCGTTATGCCCGAATCGTGGTGATGTATCGCACGCTCGTAAGCGCCGCTGGCTATTGTTGACCTCGTTCCGATAACACCGACCTTTCTTATTTCTGGTCGCCGCAGCCGCCCGCCTCGCTTCCGGTTTGATAACGCCCGTCGTCGGGACGTCGTAAGATGTTCCTTGACGGCATCAAGGCCCGCAGATGCGGCGGTGTTACACGCGATGACCAGGAACTTTATTCCGAGAGATACGAGAAATCGTGAGTTCTTCAGAGCGAACTTAGTCACGGTATCCCGCGATTTGTTTCCGTAGGGGAGTCTCGCTGTATCTCCGAGATATACACAGTCTTCATTGGGCAGGGCGCGGGCGATCTCGCGAAGCACCGTGAGCCCCCCTACCCCCGAATCAAAGACCCCGATGGAGCCGTTTTGTGAGATATCCTTGTTCCTTTTCACATCTTGCCGATACTATAGATAAAGTATGAAGTTATGCTATTTTCGTCCCATTGTCAAGGCATAAGATGTATCTCAAAAGCTCCGATAAGATCCCAGGCGTTAGCGCCACGATCCGCGTTATCTGCTGCTATCTCTGAATGGAGTCGAGGAGCATCCAGGATGATGCTACGTCACGGGGCCAGTACGGTGAAGGGATAAACGGGTATATTTCGTGCAATCCAGTAGACGAGGCAGTACGATAAAAGAAACCACCCCCAGAACGATCGACAAATATTCTCGGGAGGGCTTTCCCTCCGACGATTAGACACAATCGTGACACGCCGGCGTATGCGAGAAACGGGAGCGATACAACCATGAGCGCGTTGAGATCAAGGGCCCGACAGACGTCCCCATGCAACAGTGCATGCAGGCTCGTGCCGACCCGCACCCGGGGCACCAAAGGCCCGTCAGCCAGTGAAAGGGACAGGGAGGAAAGATAACTGACGTGGCCGGGTCCCCAAGAAAGAGGATTACGCAGCCGGCAATTATGACGACTCCCACTGCGACTGCCGCAAGCCTCGCCCTCGTTTCCCGTGGTTTCAGCGGCGTACGCCCTATCACGTTACTGCAGCATCCCCTTGTTTGCGAGCACCATAAGGATGACTATCAGGATAATGTAGAATGTCCAGAAGACGATGCCCACCCCGAAGGCGATCCAACACCAGAGCCGTGCGCTCTCGGAGGACTTCCTCGCTTCATCCAACTCGCCGGCGATCTGTTTTCCATTGACTCGGGCGGAGTAGATGAGAGCCACCGCTCCCAGCGGCATGCAACATATGAAGGTAACGATGACGGCCGGCGCCAGATAGTTGGGAAGGTATCCGTGAGACACGGCCGCATTTCCTTGTCCGTTTGCCTCGACGACAGGCTGGGAATTGGCCCGGGTAGCGTCGGCACTATCGCTGTAAGATGAACGACGAGTCATGATTCATCCCCAAGTGAGTTTCACGTAACGAATGTATGGCTTTACGAGAGATCAAAAGTAAGGATCACCTCACCTGCACAGAGGAATCGTACCCGAAAGTCCCATCCTTGACAATAAAAAAGACGGCCTTTCGGCCGCCTATATATGTTTGAAGCCTCGAAAGGAGCCGTTTGGGGCTCGCGAGGCTTTTGGGGACACTCTATTTCGCGCGAACGATATCTTTGACCTTCATGAGTCGCGAGAGGTTAGACCGTTCCATCTCGTCCAGCTTTATCGTGATATAGCGGACGGTCTCCTTGATATTGGGGATCAGCACGTACTCGAGCGCATTAACGCGCCGCCGGGTCTTTATCAGCTCATCAGCGAGAAGCTCTGCCCGTTTCTCGTTCTGGGCAAGTCGTATCATGTCGCCGAAGATCCTGCCCAGATCCATCAGATAGAGGTCAAGCTCTCCCGATGTACCCGCGAAGCCGTAGCACCTGACCGGGCCCTCCTGCTTGAAGCTGATCTCGGGAACCTTCACGTTCATGATGGAAATTACCTTGACGCTGAGATCGATCTTAACGGAGGGAAGGACGAGTGCCTCGTAGACCTTTTCGGAGCCCATGAACGAATTTATATGGATGAACCGCTTAAGGATCATCGAGAGGTCTTTCTCTATTTTCGCCCGGATGGTCCTGGTTTCCTCGATGATTTCCATGAACTGACGCATCAGCTCATCCTGTTTGTCCTTGAGGAGCTTGTGCCCGCGCTGCGCTACGATAAGGCGCTTCTTGAGCCGCATCAACTCCATCCGTGTGCTGTTTACGTTAAGTTTCATATGGGTCTACTGTCTGCCTCTTATATCCGGCGATTCGAGTCGTCCCTGCCCGGCGGTCACCCTTCGGCGGCCTTGGTTCCGCGAACCTTCCCGGTCATCGACCATCCCATTCTCCGTATCGTGCTTCGGCCCGGCGCCACTATCCGACCCCGGAATGATGCGGCTTATTTCCGATGCTCCTATCGCCGCGTCAATCGGCGGCCGCCTCCTCTTTCTTGAATTTCGGGAGGTATTTATTGAGGTATTCAGGCCGAATACGCTTCAGCTCGCTTGTGGGAAACACCGATAGGAGCTTCCAGCCAAGATCCAGCGTCTCCTCGATGCTTCGATCCTCATACTCTCCCTGAGAGACGTACTCCATCTCGAAAGTGTTGGCAAAGTCAAAGAACAGCTTGTCTATATCCGACAGAGCCGCCTCACCGAGGATGACGGCCAGCTCCTGTGCCTCCTTGCCGCGGGCGTACGCAGCAAAAAGCTGGTTGTTGACGTCGGCGTGATCCTCGCGTGTCTTATCTTTGCCCATACCCTTGTCCTTGAGTCGCGAAAGCGACGGGAGGACGTCGATGGGCGGCATGACGTTTTTGCGGTAGAGCACCCGGGAGAGAATGATCTGTCCCTCGGTGATGTACCCGGTCAGGTCGGGAATCGGGTGGGTCTTATCGTCCTCGGGCATGGTCAGGATCGGAATCTGGGTGATCGACCCGGTCTTCCCCTGAATCTTTCCGGCCCGCTCGTATATAGTGGAAAGGTCGGTATAGAGGTAGCCCGGATAACCGCGCCGCCCCGGAATCTCCTTTCGAGCCGCCGAGATCTCGCGCAGCGCCTCGCAGTAGTTGGTCATATCGGTAAGGATGACCAGGACGTGCATGCCTTTATCGAAGGCGAGGTATTCCGCGGCCGTCAGCGCCATCCGGGGAGTTGCGACGCGCTCGAGGGCCGGGTCGTTGGCGAGATTGAGAAAGAGGACCGATCGATCGATGGCGCCCGTCTTATTGAACTCGAGGATAAAGTAGTTGGCCTCCTCGAACGTGATGCCCATCGCTGCGAAGACAACGGCAAACGCCTCTCCCGACCCGCGCACCTTGGCCTGCCGGGCGATCTGAGCGGCCAGACGGTTATGTGGAAGCCCCGAACCGGAGAAGATCGGCAGCTTCTGACCTCGCACGAGCGTGTTGAGTCCGTCGATCGGCGATATTCCGGTCTGGATGAACTCTTCCGGATAGTCCCGGGCGTACGGATTGATCGGGTTGCCGTTTATGTCCATCCGTTTTTCGGCGATGATCTGAGGTCCGTCGTCGATGGGATTAGCCATCCCGTCGAAAACCCGGCCGAGGATATCCTCCGAAAGGGCAATCTGGATTCCTCTTCCCAGGAAGCGGACCCGCGACGTATAGATATCCACGCCGGTCGTCCCCTCGAAGAGCTGGACCATCGCCCTGCCGCCGTCGACTTCAAGGACTTTACCGGTCCTTTTGTCTCCGTTTTTCAGCTCCACGGCCACCAATTCCTCGTACTTCACCCCCTCGACATCCTCGACGATGACCAGCGGCCCGTATATATCTTTTATGGTGAGATATTCCTTTTGCATCTGAAAACAGCTCCCCCTGTAGTTATCTAAAAGCCCAGCACGACTTCCTTCTGGCTGTACATTTTCTTGAGGACTCCGATCTCGGACTCCGCACTCTTGCCGATCTTATCAAGCTGAGAGGACTGATCCTCGGGGATGTACTTGGATCGCGCGATATCCTCTTTTACTTTCAACTTGGCCAGCTCATCAAAAGGAACCCCGCTCTCGAGCGCTTCGAGAGACAGGTGGTGGAGCTTCAGGATGAGCTTGATCATCGTATTCATTTTCCTGGGCGAGCAGTACGAGTCGACCTCGTGGAAGGCGTTCTGGTGCAGGAAGTCTTCACGTAACGAGCGGGACGTCTCGAGGGTTATCCGATCGCCGGGTGAAAGAGAATCTACTCCGACGAGCTTGACGATCTCGGACAGCTCCGCTTCTTCCTGGAGTATCTTCATGGCTTCCTGCCGCGTCTCCACGATGTCGGAAGCTACCTCTTTTCGCAGGCTCGCTTCCAGATTTTCGTGGTAGAGCGAGTAACTGTTAAGCCAGGATATGGCGGGGAAGTGCCGCTGAAACGCGAGTTTATCCTCGAGGCTCCAGAAGACCTTGACGACCCTGAGCGTCGCCTGGACGACCGGATCCGACAGGTCTCCGCCCGGCGGCGATACCGCGCCGATGGTTGAAACGCTACCTTCCCGGTTATCGGAGCAGAGGACGGATACTCTTCCCGACCGCTCATAAAACTCCGCGATCCTGGTTGCAAGGTAGGCGGGATAGCCCTCTTCGCCCGGCATCTCTTCCAGGCGTCCGGAGATTTCGCGCATCGCCTCGGCCCATCGGGACGTGGAGTCGGCCATTACGGCCACGGAGTAACCCATGTCCCTGAAGTATTCCGCGATCGTGATTCCCGTGTAAACCGATGCCTCGCGCGCCGCCACCGGCATGTTTGAGGTATTGGCGATCAAGACCGTTCGGTTGATAAGGGTTGCCCCCGATTTCGGGTCCTTGAGGTGCGGGAATTCCAGCAGAACGTCCGTCATCTCGTTGCCGCGCTCACCGCATCCGATGTAGACGATGATCTCGGCGTCCGCCCACTTGGCCAGCTGATGCTGGATAACGGTCTTGCCGCTCCCGAACGGACCGGGCACGCACGCCGTTCCGCCCTTGGCCAGCGGAAAGAAGGCGTCAACGACCCGCTGCCCCGTAACGAGCAAGTTCTCAGGGCGCAGTTTTCGTTTATACGGCCTGGGCAGCCGAACGGGCCATCTCTGAATCATCGTAATCTTCTTTATCCCGTCGGCCGTCTCGATTTCACACACCGTGTCTTCGATCTTATACTGACCTGACTTGAGCTTCTTGATCTTTCCCTTGACTTGATGAGGGACGACTATCTTGTGTACGACGGCAACGGTCTCCTGGATCTCGCCGAGTATATCGCCGGTCTCAACCTCGTCCCCTTCCTTGGCCGTTGCGACGAAGTCCCATACCTTTTCCTTGTTGAGCGGCTGCGCGACGACGCCTCGGGTAATGTAATCGCCGACCTGATCCCTGATGACCGAAAGCGGCCTCTGAATTCCGTCGTAGATCGACGTTATCAGACCGGGGCCCAGCTCCACCGACAGCGGCATGTTCGTGGGATAGACCGGGTCCCCGGGGCCGATGCCTCCCGTTTCCTCGTAGACCTGGATGAAGGCCTTGTCGCCGTGGAGCTCGATGATCTCGCCGATGAGGCCCTCATCGCTCACCTTGACCACGTCAAACATCTTTGAGTCGGACATATTATCGGCAACCACAAGCGGCCCCGAAACCTTGATAATGACACCCTGTTTCATAGATCCACCGTTTTCTCGTATATCCGTTTAGTTAGTGTATCAATTTATTTCGAAATACGTCGTTGTCTATTCCGCGACGCCGTCACGTTCGCACCGCCGAAAGCCGTCGCGCCCCTTTCCTTAATCAGCCTCCCCCTGGGAGGTTATATTTGACCCGACCGCTCTGACGATGATCTCGTTGAGTTTCTTGAGGCCCATTCCTTTGCTCCCGGACGCGTCCGGTATCATCACTACCGCCGGCAGAGGCCTCCGGGAAAGATCCTTGATCATGTCAGGGATTTCCTCGGCAAGACGTTCGGTGATGAAGAGGATTGCCACTTCCTCATTAAGGGCCTCAACGACCGCTTCGCGAATCTTATCGGCCTCGGGGGGTGGCGTTTTTACCTTAACGCCGAGGGCTCCAAATCCTAAAACGGAGTCTCTATCCCCGATGACCGTTACTTTACTATCCGACATGACCGAGCCTCATCTTTATCTCTTGCGGGGAGAAACCGTTTTCTTTCCCTATAATGATCGTCCTGAGTTTCTTCATCTCGAAGGACTTCTTATAATAGTAGGCGATGAGGATCTCAACCCCGAAGCTTATCTCTCTTTCCCGACTGACAATCTTCATGAGCTCACGCTCAATCAGGGCCTCCATCACGATAAAGGAATTCTCATTCTTTAGGTGAAGGACTCCCTCCGCGATGAATTCATGGTATGCCTCATCGGACAGGAAGCCGGTTTCTATGTCGTCTATCTCCCTTGGGAAGAATTCCATGAATACGGCAAACGGAAGCCTTCCGCCCTTGATGAGGGCGTGCTGCAATGACGCGAGAGTATCATTAACCCATTTGAGTCGGAAAAACGTTATGATGTTTGTCAGGTCGATTTCGATGGTGATGAGTTTATGCAGGAAAAAGATCTCTTTTTCGGATGTCCGGGCCAGGAGATAATCGTACATATGGTTATCGACGACCCGGTCGATTTCCGATGGGTTTCCGGATTCGTTGTACGCTTTTATCGCCTCGAGCGCCGCCTCTTTCAGGTGCGGCGGAAGGAGTTCGGACTTCTCGGGCTCCTTTGCTTCCTGATAGATGAGATCAGGAGACAGCGTACCCAAAGGCACAAATGCGTCTTCAACGGACACTTTCCCCAATATCCCCTTAAGTGAAAGGGCGAGGTTGAAGAAGTCGTCACGTTCAAAGAGAATGTCGGTTTGCCCCCGGTCCTGCGTCAGCTCGTTGATAAACTTCTTTACTCTCTCCGCCTCCAGTTTCACGACCAGTCCGATGTCAATTCCTTCGGTTCCCATCCCGGAGATCACCGTCATCTCATCGTGATATCCCCTGGCATAGTCGGTATCTGCGAGCATCGCAAATACTTCCGCGGTGTCACGAGCGTCGGCGAAACGCAGAAACCGTTCGGGCGTGATCAACCGATGTTCGATGGCCCTGATATAGCCCGCAGCAAATGCGTATCTGGTGTCATCACCCCACTTCCAATCTTCAGAGACGAGGAACTCGTCATAATTGAGCGTGGAAAGCCCTGCAAGTGGTTTCTTGGCGATTTCTTTGCTGAGATCCATTTTCCGATCCACGTCGATCGGAAACTCGATTTCATTCATGTCTATCAGTTCCTGTTCTTGCGGGATCCTGTCTCAGAAAACCTCATTCGACATTCGCGTAACGCTTCGGACTGTCCGTGGGTTCTCGTTCGCACCCACGTCCATCGCTCTCAATACCTGCCAAACAGTCTATTTCCGTGCCCATGTCGCGACACTACCGGAATGAGGACGCACCACATTCACACCCGGGCACGGTACCGTCCGGCGCTATCCGACGAGACTACTGGCCAAAAAGGATACGGGTCACCTCTCCTTCGAGGTTGTATTTTGTCTCGTCAAGGATGACGTCAAGACTGAGATTGACTTCGGTCCTTCCCTGGGAAAGCACGAGACCCCCTTCGATATCCCGCATCTCCGATGATATCGTTATGGATCCCTTCTTACCCTGTTTTTGCGCCGCCTGCGCGACGTCATTTTCCCATTGCGGAAGCCTTCCCTTAAATCGGGTAACGTCCTTTTTCGAAAGCATTACCTTCACGTCACCATCGACACTATGAGCTATCGTGAGCCTCTTGAGAAAATCGAGGTACTTGTCGTCCGACAGAGCGAGCATCCTGCTTCTCGCTTCCGCGTAGACCTCTCCCACGATCATGTCCTTTTCACCAAGGACACGTTTTCTCCCCTCGAGTCGCGCAGACGATACCCGCCTCTTCACGATCTCTTCCGCTTCGCCCTGCGTCTTTTTACGAGCTGCTTCTTTTAGCTCCGTCTCCTCTCGGTCGAGATCGGAGTTAAGCTTGCCCATGTCCCGCTCGGCCTTTTCAGCTATCGAGCGGGCAGCCGCTTGGGATTCGTCTACTATCTTCTTAATAATGTTCTCTACGGACATGGCACCACCTTAAGGGCTTTTGTGTTCTGTCTGGCTACTGCGGATTGATGCCGTTCAGCGCCAGAATTGTGATGAGAAGCCCTAGGATCGCGTACGTCTCGACCATGGCGCCGTAGATAACGCCCTTCATCATCGCCTCAGGGCGCTTGACAGCCAGCGAGATACCCGTCGCGCATACCTTCCCCTGCCAGATACCCGATACCCACCCGCCAAGTCCTACCGGAAGGCCGGCGAACGCGAACGCCCAGGCCTGATGAATGGTCATGGTCTCGATGGGGGCACCCCCGATGAAACCTGACTTGAGGAGGATCAGGAAGGCGCCCAGGAATCCGTATATGCCCTGGGTTCCGGGCATCGCAACGAAGATCAAGACCCTTCCGAAAATGTCGGGATCCTCGGCCAGCACGCCGTCCGCAACGGAGCCGGCGATGGCAATACCGGTGGCTGAACCGAAACCGGAAAAACCCACTGCAAAGGCGGCACCCAGTACCGGCAGCGCCAGATAGGGTAACGTCAACACGTATAGCACTTCGGACATGGTACACTCCACAATGTTAGATTCAGATCGATTCGATCCTTAACCAAAAAGACTGAACTTAGTCGAAAGACTCTTTCAAGTACACGTACTTGGGACTGACGGTAAACGGTTTGAACGGCCTGCCCGTTCCATCATAGAACTTGTTGAAGAATTCGACGTACTGGAGGCGTGTCGTATGGACAAAGGCACCGAGGCAGTTGATGGCTATATTGAACGTGTGCCCTCCGATAAAGACGATCGTCGCCAGGACAAACCCCACGTAGGGGAACGCCCCGACCAGATCCGCTACCAGATTTACCACCGACGCGATGATCCCCGTGGACAGTCCCAGGGCCAGGAGCCTCAGATAGCTTAACACGTCTCCGACGTATCCCGTGCATCCATAGAGATTATAGAGCCCCCACCCGACGCGGGCAAATATGCTCCCTTCTCCCTGTGAGAAGAGAACGATCAATGCCGAGGCGGTTAAGACGGCCCCTACGAGGACCTTCAATACCATCGGCGGTATTATACCCGGGGACATATATTCGGCTATCAAGCCGGCGGCCGTATCGATGAAGACGATCCAGGCCATCTTTACCATTGCCTCACGATAGTCCTTGATCTTTAGAAGCTTCGCGAAACCGATCAGCATTCCGATGTTGATCTGCGTCATCCCCAGCGCGATACAGACGAGCATGAAGGTAATGGTATCTTTAAGGGGGTCCATGACCATTATGGACGTCCCAAGGTTCTTGAGCCAGTATCCGTCCGGGAGGCGGAACAGCAGATCACCGAACCATCCACCCGTAATGGCGCCCAATATGACGGTCGTAACGGAGCCGATGAGGAGCACCAGGACTATCTTGTTTTTCCCGAAGGAATACCTGAATCTGAAAACAAGGAAGAAAAGGATGACAGAAAGCACCACGCCGTAACCGGCGTCGGTGAGACACGTACCGAAGAATATCGCATAAAAAATGGCATAGAACGGGGTGGGATCGAACTCCTTGGAGTCCGGCATCCCGTACAGCGATGTTATGACCTCAAAAGGCCGGAATAAACCCCGATTCTTTAGGATAATCGGTGCCTTATCATCTTCAGCGTGATCGAAGGTCGCCATCTCCACAAGCTTGAACCGTTCATGGATACCTTCTCGAATGACGTCGACATTACTGGTGGGCATCCATCCTTCGATAAATGTGGCTCCCGCCGACGAATTGAGACGCTCGGATACCTCTTCGCGCTCCTTCTCTATGATGTAATGATCATAGAGCTCTTCGAGCCGTTCCTTTTCCGCCGCGAGTAGTCGCGCGTTTTCCTCGAGCGACGCAATTCGTTTCTTTATTTCGGCTATCTCGTGCTCTTGATGATCAAACGCCTTCTTGAAGGTCCCGGTGAATTCGGGGAGGCTCTCGCGCTCGGCTCCCAGTTTCGCCAGGACTTCGTCAAAGGCCGCGCGGTCATCGGTGTGGCAGACAAAATGATAATAGGAGTAGTTCGGACTTATTGAAACGGGGGTCAGCACATAGGAATCTCCGCATGAGTTCAGCTGCCCAACGAGCTCCTCGGTGGTCACCTTGAAGATCATGAAGAGCATCTGGTGGACTTTCCTGGTATCCCTGAGGTTCTCTATAGGGACATCCAGCCCGAGCCACGGGATGAATGTATCCTTGGAAGATTCGAGTTTCGTTATCTGGCTTCTGGCTTCGGAAAGCTCCCGGGACAAATGCATTACCTTGTCCAGAATCCCCCGTATATCCACAGACTCGGCAAGTGAGCTCAAATCGCCCATGTTCTTGAGCCCCTTCGGTGTCAGGGCGGAGGCGAGGGATTTCTTGGCGGCATATGGCGAGAGGAAGTTGATCGCAAAATCGATCTGGGATGAAAGGGCCACCAGGTCATTCAGCTTTCTCGAATCCTCTTTGGCCAGCTCCGGGAACGCGGTACGCACGTCTTGTTGCGCGAGCTCCGTTATCTGTACCGTGCCCTGCTCCTGAATAAATTTCAGGAACGGGTTCTTCTCGTCCCGATGAACGACAAACAGGACTTTGGTTACCGGTTTGATGCTCACTGTTCTAGTATCTTCCGAATGATTAGCGAAATAGCCTCTTCTTTCCTCTTATCCGCGGCGGCCCGCAACGTATTCATCTCTTTCTGGGCATCTGCAAGTATCTGCGTCTCCTCCTGCTTTGCCCGAGCGTCCGCCTCTTTGAGGGCCTTTTCTCGCAGCGCATCGCTTTCGGCATACATCTTCTGCAGACGTTTTTCCCTTGCCTTGTCAAACTGAGCCGCATTCTGGCCTGCCTTTGCCTCGGCGTCTTTCACCAGATTCTCGGCTCGTGTTTCGGCGTCTCTCAGCTTATTGACAATTGCCTTAACCACTCTGTATCATCCTCATAATACCTTGATACTGAATAGCTCTTCACCGGTCGGTTTTTCGTTTTTCAATGAATGAATACTCATTCAAGAAGGGACAAAATACCATACCCCCATTTTCGTGTCAAGCAAAATGATAAACCTGCCTTCAAAAAACCATTCTATCGACAGGCCCTTTTATTTGCTTGAAACGCGCACGGTTTATGCTATCATCTGACGCTTGAAGCCATAACGTAACCATATCGACAGTAAATAGTATGAACGAAAGAAACACCGCCCCCGCAGAACACGGGCTTTCCTTTTGGACCAAGATCGCGTACGGCGCATCCGACCTTGGGATAACGCTTCCGCTTTCTTCAATCGCTTTCTTTCTCCTCTATTTCTATACCGACGTCGTCCACTTCTCCCCAATGCTTGCCGGCACAGCGCTGCTCATCGCGAAGGCCTGGGACGCAGTCTCTGATCCACTCATGGGGCAGATATCCGACACGACGAGAAGCCGCTGGGGAAGGCGCAGGCCCTATATCTTTTTTGGGGCCGTTCCATATGCCCTCCTATTCGTCCTCATCTGGGTGCCCTGGGCTACCTCCAATCAGGTGATTGACTATCTGTTCGTCACTGCGCTGTTTATCCTTTTTTTCACCGCTTCGACCATCGTCACCGTCCCGTATAACGCGCTCTTGCCGGAGCTCGCCCTTTCCCCCCATGAGCGGACCAAGCTGACCGCTTACCGCCAACCCTTCTCTGTGATCGGCTGGGTTGCGGGCAGCGCCCTCGTACTCCCCCTCGTCGTGGCGCTCGGCGGAGGAAGACGGGGGTACGTGTTGATGGCCGGTATCTTCGGCGCCGTGGCCCTCGCGGTCTTCCTTATCACCGCGTTTTCCGTTCGCGAACGCGCAGACTTCTCCAAAAAGGCATCGGTTTCTATCTCAAGGTCGTTCGCACTGACGTTCAAGAATGCGCCCTTTTGGTGGTTTATCGCCGCCTATTCCCTGGTTTCACTCGGTTATACGATACTGTCGGGTGTCCTGATCTTTTACGCGAAGTATTGGCTTTCCAACGAAGCGCTGTTTACCGTCATGATGGGGATCGTCATGGGCTTTCTCCTCCTCTCGATCCCACTATGGGTCTGGGTCAGCGGCAAGATCGGCAAGAAGGAGGCGTTCCTCATCGGGATTGTCGTCCTTATCATATCGGCGGCCTCGATCTTCTTTCTGCCGAGGGAAAGCCGGATCGTCCTTTTTATCCTCATGGGTGTCGCCGGGATCGGAACCGGGGCCTATTTTCTCTTCCCGTACGCGATCCTTCCGGAGATTATCGATTTTGATGAGCTGACATCCGGCACCCGCCGGGAGGGGGCCTACTTCGGGATCGCCTTTCTGATTTTCAAGGTCTCGATCGCCCTGGCCCCGTTCATTACGGGAACGATCCTGTCCAGCATCGGATACGTCCCCGACATTGCTCAGAGCCGGGAGACTCTGCTCGGCATACGGCTCCTGGTCGGGGCGATTCCCGCGGTATTCTTTGCCCTTGGCCTTATATTCCTCTGGTTTTTCCCCTTCAATAAGCGGTATTGCGAGGATATCGTGGAAAGGCTTTCTGTAACCCGGGGCAAGTAGATACGTATACCTGAATATCCCGTTATTCATTTTCTAAGAGGTCGGCGTGAAAAAGATACGTTTCGGCGATCGGCTGAGATACCACTTCGATAATACTATTTCTAAGGGAACCGTCGCCATCATCGGTTGGCTCTTTGTCGTGGCGTTTGCGCTGATCGTCGGGATGTCGCTCATCGTCTACGTCACCAAGCTTGGCTTTGAGGACAAGAGCCTCTTCGGGATCATCTGGGAAACACTCATGCGGACCCTGAGCACCGCACCCGTAAGCCGAGATAAGGGAAGCGCCTTCTTCATGCTACTGATGCTGTTGACTACGTTCGGGGGCGTTTTCACTGTCAGCATCCTGATAGGGCTCTTGACCACCGGCATTAAAAACAAGATCGACGATCTTCGAAAGGGTCGTTCTCACGTGACCGAAACAGGACACGTAATCATCCTCGGCTGGTCCTCGCAGATATTCACGGTCATATCCGAGCTCGCTATCGCAAACGAAAATAGGCCGCGATCCTCTATCGTTGTCCTCGCCCAAAAGGACAAGATACAGATGGAGGACGCCATACGGGATAAAGTCGGCACCCCCCGGCGCACCCGTATCGTTTGCAGGACGGGTAATCCCATAGACGTTGCCGATCTCGAAATCGCCAATCCCGACGCCGCCCGCTCCATCATCGTCCTTGCCCCCGAGACAAAGGATCCGGACATCCACGTAATCAAGTCGGTCCTCGCCCTTATCAATCGCACTGATCGTCGACCCGATCCCTATCATATAGTCGCTGCCGTTCGGGACCCCAAGAACCTCGAGGTTGCCCGCATGGTCGGAAAGGACGAGGCGCAGTTCGTCTTAGCGAGTGATCTGATCGCGCGGATAGCCGCGCAGAGCTGCCGGCAGTCGGGCCTCTCGGTCGTGTACACGGAGCTCCTCGACTTTGGCGGCGACGAGATCTATTTCAAAGAGGAACCGTCCCTTGTCGGAAAGACTTTTGGTGATGCCCTGTTTGCCTTTGAGGATTCATCGGTGATCGGCGTGCGGTTTTCCGACGGTACTACCCGGCTCAATCCTCCGATGAATACAAAGATTCAGACCAACGACCAGTTGATCGCCATATCCGAGGACGACGATACGATCATACCTTCCGGCTTGACCGAGTGGGGTATCGACAAAGGCGTCCTCCGGCATGCGACACCGATGCGCCCCGCCCCCGCAAGAATACTCATCCTCGGATGGAACCACCGTACTCAGACGATTATTAAGGAACTCGACAGCTATCTTTCCGCAGGGTCTCAGATAACCGTCGTTGCCGATGATACGGATCTCCCGGGCCGGAGGCTCGGCGATCAGATCAAGACACTCAAACTGGAAAACGCATCCGTTTCCAGTCATTTCGGTGACATCACCGATCGCTCCGTGCTGAACGGCCTGGCAATAGACACATACGAAAACGTAATCGTCCTGAGCTACTCAGACACCCTCGATGCCGAGAGGGCCGATGCCCACACGCTCATCTGTCTCCTCCACCTGCGGGACATCAACGATAGGGCGGGCAATCCGTTTACCATCGTCAGCGAGATGCTTGACATGAAAAACAGGGAGCTCGCCGAGGTAACGCAGGCCGACGACTTCATTATAAGCGACCGGCTTGTCAGTCTCGCCCTTTCCCAGATCGCTGAGAACAAGGGACTCTCGGCTGTCTTTGCCGACCTCTTTGATTCCGAAGGATCCGAAATCTACATAAAACCGGCCGATCTTTACGTCCAGACCGGCACACCCGTCAATTTCTACACGATCGTCGAGTCGACACGTCAAAAAAACGAGGTTGCAATCGGATATCGCATCGCCGCTTCGGCGCACGATGCAAGTCGATCGTACGGGGTAACGATGAATCCGAAAAAAACGGAGCTGATCACTTTTGAGCCGAACGATCGTATCATCGTGTTGGCCGAGGGTTAATCGATGCGGGAATATTGGGAATATTATTTTGACGGCCCGAAACGCGGTGTCGTCCCAGAGGGGACACGCACGAGGCGATATCGAGAGACGAGAGACGCTCACCAGACTGACGCCGGCCCAGGACACGCTGGGAGGAGTGAAGGCGGACGGCCGGAATAGGTCGGCGGTTCGCCCGTGCCGTGCCGATTCGCCTTTCTTTTCGATCAATTCCCCGGAAAACAGTACTTTTTTATCCGACCGATGGTCGCCGCCGGCCTACCGTATAGCCTAAAAAATGCCGAAGGGTAAGCGTAACAAGATTCAAGTCCTCTATGAGGCCTTCGCAGGCGCTCAAAGGGACTTTTCGGCAGCCCCGTTCCTCTTCCTCAATGACGAGATGGATGCGGCCACGACCGGTGCCATCCTCAAGAACCTGTCTGAAAAGGGATTTGCCGGCGTCGTCATGTCGGCAAAGAGCGGGCTTTTGGTTCCCTTCGCCTCCAAAGAGTACTGGCGAAAGCTCGGGGGCATCATCGAGCAAGCCGGCCGGCTCTCCATGCCCGTCTGGATCTCCGACGACTATAACCGGCCCGGCGGCAGTTGTGCGGGAGCCCTCCTGAAGGAAAGGCCGGATTTTTGTGCCAAGGGACTCTCTTTTCGTGTGGGCGGCCGTCCCGCGGCCGACGAACACGTCGTCGGGTTATACCTGGTGAAGAGCGGCGAGATCCACTCCCTCAGCGAAGCCCCGGCAAAGAAGAAGTGTCTCATCGCGTCCACTGTCTCGCTGAATGCGCAGGCGCCTTCGCCCACAGGCGCCCCACGGCTCCCCGGCCCTGCACGAGGATGCCTCGATATCCTGAACCCGCAAGCCGTTCGCTTCTATATAGATACCGTGCTCCAGCCCCTTCAGAAGCATTTGAGGAAGTACCTCGGAAGCACGGTGGTCGGCATTCTCATGCAGTCGCCCCGCAATCAGTACCCCTTTCCCTGGACTGAATCTCTGCCCGCGCTCTTTAGAGAGAGATTCGGGTATGATCTTGTGCGCTGCCTGCCGGCCCTCATCAAGGACGTCGGAGACTTTCTCAGGGTACGCGCCGATTACTATTCGCTCGTCAGCAACCTCAGCCAGGAATATTACCGCTCTGTCAACCGCTGGGCACAAGAGCACGGCCTGTCGTGCTCCGCCTCGGTCGGAGAAGAAGAGTTTATCGAAAATATTCCCCACACACAGGGCAGTCCCTATGCCCCCTTTTCGGAGATGAGTATCCCCGGAACGAACTACGGCATAAACGGGACTGACTATCTGAGCGACACTCCCCCCTCCCTGTTCGAAAACTTTACCCCCAAATTCGCGTCCAGCGTCGCCAGGATCCGGAAGGACGATCGGGCCCTCTCCAGCGTGTGGGAGGGAGAAGGATGGGGCGTCACTCCTCTAAAACTGAAGCAGACAATTGACTGCGGTGCAGCCTTCGGTATTACGAAGTTCTTCCCCCATGGTGTCTTTGCATCTATCTCCGGCATGAGAAAACGAGATTTCCCGCCGTCCTATTATGTACAGCTCCCCTACTGGGAAGACATTGACGTCCTCTCTCGCTATATCTCACGGATTTGCCTCATGATGAGTCGCGGACACAGCCGTGCTGACATCCTTGTGCTCTTCCCCACTACCTCGTTATGGGTCAATACGCTGGGTCTGGGCCGCTTGAAAAGCAACGGGAGTAAGATAGTCGCGGGCCTCAGAGAAATGGTTCGTGTGCTGCTTTCCAGTCAACGGGACTTTGACTTCCTCTATGAAGAGGTGGCGGCATCGCGCCTCGTAAGGTTCAAGGAGAAAGCCGTGAGCATCGGCCCGAACAGTTACTCAACCCTTATCATCCCCTGGGCCACCTATATCCCGGAGTCAATCTTCTCATTCATCAAGGCCGCTCAAAGAAATGGTGTGAAAGTCGTTTTTGTCGGGAGATACCCGACAATTCTCGATAAGACCGAATCTACCGCCGCCGACATTGGTCTGACCCTTGTCAAGGACGTCAATGACCTCCCGCACTGCCTGGAACCGGAAAGCCCGACGCAGCCGGTCATTGCGGGAGAAAGGTCGCAGAAGTTTGTCCATCAGAGACGGAGTTACGCCGGCGCCGACATCTATTTCTTCTCTTATCTGGGAGACGAACCTTTTGCCGGAACGTTCACACTCCCCGGAACCGGAAACCCCGAGGCGTGGGACCCCGAGACCGGGCGGCGCTACATTATCTCGGACTTTGAATCGATGCAGGGAGCCGTCCGGTTTCCCGTCACCTTTGAACCCGGCAAGTCCTGGGTATACGTTATCCATTCGGAGTATAGTGACGCACTCTACGGGCTCGCGTCCCCGCCGCGGCGCAAGATCGGGGAGTTCTTCTTTCCCGGAAGATGGGCAGTCGACTATCAGTCCGACAACGTGCTCCGGATCGGCAAATTCAGGCTCATCCGGTCGTCCCCGACCGTGTCATTCCCGGCCATTGCCGCCCTTTGGACCGACGACCGGTTCGGCACAGCCGCAAAAGTCATAATTACGGTTGTGAGGGCCTTCACCGAATCGGCGGGAAGGATCCTGGGAATCAGGAAACGGATCGGCCACCGCTCGTATACCTCGATGGAACGCGAGATGCGGCTCCACTTCCTGACCGCCCGGCTCCTGGGATTATCTCTGGCGGGCCTCAGCCGGTATCAGCAAATTGAGCTGATAAAGGACGCGGCCCGATATATGGGGCTCTTCCTATCGACCCCTTTGCCGCCCGAAGGCGCTGAGTTCGAGATCGAGGCTAACTTCATCGCCGGGTATATCCCCCGCCGCATCTCCCTGGTATGGGAGGAGACCGGAGAACCGATTGAGATCTACGTCAACGGCCAGCTCGTGAGCGGCCGGGGTAAGGAATGTTTTCTCTGGGACCGGAAAAACAGAATGGCCGATCTTTCCGGAATAATCCGGTGGGGAACCAACCGTATCGGAATACGGTCACGACAGCCGGCCTTTCCTTCCACGATCCCCGCCCTCCATTGGGTGGAACCGGTAGTGCTTGCCGGGGATTTTTACGTCAACATGGATATCATAACGACAAGAAAGGAGACGACACGGCATCTCTTATGGGGAAAAAAGGGAACGGGAAACTACAGCGGCACCGTCACCTACCGCTGCGCGTTTCGCGTCCCGAAACAATACGCCGGTAAGCGGGCAATACTCGATCTCGGTGACGTGCGCGTTACCTCCCGCGTCCGCCTGAACGGCCGGGATCTGGGGGCGCGGCTCTGGCCTCCCTATCGATACGAAGTGACCGATTCCCTGATCTCAGAGGAAAACGAGATCGAGATATCTGTCACGAATACGACCGAAAACCTCCTCGGCACACCGATCCTTTCGGGGGGTGTGAGCGATCCCAAGATCTCCTTTTTCGATTCGTGATAATCGGCCGGGTCAATGTTTCCGGACCGGCCGCGGCCGCCCTAATATGACCCTCCCTTTTTCGTACCCTTGAGCATATAATAGTTGAAGTAATCGACGAGCCTCCGGGGCGAGAATCGGATGACGACGAGGTGGATGAACTTAGCCCACAGCCCCGGAACGTAGAGAAATTTGTCCTTCTCAAAGGCCCTGATCGCCTTCTTCGCGATCCAGGCCGGGTCTTTGATCCCGCTGATCTTATAGAAGCGGACCTCCTTGGGAAACCCCTTCGTCTTGAGCATGGCGGTGTTCGTATAGGGCGGATTGAGCGTACAGACCGAGACACCGGTTCCCCTCAGTTCCGTCCTGATTCCCTGAGACAGCATCTGGAGGCCCGCCTTGGTCGCGCAGTAGACCGAATGGTAGGGAGTCGGCTGAAAAGACTGTACAGAGGCGGTATTAAAGACGACCCCCTCCCCCTTCTTTACCATGTCGGGGATGAACAGGTGCATAAGCCTGAGGGGGACGAGGAGATTGACGGTGACGGTCCTCTCCTGTGGCCCCCAGGGGAGCTCCCAGACCTTCCCGTAGGCGACAGTGCCGGCGTTGTTGACCAGGGCATAGATATCGCCGACGCCCTTCCTGACCGCCGCATGGAGCTTTTCCGGGCCCCCTTTTGCGGAGAGATCGACGGTAAAGATACGGGGCTCTACTCCGTGATCCTTTGAGAGTCGCCGCGCCAGCTCCGTAAGCGCCTTTTTTTCCGCCGGGAGCCCCGCAAGGAGAAGGTTGGCCCCTCGCCTGGCAAATTCGGCGGCCAGCGCGCTCCCGATGCCCCCTGCCGCTCCGGTGATCAACACCTTCTTGCCTCTGAAATCGTGCCTTTTCATGAATACCTCGCGCCGTAGGTGGGATAGATAGAGATTATCTCTTTATGACCCGCGACGAGGATACCCGAATCGACCGCAAATGTCAACCGAACGGGAGAATTTCTGCCTCCCGAAACACGCTGCGCGACATAGCCCCTCCATAGCGCCGAGATCTCATGGAGCATCCTGGCCGGTGCATCATCAGCGTCGTACGTACTTAAGATATCATAAGCAGACGGCGGGCGTGTGCGTCGCCGGACGCACCTGGTATGAATATACTAGATACCAGACCCTTTTTCAAATTCCACTTCCGACTCTTCTCCCATCGATTGCCGCTCGCCGGCCAAAAGGCTTGACTTCCGATCCACCCCCCAGCGATAGCCGCCCATGCTGCCATCCGTCCGCACGACCCGGTGGCACGGCACCACGAGCGCCGTCGGGTTTGCCGCGCACGCATTTCCTACCGCCCGCGCCGCCCCGGGATCGCCGACGGCTTCGGCGATCTGGGCGTAGGTGCGGACGGCACCGTAGGGAATGTCCTGCAGGGCGTCGTAGACTCGCGCCTGAAAAGCGGTCACCCGCACGTCCAGCGGGATGGCGAGTATCGACCGCTTGCCCTCGAGATAGGACATAAGCGCCCCTATGTATCCCTCCAAACCGGATGGATCGCGGACGATTTCGGCCGACGGATATTCATCAAAAAGGGCCTTTTCCAGCTCCTCATCTGCGGGACCGACGGAAACGGCCGAGACCCCCTTCCCGGTTGCGGCGACCAGAAGCCGCCCAAGAGGACAATCGACAACGGTATAGTGGATGCGCATGCCCTTTCCACCTTTTTTGTACGCACCGGGAGTCATCCCCAGGCGTCCGGCCGACCCTTCGTAGAGACGGCTGGACGACCCGTATCCCGCTTCGTACAGGGCGTCGGTTACCCCTTCCCCGCTCCTGACCAGCGACTTCAGCCGCTTGAGCCGGCTCATCTCGGCATACCGCCGGGGGCTGACGCCCATGATCTTCGTGAACGTGCGCTGGAGGTGGTGCGGGCTGATCTTCATATAATCGCTCATCACCGCCAGCGTGAGCGGACGGTCGGGCGAATCATAATTCTCTATGAACCGGGAGAGCCGGGCAACCATCTTCTCGTGGGGGTCCCCGGCCACGGCATCGTCCGGCCGACACCGCCGGCAGGGGCGAAAACCGGCCGCCCGGGCGCCTTGGCCGGAGGTGAAGAAAACCAGCCGGTCTTCCCGGGGTTTTCTGGCGGGGCACGAAGGGCGGCAGTAGATCCGCGTCGAGCTCACGCCGTACACAAACACGCCGTCCATGCGGTCATCCCGTGCCATCACGGCCTCCGCCCATTTCTGTTTTCTGCCTGCTTCCATCGCTTTTCCGCCTCCTCGGCTATTCTTTTATTATACAATAGATCACGACGATCGATCATACTATCCGATTCTTGCGGTCAAACCCTCTTCCCCAAAGAAAGACGGCCCGGATGGAAAAACAAGACCGCCCGCTTGCCTCGCTAAAGGATATCAGTGTGCCAATACCCCATTTTCACTTGAAATAATATCGCCGGAATGGTACATATGAAGTCCATATATACCTATGGAGTCATTATGAAAATAACCGACACCGAAACGGTCCTGAGAGCAACTAAAGGAAACGTCTCCATCAAGCGGATCGCCGGGGGCGTGCCGCACATCAGGGCCGATCACGAGGTCGACCTTTACTGGGGGCTGGGCTACATGCACGGGGTCGACCGGCAGCTGGCCATGTGGCTGGTCAAGCTGATCGGCCAGGGCCGCGCCTCAGAACAGCTCAAAGCCGATGAGGAGCTGATCGCCGCCGACAAGTATATGCGCTGGATTTCGCTGGGGGGCGACGCCAAACAGGAGATCAAGAAGCTCAGTAAAGATTCACGGGCGGTCATTGACGCCTACTGCGCCGGTGTCAACCGCGGAGCGGCCGATTCGGGCGTACCCTTCGAGTTCAAGCTGGCAGGATATAAGCCGGACCCCTGGACGGCCGAAGACACGGTCCTCATGGCCATGATCATCGGTTTCATCGGCCTCACCCAGTCCCAGGGAGACATGGAAAAATTCATCGTCCAGATGATCAAAGAGGGCGTTCCGATAGAGAAGATCATGGAGCTCCTGCCGTCCATGGAGCGGCCGGGCAAGGAGCTCGTCGATATTATCAAGAAGACCAACCTGGTCAACCCGATGGTGCCGGAGTCCGTCGCCTGGCTCTCCCGGCTCATCCGCTTTTCGGCAAGCAACAACTGGGCTGTATCGCCCGATCGTTCCAGGTCAAAGAAGGCCATCCTGTGCGGCGACCCCCATCTTGAGGTCAGCCGGCTTCCCGCCGTCTGGTACGAAGCGGTATTGGTATCTGGAGATTTTTTTGCCATGGGCGCGACCCTGCCGGGGATACCGGCGGTCGTCCTCGGTCGCTCCAATAACATCGCCTGGTCGGTTACGTACGGTTTCATGGACACCATCGACTATTTCATCGAGGACGTGGTTGACGGCAAGTGCCTGCGCGGAAGGAAGCGCGTCCCATTCACCGTCCGGGAAGAGGTCATCAGACCGAAGAAGAAGGCCCCCATCACGTTAAGGTTTTACGAAAGCGAAAACGGCGTGATCGAGGGTGAGCCCACCCGCGACGGCTACTGGCTCTCGTTCGCGTGGTCGGCCCGTCGCGGCACCGTCGCCAGTTCCATGGACAACATCCTGAAGGTCCCCCGCTCCAAGAACGTCAAGGAAGCGATGGGCTGGTTTGCGGGGCTGACCTTTGCGGCCTTCAACTGGGTCGCGGCCGATATCACCGGTAACATCGGATACCAGATGAGCGGCAACTTTCCCAAGCGCAAGGCGGGTACTTCGGGGCTCCTGCCCTACTTCGGCTGGGATCCCTCACACCAATGGAAGGGCACCGTCCCCGCGACGAGCTACCCGCGGGCCTATAATCCGCCCGAGGGGTACATCGCGACCGCAAACGAGGATATGTCCCGCCTGTCCAGGGTCGTCGTCCAGAACCTGCCGATGGGCAGCTATCGCGGTGACCGGATCAGGAGCCTCCTGAAGAAGCACAAAGTCCTGGACGTGAAGGCGATGAAGGAGATCCAGTACGACCTCTATTCTCTCCAGGCCGAGCTTTTCATGAAGATCGTCGGCCCGCTGCTTCCGAGCACGGGAAACGGGACAATCCTGCGTGACTGGGACCTCCGTTATGATACTGAATCACTGGGGGCGACGCTCTTTGAGCGGGTTTACGAAGAGCTGCTGAAACTTGTCTTCGGAGAGCTGGGGATGGGAACGGACGTGATCGACTATATGGACAGAGAGACGGGACTCTTCAACGACTACTACGACAATTTCGACCGCGTACTCCTGTCGAAGAAATCGCGATGGTTCGGTGACAGGAGCCGGGACGAGATCTACAGGACGGCCATAGACAGGGCATTAAAGAAACCCGCTGTTCCCTACGGGAAGACGCACCGGGTCCTTATGGCAAACCTCTTCTTCGGCGGGAAACTCCCCGGCTTCCTCGGCTTTGACTTCGGCCCCATTGAGCTGCCCGGAAACCGTGCCACGATCGTCCAGGGTCAGATATTCAAGGTAGCCGGAAGGCTTACAACATTTGCCCCCTCATATCGGATAATTGCCGACCTCGCCGAGACGGCGATTCATACGAACATCGGCGGCGGTCCGTCCGATCGAAGGTACTCGCCTTACTACACGTCGGACATTCGGTCATGGCAAACTGGGACGTATAAGACCCTCAAACCGTGACAACGCTTCATCTTCTCGGGGGAACAAAGCGATTGATCGTAGCGTTTCGGGAATAATAAGTATCGATTTGCGGGGTTGCGATACCTTTTGCGCCCCGGACGCTTCATAAACAGTCACAAGCCGTTGCGACTGAGCGGCGAATATGATAGTGTGTCATTATTACGGTTTTATCATGGAGACGATGTATGAAAACATCCACCAGGGCCCTTTTGATAGCGCTTGCCGTCACTCTTTCAGCTTATTTTGATCTCCGGCTGCGTCCGGGTGCCGCCTCCCACCCCCCCGAAGACACCCTGTGTGAGCTTCGTGGGCACCTGGAATAGTGACACCGGTCCCGTCGAGATATCGCAGGACGAATGCTACGCGATAGGAACCTTCCCTTCCCCCCTCCGGTTTCACACCATTCGGGGCGCCGTCAGGGGATCGAAGCTCGAGTTCGATTGGGAAGGCCCCCTTGGCACCGGCCGGGGAATTGTCATCATGAACGAGACGGGTGACTCTTTTTCCGGCACCTTCGGCTTTGGTAACGAGGCATCGGGAGGGACTTTTTCGGCCACAAGGGGTACCTGGCCCGGCGCCAAATAAGGCAAGGGCGTCGCGCCCCATTACAATTCTCCCATCGGAAGCGGACACGAGAGATGTTCTTTTCGAAAAAGAAGATTACTGTAACCGTTAAGCCCTACGGCCCCCTGGCCGCTCAAATCAGGGGCGGGACATATACGCTGAGCGAGGGCGCCCGCCTTAAAAAGGCCCTGAAGAAATCGGGCGCCCTGGCGGCTGGTCTCCCCTTTGTTGCAATGATAAACGGGAGCCGGGTGCCGCCGGACCACCCGCTGACTGACGGTGATGAAATTAAAATCCTCCAAATCATCGGCGGAGGTTAGGCGCGGCCCCGCCTGACCTTTGCCGACTCCATATAGACGCGGTTCAGAAAACGGGATATGACAAACTCTAAACTACACTTCTTACAGGAAAGGGCGCACAATGTTTGAAAAAGGACTCGCGAAACTGGGACTGCCGGCAAAGCTGCTTCTGACCGTCTTCCTCTGTACGATGGGGCTCGGCTATATCTTTGCCCTGTTTACCATCTACGTCAGTCACGAAAACGCCGACGGGAAACTCGGCCTCTCCATGAACGATATCGTCATTACGTATTGCGGCATCCGGGATAAAACCGCCTTAGAAGGAAAAAGCCTCGGTTCAATGGAGACATACTATTCTTCCGCTGAAGATAAGACCGCCGTTATCGACTGGATCAGGGCAGGCGCGGATGAAACGGGGTACGATGAGATCGTCGCCCCGATCATGAAAAAGAGCTGCACCATGTGTCACTCAAAAGACGGGACGCAGTCGGGTTCTCCCCTGACGACCTATAACGAGCTGATGAAATATGTCGAACTATCGACCGGTATCTCCACGAATCGACTCGGCAGCCTCTCTCACACCCACCTCATCTCCCACGGTGTGATGTTCTTGCTCCTTTCCCTTATTTTCCTCGCAACCACCGTTAAAGACCGCTGGAAGATACTGCTGGTTCTGCTCGCATATGCCGGTATCGTCATGGATGTGTTGTCCTGGTGGCTGGCCAAGACGGCCGCTTTTTTCGCCTATTTCTCGGTTGTCGGCGGGGCACTCCTTGGCATCGTTTTCCTCTTCTTCTTCTTCGTACCGCTCTGGGAATTGTGGATCAAGAAGAAATAGGCATCGGAGAAGGACCTTCTTCACACCGAACGAGCATGATTAATGCCGTTACTTATAATGGCTCTACGCAGCTTTTACCTTTACCGCACGGGACTCCGGGGAAAATCATTCTTAAATGATTTTCCCCGGTACCCTTTTAGCTGAGGGAGGTCTTTTTATGGAAGATAAATATCTTCTCGGCGGATTCTATGGACTCATATATTTCCTCGAGGGTATCCTCATCACCTACTTCACCGGCTTTAACATCATCTATCTGAGGACTTTTGATCTCTCGTTTACGACAATCGGCCTGATCAGTTCCATTGCACTCATACCCCTGGTCCTTAAGGTCTTCATCGGCCTCTTCTCGGACTCGGTCAATCCCTTCGGGCTGGGCTATCGCAAGCCCCTCATCATCGCCGGCCTTATCCTGGAAGGGAGCTTCATATGCCTGGTCCCCTTCTTATCCCCAATCCAGACTCCTGTCCTCTTTACGGCAATCCTGTTCTTGGTGCCCCTCGGTATGGCGACGTTTGACACCGCCACCGACGGATTCGCCCTCGACAGAACCCCCAAGGACAAACGCGGTTTTGTGCAGGGTATCATGGTCGGAGGGAGAGCCGTAGGAATGGTAGTCGCGGCGATATCGATCGGGTATGTTACCGAGTACCACGGGTGGCGGCCGGTCTTTTTCGGCATCGGCGCCATCACTCTTGCCCCCATCGCCTACTATTTCTTCGTCCCCTCCGAAGTGGAGCGAAAGAGCGAGCGCAGCTTCTCTTTTTCCGCGTTCAAGTCATTTGCCACACTCCCCGTCTTTTTCTTCATTCTCGTCGGCTTCCTCTACCCCCTGGTCATTTACAACGTGGAGGGTATCGCCAATCCCTTCCTCAAGGAGGGACTTGGTGTTTCTATGCTTAACGTCGGGTTTGTGACAGCCCTCTTCGGCATCGGGACCGGTGTCGGTGCCGCCCTTGGGGGGACCTTCATCGATAAAGTCGGGCACCAACGGTCTCTTTTCATCGCGCTGATCATTTCAACGGTCACGATTCTGCCGATCGCCATGGCCCAGAACCTCACGACGGCCTACATTCTCCTGGCACTGTTCGGTGTGGCCTTCGGCTATTATGAGACAGTCTATTTCGCTCTGAGCATGGATTTTTCAAATCCCCGCATTGCCGCGACAATGTTTGCCGTTTTTATGGCCATCGGCAATTTCGGTATCGCGCTGGGGCAGCCGTTGGCGGGAATGCTGGTGGATAACGTCGGCTTTCGGTGGACCTTCGTCGTTCTCGCGGCCATTAACCTTGCAGTTCTCCCGATGATACCCGTGATATTCAAAAAGGATAGACAGGCGACATGAGGATAAAAGAGACAAAGATCCTTGATCTTGACCTGGTCCCGGTTGTCCCTCTCGTTGTTTCGTACGGGACGTTTGAAGTCCTCGACTATGTCCTTCTCGTACTGAGGGCTGACGATGGGACAATAGGCTACGGTGAAGGGGCGGTCGATACCGACGTAACCGGTGAGACCAGAAAGGACGTACAGAGAGCCCTTCGGGCCGTCTGTAACCGCCTTGACGGAAGGGACCCGTTTGACATCGAGGCGATCATGGCCGAGGCCGAGAAGATCGCACCCTCCTCCCCCACGGCGTGGGCCGCCCTGGACATGGCCCTCTTTGACCTGATGGGAAAGGCCCTCAATGTCCCCGCCTATCGTCTCCTTGGCGGCAGAACCAGGGGCTCGATCGGCTTCTATCCGGTCATCCCTCTCGACGACCCGGAGGTGATGGCCGGGTATGCCGACGGTTTTCACCGTGGGGGCTTTCGCGAGATCAAGGTAAAGATCGGTACCGTCCCTGACGAGGACTTCGAGCGCGTGCGCCTGATATCTGTGGCGGCACCCGACACACGGCTCCTGCTCGACGTTAATCAGGGGTGGAAAGACGCCCCAACGGCCATACGGGCCCTCGATCGGCTCCGGGACTTCCCTGTCAGGTGGGTCGAACAGCCGACGCGTGCCGACGACCTGGCGGCCCTTGCCGAGGTGAGGAGACACTCGCCGTTTCCGATCATGGTCGACGAGGGGTGTCTCTCGCCCGAGGACGCGCTCTCGGTCGTCTCGTTGGAAGCCGCCGACATCATAAATATAAAGCTGATGAAGGCGGGCGGACTTTTACGGGCGACGAAGATCTACGCAATAGCGGAGGCGGCCGGACTCCCCACGATCGTCGGATCGATGCTCGAATCGTCGCTCGGCAGCGCCGCGGGTATGCACCTTGCCGCCGCGAAGCCGGGGATCATTGCCTGCGAGGCGATCGGGCCCGCCTTTCTGAGGAAAGATATCGCATCGGGTTTTACGGTTGATTTCGAGCGGCGGATCATCCCCGTCCCGGAAGGGCCGGGGATGGGGGTGCAGATGCATTCGGACGCTGGGCACTGAGAGGGATATCTGCGCGGCCTACTGCGTGTTCGCACTTACCCCGTGAAGCAAATGGAGAAATCAGGAGCCCCGGGCCTTCTTGAAATGAAAGACGCCTTCCCGCTCGTCGACGACGGCCCCTCCCCTCTCCACTATATCGGCAAGATGGCAGTAGACCTCGAATACGGCATTTGACGCGACGATTCCCCTCAGCTCCGGGTATAATCGCTCGGCCAGCCCCGCGGGAGTCACCCCCGCATCGTCAAGAGAATCTTCTATTCGCCTTGTCATGAGCAGATGACGATCGGTGATCTCCCTGACATAGCCCGCCGGCTTCCCGATCAACGCCCCGTGTGCCGGTAGAATCATCGCCGGCGATACACAGGCGATCTTGCCGATTGAAGCAAGATACGGGATGAGCCCCACTCCCTGTTCCGGTATCATCTCCGCCAGCGGGCTGGTAGACGTCCCCTCCATGATGTGATCGCCGGAAAAAAGGGTGCGGCTGTCATCATCCAGGAGGCATACGCTTCCCGCGGTGTGCCCCGGCGTATGGATAACCGAAAGGCTCGCCTCGCCGCATTCCAAACGATCTCCTTCGTTAAGCTCGGTGACGGGAAAGGGTCCGACGTGAAAACGCCGTAGCACCGAGATGTAGCTCCTGAAGAGCCTGTCCACGTCCCGCGGCACGATACCCATTTTCTTGAACCGGGCGGCGTTGGCCTCCAGCAGGACGACCAGGTTCTCCACTCCGGAGAGCACGCGTCCGGTATCGCCCGGATGGATAAATATCTCGGAGGAGCCCTTCTCCAGCAGGCGCGGGCAGAGCCCGACGTGGTCGATATGGCCGTGGGTCAGGATCACCCGTCTGATATCGGCTACGGAGCGACCGACCGCCGCCAGTCCCCTGACCAATCCTTCCCAGGCCACATCCGTATTGAGCCCGGTGTCTATGAGCGTGGGGAGATCTCCATCGATCAGATAGACGTTGATTGGAAAAAGGGGAAAGAGGAGCCCGAGGGTAATCGTGTGGATCCGGAGATTTCTCCCGCCACCCCCCGCACCTTTCGACGGCGCTCCCATCGGCCTACGACACGCCCACGGGTTCGATACCATACGCCCAGAGAAGGGTCTTTATGGGGTGGATGGCCTTCTTGGTCGACATATTCTCGATCTGCATCCGACAAGCCTCGCAGTCCGATGCCGCATAGGGTCCGTCGATTTTCGCAAGGCGCCACGCAAGGTCCTGTCCGATCGCCCTGGTTATCTCGTACTTGTCGCTCTTGAACCCGTACGTACCCGCCATGCCGCAGCAATAGCTGCCCAGCTCCCTGACAGTAAGACCCGGGATCAGGTTCATCAGGTCGATGGCCGGAAACCCGATGCCCAGCGACCTCAGGTGGCAGGGTATGTGATAGGGTATCGTTATCGGGACGTCTTTGAATTCGGTGTTGAGCCCACCCTTCTCGTGAAGCTCCCAGAGGTACTCCGAAACTTCCTTCATTCTGTCGAAGAGCGGCTCGGCCTCGTAGAGGTCCAGGTAGGTGATATAGTCGTCCCGGATCATCATGCCGCAGGACGTGGAGCTGTAGATGATATCCAGTCCCTCGTCGGCCGCCGACATCAAACCGGCCAAATTTCTGCGCGCAAGCTTGCGCGCTTCTCTCACGTTTCCGTTTCCCAGCAGAGGAAGACCGCAACATTCCTGCCGGGGGAATATCGTCTGAATGCCGTTCTTCTCCAGGACTCTGACGACAGCCTTACCGATGGACGGGTCGTTGTAATTGGTGAAACAGCCGTAGAAATAGGCGACCTTTTTTTGGGACTGGAACGTATAGCTCCTGATCCATTTCTCGAACGATTCCCGCTGATAGAAGGGGTAACGCAGGCTCTTTTCGAGGTGCAGCATCTTATCCGAGAGCCATCTGAAGGGACGAAATTTCAGAAAGGCGTTCGCCGCCGGCGCCGTGAAACTGGCGATTTGTCCGAACATATAGGCGTGGGAGAGGAGCGTATCCCGTATCGGGATCCCTTCCTTTTCCTTGACCGCGATCTTCGACCGGATATTGAGCTCGGATATGTTGACCCCGGACGGGCACACCACGTCACAGATGCGGCACCCCGTACAATAGTCCACCGAGGCATCGTGTGGATCATCGTTTTCACTGCGAAAACGCTGGAAATCCGGACCGACTTGCTTCGGACCCAGGAATTTATCGGTTACTTTCACGACCGGACAGTGTTCCACGCAAATCGTGCATTTTATGCACTGGTCGGCCGGGTAATGTATATCTCGCTGTATAACCGCCATATCACATCCTCGACGCCTCGACGCCCGCCTTGTATCCTGAGGAAACGGCTACCCCGCCCCCCGATTTCTCTCTCAGGGCGTCGAAGCCATACAACTGGGTGCCGCATGCCAGTAGGTTATCATAGATCGGCTCGCCCTTCTTATTCACCGGACGCAGGTGATCATCGACCATGATCCCCGCCCGATTTATGGGGTGGCCGGCAGGATCGAATAGCTTTTTCCTGAACCAGTCCGTCCTCTTTTTAGGGGCAGCCACCGGCAGGTCGAAGATAGGCTCTCTGAGCCGATCGTATGACCCCGTAATTCCCTTACCGACGAGGCCGCCTGTTGCCAGTACGAAAGCGCCGGCCGACACCCGTTTCTCACTCTTTCCCATCGCGATGCTGACCTCGCCGATCCTTTTCCCGAAGGTCTTCGGCCCGTAGACGTCGTATCCGATGAGCATGTGGACCCCCATTTCCCGCAGCGTCTCCTCAAGCGACCTGAAGAGCCGATATCCCGGGACGGACGGAGGCAGAGTCGGTGTCTCGAACACGGGCACTCCGCACGCTTCCTCCATCTTCTTATGGATCTCACGGCTGTTCCTGATCCCGAGGACGGCCGGGAAGGCCGCCCGCTCTCCCGTGCGCAGGTGGCGATAGACCTCTTCGGTCACGCGTCTGAGCAGCCCCTGATCCTCGAGCCTTCCTGCCAGCGTCAGGCAGTTGATACCCGACTTTCTGCTGCCCACATCGACCTTCAGGACCCGAGGCCGGAACCGCGGGAGCGTCAGCCCCTCCATCTCGAACGTTGAGATATTATGGGCCATGTAGTCGGCGTAGAAATCCCTGAGTCCGTCGAAGCCGCAAATCAACACGTTTCTCTCGCTCCTCAAATCACCCCCCGCCATGCTCGACGATACCAGGCAGGTCGGCTTTACGGTGCCCACCGCCGTGGGAATGAGCATGTTCCGGGAAATATCGCCGACGTAGTCCACGCCGCCGCTGCCCGCCGCCTCTGCAAAAGCCCGCATGCTCTTCTTTATCGCGTCAATCCCCACCTTGGTATAGGGATGATCGGGATCTTTGGCGACAAGCCGCTGGATACCGGTAAGGGGGGAGGCCAGCGGTGCCGTCGACTCAATCGGCCAGTATCCGAAGACATCTATGCCTCCCGGTAAATATGGTAATAATGCCCATACCTCTGGCCACGACGAGCACCCGTTTTTTTTCACGTGCCGCCGATTCCGCCGCCATCAAACCGGAGAGTCCCGCGCCGATCACTACCACATCGTAGTTCATTTCGCCCTCCGTTTGGTGCCCGTGGGGCGCACCGCTACCTTATCGAGAGCGAAAATCCCCATATATATTCCCTCGATGAGCTGTTCTTCCCGAAGCTGATCTCCCCAGAGGATCGGCCTGATCCCTTTCCACCGCCCCTCGAGAAAATCGATAAGAATCTCATTCGCCTCGTAATCGGGGACCATATCCAGCTCGTGCAGGATCCCCAGCAGCCGATAGGTGCAGAACCCCCCCTGGCACGAGCCCATCCCGATGCGCGTTCGGACGCGGATATCGTTGAGGTCCGTGCTCCCCGTATCCCTGACAACCGAAACGATCTCCCGCTTGGTGACCAGCTCACACTCACACACGATCTCCGCCACTTCCGCCGGCTTGTCTTCCGACACAATCTCGATTGTCTTGAATCGGTCTTCCAGGCTGTAGTGATCGCCGGATTCGGCGCCCTCCGAGAGCGGCGTCGATGCGGTCCTGCACGGAATAGACACCCCCAGGTCGTCGGAGATGATGTCGGTTATCTTCTCGGCCATAAGCCGATAGGTCGTGAGCTTTCCACCGATGATCGACAGGAGACCCCGCTATATCGTCGGTCTTCTTATGATCGATAATGGTAAACGTGCGGGATACGTCTCGCCCCGACCCGGTCTCCGGAGCCGCCAGGGGGCGGATTCCCGCATAGGCCCTGATCACCCGGGCCTCGGCCGACTCCGGCAGCATGAGACCGGCCTGCCGCATCATCATGTCCACCTCCTCGTCGGTCACCCGAAAGTCTTCCGGGTCCTTGACCGTGATCGACGTTGTGCCGACAATCGAGGTGGGTTCGTTCGGAACGATGATATCCCCGTCCCCCGGAGGGCGGAGACGATTGATCACGCAGTTATTGATCCGCCGGTTGAAGACCAGGAGACTTCCCTTGGAGAGCGTCATCTTGACCGTCGCCCCGCAGAGCCGTGCAACGCCGGCCGCCCAGGCACCCGTCGCATTCACGATGTACCGCGTGCGCACCCGGTGGATTTCTCCCGTCAGGTTGTCCCGTACGAGCGCCGCTGTCACTCGCCCACGGTCAACCATAATCCCGGTCAGCTCGCTGTGGCGCAGGATCTTTGCCCCTTTGGACTGTGCGTCCTTCACGTTCATCACGGTAAGCATGAACGGGTCCACCGCCGCGTCCGGGACCCGGATGATGACAGCCGCGTCGTCCGACAGGTTGGGTTCCATCCGCTTCGCCTGGGACAGGGTCAGATTGACCGTCTCGATTCCGAGTCCGAAACAGGCCGAAACGAAACGATCGGCATACTCCTCATCATCATCGGAGAGCGCTACAAATAGCCCGCCGGTATCCTCGACGGCCTTGGAGGCGATTTCCTTTACGATCCTATTCTCGGCGATGCATTCGACGGCCGACTCCGGATCCTTCACGACGTAGCGCCCCCCCGAATGAAGGAGCCCGTGGCACCGGCCCGTGGCGCCGGCGGCCAGATCCCCCTTCTCCACAAGGATCGTTTCAATACCACGCATGACCAGGTCTCGGGCGATGCCGGCGCCGGTGGCGCCCCCCCCCACGACAAGTGCTTCGGTGTGAAAATCCATCGTGTTACCTTATTTCTTCCTTCCCGAGACCGCCGCAGCACGCCGCGCCGTTTCCCTTCGGAAACCCCGGAATAACGGGAGTCTTATCGGGCGGCCTTCCGTCCTCATTTGGTGCTTACCCGCTTCACCGCCTCTTTCCAGCCGGAATAGAGCGCGTCGCGCCGGTCCTTGTCCATTCGTGGCTCGAATACCCTGTCCACTTTTCGGCACTCCTTGAGCTCCGCGGCGGATCCCCAATATTTTGACCCGAGACCCGCCAGATATGCCGCTCCCGCCGCGGTCGTCTCGGTCATTTTCGGGCGGTCCACAGGGATGCCGAGGATATCGGCCTGGAACTGCATAAGGAAATCGTTCCTCACCGCACCCCCGTCCACCATAAGGGTCGAGAGATTCTCACCGCTTTCCTCGTCTATTACTTCCACGAGGTCCCTGGACTGGTAGGCTATCGCCTCCAGTGCCGCCCGGGTGATATGAGCCTTGTTTGCCCCCCGGGTGATACCCAGGATACCGCCCCGCGCGCGCATATCCCAGTACGGCGCCCCGAGTCCCACAAAGGCGGGGACGAGATAGACTCCGTTCGTGTCCTTCACCTCCCGGGCCAGGGCGTCGGTTTCGGCCGCGTCCTTAATGATGCCCAGCTCATCCCGGAGCCACTGCACGACGGCGCCTCCGATAAATACCGACCCCTCCAGGGCATAGACGGGCTTGCCGGTGTCGGAACACGCTATCGTTGTCAGCAGGCCGTTATGGGAGTGTACCAGCCCATCGGTCACCGAGAGGAGGAAGCACCCCGTCCCGTAGGTGTTCTTGGCCGTGCCCGGGGTCGTGCACCCCTGCCCGAAAAGCGCCGCCTGCTGGTCCCCGGCTACGCCGGTGATCGGGACCTCCCTACCCATCGGGAGGCCGGACGCGGTGAAGCCGAAGTGGCCGGCGGAATCCTTTACCTCCGGCAGGACTTCTTTGGGAACATCCAGGATATCCAGGATCTCATCGTCCCATCGCTTTTGTTCGATGTTAAAGAGGAGCGTTCGGGATGCATTGGTGTAAGTCAGTGGCGTGGATGGTCCCACCGGACAGTTTATACATAAGCCAGGTATCGATGGTGCCGAAGAGTATCTCTCCCTTCTTCGCCCGTTCCCGCGCCCCCTTCACGTGATCGAGGATCCACTTGACCTTGGTGCCGGAAAAGTAGGCATCGAGCACCAGCCCGGTTTTCTTTTTGAAGAGGTCTTCATATCCTTTCTTCTTGAGGTCGTCGCATATGTCGGCCGTCCGCCTGCACTGCCAGACGATCGCGTTGTGGATTGGATCCCCGGTTTTTTTGTCCCACAGAACCGTCGTTTCCCGCTGATTGGTAATGCCGATGGCAAATATCGACGAGAGCTCCACCTCTGTGCGGACACAGGCCTCTAATATGGTCTCCTGGACGCTCTTGTATATCTCCAGAGGATCGTGCTCTACCCATCCCGGTTTTGGATATATCTGAGTGAATTCCTTATAGGCGCTTCCCGCCACGTCGCCCTTTTCGTTAAATATGAAAACCCGGCTCCCCGTCGTCCCCTGGTCGATGGCCATGATATATTCTTTTCTCATGCAGTCCCCCGAAAGCCTCTATGTATGCGGATTCTAACAATACGTAATATTTCATTTTATCATTATCGCTCTCATATGTCTATCAGAAATTATTTCATATGAGCCGGTACCCCGGACGAACATAAAGGAGTTATCCGACGTGTCCATTCCCAAATCGATCGTATGAAGGGTGTCCATCGTACGCATACCCGGCGCACCGCTTTTCGTTCCGATGACAAAAAAGGCCCCCGGACGACCGGGGGCCTTGAAAGACGAATGAGAGGATCGCGGCTATTTGAGGTCCATCGATCTCATAACAAGCTCGAGGATATCGAATGCCTGCATAGATTCCTCTTTGCCCAGCTCCTTGATGCCATCAGAAAGCATCGTCAGACAGAACGGGCACGCGGTGCCAAGCGTCTTGTAGTCCTTCTCAATCGCGTCAAGCGTCCTGACGTGGTTGATGCGCTTCCCGATCGTCTCTTCCATCCACATTCGGGCGCCGCCTGCTCCGCAGCAGTAGCTCTTTGACCTGTTACGCGTAAACTCTACCACCTTCGTGCCGGGGATCGACTCGATGATCTTTCTCGGCTGATCGTAAAGCTCATTGTAGCGGCCGAGGAAGCAGGAATCGTGATAGGCGACCTCGCTGATCCCGTCTACGGACTTGTTGAGTTTTATCCTGCCCTTGTTGATGAGGTCAAGGATCAGCTCCGTAAAGTGATAGACCTCGAACGTACCGCCCTCAAATTGCGGATACTCGTTCTTGAGGCAGTTATATCCGTGCGGGCAGGTGGTCACGATCTTCTTGACCTTGTAGTTCTTGAATGTCTCGATGTTGGTCTGGGCAAGCGTCATGAAGAGATACTCGTTTCCGGCCCGACGCGCACTGTCCCCACAGCATCCCTCTTCCTGGCCGAGCATGCCTATCTTTACTCCGGCCTGGGCCATGATTTTTACGAAGGCCGTCGCCACCCTTTTATACCGGTCGTCAAAGGAGCCGGCGCATCCCACGTAGTAGAGATACTCGACGTCAGGATCTTCGGCCAGCGTCTTTATTGGAAGGTCTTGCGCCCAGTTGCCCCGCTCGTGGAACCCGAACCCGTACGGATTGGAGTTCTTCTCCATGTTCTGCAGGGAGGCGGTCAGCTCTTTGGTCATATCGCCTTCCATGAGGACCTTGCAGCGTCGCATTTCGTTGATCTTCTGCACCTGGTCTATTGCCACCGGGCAGTTTTCCACGCAGGAGAGACACGTCGTACATGACCAGATGGCATCCAGCTCATTGGCCTCGCCGATGAGGGCCTTCGACTCGATTTCCGCCGACGGAACCTTCTTGAAGAGCTGAGGAACCCGCTCGTAGAAGTTGTCGTTGGTATCGTTGACGATCTTCTTGGGCGACAGGGGCTTATCCGACAGCCACGCGGGGCAGTTATCCTGACACCGACCGCACCGGGTACAGGCGTCCCCATCCATGAGGAGCTTCCACGTGTACTGCTCGGGATACGCCACACCGTAGCACTCCGCATTCTCCATGTCCTCGATCGGCTTGAGTGCCCCCTTGGGCTCAAGCTTGCGGAAGAACACATTGACGCTCGAGGTGACGATGTGCATGAGCTTGCCAAGCATCAGGTAGACAATGAAGCCCATTGCGAGCAACAGGTGTACCCACCAGTTGATCCTGTGCGTGGCCAATATTCCGCTTTGGGTCATTGAAGAGCTGAACAGGCGGGCCAGGACAAGACCCCCCGGAGACCACATCGCCAGATTGTGGTCGTAATAGTATCCGTTGCGCAGCGCATTGACGTTCTCTTCGGTAATCGTGGTGTTCTTGAACGCGGGGTTCTCGTTGGCCTTTGCGATAAGCTGCTGATCGGTCAACTCGGGAACTTCCTTGAGGAACTTATCCCCGGCGTCGGAAACGACCCTGCTCATTGCGATTACCTCGGGGTTCGTTGAAATCTCGGTGGCCGCCATCCGCAGGCCCTCGTTGATGAACCCGGTCAGGAGGATCAGGAAGATCAACGCGAGAGAGATCGCATCGGTCGGCTTATTGTCAAGCCGCTTGGGCTTGACGACATACCTGATCACCGCAAAGACGATTATTGCGATCAGCGCAAACAGGCCGAAGAGATCCAGTGCCAACGAGTACCACTTGTAGAAGGCCCCGTACCAGAACCTTACGTCAAACAGCAGGAGCGTGAAATCTTCCTGGATAACGATGAGGGCCGTCCCGACAAAGAGGACACCGAAGCCCCAGAAGAGGAAGAAGTGGGTGATCCCGGGCAGCTTCTCCCTGAGGATCTTAAGCTGAAAAAAGACATATTCCACAACCCCCCACAGGCGGGTGCCGATCCGGTCCGTCCTCTTCTCCGCTTGTCCCAGACGCCAAATCTTGATCTTCCTCACGAGGAGGTAGATAAAAGCGACCATAACGAGAAGTGCGATCGCATAGACGACCAGCCGCACCACGCCATGGGGTCCGCCAAGGTTGAAGAAGACCTCGCGTGAAATCTGATAGTCCATATCCTACTCACTTAAAAAGGGGGGAAATCCCCCCTTTTCGGTTATTCGGCCAGAAGCTTCTTGACCTCCTTGGTGATCTCGGGAACCACCTTGAAGAGGTCATCCACAATGCCGTAATCGGCCCGTCCAAAGATGGGCGCGTCCGGGTCTTTGTTGATGGCCACGATGTATTTTGAGGAGCCCATTCCAGCCAGGTGCTGGATCGCACCTGAAATACCGCAGGCGATATAGAGGGAAGGCGACACGGTTTTGCCGGTCTGTCCAACCTGATCGCTGTGAGGCCGCCATCCGGCGTCTACCGCCGCGCGCGACGCACCAACCGTAGCGGCGGAGCCAAGGGCATCGACCAATTCCTCGATGATATTATAGTTTTCAGGGCCTTTCATCCCGCGTCCGCCCGATACGATAATATCGGCCTCGGTAAGATCAACGCGTCCGCTGCTGTCCTGTGCGATCTCCTTGAGGACCGCTTTCGGCGCTCCCAGAGTCACGGAGACCTTCTCCACCGCACCCGCTTTCGCACTCTCGTCTGCCGGGAAGACCTTGGGCCTGCCGGTAGCCATCTGGGGCGATGAGCTTATCTTGATGGTAACAAAGGCCTTACCGGCGAACACCGGACGAAACGCCGACAGCTTGCCACCGTCGGCCTCGAGCTTTACACAGTCGGAGGCCATTGCGGTGCCGAGACGCGCTGCAATCCGGGGAAAGAGGTCTTTGCCCATGGCGGTAGCGCCGCCGATGAATATCTTGGCGTCCTTGGCCACTTCGGCGACCGCCTGTGCATACAAATCGGGGACATAGTCCTTCAGCTTCGCATCCTCGACGACATATACTTTATCCGCGCCGTATTTTCCGAGCTCTGCCGCGATCTTGGAGACGCCGTCGCCGACGAGCACCGCGGCGCACTCGCCGCCTACTTTATCGGCGAGCTTACGACCCGTGCTCACCATTTCGAAGGAGACCTTCTTTAAGGCGCCCCCTCGCTGCTCGGCAAATACCAGAACTTCCTTTGCCATCTCTATTCTCCTTATTTCATTGCCTGGGGGTTTAGATAACCTTTGCCTCTTGCCTGAGCGCCTTTACAAGCGCCGCAGCCTTGGCGGCCGCGTCGTCCCCTCCGATAATCCGTCCCGCCGCGCGTTGTGGGGGATTTTCCCACTTGGCGATCGTCGCTTTGGGAGCCTCGAGCTTCACGTCTTTGATGTCCAGTGGTTTCTTCTTTGCCTTCATGATGCCGGGAAGCGACGCATACCTGGGCTCGTTGAGGCCTTTCTGGCACGATATTACGGCCGGCAGGGCCACCTCGACGACCTCTTTGCCGCCCTCGATCTCCCTCGTGCAGACGGCCTTATCTCCCGAGACGTCAACTTTTGTCACAACGGTTACGCACGGAAGCCCCAAGATCTCCGCCACCATCGGGCCGACCTGGGCCATATCATCGTCGATAGCCTGTTTTCCGCAGAAGATGATCTTGTAGTCTTTTCCTTTGAGTTCTTCGGCCAGCGCCTTGGCTGATGATAAGGCGTCGGAATATTCGTCTTCTCCGATCTTGAGGAGAACGCCCTTGTCCGCACCCATCGCCAGGGCCGTCCGAATGGATTCCACGGAGCGATCCGGGCCGATGCTGACGATGGTAACTTCCCCCGCACCTGCGGCCTCTCTCTTCTTGAGGGCCTCTTCGACACCGAACTCGTCATACGGATTGATCACGAACTTGACCCCTTCCTTGACGATGCCGCTGCCGTCAGGTTTCACCTTGATCTGGGCCTCGGTATCGGGAACCTGCTTTAGAATTACAGCTGAGTTCACTTTTATCCTCCTTAATGGTAATCTATTTCTTATCCCTGGTCAGACTTGCCGCGATAACCAGACGCTGTACCTCCGACGTCCCTTCATAGATCTCGGTGATCTTGGCGTCTCGAAAATACCGTTCCACGGGGTAGTCTGTTGTATAGCCGTATCCGCCGTGAATCTGGATCGCCTTGGTCGCCGCCCACATAGCCGTTTCGGACGCGAAGAGCTTGGCCATCGCCGCTTCCTTGGAAAAACGCATCGTGCCCAGCGACTTCATTTTAGCCGCTGTCCACGTCAATAGCCTCGCAGCGTCAATGCGCGTGGCCATATCGGCGATCATCCATTGCAGGGCCTGGAAGTTCAGGACGGCCTGACCAAACTGTTCGCGCGTCTGGCCGAAACTGATGCTCTCTTCCAGACACCCTCTGGCGATACCGAGGGCCTGAGACGCGATCCCTATGCGCCCACCGTCCAGCGTGTGCATGCCGATCTTGAAGCCGTCTCCTTCCTGTCCCAGGAGATTGCCCTTGGGCACCTTCACCTCTTCGAAAACAAGCTCAACCGTCGAAGAGCCGCGGATACCGAGTTTATCTTCGACCTTTCCCACGGAGAAACCGGGCGTTCCCTTTTCCATGATCATCATGGAAAGCCCCTTATGTTTGTCGTCACCCGTCCTGACCAACACTACGGCAAACTCGGCTTCCCTTCCATTGGTGATGAAGTTCTTCGTGCCGTTGACGATATAATGGTCGCCGTCCTTCTTGGCCGTCGTTCGGGTGCCCGCCGAATCGGATCCGGCGTTGGCCTCGGTCATTCCGAAGCAGCCGATCTTCTCCCCCTTGGCCAGCGGCGGAAGGAATTTCTGTTTCTGCTCTTCGGTCCCGAAATAGTAGATGGGCGCGCTGCAAAGGGACGTGTGGGCGCTCATGACGACGCCGGTGGACGCGCAGTGCCGCGATATCTCCTCCACCGCAATCGAGTAGGAGACGTAATCCATCCCCGCGCCGCCGTATTTCTCGGGGAATACCATACCCATGAGGCCGAGTTCCGCCATCTTCTTGATATTTTCCGCGGGATATTTATGATTCCGATCGACTTCTTCCGCGTTCGGCTTGATTTCCTCCTCGGCGAATTTCCGGGTCATGTCGAGGATCATTTTCTGTTCGTCGTTCAGTTCAAAATACACCGTTTCACCCCCTTTCCCTGTTTTGTCGTATGCGTTCCGCAGTGAAAATTCTGGCATCCTGCCTGCGGATCAGTTCTCTATTTGTCCTTGAACTTTGCTTCCCGCTTCTCAATGAAGGCGTTAATCCCTTCCTTCTTATCCTCGGAGACGCAGAGCCTGCCGAAACATTCGGACTCTATCTTCATCCCCTCGTCCTGGGGCACCTTCAGACCTTCAGTGATCGCCTCCATGGCGGCGGCGATGGCCACCTGACCTTTCTTGGCTATCTGGGTGGCGAGCCCCTTGGCCTCCGCAACTATCTCTCCCGGGCCGATGACCTTCTGGACGAGGCCGTATTCGTAGGCCTCCTGAGCGGTCATGAAACGACCGGTCAGCACCAATTCGATCCCTCGGGCCTTGCCGACGTGGCGGGGGACGCGCTGGGTCCCTCCGAAGCCGGGGATGATACCCAGGTTAATCTCCGGGACACCGATCATCGCCTTGCTGGAAGCGTATCTGATATGGCAGGCGGAAGCGATCTCCAGGCCGCCGCCGAGACAGTACCCGTTGATAGCGGCGATGACCGGCTTTCGGGAATTTTCGATCTTATTGAGGATCTCCTGGCCCATCCGGGTCAGTTTGACGCCTTCCTTCTGGCTGTTGACGAACTGAATCTCCTTTATGTCGGCTCCGGCCACAAAGACCGAGCCGGCACCCGTCAGAACGATGACTTTGACCTTGGGGTCCTTAAAGGCCTTCTCGAAGGCCTCGTCTATGTCGCGGACCGTCTTTTCGGCCAGCGCGTTCATCGGCGGGTTATCGACGTACATGAGTGCCACGCCGTTCGCATCAGCTTTGTAGTGCGCACGCTTGAGGAGACGCATCTTGCCCTTGGCCAGATCGTCCAGGATCGCCGGGGCCTTGAATTTCACCGAATCGATGGTCTTGGCGTATTCGTCGAATTTCGCCTTGATCTTATCCCAGCCGATAACCTCTTCGCCGTAGTGGAGCGGACCCCACGCAACCTTGTAAGGAAAGCCCGTTCCCAGAACCATCCCGGTGTCTATATCGTGGGGCTCCGCAAAGCCCTCCTCAACGATCATCAGCGCCTCGCGGATCTGGACGAGGAGTAGCCGAAGGAAGTCAAAGGGCGCGGTGGTAGTTTTTGCTTTCTTGCGCTCGTCCTCGAGGATCTTAAGGAACCCGGCGCTGTTGGGTGCCCCTTCTTTTTCGTAGTCGTAGAAGCCTTTCTTGGTCTTCTGCCCCAACATCCCCTCTTTTACCAGGGCCTTCATGATCGGCGAGACCGCGCACCGGGCCCCGTAAGCGGATTCGAGGGTACTGGCCGCGTGGGTTCCGACGTCCAGTCCCACAAGGTCGGTCAGTGCGAAAGGCCCCATAGGCATCCCGAACTGGGTTGCGGCCTTGTCGATGTCGGCGGTGGTCAAGCCCGGTGTATCCAACAGCGTGGCCATCGCCTCTCCCATATAGGGGATCAGGACACGGTTGACGGCAAAGCCCGCGCAGTTGCCCACTTCGATGGGGGTCTTCTTGATCTTGACGGAAAAGTCCATGAGCTGATCGACGACCCCGGGGTCGGTGCCCGGATAGTGAATGACTTCCACCAGGCGCATGATGTTCGCGGGATTAAAAAAGTGCAATCCCACCACTTTGGACGGCCGCTTCGTCGCCTTGGCAATATCTTCTATCGAAAGCGAGGAGGTATTGGTGGCAAAGATCGTATGCTCCGGGCACACGGCATCGAGATCCGCAAAGACCTTCTTCTTTATATCCATTACCTCGGGAACCGCCTCGATGATGAGATCGACATCCTTTAACTCATCATATGAGAGCGTCCCGGTGATCAGAGAGATCCCTTTGTCGACGGCTTCCTGGGTGATCTTTCCCTTTTTGACCCCGCCGTCATAGATCTTCTTACAGTTTTCCAGGGCCTTATCAACGAATCTTTGCTCGATGTCCTTTACGACGGTCACGATCCCCACGGAGGAGAGGAGATAGGCGATGCCGCCTCCCATGGCGCCTCCCCCGATGACCCCAACCTTCTTGATTTCCATAGAGATGTCTCCTTCTAGATAGATATAGTAAGAATTATTTCTTTAGCTTTGCTATCGGCGCGTGATTATTTGCCCAAAAAGGACGGCCTACCTGTCGTCGGGAAGGAGCCCCGAGATAAAGAACGACGACACCTGGTCGGCCGCCATCTCGACATTGTATTTCCTCTTCGAAGAGAAGACAAACATATTCGAAAGCTCATCAAGGGCCCCGAAAAACGAGCGTTTGAAGAGGCCCGGCATAATATCAGCCCGAAAAGAACCGGCCCGCTGTCCGTCTTTTACGATCCCCGAGATGATGTTGAGATATTCGATGAATTTACGGTTCTTGTATTCGTGCATGAATTTCGAGCTCTGCCTCAGCTCCACCTGGATGACCTCGGCGAGGCTCTTGTTTTCCCTGACCATGTTGAGGTGGATGACGGCGAATTTTCTGAGCTTCTCGGCGGGCTCGGGGACCCTGTCCATCTCGTCCTTCATGTTGGTTATGATCTTATCCATCTCTTCCTCGAAAAGACGTATAAGGATGTCGTCCTTATTCTTGAAGTAGAGATAGACGGTCCCGTCGGCCACCTGGGCTTCCTTGGCGATTTCCGATACACGGGAATTATAGAAACCGTTCTTTGCGAATACCTTGATGGCCGCTCTTATAATCTTTTCGTGCTTGTCTTCTCCCCTCATGAGTCGATGCACTCCATTTGAATTGTGTTACAGATGATCCTGATGAGTCGCGCGTATCTCTCTCGAGGCGAGCACTATGTCTTTTTCAACATCCGTACCGACCGATCCGGCGGCAGCGATAATGAATGATTATTCATTCAAGATTTCTAGCACAAAAAAACCAACGGTGTCAAGCCTTTTTTAGGTAAATATATAGTATTTTTACGCCCGACTGTCAACGACGGCGGCGGCCTTTTCTATTGACTTATACGGAACTCCTGAGATAAGATATGCGCATATCGCCGATACGACGCCTCAAGTTGTCAGACGATCGGCGTCCGCCACCGACAAAAGACCCGTTCGAAACCGAAGAAAATCCCTGCTTTTTAGGCGACGGCTTCGATCGGCCAATAGCGCGGCCGATTCGGACCCTTTCGATTCGGACCCCTTTCAATGAAGAGCTATTTCATCTATTCCGACGCCCTCTCACACTTCCAATACAGCCCCAATCATCCGTTTCGCCCCGAACGCGCCGCCATCATGTACAATCTCTGCAAGAAATATGGTCTCATCGATGAGCCCTGGATCTCCGTCATAGAGCCGGAGCCGATCCCCGACGAGATCCTCCTTCTTTTCCACACAAAAGGATATCTTGATGCGCTCAGGGACGCGCAACGCGGTGCGATTACGGAAGATACCGTCATGGCAGGCCTCGGTACCTCCGACAACCCGATCTTCCCCGACATGTTCGAAAAGACAAACTACGCAGCCGGAGGCACGCTCACCGGTCTCTACCGGGTCATGAACGATGACGGCCGGGCGATCGCGTTCAATCCTATCGGCGGTTTTCACCATGCCTTTCCAGACCACGCTGAAGGCTTTTGCTACCTCAATGACATCGCCGTCGCCGGAAAGATACTGAGGCGGCAGGGCAAGCGCTTTGCCTATATCGATATCGACGCCCATCACGGCAACGGGGTCGAGGCCTGCTTCTGGGAAGATGATGGGGCGCTGATCATTTCCCTCCACCAGAGCGGCTACACGATCTATCCCGGTACGGGTTTTGAAAATGAGATAGGCCAGGGAAAGGGCCGCGGTTATACCATCAACGTCCCTATTCCGCCCCAGACCGATGACGACCTCTACCTGGCGGCGTTTCAGGCGGTGGTTCCCCCTGCGGTGACGGCCTTTAAACCCGACGTCATCCTGGCACAGCTCGGCGCCGATGCCCTGGCCAACGACCCCCTTACCAACCTCTGCCTTACCAACAACTGTACCCGTTCGGTGGTCAAACAGATCACTCTCCTTTGCGATAAAATCGTGGGAATGGGCGGGGGCGGTTACAACCTGGAAAAAGCCACCCGTGCGTGGACAATCGCCTGGGCGATGCTCAACGGCATTGAGCTGGAGAACCCTTACGCGGGGATGCTCTCGGGCGTCATGAGCGGGCCGGAGATCGATGGCGGAGATCTATCGGACCCCCATATCTACATCACGGGTCCCACAAAAGAGCGAAATGAGAAGGAGATCACCCGGGTCGTCGACTATATCAGGAAGACTGTTTTTCCGATTATTGGGGCGCGTCCCTGACAGCCACCGCGGCAGGACCCGTATCCACAACCGGCCGCGACACCCCCACAGAATGCGGTTTCATACATAGAACTTGACAAATCCGTCCGCTACTACTATATACTGACTGGTCAGTTTGTGCTTTTTCGGCGTCGGCGCGGCAGCATCCCCTGACGCGAGACCCTCCGGGTCCCTTCTGCAGCAGTCGTCGCACTCTCCCCGGAGGTCGTGGCGTGGAAGCGTGGGGTGGCGAATTGTGCGTTATCAGGCAATTTTATTTGACACCCTTTTTGATTTGTATATAATGCACGTGGCTTTTTCAATCGCATTGCAGGTTTGTAATAGATCCCAAGGAGGAACTGAATGAAGACGAGAATCACGGAGCTGTTCGGTACCAAATATCCCATAATGCTGTCGGGCATGAGCTGGATCTCCATACCCAAGATGGTGGCCGCAGTATCCGAGGCCGGGGGTCTCGGCGTGCTCGCCACCGGCCCTATGGATGCCGAACAGACACGGGCCGCTATCAAAGAAATCAGAACATACACTAAGAAGCCTTTCGGCGCCAACGCCACGCTGCTCTTCCCCGGCGCCGCACAGAATGCCGCGGTCCTCCTCGAAGAGAAGGTGCCGGTGATCAACTTCTCCCTCGGAAAAGGCGACTGGATCGTCAAGGCAGCTCACAAGTACGGTGGCAAGGTTATCGCCACGGTCGTGAACTCCCGTCACGCCCGCCGCGCCCAGGAATACGGCACGGACGCCGTCGTCGTCACGGGACACGAAGCCGCCGCTCACGGTGGTGACGTCACATCCCTCGTGCTCGTTCCAACCATCGCCGAGGCGGTGAAGATACCGATCATCGCCGCCGGAGGTTTCGCCGACGGCCGCGGGCTCGCGGCGGCTCTGGCGCTGGGAGCGGACGGAATCGCGATGGGCACCCGCTTTATGACCACCGAAGAGAGCACGCTGCACGACTATTACAAGGAGCTCTCCATCGAGAAGAGTGCCGACGACACGCTCTACTCCACCCGGTTTGACGGCATGGGGTGCCGCGTTCTGGATACCCCGGCGGCAAGGAAGGCCATCAAGAAGGGATTTGATCCTATTGGGGCCCTCGTTAACTCCAAGCTCATCGCCGAGCAGCTCCACCTCCCTTACATGAAACTCTTCTTCGGCGTGATGCTGTCCGGCTACAAGAACGCAAAGCAGCTTGGCTACATGGCGACCGCGTTCGATGCCATCATGCGCGCCACGGAAAAGGGCGACAGAAATAAGGGGGTCCTCACCGTCGGCCAGGCCACGGGGCTTGTCCACGACATTCCCACCGTCGCAGAGCTGATGGACCGGATGGTCAAAGACGCGACGGCGATAACCAAGAAGATGTCGACCATGGTATCGTAGCCCTGCGCCGTCAGGTGGAAGGCGACCTTCGCCCTCTCCAAGCTGATGGAACGCGGGACGCACCGTATCCGGTCAAAGCGGCGGGCTCGAAATCCGCCGCTTTTTTTTCGCATACACCGCGGCTCTCTCACGGCGCGCGCTACACTGAAAAATCTCCTGTTTTTTCTTGCCAAGAAAAAAGTTGGGTGGTATAGTGGCGCGGAACATTGATTGGCGAGTCAATTTTTTTTCTCTACGCCAGTAAGTGAATGTTACTAACTACTCAAAGGATCTTTTCAGACGCCAAGGAGAGCGAACATGAAAACCCGAATTACTGATCTTTTCGGCATTCAATACCCCATCCTCCTCTCAGGCATGAGCTGGATCTCCGTCCCGAAGATGGTCGCCGCCGTGTCAAACGCCGGCGGCCTCGGCATTCTGGCGACGGGACCGCTTTCGGCCGACGAGACGCGCGAGGCCATTCGCGAGATTCGAAGCCTCACAAAGAAGCCCTTCGCCGCCAATGCCTCCCTGATGCTGCCCGGCGCCACCCCCAACGCGGAAGTCCTCCTGGAAGAAAAGGTGCCGATCATCAACTTCGCTCTCGGCAAGGGAGACTGGATTGTCAAACGCGCCCATAAATACGGCGGCAAGGTGATGGCTACCGTCGTCAACGTGCGCCATGCCAAACGCGCCCAGGATTACGGGGCTGATGCCGTCATAGTCACCGGACACGAAGCTGCCGGCCACGGGGGACCCGTGACGAGCCTCGTGCTCATTCCGGCGCTCGCCGATACCCTTCAGATCCCGATCATCGCGGCCGGCGGTTTCGCCGACGGACGCGGGCTGGCCGCCGCCCTGTCGCTCGGGGCCGATGCGGTGGCCATGGGAACCCGGTTCATGACCACGAAAGAAAGCCCGCTCCACGACTACTATAAGACCCTGTCGCTCGAAAAGACGCCGTACGATACGCTCTACTCGTCCCACTTCGACGGCCTGCCCGCCCGTGTCATGGACACGGAAGCGGCACGGAAAGTGCTCAAGCACGGTTTGAATCTGCCGGCGGCCTTCGTCAACTCCCGCGCCATCGCCAAGCAGCTGGGGCTCCCCTTCTCCAAGCTCTTCCTCGGGGTTCTGGCCTCCGGCCCCAAAAAAGCGCTGGCGCTGGGCTACATGGCCAACGCCTTCAACTCGATCAAAAGGGCCACCGAGAACGGCGACCACAAGATTGGGGTGCTCCCCGTCGGCCAGGTGACGGGCCTCCTCAAGGACACGCCAAGTGTTGCCGAGGTCATGGAGCGGATCGTGAATGAGGCAAAGGGAGTGCAGAAGGAGTTGGGAAAGAAGCTGATATAACGGGCTGCCTCTATTTCGGGGCCAAAGAACCCTCAAGGGGTGAACAACAGAGAAAGGCCGGACTGATCCGGCCTTTTTTGTTTATCTGCTGCTTTTGCGCGACGGTCACGCACTAATCACCGCCCGAACCGCTTTCTTTGGGCTCGAGAGAGATCACGATTTTACATACATCGTCCCCCCGGGCCCTGCAGAGCACTTCCTTCACCTCATATTCATCGCCCGTCGCCCACTTGGCCACCTCCGCGTCCAGGCCGACCTCACCGAAACAGACGGGACCGTTGCTTGTAAGACCCTCGCACCAGTAACACTCGAACAGCTCGCAGACGAAGCCCTCATCGCTCACGTAGAATCTCTGGTTTTCTCCGAAGTTTTTGTTGGCTGATTCCGCGCCCATCGTAAAGACCTTTTCGAGTCGTTTCTTCTTGGACAGCAGCTTGAGCCCGAGCCCGGCAAATCCGATCATCGTCGGGTTTTTCTCCAGCACGAGCTGGAACCCCCGACGCCCTGCGCTGTAGAGTATGGGTCGTGCCCCTTTTTCTCCGAATACGTCGATGATACCGGCGATAATCGCTCTAAATTCGCTCCCCGGGACCTCAAGTTTTTCGTCATTCGGGGGAAAACTATCCCGGTACTTATTGAGCGCCGAGTAGTTGAGTATCGCGTTGAGCCCGTTTTCACCGATAATCTCGCGCACGGTGAGAAGGGTAACGTACATCATCGAATTTGGTATGTACTGTTTGAGCATGTTTTAATGCCTCCCTTGCGAAGCCCGGTCACAGCCAATACGAGATGGACTGCTGAACGCGCCGTTTTTTGGATGCTGTGCGAAACGATCCGAACGAGCCCTTCCCGGGTCTCTATTCCGACCACGACCGGAGTACCCGGTTGGTGGCTCGCAGTCGTGTGATGCGTCAGGTTATATATACCTTGCCAAGCGTACTTAACGCGACTTGATCTTTCTGTCCATCAACACGGAAAGTTTTATTAATCAATAGGTGTGCTCTTATTCACTGTATGTTATTGGGACTAACCTCATGCGTTAACCAATCCTATACTTTAGCCTCAAAAAAGTCAACAAAACTTGACTCATTTTTTTCCCTGAGATGCATCCAGAGCTTATTCCTCCTCATTTATTTCTTCCGCTCACCCTCATTTCACCGGCGGCGGACAACTGAATGTCGCTCTCGGCCGCGGCGCACCCATTTAAGTTACGGAGCCATGCACAAAAAGAAAGGCCGGAGTAATCCGGCCTTGCGTATGCTTCAATTTGTCCGAGTCCGGAGAGTTAATCGACCCCCATCGTCTCCAGCGCTTTCTTCACCTCTTCGACCGTGGCCCCGTCCTCGATGGTGGAAAGATCACCGAGCTTCTGTCCCTCCGCCACCGCCTTGATGACCCGTCGCATGATCTTGCCGCTCCTTGTCTTAGGCAGCGCGCTGATGAATCGGATCTCTTTGGGCGTGGCAATTGCGCCGATCTTGTCCCGGATGAGCTTGATCAGCTCCTTTTCGATCTCGGGACTGGGCTTGACGTCGGCCTTTAACACGACAAAGGCCGAGATAGCCTCGCCTTTCAGCTCGTCCTTGACGCCGATAACCGAGGTCTCGGCCACCTTCGGGTGGGACGAGAGGATCTCCTCCACCTCGCGGGTGCCGAGGCGGTGTCCGGCGACGTTGAGCACCTCGTCGGCCCGTCCCAGCATCCAGAGGTAGCCGTCCTTGTCCATGATGGCGAAATCGCCCGTGTGGTAGAACATCTTACCGGGATACGTTTCCCAGTAGCTTTCTTTGTAGCGCTCGTCATCACCCCATATCGTCATGAGGGTGCCGGGCGGAATCGGGCCCTTTGCCACGAGGAACCCCTTCTCGCCCCGGGGGATCTCCTCCCCTTTGTCGTTGACCACCAGGAAGCGGTAACCCATGGCACCCTTGGTTGGAGACCCGGGCTTGATCGGAAGGAACTGGACCCCCGGCATGTTCGTCAGCATGGGCCACCCCGACTCGGTCTGCCAGTAGTGGTCGATGACCTTGGTCCCCAGCGCCGCTGTCGCCCAGTGGTACGTCGGCTCGTCAAGTGGCTCGCCTGCCAGAAATACGTACTTGAGCGAACTCAAGTCTTTTTCCTTGAACCAGCTCTCGGGAAATTTTCTCAGAACGCGCATGGCGGTCGGGGCCGAGAACATCGTGGTGACGCCGTACTTTGCCACCACGTCCCACCAGACGCCCGGGTTCGGATAGTCCGGGGTTCCTTCGAACATCACCGTCGGCACCCCCTTGAGGAGCGGCGCGTAGACGATATACGAGTGGCCCACCACCCATCCGATGTCCGAGGTGGAAAAATAGACGTCTCCATCGGCCACATCGTAGATCTGTCCCATGGACGCGTGCAGCGCGACCATATAGCCGCCGGTATCCCGCACCACGCCCTTCGGTTTCCCGGTCGTCCCGGACGTATAGAGGATATACGAAGGATCGGTCGAGTCCAGCTGCTCGGGCTCGACAAAGAGCTCGCCGTGCTTTTCCATCGCCTCGTCCCAAAGGATGTCCCTGCCGGCCACCAGGTTGAGATCGCCGATACCGCGGTTGAGCACGATTACTTTTTCGACCTTCACCTTTGCAGCTGCCAGGGACTCATCGATGATCTTCTTGAGAGGAACGACATTGCCTTTTCGGCTGCCTGCCTCCGCGCAAACGACGACTTTCGGCGCGGCATCGTTGATCCTGTCGGCCAGCGACTCGGTGGAAAACCCACCGAACACGACGCTGTGTATGGCGCCGATGCGCACACACGCGAGCATCGCCACGGCAGCCTCCGGCACCATCGGCATGTATATGATGACTCGATCGCCCTTCTTAACACCGAGGTTCTTGAGGACGCCCGCGAAGCGGTTGACTTCCCGATAGAGCTGAAAATAGGTCATCGTACGCGACTGACCTGTTGTCGGCGATTCCCAGATGATGGCTGCCATGCCCCGCTTCTTGCCGAGGGCATGTCGGTCGACGGCGTTATAGCAGATATTGGTCTTTCCGCCGACAAACCAGCGGTAGAAAGGAGCCTTTGAGTCGTCGAGAACCTTATCCCACTTCTTGTACCAATGGAGATATTCCGCGCAACCTCCCCAGAACTTTTCGGGTTCCGTCACCGACATCTCATGGAGCTTATCATAGTCGGCAAACGGCAAGAAACGACTTTCATCGCGATCCATACAGTCCTCCTCTTGTTATCATTCTATATATTGGTTTCCATAAATCCCCGGATGTTTTCATTGACGAGATACTCGGTCAGCTCCTGGCGGGTATAGTATTTCCGGAGGTTCCATCGTCTCAACACCCCGAACGTGGCTGAAAAAACCAGGTAATTGGCCGTCAGGCCCGCCTCATGCGTCGGCAGGCCGCAACGGATCAGTATTTGCCTGAACGTATCCACGATCTCCGCTTCCCGTGCAAGGATATTCTTGAGGTAACGGTTCTTCATATACATGGCCTGCGTATAGGCCAGCATCACCTGATCCTCGAGCTCGAAGCAGACCTCTATAAGGGAGCGATACGCCGCGGCCAGGGCCCGCCTCGGATCGTCGGAATCATTGCTGGATCTCATGAGCTTCTCATAGAAGAGGTTCATGTAGTTTTCGTAGAAGAGGTAAAGGATGTCGTCTTTAGACGTAACGTAGTCGTATATGCTGCCGGTGCCCAAGTGCGCGGCTTGGGCGATCTCCCGGACCGTGGCCTTGGGATATCCCTTCTGCTTGAAGACGGTAATAGCCCCCTCAACGATGGCCCTTCTCTTTTCGTCGACAAGCTCCTTGTCTTTGACCCGTGACACAACCCGGGACATATCTCCCCCACGATGCTCGATGCGCTCAAATCGACGGTTTAGAAGGTCCCGGCCGGCCGGCGCCGCGTGTCTATGTGGAGCAAGGGCCGGGAAACGATCACGGTTAGATTCCGAACGAACGTTCGTTCGCTTATACCTGCCCCACGGCCGTATGTCAAGCAAAAAGAGTGATCGGTAGCACGGATGTTTCATCTTCATGTGGCATAATTCGAATGGCGACAGACAGCTCGTTCGATGCGCGTTACACACCGATAGCCGGCCTTGCATCGAAGGAGAATATTTGATAAGATGATGCGAGAAATCATCCCGGATCAATTGACACAGGTATGACGACAGGAAAGACAAAGCAACAGCTTATCGGCGAGCTGACACGCTGCAGGCAAGAGCTTGAGGCGGCAAATCGCTCCCTGGCCGAATACCGGCAGGAGACTCAGGCACTGCATCGACAAATAGCGGATCTCCTCCCAACCTTCGGAGAGCGAACGGGGGGGACATTCGGAGACGATCGAGGCACACGTGGCTCTCAAGCACGCGGTCGAGCGTTTCTCCGCGCTTGCCGAAAACGAGCGGCGATTTCGCCAGATCATCGATCAGGCAAACGATATCATATACCAGACCGACCAACAGGGACGCTTTACCCTGTTCAACACGATTGCGGAAAAGCTCCTCGGATACAGCCTGGAAGAGATCATGGGCAAGCACTACCGCGATCTGGTACATCCGAACTACCGGAGAAAGATAGAGAAGTTTTACGGACTCCAATTCGTGAAAGGGGTGCATGATTCGTATCTGGAGCTCCCGCTGCTCACGAAAACGGGAGACATCCTCTGGATCGGCCAAAACGTTCAGCTTATGCGAGAGGACGATGTCATCGTCGGCTTTCAGGCTATCGCGCGCAATATCACGGACAGAAAACGTGCCCAGGAGGCCCTTAAGGAATCCGAAGAAAAGCACCGCGCAATCCTTGAACATATAGAAGAAGGATACTACGAGGTCGATCTTTCGGGCCGCTTCACTTTCTACAATGACTCACTGGTGCGCATTATCGGTCATCCGGCTGACGAACTGCCGGGCATGAACTACCGCCACTTCATGGACGATAAGACGACACGGCGCGTCTTCAGGACCTTCTATTCCGTTTTCAAGACGAGGATGCCCGCAAAGGCCCTCGACTGGGCGTTGGTCCACGATGACGGCAGTAAAAGCTTCGTGGAGGTCTCAGTCTCACTGATGACCGACTCGCTCGACAGGCCGATAGGTTTTCGCGGTATCGCCCGGGACATTACCGAGCGAAAGAAGCTGGAAGAAGAATTGCGGCGTCTGTCCATCACCGACAACCTGACCGGGCTCTTTAACCAGCGGCACTTCTACGTCAAGATCGCCGAAGAGTCAAAACGCGCGCATCGAATGGGCTACCCCCTCTGCCTGATCATCCTGGATCTTGACAACTTCAAGCAATACAATGACACCTACGGCCACCTGGCCGGTGACCACGTGCTCCGGTTGATCGGCGTGATCATCAGAGATTCCATCAGAGGAGATATGGATACGGCATTCCGCTACGGCGGAGACGAGTTTGCGGTACTCCTCCCCTCTTCCACCGAAGATGACGGCCGGGGCGTTGCGGATCGAATTCGCCAAAGCGTGCTCACAAGGGTCCATGGAATCGATATCAGCGTGGGGATCGCGTCCCTCCAGGAAGCGGATTCCTTTACGGCGCTCGTCCATATGGCCGACGCTGCAATGTACGGGCAAAAGGGGAAAAGGAAGAAATAGGCCGGGCGAGATAGAGTCATTTACACGATCTCCCTAACGTGCTAAAAGGATAGCATAATCCTGTCATCCGTCACTCCTTATCACTGAGCATCTTGGCCCCTGACTTCATATCATTACTAGACCGACGAGAGAGGCCGCATTATGGAACATAGCCCGCATCTACTCATCATCGACGATGAGCCGGGTATTCGTGATCTCTACGATTCTCTCTTCTCCGAAGAGGGATATCAGGTATCCTTTGCTACGAGCGGTGCGGAAGGACTAGAGAAGGCGGTCCAGGGGACACCTGACTTGATCCTCCTGGACGTCATGATGCCGGGCATGGACGGCTTTGAGGTATGCCGCCGGTTACGGGCCGATTCGAAGACCGCCGAGATCCCTATCATCATGGTTACCGCGCTCAATGACCGCAAATCGCGCATACGCGGCATCGATTCGGGAGCCGATGATTTCATCAACAAACCCTTCGACATCGATGAGATGGCAACCAGGGTCAAGACGATCGTGCGTCTCAACCGCTACCGGCGCCTGTTAATGGAGCGGGCCAAATTTGACCGCCTCATCGAGGCGTTTCCGGAAGGGATCGCGATTGTCACTGAAGATGGAACCATTACGTCGGCCAATCCAGCCATGTCCGTCATACTATGCGGCAAGAGCCAAGCGGCCGCTGGGGACGATAAGATGTCCCTGCCCATCGGACCCGATCGGACCGGCGCGTGTGAATCATTCGTAAGAGAGGCTATCCGCCTTCCTCTTTATTCACAGACGGAACTGGTCTTCTCCCGGGAAGACGGCACTCCCGTGCCGGTTGAGGTGAGCACGGGAAAGTTGACCGCCGATCCCGAACCCGAGATATTTGTCATCGTCAGGGATATATCGGAAAGGAAGCTCGCCGAAAAATCACTCCGCGAAAGCGAGGAGCGATTCCATCTGGCCCTCGACGGAGCGGACCTCGGCATGTGGGAATGGGATATCCCCACCGGCCGGGTGACACGCAACGAGCGTTGGGCCGAGATGCTTGAGTACACTTTGGATGAAATCGACTCGCCCGAGTTTTCGTTTGAACAGCTTCTGCACCCCGACGACAAAGAGCGGACACTCGACGTCTTTGCGGCGCATCTGAGGGGCGAAAACCCGTTTATCGACGTCGAGTACCGCCTGAGGACTAAGACAGGTAACTATAAATGGATCATGAACAAAGGCAAGATACTCGATCGTGACCAGGATGGTCGTCCCCTCAGGGCCACCGGGACCACCGTCGATGTTACCGAGAGGAAACGTGCCGAACAGAGCGTTCAGGAGAGCCTCAACTTCCTCAACGAGTTGATCGATGCGTTACCGATCCCGCTCTATTATATGAATACGGAAGGCTCTTATATGGGCTGCAACAAGGCATTCTCCGCATCCTTCGGATGCGAGAAAGAAAGACTCGTGGGCAAATCAGTTTTCGATATCATGCCAAAAGGGTTGGCCGACCGCCTCCATGAAATGGACGGGAAACTTCTGAGGGGGAAGGCTCCGCAGCACTTCGAAGAGAAGGTTCAATACGCCGACGGCAAGATCCATGACATCATATTTCATAAGGCCGCTTTCCTGGATATTAACGGCAGCGTCGGCGGTCTGATCGGTGTCATGCTGGATGTGACGGAACAGAAGAAAGTCGAAGAAGAACAGAGGAGTCTCAGCGAGGCCCTCGTCGAACGGGCCTTCGAGCTCAAAAGCTCGCACAGGGAAATCGAACAGCTGAAGATCCAGGCTGAGAATGCCAACCGCACCAAGAGCGAGTTTCTCGCCAACATGTCTCACGAGATCAGGACGCCGATGAACGGCATCCTTGGTTTCTCCGAGCTCCTCCTCGACGAAGACCTGACCGGAGAGCAGCTTGAATACGTAAAAAACATCCACGAGAGCGGCCGCGCGCTTCTGGCCCTGATCAACAATATCCTTGATCTGTCCAAGATCGAATCGGGAAGACTCGAGGTCAACCGGGAGGAGTTCTATCTCCTTGAGCTCCTGAACAACGCCCTGGCGGTTATACGGCCCCGGGCCAGGGAAAAAGGAATAGCCTTGAACCTGACGATCGATAAGGACGTCCCCCCGCAGATCCTCGGCGATCCCGACAAGATCAGACAGATCATCACGAACCTGGCCGGAAACGCCGTCAAGTTCACCGACGAGGGCCGCGTTGACGTCTCGGTCAACGCTCAGGGTGATCTCCTGACTATTTCAATCAGCGATACGGGCCCGGGCATACGGCACGACAAGCAGGACATCATATTTGACCCATTTACCCAGGCCGACAGCTCAACGACAAGAAGGTATGGAGGAACGGGCCTGGGACTTGCGATCACCAGGGACCTCGTGACACTGCTGGGGGGCTCGATCGGGCTGATCTCGTCGCCCGGCAAAGGAAGCACGTTCACCTTCTCTATTCCGGTGACGCGGGTGATTCCAAAGGAGGTCCCCAAGGGAGAACCCAAGGGCGGCCGCGTGCTGATCATCGAGGACGACCGGTCAACCATGAAACTTTACCGGAGCTTCCTGGAGAAAAACGGTTTTGAGGTGATCGGGTCCAGCCTGGGTGGTGACGCCCTCAGTCTGGCAAAGAAACACTCGCCCTCGGTAATTATTCTCGACATCATGTTGCCGGATATCAGCGGTTGGGAGGTCCTGACCCGACTGAAGAAGAATGAGGCGACCGCCGATATACCGGTTCTGGTCGTGTCGGTTCTCTCTGAAAAGAACAAGGCCGTTTCGCTCGGCGCTATCGATTACCTCGAAAAACCGATCAACGGATCGAGTCTGGTTCATAAGATCGAATTGCTGGCCGGACCCCGGAAGAAGAAGGCCAATGTCCGCATCATGATCGTTGACGACGACAAGCCGGTGCTGGACTACCTGGACGAGATGCTTCGCGACGAAGGATTCACCACGATCCCGTTCCAGCAGCCCGAGGAAGCTTACCAATACCTGAAGTCACATAACCCCGTCGATATAATCATCCTGGACATTTTCATCCCGAAGATCAGCGGTTTTGATTTAATGGGGCTTATTAAAGAAGACGACGCCGTCCGGAAAACCCCCATTGTCTTCATCACCGGAAAGGAAATCTCCGACTCACAGTTGAAGAAGCTGGAAGGGATATCCCACTCCCTGCTCGATAAGAGCAACCTCACCGGTAAGCTCGTCCTCGCGGAGATCGGAAAGTACCTCAGGACGATGGAAACGGGATACGACCGGACAATAGAGAAGCCCGAGAAAAGAGCGGGCGTGCAGGCATCCGGGAGGATCCTCCTGGTGGAGGACAATCCCATAAATCAAAAATTGATCACGACGATATTGGCGAAAGAAGGGTATACGGTGCTAATCGCAGCCAACGGCGCCGACGCCCTTCAGGCGCTTGAAGCCGACCGTTTTGACCTCGTCCTCATGGATATTCAGATGCCGGTTATGGACGGGTATGAAGCGACCCGAAGGATAAAGGCCGACGAGCGCCTGAGGTCAATCCCGGTCATTGCACTAACGGCCCACGCGATGAAAGGCGATGAACAAAAGGTCCATGATGCCGGGTGCGACGGATACCTTACCAAGCCGGTCAATCGGGAGGAACTCCTTTCGGAAATCGCCCGCCACCTTCATGCGGAAATAGAGGAGACGACGACCACCCTTGAGCCCGACGAGGAGCTAAAGCAGATCGTTCAGGAGTATTATGAGAGCCTGCCGGGAGAACTCGAACAACTTTCGGCGGCACTGGAAGTGCTGGATTACGATATCATGCGCAGGATCGGGCATAACCTGAAAGGGACGGGAGGCGCCTTCGGTCAGCAGGGGATCAGTGTCCTTGGCAGACAGATCGAAAACGCCGCAAAAGACAAGAACCCGGAGGTGGTAAAATTCCTGCTGGTCACACTGGGAGAGGAAATAAGTAAGATCGTCCCCGAGTCATAACCCGGATCTCTCCGCGAAGCACCCGGACGAGGCGTAGCAGCGAGATGGCGTTGCCTGCACCGGGCGGTCAACTTCCGCCGCCGGTCGGAGGCTGCCGGCGCGAAAAATGTCTATTTCGCCGTAGAGATAAACGGGACAGGGCTCGGTCCGTCACGCGCCATCCTATTTCAGTATCTTCATGATGTCCTCCCGGGAGATGACTCCCAGGAGCCTGTCCTCTGCGTCGACCACCGGAAAACTGTGGATGCGCGTTTCCACCAGCAGCTCCAGCACACGGGTTAGCGGCGTGTCGATAGACACCGTAAATACCTTCGGGTTCATGATCGCACGGACCGTGTCGTTGACAAGCTCGTCGTATTGCGGAACCATCGACGTGGGGGTAAAGATGAAATGCTTCAGAAAGTCAAGCTTCGTCACGATACCCACAACCCGCCCCCCTTCGACGACCGGGAACGAGTAGTAGTCGTACTTCTCAAAGAGGGCCCTGACCTCATGCACCTTCATATCCGGCGAGACGATCATCACGTCCCTGCGCATCGCGTCCTTTACGAAGAGATTCACGAAATTCTTCACTGCTTTCCCTCATACATGAGATAACGACACCTTCATCCTACCCGATCGGGTGAAAATAATCAATCCTAAAGGCGCCGGCTTTTTTGCATTTGACATTAACGTTGGTGTTCCCCTATAATCATTCGCGGGCACTTTTCATTTGGGGCGTCTTGCCTACCGGCGTCGCCTCCAACGCGGTGCGAGGGGTGTTACCGATGAAAATATCAGGATCAGAAAAATCGTTGGGGAGGCACTATCTCCTGCTGGCCGTTATCCTCCTCTTCTCCCTGGTACCCTACTTCTGGGGACTCGGAAAAGCCGACATCCAAGACGTCGACGAAGCGGCCTACGGGGAGATCGCCCGCGAAATGGTTGTGTCGGGAGACTGGATCTCCCCCACCCTTAACGGCCAGCCCTTCGACCAGCACCCTCCCCTCGTCCCCTGGATTATGGCCCTGTCCATAAAGCTGCTCGGGGCGACCCCCCTGGCTGTGCGTCTGCCCAATGCCCTGCTCGCTCTGGTGGGCCTGTGGCTCACCTACTCCATCGGACGAAGGGTCGCCGGCAAGGAGGCGGGCATCATGGCGGCCCTTGCCCTCGTCACCGCGCCCGCCTACCATCTCATGGTCAGAGACGCCCGTCTGGATATGGCGCTCATGGTCTTTATCGCCCTTTCGATCTGGGGCGTCGTCAGCTACCTGTATGAGCCGAAGAAGTATTACCTTGTCCTGGCCTATATCGGCGCCGCGCTGGCCTTTCTCACGAAAGGGCCGATCGGACTGGTAATCCCGCTGCTTGTGGTAGGGGTCTTCATTATCATGACCCGTCGGTGGAATCTGATCGTGCGGCTCGGACTTCCGTGGGGCCTGGTTGTCATCGCGGTCATCCTCCTTCCCTGGTATTGGGCCATGTACCGCGCCCATGGCTCGGACTATCTTTATGTCCTGTTCATAATCCAGAATTTCAAGCGTTTTGCCACCACAAACTATGCCGGAAAATCCGATCCATTCTTCTACCTTCACACCTTTGCCTGGATGTTCCTTCCGTGGATCGTGGCGCTCTTCTGGCAGCTGGTGCGCCGCTTCCCCGCCCTGCGCCGCGCGCGCTTCGATCTCAACCGGATGTCTCCGCAAGAGCCCGCCCCCGGCCTCATGACGATCTGGCTCGTCGCGCCGATCATCCTTATGTCCTTTTCTCAGACGAAGCTTCCCCAGTATATCTTCTTTGTGCTGCCGGCGGCAGCCGTCATAGCGGGCATGTTCCTGAAGGACTATATAGACGGGGTGATAAGCGAACGCGGCCGGCGAGGCTTTTCTGTCTATATCTTTATCCTGACCGTGATACTGGCGGCCTCGATCGCCATGATCGTCACGCTCATGTTCCCCATCCCGCAGACCGTTTGGAACCTTATCCTGGGAGCCGTTCTTTTCGTACTCCTGGCGATCGGCCTCTATTGCCTCATCTCAAAGAAGCGCCCGGCCCTCATCGCCGCGCTCTGCCTCACGGTGGGACTGGTTCATCTGCTGGTCACCGTCCATCTTTCTCCGGCGATGCTTGTTTACCAGCCTTACAAAGGGTTCGCGTCCGATCTCTCCAAGGCCGGCGTCACCGACGATGACATATATTTCGTGGGAAAGAATTTTAAATCGTCTTTCCTTTTTTATAGCGGCAGGCACGCCGTAACCGTGCCCGGGCAGGACTATTCTCTTCTCGCGGATGCGACACGGGGCGGGAAACCGGCCTATATCATCGCTCCCGAAGATTCCATACCCTCCCTGGAGGGGGCGGGCTATTCCGTGGAACTCCTTTCGACGAGGAACTTCTACCACACCTCTCTCCCGACCAAGAAATTCATGTTTGCCAAAACCCGTGCCAACGCGGCCTATCCCATGATACTCGGGCGCGTGACGAAAATCGGGGGGGGTAACCGTTAAGATTCAGATGGGAAAGTTTCGCTCCCCGCCGGACCTGACCCGAGATCCCCGCATGCCTCTTGACGTCGTGCTGTACGGCCGCTCCTTCACCACCCGGGTATCGAATCGGTCGGCGTCTCGCTATCGGCCATACCCTGCCGCAGCACACGCGTTATCTTGCCTTTCGATCTATCGATTATTTCCTTGAATATTTTTCAGTAGTCGATACAATAGCGAAAAAAGAGCAGGGGGCGCGCATGGACAAGATCACATTTCCAAAGGGATTTCTCTGGGGAGGCGCGACCTCCTCACATCAGGTCGAAGGCGGCAACTTCAATAACGATTGGTGGGCCTTCGAGCAGGTTCCGGGCAACATCATCGACGGCAAGATATCGGGAGACGCCTGCGACCACTATCATCGTTTTCGAGACGACTTCGCCCTCCTCAAGAAGCTCAATCATAACGCCCACCGCTTTTCGATAGAATGGAGTCGCGTCGAGCCGGCCCCCGGCTATTTCTCCGAAGCAGCGCTGAACCATTACCGCGAGATGATCGGAGAGCTTAAGAGACTTAAGATGGAGCCGATCGTCACCCTGCATCATTTTTCGACCCCCCTCTGGATGGCGCGGCAAGGTGGGTGGGCCAACCCCGCCTGCGTAGACCGGTTCGTTGATTTCACCAGGGTGGTCGCCAAGGCCCTCGGAAAAGACGTGAAGCTCTGGATGACGATCAACGAGCCGATGGTATACGCTTTTCTCTCGTACATGACCGGAGAATATGCCCCCGGCGTCAAAAACCCGATCAAGGGATTCCGGGTTGCCCGCCATATGCTCTTGGCCCACGCCCGCGCCTACCATGTCATCAAGAAGATCAATCCTCAGGCGAAGGTCGGTTTTGCAAAACACATGCGGGTATTTGACCCGTACCGCAGCGGCAACTCGTGGGACGCAAAGGTCGCCCGCAACCAGCACAAGAGCTTCAACATGGACTTCTTCGATGCCCTCTTTACCGGAGAGACCTCGGGAAGCATCAGGGTCCGTCCGGGCGAAAAGGAGTGGGTGAAGGGGGCCTGTGATTTTATCGGCCTGAACTACTACGCCCGGGACAGCGTGAAATTCTCTCTTCTGTCTCCGACCACGCTCTTCGGCAAGACGGTCCCCCCCGCCCCGGGCACAAAGACGAGCCACCTGGACGAGGGTGAGTATTACCCGCATGGGATCTATCGCCTGCTGTCCATCATTTCAGGCTACGGGGTCCCTCTTTACGTCACAGAAAACGGCGTCGCGACAACGTTCAAGGAAGACGAGAAGGGCGACCTATTCCGGAGGGAGTATATGGCTGCTCACATAGCCGAGGTTGGCAAGGCGATCGCCGACGGGATGGACGTCAGGGGGTATCTCTTCTGGTCGAGCATGGACAACTTTGAATGGGGCAACGGCTACTCGATGCGCTTCGGGATGATCCACGTGGATTTCGCGACCCAGAAACGCACGGTCAGGCCGTCGGGCAAGATGTTTGCAGATATTGCCAGAGGAAACGCCCTGAAGCCCGAGATCGTCAAAAAATATGGGATAAAGCTGTAGAAGTGCCACAGCCGGAATCCGTCAAGAGGCTGTACATCAGCTTCGCTCTCCTGTTGCTCATCGTCCTCGTCGGGACGGCAGGGTACGCGGTGATACAGGGGTGGGGACTTCTCGATTCCCTGTTCATGACCGTTATTACTCTCACGACCGTGGGATTCGGAGAGATACACCCTTTGACGGATAGCGGTCGTGTTTTTACGATCTTCCTTATCGTCTCCGGAATGATCGTGGTCGCAGTTATTGTCGCCGAGTTCACCCGATTTCTCATCGAGGGAGAAATTAGGAGCTATATGGAAAGAAGGCTGACGAAGCGGGCAATTGAAAAACTCAAGGATCATTACATCATCTGCGGCTACGGGCGCATCGGCTCTGTTATCGCCGACGAACTGTACGAACACAACGTTCCTTTTGTCGTTGTCGATTTCTCCCCCGAAAAGATCGACGAGATAGCAAAGAAGGGGTATCCTACCGTCAACGGCAACGCGGTGGATGAAGACGTCTTGCTGGCCGCGGGTATCTTGCGGGCGAAGGGGCTCATCGCCGCCGTCGGCTCGCCCGCCGATAACGTTTATATCACCATCTCGGCCAAGGCGCTCGCCCCGCACATCTCCGTCATGGGACGGGCCCACGACGAGATTGCCGAAAAGAGGCTGCGTTCGGCCGGCGCAGATCAGGTCGTCTGCCCCTATTCCATCGGCGGCCGGCGTATGGCCAACCTCATACTGCGCCCGGCCGTGGTCGAGTTCATGGATCTGACCGTTGGAAAACGGGACCTCGAGTTAGCTATCGAGGAAATGAAGGTGAACTTCGGCTCTTCGCTTATTGGAAAGACCATCATCGATTCGGAGATTCGGACAAAATTCGGCGTCATTATCGTGGCTATCCTGAGACCCAATGAAAAGATGGTTTTCAATCCCGAGCCCCAGTCGGTCATACACGAAAACGATACCCTTATCGCCCTCGGCCAGATACAAGACCTGAAGGCCCTCTCGTCGGCCGTGTCCTGACAATCGCGAAGCTATTATGAAAAAGATCACCGGAATCATTATCGGCGTCCTCATTTCGATCCTTGTCATTTTCCTCGGCAGGTTCGGCTTCGGCTTCATCAACGTAATGGAGAATAAGATCCTCGACTACCGCTTTCTTCTGCGGGGCAAGACAACCCCCGGAGGCGAGGTGGTCATTATAGCCATCGACGAGAAGACCCTCGACGAGCTGGGGCGCTGGCCTTTTCCCCGCAGCTACTTTGCAGACGTCGTGGATAATTTGAACAAGATGGGGGTACGGGCTCTCGGTTTCGACATGATCTTCTCGGAGCCCGATATCTATTCCGGCATCAGCACCGTCGACTACATCAAGCGTGATGGGGAAAGACGCGGGTTCAACGATCCCAAGCTACTCGAGTTCTATGACGAGACGCGTGAACTACTAGACAACGACAGCCGCCTTGCCGAGTCGCTTTCCGGGACTCCCGCCGTGATCCTCGGGTACTTCTTCCATGTGAAGCAGAAAGATATCCTCCATATGAGCGAAGTCGATATCGAAAAGAACATCAAGAGTATCAGCACGTCGCGATTCAGGCTCATATCATACGATTCGGAGGACGCAAAACGGGTCACCTTCCTCAGGATGATCGCCCCGGAGACAAACATCCCCATAATCTCACGGGCCGCCAAAGGGTTCGGGTATTTTAACGTTTTCCCCGACGGCGACGGGACCATCCGATGGTCGCCACTGGCCGTCAAGTGCCGGGACATGCTCTACCCTTCGTTTGCCCTCGAGCTGGCGCGGGTCTACCTGAACGCCCCTGCCCCGGACATCTATATCTCGCAGGACGGCGTCTACAAGATCGTGGTCGGCGATATCGAGATCCCCACGAACGCGAAGGGAGAGCTCCTCATCAACTACCGCGGACCCGTCAGGACCTTCCCCTACTATTCCTTCGTCGATATCCTCAAGGGGCGCGTCGATAAGGAAAAGATCAGCGGCAGGATCGCCATCGTCGGGACATCGGCGGTGGGCACGTACGACCTCAGGGTCACGCCCATGGGCAGCGACTTCCCCGGGACCGAGGTAAATGCCACCATACTCGATAACATCCTGCACAAACGGTTCATCTCTATGCCGGTCTGGGCACAGTATCTCGACTTTCTTGTGGTGCTCCTGTTCGGCGTACTGCTTGGTATGGTTATCCCCCGCGTCTCGGCGTGGTTTGGGGCGATTATCGGCGTCTTTCTGACCGCAGGCTGGATCCTCTTTACGCAGTATATGTTTGCTGACAGGAATATCTGGATAGCCGTTCTGCCCCCGCTTCTGACTATCGCCGTAGGGTATACCGTCCTCAACCTCATACGATATATAACCGTCGAGCGGACGGGTAAACAGATCAAAGAGGCCTTCCAGTTCTACGTTCCTGAAGCCGTTGTGGGCGAGATACTCAAGAACCCGTCCATGCTCACTCTGGGTGGAGACCGAAAGGAGATAACCGTGCTCTTTTCGGATATAAAAGGTTTTACGTCGCTTTCCGAAGAACTCTCGCCTGAAGAGCTGGTCAATATCCTCAATGAATACCTGAGCGCGATGACCGACGTCGTCTTCTCTCACCGGGGACTGCTGGACAAGTATATCGGCGACGCCATCATGGCGGTCTATGGGGCCCCCCTGCCCCAGCCCGATCACCCCATGCGGGCGTGCATGACGGCCATTGACATGATGACGGAGCTCGACCGGCTCATGGTGAAGTGGAAAACGATGGGACGGCCTTCTCTCGCGATACGGATCGGCATCAACACCGGGTATGCCGCGGTCGGCAACATGGGCTCCAAGAAGAGGTTCGATTATACAGTTATGGGAGATGCGGTCAACCTTGCATCCCGCCTTGAAAACCTCAACAAGGAGTACGAGACGACCTGTCTCGTTACCGAATATACCTACCTTCGAGTCGCCAAGGAAATCTCCTTCCGTGAGCTCGACCTCGTTCGGGTACGGGGAAAGCACACCCCGGAAAAGATCTACGAGATGATAGGAAGAAAGGGCCAGGATCCTCAACGGGAGGCGATGGCCCGCGAATTCGAGAGGGCGCTGGCCCTCGTGAGGTCGCGGCACTGGGACAAGGCACTCAAACTATTTGAAGCGATACTCGCCAAAGCCCCCGACGATGTTCCCACGCAGATCTACCTCGCCCGGATAGAGCAGGCGCTGGTCGAGCCGCTGCCCGCGGATTGGGACGGAGTCTTTTTACGTTGAAATACCAAAGCTTAGGTTATATACTACTTTAGGAACAGATTCCGCATTTACATGAGAGGTTCCCATGGTAAGCGTGCCTTCACTGGTGCTCGATTGGATCTCCGAGAAGGTATTGCATTTTGGGAGGATTACCCTCCTCTTCATTGACGCCGCCCGTTTTGCGGTGACGCCGCCCTACCGCGTCAGGAACGTCCTTCGCCAAATAGACTTCGTCGGCGTCAAGTCTTTATCGATTATAATCCCGACCGGCGCTTTCACCGGCATGGTGCTCGCGCTGCAAGGGTATCTAACCTTCCGGCATTTCAACTCCGAGAGCCTTGTGGGAGCGACAGTCGCCGTGGGCATGGCGCGAGAGATGGGTCCGGTCATCGCCGCAATCATGGTCATCGCGCGGGCCGGGTCGGCCATGGCCGCCGAAATCGGCACTATGCGGGTCACCGAACAGATAGACGCCCTTACCTCCATGTCGATAAATCCGGTCAAGTACCTGGTCGTCCCCAGGATCCTGGCCGGCATTACCATGATGCCGGTCCTTGCCTCCATATTTTCACTGGCCGGCTTTGTGGCGTCCTATTTCGTGAGCGTCGTGATCCTCCATATCAACGGGGGCGACCTGCTCTACCACGTTCACGATCTCATGGAGATGAGTGACTATACCAACGGGCTGATCAAGTCGGTATTTTTCGGCTTCTTCCTGTCACTGATCGGCTGTTATTACGGTTTCTACGCAACGGGAGGTGCCGAAGGGGTTGGAAAAGCCACCACCCGGGCGGTCGTGGTGGCCAGTGTCACGGTCGTTATCGCGGACTACATCCTGACCGCAATGATGTTCAAATAAAGGATGGCTTTCTTTTATGATTAAGATAGTCGATCTCAAGAAATCCTTCGGCAAAGAAGAAGTGCTCAAAGGGCTGAATCTTACCATACAGGACGGAGATATCACCGTGATCCTCGGCAGAAGCGGCGCCGGCAAATCGGTGCTCCTCAAACATATCATCGGCCTTATGAAACCGGACGAAGGAAAGATACTCGTTAACGACGACGAGATCACCGCTATGAGTGAACGGGATCTCGATCGGGTTCGGGTTCAGTTCGGAATGCTCTTTCAGGAAGGAGCCCTTTTCGACTCGTTATCGGTTTGGGATAATGTCGCCTTTCCCCTGGTGGAACGGGAACGGCTGCCCAAGGCCGAGATTAAGTCCCGGGTGGCCAAGCGAATCCAGGAAGTTGAATTGACCGGCATGGAAGACAAGATGCCCTCGGAGATCTCCGGCGGCATGAAGAAGCGGGTGGGGCTTGCCCGCGCGCTCGTGACGGATCCGAAGATCGTTCTGTTTGACGAGCCGACGTCGGAACTTGACCCCATCACCGAAAATTCGATCACCGACCTCATACTCAAGACCCATAAGTTGAAGAAGATCACCTACGTCATGATCAGTCACAACATGAAATTTACCCTGGCTGTCGCCGATAAGATAGCCATGCTCTATAAAGGGAAGATATACGCAGAAGGGACTCCCGCGCAGTTCAGGGCGTCAAAGGACCCACTGATTTCTGGATACGTCACCGGGAGTCTTAACGAGATAACACACGGATAGTAAAGGAGATGAGTCATGAACGATAAATCTCTTCAGTTGAAGGTCGGGCTCTTTGTCCTTCTGGGGATTGCCGTCATCGGGCTTATAACGCTTTTCGTCGGGCAGTATCGCCTGACCAAGGGACACGGCTACACCCTCAACGCCGACTTCACCAATGTATCGGGACTCAACGTTGGAGGGTCGGTGCGAATCGCCGGTGTCGAAGTGGGGGAGGTAGAAGATATCATACTGGATGGCAAGAAGGCAAAGGTCACGATGTCCATCTTTCCCGGTGTCCCCGTCTACCGGGACGCCGAGGTCGAGCTTAAGGCCCTCGGCGCACTTGGCGACAGATATATCATGATTTATCCCGGCACTCCCTCCACCGGGCTCCTTTCAAACGGAGACACTATTACCACGACGGTCGCCGAATCGGATATCAACGACGTCATCAAGAACCTCGCGGATATCTCGGCATCCATCAAGGACGTCGTCGGCAACCCCGAAACCAAGGAAGACCTCAAGAAGATCGTCTCCAACATGAAGGACGCCACCTCAAACATCTCTGACATTACCGCAAAGATAAACCGCGGCGAGGGCACGCTGGGCAAGTTGATGAATGACGATACCCTCTACAACGATGTGAAGGATTCTTCCAAGACCATGAAAGACATGGCCAATAAGATCAATAAGGGTGAGGGTACGCTGGGTAAGCTTGTCCAGGACGACAGCCTCTATAACGAATCGCAAAACTCCGTGCGTGAAATCAGGAAGGCGGCCGAGGGAATCGAAGAGCAGACCCCCATCTCGGTCATGGCAACCATCTTCGGCCTTTTCTTTTAGGAATATGAAAAAGTCGACAGCTATAGTCGTCGCGACGATTATCCTTGCGTGCGGGGGCTGCGCCCATACCGGCGCTCGGCATCTGAACGTTTGGCCCCTCGTCTATTACAGCGAGGACGCACAGCAGGAGACCAAGACACTTTCCATCCTCACGCCGATCATCTATTATCACAAGGGAAAGGAGGGCCGCGAGTTTTCCGTAAGGCCCGTCTTCTCCATGATAAGGGATGACTCATCTGACTCCACGGTCATCGACATCCTCTATCCTCTCATAAAGTATAAGAAGAATGGAATCGACGAAAAGTTTCGGGTCTTCCCTATCATAAAGGATGAGACCGCCGACGTCTTCCCGAACAAGACCAGAACTGCTCATGATTACTTTCCCCTATTCTGGGGAAGGTCCGAGGAAGGTAAATCTTACGGCGGCCTCTTTCCGGTATACGGAACCGTAAAGGATCGTTTCGGCAAGGATGACATCTTCTTCCTTCTCTGGCCTGTCTATTCGAGGACGGTGGAGGATTCGATGATTTCCCATACCGTGCTCTGGCCGGTCTTCAAAAAGACGACCGGCGATGAGGGCGGGGGGATGCAGGTCTTTCCCCTCTGGGGTCACGAGGAGATAACCGGAAAGAGCTACCGGACATTTTATCTCTTCCCCCTGGTCACCTTACAGGGAAAATACCTTGACACCGACACACCCATGCGCGACACAATCATAATCCCGTTTTATGTCAGCCGCAGGACGCCCAATTCACGCTCGACCTCCTATCTCTGGCCCTTCTTCACGATTTCGACCAGCGAAGACACCAACTACCGTAAGATTAACGCCCCCTGGCCCCTTGTCTCGTTCGCCAAATCGGACACCCTCTCGCTCATCCAGTTTGCTCCCTTCTATCGGAAACGGGTGAGAAGTGAAAAGGACAGCCTCGACGTAAGCTCGTATATCCTCTACCCGATCTATTCGTGGGGTCGATTCACCTCGCCGTCGGAGACCGAAGAGACGTATCGCTTCATGCTCATCGACAAGTACGTCAGGACCACCTATTCAGACGGTTCGGACGAGCTGCAGGTTTACTTCTTCCCCCTGTATGACCGGAGGAAGCTGAAGACGGGAGAGGACTCCACCGTCCTCTTCTACCCGCTGCCCCTCCACGACGACGGCTTTAAGCGAAATTATCTCCCTCTCTTCGAGATATTTCGACATGAGATCAGCGCCGACGGCGCAGACAGGCTCACAATCCTCCATCATCTCCTGATCCGCGAAGTGAAGGACGGTGTCGAGACCCTCGACGCACCGTTTTACCTTCGCCGGCAACCGCAATAATGCCCCACTGTACCGTCACCATTATGCCCGAAGGCCAGCGTCGCACCTCGAGACCCGGTACGTCGTTTCTTGACCTGATCAAAGACACTACCATCCTGGTTAACCTGCCCTGCGGCGGTGAGGGGCGCTGCGGCGGGTGCCGCGTCACAGTACGCGAGGGAGCCCCTCCCCCAACCCCGGAAGAACTCAAACTCATCCCCAAAGAGAAGATCCTGGAGGGGGTACGCCTGGCCTGCCGCCTCATCGTAACGGCCGACATGGTGGTGGAGGTGCCCGCCTCCGCCCGTGTGGCCGGCACAGGGTCGTCATGGGATGAAGTGAGGGTCTTATCGGATCGCACCCCATCCCCCGATCGTCTCTGCCTTGCCGTGGACCTGGGGACGACGAGCATCGCTGCAGCGCTGGTTGATCAGGAAAGTGGAGAGATCCTCGCTCACGCGTCGGCACTCAACCCTCAGGCCGCCTTCGGGGCTGACGTGATCTCCCGCATAAACGCCGTGATCAAAGATCGGTCCGCACTTGCCAGACAGCAGACGCTGGCCGGTGGAGCTATCCTTGCGCTCCTGGGAAAGCTCTCGGGCAGGCTCGGTGTTTCCCCCGGCTCCGTCAAAGAGATGACGGTTGCCGGAAATCCGACAATGGAACATCTCCTTCTGGGAAAAGACCCCACCGCGATCGCCTACGCCCCCTTTACCCCAAGCTTCCTGACTCCGCAGAGACGCGCGGCCTCCGAAATGGGCCTTGGAGCCGATACTGCATCGGTCTGGGTCTTTCCTATCCTTTCCGGATATGTGGGGGGGGATACCGTCGCCTTCGTATGGTCGGCCCGGATACACGAAACCGACGAGATGATCCTCGGCCTTGACATCGGGACAAACGGTGAGATCGTCCTCGGAAACCGAAAACGCCTCCTGGCCTGCTCGACGGCCGCGGGTCCCGCCTTCGAGGGATCCCACATCAAGGACGGGATGAGGGCTGATCTTGGCGCAATCGAGGGTGTCACTATTCACAATGGCGCCGTCAGCCTTGCCGTGAAGGGTGGCGGGCACCCACGGGGGATCTGTGGCTCGGGACTCTTCGATGCGGTCTCGGAAATGCGGCGAAACGGGCTTATCGATCGTTCCGGGAAGATTACGGCGGACTCCGCGTCCGCCGAGCTGAGAGAGAGGATCGCTCGCGTCGACGGATCGGCCCGCTTCGTCCTCTCGTCTGACCCCCCGGGCTCCGTCGGCATTAACCAGAAGGATATACGAGAAATTCAGCTTGCCAAAGGGGCGATGCGCGCCGGGGTTGAAGTGCTCCTCTCCGAGATGGGTATCGGATGGGCAGACATCGACCGTGTTCTCGTGGCCGGGGCCTTCGGCAACTACCTGAAGGCCGACAGCATCGTGGGCGTGGGAATGCTACCCGCCTCCCTTTCGAAAGGAATCGTTTTCGTGGGAGACGCCGCCCTCTCCGGCGCCATAGAGGCAGCCCGGTCGGTTGAGGCAAGGAAGGGCATCGAGGATCTCGCGCGGGCGATGAGCTACGTCGAGCTTTCCTCGGACAGAAGATTCAACGACCTCTTTATTTCCAGCCTTACATTTGAGGAGCCATCGATATGAGCGGAGATGATCGCGATAAAAAGATCGACCGTATTATCGATAATCTGACCGCACTCCAGCATCAAGTCACGGAACTGAAGGGACGCATCGATACGCTGGAGGGCAGGACATCTCCTGAAGAAGCCCCGGAAACGGCCGCTCCCCCTCCCGCGCCGCCTGAACCCGCCGCGCCGCCGAAAAAGCCCGCCGCAGACCGGAAGGAGCTTGAAGCCAGGATCGGAGGAAAGTGGCTCAACTATATCGGGATTGTTGCGGTCATCATCGGCACCGGCTTCTTTATCAAGTATGCCTTCGAAAATGACTGGATCGGCGCGACGGGCAGGGTCGTTCTCGGAATGCTGGTAGGCCTTGCCTTCATCGTCTGGGGGGAACTATGGAAAGACAAGTACCGGCTCTATTCCCAGGGACTGGTTGGCGGCGGGGTCGCCATTCTCTTTCTGGCGCTTTTCGGCGCCGCCAGCTACTATAAGATCGTTGACATGGACATCGGCAGGATCCTGTTCATCGTTGTGACCGTTTTTGCCATACTCCTTTCGGTCAGATACAACGCGTCGTCCATCGCGTTCATGGGATTTCTGGGCGGCTACCTCAACCCGATTCTTCTTTCTACGGGAGAAAACCAGCAGGTGGCACTCCTGACCTATATCGCGATCCTCGACCTGGGCATTCTGATCGTCGCCTTCTTCAAGAACTGGAAGTGGCTTAATATCTTCGCCTTTGCGGCAACCGTCGTTATCTTCGCCGGATGGGCGGCCAAGTTCTATAGCGTTCAGCCCATCCCATATCAAACGACCGAGCTCTTCCTCGCCATTTTCTTTGTTATCTTCACGTCCCTGTCGATCTTCTATAACGTTATCCATAGGGACAAGACCAACGCCCTCGATCTGATCTTCATTTTCCTGGTGGCATCGGTCTTCTTTGGCGCCAGTTACGCCAACATGAAGGACTTCTATCCCGACTGGATGGGCCTTTTTTCCGGCGTGATGGCCCTCTTCTATTTCGGCCTTGCCTTTATCAGCTACCGGCGGATAGCCGCCGAGACGAGGCTCGTCCTCACGTTCCTCGCTGTGGCTCTGGCGTTTCTGGTCATCATGGTGCCTATCCAGCTGGAAAAAAACTGGATAACGATCGGCTGGGCGGTCCTTGCCGCCGCCCTGGTTTGGATCGGCACGAAAACGCAGAGCGGCTCGATTCTCCTTGCGGGCACGGGGCTTCTTGCCGTGGCTATCGGAAAACTGATCTTCTTCGATCTGTCAGTCGATATATTCCAGCCGGGATTTCAGTCGTTCCTTAACGATCGATTCCTCACAGCCGTAGTCGTAACGGCAGCTACGTTCTTTTGCTCGTACATCTTTTCAGTGCGAAAGGATACCAACTATGGGCACACCGCGTCTCTGGTCTTCTTCGTTTCCGCACATGTAATACTCCTGATAGCCCTTTCCCTTGAGGTCTTCGACTACTTTGCCGTTCCTCTGGCCAAGCTCCAGGGGGGAATGATCGGCCAGTACGACTACGAAAAATATCTCGATCTCTATAACCGATACGTCTATGCCCAGCGCCTTTCTCTTTCCGCCCTCTGGGCAATCTACTCGGCGGTGCTTATCATCGCAGGTTTTATCAAGAGGCACGCGCCTTCGCGAATATTCGCTATCGTGCTGTTCTTTGTCACCATTCTCAAGGTCTTTATCTTCGACCTCTCCTCCCTCCAGAGCGTCTACCGGATCATATCGTTCATCGGGCTGGGAATCATCCTGCTTCTCGTTTCATTCCTTTACACCAGGTTCAAAGACCAGATTATGGTTGCCGTGATCGGAGATCAGAAGGAGACAAAAAATGACGATAAATAGAGCCGGCCTGTGGATCGTTGCCGCGGCCCTCTTCATATCCGGTGCGGGGCCTTCGCTTGATTCATCCCCCTACCGGTATGTCGCGCCCATTGAGGGGATATCGCCGGGATACGTGTCGTTCAACATCCCCGCCGACGTCTATGATAAGGCCAGTCCAAACCTCTCGGATCTCAGGGTTTTGACCGGGAACAATATAGAGGTCCCCTACGTGATATGGAGCAACTCCAGGACAAGCGAACGCAAAAAGATTGACACCCAGATCCTCAATATGTCATACATTCCGCAAAGCTACACCACTTTTACCCTCGACATCGGTAACACGGGCATCAGGACCAACAGCATCTCCATCACAACAACAAGCATCGATTTCGTCAGGAGGATCACCATTGAAGGTTCTCCCGACAACAGAAAGTTCGCCGTCCTAAAAAAAGATGACTACATCTTCGATCTCACGAGCGACCACAATATAAGAAACCTTAGCGTCTCGTACCCCACCACCGATTACCGATATCTGAAAGTAACCCTCTGGGACGACGGCGAAGGTCCACTCGCCGAGGTCGGAGGAGATATCTACCTTGTCGAGGAGATTAAGGGAGAATCGGTCGCACTGCCCGCCGTCATGAAGATTACGCAAAAGGAGAAGCCTCAGCCCGCTACCGAGATCATCGTGGACCTTTCATACAAGAACGTCCCCTCTTCTTCGATGGAGTTTTCCGTCTCGGATTCCAACTTCAAGCGTAACATAACGGTTTTATCGGCCAACGTTGACAATCCGGCCGACTACACCGAAATAGTGGCCACGTCACTATACTTAATCAAAACGCCCAGGTTCGAGCGTACGAACACTACCGTCAACTACCCCGAGACTCAGGCGCGTTATCTCAAGGTCGTTATCCAAAATGAAAACGACTCTCCCCTGACCATATCGGGGATAACGGTCTCGGGTGTCCCGCGAAAGATCACGTTCCTGGCGCTTCCCGATGCCAAATATGTGCTCTATTTCGGCAATTCCCGCGCGGCACAACCGTCCTATGACATCGCGGAGATCTTCAATTATATAGACAGAAATTCCTTCATCCCTGTTTCTCTCGGACCGATCATCGAAAATCCCGGCTACCGGCCCGGATCCGACCTCCCGTTGACCGAGCGCTATCCCTGGATCCTTTGGGCTGCAATCGCACTGATGATCCTCGTCCTCGGGGGTGTCATCATTCGTATGATGCTACGCCTCGGCAAGGAGCCACGCCCGTGAAAAACTGTTGATTTTCTCGGAAGGAATTGCTATAAACCGAATATCGGCGGCAGCTACAACGTCACCATCGTTCATCGTACTCTTCATTTTTTCAACTGTCTGACTTTCCTGAATCCTAAACGGAGGTTTTCATGGGAAATATCAAGACGGCGCTCATCAGCGTATCGGACAAGGCCGGAATTCTCGACTTTGCTAAGCGGCTCGCCCCGATGGGCGTCTCATTCATTTCAACTGGTGGCACGAAGAAGCTCCTGGCCGAGGGCGGCCTGACGGTTACCGATATCTCGGACTATACGGGTTTTCCCGAAATGATGGACGGGAGACTTAAGACCCTCCACCCCAAGGTTCACGGAGGACTCCTTGCCGTGCGCGACAACGAGGAGCACGTCAAGAAAATGAAAGAGCACGGGATGATTCCTATCGATATGGTGGTAGTCAACCTCTATCCCTTCGAACAGACCGTGGCCCGGCCCGACGTGAAACTGGCCGACGCTATCGAGAATATCGACATCGGGGGCCCGACTATGATCAGGGCCGCCGCCAAGAACCACAAGTACGTAACGGTTATCGTTGATCCGTCGGACTATAATCTCATCGTCAAGGAGATGGAGAAGACAGGGGGAACCGTATCGGAAGAGACGAATTTCTCCCTGGCCAAAAAGGTCTTCGTACGAACCGCCGCTTACGACGGGGCCATCTCCAACTTCCTCACATCTCTTGATGAAAACGACGAGCGTGCCCGTTTTCCCGAGAGCCTCACGCTTCAATTCAAACGGGTCTATAACCTCCGCTATGGTGAGAATCCCCACCAGCGAGCCGCCTTTTACCGCGATACCACCTCTGTCCCCAACACCCTGCCCTCCGCGCGGATACTACAGGGCAAGGAGCTGTCATACAACAATATCATGGACACGGACGCAGCCATGGACGTAGTGCGGGAGTTTGACGAGCCGGCTGCCGTGATTATCAAGCACGCCAATCCCTGCGGAGTCGCGGTCGGCGGCAAGAACCTCGCCGAAACCTATAAAATGGCCCGTCAGACCGACCCGGTATCGGCCTTCGGCGGCATTGTGGCGCTCAACCGGGAGGTGGACCAGGACACCGCGGACGCCCTCGCCGAGACGTTTCTTGAGGTGATTGCGGCGCCCGCCTTCACTCCCGGTGCGATGGACATCCTGGCGGCCAAAAAGAACCTGAGGCTCATTGTCGTTCCGGCGCAAAAGCCGGCCGATGAAGCCACCTATAATCTGCGACGAGTCCACGGAGGCCTCCTCGTTCAGGACTGGGACGCGATAGATATGTCCATGAAAGACGCCAAGGTCGTGACGAAGCGGCCGCCCTCTCCCCAGGAGATGAAAGCCCTCGAGTTCGCTTGGAAGGTGTCCAAACACGTCAAGTCCAACGCGATCGTGCTTGCGAAAGAAGACATGCTCATCGGCGTCGGGGCCGGCCAGATGAGCCGGGTCGATTCGGTCAATATCGCCCGCATGAAGGCGCAGTTTCCCACCGAGGGCTGCGTCCTGGCATCCGATGCATTCTTCCCGCAACCGGACGGCATCGAAGCGGCCGCGGCCGCCGGAGTAACCGCAATCGCCCAACCCGGCGGAAGCATCAAAGACGATGAGGCAATCAAGGCTGCCGACTCACACGACGTCGCCATGGTATTTACCGGGAGAAGGCACTTCAGGCATTAGGAGACCCGGGCAGGGGCCTGCGGTTTCGGAAAACCCGGCGGGGGATGAGGCGGCGCCTTTTCGAGTGGCCTGATCCCGTAAGACGCCGAGCGATGCACGATTTCACGTCTCGGGGCCGTTACCTATATCCTTATCGTATTGTCATGAGGCGCTCATGAAAATTCTGATTGTCGGCGGCGGCGGTCGTGAGCACGCCCTGGCCTGGAAGCTCAGACAGGAGCCGGGAATCGAGATCTTCTGCGCCCCGGGAAACGGGGGAACATACGATATCGGCACGAACGTGCCGATCTCCATCGACGACGTTTCGGCCCTTCACGAATTCGCCCGCAGCAAGAGGATTGACCTGACCATCGCCGGCCCCGAGGCTCCGCTCGTCATGGGTATCGTTGACCTCTTCACTGCGAACGGGCTTGCGATCTTCGGACCCACGAAAGAGGCGGCGCAAATCGAGGGATCCAAGTCCTTCTCAAAAAATCTGATGAAGAAATTCGGCATCCCTTCCGCTGACTTTGCCGAGTTTACCGATCGAGCGTCGGCCGTCGCCTACATCGAGAAGAAGGGCGCCCCCCTCGTGGTCAAGGCCGACGGTCTGGCGGCCGGAAAAGGCGTTATCCTCTGCGCGACCGTCCCGGAGGCGCTGGCCGCCGTCGATCTGATCATGGTCCAGCGGGAATTCGGGGATGCCGGAAACAGGATCGTCGTGGAGGAGCTCCTGACCGGGGAGGAGGCTTCTTTTCTGGCCTTTACGGACGGAAAGCAGGTCGTGCCTCTGGCGACCTCCCAGGATCATAAGGCGATCTATGACAACGATACGGGGCCGAACACCGGCGGGATGGGCGCCTACTCTCCCGCGCCCGTCGTCACCAAGGCCCTCTTTTCCCGGGTCATGGATGAGATCATGATTCCCACGGTGCGGGCCATGGAACAGGAGGGGCACCCCTACGTCGGCATCCTCTATGCGGGGCTCATGATCAAAGACGGCAATCCCAAGGTGCTCGAGTTCAACGCCCGTTTCGGCGATCCCGAGGCCCAGCCGCTCCTCATTCGTATGAAGGGAAACCTGTCGGATGTCCTGATTAAGGCCGTGGAGGGGAGGCTTTCGGAAGTGTCGCTGACGTGGGACACCCGTCCCGCCGTCTGCGTGGTCATGGCCTCCGGTGGCTACCCCGGCCCGTACGAGAAGGGCAAGGTAATCACGGGTATCAAAGAGGCCGAAGAGCTCGCTGACGTGGTCGTCTTTCACGCAGGCACAAAACGGCTCGACGGAAGGCTCGTCACCTCCGGCGGCCGCGTCCTGGGTGTTACCGCGGTGGGCAAGGATCTCCGCGCCGCCATCGACCGGGCGTACGCTGCCGTCGGCAGGATCACTTGGGAGGGAGCCTACTATCGAAAAGATATCGGGGTAAAGGGGCTGAGACATGACCGCTCATAAGGTCCTCATCGTCATGGGGAGCAAGTCGGACCTCCCGGTGATGAAGCCGGCACAAGACCGGCTGGCCGACCTCGGAATTGAGGCCGAGGTACGAATCGCGTCGGCGCACCGGACGCCCGAGACGGTACGCGAGCTGGCGCTCACGGCCCGCGATCGGGGGATTCGGGGTGATCATCGCCGGGGCCGGCTACGCGGCCCACCTCGCCGGGTTCATCGCCGCCCATACGACGCTTCCGGTCATCGGGGTCCCCATCGCTTCTTCCAGTCTCCTGGGCGTCGACGCGCTCCTTTCAACCGTCCAGATGCCTCCCGGCGTACCCGTGGCTGCCGTGGGAATCGGCGAGTCCGGGGCAAAGAACGCGGCGATCCTCGCAGCACAGATTCTTGCCCTCTCCGACCAGAAGCTTTCCGAACGTCTCGCCGCGTTTCGGGCCGACATGGCCGAGGAAGTGAAAAAGGCCGACCGGGAGGTTACGGATACGTGATTTCAGGCCGAAGCATCAATCGCCGGGGGAAAAGGGGCGGTGTGAGCGTCATAATCGGTTTCTTCGTCTTCTCCCTGATCGTCCCCGTTCTTAGCCGCACCTGGGCCGGCGACGTCACCACGATCCCCGAGACCATCACCCTCTCGGAGTATGACAGGACGGCCGGACTCGTCACCTTTGTCCATAAGGATCACGGGAGCACGGGCGACGCCAAACCGGACTGCTCCGTCTGTCATCATACGACCGCCTGGGACCAGACACCCGAGAGATGTTCGTCCTGTCATAAGGCGCTGGACGCAACGTCCGCCCCCACGGATGTCGTTGCCTTCCACAAACTCTGTATTGGCTGCCATAAATCGGAGATCGAGAAGGGAAACACGCGTCTAACCCTTGCCTGCGACTCCTGCCATGTTGCCGAAAGATAATTCATGAAGAAGATACTGAAAGAGACTATCGATTACCTTTCATCGGTCCGGCTGACCGTTATCATACTGATCGCGATTGCCGTACTGTCGGCCATAGCGACCTTCGTAGGTCAGAACGCCACGCCCGAAGAATACATTATGCGCTTCGGACATACCGCATTCAGAGTCCTGTCGATGCTGGCCGTCACCGATATCTTCCACAGCCCCTACTTTAACGCGTTGTTGATGCTCCTGGTCATGAACATCACCCTGTGTACCCTCTCTCTTGCCCCGAAGAAGATTACGGGGCTCTTCCGGGCCCGGCCGCGTGAGTCCGGCTATCCTTTTGCCGACACACAGGTCTCCCGCCGGACGGAGCGCGAGACGGTCGAGGCAGTGACCAGGGCACTGAGACGTCCCCTGTGCCGTACGACCGTGACACACGAAGGAAACGACACGACGATCATCTCCGCGCCGCACGCGATCTTTTCCCTCGGGGCGATCATCGTTCACGTCAGCATCCTCATGATCATCGTCGGAGGGCTGTTGTCGTCTCTCTTCGGTTTTTCGGGAGAAATGAACATCATCGAGGGCGGCCGTACCCGTGAGGTCTTCCTGGATAGGACGCATCTGGTACAGCTCGACTTTTCCGTCACGCTTAACCGGTTCACCTTCGAGCGGTACCCCGACGGCACCCCAAAAGAGTACCGCAGCGACATCACCATCATGGAAGGAAAGAATCGAACAGACGCATCGTTGACGGTTAATCATCCCGTCGAATACCGCGGCGTCCGATTCTACCAGACGAGCTTTGGAAAGGAGATGGACTACGCCACGATCGAGGTGCTGGACCGGAAGGGAAATTCACTCTACGCCGGGGAAGCCTACTGGTCAATCCCCGTTGAAGTGCCCGGACGAGACCTGACCTTTACGATCGTCCAGAGCGCCCCCGAATTCATGGACTTCGGCCCCGCTGTGCAGCTGCTGGTTGACGATACATCCGGGCGGTACGAACTCTGGACGTTGGTCGAATACCCCGAGTTCGACCGGGAGCGGGGGGGCGATTATGTCTTCGTTCTCAAGGACTATCACCTCGTACCCTACTCCAGCTTTACCGTGGTCAAGGAGCCGGGGCTCCCCCTGGTCTTTACCGGGTTTATCCTCATCTGTGTGGGCTTTTTGTTTCCCCTCGTCTCATCGATGGGGACGTTTCGGGGACGGATATCCCGCCGAAACAAGACGATCGAGGTTACCATCGAAGGCACCCCCGGAAGACTCACGACCGGTTTTAACGTCCTCTTCAGCCGTCGTGTCGACGAGATAAGGAAGAAAATATGCTGAGTTCCGTTATCCTGAGCTGGATCACCTTCGCCTATGGCGCCGCCTTTATCTGCTTCATCCTCCACTGGATGCTGAAGAATAACGCAGCCAACAAGCTTGGCGATATTATCGTCGTCATCTCCTTTGTGGGTCACCTTGGGGCGGTGATTCTGAGGTGGATCGAGAGTTATCGGATGGGCCTCGGACATATCCCGCTCACGAACTTCTACGAGTCGCTTATCTTCTTTTCACTGGTCATCACTTTCATCTACCTCGTTCTCAGATTCGGCTTCAAGTACACCTTTCTGGGTGTATTCATGATCCCGCTTTCCCTGCTCACCCTGGCCTATGCCTCGCTGTCGCCCGACATGGATCGGTCCATCAGGCCGTTGGTCCCCGCGCTTCAGAGCAACTGGCTAACCGTGCACGTGATGACCTGTTTCCTGTCGTATGCCGCTTTCGCCTTCTCGTTCGTCGTCGCCGTCCTCTATCTCTTCAGGGGCGATAAGAAACAGGGCGTCCTTCCGGACCGGGAGACACTTGACGATCTGACCTACCGCGGGGTGCTGGCGGGGATGCCGCTTCTGACAATCGGGATCATCACCGGCGCCTTCTGGGCGCACTTTGCCTGGGGATCTTACTGGTCGTGGGACCCCAAAGAGACCTGGTCCCTGATCACCTGGATCATCTACGCGCTGTTCCTTCACGCGCGCCTCATCCGCGGCTGGAGAGGAACCAGGAGCGCGGTTCTCTCGATCGTGGGTTTCCTTTGCGTCATATTTACCTTCCTGGGAGTGAATTTCGTTTTATCGGGACTTCATTCCTACCTGTAGCGGGGCAGCCAAAATGATACGCGACCTCATGAAGAGAGGTCCCCTGGCCGTTGCTCACCGGGGCGACCCGATGAAGAAGCCTCAGAACACGAAGGCGTCTTTTCTCTCGGCCCTTGACTACGATATCGACATGATCGAAACCGACGTGAACATGACCAGAGACGGGCGCCTGGTCATTATCCACGATCAGATCGTGGACTTCACCAGCGACGGAAAAGGGGAAGTCGCGGGATACACGCTTGACGAAATCAGGCGTCTCGATTTCGGGTCGTGGATGGGGCAGCCTTTTTCCGGGGAGAGGATCATGACGCTGGAGGAAATCCTCGAGCTGATAAAGGCACGCGACGTTGCCCTCAACCTCGAGATCAAGAACGGCCCCCGGACATACGAGGGAATCGAAAAGAAGGTCGTCGCCACCCTCAACGATCTCGGGGCCGCCGACCGGGTTATCGTTTCCTCCTTCGACCATGCTGCAATAAAAAGGGTCAAGGAGATCGCGCCCGAGATCCTGTGCGGTATCCTCTTTTCCGGCGCCTTCATCGACCCGATTGCGCCCGCCCGTTTAGCCGGGGCGGACGGCCTGCATCCCGAATACAGCTGGGTCCGGGAGGGACTCATATCGGCGGCCCGCGACTCGGGGCTCTTCGTCAACGTCTGGACGGTCGACAGCGAGGATCAGATGCGGCGCATGGCCGCCCTGGGAGTCACGGGAATCATCTCGAACTATCCCGAGCGGCTCGTCTCCGTGCTTAAAGGTAAGGCAAAATAACGAGGGGGCCTCAAGGCCCCCTGCGGGAAGGAACGCGCAAAGCACCTCGTACGTCCGGGCCAAACGACAATCCCCCTGTTACACCCGGCCGGAGGATGCGCTATTCATCGAGCAAAAAGACGATATCCATATTGACCCGGTACTCCTCTATCTCGTTGTCCTCAACGTGAATTCGGAATTCCTTCACCTTTACCCCGACGATGTTCCTCAGGGTCTTGGAAGCCCGCTTAATCCCCTTCTTGATGGCGTCATCGAAGCTGACGGACGACCCGCAGATAACTTCGCTGACCCTTGCCACTCTCTCATCGGACATGGTATGCCCTCCTTCCTGATTGGTATGTTTGTATCTCGCTATACGATCCCGTCTCTCGGCCGTTTTACGGCGCTTCAATTTAGCAGATATGGGCGAATAATTCAAGCAATAACGGAATGCTCAGATTCGCGCACCTTCGCGCCCGTAAGCCCCGGGTTGAAGGTCCTCGGTCTCCCGCAGAAGCGGAACCCTCTCTTGAAATCGCCGGCCCGTTGTGGTATGGTTCTCGTTGCTTGCAGGATCAACCATCTACGGAGGTATATGCGTGTCGGCTCAGGACGTATTCGAGGTAAGGATCTTTCGGGTGAGTCTGCTGGTCTTCTTCATCATCGGCCTTGCATTCCTTCTTGTGGGGCTTGACGCGCTTATCTTTAAGAAATTCCTGAACTACCCCCCTCACCCGGGACAGGAACTCCTCTATTTCTTTTTTAAGCTCTTTTTCGTGGTGGTCGGGGGCCTCGTCGTCTGGAAAGAAGGCCTGTATCTGCTGAAGCCGCCTGTCATGATGCGTGTCTCGGGCGATGGGATATCCTTCGGAACGGGACTGGGATACGAGCAGCGGCTGTTTGCGTGGAAGCACTTCGAGAAGGCGGTCTATGGCATCGGCTATCGGATGCTTTCGGCGAGCCCCGATGCCGCCGTGGGGCTTGAGGTCAGGTTCAGGGAGTCCCCTGACGTCCCGGCAGGGTTGGCCACGTCGGCGGGAATCTATTATGCGAACTACACCCTCTGGCTCGACCGCCGCTACATGGGCACTTCCATCAAGAAGACGATCGAGGCGATCCGTCGATTTGCCCCGGAGGGGGCAAAGATAGAAGAAAAGGCGTAAGAATGGCGGGAAATTCCGGGATAGGGAGAACCTGGGCAAGCTGGAATCCGGCCACGGGCTGCACTAAAGAGAGCCTCGGATGCGTACACTGCTACGCCGAGCGAATGGCTCTGCGGCTCAAGGAGATGGGCCAAGCCAAATATCAAAACGGGTTTGCCCCTACGGTTCACCCGGACTTCCTCAACCTCCCCCTCTCGTGGAAGCGGCCGCGAATGATCTTCGTTAATTCCATGGGCGACCTTTTCCATGACGAGATTCCTTTTGACTACATCCAAAAGGTCTTTTCGGTTATGGAACGTGCTCACCAACATACGTTCCAACTCCTCACGAAACGATCGGAGCGCCTGAGAGAACTGAGTCAGGATATCGAGTGGCCGGGCAATGTCTGGATGGGAGTCACGGTTGAGCACAGCGATTATACCTTCCGAATGGATGACTTGAGAAAAACCGGCGCCTTGACGAAATTCCTTTCGTTGGAGCCGCTCCTTTCGGCCCTCCCCTCCCTCGATCTATCCGATATCGACTGGGTCGTTGTCGGCGGTGAATCGGGGCCGCGGGCACGGCCCATGAAGAGAGAATGGGTGATCGACATCCGGGACCAGTGCAAACGCGCCGGGGTTGCTTTCTTCTTCAAGCAATGGGGTGGGACGAATCGGAAGAAGGCGGGAAGGTTGCTGGACGGAAAACTCTACGAAGAGATGCCGGATATCGGCCGGGCGGACGGCCAGTACCGTCTCCTCCCGTCCCCGTGATTCTCATGCGCGACAGACCCGGCGGCGCACGTTACCTGTCCTCTGCAAAATCACCGGAGGAGCTGCACGAGGATCGAGAGGCCCGCGACGATCAGGATGCAGAATATGACGATCCTGAAATGCTTCTCGTTTATATAGCGGTGCAGCACCTCTCCAATAATAATCCCCACCAGCACCACGGGCAGCAGCAGCGCCGAGTGTTTTATCGTTTCCAGCGTCATGCGCCCCGTCACGACGTAGGCGACGATGAGGACTGAATTGATGGAGAGCCATATGGCGGCCAGCGTGCTCCGGAAATCCGTCTTATCTTGAATTGACCGACTGACGGCGTATACCACGGGAGGGCCGCCCGATGCGAAGACGCCCTGTATGAACCCGCCCAGGATCAGGTAAGCGGCCCGGCTCACCGACGAGATCTCCCTCGGCCCGGAGCGTCGCAGGGTAAGAAACAGCTCCCGCGCGGATATGATGACCACGAAGACGCCGAACATCCCCTTCAGGATGGAGCTCTCCAGGAGGCTGAAAAGGATAACCCCGGCGATAAACCCCACGCTCATCGACGGAAGGACCCTCTTCACAAGAAAGGGAACGTCCACCCTTGAGTGGTACCGAATCACGAGGTACCCGTTTATCACCACGTCAAGCGGAACGAGGATCGGAAGAAGCTCCTTAATGGGGTAGAGATTCGATCCCAGGGCTACCGCGATGATGATGCTGCCGAAACCGGACAGGGCCTGGGACGTGAAAGAGAGCAGTACGATTCCCATCAAGACGATCAGTTTCACATCCATTTAGTCTCAGCCCCTTTAACGGCACGCGGCATCCCATCCCCGGGATTTCCGGCGGCCCAAAACCGGCTCTCCTTTTTCAGGACGGCTTCAGGTTACCTTCATTCTTCTAATGAGGCGGGAGAAGATACGCGGGAAAAAGCGGCGAACGTACGCGGAGTATTTGGTGGGGCCCTTGCCGATGATGACCTCTTCTTTTTCAGCGACAATAGCCTTGACAATTCGGTCGGCGCACTCGTCGGCGGACAGCCCCTTTGACATCAACTCATCCATTCTGCCGTATTTCTTTCCGTCACCGGTGACCGCGTTGAGCGATATCCCCGTCCGCACCCCCGTGGGGCAGACGATGGTGACCCGGATATTGTCTCCATAGACCTCCGCCCTGAGAGAATCGAAGAATCCGTGCAGCGCGTGCTTTGCGGCGGAATAGGTCGATCTGAGCGGCGTATATATCTTGCCCATGATGCTGCTGGTCACCACGATATGGCCCTCTTGCCGCGCCATCATCGCCGGAAGCACCGCCTTGGTCAGGGCGACGTGTCCCAGAAAATCCGTATTGATGATCTTCATATCGACCGAAACCGCCGTGTCCACGGCAAGGGAGCGCTGGCTGATCCCCCCGTTATTGATCAGCATATCGATGCGCCCGAACCGGTCGAGCGCCTTTTTTGCCTTCGACTCCAGGGTCAGCGGTCTATCGAGATCCAGCGGCAGGAGCATCGTTTCGGCCGCCTTGTTTGTAAGGCGCGACTTCACCCTCCTGAGTTCTTCAGGCTCGTTTGAGGAAAGGATCAGACGTGCTCCCATGCCGTTCAGACGGCAGGCCAGCGCCTCCCCTATCCCGGATGACGCCCCGGTTATCCAGATGACCTTGTTGAAGAATCGGGTTTGCTGTTTCATCACAACGGTTATCCAGTCTCCTATTTCCCGTGGGCGGAAAGCCCCAGGATCTTCCTTGCCTCTTCCACCGTCGCCGGTTCCCTGCCGATCTCCCGCGCGATCCTCACCATCCGCTCCACGAGCTGAGCGTTGCTCGTGACGGGATGGCCCTTCGCGTAATGAAGCGTGTCTTCCAGACCGGTGCGGACGTTTCCCCCCAGCGACATCGCGATGATGGTGCTTCTCAGGTGATATTTTCCGATTGTCACCACCTGCCAGGTGGACCCCTCCGGCAGTTGTCCCAGCATGTGAAAGAGATTATCCGGAGTCGCGGGAGCCCCGCCCATTATTCCCAGAACAATACTGAAATGGAGCGGTGGGGTAAGGAGCCCCTTCTCGGCAAGCTCGACCATATTTGAGATATGGCTCGAATCATAGACTTCGATCTCGATCCCGAACCCCTTTTCCCGGCATCCCGTAACGTACTGCTCGTTGAACGAGAGCGGGTTATTGAACACCGCGCCGCCGTATTTGGTCCTGAATTCGAAGGTCCCGGCGTTTATCGTATGCATCTCCGGCGGAGGGTCGATGTTAAGGAGATTGAGCCTTTGTTCGAGCGTTGCGTTGATGATTGCACCCTTCTCATCGAGCCGCGCGCCGATTCCGTTTCCGATCTGCCTGATGATTGGACACTTTTCCCCAATGAGCCGCACGGCACGATTGTAGACGTCCAGATCCGGTGTATTCTGGCCGTCGGCTCCGCGGACATGGAGGTGGAGTACTGCGGCGCCTGCGTTATAGCAGTCCAGGGCATCCTGGGCCTGTTCCTCGGGGGTGACCGGGATGGCGGCATTGGCCCATTTACCGTGTATCCCTCCCGTAATCGCGGCGGTGATGACTACTTTATCTTCAGATAAAAGCGTCGCGTTCACTCAACACCTCCTTCAGCGCCGATTAGTGCATAACGAATAGGCACTCTATGGATAAATTTTCTTTCTGTATCGTAGTACAGAGCACGCGGGACGTCAAGTAGTTACTCGATTATCAGAGACGGCGGCGATCTATGTAACGGCGCGCCCTCCCCGGGACCGCACCAACGACGCATTACTGCCTTCAGGGCACCTTTTTCCCTCCCAGCCTCTGGAGGAACGCGAGGATCTTCTCGGTCGACCTGTCTGCCGGCTTCCCGATGTCGGCAAGAAGGGTCACGTGGGTCTTATCCTGGGCATGGTACGTTTCAACCGGCACCCCCGCGCCTTTCAGCACCGCCGCGAACCTCCGCGTCTGGGGACGGGCCTCGTACATTGACCCCGCCCAGATCACCAGGAACGGCGGGATCGATTTGCCCGGCTGGACATGTTCGATGGGAGAGCCGTCCGCCCAGTTGTCCGGATCGTTGCCGAAGGCCGTCCGGTACATTCGGCCATACGCCCCCTCGTGGGCCGCCATGAGCTCGGTAATATCGAACCCCGCTCCGTCAAGAGGAATCACCCCCGCTACTGTCTTGAAACCCAGTCCGTGGGCGGCGAGGTAACGCTCGTCGGTCGCGATCAGGGACGCCAGGTGCGCCCCCGCCGAGTGGCCCATCACGAAGATCCGCGAGGGGTTCCCGCCGTACCGGCTGATGTTCCGTACAACCCATGCGATCGCCGCCGCCACGTCCTCGACATGGGCCGGGTGTATGACCGCGGGCGACAGCCGGTAGTTTACGTTGACCGTTACGTAGTGTTCTTGCGCGAAGAAGACGCCGATGTCCCGATGATACTTCTTGTCCCCGATCCTCCAGGCGCCGCCGTGGATGAAAACGACGACCGGGCATCCCTTCGCCCCTTCGGGGCTATACACGTCCAGACTCGTCAGGCTTTTGGCAAAACCCGCGATCTCGGCGTAGGGTATGTCTTTCGTGATGACGATGCCGCCGTCCGTGGCCGCCCACGTCCGATGGCCGCCGAAAAGGAGGCATGCCACCACGATAACCAAGCCGATAACCGGGATGCGTCTCGATCCCGCGGTTCTCCTGCCGTTTTGCATCGTTATCCCCGAGGGATCAGTGGTACTCTTTGAGATCTTCGTCGCTCATGCCGAAGTAATGGCCTATCTCGTGAAGGAGCGTGATGCGGATCTCCTCGATCAGCTCCTCCTCCGTATCGGCTATGGACTCGATGTTCCTTTGAAACAGGACGATTTCAGACGGCATCACCGGCCCGGAATAGAAAGGGCTGACCGTATTGAAGGGAATGCCCCTGAAGATGCCGAGGAGGTGGCGCTTGTTGGTGACCCCCACCGATCGGAGATCCTCCCCGGTGGGATAGGCCTCGACGGATATCGCGATGTTTTCCATACGCTCCCGGAACTCGTCGGGCAGCTTTTCAAGCGCCCGTTTGACGTATTCCTCGAATATGCGCGTCGGTCTATTCATAGCGTTTCAGGGTACAACGGGGCTGCCCCCACCCGATTGCAGGATCCGCCCCCAGGAAAGGAGTTTCACGAGATCGGGATAGCCGACCTCACAATCGCCCCACTCCGGGTGGAACGCGATCTCGGTCAATCCCCTGGAAAGGTCGGGGGGGTAGAAATAGCAGAACGTCGGTTTATACCAATCGGCATGTTTGATGCCCCGCTCGGCCAGCCGCAGCTCCATTGACCTGAGATCCTCATCCGAAATCGGGAGATCCGGGTGAGCCAGAAGCCGGTCATGCGGCGAAAAACGCATGAAGGCAAACCCGTGCGTTGCGGCAAGCTCGACAAAGAGGTCGAAGAGAGAGGGGATCGCATGCACATGAAAGTGGCTGTTAAGGAAGGTCGGGGTAAATCCGAGGGAGAAATAGGTCTCGATCTGATGTTCGCATTCCCGCACCATTGAGTCCCGCAGCGTCGGTCGCGCGACCAGACTCGGCAATTCCTCACACCTTACTCCCGTCCAAACGGCACGATCGACACCGATGAGTCGATCAACGTCCAGGTGAAGGCCCACGGTCATCCCGGCGCAGCCCTGCGCAATCGTCACCGCCTGTTCGGCCGCATCGCCCGTCACCATGAGCGACACGAGCCGGACGGCTCCCGCCCGGAAGGCCATTTCGACGGCGCGGTTTACCTCGGGGGTCATGCCGAAGTCGTCGGCGACGAACATGAAGCGCTTCATGGGGCAATTGTATCCGACGCATCAGACGTTGTCAAGACAACACGGTTCCAAGCCGCGAGCTAAGGCGCGCATTGTCCACCGGACCGGAACAAATAACTTGACAAAGGCCGTTAAGAAATATATGATTAGTTAGGTGAGACTAATTTTATATGGTATGCTTTATTTCATCACTCCATTGCACAGGTTTTCGACGTGACCCTGAGAGACATAAAACAAGGTGAAAGCGCGCGGATCGTTCGCGTCAGGGGGGCCGGGCCGTTCAGGAGAAGGCTTATGGAGATGGGCTTCGTCCCCGGAGAAACGGTCTTCGTCCAGCGATATGCACCCCTGAGGGACCCGGTGGAATTCGTCGTCAAACAATACCACGTGAGCCTGCGCAGGGTTGACGCCGCGCTGGTGGAAGTGGTATTTCTCCCCATCGATCAAGAGACTGCGGCCACAGGCGAGAATCTCCGCGGAAGGGGATGGAGACACGGATGGCGCAGAGGATAACCGTAGCGCTGGCCGGCAATCCCAACGCGGGAAAGACCACGCTCTTCAACCGTCTGACGGGTTCACACCAGAAAGTGGGCAACTGGGGAGGCGTGACCGTCGATAAGAAAGAGGGCAGCCTCACCTTTAAGGGCTATACGATATATGTCGTCGACCTGCCGGGGACCTACAGCCTCACCGCCTATTCCATCGAAGAGATAATCGCCCGAAACTATATTCTCAAACAGAGACCTGACGTCGTCATAAACGTCGTGGACGCGTCCAATCTCGAGCGCAACCTCTACCTCACCACCCAGCTGATCGAGCTGGACACGAGGCTCGTCCTTGCCTTTACCATGATGGATCTTGCCCGGAATAACGGGCTGGTCATCGATACCGATCACCTCTCCGGGCTTTTCGGCGTCCCGATCGTCCCCCTGGTAGGGACGACGGGCGAGGGACTCGAAAACCTCTTGGACGCCGTGGTCGCGGCCGCCCGGAAAAGCGAGCCCTCGGCGCACCATGTCGAGGTTCGCCACGTCAAGGAAATCGAGGAACAGATCGAGGCGATCGGATCCGTGCTCAGGCAAGACGAAGCCTTCTCGTCCTCACATCCCGCCCGATGGATCGCCCTCAAGCTCCTGGAGGAAGACGCCGATATCCAGGAGCTTGTCAGAAAAGAGACCCCCTCCGCTCCGGAGGCCCTCGAACTGGCGTCCCGGGCGAAACAGAAAATCGTGTCTCTCTTTGACGACGACCCCTCCGGCCTCATCGTCGACCGCCGTTACGGGTTCGTGGCCGGGTCCGTCAAGGAATCCGTAAGGCGGGAACGGATGCCCCGAATCGATATTACCAGGAAGATCGACGCCGTGCTCGTCCATCGCCTGCTCGGTTTCCCGATACTCTTTCTTTCCATCTGGCTGATGTTTCAGCTCACGTTTACCGTCGGTGGATATCCCACCCGCCTGATCGCCAGCGGCGTCCTGTGGCTCGGCGATTTCCTCCGCGCCTCCCTTCCCGGGGGTTTCATCTCGAGCCTTGTGGTCGACGGTATCGTTCCCGGTGTCGGCGGGGTGGCCGTTTTCGTGCCGAACATCTTTATCCTCTACTTCATCATCTCGATCTTCGAAGATTCCGGCTACATGGCGCGGGCCGCCTTTATCATGGACCGGGTCATGCATAAGCTCGGCCTTCACGGCAAGTCTTTCATCCCGATGATCATGGGATTTGGATGCAACGTCCCGGCCATCGCGGCCACCCGCACCCTGGAGTCAAAACAGGACCGTATCATCACCATACTCATCAACCCGCTGGTCAGCTGCAGCGCCAGGCTTCCGGTCTACATACTCCTTGCCGGAACATTTTTCCCGCGCCACGCCGGAAACGTCATATTCTCCATATATCTGCTGGGGATCGTCCTGGCCTTTGTCATCGGCAGGTTTTTTAAGAAGACGATTTTCCCGACCGATAACCCCCCTTTCGTTATGGAGCTTCCGCCCTACCGGCTCCCGACGATACGGGGGACGCTCATCCATATGTGGGAGCAGGGTTCCCTCTTCCTGAAAAAGATGACGACGGTTATCCTCATGGGGGCGGTGCTGATCTGGTTCTTGTCCACCTATCCGGCGGCCCTGGACCGGGGTCAGTCGCCGGCCCCCGCAGAGACTGCGACGGGGGAGATGATCACCGCCCAAAATCCTGAGAGGACGCCCATCGCCGCCTCGGACCGGTCGGAGCCTGGCGGGAACGCTCCGCCGGAGACCATGAGTTACCTTGAGCGAATCGGTTTCTCGATCGAGCCGATCTTCGCCCCCCTCGGCTTTCCCTGGCAGGCGTCCGTGGCGCTTCTTTCGGGATTTGTGGCAAAGGAGATTGTCGTTTCCACCTTCGGCGTCCTCTACGGCGCCGGGCAAGACGAATCGATCGGCACCGCGATGGTACGGGGCGGATGGACCCCGGCCGCCGCGTACGCCTTCATGGTCTTCGTCCTCCTCTACACCCCGTGCCTGGCGACCATCGCGGCCATCAAGAGAGAGACCTCACCCACCATCGCCTCGTTTTCCGTCGGCTACTCCCTGGTCCTGGCGTGGATCGTCGCCTTCATCGCCTACCGGATCGGCATCGTCGCCGGACTCGGATAAAAAAGCCCGTCAATCCCTTTTTTCGTATACCCTCCCCCGGAAATAGGTTACAATATTTTCTTACGCACGGAGCAGCAACCGATGAACGCCCAATCCCTTGTCTTTGCAGCCGATATCCATGGCGAGTTCGAGTCCCTTTGGCGCCTCGTTGGCCGAGATGACACCCTCTTTATTGCGGGGGACCTCCTCAACTTCATGGACTTTACCGATATCACCAAGGGCATCCTCTATCAAGCCTTCACACTGGAAGAGCTGATGGAAGGACTCAAGGAATATGCCCGGGGAAACGTCGACCGGGTTCGGGAGGGAATCCGCGAGATATCCACGCCGGGACACCCGCGCTACGAGAGGGTCCGCCCTCTCATCGAGGAAACCTACGAGCGGCTCTCACGGGGGCTCTCGGGCAAGACCTACATCATCTTCGGCAACGACGACTATCCCAATATCCTGAAAGCAAAGGTCGACGGCAAGGCCGAGGTCATCGAGTCGGGGGTCGTAACAGTCGGGCCGCTTTCGATCGGCCTGGTATCGGGGATGCCCGAAGGAAACCATACCATGGGGCTTGCCGGAGAGATCCCCGCCGAGATCTTCAGGGATCGCATTTTCTCGCTGGGACCTGTCGACATCATCGTCACGCATATACCGCCGAAGATCCCCGAACTGACCTACGACGTGTTAGCGAAACGACAGGAGCCGGCCAGTGACGCCCTCCTCGACTATATCCATCATCATAGGCCCGCCTACTCTCTCTTCGGCCATGTTCACAACCCGAAGCAGCGCGAGATGAGGATCGGCGATACCACCGCAATCAATCTTGGCTTCTTCAAGAAGACCGGGACGGTGCTGAAGCTTTCCCCGGCGACAATGACAATGCGGGAAGAGCCGTCATGAAGATACTGTTCCTCGGCGTAATTGTGGGCAAGACCGGAAGGTCTGCCGTCGTACGCTTCCTTTCGGACTTTATATCCGAGGACGGAAGTCCCGATTTCGTCATTGCCAATGCCGACCACGCCGCCGAGGGGTCGGGACTTACCGGAGAGATCGCACAGGAGTTGCTGGACGCCGGCGTCGATGTGATCACGATGGGTCAGGATGTCTGGGCACAAAGCAATCTCGAATCCGCTATCGGAATGCATCCCGAGATCCTCCGCCCGCTGAACCTGCCCGAGTCAAACCCCGGCCGCGGCATTATAATCTCCGAAACGCGGACCGGCGGGGCTTCCGTCGGCGTCATTAACCTTTCCGGATACACCTTTATTGGAAGGATCCTCCCCGATAATCCCTTCCCCACCGTCCATGCGATCGTCAAGGACGTTTCCGCCCGCGCCAGTGTCACGGTCTTGGATTTCTTTGCCGTTCCCTCCGCCGAGAAGGTCGCCATGAGACACCACCTGGACGGAATTGTCAGCCTCCTGATCGGAACGGGGACGCTCGTCCAGACGGCAGACGAACAGATCAGCAAGACGGGAACCGCCTCCATCACCGACGTTGGGATGTGCGGCGCCTACGACTCAGTCGTCGGGTTTGAGAAGGAGGGCGAGATCAAGAGGTTCACTACCTCCATGAAGAGCTTTGCCCGCACCGCACACGGTCGGGCGCGCGTCGACGCGGTCCTCTGCGAGGTCGACCCTGAGACGGGTTGGGCCACCTCCATTCGGAGGATCTCGGAGATAGTCGAGACGTAACATGGACCGCATCTATATCCGTATCAGACCGGCCCTCCCCGGCGATTCCCTGACGATGGCCGAAATCCACGTGAAAACATGGCGCGCCGACTACCGCGGTTTTGCCCCCGACGATTATCTGGACGACCTTTCAATATCGGACGTGCGGAATGATTATCTGGAACTTATCGAGGGACCGGATACCGCGGCCTACATCGCCGAGGACGGATCGGGTCGCGCCCTGGGACTTTCGACCTGCGGGCCGTATCGTGATGAGGGCTATGTTTTGGACGGGCAATTCTCGGGGGAGCTCTATAATCTGTACGTTATAGCGGACGAACGTAAGGCGGGGGCGGGCCGCGACCTCGTCCGTGCCGCCGCCGGGGGACTACTCTCCCGGGGGTCAAAGTCGATGATGCTCTGGACGTTAGAGGGATACGCGTCCAACACGTTCTATCCGCGGCTGGGGGGGAAGGTTGTCGGACGAAGGAAGGCTATGATCGGAAGTAATCAGGTAAGTGACCTTGCCTTTGGGTGGGACGATACGCTCGCCCTCATAGATGGTGAAACGTAGCGCCCGTCACTTCATCACCGGCTTTATACCCGCATATTTTTCTATGAGCGTCTCTATGTAAGCGACCAGGTCCACGATCGCCGGATCCCGCCTGGCATCGTTGATCCAGACCGATCTGCTGTAAGTGCCCGAGCCGTCCTTGAGGACGAATGAGTAACGAACCTCATCGGGAACGCCCGGCCTGGCCGACGATTTCATCCTCTTGATGTCGACGGCGCAGAAGAAGCCGAAGAGCTCCCTCGCCTCATCCCTCGTCAGCATGAAGACGTCCCTCGATTTCGTCTCCCCCCCTACCAGGTGGGTGACAACCAGGGAGCCGTCGCCGCACAGCCGCACGTGCCATGCCCCGAATCCTGACGGGTGATTCTCGCCCCCGCTGTTGAACTCCAGATATTCCTCGGTGTCTTTCTGTTTTTCAGCGCATGAAGCGGCGCCGGTTAGGATTCCCATTGACAGGAGAACGAGCAGGACTAATCGTACGTACAATGCCCCCACCTTTCCGCTCCGCGAGCCACCGATCCATTGCGGACGGGCCCCCGTCGGATGCCGGGTCATTACGTTGAGTCGGCTATCGGCAAGTTTTACTATAACGACTACTCCATGGGCATTATGTGACGGCCGTCACATATACCGGCGGCTGTCACCGATCAGTGGGGCCGGAGAACCGTCACCACAGCAGCGGAGTTCTTCTCTTTCATCCGATAGTGCGCGGTGACTCGAATGGGGCCTCAATAATTGTTACCCGGCCTTGTCGGTATTGCCCGTTAGCTTCTTTCCTTCGCTGGTCAGCCCGGCTTTCAGGTCCCTCCGAAAGCTCCCGGTAAAGTAGTTTTCGGGGATCTCCTTGGTTACAAAACGGTCCGCGGGGATATTCGGAAGCGGGTAGCCCAGGACCACCCAGAGAAACGTGAGGATGATGTTGAAGGTCGCCCCCCAGAGGATCTCTCTCTCGTCACCCTCCCCGCTCACGAAGCAGGGAAAGTTCCAGTCCGATCTCCCGGAGGCGCTCTTGATATCGTCGGGGACGTCGAACCTGATCCACGCAAAACGGTCCTCGTCATACAGCTCCGACAGCCCGATCACCACCACCCGCTCCACCTCCCAGCTCAGGCACTCACTGAACGGCCCTACGACCTCCCCAACGGCGGGGTATATGACCCGGCGAAACGACACCATCCCGTAGGACGGGAGAGAACCGAGATACCGAACGAGCCGCCGGGGAATTCCCGTTTCTTCCCGCGTCTCTCTCAGGGCCGTTGCCAGATAGTCGGCGGCGATCCGGAATCCCTCCCTATCTGCAGACCGCTTCCCCACCGCAATCCCTTCCCCCCGGGTACACGGTGACAACCCCCTGGTAATCATCAGCCCACGGTATTTATCCAGGGAGTGTACATGCCCGCCCGGAAAGCTCAGGTCCCCGGGCTGGACCACCCGTGCGGAGCGTTTCGTAAGGATCATCTCGTAGCCTCTCTCCCCCGAAAATCTGAGGAGGAGGATCACGCCCGACGTGGATATGCTAATACCCGCCGCTTCCTGCTGCCGGATCTCGCGCATCCTATCGGCGAAGCCGTGCGGGTGCTCGGAGAGACGTTGTACCACGAGGCGGACGAATTGGTCACGATCGAAGAGGACGGAGGGGGGAGTGATGACGCTATTGCCCATAGAATATGCCCGTACGATCGGAGCGCCGGGCGCCCGTCTCGCCGCTAAAGGTTCGCTTGCCTGTCATCGGCGCGTCCACCGATAGATCTCATCCACGAGCTCATGGGCGACCACCGCTTCGTCGAATCCGGGAGCGTATTCGGTCCGCTCCTGAACGGCATTGATGAAGAAGTAGTCCTCGACGGTATAGGGCCCGAAGGTCTGATAGTCCAGTGTCTTAAAGAACGGATCCGAAAGCCCCAATTCCTCAAGAAAAGACGAAAGGACCCGGTCCCCGTCGACGACCGCCGGACCGGCGTCTCCCTCGGTATATTCGACGGGACCGATATTGTCATGGTCGGTAGCGATAAAGAGACGATCGTAGATAATTTCAAGGTGACGGTTCGATACCCGCGTCACCATATCGTGCCATATGGAGATCAGCACTCCGTCCATTCCGTTTCCGAACGCCATCGTGACACGCGCGTAGTCCTCGATACCCTCTCGTTTCGTCCGGTAGCTCACCGCGGCTTCCACGACCCGCGGTTTGCCGAAGAACCACGAAAGGAGATCGAGATCGTGGATGCTGTGCTCGATGACGGTGCCTCCACCGGAGATCGAGGGGTCTGCCCGCCATGAGGTGTGGTGGAGCCCCCGGATCGGGAAACACTGATCATCCCGCAGCGTCACGATAATCGGCGTTCCTGTGTCGGCCAGGGTAATCTTCTTTTTGATAAAACGGCACGTCGGCGAGTAATGGAGCACCAGCCCCACGCCTCCCGTCACCCCTGCCTTCTTTACGGCAGCGCTCATCCTCTGCGCGCCCGCAAGGTCGACCGCCAGAGGCTTTTCGCAGAAGACATTTTTCCCTCTGCCGGCCGCGGCTATCACGTAGTCCTCGTGGAAGCGGGTTGGGGAGGCGATAAAGACGGTGTCTATCCCGTCGTCCGTTATGATCTCCTCTGCCGAGGCCGCGACCCGGCCTATGCCGACATTTTTTGCCAGCGAGTCGGCCGCCGGTCCGTTCGGATCAAACACCGACACAAGCTCGAGATCACAGAGCCCGGCGTTTCTGAGTATCGCCAGCGATACCCCGTGGGTCAATCCCAGGAGTCCCGCCCCAATCAACCCGACTTTCGTGTGCGCCATACAACCACCGAAGAGGAATGTTCCATTGGCAAAAGTCCATCGGCAAAAGGAGACGGCGCGATAATTCGCGCTCCGTCGCCGTCCGTGCTCGGGCAAACCGGCCCGGCCACTAGTACCGTATCATAAAAGCGCCGGATGTCAACAAAAAGGTCATATACCCCTTGACTTAGTATATCGACATTGTTATAGTTTTGACCAATCATGATACGAAAAGACACGCGCGATCCTCTCCCCCGATATGACGCCCTGATCCTTGCCGGAGACCGTAAGGCCAGCAGAAAGGTGAAGGGAAAAAACAAATCACTCCTGATGATCAACAATCGTGCGATCATTTGTTACGTTGTGGAGGCTCTCTCGGCCTCACGGCACATCAACGACATCTATGTAGTCGGACCGAAAGACCGAATAGAAGAGGCGCTTGTGTCCGGCGATGTAACGCCCACCTCCGGAAAGATCGTGGTCCTTGAACAGTGGGATAACCTCTTCGAGAACGTTTGGAACGGCTTTCTCTCCACGATCCCCGGCCACACCCCGCAGACCAACCCTGAGTCGTACCGCGACACGCCCTGGTGGGACAAAGTCGTTCTTGCCCTTTCCGGGGACATCCCACTGCTGACCCCCTATGAAGTGGACGAGATGATAGAGGGTGCCGATCCGGCGCATTACGATTACATGCCCGGAATAACGCTGAACACCTCCCTTGCCTACTACTACCCCCAGAGGAGGAAAAAAGGTAAGAAGAGGAAGCGAGGGATCAAACACGCCTATTTCCACTTCCGTGAAGGCCTCGTTCGGCAGAATAACATGCACCTCGGCAGGCTCTTCGCCCTCCGTAATAAGATATACATCGAAAAGATGTATGAGTTCCGACACCAGCGGGAATGGAACGATATCGTCAAGCTGGCGTTCGAAATCCTCAGGACCGAAAAGGGGAGCTGGAAGACTCTCTACTACTTTGTCGTCCTCCAGTCCTGCCTCTTCCTGTCCAACGTGGGGTTCTTCTCCCTTGCCGATCGGCTGAGACGTCTTGTCAGCCTGCGCACACAGGTGGAGCCGACCATGGGACTGGTGCTGGGCACGCGCGTGAAAGCGGTTGAGACGACCTACGGCGGAGCGGCCCTGGATATAGACAGCGACTACGAGTTTGAGACGATTAAGTCCAACTTCGCAGAATGGGTGGCTCATCAGCAGGAGATCAACGATCTCCACGACAAGACATAACGTACCTGCGCCTGGTGGGGCCGGGACACGAGTTGCGCATTGACCTGCGACACGTTCCCGGGCCTGAACCTGACGGAAAAGAGAAACGCCGCGGCCGGATCCATAAGGACCTTTTTCTTATACGGCCCGAAGTAGGGTGACCCTTCCCTTCGTGACCTCTTGCTTCGCGTTGAGAGTCTTCCGTTTCCCGCCTGACGTGAAATCAACACGAAGAAACATGAAGAGCACGATATTTCGTACGGCATTTGTCACCGCATGCATTTCGTTTATTGCCGTTATCGTCTCCCCTACGGAAGAAGGGGATGTCCCCGCTCATTGATTAAAACATACGAAGATCTCGTCGGCCGCCAGGCAACCGGGCGGGGAACGTCTGAGCTTTTTCGTCCCTTTTCTTGCTCGCTATCACGGCCAAATACGCCGATATGGCCCTCCCCGGTATGGGTTTCATCTTATGCGGAAGATATCGGCCGATTTCCAGGTAAAAGTTTTTATTTCTGAGGCCGAAAAAAGCTTGACAAATCCTTGAAAATATTTTATAAATATCAAATTTGACAAAACGAATGGAATCGGGAACGGCCATGAAGACTTTCAGCGCTAAGCCATCAGATATCGAGCACAACTGGTACGTCGTGGACGCCAAGGGAAAGGTCCTTGGAAGGCTCGCCACCACGATAGCCATGATACTCAGGGGCAAGAACAAGCCAATCTTCACCCCCCATATGGACACCGGGGATTTTGTCATCGTCGTCAACGCCGAAAAGGTGAAGCTGACGGGCAATAAGCTCACGGACAAGAAGTATTACTGGCATACCGGCTATCCCGGGGGAATCAAGGAAATCACCGCGGAAAAACTCCTCCAAGAGAAACCCGAGCGGGTTCTCATCAAGGCCGTGCGGGGTATGCTCCCGAAGAACAGTCTCGGCCGACAATTACTCAAGAAGCTCAAGATATATGCCGGGCCGGAACACCCGCACTCGGCTCAGAACCCGAAAACGCTCAACGTCTAATAAACGACAGAGGAAATCATATATATGGTAAGCGCACCTACCTATTATGCAACGGGCAAGAGAAAGACATCCATCGCCCGGGTCTTCATGAGACCGGGAGCCGGCAAGATCACCGTAAACGACAAGGATGTCGGTGAATACTTTTCCCGGGAAACCGCCAAGATGGTCATCTATCAGCCCCTGGAGCTGACCAAAACGCTCGACAAGTTCGATATCAGCGTCACCGTCGTGGGGGGCGGTATCACCGGCCAGGCAGGCGCGGTAAAACACGGCATCAGCAAGGCCCTTCTTGAATACGATCCGGAATGTCGCCAGGTCCTTAAACGGGCCGGGTTCATCACGAGGGATTCCCGGATCAAAGAGCGCAAGAAATATGGACAGCGGGGTGCGCGAGCTCGGTTCCAGTTCTCCAAGCGGTAACCGACGGTCACCGACCCTCGGCCCGACCGCACGGGGCTCACCACTGCAGGCGGATTACCGGCCGTTTTTCCCCATGCGGGGAAGACGGCCCTTTTCTTTTTTGATGAGCCGAATAAACTGGACGCGTTTTAACCATAGCACAATCTCGCTTACCCGATGATCGAACATCCCGTTTATCTTATCGCCCGTCACAACGTAACCATCGAGCGGAACGGGCTTCCGTTCTCATTAAGACATACTTTATGAAGAAGATCGCTATCATAGGGGCCAGCGGCTATACGGGAGGAGAGCTCCTCCGGATCCTTTCGCTCCATCCCGAGATGACCGTCTCCGTTATTACCTCGCGGGAACACCAGGGCAAGCCCCTTCGGGAGGTCTTCCCTCACCTTGCGGCATCCAATGACCTCGTCTTCGAAGCGCCCGACTACCAGTCGATACGCGGGCGGGTCGATGCTGCCTTCACCGCTCTCCCCCACCAGGCCTCGATGGCTGCCGTGGCGGAACTGGTCCCTTCCGGAATCCCCATTGTCGATCTCTCGGCGGACTTCAGGTTTACCGATCCGGCAACGTACGGCGCCCATTATGCACCTCACACGCACCCGGACCTCCTGGCCAAGGCGGTCTACGGCCTCCCCGAGGTGTACCGGGAATCAATCCGCGCCGGCCGCATCATCGGGAACCCCGGCTGCTACCCCACGGCCGCCATCCTCGGGCTCTATCCCCTCCTCCGGGAAGCGGCCATTGACACCGGGGACATTATTATCGACGCCAAGTCCGGTGTTTCCGGCGCCGGAAGGAGTCCGTCACTTTCCACCCTCTATACGGAGATCAGCGAGGGACTCCACGCGTACAAGGTCGGGAGTCACCGCCACGCCCCTGAAATCGAGGAGAAATTGTCCGACATAGCCCGGTTGCGCGTCAGGATCGAATTCACACCCCATCTGATCCCGATCAACCGGGGGATCCTCTCCACGATCTACGCGCGAGCCTCCCGCCCTTCCGACGCACGGGAGGTCCGTGCAATCTTCTCGGACTACTACGGAAAAGAACCCTTTATCAGACTGCTCCCCGACGGGGTATTTCCCGACACCGCATGGGTACGGGGCTCCAATTTCGTCGACATCGGCCTCTCTGTAAATCCCCGCACGGGCAGGGTTATCGTCATTACCGCTATCGACAACCTTGTCAAGGGCGCCGCAGGGCAGGCGGTCCAGAACATGAATCTCCTGTTGAATATCGAGGAAACTACCGGAATCACCTCACCCCCACTCTTTCCCTGATCGCGAACGGCAGTCCGTCGGCGGCAGCAGATTCCCTATGGAACAAAACACGAACAGAAGCCTCGACGAAATCGTCGGCTCTATCCGCTCATCTCGGCACGACCTCAAGATAACGGGGTTGGCGGGCTCGTCGGCGCGCTACTTGCTGGCTGCCTCCGCCATTCGAATGTCCGCTCCTGCGGTGTTGGTCACGACCGAAGAAAAATTTGAGCAGAGCGCCGAAGACGTGGGC
>CAWELC010000002.1:0-189401 GCA_963809875.1 uncultured delta proteobacterium | reverse complement strand
CAGAAACCGGCGCAGTTATCGGATCTCGCGGAAAGAATAGGTCGTGCGCTCAAGAGAAAGGCTTGACTGCCGTACAAGGCGCGGTGGCTCGCTTCAGAAAAGGCGGTTATCTCCCGCCTCTGTGCCCATCCCGCGATACCAATCCTCTCCTTGATAATCTGGCCGATTCATAGTATAGAAAGGCAAGAGTTGAAGAGCCCCTTCGGGAGACATGCCAATGAAACAGGACCCACCGTGGAAGGTCGGGCTGCCGTTTGCCCTCGGAGTAGTCATGGCCTCCGCGAGCTGGTGCTTCTCCCGCCAACCCCTCGCGCTGTTGGCGGCCGCTATCCTTGCGGTCTGGGGAACCCTCTGGGTTTATGGCGCGTGGCGCTCGCTGGGCCGCACCGCGAGGGAAGCCGCCACCCCGCCGTTCGCGCCTCCGGCCGCCGGGCAGGCACTGGCGCTGTCTCGGGCCCGTCGGGGTTTTTCCCCGCGCCGGGGATATCTCATGATGACCGCCGACGATCTCATCTGGTGGCCCGGGACACCTCCCCGACCCTTACGACCGGCAGACCGGGTTGCCCTCGCGGACCTATACGCGTGGGGCCCACCGCCACACACCCTGGTTCCTCTTTCGGAAATCGATGGGCTGCGGCATGTGCCCGGCTTTATCGGCGCCGACACTCTGACCCTCATGAGTTCCGCCGGCCGACCCATCCGCCTTTCACTCTTCGACCCGGAGGGGTTCGTCCTGATCCTCGGATCGTTTGAAGAGAGCGGTGAAGCATGATCGCCACGATTGTGGCCGTTTGCCCCCTCCCCTTCCCGCCCCACGGACATGATTTACCGAATCACAAAAGCATGATACAATGTCAAAACATTAGGAATATTTTTTGACATCCCGTTGAGGAAATGATGAAGCGAGTCCTGATCGTCGATGACGCCCCTGCCACCGTCAAACTGCTCACGAAATACCTCACCTCTTCCGGATACGAGGTGGCGGGGACGGCCGCCGACGGCCGGGAGGCGGTCGACCGGGCCGGGGCGCTCCTGCCGGACGTCGTACTGATGGATATCGTTATGCCCGGTCAACCCGACGGCATCGAGGCCGGGGCACACATACGCACAAATCTCGATATACCGGTTGTCTTCGTCACCGGTTATGAGGACGACGAGCTGATTGCACGCGCCTCCGGCGTCGGCGCGGACGGGTATCTCAAAAAGCCCGTAAAGGTCGGGGAACTGAAGGCCACCATCGAGATCGCCCTGGGCAGGAAAGCTTCACAGAGAGAATTCAGGGATTTCTTCCACGACCTCATCGAGAACACCAACGACCTGGTCTACGTCCTGGATGGAAAGGGCAACATCAAGTATGTCAACAATCGGGTATCCGAAAAGCTCGGCTATTCGTCTCTGGACATCGTCGGCAGGACGTTCGCCGATTTCGTGAATCCCCGGTCGTTTGCGAGCGGGGCCGAGATCTTCCGACGGCAGCTGAAGGGAGAGGACGTCGGCGCGTTCGAGCTTGAGCTTGTGGACAGAAACGGGAGTGTCAGGGTCATCGAAACCCGCGAACAGCTCAAGTGGGAGGACCGCCGGATCGTGGAGGTGCGCGGGATCGGCAGGGACGTGACGGAACGAAAACGCGCCGAGGATGGGCTGCGCTCCCAGACGGCCTTCATGCAGACCATCCTCGATTCCATTCCCAGCCCCATCTTCTATAAGGACGCGGACGGCCGCTACCTCGGGTGCAACGCGGCCTTCGCCCGCTACCTCGGCAGGACCAAGGACGAGATCATCGGAAAGACCGTCTATGATATCTCCCCCGCGGAGCACGCTGAAATCTATGATAAAAAGGACCGTGAACTGTTCGACAACCCCGGCGTCCAGTCGTACGAGACACGGGTCAGCACTGCAGATGGAACCGTCCACGACGTGGTCTTCAACAAGGCGACCTTCCACGACGCCCCGGGGGACCGCGCGGGGATCGTGGGGATTATCGCGGACGTCACCGACCTCAGGAGGGCCGAGGCGGATCTGAGGGTGAGCGAGGCAAAGTTCAGGTCGATGGTAGAAGATATCAACGACGTGGTATACACCATCGATAGCCAGGGAACGATAACGTACCTCAGCCCGGCCATCGAACCCATGCTGGGCTATCGCCCGGACGAACACATCGGTAAAAACTTCTTGAGTCTCATCCATCCCGAAGATCTGCCCAGGCTCGTTGCCAGCTTTGGGCGATCCCTGGGGGGGGTGATAAAGGAAGAGGGCGAGTTCAGAATCGCCACAAAGGACGGCGCGTACCGGTATGTGCACTCGTCATCCAACCTCAACATCGAAGCCGGCTCCGTTGTCGGGTTGACCGGCACCCTGACGGACATCGACCGGAGCAAACGGGCCGAAGAGGCGCTGAGGGAATCGGAGGAAAAGTACCGGGATATCTTCGAAAGCGCCATCGAAGGTATATATCAGACGACGCCTCAGGGACGATTCATCAGCGCCAACCCCTCCTTTGCCCGCATGCTCGGGTACGACACTGCCCAGGAGTTGATGAGCGCCACGGACTGATATCGGCCGGCAGCTTTACGTGGACCCCCATAAACGCGAGGAGATTCAGGATCTTCTTACACAACAGGGAAGCGTCCATGGTTTCGAAGTCCAGATGTATCGAAAGGACGGAAGCACTACCTGGGTATTGGCCGACGCCACACTGGTAGTTGACCGGAACGGTAATCCCCTCCGCTACCAGGGAGTCATGCTGGACATAAGCAAACGGAAAAAGGCGGAGGAAGCGCTCAGGGAGTCCGAAGAGAAATTCCGAAGCCTCTTTGAGACATCCCGGGACGTCGTCTATATCAGCACAACCGATGGGAAGTTCCTCGACGTCAACTCCGCCGCCGAAAGCACCTTTGGATACACCCGGGATGAGCTCCTGGCGATTAACGTGAGGGACCTTTACCGGGACTCCGACCAGCGGGAGCGGTTCAAGCTGGCGGTGGCGGAGCGCGGCTTCGTCAAGGATCACGAGGTCCAGATGAAGAAGAAGGACGGGGTCGTCATCGACTGCCTCATCACCGCCACCGTCCGGAGAGACCCGGGAGGAGCCATCATCGGCTACCAGGGAATTATTCGGGACATAACCGAGCGGCTCCGGCTGAGACGGCGGCTGATCCAGACCGAGAAGCTTTCGAGCCTGGGGGCGATGATCTCCGGGGTGGCCCATGAGATCAACAACCCGCTCACCTCCATCATCGGCAACGCCCAGCTCCTGATGCGGAAAGAGATACCGCCCGACTTCAGAAACAAGCTCGAGGTCATCCAGAGGGAGTCCGTACGCTGCACCAAGATCGTCGGCGGCCTCCTCTCCTTTGCCCGCGAGCACCGGCCGGAGCGGCGGATGATAGACGTCAACTCCGTCCTGGTGGAGTCGCTGAGGCTCAGGGAATACGATCTGAAGGTCAACAACGTGCAGGTTGACACGGATTTGGCCGGAGACCTCCCCGAAACATCGGCCGATCCGTATCAGCTTCAGCAGGTCTTCATAAACCTCATCAACAACAGCCACGACGCGCTCAGGGAGAAGGAAGGGGGGACGCTCTCGATCAGGTCGCTTTTCAAGGACGGCTTCATCCGGGTGGTGTTTGCCGACGACGGTCCGGGGATAGAGCCGGACAATCTGAACCGGATCTTCGATCCATTTTTCACGACCAAGGACGTCGGCAAGGGGACGGGGCTGGGGCTCTCGATCGCCTACGGCATCATCAACGAGCACGGCGGAACCATCGACGTCGAAAGCCACCGGGGCAAAGGAGTGAGATTCAGCGTCGCGATCCCGGTGGTGACGTCTCCGAGCCAAGATGAGGAACAAATTGAGATAGGTGCAGTACCCTTGGGCCGGACCGGCACGATCCTGGTCGTGGAGGATGAGACGGCGCTCAGGGATATGATTATTGAAGCCCTGGCCGACGACGGGTATCTTTCAGAGGGTGCCAGCGATGGAGAACACGCCCTGAGCCTGGTCAAAAGAAAGAAGTATGACGCGATCATTTCGGATATGAAGATACCCGGCATCAGCGGCAAGGAACTGTATACCTATATCCAGAAGCACCGCCCTTCCCTGGCCGAGCGCGTGATCTTTATAACCGGAGACGTGCTGAGCAGAGATACCCTCCATTTTCTAAAGATGACCGGCAACCGATTCCTCGAAAAACCGTTCGATATAGACAAACTGCTGCACCACGTGGGCGAGGTCATCGGGAAAGGCTGACACCCGGAATTCCGGGCACGATGCGATTAGTGTCGGCCCGCTCGCGCGATCCGTCCGCGGCGGCCGACCGCTCATTTCCACGTGTCCTGATCGCGTGCGTTCCCCCACCGTCTGTTTTCCCTTCTTGCCTCTCCGGCGCGATACGCCGGACCGGGCCCGCCTTCACATCTGGGCGCCGCCATAATTTCCCTCCTTTCCCGGTCGAGACAGGGCATTGAGGTCACCTGTGAGTCGATCCCGACGGGAGCAGACGCCCAAACGTTGCATTTATATGCAACGCTGCTGCATATTTTTCTACAGCTGCAACGATCGTACCGATGAACAGATAAAAGGACACACGGTAACCATATGATATCATGACATTCCTCCTATAATGCCCGATACGGATAGCTGGCACATATATTGCACTATTAAATATTAAAGCATGTCTCATCTATTTTAGAGAAGATTCGCCACATGGTGCCTTATCCGATAAAAGCTCATAAGAGGGGGACGCCGAAACAACACATCACGCGTCTCTTAAACCGGCGTTCCCCTCATCCTACTCTTGCGAGCAGTTGCTCCGTTGCCCTCTCCTTGCTTTGGACGGTCTACGACATATCTTCAGCCATCCTGGATAACGCAACAGGGCCGTATGCATTATCGGCAATCTCGGACGGGCCGGCCTGCCGCCGTCTCCGTATCGATCCAAGGCTTTCGATACCGCACGGTCACGCCCTCCGAAAAAGGTAATCGCGATGACCGGAGCAATTCGTGTCCTCCACATCGAAGGCGATTATGCCGACGCGAGGCTGTTCCAGGAGTACCTCGACGAATCCATGCGCGACTTCCACACTGAAGTCGCCAGACGACTCGCCGATGGCATCGACCGGCTTGCAAAAGAATCGTTTGACATCGTCCTCATGGACCTCGGTCTGCCCGACGCCCAGGGAATTGAATCGTTCAAGCGCGTCCACGACGTAGTACCGGGCGTTCCGATCATCGTGCTCAGCGGGCTGCGCGACGAGAAGCTTGCCAAGCGGGCCGTTCACGAGGGCGCGCAGGATTACCTCATCAAGGGCGATATCAACCCGCGCGCCCTGGCGCGCGCCCTTGATTACGCCATGGAGCGCAAACATTCCGAGCGGCGGATTCTCGACCTCAACCGCCTCCTTCGCTCGACTCAGCATATCAGTCATCTGATTATCAGAGAAAAGGACGAGGGCGCGCTCCTCCGGGAGGCCTGCAATATACTCCACACGGTGGCCGGGTTTTCCATCGTCTGGATCGGACTGGTCGACGAATCGAGCCCCCGAATAGTACCGGCCGCCGCCGCGGGGCTCGAGATCGATTTCCTGCAAAGATTCACGATCACCCGTGACGGCAAACCCACCGGCAGGGGACCGTCAGGCAGGGTCTTCGGCTCAAAGAAGACGTGCCTCTTTACCAATCTCAAGAATAAAGACTTTGACCCCTGGCGCGATACGATCGAGAGTCTCGGCATAACATCGTGCGTTGCATCGCCCTTGATGATCGACAATGTCGTCTTCGGTATCCTCAACGTGTATTCGCAGGAAACCGATTCGCTCAAAGACGAGGCGGTAGCCCTCATCGAGGAAGTGGCGGGCGACCTCTCGCTTGCCGTATCGACGATACGAATGGCACACGATCGAGAGCGGATGGCCGAGGCCCTCCTCGAAGGCGAGGAAAGATACCGCACGCTCATAGATAACCTCAACGACGCGATCTTTAACGTTGACGCCGAGGGACGAATAACCTATTTCAGTCCCATCGTGACCCAGATGTCCGGCTACGTTCCCGAGGAAATCGTCGGGAGACATTTCACGGACTTCCTCGACGAGCACGAGGCCACCATAGTTTCGGGCTGTTTCGAGGACCTCCTGTCCGGCAGGGCGGCCCTCTTTGAGATAGAGCTAAAGGACAAGTCCGGTAACGATCGCTGTTACCGGATATCGTCCCGGCTTCAGTATCGGGCCGGAGATGTCGTCGGCATCAGCGGGGTGATGAGTGATATCACGGAAACCAGACGCGCGCAGGAAGCCCTCCGGGACCAGGCCGAGATACTCGACCAGATCCACGACATCGTCATCACCACCGACCTCGAAGGCACCATCACCAGCTGGAGCAAGGGGGCCGAACGGCAGATAGGATATCGCGCCGAGGAGATGCTGGGCAAGCCCGTTTCTCTCGTATACCCCGAGAGAGAGTACGAGTCGACACGAAGCCGGACTATTGAAGCGCTCAGGGGAAACGGAGAGATCAGGGACGAATTCACCGTAAAGAGAAAGGACGGATCGGAATTTCCCGTCCACCTGACGCTCATCCTCAGGAGGAACAAGGACGGCAAAACGACCGGCATTATCGGCTCCGCGGTGGATATCAGCGAGCGAAAGGAGGCGGAGAAGGCGCTCCGGGAAAGCGAATCGCGTTACCGGCTCCTGGCCGAAAATGCCAACGACGTCATCTTCACCATCGACACAAACCTTAAGACTACCTATGCCAGCCCCTCCGTGATGAAACTCCGCGGTTTAACCGCCGACGAGGCGATGGCCCAGACGCCGGCCGAGGCATTAACTCCCGCCTCCCTCGAAACCGCGCTGAACGCATTCCGTGAAGAGCTGGAGATCGAAGCCCGGCCGGACAGCAAACCTGACCGGACCAGGGTACTCGAACTGGAGGAAACGTGCAAGGACGGCTCCACGATATGGACCGAGACGACATTTTCTTTCCTGAGGGATACGCAGGGCGTTCTCACGGGTTTTCTCGGCATTACCAGAGATATCAGTCAGAGAAAAAGGGCCGAGGAGGCTTTGAAGATATCGGAGGAGAAGTACCGCGCCGTCGTGGAGAACGGAAACGAGGCGATCGTCATTGCGCAGGACGATATGCTGAAGTTTGTCAATCCTCAGACCGAGAGACTGTCGGGATACTCGAAAGAAGAGCTGCTCGGCAGGCCGTTCACCGAGTTTATCCACCCCGAGGATCGGAGCGCGTTAATCCGGCGGTATCAGGAAAGGCTCGACGGCAAGCCGGCGAGGCATCCCGCGCAATTTCGGGTGAACCATAAGAATGGTGACTTACGGTGGGCGGAGACAGGTGTCGTCACGATCGACTGGGAGGGAAGGCCCGCTACCCTTGTCTTCGCCCACGATATCACGGAGCAGAAACGGGCCGAGGAAGCCCTGCGGGAATCGGAGGAGAGGTTCAGGACCCTCTTTGAAAGCTCGATGGACGCGATACTCATCGTCACGGCCGCGGGCCGGATCGTAGCGATTAACTCGGCGGGAAGAGAGCTATTCGGGTACACTCAAGAGGAGATGGCCTCCGTCGATGCCTTGGCTTTCTACGCAGACCCGGATGATCGAGATAGGTTCAGGCGCCTTATCGAAGCCCAGGGATATACCAAGGATTTCGAGATAACCTACCGGAAGAAGGACGGAACCCTCGTCGAATGTCTCGAGACGGCCACCATCGTGAGGGATACGGACGGCCGCGTCGTCGGGTATCAGGGGACCATCAGGGACGTGACGGAGCACAAGAAGATGGAGCAGCGGCTCATCCAGGCCCAGAAGCTTTCGAGCCTGGGAGGCATGATCTCCGGGGTGGCCCACGAGCTCAACAACCCGCTCACCTCCATCATCGGCAACGCCCAGCTCCTGATGCGGAAAGAGATACCGCCCGACTTCAGGAACAAGCTCGAGGTCATCCAGAGGGAGTCCGTACGCTGTACCAGGATCGTCGGCGGCCTCCTCTCCTTTGCCCGCGAGCACCGGCCGGAGCGGCGGATGATCGACGTCAACTCCGTCCTGATAGAGTCGCTGAGGCTCAGGGAATACGATCTGAAGGTCAACAACGTGCAGGTTGACACGGATTTGGCCGGCGACCTCCCCGAAACATCGGCCGATCCGTATCAGCTTCAGCAGGTCTTCATAAACCTCATCAACAACAGCCACGACGCGCTCAGGGAGAAGGAAGGGGGGACGCTCTCGATCAGGTCGCTTTTCAAGGACGGCTTCATCCGGGTGGTGTTTGCCGACGACGGTCCGGGGATAGAGCCGGACAATCTGAACCGGATCTTCGATCCATTTTTCACGACCAAGGACGTCGGTAAGGGGACGGGGCTGGGGCTCTCGATCGCCTACGGCATCATCAACGAGCACGGCGGAACCATCGACGTCGAAAGCCGCCGGGGTAAAGGCACCCGGTTTACCGTCAGGATTCCCCTGGCGCGACAGAGCGATCCGACGGCTGGAGATGAGGTGGGACCTTCTTCAAAGAAGCCGGTAAGAAACAGGGCAATCCTGATCGTGGAAGACGAAGAATCGCTCAGAAAGCTCATCTCGGAGGCCCTCGTGGAGGAGGGTTACCGGGTCCGGAGCGTATCCCGCGGTGAACAGGCCATCGAGCTTCTGAAGGTGCTGCGGTTCGATCTCATCATTACCGATCTCAAAATGCCGGGTGTGGGCGGCAAAGAGCTCTATACCTATATTCGAAAGCATGTCCCCGATCTGGCAGACAGGGTGCTCTTCATGACCGGAGACGTCCTGGCAAAAGACACGCTGCATTTTCTGGAGATCGCCGGTAACCCCTTCCTCGAGAAACCTTTCGATCTGACCCAACTTTTCCAGATGATTTCGGACCTGCTCAGCAAACGTGATTAGCAGCGGAAAATCAATCGGGACACACGGTTGACCCCCGCCTCTCCGTTCCCGGAAGCGCCGGCAACAACTCCTCACGGCCCCTTCCCCTTCCTTTCACTTCCGTAAGTGGTTGACATCTCCAGGACAATTATTTATAGTTGTCGGGAAAATTCCTTATCCTCGGAAGACCGGCCCGGGGCGACTTCCTCCTTTTTGACTCTTTCATGTCCCGAAGGCCGGGACCCGACGCGTTTACCGTGTGTGTCATCGGATACCTTTTCGGAGGACTCGTACCATGTCTGAAAACGCCAAGAGACGTCCGCCAGCCCGGACGCGGAGGGTCTGCTCACTCTTTGTCGTACTCGTTTTCGTCGCCTTGCTCTGTGCGTTGGCCGGGTGCGGGGTCGGCTCCCGTCCGACCCATGAGGCCGATTACGACGTGATCATCGTCGGCGGCGGCCTCGGGGGGCTGTCAGCGGGGGCACACCTGGCCTCAAACGGGCTCAAGGTGCTCGTCCTCGAGCAGCACCAGAAGGTGGGCGGATGCGCCACAAATTTCACGAGGGGAGAGTTCGTATTCGAGACGTCACTGCACGAGATGAACGGGGGCGGCCCGATTGACACTCCCGGCACCTACGCACTGCTTGAGGCCTGCGGCGTCTACGACAAACTGAAGGACAAACTTTACCGGCTCCCTGAATTTTACCGGTCGGTCTATCCGGAAGGGTTGGATATCACGATGCCGGCCGACTGGGAGGGATGGGACGCCGCGCTCAAGGAGCGGTGGCCGGACCAGACCGAGGGTATCGATCTTTTTCACGCTACCTGCGAAAAGACCTTTGCCGACGCACTGGGAGTTCTGGACCTCTACCGATACTCCCCGCTGAAGGCCTTCCTCACCAAGGCGATGGTTCCGCTCAAGCACAAGACCCTCTACCGATGGAACGGTCGAAGCGCTCAAGAGCTCATGGACGAATGCTTCACCGACGACGACATCAAGGCGGTCGTCTCGCAGCTCTGGGTCTACTACGGTCCCCCGACCAGGGACCTGGCCGCCCTTGAGCTCCTTACGGCCACCTATGCCTACCTCACCGAGGGTGCGTGGCACGTGAAGGGTACGTCCCAGGAGATGTCCAATGCCTACGTCGAGCGTATCCTGGAGCTGGGCGGCGAGGTCAAGACGGGGACCCTCGTGACAAAGATCGTCATCGAGGACGGTATGGCCCGGGGCGTTCAGACCGAATACGGCGACCTCTATTCCGCCCGCTATATCGTCGCCAATACCGACCCCTACCAGCTCGTCTTCACACTGATCGGGCAGGAAAATCTGCCGGCAAGCTACGTCAAGAAAATCAGGGACATCAGGCCCGCCAACTCCCTGTTCGGTGTCTATCTGGGTCTCACCATCGACCTCAAAAAGCGCGGCTACACCGATACCGAGATCTTTAAGAACAGCACCAAGGACAGCGCGGTCATGTACGAAAATATGATGAGCGGAAACTTCAGGGAGGGAGGGGCAAGCATCACGATATATTCGAACTACGGCGACCCGATCTACGCCCCCCCGGGTAAATCGGTCGTTGTGCTTCACTCATACTGCGACTGGGATATCTGGCCGAAAGATCAGGCCGAGTACGAAAAGATGAAACAGGAAAAGGCCCGGGAGCTGATCGATCTTGCCGCCACTGTCATCCCCGAGATCGCCGATCCCGCCAACGTCGAGGTGATGGAGGTCGTCACCCCGGTGAGCATCAATGAGTTCACGATGAACTATCACGGCGTCGTGTACGGCCCCGCGGCGACGCCCGATCAGTTTCTGATGCTGCCCCCCTCAACCCCCATCGATAACGTCTTCATGGCCAGCAACTGGAACCAGCACGGCATGGGACCCGCCCACCTCAACGGGTTCAAGGCCGCGCGGATGATACTGGATCGGGAGGGGATAGAGTAGGCATCGATGACGCGTGCAAGCTGTCGGGGCAGATTACGTTCGGCCTGTCTTATGCGAACCGCAAAGCACGAACGGCCGGTGACATCAAGCCGGCCGTTTAGCTACTTATAAGGTTACGATATTCCTACCGTCATTGCGAGCCGCCGAAGGCGGCGCGGCAATCCCCTGACTACGTAGTGCGAACCGGTAGTATCTAACATCCTCTTGAATTCCTTGTTATCATGGACGGACAATTTTACGTCTACATTATGACCAACAACTACCACACCGTCCTCTACATCGGGGTCACAAACGATCTTCGAAGGCGGGTGTCTGAGCATAAGGAGAAACTGGTTAAGGGATTTTCAAAGACGTATAACACCTCGAAGCTCATTTATCACGAAATAGTCGATACGGCTGAGGCGGCAATACTGAGGGAAAAGCAATTGAAAGCCGGCTCACGGAAAAAGAAGCTTCTCCTCATCGAGAATTTTAATAGGGAATGGAGGGACCTCTACGACGATATACTATAAGAAGGTATCTGGAGAATTGAAATTAAGGTAAACGCGTTAATCGGGGTTCCCGGTGACAGTCAGGGGATTGCCGCGTCGCCTTCGGCTCCTCGCAATGACGGTGGTTAGTTCACGGTATATAAGAGATATGATATCCCAAGATACCAGGTGAGAGCCTCTCTTATCTAGCTCTCGATCCCAAACAGCTTCAATATCTCGACCGTATCCGGATGTATCTCGTCCCTGATCCGGGCCATCTCCTCGCGATCTGCCCATCGCGCCTCCCCCACGTCGCTGCCGGGTAAAAGCTCCCCTCCCACGATCCGTGCGCGCCTCACGATATAGACGACGTGCAGTGTCACGTGCCCCCCCTCCCGCACGATACGCTCGGTCGGGTCGACCTCCGAATCGATGACCTCGACCACCAGCCCCGTCTCCTCTGCGACCTCCCGCGCTATCCCCTCGTCGATCGTTTCCCCCACCTTGAGCATACCGCCCGGAAGGATCCAGGTCCCCCGCCAATAACCTCCCCGCTCGGCCTTATGCCTGACCAGAAGCGTGCGCCCCTGCCCGTCCTGGACGAGGGCGCCCACCCCAATGAGGATTCCGTTGTCCAACGTGGTGTCCGTAAACGGCCGCCCAACCGGCCGTTTGATATAAACGAATGGGCATCTTTTTTATCTTGTCATTATTCTATCATATCTGGTAGAATTCCGTCGCAGTATGTTTTCCCCAAACCGACATATCCGCGGGCATTCACAGGAAGAGAGATCGCACGCGCCCGCTGAATATGAACCCGTTAACGGTCGCCTGCGGCCCGACGGTTTTTCGGCCACCGGGACGGCCCGAACGATTCGACCGTCGGTCGCGCCGGCTCTGTTGATCCTGGTCGTCCTCGTCGTCGTCCTGGCCCTCGGTCCCGGGTGTTCGCGGAAAGAAAAGGAGGCGCCGCCGGTCGGTGGCCCAGAACAGCCCGCCGAAGAGAGCCCGGTGACGGAAGAACCCTCGCAGGCCATCCTCAGGGTCCTCTGCAGACCCGAGTTTCTCCCGGAAGCCCTCCTGGCTGACTTCACTGCCCTGACCGGGGTAGCGGTAATCGTCGCCAATCCGTCCGATCATCCCGACCTCTCCGCGTCCGGCGGAAGCTTCGACCTTGCCCTGATCGACTCTCTCTCACTTTCCCAGCTGATCGACGAGGGAGCGCTTTGGCGCATAGATCCCGCTTCCATACCGGCTATCGTCAATATCTCGGCGCCATTTTCGACCGAACCTTTCGATCCCAACGCCGAGTTTTCCATCCCGTTTCTCTGGGGAACCTTCGGGATCGCGGTCAATCGCAACGTCGTGCAGGACCCTGATATCGAGTGGAAGATATTGTTCGACCGCACCTTCTCCGGCAAGATCGACATGCCCGACGATATCCGGCTCCTGGTTGACGCCGCCCTGCGGGACCTCGGCACCTTCCTGGAAGAGGCGGATACGGAGACGCTCAATCTGGCCGCCGACCGCCTGCTTGTGCAGCGCAAGATCGTCCGAGGCTATTTTCAGATCCCTGAGATCGTCGACCACCTGGCCGATAATTCGACCTACGTCTCCTTTATCGACAATCGCTCGGCCGTTTCCGCGATCGAGAGGAACGCGGCGGTTGAATATATCGTGCCGGCGTCCGGGACGCCGCTGTGGCTTCTCGTCTGGGTCGTCCCCGCCGCCTCCGAAAACGTCGACGCCGCCCGGCGTCTCATCGACTTCCTCCTCGATCCGAAGCGCATCGCCGCCGTGTCCAACGCCAGCGGGATTGCCAATACCGTCGGCGGATCGCGGCCCTATCTCGATGGGAGGATAGTCCAGACGCCGACGATCACCCTGCCCGACGACGTGTCGTCCCGATGCCGGCTGCCGGGACCGGTAGGCCTTGAGACGGAGAATTTCATAATGCGCCTGAGGGACGACTTCATGTAGAGCAAGGAGGCGTACGACGCCGGTATCAGCTCGAACTGCGCGGGTCCGCCCGCGGAGGAACAATATGAAGGAGGTATGATATGAATTCAATCCTAATGGGGCCGGCGGCGCGAGCCCTTGCGCTGCTGCCCGACCCGACCTACACCGACGCGACGAACCTTGCTATCCTTAACCTGAGGAGTCCGGAGTACTTCCAGTGGTATCTCGTCCCCATCCTTATCTTTGTCTTCTACATTTACTTCAACGAGGTCGAGAAGAAGAGCTGGAACGTCGTGATGGCGGGGCTGGCCTTCTGGGGGCTGGAGTGGTTTCTCGAGATCCTCAACGCGATCTTCCTGTATGTCCACGGGACATCGGCCATCTGGACGGCGCCGGCCGACAGCGCCTATGTCATCACGGTGGGACTCAATATTGAGATATGCCTGATGTTCGCCGTCATGGGCGTCGTCTTCGCAAAGGTCCTCCCGAAGGACAAGAAGATGAAGATCATGGGCATCCCCAACCGGGTCTTCCTGGCGTTTACCAACGCGATCCTCTGCGTCATCGTGGAGATCGTTCTCAACCGGTGGGACGCGCTAATCTGGGAATATTGGTGGTGGAACTGGAAATTCCCGGTCTTGATCATCATCATCGGCTATTCGCTCTACATGTTCTTCTCCTTCTGGGTCCACGATATGCCGTCCATGAAGAAGAAGATCGCCGTTGTCTCCACGATGTATGCGATTGACGCCGTTTTCCTGATTGTGTTCATGGGAATCCTCGGCTGGATTTAGAGAGCGGGGATCGGGATAAAACTACGGGCGCGGGTGAAAACCCGCGCCCATTTCATTTTCGGCACGCCTCAGGCCTCACCCGTCACCCGTCCTCTTTGAGGGCGATGACCTCGCCTCCGGCCCCGAAAAAGAAGACGCCATTGTGATGGGCGACCCCCGAGTCGATGGGATCAAAGGACTCGTTGAGAAGCGTGCGCCCCGTGACGAGGTCGATCTTCCGGAAGAAGCCGTCCTTGTGGCCTCCCCCCGTGATGTACATGTCGTTGCCGACGACCACGAAGGGGAAGAGCCGGTGGGAATAGGTATAGGACTCGATGTTCCACACGATGGAGCCCGTCCGGTGATGAAAGGCCGTGATCGAATGGCCCGCGGCCATGTGCCTTTTTCTCGAAAAGTAGTTCTGGCAGACAACGATGGTGTCGTTCACCTGGAGGATGTCGCCCATGACCTCGGTATATTTTATGGCGGGGCGAAGACGGTCGGCGCTCGTCCAGAGGAGCGTCTTTTCATGCTGGAGATGGGCGGTGACCCCTTCGCGAAACTTCCCTCCCAGATAGCACCTTTCTACCTTGACTCCCGAGGTGAAGATATACTTCACCTCACGATAAAGGGGGCCGGTATCGGCCTCGATCGGGTGCCGCTTTTCGGGGTCAAAGACGATCGTCGACGTGCGCCCGAACCGGTCGACCAGCATGAAATAGAGGAGCCCCTTGGCCGAGACGAGTCTCTTCACCCAACCCCGCTCGGGAAACAGGAAGCGGGCCCAGGGCCCGAGGAGCGGCAGCTTGAAGTAGTAAAAGCCCCAGCGGCTGTCGAGCGCCCAGAGGGAGTGGTCGGCCAGGACATAGAGCATGCCGTCGGCCGTCAGCGGGGCGAGATCCACGACGCCCCTGGGGTGGAGGGTGAATTTCCAGAGTGTTTTCATTTCGCTGTCAATCTTATGACGCAATGCCCCGCCTGTCAATACCGTTCTGAAAGCCGGCCACTATTTGCCTTGAAAGGGGGGGCGATTTCACGTACAATGGTAAATACTTACCACTGGGGGGTCTCTCATGCCATCCAACAGAAAAGTCATTTTCAGCTGGTGCATGTACGATTGGGCCAATTCCGCCTTCGCGACGACGATCATGGCGGCGGTCTTACCGACCTTCTACAGCAAGGTCGCCGGCGCCCATCTGCAGCCGAACATTGCCTCCGCCTACTGGGGATACACCGTCTCCATCGCAATGATTACGGGGGCTATCCTGGCGCCGATCCTGGGCGCCATCGCCGACCACACCGGGGCCAGGAAGCGGTTCATGGGGGCCTTTGCGCTGTTCGGTTCCATCGCCACGGCGCTCCTGATACTGGTGTCCACCGGCGATTGGATGCTGGCCTCCTTTTTTTATATCCTCGGCAATATTTCATTTACCAGCTCCATCATTTTCAACGACTCGCTCCTTCCACACATCGCCGGCGACCGCATCGATACGGTATCGACGCAGGGGTACGCGCTGGGATATCTGGGAGGGGGGATCCTGCTTGCCATCAACCTGGCGATGATCATGAAGCCGGAGTTTTTCGGTATCGCGAACGCCGAGTGGGGGTCTCGAATCTCGTTTCTGACCGTTGGCGTCTGGTGGGCGATGTTCACGATACCGGTGATGCTCAATGTCCCTGAGCCGCCCGTGACCATCGTGAAGGGTGAATACCGTAATTCCGTCGCGGCGGGCTTCCAGCGACTGGCCAAGACGTTTGCCGAGATCAGGAGTTTCAAGGAGACCTTCAAGATGCTGATCGCCTTCTGGCTCTACAACGACGGCATCGGGACCATCATCGTCATGGCGACCGTCTTCGGCTCCGAGATCGGCATCGCCCAGACCGACCTCATCGGCGCGATCCTGGCCGTCCAGTTCCTGGGCATCCCGTTTACGCTCCTGTTCGGCAGGATCGCTCATCGCTTTTCACCCAAGACCGGCATACTGATCTCCCTTACGGTTTACGCGGTAATTGCCGTCGGGGGGTACTTCATCAAGACCGCCCTCCATTTCTGGATCCTCGCAATTCTGGTCTCCATGGTACAGGGGGGCTCCCAGGCCCTCTCCCGCTCCCTCTACGGATCGATGATCCCCAAGAGCAAGACGGCGGAGTTCTTCGGGTTTTACGACGTCAGCTCGAAGGTCTCGGGAATCTTGGGGCCGTTCGTCTTCGCGCTGGTGGCCCAGTTCACCGGAACCAGCAGGCTCTCGATCGTATCCATCGTCTTTTTCTTCATCTGCGGCGGCCTGATGCTGTTGACGGTCAACCACAAGAAGGGGATGGAAATGGCCGCAGCGATGGAGAAGAAGATCCAGAGCGGCGGCTCCATGCCCTGACGAATCGGGCAGCACATCGCGGGAATCGGTGTTTCGCGCCGGCGACGCCGTAAAGGGGAGAGTTTTACCCCGGAATGGCCGATGGGCTCCGATTAATGAGACAATTGTCGTTGACAAAACGGAAAAAGTGTAATAAAATGATCTAGACAGTGATAATTGTATGAAGTACGCCACTTATTCATTGCTCGCCCTTGCGATTGCTCTGACCGGCTTATTAGGCTGGTTTTATGTCTACCAGTACCGGCCTGTCGTATCCGATCTAAAATCCAAGGATGATGAGCTGTTCACTCTGAAGAACCTCCTCGACAAGGCCAAGGCCGACCTCGCGCTGAGAGACGCCGAGCTCGACGAGCTGACCAAAAGCGATACCCAAAAGAAAGAAGAGATCGACAAGGTCGACAAGACCTACAAGGCCCTCATCGACGAGATGAAGAAGGAGATCGACGAGGGCAACATAGAGATCACCAATTTGAGGGGCGAGCTTTCGGTAAACGTCCTGGATAAGATCCTCTTTGACTCCGGAAAAACGGCCATAAAACCGGAGGGGCTGGCGGTCCTCGCACGGGTCGGCGAGATACTCAAGGACGTCAAGGACAAGAGGATCGTCGTCGAGGGGCATACGGATAATGTCCCCATCAGCCCCGCGCTGAAGTCCAGGTTTCCCACGAACTGGGAGCTGTCTACGGCCCGGGCCGTGGTTGTGGTCAGATACCTCCATGAAAAGGTAGGAATCGATCCCTCCCTCCTCTGGGCGGCGGGGCTTTCCGAATACCACCCCGTGGCCGATAACACGACCGCGGAGGGGAAGGCCCACAACCGAAGGATTGAGATCATCCTGAAGCCAATACTGCCGCCCGCGGGCGAATGAACGGTGCACTCGATGTCTTCTCCAAACATATTTTTATGGATACGCCGTGAAGGATACATGGTCCTTGCGCACCGAGGAGGCTTTTTCAGCGATGTTTAAGGTCGGGGATCTCGCCGTCTATCCCGCACACGGTGTCGGCATCATCGAGTCTATAGAAGAGAAGATAATATCGGGCTCATGCCAGCTCTTCTACACGATGCGCATCATGGACAACGGGATGACGATCATGATTCCCTCCTGTAATATAAAAAACGTCGGATTGAGACAGATTATACCAAAGAAGAAGGTCAAGGAGGTCTACGACATACTGAGCGAAAAAGGGATAGAGATCGACAATCAGACATGGAACAGAAGATACCGGGAATATATGGAAAAGATCAAAACCGGTTCTGTCTTTGAGATCGCCGCTGTCTTGCGAGATTTATACATACTCAAACAGGATAAAGAGCTTTCATTCGGAGAGCGAAAACTGTTGGACATGGCAATGACGCTTCTGGTAAAGGAGCTTGCTATCGCCCAGGAAACGGACGAAAATAAGATACGGTCTGATTTAAAAACCATCTTCCAAAAAGAATAACCAAGCCAATAGAAGCTGAACCTTCCTCACGATAGTTGACTTCTATCTCTTTTTCACAAAAAGAAATACCACCGTTTTTTCAAGACCGGCGCGCGTCAGGCCCAAACTGTAGTATAATATAGTTATAGGGTATCGATACAGGCTTGCGGTCATTTATACGGTGTACGCGGCCGGAGCCGATGACGCCATTATCATTATAGGAGGTGAATATACTTTGTATACTTATTTTTTGCGGCTACTGTTGATTCTCTTTTCGGCCCTCTTCGGGTATCTTGCCGGGCCGGTATTTGCCTTTCTCCCCTACCCGTCGATTCTGGGCGCCGTATTTGGAGCGGTTCTTGCGGTCCTGGTTATCATCGCCATTACCTGGGCCAAGAAGACCTCGCTGAAAGTGATCGTCGCAGGATCGGTAGGACTTCTCGTCGGCATCGTCGCGGCAAATATCGTTTCTTATACCCTTATCTTCAGAATACTTCCGCTCGACTTCAGGACGGTCGCACTCTATATCCTGATTAATATCCTTTTCGGCTACACCGGGGCGGGTATCGGGGTCAAGAAGGGAGAGGATATCACGTTCACCCTTTTCCGAAAGGTGGCGGTTGAAAAAGAGAAGGAGCAGGACTTCAAGATCCTCGACACGTCGGTCATCATCGACGGACGGATATCCGATCTTTGCGAGACGGGATTCATCGAGGGGACGATCCTCATACCCCAGTTCGTGTTGAGGGAGCTTCAGCATATCGCCGATTCGTCGGACCCCATAAAGCGGACGAGGGGAAGACGCGGGCTTGACATCCTCAACAAGCTGCAGAAGCAGGTTGGCCTGGACGTCCAGGTCATCGATATGGATTTCCCCAAGATCAAAGAGGTGGATGACAAGCTCATCGCCCTGGCCCAGAAGAACAAAGGCAAGATCCTCACCAATGACTTCAACCTCAACAAGGTCGCCGAGCTCCAGGGGCTTACGGTCCTCAACATCAACCAGCTTGCCAACGCCCTCAAGCCGGTGGTGCTTCCCGGCGAGGTGATGAACGTGCGCGTCCTCAAGGAGGGCAAGGAGGAGGGCCAGGGAGTCGCCTATCTCGACGACGGGACAATGGTCGTGGTGGATAACGCCAAGCAGTACCTCGGCCGAAACATCGATGTCTCGGTGACCTCCGTGCTCCAGACCACCGCGGGAAGGATGATCTTTACGGTCCTCAAAGGAGAGGGCGCCGACAAGATCGCCGAGCATAACTAACAACGGACTGCCAACCGACGGCCCGGGTCACACCGGGCCCGTCTCTCTCGGTATCGCATGCGTATCGGAATCGGATATGACGTACACCGATTTACCCGGAATCGGCGACTGATCATCGGTGGGGTGGTGATCCCCTATAAACGGGGGCTGCTGGGCCATTCGGACGCCGACGTGCTCTGCCACGCCGTTACCGACGCGATCCTCGGGGCTGCAGGCCTGGGCGACATCGGCCTCCACTTTCCCGACACGGACCCCCTTTTCAAGGACGCCGACAGTATCCGGCTCCTCTCGATAGCCTGCGCAAAGGCCGGGGAGAGGGGATTTGTGATACACAACGTCGATTCGGTGGTCATCGCCGAGGCCCCGAAGCTCTCCGCCTTCATTCCCTCGATGGTCGAGGCGCTGGCACACGCGCTCGAGACCACCCCCGACCGGGTCAACGTCAAGGCCACCACCACCGAGGGACTCGGGTTCGAGGGGAGAAAAAAGGGCATCGCCGCCTGGGCCGCGGTTATCCTCGACGAGAAAAAGCCATGAGCGTCAGGGTCCGGTTCGCTCCCAGCCCCACGGGACCGCTTCACCTCGGCAACGCCAGGATCGCCGTCGTCAATCGGCTTTTTTCCGACAAAGAGGGCGGCGCCTTTATCCTGCGGATCGAAGATACCGACGAGGCGCGGTTCGACCCCGGGGCCGAGGCGCTGATCGTCCGCGAGCTGGAGTGGCTCGGCATCAAGCCCGATGAGGGGCCCGCGATCGGGGGAGCGTTCGGCCCCTATCGCCAGAGCGAGCGTCACGAGATCTACGCCCGAGCCGCCGACCGCCTCCTCGCCTCGGGGCTGGCATACCCGTGCTTTTGCACCGACGAGATGCTGGCCGAGGACAAGAGGCAGGCCGTCGCGACCGGAAAGCCTCCCCGCTACTCAGGACGGTGCCGGTCGCTCACCTCCAACGAAATTGCCTCCCACGCAGGGGAGCCGCATACCGTCCGTTTCAGGGCCGATTTTGCCGAAGTGCGCATCCACGACCTGATCCACGGGCCGATCTCGTTTCCGACGGAAGCCTTCGGCGACTTCGTGATCATGAGGGGCGACGGATCGGCGGTCTTCATCTTCTCCAGCGCCGTGGACGACTCCCTCATGGAGATCACCCACGTCATCCGGGGAGAGGATCACCTCCCCAACACCCCCCGCCAGCTGCTCATCCACCGCGCCCTCGGTCACGAGCCGCCGGCGTTCGCCCACCTGCCGCTGCTGTTGACCGAAGCGGGAGACAAGATAAAGAAACGCGAGGGGGGGTTCGACCTGGAGACCCTCATCGAACAGGGTTACACCCCCGAGGGGCTGTTTGCCTATCTGGCAGCCCTCGGCAACCCCACGCTTACCGGAAAGCATCTTCCAACCCGGGAAAAGATCGTCGAGACATTTGACCTCACGCGGCTGGGCAAGGGCTCTCTTAAGGTCGAGCCGGCAAAAATCGCGCGGACAAACGCCCTGGCCATCAGGACGATGTCCGCGGCCGACCTCGCCTCACGGCTCGTGCCGATACTCAAGTCCCACGGCTACGATACGGACGGCATCGGCCGGCGCGCTCTCACCCTGTTTGCCGACGCGGTGCGGGAGAACATCTCCACGCTGACGGAGGCGGCCGTCTTTGCCCCGACCTTTTTTTCGGAGGTCCCGCCTATGGACGACGCCGCAAAGGAGGTACTGGCGCAAGACGATTCCCGACGGGTGCTGGCCGCCCTGCTCGCAAACCTGGAGGAGATCCCCGAGCTCACCGGGCAGACCTACCACACCGCGGTAGAGGCCACGGCGGGCCAGACCGGGCTCGACGGAAAATCCCTTTTCGCCCCTATCCGCGCGGCGCTCACCGGCATAGAACACGGGCCTGCGCTGGAAAAGATCGCCGAGGCGCTCGGCATGGCGCCAACCAAACTGCGGATCCGGCGCGCCCTGGACATGGCCGGCTCCTGACGGCCGGCGCGTTGCGAGCGAGCCGGGAAGGCTGAAGGTTAGACAGTCCGTGCAAAAGATCGTCCCCGCCCTAATCCTCTTATTGTCGTGGCTCATCGTCTCGTGCGCCTCCGTCGGGCCGTCCCCGGTAATCTCCGGCCCGATCCCGCCGCAGACTCCGACCCCGGCCGTCTCGCCGGGCGGCGGCATCTTCGGGAGGTGGATCGTCGACCGGTTCGGGCTTCCCGCCTACGAATATACCATGGACGAAACGGCCGACCCCCGCGCCGAGTGGGACCCGAAGATCTCGCCCCCCACCAACCTGATGTGGTTTCCTCTCGGAAACAGGCGTATCACCGCCGCCGCCTTCAACCACGGATTCGTTGAGCTCTTTTACGCCGAGTCCGACCAGCGCTGGCTCAACCGCTACCAACCGGACACGGGCAACTACGCCGGCGGCTTCGGCTTCGTGAGGGAGGGCGATGAGGTCGTCTCGACCTTCTATCCCGGTCGGCCGGCCGGTGCGCCATTCGAACGGATCTACGGCATGGGGTATTTCGAGAAGAAGCTGACCGCCGGCGGCCTGGGCATCGACCAGGTCGTCTTCGCCCCGGCGGGGACCCTCCCCGTCCTGATATCCGAGGTAACGTTAAAGAACCTCGGCACCGAAACCAGGACGCTCACCTACTATGAGTATTGGGACGTGAACGTGGTGTCGGTCTCCAAATTCCTCGGGGAGGCTCTCTTCGGCGGGATTCGGAGACGCTCGATGCACTTCGCGCCTCGCTATATCCCCGGGCAGGGGCTCTTGATCCTGGAGGGGAACAAGGTCTGGGGGCCGGACGGCGGCTTTCCACCCGGCCCGACGGGCTACGACCCCGAGCCCCCCTCCCTGTTTCTGGCCTCCCTTGACGGCCCGGTCACGGGCTTCGCGTTCGACCAGACAAAGATCTTCGAGGATGGCTCGTTTCCTCCCCGGTCCGGGGCCCTCGAGGCGATTTCGCTCGTCCCGGACGAATCGACCCCGGCCGACCCCGCGGAGTTATGCCTCGTTCTTGCCGTCGACGTAACGCTCGAGCCGGGGCAGTCGCGGACGCTCCGCTTTGCGTTCGGCTACGCCAAGGCGGACCGGCCCGAGCGGATCGTGGAATCCCTCGGCGACCCGGCGAGCCTCCTGACCGACACCGTCTCGTCCTGGAGAAAGGACATCCCCGCGTACCGCGGGCCCGACGACAAAACGATCGGGAGGGAAGCCGCGTGGGACTACTACGCACTGAACGCACTTTCCATCATCGACGGATATTACCGGACCCCTTTCATCCCGCAGGGAGGAAACTACCTCTTCCAGTGGGGAAGCTGGGGGGTGACGCGCGACCTGGCCGCCTTCGCGCAGACGCTGACCTACTATGACCCCCCGGGCGGCAAAGGACCAGCTCCGGCTCATCCTCAAGAGCCAGGCACCCGACGGCCGCTCCATCTACGGCATGGCCGGCTTCGGAGACAAACACCAGTGGTACTACCGGCCGTCCGACTTCGACCTCTGGGTCATCGGGGCGGCCGTCGAATATATCTTCGTGACGCGGGATTTTGCCTTCCTCGACGAACTGCTCCCCTTCTATCCCCGGGAGGGCGGCCAAACGGCACCCGTCCGCGAGCATTTGAGGCGGGCGTTCGAGCACCTCCGGGGCGCGGTGGGAACCGGCCGCCACGGCCTGATCAGGCTCAGGCTTTCGGACTGGAACGACGAGATGACCTTCCTGACCGCCCGGGGCGGGCTGTGCGACGTCATCGGCACCTACCGGCGGGGCGAGTCACTCCTCAACACGGCGATGGCTGCGGCGATTCTGCCGGGATATGCCGAGCTTGCCCGGATCGCGGGCGACGACGACACCGCCCGGCGGGCGATCGAATGGACGGGCGAGCTGAAGACGGCCCTGGGGAGGCAATGGAGTGACCGCGGCTGGCTCATCCGCTCCTACTCGGGGCGCGGCGTCCCCTTCGGCGCAGACGAGCTCTTCCTCGAGCCCCAGATCTGGGCGCTCATGGCGGACGGCGTCCTGACGGAGGAGCAGGCCCGCACGCTGATCGGTAATATTAAAGAACGGCTGATCCGCCCGTCGGCCCTGGGCATGATGGTGTCGGATATGACGACCGGAAGCCCGACCACCCGCCCGGGTGAGCAGGAGCAGGGGGGCATCTGGTTTGCCATGAACGGGCCCGGCATCGCGGCGCTCTCGGCCTATGACCCGTCTCTTGCCTGGGACCAGCTGATGGACAATACGCTTGCGCGGCACGCCGACGTCTACCCGGGCCTCTGGATGGGGATATGGTCGGGCCCCGACTCGTTCAACTCGGTCTTCTCGGATCGGCCGGGCCAATCCTGGTTTCAACAGACCCCCCTGGGCGGTATCGGACCCCAGGCGTACCCGGTCATGAACGCCCACTCCCACGCGCAGTTCCTGTATGCCCTGGCAAGGCTTGCCGGCATCACCGGAACGCCCGAGGGGTTGGTGATCGATCCCCGGGTCCCGGATGACACGTTTGTCTTCAGGACGCAGGCGTTTTCGGTCGAAAAGAGTCCCCGGGGAATCTCGGGCGGCGTGACGCTGGAGTGCGACGGTCAGATGTATCTGCGGGTGCGGGCGCCCGAGGGGAGCGGCGCCGGCGGTCTGGTCGTAACGGTGAACGGCAGGCGCGTGGTGCACACCATCTCGGACGGGTTCGTCCGCTTTGAACTCCCCTTTGCGAAGGGCGTAACGGCGACGTGGGATACTCCGGGCGGGAGGTTCCGGTGACGGCGGACGGTAAGGGGCCGTATCGTTACTGGTCGTCGAAGAGGCTCAGGATGAGCTTCTTATCCATGCGCTCCCGCTTTGTGCGCTCCTGCTTTTCGGCCTCGTCCTCACCCATCCCGAGATAGGTGTCCCCCTTGTAGATGAAGCGCCCGTAGACGTTGGAAAAGGACGTCCAGTTGCCTTCCAGGGGCTCGGAGCGGGCCTGCTCTCCCGTAAATCCCCACACCTTGGCATCCAGGTCGTCCAGCTGGAAGAGGACGGCGGCCTCCAGCGTCGCCGGGAGGACCGGCGCCCCGTACTCATGCTGGCCGTGATGGGACAGGATCAGGTGGAGCACCATGTTCTTGAGGTCCTCCGGAAACGACTCGATGGCGGCGATCTTCTCGTCGGCCATCCGGGCGCCGATGAAGAGGTGGCCGAGGAGTCTCCCCCGGTCGGTGTAATCGAAGGCCCGCTCATAGTCGAGCTCATAGATCTTGCCGATATCGTGGAGGAAGGCCCCGAGGACCAGCATCTCCCCATTGAGCTGCGCGTAGTATTTCGAGACGTCTAAAGCCATCCTGACGAGGTTGTGGGTATGCTCCAGCAGGCCGCCGAGGTACGCCTGATGGAGCTTCTTGGCTGCCGGAGCGCGGGTGAAACGGGCCATGAAGTCGGCGTCCTTCAGAAACGAATTGAAGAGCCTCTTGAGGAACGGATTTTTAAGCGCCGCGGCTATCCTGGTCAGGTCCCTCACCAGCTCCTCGGGGTTCTTGGAGCCCTTGGGGACGAAATCCGCGATATCGATATCGTCGTGGCCCGCCGGGCTGATCGTCTCCACGTTGATCTGGGGCAGCTCCTTGAAGCTCTCGACCCGTCCGGTTACCCGGACGAAATCGTTTTGCCTGAAACACTCAAAGCTCCGCTCGACGTTCTTCTCCTCCCCCTGGCGGTCCCACATCCTCCCCTCGATCTTGCCGGTGCGGTCCATGAGCGCGACGCGGATGTAGGGGCGGCCGTCTTTCGTAGCCGCGAGGACTTTATCGCGAACCAGGAAAATCGAATCAACGTTTTGGCCGCTCTTGAGCTCCTCAACAAAAATCTTGCTCATGACCTCTCACATCCCCCCCGTGATGTCGAAGTGGTGAGCGGTGACAAAGGACGCAAGGTCTGAGGCCAGAAGGATCACCATCGGCGCGATATCCTCCGGCCTTCCCACCCGGCCGAGCGGGATCATCTTTTCGAAGGCCTTCTTGCGCTCGGGAGTGGTGAACTTGTCGTGAAAAGGCGTCTCGATGACGCCGGGCCCCACCGCCATCACCCGGATATTGTAGGGGGCGACCTCCCGGGCCAGCCCCACGGTAAACGTATTCATGGCCCCCTTTGTGGAGGCATATGCCGCCGAGCCGGGTCCGCCGCCGGTATAGGCGCCTATCGACGAAATGTTGATGATAACGCCCTTCCGGCTCGGGATCATCGTCCTGAGCGCCTCCCGACTGCAGAGAAAGACCGACCGCATGTTGACGGCGTAGACCCGATCCCACACGGCCGTCTCCATGTCCGCGATGGAAGAGCGCTGGATCATCGAGCCGGCGTTATTGACCAGGCAATCGGGGGGGCTCCCGAGGCGCTCGGCCGTCTCCGAGAAGATGCGCGAAACCTCCCCCTCATCGGAGACGTCCCCCCTGACGAGGCAGCATCGGCCCCCTCCCCTTTCGATTCCCGCCGCCAGGCTTTCCGCCTCGGCCTGGCTTGACAGATAGTTGACGGCCACGGCCGCCCCGGAGCGGGCGGCCTCCTCGGCGATCGCCCGGCCGATACCGGTGGAAGCGCCGGTGACCAGCATGATTTTTCCGTCAAGACGGACGTCCATAGATCCTCGATCCCTGCATAGTGGATAAATTTCCTGAAAATAGTATCATAAATGGGGCGCGATGCGAAACAAAAATGAGGGGGTAGGGAAATCCCCCTCGTTTCATAACGAGATCTATGCCCCCGGTGATAATCGGTATCCGGGTACCATAGGCTACGCCCGGGCATTTCCGGCGGATGACTTCGTGCGGCGGATCATACGCCCATGACCTTCTTCTTGAGCTCGGGCCGCGCGTCGTAGAAGCCGTCGATGTCCGGCAGAAAGTCAAAGAGGATCGGGTAGCCGGGGGTGACGGCCTCCACCTCGAGCTGGGTCGCGCAGCCGGGACAGTAGTATTCCCGGATCTGGGACCAGTCGGTGTCGGGCTTATGGAGCCCCTCGAAGATCTCTCCCATCTTCTCTTCAGTGTCGCGGACGTGGATGAGGGCCGAAAGCTTCCAGTTGACTCGGTAGTCCCCGAACTCGTGGCCGCAGTCGCACTTGACGATCCGGTCTCCGCCTTTCTGGACGACGTAGAGGTGCTCGGCGATCGGAACCAGGATCCTATCCTTCCAGGACACGCGCTCCTGCAGGACCTCGAGGTATTTCTCGAATCGATCAAGATCTTTCGTTGAGCTCATGATATTTTTCAGCGTCACCCACGGCAGCCTGCCGTCGATGAGGTCGGCGATCATCTCCTTTGTATAGACGGGCATATCATGCTCCTTGACAACGTCGATTAAAAGGTGAAATCCTCGGGCAGCCCCCAGAAGTCCCGGAACTGTCGCGCGAACTCGGCCGAGAGCTCCATGCTCTCCTTATACATCCCCGAAACGACCGGCGAAAGCCCCCCACCGACGATCCGCTCCCGCTCCTTGGCCATCCATTCCTTCACGGGCACGCCGCGTTTTGAGCGCCGGGCGCGGATCTCGTCCCGGGCGGCCTTCGTCTTTTCGGGATCGTGTCCCCAGGCCTTGGCCTTTTCGTCATAGGAGGCCGCCACGCCGTAGACGTCGCGCGCCTTGGTCGGGTGCGCCGTGTTGTTGTTCAGGTCGTTTACGACCACTTCCGGGTCGCGCTCGATCGGGTCGCCGTAACCCGGCCCCCCCTGGTAGTGCTGGATGAAGACGTCGCCCGTCTTCATGGGGATCGGGTGCATCATGGAGCGGTCGAGGATTTTCTTGTCCCCCTCGAGCATCGTCATGATATCGGGGTTGTTCGGGTCCCCCTCCCGGGTCGGATAGGGCAAATATTTGGCGACCACCTCCCTAATATTTGAATTAAGGACCATCTCCTTGTGGCGCATGACCCGGGCCCCCGGGTAGCCGCCGAACATGCCGCAGTTGTCGAATATCTTGCCCGGGCCCGCGCTCACGACCTCGACGTTGTTGCTGTTCCAGAAGAGGTAGACGCTGTGGAAGCCCGAGCCGCCGCGATATTTTCCCATGCCGGCGGAATCGGGCGTGAGGTTTCGTCCGAGGTAGACCTTGGGGATGAACATCTCCCAGATCTCGACGTTGCCCTGGTCCGCCTCGGTGTTCCAGACGGCATAGCCGGTGTCCAGCCCGTCCATGACCGCCCGGGCGCCGCAGCCCGCGGCAGAAAGCTCGAAGTTGATAATCCCCAGCGGCCTGCCGTACTGGTCGGTGCCGCCCAGCTGGCACATGGTATTGTTGCCGTAGCCGGCCAGCATCTCCTCCCGGAACCCCCGGGCGAAAAATCCCCTGGAGAGGCAACGGAAGAGGTTGTTGTACGTGCTCATGAGGGGGCCCCACGTCGCGGAGTTGGAGACGTGGGGGTTGTCGGGGTTGGCCCAGGAGCCGTACGGGTAGTGCTGAACGGTGGCCAGGTACGCCCCGTCGTTCACCTTGCCGTCGTAGGCCAGCATCTGGGTGATGGAGACCCAGAAGCCTCCCTGCATCGCGGAGATCGAGCAGTTGGCCGGGTGGTAGTTCCAGCGGTTGGCCCCCGCCATGTCGAATATCAGCTGTCCGTCGGCCTTGATCTCGACCTTGACCGGCGCGTGCATGATGCTGTCCTTGGCCGCGATCAGCGGCAGCGGGGCGCCTTTCTGGTCCACGTCGTAAAAAGAGACGGAATGAAACACGCCGGGGAAGAGCCGCTCGGTGGTGCGCTTGTAGAATATCTGCCTTCCCTCCTCGATGACCTCCCGGATGAAGCTCTTGTAGTATTCGATGCCGAACTCGTCGATGATACCGCCGATCGTCTCGTGGACGATCTGGGAGCCGGCGAGCCTGGCCTTCTCGTCCAGGTGCCAGAAGAGCGGGTAGCGCAGGTTTCGGTCGCACCGGATCTCGTAGTCGCGCCTGAGCTTCCAGTCGACCCCGACCTTTTCGCACGACAGGTAGAGTCCGTCGCCGAACCGGTTGATCGTCATGATCGGAAGCCCCCCGGCGTCCACGCCTCCGCAGTCCATCACGTGGGTCACGGCGCCGACCCAGCCGATCACCTCGTTGCCGTAAAATATCGGCGTCAGGCTCTGTACGTCGGCCGTATGGGCGTCGCCGATGAGGGGGTCATTGTTGCCGAAGACGTCGCCCGGGTCGATGCGCGGGTCGGCCTCGTAATCGTTGTCGATCATCCATTTGATGGCCATGCTCATCGTATGGACGTGGACGATGATCCCGGTGGAGAGGACCACCGAATCGCCCTCCGGGGTATAGAGGGCAAAGCAGAGCTCGCCCAGCTCCTTGACGATGGGCGACGCGCTGACGCGGACCGCCGCCTCGCGGGACGCCACCATCATCCCGCGCAGCCTCGAATAGAGGCGCTCGTATTTCAACGGGTCGGCCGCCTTGAGCGTCAGGTCGGTGACGCCGCAGTAGCTGCCGGTCTCTTCGAATTGCGCGCGGCTTTCGGCCAGCATCTCTTTTAAGGTCTTGCCGTCCCAGCCGACCGGCTTGGGTTTCTGTTGGACCGCTCGTGGCATAGTCGTCTCCTCCTAACGTTCCATCCAGAAAATTCGGTATTCGTCCATGCGCACCCGGTAGTCGGGGGGCACGACGAGGGTCGTGGCGGGGTGCTCGACGATGCAGGGGCCGTCTGCCACGTTGCCCGGTTTCAGGAGATCCATCTCGTAGAGCGCGAACTTCTTCCAGCCGCCTCTCCAGTAGACGTCCCGGGCGCCCTTGCCGGCGTCTTTGTCCGGTTTTGCGGCCGCAAGCTTTGATTTCGGCAGCGCCGGCTTGACCGTATCGACCGTCGCGGTGAGGACCGCCTCGGTGACGAGATACCCCGCTTCGGGGAACTTCGCCGCCCGGGCAAACACCTTCTCGTAGAGGGCCTCGAATCTCGTGATGATCTCGTCGACCTGGGCGGCCGTGGCGACCGCAAGCGTCGGGCATTTGACCTCGAGCGCGTCCAGCTGACCCGTGTAGCTCATGCGGACGTAGGGAACAAAGCGGATCTGGGACTCGGTGTAGCCTTCGGAGGCAAATTCTCCCAGAAGCGCATCTTTGAGCTCGGCCCAGACGGCATTGAGCATACCGCCAAGGGCGACCTTGGTGTTGTCGTCGGCCCCCAGCGGGAACATGACCAGGGTCGATTTGTCGGCCCGGTGCTGATAATCGGCACAGGTGCAGCCGAAGGCCGAAAAGGCGGGCGCCCAGGAGGGTATCATGATCCCCTTGAAGTCCAGCCCCTCGCAGTAGCTGGCGCAATGCATCGGCCCCGCTCCCCCGTAGGACGAGAGGTAGTAGTCAAAGGTCTCGAACCCGCGGCCCAGCACCATCGCGTGGAGGTGATCGCGCATCTGTGTCTCCACCAGGCTGATCATGCCGGAGGCGGCCTCGAAGACGTCGAGCCCCAGCTTGTCGGCGACCTTGTCCTTGAAGACATCGATGGCCAGGTCCCGGTATATCTTGATCGTTCCGCCAAGGTAGTAGTCGGGGTTGATGATGCCGCTGATCACGTCGCAGTCGCAGATCGTCGGATTTTCCTTCTGGATTCCGTAGCAGCAGGGGCCGGGGTCGGCGCCGGCGCTGTCGGGGCCGAGCTCGACGCGGTTTGAAATCGGGTCGACCCGGATGAAGGTGCCGGTCCCCGCGCCGATCGAGTCGACGGCCACCATGGGAAGGTTCATCTTGAAGCGCGCGATGTCGGGCTCCGGGTTGATCGAAAAGACCCCCTCGGTGATGAGCCCCACGTCAAAGCTCGTGCCGCCCATGTCGGTGCAGATGACGTTTTTGATGCCGAGCCGGTCGGCGACATACTTGGAGCCGATGACCCCGCCGATGGGCCCGGAGATGAGGCTCTGGAAGGCCTTTGCCGCCCGGACGTTCACGATGCCGCCGTGGGCGGTCATGATCTGCAGGCGGCGCTTGAAGCCCTGTTTCTTGATCTCGTCTTCGATCTTGATGAGGTGGCGGCGGGAGGGGTCGGCGGCGTACGCCTCGATGACGACGCAGTTGAGGCGGGAATATTCCCGCATGACCGGCTGGACGCGGCTGCCGATATAGACCGGGAGGCTCACGCCCTTTTTTGCCATCACTTCCCGGACGATCTCCTCGGCCCGCCGCTCGTGGGTCCCGTTGACGTAGGAAAAGGTAAAGGAGATGGTCAGCGCTTCGACCCCCTCGTCGATGAGCTCCTCGGCGGCCGCCCTGACCTCGTCTTCATAGAGCGGGATGACCTCGGTGCCGAACATGTCGGTGCGCTGTCCGATGCCTTTGACCCATCGCCGCGGGATCAGGGGGGGATTGTGGATGTGTGTGACGGTATGAAGCCTGTCGGGATAATGATAGCCCAGATACGTCTGCACCCCCCGCTCCATGAGGAGATAGTCCTCAAGCCCTTTGGTGATGAGGAGCCCCACCTTCTTGCCCCGCCGCATCAACAGCGCGTTGATCATGGCGGTCCCGGAGTATATGGCGGCGTCCAGCATCGGCACCGCCCGGTCCAGCTCCATGTCCCACCAGCCAAGCGCGTCGGCGAGCGATGCGATAAAGCCGATCGATTCGTCGCGGGGCGTCGTGGCGGCCTTGCCGATGACCATCCCGCCATCTTTGTCGATGAGGATGGTATCGGTCATCGTGCCGCCCGCGTCGATTCCCAGGATCTGAAGCGTTCGCATAGAGACCTCCCTATCCGGTCAATGGTCTATGTCCTGTTTAGCTCGGGATTATTTTCGGATCACCTCCGTGATTATGAATCAGTGACTGATGAAGCCAAAAGGCGGCTCCCGGCGGAGACCAGTGAACGTTTTGTTTCAGCGGATTTCCCTGTCACCCGGCGAAAATCGTGTTTTCGCCGGGTGAAACCGGGGCCCCCACGAAGCCTGCTTCGTGGGGTGCTTTCTTACGGCCCCCAGCCGATAAGAACGGCGATGGTCAGGACCCCGAACCCCGCCAGCAGCAGCAGAATCTGCAGCGGCAGCATAAAACGCGCCCACTTGGTCCAGGTGATGCCGGCCAGCGACACCGCCACGATCAACAGCGGGTTGGTGGGCCAGAAGATGTTGGAAAAGCCGTCGCCCATCTGGAAGGCAAGCACGGTCACCTGCCGAGTGATGCCGACGAGCTCCCCGAGCGGCACCATCACCGGGATCGTCACCATGGCCTGGGCGGAGCCGGACGAGAGGAAGAAGTTGATGATCGTCTGCACCAGCAGCATCGCCCAGGAGGCGAAGATCACGTGGAACTGCGCGATGAATGCCGACAGCGAATGGAGGATCGTGTCGATGATCTTGCCCTCGTCGGCAATCACGATGACGGCCCGGGCCAGCATGATGAAGATGGCGGCCGGTATGAAGGTGATAAAGCCCTTGACGAAGGCCTTGAGCGTCCCCCAGGCCCCCAGCCCGCCCAGGAGCCCGGAGGCGATACCCATGACGACGAACACGAGCACGACAAAGGGGAGGCTCGCGTCGGCCATGACCTTCGGGGCTATCAATTGGCCCACGATCAGCACGATAAAGAGAAGGGCCACGAGCGCCCCGATGACCCAGACGACCCGCCGGTGCGACGCGGTGAAGTTCGAAAATTCCTTTTCTATCTCGACGAATTCCTTTCGGACCGTCGCGTCAAAATCGGCCACGAGGCTCTTTTTCGGGTCTTTCCTGACCCGGGCGGCGTACCACATCGTATAGCCCACGGCGATCGTCATCATGACGACCCAGACGAACATCCGGTAGGTCGCCCCCGAGAAGAGGGGTATCTCCGCAATCCGCTGGGCCACCCCGACCGTAAACGGGTTGGTGATCGCGGCCGTAAAGCCGACACCGCACGCCCCGAAAATCAGCATCAATCCGACGATCGAATCGTACCCCATGGCGATGGACATCGGCACGATGATGATGATAAACGGGGTCAGCTCTTCGAGTATGCCGAAGAGTGCCCCGAAAAGCGAAAAGAATATCATGAGGACCGGGATGACGTATTTTTCCTTGCCCTCAAAGGCCTTGATGAACCTGAGTATCCCCGCGTCCAGCGCCCCGGTCCTTCGCATCGCCATGAACGAGCCGCCGATGAGAATGATGAAGATGACGATGATTGCGGCGATGTACCCCTTGTAGTAGAGCGACTTGACCGGGGCGATAATCAGGTCCAGGACGCCCTGGGGATTGGCTGCCACGTAGCGGAACGAGTCGGGGACGATGACGCTCATGGTTGCGCCGGTCTCCGGGTTGACCTTGTCCACCCTGTCGTAGAGGCCGGCGGGGACATAGTGCGTTGCCACGGTCACGACAACCAGAAGCGCGACGATGATGGCATATCCCATCAACATCCTGCCGACGGGGAGCTTCACGTCAAGATCTACCATAACAATGCTCCATCATATTGGGTAGTGAAGTTGTGGAGGGCCGGACTGCGAGATTTCGAGGCGACGAGCGCGAGCCGGCGACCGGACGGCCCCTCCCCCGCCGGTCGCGTGGTCTGAAATGCGGATGTCAGTGTAGCGGATTTTAAAATCAAAGGCAAGGGAAAAGAGGAAAGGATGGGGACGGACCCGAACGGAGCCGTCGGCGATAACAGGAAAAAAGGGACCGAAAACGGTCCCTCCCGCACTATTCTTGCCTTCCGTAATTTAGGATTACTTTTTTAAACGACGCGCCCACAGTTCGCGGCCCGCCTCCGGCCGACGGTGCACGGCCGAAACGCTCGGCCGCCGATCAACGCTTTTTCATTGAGACGACCAATAGCACGATTCCCCCGACGAGCGCGATTCCTCCGAGGATCGGCGGCAGCGGAATCGTCTTGGTCTTTTCCGTCGTCACGTGTAAGGGACCGAGGTTGACGACGTCACTCCTGCGTCTTGTAGGTGATACCCTGATACGCGAACGCCACGATGCCTAGTACGATCAGTGCGATAGCAACTATGGTCAATATCTTTGCATTCAAACCATACCCCCTTTTTTCCGTCTTCATTGGCTGCACCCTACCTGCGCCGCCGCCCAATAAACCCGACCACTATCACGATAAGTGCAATCACCAGAAGGACGTGAACAACTCCCCCCAGCGTGTAGCCCGTCAACAATCCCAGCAGCCACAGGATCACCAGTATTGCGGCAATCGTCCACAACATAAGACACCCCTTTAGACTGTTTCCGTCTTTACCGTTCTCACCTCCCCCCTGAGGGGGGAGGCGAGAACGGTGGCTATCGTACTACCATTACAGGCCAACCCCCGAAAGCAGGCCAAAAGCGCGCAGCAGCCAGAGAATCACCAGAATAACCACGACGACGTTCAGGATTGTCTTGATTTTCCGGTCCATAGGTATGTACGAGTTAACCAGCCACAAGATTACACCAACGACCACTAAGACGATTATTACCGTTATCAATGACATCTTTCCTCACCTCCCTTTTACTTGGTTTGACGAGAATCAATCGACTCTCTATCCCTCATTATGCGGCAACTGCCGCGTCCCCACTATTTTGGGCCCTTCAACACGGCGCTCGGAGGATTTCCTGGTCGCCCTTTGGTGTCGAAGAGCGTCTTACCTGCGATCCGAAGCAGTCCACTCAATACGACGCTTTATTATAAATATTATATCACGCTATTTTCAGTTCACGACAACGCAATAAAAATAGCCCGGTCGGTAATCCGGGGAGGCGGTTTAGGCCTCCCCGGCGTTATCGGTATCCGGTGGTGGCGGGGACTAATGAGACCACCCCCAGCTCCAGCATTCGGCCCGCAATGAGGTCATCGAGTGATCCCCCATCGTAGACACCGCCGCAGCGACCCGAGTCTGAGGTGTAAACAGGCCGTGCGACGAACTGGAAAAACGTTTCATCAATCAAAGCCCCGGCAGGGTCCGGTCAACGGGGCGGTTGGGCGGGCGCCGATACGGATCGTGAAAAAACGAGGGTATTTGAGCCCCGTTTTACGCCCCTCTATTGGAATCCCACGACCGTGCTTCCGTCTGCCTCGCGCCGCCCTTCCCAGACATACCAGGTGGGGAATACGTAGACCCAGTAGCGAGGCGCGAGGTCCTGGAGAGAGACGGACTCCCTGTCGGCGGGATCTCCCCTGTCGCAGTATCTGCCGAACCTGACAAAATCAATGGGGGACGATATCTCCCTTTTCAGATCGTAGTATTTGCCGAAGGCCGACTTCGGGTCATTCTTCTCTTCAGCCGTTGGGCCGACCGTTGGCCCCGGTCCCTGATCGGGTGAGCTCTTCACGTCCTCCCAGATGTACCAGTTCGGGGAGACATAGACCCAGTATCCCGGGGGAAGGCCGCTATATCCCGCGTACCCCTTGTAGTCGGCATACCCGGATTCCAGGAATTCCTCGTTCCCGTCGGTATCCCGGGGGGCGGGGAACGTCTTGAGGAGGTTACTGTACTTCCCGTTAACGGAGGCCTTTGCGTAGTCAAGCGAGTCCTCGGTCTGGCCACTCTTTGTCTTCCAGATATACCAGTACGGGTAGGAATAGACCCAGTAGCCCGTGGGAAGGTTCCTCTCCATGCCATAGGTGGTCGAGGTACGAAGCCCCCAGTCAAGGAACTCCCCGTACCGGTCGCTGTCCGAGGGAGCCAAAAAGGTTTTCAGGATCGTCTCGTACCTGCCGTCAACAGAGGCCTTTTCGTAGTCGAGGAGGCTCTCTATCCTGCCGCTCTTTGTCTTCCAGATATACCAGTAGGGATAGGAATAGACCCAGTAGCCCGTGGGAAGGTTCCTGTTTCTACCGTAGGTGGTCGAGGTACGAAGCCCCCAGTCATAAAGCTCCCCGTACGTATCCCTGTCCGCCGGAGCCGAGAAGGTTTTGAGGATCGTCTTGTACTTGCGGTTAACGGAGGCCTTCCAGTAGTCCAGGGATCCCCCCGTCTCGCCGGCTTTTCTTTTCCAGATATACCACGAGGGCTTGACATAGACCCAGTAGCCGGACGGGAGACCCTCGTACCCACCGTAGCTGGTCCTGTTCTGATACCCCGGCTCCTGATACAACTCCCCGTATTTGGCCACGTCCTGGGGGACATCAATGGTCTTCAGAAGCTCAGTATAAATTCCCCCCACGGACGCGTGATCCATATCCGAGAGTCTCGGTGTCGGCGTCGTCGCGGCCGTGAAGACGCTGCGCGCGCCGATCGCGGCAACGGCGGCCAACATGATTGTCAGCATAACCGTCGCTTTATGCATCTCGATCTCCCACAAACCTGAAGGAGGTTTTACGCTCCCCAGTTCGGCCGCATGGTGTTCGGCCGGAGATATCCGCCGGGAAAGACGTTAAACCGGCATCCCGACGGAAGGTTGTCCAGTGGTATACATATAGGGTCATTGAGCTATCACCCATCGCAGATTGGACGGACGCCGATACGAATTGCGGAAGAACGGGGGGATTTGCTCCCCCCCATTCTGCGCCCTTCTATCTGAACCCCGTGACCGTGCTTATCTACCCGTATCGTACTTCGTTTCCCAGATGTACCATGTGGGAAATACGTAGACCCAGTAACCGGTCGGGAGGTCTCGGATAGAGCCGTACTCCCTGTCGGTGGAGTAGCCCTTGTCGTAGTAGTTGCCGTACGTGACGACATCCAGGGGGGCCGATATCTCCTTTTTCAGGTTGTAGTATTTGCCGTACGCCGAACTCGGATCATTCTTGTCTTCAGGCGTCGGGCCGGGGGTTGGCGCCGGTCCCGGACCGTGCGAGCCCTTCATATCTTGCCAGATGTACCAGTAGGGAGAGGCATATACCCAGTAGCCGGCGGGAAGGTTGCGGTTCGCGCCGTAGGTTGCCTTGTCCTGATACCCCAGATCGTAGAGGTCCCCGTATCTGTCCTTGTCCGCAGGAACCGAGAAGGTCTTGAGGATCGTCTCGTATTTACCCCTGACGGAGGCCTTTCGGTAGTCGATGGAGCCTTCCGTATCGCCTGCCTTCGTCTTCCAGATGTACCAGTAGGGATAGGAATAGACCCAGTAACCGACGGGAAGGTTCCTGTTTGTGCCGTAGGTGGTCATGTTCTGATACCCGAGATCATAGAGGTCCCCGTATCTGTCCCTGTCGGCGGGAACCGAGAAGGTCTTGAGGATCGTCTCGTACGTACCCTTAACGGAGGCCTTCGTATAGTCCAGCGAAGCCCCCGTTTCGCCCGCCTTCGTCTTCCAGATGTACCAGTACGGATATGCGTAGACCCAGTAGCCGGCGGGAAGGTTCCTGTTTGTGCCGTAGGTGGCCTTATCCTGATACCCCAGATCGTAAAGGTCCCCGTATCTGTCCTTGTCCGCGGGGGTCGAGAAGGTCTTGAGGATCGTCTCGTATTTGCCCCTGACGGAGGCCTTTCCGTAGTCCAGCGAGGCTCCGGTATCTTCCACCTTCGTCTTCCAGATGTACCAGTAGGGATAGGCGTAGACCCAGTAGCCGGCGGGAAGGTTCCTGTTTGCGCCGTAGGTCGCCTTATCCTGATACCCCAAATCGTTGAGATCCCCGTATCTGTCCCTGTCCGCGGGGGTCGAGAAGGTCTTGAGGATCGTCTCGTATTTACCCCTGACGGAGGCCTTTCCGTAGTCCAGCGAGGCCCCCGTATCTTCCACCTTTGTCTTCCAGACGTACCAGTAGGGGTAGGCGTAGACCCAGTGGCCGGCGGGAAGGTTGCGGTTCGTGCCGTAGGTCGCCTTGTTCTGGTACCCCAGATCGTAGAACTCCCCGTATCTGTCCCTGTCGGCGGGAACCGAGAAGGTCTTGAGGATCGTCTCGTATTTGCCGTTCACGGCGGCCTTCGTATAGTCCAGTGAAGCCCCCGTTTCTCCGGCCTTCGTCTTCCAGATGTACCAGTACGGATATGAGTAGACCCAGTAGCCGGCGGGAAGGTTCCTGTTTGCGCCGTAGATGGTTCTGTCCTGATACCCGAGATCATAGAGGTCCCCATATTTAGTCCTGTCGGCGGGAACCGAGAAGGTATCGAGGATCGTCTCGTACCTGCCGTTCACTGAGGCCCTCCCGTAGTCCAGGGAGCCCCCCGTCGATTCCCACCCCGTGCCAGTTGGTGTCGTCTCCGTAGTGACCGGGAAGACGCAGCTTGCGGCGATCGCTGCAGCGGCAGCCAACGCGATTGTCAACATAACTGTCATTCTATTCGTCATTATTTTCCTCCTAAACTTATACGTACAATGTATCTTCTTCTTTCATCAACGGGAACATCTCTACCCTCTTGTCTTAAGCAGACCTTCTTCTTGAGCCCACTCGCCGTCCTCTTGGTCGGGACGGCAAAAATTATGTTTCGCGATGTTCTTGATCTTTCCCAAGATCTCGTCAAGGGCAAAGGGCTTATTGAGAAAGTCGTCCGCCCCGCTCTCGAAGCTGCTTGTCCTTGTCCCGACATCACCGAGCGCGGTGATCATGATGATGGGGACCTGCGTAAGAGGTGACTCGGCCCTGATTTTCCGGCACGCCTCAAAACCGTCCATGACCGGCATGGTGACGTCCATGAGGATGAGATCGGGGATCAGCTCCCGCGCCTTTTCGTACCCATCGTGACCGTTCTCAGCGAAATCCGTACGGTATCCCTCCTCGCTGAGGATTGACCCGAGTATTTTCCTGATGCTCGGTTCGTCGTCAATAATGAGGATCCTGCCTGCATGGTCTTTTTCCGTTTTCGGCTGGGACATCTCGATCCTTTCCTCTTCAGCGGGCCCTTTTCTTTGAACCCATTTTCCGGCTCCGCCGGGGACTATCACCTGGATAGGGGATTACGATAACCCTACCCGCCTTACTGCCTCGATGCCGCGCCCTTTCCTCGACAACGGCCGTTCAACAGAGCGTCGCGATTGCCGCACATGTCTTAGAGTAGCAATATCTATGCCAGACCTGACGGGATCGACTGAAGCTGCTAACGGTTAGGTATCACTGCACATTGTGACATTAGTTGGTATAATCACGCGGAAGAGAAAGGCGCGGCCGGTCCTCTTTACCAGGACTGTGTCCCAGGAAACAGGACTGTGGGCGGCCGGGAAGGGAAAGGTATCGCGAGAAGAATCTGTCTCTTAATCCGAATGGGAGATATGGTGTTTCTGAAGGAGGGCATAGAGACGGGAGCGGGATAGACCCGATATGCGACAGGCCTCTTTGATGTCTCCCCCGGTCAACGTCATGAGTTTCTGGAAGTAGTCCTGTTCTATCACCGCATGCGCGTTCTCACTGAACAGGCTGAATTTTGGAAGGGCTTCCGGTTGATCGATGTTGGCGAGAAACACTTTATCAGGGATAGCTATACCGGCGGCTCCGGCTTGAGATACGTTGATTCGGATATAGGGGGGCAGGTGCACCGGGTAAATGATGGAATCTTTTTCGGCTACGATACTGATCCTTTCGATGGTGTTGAATAACTCCCGGACATTTCCCGGCCAGTCGTACTTCATCAGGACATCGAAGCACTCGGATGAAAACGCTTTTACCTCAATGCCGTGGTAGGTGGCCAGTTCGCGCATATAATACGTAACAAGATCCTCGATATCGCCTTTACGTTCCCGCAGGGGGGGTATTTCGATAGTAAATGTGGAAAGTCTGTAATAGAGGTCTTCGCGAAACAGTTTGAGTTTCACCGCCTCTTTGAGGTCGCAGTTGGTGGCCGCGATGATCCTGAAATCGCTTTTTATTTCCGCCTGTCCCCCGACACTGCGAAACGTGTGCTCCTGAAGAAACCTGAGAAATGTCTTTTGAATTGCCGGGGGGAGCTCTCCAATCTCGTCGAGAAAGAGGGTGCCGCCGTCGGCCTGATTCACAAGGCCCTCCTGGGTCCGGTCCGCCCCCGTAAAGGCCCCCTTTTCATGCCCGAAGAGCGTGCTCTCAACGAGGCTCTCCGGCAGGGCCGCGCAATCGACAACCACGAAATTCTTATCGGACCGACGGCTGTTTTTATGGATCGCGCAGGCAAAGACTTCCTTTCCCGTGCCCGTCTCACCGTTGATGAGAATCGGGGCATCGCTATTGGACGCCTGCGCTATGAGGTCAAGACAGGTCTGTATCTGGGCGCTTTTGCCCACGATCTTCTGAAAGGTTTCGATCTTGAGCGAGGACGATGGCCTTTTGAATATCTTTCTCGAACGGTATTGGACGGCACGGACGATATGTAATAAGACCGTCTCGTCGGAGTAGGATTTCTCGATATAATCCCAGGCCCCATTGTTAAAGGCGTACGACGCTTCATCGGGATCGACCGATTCGGTTATAACGACGACTTCGGGCGCCGAAGGGGCGTGGGCTATTTTTTTGAGCGCGGGCATCCAGTTACCGTCAGGCATTTGGGTGCTGAGAAATACCACGTCAAATGCGTCCGAGAACGCCTTTTTCAGGCCGTCCTTCAGGCTCCGGGCATACACGGCGGCATGTTTCGTTTCTTCCGCCTTAGACGATACGATTTCTCCAAACTCCTCGTCCTTATCGATAATCAGGACCTTCGCCATCTCTGCCGATCCTTAGAATGAGGGAACCTAATTGTGAGTGATTTGGCCGAAAGGGCCGGTAGCGCCGGTAGCGCATGTTGATATTATATAATTCTTTCTGACGAAACTCAACATTTTTTTATACCGGGTCCATAAATTTAAAGCGCCGCCGACAGGCAGAGTGGTATGAGAGCGGGGGTAAAAAGGCCGGTAGTACGAGTATCAGGACGTACGGGTCCCCCTACCGGAACGGGCCGGAGGATTCATACGATAGGGTATTGAGCGGTACGGTAGCCAAGAGGGATATGGTGCGCAAGCATGTTTTGAAGGACGGAGCTGATTTCTGCGGCATTTATCTCCTTGGAAGGGAATGAAAAATAACTTATAAAGCGTGGGCGCAGGCAGTGTGCCATAAGGATTGTGCCGTGGTTTTCGTGAGAAATAACGAGGATGATCTGAACGTCCCGCAGGCAGTGTTCGAGCGATATGACGTCTGCAATGTCCTGGCGGTCCGGGGCAAAGATAACAGCGATGGCGGACTCGTAGCGGGGTTTCCTGAGCATGGTTTTGAACGCTTCAATGGATCTGAAGAACTCGATATGGAACCCGGGAGTCTTCGTTTCAATTAATTCTACCAAGAACGATTCATGGATCGCTTCAGTTGGTATGTAAATATACAGATTCATCTGTTTCGGCCGAATAGCCCCCTCATGTCTAACTGAAATAGTGTCAGGAACGGTGCGGCTTGTGAAATGACGATGTATGCCCCTGTGGATGTACGGCGCATGACCATTATTATATGTTCAATGCAGATTCCGAACGCGTTATCATCGACCGGCTTTTACCCGCTTTTTGCCGCTATGCCGTTACCGTCAGCGATTCCCTTTTCAGGGCCTCCATCTTGATTATACCGCGCTTCTTGATCCTTCTCGCTCCGTCGTCTATCCTCTTGAATTGTTTGAGGATCTCCACGTCCCTCTGCTCCTGGTTACCGACCCACCGCACGATCAACTCGCTTTCGAGCACGAGGTGTTGCCTGAGGGTGGAGATGTACCGTTTGCTGTAGGAGCCAAGAATTACTTTTGCCCCCTGGTACCCGAGGTCGTAGGCCTCAACGGCCCTGAGCAGAAAACGTTCGTACTTTCTCAGGCTGGCATGGATCTCGTCGCACTCCCGGGCGGGAGCGTCTATCCCCAGGGTGCCGAGAAACGTCAGGATCGTCTCCTCTCTCTTTGAATGGGATACCCTGAAATATGTTTGAAGGAATTCTATGATTTCCCTGATCATGTAGGGCGGGACGTCTTTCCCGCTGTCGAGCCGACTGGTAAGATATTCGAGCATCTCGAGGAGAGATTCGATGAATCTCTTTTCTCTCTGTAAGTATCGAAGCGATTTCATCCTGTCCACCTCACCTATATTCCTATGGTTTATAGTCGATCGTGATGGAATTACTTCTCTCGTAATAGTCATAAAGCAAATATCGTGCCGTTGAGTATGTGAGATATCCGGTGGAACGGAATACGTTGATATTACAGGATATATTCTTGATTCTATCCATTCCTGATCCGGGGCACCGATAGCATAACCTCCTATCTGACAGGACAAAATCCTGTTTGGGAGGAATCGTATTTTCGGGTTGGATTTCCCGGCCCGGGCCTATCGACCTCCCCCCGGAAACGCATCCTTATTACTGGCTATCGTGGAAGGTGTCTGGATTTGGAAAGGAGAGCAGGTTAAACGGTGATCGATTTTATCATCATCGCGTTCACGATCATCCCGGTGATCCGCGGCATGAGCCGTCTGCAGAAGAAAAATGAGGCGGCCCCGGCCGAGCCGCCCCCATTGGAAAAGCTCCCGGCCGAGATCCGGGACCTCCTCAAGAAGCAGGATCGGCACGGCGTGTGAGACGAGGGGGCGGAAAACGCCGTGTCTCTTTAATCCTGCCGTCACAAAAAGAAAGGGGCCGTCTTTTCAAACGGCCCCCGCGCATCGCCTGTTAACGGGTCGGCTACTCAATCTTGATCCCGCTGATCTTGTCGTTCCACCCATCACCGGTGAGGCTGTAGCACCCGTCAGGGTTTTGGTTTGTTCTCTTAAACTCTCTGCCTGATCCCGAGATAGGCTCAGATTTAACGTCCCAGTAGACAGTCACCTTGGTTATCCCCGCCCCGATTTTCATGCTCGAAATCAAGTCGTTCCAGTTGCGGCCGCCGGATTCTGATACATCAAGATTACGCAAATCGCCATACTCCCCTCTAGGGAGCTGCATATAATTACCGTTGTAGTCTCCATCCTGGAAAAAGACGACATTATTGGCCGGAGCCGGGCCTATGACTTTAATCGAGCTGATCTTGTCGTTCCACCAGTCGCCTCCCGCAAAACTCCAGGACCCGAGGGGGTTGTTGGAAGCCCTGGAAAACTCCTTCCTTTTCCCTCCAAAGTTTGTGTGCTCGAAGACGATTACCTTGCTGATCCCCGACCCAATGGTCATACACGAAATCTGATCGTTCCAGGTCGCCAAGTTATACTCGGACGAAGGCGGGGGCAAACTTCCGTAATCCCCTACGCCCAGCTCTAAAGTATAGGCCGAAGTGCAGTCTCCGTTCTGGTGGAAGACGGCCTTATCGGCCGGCGGCGTCTCGACAAAAGTCCATCCTGAATATGCAAACAGCGTCAGAACGAAAAGAATTGCCGATACCATCGTCAAAGCTCGTCTCATGGCGCTAGCCTCCTTTATACATGAATTGACACGAGGGGACAATTATAGTAATGCCTGACGATTCTGTCTATAGTAAACTATATACTATTTCAATAAATAATCAATAGTCCCTCAGTCAATGCGCACCGCCGCCGGACTCACCCGAGTGCGTATGCGCCGCCATACCCGCTCTGCGAAGCGTCGTGCCCGGCAGACAGGATTGAACCAAGCGGACACCTGGGCGCGACTCGCCGCGCCCCTACCGTGACCATACGTGTTCTGCGCCCTCCCCCCGCCTAGTATTCCTTCGGTGTCTCGCCCAGGAGCACCCTGGTCCTGAGCCAGCTGGGAGCGACCCTCCCGAACCGCACGGCCGCGCTCATGCTCAGGGGGAACCGGTTTTCCCTCCACTCTTTCCTGAAGCCCTTGAGGATATATTCGGCCGCCTTCTCTTCGCTGATGACGTTGGGGCTGGGGATCCCGTCGTCCCGGCATATCTCCGTATCGACGAAACCCGGGTGGATGGTCTGGATGAGGATATGGGTGTAGCCGAAGTGCTTGAGCTCCATGCGCGCCGTGTCCAGGAAGATCCGGCCGGCGGCCTTGGCCGCCGTGTAGTCGCCCTGCATGGGGATGCCGAAGTATGACGCGAGCGAGTTCGTCTGGGCGATGAGGCATTTCGTCGACTGTTTTTTCATCTGGGCCATCAGCGGGCAGAAGAAGTTGATCATCGTGTCGTAGTTGCTGCGCATGCACTCGCGGACGGTCTGTGCCGACACGGTCAGCGTGTTGGAGGACGGCCCGTGCCCGACGTTCAACAGCGCGATGTCGATGCGCCCGGATTTCCTGACGATGTCGCCGACCAGTGACGCGCACTGCTTCTCGTCCAGCGCGTCGCCGGCGACGGCGTGGCACGTGCTGCCGCCCGCGGTCACGAGCTTCGCGGTCTCGTCGAGGAGCTTCTTCCTGCGCGCGGTTACAAATATCGTGTTGTGGTGGCGCCCCAGCGCCACGGCAACGGCCCTGCCGATGCCCGACGACGCCCCGGTTACCAGTATTACCTTATCGGTATAGTCCATCTCGCCCTCCGTGAGTTCTGCGGTCTGTCTGAATTCACCCGGTAAATAGTGCCCTCGAATATCATCCCGGGGCCAGTGTAGCGGATCGGGGGCGGCGATGGCAAGGGAAAAGAAGAGAGACGAGAGGAAGGAAGCGAAGGGGTCGTATCCTAACGCCGTAAATAGAATTATGCCGCTATCCTCGAAGTTATGGACACGACCCCCTCCTCGTGAATAGAGAGGTTAATGAGAAAACCGGTTATTGCATCACCATCACGAACGTGCGCTCCCGGGCGCTCATAACAATCCGAATGCACGCAGCAGCCAAAGAACAACCAGAATAACCACGACGATGTTCAGGATTGTCTTGATCTTGCGGTCCATGGGGATGTACGAATTGACCAGCCACAGGATTACGCCAACGATCACCAAAACGACTATTATGGTTATCAGTGACATCTTTCATCACCTCCTTTTTCCTGGTTCTCGTGGAATCAATCGGCTCTGCATCCCGACGCGTGACGGGGAAATAATGCACATGTATATATCGTAACCCACAATATTCACCTGTCAAGAGAGAAATGCGGCTTTCGATCACGCCTGCGTGAGGTAATTGTACCGTTACGTCCCGGAGAGAATCACCCGGCCATAAGATAGTCAACAATATACCCCCCATAACTCGTCCGTGCAGCCGTTGCCCCCGTACACGAACCCGCACGCCCCATCAAATCAACCCTTGACCCCTCGGCGCGGTGGGCCTATTTTTTATGCACCGGCGGCGCGTGAGATCAGGCCGCGGGACGGGGCTGGAGCATCCGCACCGCCGGCCCATTGCGCTGAACATCGGATCAGCTATTTTTCGTTTTCATAGCGTCTTTTTCCCACCGACCTCCAGCAAAAAAAAATCCACTGACACAATCCCGCACTCCCCTGCATGGACGTCTCACATAACCGCACGTTTGACAAAATTGCCCTGCCCCGGAAAGCCGTTTTGCCTTGACACGAAAGATTAGAATGCTATAATACACTGTCCTCATGTCAATGTATAGTCGTTAATATATTTTGCTATACTACTACTGTTGTTAATCACTGTAAAGGAGAAGCATGTGAAGAAGTTCCCATTGTTTGTAGCAACGTTCGTATTGTCTCTGTCGCTGGCGCTGGGCGCGTATGCGGGCGAGGGAAGCGATACCGTCGGGGACGGCAAGCTCCTGCCCGAGCTGCGTTATTCCTATTCGCAGACCGAGCTGAAGACGGACTTTCCGCTGCTCAGCTCCGGCGAGTATAACCTGACCCAGCACGACGTCTACCTCCAGCTCTACTGGGGCCTCAACCCCAACGTGGACATCTACGGGCTGGTCGGCGCGCGGTTCGAGTCGTTTGACGCCGACGTCATAGACTCCCCGCTTCTCGGCGGCTTCAACATCAACGCGGCGTACGACACCTCCGCCAACTTCCTCTACGGCCTGGGCGTTAAGGCGACCTTCTACCGCGCGGACAACGGCTTTTATATCGGCGGCGGTCTCCTCTTCACCCATTCCTTCGGGGAAGACAAGGACCTCGAGCTGAGCGGCGACGTCCTCGGGATGGATCTCGCCACCCTCGTCGGGGATTTCCCGACCAAGATCAGCACCCGGATGATCACCCTCACCCCGGATATCCATGCCGGCTGGCACTTCAAGAACATCGGCCTGACCCCCTACGTCGGCCTCGAGTACCGCTGGGCGTGGGCCGAGGCAAGCTATGACATCGGCCAGGTCACCGGCGGCATCATCGACGGCGACTTCGACCTCAACTTCCAGCAGGAAGACTCGTTCGGGATATTTGCCGGCATCGACTACCGCGTCAACGACCGCCTCTCCTTCAACGTGGAAGGTAACCTGCTCGACCGCTGGGGCGTCAGCGCCAGCGTGGGCTACCTCTTTGACATCAACGGGAAACCGAGATCCGCGACGCCCGCGTACGTTCCTCGGCGGCGGCGGCGCCGGCAGCGACACCGTCGGAGACTGCCGTCTCCTGCCGCAAGTGCGCTATTCGTACATGCAGACCGAGCTCCACACCGATTTCCCCGTGCTCAGCAACGGCGACTACAACCTGACCATGCACGACGTCTACGCGCAGCTCAACTGGGGCGTGCACCCCAACGTTGACCTCTTCGCGATCGCGGGCGCCCGGTTTGACTCCCTGGACGCCGACGTATTTGACTTTCCGCTGGCGGGCATCAACATCAACGCGGCCTACGACGCCTCCCCCAACTTCCTCTACGGCCTGGGCGTGAAGGCGACCTTCTACCGCGCCGACAGCGGGTTCTATATCGGCGGCGGTCTCCTCTTCACCCACTCCTTCGGGGAAGACAGGAACCTCAAACTGAGCGGCGACTTCCTGGGCGAAGACCTCGCCACCCTCGTGGGAGATTTCCCGACAAAGGTCAGCACCCGGATGGTCACCCTCACCCCGGATATCCACGCCGGCTGGCACTTCAAGAACATCGGGCTGACCCCCTACGTGGGCCTCGAGTACCGCTGGGCCTGGGCCGAGGCAAGCTATGACATCGGCCAGATCACCGGCGGCATCGTCGACGGCGACTTCGACCTCAACTTCGAGCAGGAAGACTCGCTGCGGCATATTCGCGGGCCTGGACTACTACGTCAACGACCGCCTCTACTTCAACGTGGAAGGCAACATGCTCGACCGCTGGGGCGTCAGCGCCAGCGTGGGCTACCTCTTTGACATCTGCGGCAAACCCGCCGTGGCCCCCGCACCCGTTCCCGCGCCGGTTATCGAGCCCAAGCTGGAGCCCATGACCAAAAACTAAGGGCCGCGTCTCGTGCGAAGTTGTATCACTCAAAAGGGATAGTCGGTCCGACTATCCCTTTTTTTATTCGGGCGCGTTCGGGCGGCGGCCGACTTCCCGCGACCGCACCGATGGGCTAAATCTACGCTTGACTTTTCGGCCCGGTCGGTTTATTTAAGATGCACGGTGCGCGCGTCCGGCGCGTCCGGGCCGCACCGATAAACCGATGACCTATTTCGAGGAGAGATAACGTGGCGAGGCTGACGTCCATCCTGACCATCCTGGCCTGCTCAGCGGCGCTTGCCGGCGCGGGCGTGCCGACCGGGGGATCCGACTTTCACGCGAGGGGCGATTCGCTCTGCGCGGTCGGCACGGAACAGGCGTTGAGGCAGGCGATCGTCGAGTACACGTCGGCGACGCTCGAAGACCCGCGCGACGGCCGCAGCGTCGCCGCCCGGGCGCTCGTCTACGCCGACCTGGGCGACTACGCCCCGGCGCTCCGCGACGCGGACAGGGCCATGATATACGGGGACGAGGAGGTCTACTACTACGTGGTGGGCAGGTCAAAGCCGAGCGTCGAGTATTTGAAGAGGGCGTTCGGCATCGCCTGCCTGCGGGGGGACCGGGCGCTCATCCCCGCCATCGGCAAGCTCCTGCTCCTCTACGAGACGCGCTACTTCTACGTTACCGAAGAGAAGATGCTTCCCTGAGTAATTAAGGGGACATAATACTTAATTAGTGGAAATTCCGCTTAAGCCCAAAAATAGTAATTAAGTTTTGTGTCCCCTTAATTACGGCGCGGACGAAAAACGCGCCCTCCCCTTCCCAGATCGGGGAATGCGTGATAGAATCAGACAATTTGTATATGTATTTACCTCCCGATGCGTCGGGACTCCTCACATCACCAGAACTCAATTGAGCCGGGTAGTATGGGAACTATAATAAGAGGCCGCTGCCAGTGCGGTTTCGATACGAAAGATGTGTTTGCCGGCGGCGGCTTCGTGAATTTTATGGACACGTGCAACGCGCCGGCCGTTTGCCTGGATTGCGGTGAATTCCTCGTGCGCAACTACATAAACAGGAATAACGTACGCTGCCCCGGGTGCAACAAGCTGGTAACGTTTTACGACGACCCCTCCGTCTTCGAACATTGGCAGGAAGCAAAGGAACACGACTACCTCTTCACGTGGAGGATCGCCGATAAGGACGAGTTCTTTAAACTGCCGGACGCCCGGTTCCTCTGCCCGAAGTGCAAGAAGATGACGCTGATATTTGAGGATAGGGGGAAATGGGATTAGGGGAGAGGGGGGAAGGATGGAATGAAGGAGGGGCAGGTCTCCGGTTGACTCCTGCCCGCGAGAGACTGCCTGTATACCCCGAATGCTAATAGAAGATAAAGAGGGATTTGAGTCCTTTCTCTTGCCCCCTAAAGGGTGTATGACGCTCAGCCCACTATTCCACTAACCAACTGCAACAAAAGACCTCCCTTGCTTAGATCGCGCGAAATCCCTAAAGAGGTGGAAAGAAGTCGTACCGTTTCCGCCACCTATTGTATATTGTGTTTATTCTTGACTTTGTAATTATTTTTTATTACAATATTTTAAGAATCAGTAAGCGATAGGGGACTTGTTGATACTTCCGTTCTGGACCATTTGTAGACCTACTTCCAGCACCACGAGCCTCGTCTGAAAAAGCTCCTCCTACCACCCTAACTGACAATAGTTTTGCGCATCAGTGCGCTCACAACGGTAATTGAGCCGTCTTTTTAAAGGCGATTCTTATTGCTGGCTGTGACAACAGACTAGACGAGGGCTGTAAATGGCAAGATGTACACGTACAAGGGACTTGGAGGCTATCCACTCATCGGAGGCGCGACGCGGGCAACGATCTGAGCAACGTAATAGTGCTCTGTCAACCATGTCACGAAAAGACATCAACATATGGCACTCCTGGGCCACAGCCACCTGATTTTAGTCAGGCGACTAGGGACCAGGCTCTAAGAAGGGCCGGGAACCAGTGCGAGTGTACAAGTTCACAGGGCTGTCACTAAGCATAGCACCGTGCGCTTAATATACTGCGTTTTGCCCGTATCTAGGTGGTTGGATAATGATGGAGTGTGGCCTCTCGGTTGGAGTCATGCTCGCCGCCCAGTTAGTGATTAGTTTTTCATTGGCTGCGGAGGTAAGAGTTATGAAGAAAATCATGTCTACGACATTCGTAGTGGCGGGGACCGCGCTACTGGGGCGGCCGGGTATGGCATGTTTCCTAAACTACGGGAGGGCTTTGCTCCGGACTTATTCAATCGCCGTTGAAATATGGGAGTAGCGAAGGGGGGTTCGACCCCCCCCTCGCCCCGCATTCTAACATCGGTGTTTCGGTGAGGCATGAGTTTGAAAAAGGGTCTTAAGTTCTCGTTCTATTATCATTAGTCTTCCGGGTTCACTCTCGTGTATCGCGGATAAAGATCATACGAAGACATGCACTTTTCCCAAACCTCCCCTTTTAATGAGACAAAACGGCATGATAAGAAAAGTAATAACCATAAGTAATGTAGGCAAATTAAGAAAGTGCGTTTCTCACGGTGACACTACGTTTAAAAAACTGAACCTGATTTTCGGGGAAAATGCTCAGGGCAAAACAACCCTTTCTTCCATCCTAAGATCACTGACAACCGGGAACGCTGAATATATCTTAGGAAGAGAAACGTTACATAAAAGCGATAGCGACAAGGCTCATGTCCACATTCATATTGATGGAACACAGCATATTTTTGACGGAAGATTATGGAACAAAACAAACCTATTGCCTAAAATTGAAATATTTGATGAATCCTTTGTAGTAGATAATGTCTATTCTGGCTGTTATATAGATCCCATACAAAGAGAGAATCTTCTCCAATTCATAGTCGGCGAGGAAGGTGTCGAGTATGCAGAAGCAATCGCACAACTAAGCATTGACATTAAGAATGCAAATGATCGTTTAACCCCATTGAGAGAAAAGTTAAGGGAAAAGATTACGGGCAGCCTCGACGTTGACAGATTTATTAGAGCTTCCAAATGAAGATGAAGTGGACGAAAAAGATTGAAAAAAAGAAAACAGAACAGGCATCATTCGTGCGCAGGGATGAGATAAACTGTCATTCCTTGCTTAAGACTATCGGGCTCCCCAAGCTGGAACTCGACGAAATTAACAAGATCCTTTCAACTACCGTTGAGGTCATTGCGGACAACGCAGAGGAAACACTACTAAGCCATATTGGCATCAACTTTGATAAAGAGGGTAAGGAATGGATTGAAAAGGGGTTGAAGTATGTGACGGATAACTCCTGTCCATTTTGTGGCCAGAGTCTCACGGGTATTGGACTGATTATTGATTATCGGGCTTTCTTTAACGACTCGTACAAAGAGTTTAAGAATAGTATCACAGTAAAAATGCGCTACTTAGAGGAAACCGTAACTGATACCTTTTTATTAGGCCTATTAAAAGATGTCAATTCAAACAATCAAAACTCCTTGTTCTGGAAGAAGTATACCCAGATTGAAATTGACGAATTAGACTTTGATCAGATACGATCGAGACTAACGGTTATTAGAGACCTACTCGTAAAAAACCTCGAAAAGAAAATCGGCGTTCCATTGGAGCAAATTGCCCCGCCGAAGGAACTGCTAGACGCTTCACGTTCATATGCGATATTATTGTCGGATATAGAAGGCTACAATAATAGTACATCTGCTGCCAATGAGCTAATAAAGAATAAGAAAAGCGCCCTATTGGCCCATGACACCTCGTCAATTGAAAAGGAGCTAGAAAGGTTACTTAATGCTAAGATGCGCCATTCTCCTGAAGTGGCTTCGATCTGTACAGATTATATTAATGCAAAGAAAGCTAAGGACGTTTTAGAAAAACGAATAAAGAAAGAAACGGATAACCTAAAGAAATACACATCTGCTTTCCTACAAAATTATAAGGACAACCTAAACCATTACTTACAGGTTTTCGGTGCGGATTTCCAAATCTGCAATGTCACAGACAAGTACTACACTCGAACACCAAGACTCGAGTACTGTATTAGTATTAACGGGGTAGATGTTGATCTTGGCAACGAGAAGAAAGACGAAGTTAGAGCGTGCTTCAGAAACACATTAAGTAGCGGAGACAAGACAACTCTCGCATTTGCTCTTTTTGTTTCAAGGCTAATGAATGACGGGAATATAGGCTCGAAGATAGTTGTCTTTGATGACCCGATTTCGAGCCTCGATGATCATAGAAAGAATTGTACCGCTCAAATAATCCGAGACTTAAGCAAACGGGCAAGACAAGTAGTAATTCTCTCCCATAATCCATTCTTCCTCAGAACAGTGTGGGAGTCTTTCGATAAGGACAATGTAAAAACACTAACCATTCAAGAAACATCCGACGGAAGTTGTATAGAAGAGTGGGACATGGTGAAAGAGACGAGAAGTGAGTATTTCAAAGCTTATGATGATATCCATGATTTTGTTAATGAAATAGGAAATGCGAATTCAGAGTCTATCGCTCAAAAAATAAGGATCCTGCTGGAGGGAAACTTGAAAGCACGCTTTCCCCATCATTTACGTAGCTGTAACGAATTGGGCTCCATGATATCTGTTATTCGAGATGAAAGACAAAATTGTGATATCTGCAGTGATATACTTCTTAATGAGCTAACAGACATAAATGAGTACTCAAGAAAGCACCATCACACGGATATAGACAAACCAAATACGCTTCAAATAAATAAACTAGAGCTAAAAACGTTCGCTAAAAGAACGTTGAATCTACTGAACACTTTCTAAGAGTGCTAGATATAGGCTAACTGGCAGCGTAGATTTTCTGACCTCCTTCGCTTCAGCCCCAGTCTTCCCCCTTTATTCCCTCCTCCCACCCCCTCCCCAAAAAACTCTTGATACAGTATACAATTCATGTTACCGTGAACGAAATTCGGCAGGAAAGCATTCCTCTCGAACGGAATTAAGGTGACACATACTTAATTATCACTTCATTCTTTTTGGATCATAATTAAGAATATGCCACCTTAATTCCTGTCTTTCGGAGGTCACGTACGAACGTGTTTACCGGTAGTTACGCGTCCGAGATTGCCACGTCGCGTCGCTCCTCGCAATGACGAGAATAGCGTTTGTATGGAATTAAGGGGACACAAAACTTAATTATCATTTCCATTTCTCAAGATCATAATTAAGTATTATGTCCCCTTAATTCTTCGGAGGTCACGGAATCAGGGGACGGAATTATGGGGACACATACTTAATTATCACTTCATTCTTTCTGGATCGTAATTAAGAATATGTCCCCCTAATTCTCACATAAACCAAAGAGGACATTCAGCCGTGGACAACAAAACAGCGGCGGGCGTGCCCGCCTCCTCCCGATTCAACGTCTACTACGCCTTCACGCTCCTCTATCTCCTTCTCGTCTTCGACTACATCGACCGCTTCGTCATCATCTCTCTTTTCCCCTTCCTTAAATCCGACTGGGGCCTGTCGGACGCCCAGTGCGGCATGATGGTATCGGCCGTCTTCTGGACGATCCTTGCCCTCTCGGTGCCGGTCGGCACGCTCATCGACCGATGGAGCAGGAAGAAGTGCATCGGCATCATGTCCACCCTCTGGGGCCTGGCCACCGCGGCAGGGGCCTTGACCACCAGCTTCGGCCAGCTCTTTGCCACGCGGGCCGCCGTGGGCGTCGGCGAGGCCGGCTATTCGGCCGGCGGCACGGCGCTGATCTCCGCCTTCTTCCCGGCCCAAAAGCGCGCCAAGATGATCGGGATCTGGTATTCGGCCATCCCGCTCGGCCAGGGCATCGGGATAGCCGTGGGCGGGATCATCGCCGTGGCCCTGGGCTGGCGGTCGGCCCTGGGCATCATGGCCCTGCCGGGCATCCTGGTGGCGCTGCTCTTCTTCACGATCAAGGACTACAAGACCGTGGAGCTCGTCAAGTCCGTGCCCCAAAAGGACGGGATAACAGAAAGCGAGGATGAGCAAGCTCGACATCGTCCGCGAGCTCTTCCGCAGCAAGGCGCTGGTGCTCAACAACATCGCCTTTGCCGGCAGCACCTTTATGATCGTGGGCCTGACGACGTGGCTCCCCGCCTATTTCCAGAGATACCAGGGCATGTCCATCCAGCGCTCCGGGCTGATGACCGGCGTCATCATGATCCTTGCCATTATCGGCGGCCCCGTCAGCGGCGTCCTCACGGACCGCTGGTACGCGAAACGTCCCAACGCCCGGATGCTCATCCCCGCGATCACCTGCTCGATCACCGCCGTGTTCCTCTTTGCCGCCTTCCGGTTCACCGGGGCCGTCCAGTTCGGCCTGCTGTTGGGGGTGGGGCTTTTTGTCATCATGTTTACGCCGGGCGCGATAGCCGTCACGCAGGACGTCGTCCACCCCGGCCTCCGGTCGACCTCGTTATCCATCAACGTCGTGACGCAGCATCTCCTGGGCAGCTCCACGGGGCCGCTGGTGGTGGGCGCGCTGGCCGACCGCTACGGCCTGGATACCGCGCTCCTCTGCCTGCCCGCGGCGCTGGTGATCTCGGCGACCCTCTTTTTGGCCGGGTCGTTCTTCTACGAGGCCGACGTCCGAAAGGTCGAGAAGGTAGAGGTGGTCATTGAAAACGGGTAAATCGGGTGGGACAATGACGGGAAGAGACCGCATGATCACGGCGCTTTCCGGCGGGCAGCCGGACCGGGTGCCCGTGTGGGAGACGGCCTACAACGAGGAGTCGATCATCAAGATCGGGCGCGTCTTCACCGACGACGTCCCGCCGGTGAAATCCGTGCACCACATGACGATCGAGGAAAAGTTCCGGGTGCTGGAGCTCCTGTTCATGATCACGAAAGAGCTCGACCTTGACGGCCTGACGTCTCACTACCTCTGGGAAAGCCGCATCGTGGACGACTGCCACGTGACCGACAACTGGGGCAGGACCCACTACCTGGACCGGCAGGGCGAGGCCGTGCCCGTCAAGGGGCCGGTCTCCGGGCCGGACGACCTCAAGAACGTCAAACCGGTCCACCCCAAGGACACCGAGTTCCTCATGCTCATGGCCTCCAAAGAGCGGCTGGGCACGGACGTGGCCCACGTCGTCTACGTCATCGGCCCCTTCCGCGAGAGCTGGGCCCTGATGGGCAGCGTCGAGAAGCTCCTCTACTACTTCAGGAAGAACCCCGCCTTCGTCAAGGACCTCGCCCGCATCACGACAGACCACATACTGGAGGTGATCGACCGGGCCGCGGACCTCGGGGCCGACGCGATCGGGCTGGGCAGCGACCTCGCGTTCGACCAGACGACGATGATGTCGCCCGCGCAATACATGGAGCTGGTATACCCCTATCACCGGGAGATCACCGCGCTCGTGCACCGGCGGGGGATGAAGATCATCAAGCATTCGGACGGCAACGTCTGGCCGATACTGGAGGGGATGGTGGAGGCGGGCTTTGACGGGATGCACCCGATACAGCCGCAGTGCATGGACATCGGGCAGGTCAAGGCGCAATACGGCAAGCGCGTCTGCATCCTGGGCAACATCGACTGCGAGCAGCTCCTCCCCTTCGGCACGGAAGCCCAAGTCGAACAGGCGGTGAAAGAGACGATCGCCGTCGCCGCCCCCGGGGGCGGCTACATCATCAGCTCGTCAAACTCGATCCACCCGGGCTGCAAGGGCGAGAACTACGTGGCCATGGTCAGGGCGGCCCGAAAATACGGCGTCTACCCCGGGTTGACCGGGAGCCTGGCGGGGGGAAGCGATGGATGAACTGCTCGAGATAAAGAGAGCCATCAAGGACGGCGATGAAGACGCCGTGGCCCGATTGGTCCGCGACGCGCTGGGCGACAAGCTCTTGCCCCAGGCCATACTGGATGAGGCCATGATGCCGGCCATGCGGGAGATCGGCGAGATGTTTTCCCGCAACGAGGCCTTTATCCCGGACCTGCTGATCTCGGCCGAGGCGATGAACGCCGGGGTCGACGTGCTCAAGGCCAACATCGGCAGCGAGATGGCCAACAAGGGCAGGATCGTCCTGGGCACCGTCCAGGACGACATTCACACCATCGGCAAGAATCTCGTGCGGATATGCCTGGAGAGCGCCGGCTACGAGGTCACGGACGCGGGCGAGAACATCACGGCCGACGCCTTTGCCGCGCTCTACGCCGAGAAGAAGCCCGATATACTGGGGCTCTCGTCGCTCCTGAGCTCGACCGCGCTCTTCATGACAGACGTCATCGCCCGGGTGCGGGCGGTCGACCCCGCGGCGCGGATAATCGTGGGCGGGGCGCCGATCACCCAGGAGTTCGCCGATGAGATCGGGGCCAGCGGCTACGCGCGCAACGCCTTTGAAGCGGTCAAGCTCGTCGAACGGCTGCTGAGATAGCGGCCGGACGCGGGGCCTCTTCTGGGCCCGTCGCGCACCTGCCGGAGACGGGACACCGAGCCGGTCTCGGCCTGCCCCGTCCGTCGGCAGCCGCCGCAACACGTCAAACACCCAAAACAAGACAACTCCCTCCCCCCCTCCCACTCCCGGGGATTTGAACACTCATCTCCCACTATTTTTACCCGGGTAGTATTGACAAACCAATTTTACCCTGGTAATATTATCATATTGGTCGGTGCGGGGTAGGCGGCGATGGGAGCCGCCGCGCCTTCACTTCAGCCTGCTTGACCCACACGGGAGGAGTTACGATGGAAACGGAACGGACGTTCACGGCGTTTGCCGGTCAGCGGCTTATCGCCACGGGGGATATCGAGACGACGCTGCGAAAGACCAAGGAGATCATCGACGGGCACCAGCCGGGGACGATCCTTATCTTCGAGGACCGGACCGGAAGGCAGGTCGATTTTGACCTCCGCGGCACGCCGGAGGAGGCGCTGGCCAGGCTCGCGTCCCACCCCCTCTTTGCGGCGGCCGAGACCGCGGCCCGGCCCAAAAGCGGGCCGGGCCGCCCCAACCTGGGAGTGGTCTGCCGGGAGGTGTCGCTCCTGCCGCGCCACTGGGAGTGGCTGGGGAGCCAGTCCGGCGGGGCCTCCGCGGCGATACGCCGCCTGGTGGACGAGGCCCGTAAAAGCGGTGGCCCCAAAGAGCGGGCGCGCATGGCGCGGGACGCCGCGGGTGCGTTCATGTGGGTCATGGGGGGAAACCTCCCCGGTTTCCAGGAGGCCTCCCGGGCGCTCTACGGCACAGACTACCGCCGGCTCGAAGGACTGGTCCGGGACTGGCCCCGCGACATCCGCGATCACCTGACGCGGCTCGTCAGGCATGCCGAGCGCCTGGAAGGCGAGGCCGGCATTAAGGGAGACCATGCGTGATGGTATTTGCCCGCCCGGAGATGAAACCGCGTGCAGCGGCCCCTTGATGCATCCGGCTGAGTTTTTCTTGAGCATTGCCTCGATTTTTGATACTATTATTGTATAGGTAACATCTATACGTCTTCCCCCCTTCTCCGGTGGGGGGCGTAGAGCCACCGCAGGTCGAATCGAGACGGCAGGAAATGGGAAGCATTCTACAGGGGCCTTTGCAGGTGCGGCTTCGATACGGGCGATATCTTCCTGGGCGGGGGTTTTGCCAACTTCATGGATACGTGCAACGCGCCGGCGGTCTGCCTCTCCTGCAGTGAGTTCCTCGTGCGCAACTACATGAAGAAAGATACCGCGGTGTGCCCCGGATGCGACGGGAAACTGACCTTCTACGACGACCCTTCCCTTTACGACCCCGCGGCAAAGATCGAGAAACACGGCTATCTCTTCACCTGGAGGATCGCCGACAGGGACGAGTTCTTCAAGCTCCCCGACACCACGTTCTTCTGCCCCGCGTGCAAGGGCATGACGCTCGTATTTGAAGACATCGGGAGATGGGACTAGGAAAAGCTAGGACGGGCAGCATTGTACGCTGCCCCTACGGGTTTTCACACGGAACGGGTTTATCGACCGTAGGGGCACGACATGTCGTGCCCTCTCTAAAGAAGGACGCACATCTGGGGACCGAAAGAAAAGGGGACGGACACCACATGTGGTGTCCCTACAGATTCAAACTCGAACGGGCGATCGATCATTGCTCAACGACTCATCGTGACCTGTCCTCGCCCTATAATTTCATCTCGTACCGCTGCTCCATCCTCTGTCGCCCCCCAGAGCTCCGCGGGGTGCTCCTCGGTCAGCTCAAACCCCACCGACCGATAGAGCGCGGCCGCCTCGGTATGGACGTCGATGGTCATGAGGAACGCCCGCGCAAAGCCCTCGTCCCGGCAGAAGGAAAGCGCGTCCATAAGGAGGTAGCGGCCTATCCCCATCCCCCGGATCTCGGGGTCAATGAGGAACCACCTCAGCTGGGCCAGATCGCGTGCCGCCTCGACCACCGCCAGGCACCCCGCGATCTCGCCTCTGGCGCTCGACGATCCAGATGCGCTGGCGGCAGCTCCGGGAAAGGACAAACGCCGCCATCGGGACGGCCACGTAGGGCTCGAAGGTATGGTCGTAGCCGTACTCCCGCGCGTAGAGGATGCCGTGCCTCCGCACCAGGGCGCCCAGGTCGCCGGGCCGCCAGTCGTGCCTGACCGTAATACCTTCGGGCAGGCCTTTTTTTTGTCGCGGGGTTGGAGCGGTCATCGTGGTCCTCACGTTAAGGCAGCCGTACGATCGGGGCGCGGTAAACAGCATCGGCAGCGGGCGCCCTTCGTCTTGTCCTATCACAGGATTTATGATATTGTCAATGGTGAAACTTTTCGGCGATTACCAAGCTTAATACGCGTCATCGTGTCGTCTTCATTTCTCGGCCCGATCGGGCGGCGTCCCGCGGTCGCAGCGGATGCCGCAGGCGAGACGGGGGGGGAGCCGTGACGAAATATCTACTCTTTCTTGTCCTGGCAGTGCTGATCAATAGTGGTGCGAACGTCTTCTTCAAATATTCGAGCCTGACGAGCGAGCAGAAGACGCTGAGCCTCGCCCTGCTGGCCGCGGGACTTTTTCTCGGCGTCTTCAACGTCATCCTGTTCACGAAATCGCTGAAAGGGATCAGCATGAACATCGCCTATCCGGTATACTCCGCGGGGACGATAATCCTGGTGACCCTTGCCGCGATCCTCATCTTCAAGGAGAATGTCACGATTCTCAGGATCATCGGGATAGCCGTCATCAGTGTGGGGGTGATGCTGGTCTCGATATGAGAAGAGCTGCACGACGCACTCCCTCGCCCCCGCCGCCTCTCTTGACACACCGCCACCGGGACGGCTATGATGAATAGAGATGCGGCCGGTATATCTTGATACGGCGTGAGGTATCGGCCAAAGATATCGGAGTACGATATCGGCCGGCCGCCCGATCGGAACGCGATATGAAAGAGAAGTCCCCAAGCGCCACGGCGCTGCGTGTCGCGGCGCGCCGCGCCGCTCACCAGCTCATCGACGACCCGAAGATATTCGACGACCCCCTGGCCCTGCGCATCCTGGGCATCAGGGACGGGGCGGCGCCCGATCCCCCCGACCCGCACTGGCTGGGGCAGGATCGCTTTTCGCGCGGGCTCCGGGCCTTTCTGGCGGCCCGCAGCCGCTGGGTCGAGGACGAGCTGCACCGGTCGGTCGAGGGCGGCGTCCGCCAATACGTCGTGCTGGGCGCGGGGCTCGATACGTTTGCCTTCCGCAACCCGTATCCCGCCGAAACGCTTTGCGTCTTCGAGGTGGACCACCCGGACACCCAGCATGGAAACGCGAGCTGCTGGCCGCGGCCGGGCATCCCCATCCCTCCGTCGGTCACCTTTGTCCCGGTGGACTTCGAGACCCAGAACCCGGCCGACAGGCTCGGCGAGGCGGGCCTTGACACCGGCGCGCCCGCGTTCTTCTCGTGGCTCGGGGTCACCCAGTACCTGACCGAGGACGCCGTGACCGCCACGCTCAGGTTCGTCGCGACGATGCCGCGGGCAAGCTCGATCGTCTTTGACTACACGGTCGCGCCGTCGACGCTTGCTCCCGCCGCCCGCGCGGCCTTCGATTTCCTCGCGGCCCGCGTTGCGACAGACGGCGAGCCCTTCCGCTCGTTCTTCGATCCCTCCGCGCTCGCCGAGAGCCTTGCAGCAATGGGTTTCGGGGAGACCCGGGACGTAACGCCCGAGGAGTTGAACGCCCTCTACTTCCAGCGGCGTGCCGACGGGTTGAAGACCGGGGGCTTCACGCACATCATGAACGCGCGGGTGTAAGCAGGACGACGCTGCCGATACGCAACCCCGTCCGCGACTCCTGCCCGGGGGGCGTGAAACAAAAAGGGGCCGTGCCCCCGCCGGTCTCCTATCGCGCCATCCGCCTTCTACTTGTTGAGCGATAGGAATCGGGCGGAAACACGGCCCCATCTTAACTAACAGTGCGCGCCGCACGATCAGGCGGCCCTGGGCACCATTTCCACGACGAGCGGCTCGCCGGTCTCGAGCAGCGTCTTGAGGCTCGAGAGGACCATGCTCCAGCCGTCCTTGCCGACTTCTTCGGCGGTTTTCGGTGTACCGCTCACGTCGTGGGTGACCGTCAGCTTGCAGGCCTCCCCGCGCTTCTCGATCTCGTAGGAGACCGTCGAGGTTTCGCCCGCGAATTTCTCATCGTAACGGATGACCCACGTATGTACCAGTCGGCGCCGCGGCTCCGATTCCAGCACCTTGCCGTCTACCGCAAGCTTGCCGTCCGGCATGGTGTACGAGATCGGATCGCCCTTATGGGCGGTCGTCTTGACTTCCGTCCCGAACATGTACTTTTTCGTGAACTCCCCGTCCACTATGGCCCGCCAGAGCGTCTCGGGCGTCGTGCGGATGAATATCTCGTAGATCTGCTTGTCATCTTTCATGGCCTTTCACCGTATCCTTTCTCGCGGGCCCGACCGCCTTGGCCTCCCCCTTCGCCTGGGGGCGCGGCCGATGGGCGGCCGCGGGCGAGGCCATCGACCCGGCGTATCTGCCGAGCCACCGGTCCTGTATCATGCCGATCGGGGCCGCGTTGAGATAGTGCAGTTTTTGTCGGCCGACCCTGCGGCAGACCACCAGGTTTGCCTGTTCCAGCACGCCCAGGTGCTTCATCACCCCGAAGCGCGTCATCTCCCTGCCCTCGCACAGCTGGGCGAGTGTCGCCCCCTCGGTCTCGAGCAGGCGGTCGAGGATGCCGCGCCGAACCGGGTCGGCCAGAGCTTTGAATACCTTATCCATAGATACTATTATACGTGACCATATGGTCACCTGTCAAGTTGTTTCAACCGCCTCGTCACGGTATCGGTGGCTGTGTACTTCACTATACTCTTATATATCCATTCCTATAAGATTATCCGATAAACGTGCAAATAATAATTTGTATCTTTTCTATTTACTAATCTTTTATCTTGACTCGGTGTCTGATGGAATATACTATCTATCACAATATTCAATTCCAACCTATCACCTATTTCTTGGAGCGGCCGATGAGCGATAAGCTATTGATTGACAATAACATGATTGAGACCGCCGCGGGTATCCTCGATACCGTCTTAAAGGATCTGAAACACGAGAGAGATGGCGATGACGTGGCGATGCTGAAGGCTATGGGTCTCAATGCGATCTTCACGACCCGCGATCTCATGTTCGCTCCAATGACGCTGGCGATCTTTGAAATGATGGGCCAGAACGGCATGAAAAACCTCATGTACAGAGGCGGATACTATGCCGCGGAGAGATTCGCCATGGAAACGATCGAGGCGGGTTACGCGAAGTGGGATGAGAGCCTAATCAATTACTATGGGACGATAGGTCTCGCGACCGGCTGGGGGGTCTACCTGCATCCCGAGATAGACCTCAGTACCGAAAACCCGAGGATAGTGTGTCTCTTAAAGAACCATCCCTCATCCACAACCGTAGTGAGGATTATGCAATCGGCCGCCGAGAGAAATTCGGCGTTGAAGTTAGATTATAGTCAGACCTTCTGTGACTATCAGGCCGGCTGGCTCGTTTCCCTTCTTCGTCTCATCATGAAGGAGAAGGGCGCCGATGAAAAACTTATCTCATCGATAAGAGGAAAGGAAGAGTATTGCCAGGCACAGAAAGGCAACGACCATTGCAGGCTTGTTGTCGGACTTCTCGATTAGGAGATATGCCCACGTCCTGTGGGGGGCCGCGAAGAAAAGAGCGGTAGCCGGGTTTACACGTACGGCATAGTACGTTTGTTCATCCCTGAGTATATCGACATGGCTCAATGAGGGGGGGGCACAAGACTTAATTATTATCCACGGGAAATGACAATTACGTTTTGTATTCCCCGAGATTCTTGGCCGGCCTTATCAGCGCGGAGGCAAGGATCGCCGTTATTGAATATGATCCTCTTCTGTGCGTTTGTATTTTCCACTCAGCACCGTCTTATACCCCTGCATCCCCATCCACCTCAACGGCTCCGGCGGGAACGCTCGCTCGCAAGGACGGTTTATTGTGGTGATCATTTCGTATTGTGTCCCCTCGATTTCCGCAGCTTATCCATGAGCCGTATTACCTCACCCATCGCCTTCCTGGAGCACCTGCTGTACTGGAAGTTCAGAAATCCGTGGCCGGCCTTCGGGTACTCTTTCTGCGAAAAGAAGAGCGTCTCGTGCCTGATTCCCTTTTTCTTGAGGATTTTGGCCAGCTCTGTGGACTGCCCATAGAGGGGGTCGGCTTGGGCCGCCGAGAGAAAGACGAAGGGAAACCCCTTCTGCATGTGTACGTGCAGGGCCGGCGACGAGATCTTTGCCTTGACCCCGGAGATCCCCGGCCTCACGCCCAGGAAGCTTTTGGTCATCATCTCGATGGCCTTGTACACCATCGGGTTTTTGCCCAGGTGTTTGTCGTCCAGCGTGGTGAAGTCGTACACCCCGTACAGCAGGAACAGGCCCGCCAGGTGGTCTCTCGGGATCGTCCCTTCGATTCCGGCCGACTCCCGAAGCGCGGGCTCGCCCAGCGCGGCGGCATACCAGCACGCGAGGTACGCGCCGGCGGATTCGCCCATCAGGAAGATCCGCGAGGCGTCCCCGCCGTATCGAGAGGCGTTCCCCGAGACCCACAGGACGGCCCGCGCCACGTCGACCATCTGGACGGGGTATCGATACTTCGGCGCCAGCCGGTAATCGACGTTGAAGACCAGGTAGCCGTTGTGGGCGATCTCCCGGCAGAGCCTCCGGCGGTCGACCTTTGTGCCGCTGATCCAGCCGCCCCCGTGAAAATAGATGACGACGGGGGGGGACGACGCGCCCCGCGGGACCAGGATGTCCAGCCGGTTCTTCCGGTCCTCCCCGTACGGGACGTTCCGGATCGCCCGGCCGACGCGCGGGGCCTTCCGGTCGTGCAGAAGCGGACGCGCAAAAAAGTTGAAGACCGCCGTGATCACCTTGACCTGATATACCTTCAGGTAGAAGGGCATACAACCTCCCCGGCGCGAAACACGGGATACGTCACGTAACGGCTACCCCTCCACTACACCGCATCTTCGATCCGCAGTAGTGTCTTATACCCCTGCATCCCCGCCCATCTCAACGGCTCCGGCGGGATGTAGGGGAGCTGACGATTCAAAAAGGGCATATCCTTCCATTTCTCGGCATCCCCGGCAAGCATATCGGCGATGATCTTTCCGAAGAGAAACGACATCGTGATCCCGTGCCCGGCATAGGCCAGTCCGTAGTAGATATTGCCGTATTTCCCCGTCACCCCCACCGACTGGTTGAAATCGAGCGAAAGGGCGATCGGCCCGTCCCACACATATTCAAAAGGCGTCCCGGCAAGCCGCGGCCAGATCCTGATCAGCTCGTTGCGGAGGAGATCGTAGACGTCCTTCATGTTCCCCTTGTAGGTCGTGGCGCCGTTGAAGAAGTAGTCGGCGTTGCCCGCGCCGATGAGTATCCTCTTGTCCTCGGTATACCCGACGTGATAGAGCAGGTTGAGGCTGTCGTAGAAGGCGAGCCGATCCTTCCAGCCGATGGCGGAAAAGACCTCGTCTGAAAGCGGCTGGGTCACCGCGCACTGGGTGTGCAGGGGCACGACCGTGTTTTTGAAATACCCGAGCTTTGACGTATACGCGTTGGTGGCAAGCACGATCGACTGCGCCGTGACCGTATGGATCGTACCGTCCTGCGACGTTACCTCCAGCCTTCCGGGCCGCCCCTCCTCGATTTGGGTCACGGGGCTCTTCTCGTAGATGACGCACCCCCCGCCCTCGGCCGCCTTCTTGAGCGCGGCCACCAGCCTCATCGGGTTGACCTCCCCGGTATTCGGGTCAAACAGCGCCCCGAAATAGACGTCCGTGCCGATCTGGTCTTTGACCCGGTCGCGGTCCCAATATTCGACGGGGATACCCAGGGATTTCGCCTCGCGGGCGTAGCCCTGCGCCCCCTTCACGTCCCGCTCCTTTGCGAGCACCTTGAGAGAGCCCTCGATCTTGAGCGCGCCGCCGAAGCCCTGCGCGGCCATGAGGTCTCTCATCTCCGTGATGGCGGCGTTCGTCACGTCGTAGGTGAGCTTGTGGGTCCGGGGGTTTGAGTATACCTGCATCGATTCGTTGACGGGCTGGGTGAGCACCATCCCCCCGTTTCGTCCCGACCCGCCGTTACCGGCCTCCGTCGCCTCAAGGACAACGACGCTCGCCGTGGGCGCCAGCTTCCTGACGTGGTACGCGCACGAAAGCCCCGTATATCCGCCGCCGATGACCGCCACGTCGACCTCGAGGTCTCGGTCGAGCGCCGGACTCGCCGGGGGCCGGTCCTGCGCCCAGAGGCTCGTGTTCGGATCGAATTCCATCTTCTCTTTGAAGACGAGAGGGGTCACGACCTCGGCCCCGAGGGCCGCCGCCGCCAGCGCCCCGGTCGAAACCGCGCACCCCTTCAGAAAGCCCCTTCGACTGCTCCTGGCCTCCATAGGAATCTCCCATTAATGCCTTGAAATGGGGCGAGGTCCCTGCCGGCGCCGTGTCCGCCGCACTTTTCGGAATCAGAGACGGCGGCAAGACAATGACCCCTCCCTTCCCCCCTTTCCGTATCACGAAATCCATGATATTGTCAACAGTGAACCATTTTCGAGAGCCGGTTCAAATAAATGAACAAGCCAATCCAACCGGAAGGAGAAGACGTCATGGATAAGATCAGATATGAAAAAGAGCGGGCGCTGGGGGTCATAACGCTGGCCAATCCGCCGATGAACCTCATCGACCTGGAGATGGTCGACGGCATCGCCGACGCCGTAGAGCGGGCCGAAAACGACGGCCTGCGCGGCCTCATCGTCAAGAACGACGAGGCCCACTTCTGCGTGGGCGCCGACGTCAACCTCTTCGTGGGGCTTTCTCCCAAGGAGGCCGACCCCATCTTCCGCCGGTTCCTGGCCATCATCAACACAATCGAGAAGCTCCCCTTCCCCACGATGGCCGCCGTCAACGGCATGTGTCTGGCCGGCGGGCTCGAGATCGCGCTGGCCTTCGACCTCATCTGGGCGGGCCAGACGGCGATGTTCGGCCAGGCCGAGGCGATGATCGGGGCCATCCCCTTCGGCGGGGGCGCCCAGCGCCTGGCCGCGCGGGCCGGGACCACCCGGGCCAAGGAGATCGTCTTTGGGGCGCGGCTCTACCCCGCGGCCGACTTCGAGCGGCTCAACATAATCAACCGTGTCCTGCCGGACGGGGAGCTGGTCGAGAAGGCGATGAAGTATATGGGGACGCTTGCCGGCACCGGCGCGACGCGGGCGCTGGCGGCCGTCAAGGAGATCCTTTCGGAGTTTTCAGACGAGACGGTCAGAGAGGCCGACGAAAAGACGATGAAGCTCTCGCCCCGGATGTTCGAGACCGAAGACCTCAAGGCCGGGGTCGAGTCGTTCCTCAAAGAGGGACCGGGCAAGGCAAAGTTCTCGGGCAAGTAATCAACGGGACCCGTTGCGGTCTGACCGGAGGATGACCGGATAAAAAAACGGCGATCTCCGCGGATCGCCGTTCAGCTCGTTGGACCAGTCCCTCCAGGGGGCCTATCTGCGGTAGTACGGGTCGTATCCATAGTTCGGGTCGTAGCCGTAGGGATAACCGCCGTCGTATCCGCCCCGGTAGTTCGGGTCGCGGGAATAGGGATCGTAGCCGTAGCGCCCGTCGTAGTAGGGGTCGCCGTAATACCGGTCGTCGTAGTAGGGATCGTTGTACGAGCGGTCGTTGTACCGTTCGTTGTAGTACGGGTCGTTGTAGTAGGGATCGTTATAGTAGGAATCCCCGTAGTCGCCGTAATATCCCAAAGCCCCCCCGGTAAGCGCGTCCAGGAGCGGGCCGACAACAGGTAACTGTCCGATCCCGGCCGCCGCGGTGCCGAGCACCATCGCTCCCGGGTCAACCATCGGAATGGTCCCCGAATAGGGGTCGCCGCCGGCGTAATAGCCGGGACGTCCATAGACGCAGCCGAAGAGGAGCATGGCCAGCGTCGCGGCAAGCAGAACACTCCCCCTCCTTGCATACCTTTTTCTCATGAGTGTTCCTCCTTTTTTCTCATGTATGTGCTGATTATATGAGTATCTCCCTTATGATTATATGACAGAGATCACACTAATAGACATTTCCTGCGTTTTGTCCAGTTTCGTCGATTTTGTCCGATCTTACGGAATCGGCGGCCGGGCGACTCCCCGGAAACGGGATGTCATGGCGCTTCCAACCCAGGTCGCGGGTCACTTCGTCCCGCTGTGTTACCTGATTCATCGGGTTTTGACAGGAATGTTTCCACGAACGATGGTACAGAACTGAAGAGAGAGAAACATCCTCCCCCTTTCCTCCCTTCCCCTAGAACCTTCCCACGACGAACTCCTCTTCCTCTTGGATCCCGTCTAGCCCGATCGGCTCGACGCGGGCAGGCTCGCCCCGCTCGAGGATATCGATCAGCTCCCGGGCGTGGCGGACGAGGTACCCGTACCGTCCCTCCTCGGGGTAGGCCAGCAGCGCCCGGTAGGCGCCGAGCGCCTTGCCGGTGTCGTTGAGCTTGCCGCGGTATATCTCGGCGATCCGGTAGAGGATGTCGATCCGGTCGGGAAACTGCGAGAAGATCCTCCGGTAGGCTTTTACGGCCCCGAGGTAGTCCTCCCTGCGCTCGAGGGACTGGGCCCGGTATATATCGGGTCTCACCTCGTGCTCCGACTTGACCTCATAGAGCGGGGAGAGAAGCGCCGATACGAAGAAGGAAAGGCCGTCTTCTACACTCTTCCTCAGGTAAAGGAAGTAGAAAAAGGGGAATATGATACCGAAGAATTCTATGAGACCGCCCAACAGCGAGCGCCTTGCCGACAGGCCCAGCACGTAGAAATTCCCGATAACCAGAACGTAGTAGATGAGGATAGCGGCCCCAAGACGCATGACCGTCTTCGTCCGCACGAGGCCGGCGAAGAAGGCGTGTGTGTGCCCGATCATGACGTCAGTATACGGCAGCCGCGGCTTCGGTCTGCCCCTGCCGACGATCAGGATTCTGCCCTTGTGCGCTTTCCGCGGCCGGCGGAATGCCCCCGACAGCACGAGCGGGCTCAGGGCAAGGCCGCCGACAAAACCGCCCACGTGCCCCCAGTAGGCGACGCCGGTCTCGATCTTGGACAGGCCGAAGGCCAGCTGCATGAGAAAATCCAGCCCCAGGAAGACATAGGCGGGCACCGCGATGATGCGGGCGTAGAATGGAACAAACGACATGAACAGCAGGCGGATCCTAGCCCTCGGCATGAGCACCAGGACCGCCCCCATGAGCCCGGAGATCGCCCCGCTGGCCCCGATCACCGGAATCGGCGACTGCCACCGGCAGCAGATGTAGAAGAGTCCCGCGTAGAGGCCGCTCAGCAGGTAGAAATAGACGAGCCTCCGGGACCCGAAGCGGTTTTCCAGGGCGCACCCGAAGATGTAGAAGAAGAGGCAGTTTCCCGCGAGGTGGAGAAAGCTGCCGTGGACGAACATTGACGTCAGGAAAGGAAAGATCTTGTACCAGAGGATGAAATCCGCCGCGAGGACCCGGGCCGGCACCAGCCCGAAGAAAGAGCAGAAGGCGTCAAATCCCGCTCCCTCGAGACGCGAGCTGAAGATATAGATAAAGACGTTTATCCCGATGAGGGTCAGGGTCGCCTTCGGCAGCTTGACGCTGTCGTCATCCACGGCAAGCGGCAGGAACATCCGGACACCCCGCACGGCAACAATGAATGATACGATGCTACACGATACCTGCTTATAAAGCAAAATGGATGCCAAAACGGGCGCGGGTCCGTCTGGCCGCTATTCTATTGTTTTTACTGGGTAATCCACAAGAACAGAAACGGGCGGGCGCCCTGACGGGGCCGACTATTTGCCGATCCGCAATTTCCGTGCGTTTTTTACTCTCTCGGCCCGAAAGAGGGGCTCACCGTCGGTTCCGCCCATCCTGTTGAAAGGCGCAAAGTGGGCGACCTAATCTTTCTTCCTCACCTGCCGCTGCTCCTCACGTCCCGCGAGCGCCCGGGATCGGAGAGAAATGGGGGGGTGCGCTCCCCGGGTCGCTAAAAGTAGGACCAGGTACGCGCGGCGGCCCGCCTCAGATCCTCAATCTTATCCCCGACGGCGTCCGCCCGATCGGTGAAATCGACGCCGTCGACCCGTTTGAGCAGCCGAAGGCTCTCGACCGCTGCCTCATACTTAATGAGCAGCCCCAGTATACGCTGGAAATGCGTGGGCTTTGCGTCGGCCTTGACGCTGTTGGCCTTTGACTGAAGCAGCTCGATCTCGCTCCGCCATTCCCTCAGGCAGGCCTCCAGCTTCCTTTCATATGCAAGCTTTGTGTCCATCATGCTCCTCTCGACCTCCGGTATCGTCCTTCTCGGGAGGGGCGTCCCGTGCCGGGGACGTAGACTCCACATAGAAAAGACAAAAAGTGGGCAAACGGTATATAAGAATAAAAGCAAACGACGTGCCAAGGACGGCATTTTAAAAAATCGTCGTGATATCCGGGGATTACGGTCGCGCCGGATTTCGGGCGCTATACGAGGTGCCCCTTTTTGTCCTCTTTTTTGGGGAGGCGTCTTCTTTTTTCGGATTTTTGTCCCGGAAAAAGAGACGGCGGGGCGCTTGCATCAAAGGAGGCCCGCAGAGGCGGGATCCCCGTTCGTCCGATCGACCGACATAGAGGTATCGGCTTGAATCATTTCCCATTTAAAGGTATAGTCAGATGTGCGGACGATTTCTTTTATGGGGGGTGTTATGGAGGTCTTCAACAGGGGAAATTCGCGAAACACGGGCGCGCTGGAAACCCTTACGTCGCATATGCTGATTAGCCCGCGAAACACATCGACCCAAAACCTGTCGATCCAGATCTCGGAGGTGCCCGTCGGCTCGGCGCAGCCGATACACCGGCACGCCCCCGAGCAATGCTACTACATCGTCCGGGGCAAAGGCCTCATGATCATAGAAGATGAGACGAGACAGGTAACCTCGGGGGACGCCGTCTACATCCCGTCCAACAACGCCCACGGTATCAGGAACATAGGGGAGGACGTCCTGGAATACCTGACGGCCAACTCACCCGCCTTCGGCAGGGAGCACGAAGACTCGTTTTGGCCGTCTGATCCGCCGAAGTGACGGCCGGTGCAGAAGAGTATGCGGATGACGTAGTCCGGTTCTCTCAGGGAGACTCCATATGACGGATTTTATCATCGGTCATGCGACGGAGATCAGGCTGATCTCTTTCCTGACTATTCTCGGGCTGATGGCGGGCTGGGAGCTGGCCGCGCCGCGGCGGCCCCTGGGAGTTTCCAAGACCTCACGATGGTTCGGCAACCTTGGGATGGTCCTGATAGACACCGCACTCTTACGCGTGCTGATCCCCGCGCAGGCCATCGGCGTTGCCGCCTTCATGAAGATCCACGGCGCGGGCATCCTCAACGTCGTTTCGCTGCCCGGTTGGGCCGCCGTCGTGGCCGGGGTGGTGGCCCTGGATTTTGTCATCTACCTTCAGCACGTGATGTTTCACACACTCCCGGCCTTTTGGCGCTTCCACATGGTCCATCATACCGACCTCGATTTTGATACGACCACCGGCGTCCGATTTCATCCGGTTGAGATAGTCCTGTCGATGGGAATCAAGATGGGGGCGGTGGCGGTCGTGGGTGCGCCGGTCGTGGCCGTCGTCGTCTTCGAGCTGATCCTGAACGTCACCAGCATGTTCAACCACGGCAACGTCAGACTTCAAAAGCAGCTTGACGGCGTGTTACGGTTTCTCGTGGTTACCCCGGAGATGCATCGGGTCCACCATTCGGTGATCATCGACGAGCATAACAGCAATTTCGGTTTCAACCTGCCCTGGTGGGACCGCCTCCTCGGGACCTACCGCGATCAGCCCCGGGCGGGTCATGAAGGGATGACTATCGGGTTGGGCCCGTTTCGGGACTTCAAGGCACTCACCCTGCCGCGGCTCTTGATCCTTCCGTTCATGAAGAGGCCCGGCAAAGCGATATACTAGTCCCTCTCGATCGCCGTCCCTCCGGTTCCGGAAACGGCGTCTTTGAGCCCCTCAGGAGACGTGATGAGGACCCTGCCCTGGGGCATCGCGTCGAGGTATTCGAGGGCCGCCCTGATCTTGGGCCCCATGCTCCCGGCAAAGAAATGTCCTTCTTTCTGCCAGCGTTTCGCCTCGCTGACGGTCATGCGGTCGAGGTTCACCTGGTTGGGCTTGCGATAGTTGAGGGCGACCTTGTCCACCCCCGTGACCATGATGAACAGAGACGCATCGAGGTCCCGGGCGGCAAGGCTCGAGGCGAGGTCCTTGTCGATGATGCAGTCGATGCCTTCCAGCGTCCCGTCGGGCTGACGCACCACGGGGATCCCCCCGCCGCCGATGGCGACCACGATGACACCTTCGGCAAGAAGCCGCTCGATCACGCCGATCTCGACGATCTCCAGCGGATAGGGCGACGGCACCACCTGGCGGAATCCCCTGCCCGCGTCTTCCATGAAGCGCCACCCCTTGTCCAGGGTGAGCCTTTCCGACTCATCTTTCGTGAAAAAGGGGCCGACCGGCTTGGTGGGCTGCCTCATCGACAGGTCCTCGGAATCCACCAGCGTCTGCGTAATGACGGTGACCACGGGCTTTTTGATGGAGTGAAAGATGAGCTTATTGAAGAGTGACTGCTGTATCATGTAGCCCATCGCGCCCTCCGTGTCTCCGCACAACACCCCCAGCGGCAGGTCGGGCACCATCGTGTGGGACATCTCCGTGGCGATAATGCGGTTTCCCACCTGGGGGCCGTTGCCGTGGGTGATCAGCACGTCCCAGCCGTCCCGGATCAGCCCGATCACGCCCACCAGGGACATCCTGGTGTTGCGGAACTGCTGGGCGATCGTCCCCGCCTCTTTTTCCTTGATAATCGCGTTGCCGCCCAGGGCCACCACCGCCGTCCTGGTTCTATTCTTTCCCGACATACCGTCACCCCCGCATACCTGTTCAGAAAGCTCGTGAAAAACCCGCCGGGGGAGTAAGCCCATCTCCCCCGGATTTCGCGATATCTTTTCCCCGCATCGGGATACCCGTACCCGGTATCCCCGCGGCTGCCTACGTCCCGAACCGTTTCCTGATGATATCTCCCAGCATAGGCGATCCGGCGTCACCGTACCCGTAGCGCACCCGCACGATCGGCTTTGTGATGGTGATGATCTTGGACAGATCGATCGGCGTCGCCGACAGCACGAGGTCGCAGTCGGTCGCATTGATGGTGTCGGCCAAATCCTTCATCTGGGCCTCGCCGTACCCGATGGCGGGCAGCAGGCCCTCGATGTGGGGGTACTTCGCAAACGTCGCCTTGATAGACCCCACGGCCGATGACTTCGGGTCGACGAGCGAGCCCGCGCCGAAGGCCTTCGCCGCGATGACACCCGCCCCGAACTTCATCTCCCCGTGGGTGAGCGTCGGACCGTCTTCCACCACCAGGACCCGTTTCCCCTTCACCGCGCCGGGGTCCGCGACGGTGACCGGCGAGTTTGCCATGACGATCTGGGCCTTCGGATTGATCCGCTCTATGTTTGCGCGGACGATGGCGATATTCTCGGAGGAGGCCGTATCGACCTTATTTATCAGCGCGACGTCGGCAAGCCTGAGGTTCACCTCACCCGGGTGATAGAGGAGCTCGTGGCCGGCCCGGTGCGGGTCAAATACCACGATCGAGAGGTCCGGCGCGTAGAACGAGGTGTCGTTGTTGCCGCCGTCCCAGATGACCACGTCGGCCTCCTTTTCGGCCGCCCTCAGGATCTTCTCGTAGTCCACGCCCGCGTATACCACGATGCCCATCTCGACGAGCGGCTCGTATTCCTCGCGCTCTTCGATGGTGATGCCGTGGATGTCGAAGTCCTTATAGTCGCCGAAGCGCTGGACGATCTGGCTCTTCAGGTCGCCATAGGGCATGGGGTGGCGCACCGCCACGACGCGCTTTCCCATCTCCCGGAGGATCTGGCAGACCTTCCGGGTGGTCTGGCTCTTGCCGCTGCCGGTGCGCACCGCCGTCACGGCGATGACGGGCTTGACGGACTTGAGCATGGTGCTCTGAGCCGAAAGGAGCAGAAAGTCCGCCTTGGACGCGACGACGCGGGAACCCAGGTGCATCACATGATTGTGGGTCACGTCGGAATAGGAAAAGACCGCCACGTCCACGCCGAACTTCTTGATGAGCTGCTCGAGCTCGTCCTCGGCATAGATGGGAATCCCCTTGGGATAGAGCTTACCCGAAAGCTCCGGGGGATAGACCCTCCCCTCTATGTTGGGTATCTGCGTGGCGGTAAATGCCACGACCTCGTAGTGCTCGTTATCCCGGAAGCGGACGTTGAAGTTATGGAAATCCCTTCCCGCCGCTCCGAGGATAATTACCTTCTTTTTCATCTGAATTCCTTTCATGACGTTTATTTAATGGGGATCGCCGAGCCGACCGCCATCAAGAGAAAACCTGCCAGGACGACCCACAAAAAGGCGCTCTTCCCGAAAAACCCGAGGCTCCAGGCCGGCGTCTTCACCACCCCCTTCTTCTTGACCGAGAGATAGCCCGGGATCATGACGACTACCAGCAATATCCCGATGACTCCGCCGGTAAACCGGAGGTACTCGATGAAATTTCCCAGCTTGAAAAACGAGATAAGGAGACACGGAAGGGTCGCCAGCAGCCAGGCGATCTTATCGTTTATTTTAAGCCGCTCGCGCAGCACGTCGGCCAGGGCCAGCGAGATGGACCAGAAGCTGGTGAGGAAGGCCAGTATGATGAATATGCTCCCGAGATACTTCGCCCACGGGCCGATCGCCTCCGCCCAGCCGACGATGGCGTTGGACGTCACGATCTTGGACACCCCCATGGCCGCAAGGGAGATGAGGAGCACCGTGAAGAAGGTGATCCCGATTCCCGTCACCACGGCCCAGGGGGCGAGCCTCGGCCTGTCGGATAGTCCCTTGACCGCCTGGGGGATCGAGAACATCGAATAGAACGAGAACATCACCATGCCGTAGAGGGCAAGGGCCTCCCTGACCCCCGCGCCGGGGACGAACATCGTAAGGCTGAACGGCCGAAACAGTGAGAGCGCCAGCAGCGTGACCACCACGACCGCGATGCCGATAATCGAAAACTTCTCCACGACGCCTACCGCCTTCAGCCCGAAGAAGACGACCACCGCCGCCAGCAGATAGGTGACAAAGAAGCCCAGGGCAAGCGGGAGGTTGAACGTGCTGTTGAGGACCTCCCCGCCTCCCACGAGGTAGGTGATGAGGGTCCCGAAGAAGGCAAAGACGATCAAAACGAAAAATACCCAGGTGAAAATCTTACCTATCTTTCCGACGAAAAGGTACTTGGCCAGGATCTCCATGAGCTGGGTCTTCCCGCCGTCCCGCATGGTCATATCCACCAGCATCAGGTGAAAGAGGATGCTGATGAGGTAGGCGACCACCATGATGCCCAATAGCGGGAGCACACCGCTCCTGACGGCCAGATACGGCACGGCCATGATCCCCGCGCCGATCCCGTAGCCGGCGACGGTGGACGCCGCCTCCATGAAGGTCAACTGTTCCTTTTTCTCTGTCATGACCGACTCCTCCCGTGATTATCCGCGATATTTGTTCCGAAGCGCCTTCATATTAGCGCCGAATACACCCTCGATCTCGCCTCTGAAGACGCCGAGTATTTCCGCAAGGTAAAAATCATGGATGATATATCCCTCGATGACGTTGATGAGCCCCCGGTTTTTCGTCCAGATGACCTGGCAGTTGAAGTACTTCGGATCGCCGCCTTCTTTCGGCTCCCCGTTGGTCATCTCCGTGCCGAGCCACCCGCTGACGGCCGCCGACGAGTCGGCGACGATATCGACGTTTCTGCCCAGATACGCAATTTCCTTGATCGAGGACGTATCATGGTAGAAGGCGCGCCCGAAATCCACCGACGCAGTGCCGTAGATAAGAAATACGATGTCAACCCCCCGGGCATTGGCGCCCCTCAGATCATCGACCAGGTCGCCCAGCTCCTCGTCCCAGACGCCGATGTAGATCTTTCGCTGGGCCTCGCCTGATGATCTCTCGCGCCTTGGACAGCGCCCCTTCCCGGCTGTTGATGTTCCAGACCGGATCGAAGTCCGACCTGAAGGGGATCGCGTCGAGCCGCTGCTTGAGCTCGGCGACGATCCGCTCATGCTCGCCGGCAAGCTTGCCCACCAGCTCCCGGGGAGACAGCGGCGAGAACCGGTCGGGGTTGGTATTCTGGCAGACGACGTACCCCTTTGCCATCAGGCGGCGCGCCACCTCGTAGACCCGCGAGTGGGGGACCGCCGACCGGCGCGATATCGTATAGGCGGTGGCCGGATGCTCCGAAAGCAGCGCAAGATAAACCTTTGCCTCGTACTGGGTCAGCCCGAGCTGTTCGAGGTATACCACCGTATCGTCTATGGGCTTTCTCATGATCTCCCCAAAATCTTCTTGCCGAACGCCGAAAGGATGAATTCGACGGCGACGTGCGCCGTCTTGCCCTCCGGGTCGGCCTCCATGTTGACGCCCGCCACGTCCATCGAGCGCATCAGTCCGGATTGGGCCAGAAGCTCCATGGCCAGATGCGTTTCGCGGTAGGTGATGCCGCCCATGACCGGCTCGTTCACTCCCGGTGCCGTCTGGACGTCCACCACGTCTATATCGAAGCTGACGTGAATTCCCCTGGTCGCGGTGCCCGCGCCCGAAGCGATCGATACATGACCTCCTTGATCCCGAGGGCGTCGATATCCTCCATGGTGAAGATGGTGACGCCGGACTCCGCCAGGAGTCTCGACTCGCCCTCGGTCACGTCCCTCAGGCCGACGATCACGATGTTCTCGGGTGAGACCAGGGGCGTCCGGGCGCCCGGCATCCTGAGTCGCTCGTCGCCGTAGCCCAGGGCCGCGCCAAGCACCATGCGGCTTATCCTGGTATCGCCCGTCCCGTCGGGGACCGTGAAATCACCGTGGGCGTCAAACCAGATCAGTCCGAACGGGGACAGCACGCGCGAGAGCCCGACCAATACTCCCAGGGCCGCGCTGTGGTCACCCCCGAGGACAAGCGGGACCAGCCCGTCGGAAACCGCGCGCTCGACGAGATCGGCCGTCCCCGCGGCGATGCCGGCCACCTCGCGGACGTTCTGGTCATAGTCGTCCCCGCGTATCGATTCGTTGACTGCAACGTCACCGCGCTCCTCGGCGGCAAGCCCGAGGGAGGCGAGCTTTGCGGCCAGGCCCGTTTCCCTCAGCGCCCGCGGTGCTGCGTCCGTACCCGGCTCCAGCGCCCCCACCCAGCTCGGCACACCAATGATCGCGACACCCCTCATGTTCATTATATCCTCGGCTCTCATGATCGGCCTCTTTTCCACGTATGACGAGGTCATGGCGGCAAGGAGCGCCCCGTAGTTCATGAGAAATTCCAGCTCGCCCCCGAGGGCAACCCCGCCGCCCGCCTGCGTCACGTCGATGATCAGATGGTCACTGGAAGCGCCCAGGATGGTCAGACGGGCGTCGATGGGCTCCAGTCCCTCGACCAGGACGTCTTCCCGTCCGACGTTGAGGATCGCCCTGGTCATCTCCCGCCGCGCCCCTTCCAGGTGATCGGACGCCGTTCCCGTAAACGTGGGCGTCCCCCCGAAGGCGTCCTGGCCCCGCTGGCCGATGGGGACCGACGGCTTCTCCTTGAGCTCGATCACCTCCGCCCTGAGCACGAAGGCATCCTGGGACGTCCCCGGCCACGGCCGCCGCTCGACCGTTTCCCTGCCCAGGAGCATTCCCTCGCCTATCCGCACGTGGTTGATCCGGGCGGGCATCCCTCCCTCGGCAATGAGCGACAATGAGCTGGAATTGCCCCCCGAGAGGTAGGCAAGCGAAAGCCCGAACTTTCCCTCGATCTCGTCGGCGTAATAGACCAGCTCGTCCATGTTGCCGCAGGTCGGGATGATGCCGCCGTAGCACGAGAGGTTGGTGCCGATGCCGACGATGCGCACGCCCGCAAGCTTCACCACCTCCGAGGCGATCGGCATGAGGTCGTCAGGCCATATCCCCTCCCTCAGGTCCCCGAGGTCAACCATGAGGATGATGTCGTGGACGATACCCCGGCGCGCGGCCGCCAGAGAAAGCGCCTCGATAACCGAAAGCTCCGAGTTGAGGCTGATATCGACCGAGGTCACGATCTCGTCCACGGCCGAGAGCGGCGGGATCCTGAGCAGCATCATCGGGGCGTTGATGCCGCTCACTTTGAGGCGGCGGATGTTCTCCATCCGCGATTCCCCGATGCTCGTCACGCCGCCTGCCAGCATCGCCCGGGCCACCGAGGGCATCCCGCAGGTCACCTTCGTGACGCCGGTGACCTCGATGCCGTGGGCGGCGCACACGTCGGTAATGACCCGGGCGTTAGCCTGGATCTTTTCGAGGTCTATGGTGACGTACGGTCCGGACATGGTCAGTTGATCCCCATGCCTGCCAGAAGCAGGGAGGCCGCCGCCTTCCGGTGGAGCCTTCCCATGATGCCCGCGGCCGCCATGATATAATCCGCGTCGATGAGGACGCGCGCCCCGGCGGGCGGCAGGAGTTTCCGTTTGTGGGGGTCGCGGCGGATATGTCTCAATATCTCGGCCCCGCCGGGAAGTCTCGTGAGCGCCCCCCCCGTTCCGATGAGATGCTTCACCTGGGTGAGGTCGCGGCCTTCCACGATCTCGCTCTTGCCGTATGCCCCGTAGGATACCTTCACGGTCCCCGCGTGCCTCCAGATCGAGAGATCCACCGCCCATCGGGTGAGAAGCGCGACCCGCTCGCGCTCCGGGTCCGTGCGGGGCATCGGCGTCACGTCTCGGTCATCGGCGATGGCTCCCTGCGACTCCTCGATGACGTGTTGGGCGTTTATATAGACGCCCAGGTCGCCTTCCACCGTCCGCTTGGACAACGGCTCCGGCCAGACCGTGATCGCGGCCAGCTTCTGGGAGCCCTCCGTTACGGAGTGGACGTCGGTCGTCGCCCCCCCCACGTCCACTACCAGAAGGTCCCCGATCTCGTCATAGAGGATCTCGGCCGCCCAGAGCACCGCTCCGGGCGTCGGGATGACCGAGCCGTGGGCCATTTCCTTGATCCGCTCCATACCGGGAGCCGTGACGATGTGCCGGGCGAACACGTCCTGGATGACCGATCGCGTCGGGCCTACGTTGAGCTCGTCGATCTTCGGATATACGTTCTCGGTCACGAAGACCTCGATGCCCGCTTCCACGAATATGCGCGTGACCTCGTCCCTGGTGGCGACGTTGCCGGCGTAGACGACCGGGATATGTGTGGCGCCCATGGAGGCCAGCACCCGGGCGTTGTTGACGATGATATCGCGCTCTCCATAATCCACCCCGCCGGAGAGCAGGATCAGCTTCGGGGCGTGTTCCTTTATCCTGGCTGCGTCATCGGTCGTGATGGCTCCCGCCGTCGTGTAGACGACCACCGCCCCCGCCCCGAGGGACGCCTCCCGGGCGGCCCTGAGCGTCATATCCCGGGTCAGCCCGTGGACCGTCATCCTGAGCCCGCCCGCCGCCGAGGAGACGGCAAGAAACTCGACGTCGCGCCCGAGCTCGCCCGTCTCTATCCCGAAACGGGACGTGAGGTCGTCGGCGGCGCCCGCAAGGCCGATCGTCACGTCCCCCTGGGGGACGCTCGTCAGGGCGATCCCCTGGCCGAGGAACACGGGCCGCGCCGTCTGCATCCCGGAGAACGCCGAGAGCTTCGTGATGGTGCTGCCGATCTCGGCCACGAGGATATCGGGTGATTTCATCGGAGAGATCTTGCTTGCCCCCTGGAGCGCGGGAAAGAAGCGCGCCGCGCCACTCTATTTTTTTTCTCTCATCTTCTTGACGATAAAGCTCGCCACGTGGTGGCCCTTGGTGCCCCGTCCGAACCCCGCGTCGAGGCCCGAGGCCACGGCCGCCTCGTTGGTGACCTGCGTCCCGCCGGCAATCAACAGCAGCCGGTCCCTGATCCCCCGCTCGACCGCAAGATCGGCAAGCCTCTTCATGTTGACGCGGTGGATGTCGTTGTGGCTGATGATGGTCGAGATGAGCACGACCGCGGACCCCGTCTCCTGGGCCGCCGACAGCACCTTGTCGATGGGCACCGACGTCCCCAGGTAGTGGCAGACGAACCCGTATTTCTCCACGCCGCCGTGCTTGATGTCGATGATCTCGCGCATCCCCACCGAGTGCTCGTCCTCCCCGACGGTCGCCGCCACCAGCGATATCTTGCGCTCCCGCACGAACGAAACGATCTCCTCCTCCGGGATGAGCGACCTCCTTCTTCGGGATGACCAGCTCGCTCTTCTTTACGGCAAAATCGAGCCGCCCCTTGACCTCAAAGAGGCTCCCCTCGGCGGGATGGATGAGCCGGCGCGATATGACCTCGGGGGAGGAAAGCCCCATCTTTTCGGCCATGACCAGGGCTGCCGCCTCGGCCACCTCGGGCTTCTCGGGGATGAAGAGTGTCACGACCACGATGCCGTCGCCCGCCCACTCCACCTCGGGACGGATGAGACCTTCGGCGGCCTCCGACCGCCCCGTTTGGCAGCGGCGATCGACGTTGTCGACGTCGTCCAGCTCGTCCACGTAGACGATCTTTTCGGGCGCGCAGAAGCGTGCAGCCCGGAGATGAGGTCGCACGCCTTCGCGGTCCCGGCGGGAAGGTTGTTGTAGCCGAAATGGCTGCAGACCGGCGCCAGGTAGTCATCCTCCCGCTTCACGATGGTTCCCGCCGCCACCCCCCCGGCCGGGTCCCGGGCGATGCCGTCGCAGTGGCGCTCGGGGAAGTACCCGGAGTCGACGAAGGAACCCTTCTGGACGGCGGCGAAGTACCCGCCCATCCGGATGATCTCCTCCAGGAACAGCACCGCGCGCTCCTTGATCTCGCGGACCTTTTCGGACATGGCCCCGTCCCTTTTCAGCTCGACCAGATCCGTCAAACCGTCGAGCCCCATGAGGGTCTGGCGCGCCGTGTTGACGCCGAGGATGTTGTTATAGTGCCAGGGGACGTTGCGCCCTTCGTCGGGGGTGATGGTGCTCTGGATGTCGGCCGACGTCAGGCGGGAGATGAGGGTATCCAGGACGTGCGTGATGGTGGCCTCGGCGGTGTCGGCCTCCATGTAGCGGGTGTTCTGCTGGGCGCGCATCTTGAAGCCGGCGAAAAAGTCGCGCAGGGCCACCGCGTAGGGGAGGTCGAGGAAGAGCTTCGGGGCCGGGGGCGCCGTGGGGGGAACGGTGGAGAGCGCGATCTGCTCCTTTTTCATCCCCGACGACAGCGAAAAGGCCGAGTTGATCCCATGCTGGACGAGGAGCTCGGGCAGCACCTTCCAGGCCTCGCGGGCGGTGGCGTTGGCGTTGTGCGCCCCGTCGATCTGGAGGATCCCGCCGTCGGCCATGATCATCTTTGCGCAGGCCGCATCCACGAACGAGCGGTGCATATTGATGTTCCGGTAGAGGACATTATACTGCGGGTCCTGGTGCGCCCCGTTGACCCCCTCCTCGGAAAAGAGGACGGCGATCTCAGGCCCGGCCACGCCGCTGACGTAGGAGTGGAAGTTGATGGGACGGCCCACCTCGTCCTCAATGGCGTCGAGGGCCTTGCGCGTCGCCCTGACCTGCTTTCGGGTGATCGGGCACCCCCCCCACTCCCTCGGGCGTCCCCTCGATCAGCCCGTCATAGTGGGATTGGCCCGTCGTGCGGATGACCATGATGTGATCGGCGCCGTGCCAGGCGGCCATCCGCATGCGCCGGATGTCGTCCTCGAAGCGGCCCGAGGCGATCTCGGTGGTCACCACGAAGTCGCACTGGGGGTCGATGTTCCCGAAGTAGTGGGCCGACGGCAGCGGGACGGAGTTCTTGAGATTCTTCGTGGTGTCTTTGCAGACGAAGGGACCGATCTTCTGATCGGCGACCTTCTCCCTCCAGACCCATCCCTTGCGACGGGGGCGGTAGCTTTCGAGGTCTCTGAGGACCTCGGAGATATCAATCTTCTTTTTCGGATCAAGCGGCTTCATGCGAGTTCATCCCAATGGGAACCGTTGATAAGGGCCAGGCCCGCCCCCCTGATATCCAGGCCGCGCTTTGTGGCGACCTTCAGCACGAGGTTTCCCGCGCCGTGCCCCAGGAGCCCCCTTTCGGCGATCATCGTGACGAGGGCCTTGGCCTCGATGCTCGAAAAACCCATACGCAGCAGCACCGAGCGCTCGATGGAGGGCGACGTATGGGTCCGGGCTTCTTCGACGATCGGCTCCATGATCCGGTCGATGAGCTCCCAGAAATAGTCCTTCAGCTGGTCGTCGGAGAGCCCGGCAAGGTGCTTTTTCTGCTCTTCGTACGTATCCGATTGTTCCATGGCGTCTATCTCGCTCACCTGTTATGTTTCAATATGGTGCCACCCGGTCCTCCGGGCGGCACCGACCGCCCACGGGGTTATCCGCGAAGGCGTGCCCCGGATCGCCTATATCCCCATCGCTGCGCGGACGTAGTCCTGGGTCGCCCTGATATCGGCGGCCAGGAACGCCACGTCCGTATCGGTGACGAGCTCTCCCTGCCTGAGGCCCTCCCTCGCGTTCTTGAGGTAGGAGCGCCGGAGCCGGTCGAGATCCACGTCGACCACCGCAATCTGGGACGGCTCCCGCGGAATGACGATCGCCTTCCCCGGGACGTTCTCCTTCGGGTCGCCCCGCCGTACCTCGACTCCCATCTGTCGCGCCAGGTTGAGCTGGGCGTAGGGGTGTTTTCCGGCCCCCGTATACTCGGTCTCCTGCACGACGACTATCCGGTCTTTCGGCAGGGTCCGGGCGATGGCAAAGGCCGCCGTCAGCGACGTGTTGCCGGCGGGCCCCCGTTCCATCCCCTCGAGCTCGGCCAGGCACTGCGTGATGTAGAAGACCTCCCCCTGGGTCACGGTCACGAAGCGGTCCAGGTAGCGCAGCGGCCGGGCGGCGTTCCTGGGCACGTCGGCCCGGTCGGGCCACGTGGCAAAGGGGATGCCGAAGCCGGTGTGCCCGGTGGTAAACGACTTCCGGTTAAAATCGGTATCCGAGGCCATGTGCAGGCCCGAGAGGTCGACGCTGGCCGCCACGAGCTGTGTCCCGGCGGCCCCCGCCTTTGCAAGCCCCCGGCCCGTGCCGGTGACGTTGCCGCCGCCGGCATGCGTCGCGATGACCGCATCGGGAAACCGCCCCTCGCGCGCCTTGATCTCCCGGGCGATCTCGAAACCGAGGGTCTCGATACCGAGGACGGAAAAGGGTGTGTAGAGGGAGGCGTTGAAGTAGCCGGTCTCCATGAGGATGGTCAGGAAGACGTAGAAGAGCTCCGGCCCGACGGAAAGCCGGATCACCTCGGCCCCGTAGGCCTCGCACGCGCGGGTCTTTTCGGCGATCTCGGGCTGGGCCACGCCCCGCGAGTCGAAGGCCTCCTGGACGATGATGCAGCCCAGACCGCGTTTTGCCGCCTGGGAGGCGACGGCCGCGCCGTAGTTTCCGGAGGTGGCGGCCGAAACCCCGGGATATCCCTTCTTTTTCGCCTCGTAGATCGAGATGGACGCCCGCCGATCCTTGAAGGAGCCCGAGGGGTTCTGCGCCTCGTCTTTGACGAAGATCCGGGCCCCCATGCCGGCCGGAGAGACCGCCCGGGCAAGCTCCGTGAGATTGCCGAGCTCCACCAGCGGCGTGTTGCCGACCGCCGTTTCGGCCTGGATGCGGGCGACCTCGTCGATGGTGTAGCCGGTGGCCGTCATCATCCCCTCGTAGTCAAAGGACAGGGCGCCGGTGGTAAAAAGATCGTAGTCGATGCCCACCGATTTCTTCATGACCTCGGCCTTTCTGGCCATGACCGCAGCGTATCCCCTCTCTTCCATGACCGCTACCCCCTCCCTTCTTTCTTGTGTTCAGCGAGGATGCCGCGCACCTCCCGGCCGATGCCGATCAGCTCGCCGATCGGCTCCCCGAACCCGTGGGTGTAGGCCGGGTTGACCGCATCGAGCCTGCCGGAGATTTTTCTGCCGGCGGCAGTGGTGATGACGGCCTCATCGCCGATCTTCGCGTCCCGCTCGAGGAACCCCTTGACCCGCATCTCAAGGGGGACCTTCTTCGTGTCGTCCGGGACCTGGGGGGCGCGCTTCTCGGGAGAAAGGACGACCCGGTAGACCTCGACCCATTGCCCTTTTTTGACGATATCTCCCATGATTAGGCGCCTCCGATGAGCTTCCTGACGTCCCCCATGATCGCCGCCGGCACCGGCAGATCGGCCATCGAATAGAGGCCGGGGGCGGCATTGATAATCTGCGGGATCATGTTCACCGCCAGCGCTTCCGTCCCGACGCCGCCGGGGATCTCCGGCGAGCCGGAAAATGAGACCTTGGGGTGTCCCGCGATCTCGATATAGTCGCCCGTCGTCACGTCGGCGAGGCCGGGGTGCACCTGCTGGGGATGGATGAGGGTGATGACCGGCTTTCCTTTCATGTAGCCGATCCCGGTGTGTTTGCAGCCCGCCGTGAGCCCCGGCGTGATGGTGACAAAGGGGGTCTTTCGCGCGACCTGGCTCACAATGGGCTCCCGGGTCTGCTCGATCCTCTCGATCTCCCAACCCAGGCTTCGTGCGATCATGCTGATGGATTCGGGAAAGCCGAAGTGCCCCACCACCGATCCGTCCGCCACCCCCTTATGGAACTGTTCGGGAGTGATCCCCACGCCCTGGGTCCTGAGGACGGACGGCCCGTAGGGCGACAGATCGTTGACTCGTCGGGCCGTGATAGAATCGACCCGGAAACAGACCCCTGTCAGCGCGATGACCAGCAGGTCCAGGACGAACCCGGGGTTGATGCCGGTGCCCAGTATCGAGACCTTGTTCTTCCTGGCCAGCGCATCGATTGCGTCGGAGAGCTCGGGCGAGCCGCAGCGGGGAAAGCTCATCTCCTCGGCGATCGAGATGACGTTTGCGCCGGCGCCGAGCGCTATCTCAAGCTCGGGAAAGGCATCGGCCACCCGGGACGTGGTGGCGTGAAGCACAACGTCGGGCCTGATTTTGGCAAGCAGCCCCTTGGCGTCGGTGGATACCGCAAGGCCCATCGGTTTTTGGGCGCCGATGATACTACCCACGTCCGCCCCCTCCCTCTCGCTGCGCGCCGACACCACGCCGGCAAGCTCCATCCCCTCTTTCTCCAGAACGAGTTTTATGATCCCTGTCCCCATCTGCCCCGTTCCCCACACGACGACTTTGACCGGCTGTCTCATGGCTGCCTCCCTGTGTACCTGTCTATTTAATAGTAGCGAATATGGCGATATATGCCCTCGCACGCGTCCGCCCCGGTGGGCGAACGCTTCGCTCCGTCGTTCGCCTTCCCAGTTGTTACTACTCTAATAGTAACGTAAATACTCTATCGAACGCCCCCGGGAAAGTCAAGAAAAATCACCATTCGTATCGCCCCCGGGTCTTTCTCTCTATTTTAGCATAACGGACGGCCGGATCTGCCCGCAAAGACGGGAGCTGACGAAATAATAAAATCTTCAATGTTTTGTAAAATAACTTGACTTTTATAACAAAATAAAATAATTTTATGCATCATTTATATTAACAAACCCATTTTTAACAAGGAGTTACCATGGCACCTTCAATCAAGGACATCGAAGGAATCGGGGACGCCTACAAGAAGAAACTGAACAAAGTCGGCATCAAAACTACCGAAAGACTCCTCGATCGGGGCAAGACCCCCAAGGGTAGAAAAGAGCTCGAAGACAAGACCGGCATCGGCCATAAGCTCATCCTCGAATGGGTTAACCTCGCCGACCTTTTCCGAATCAAGGGCGTGGGCGAGGAGTATTCCGACCTGCTGGAAGAGGCCGGAGTGGACACCGTCAAGGAGCTGAGAAACAGAAAGCCTGACGCACTCTGGAAGGCGATGAAGGAGACTAACGAGAAGAAGAAACTGGTAAGGAAGCTCCCCTCCGTCAAGGACGTGGAAAAGTGGGTCGCCCACGCGAAGGAGCTGCCCCCGGTTGTCGAATATTAGTTTTTTTCTGTGCCACTTCAGAAGACTGTCGGGTTTTCCATGTCAAAGAATACATTGACCGCCATCCGGGAACAGATGCTCCTGTCAAAGTCGGAACTGGCTCGTAAAGCGGGCGTCAGCGTCCTGACCATCGATCGCATAGAAAAGGGAATGAGCTGCAGGATGGAGACAAAGCGTAAGATCCTGACGGCGCTCGGCATCTCTTTTTCGGAGAGCAGAAAGATATTCAACGATCTTAAGGATTAACCGATGGACATCCTCCGTTTCTATTTGATCGGGGTGGCGGTTGCGGCCGTTTTCGGCGTTGTCATCGCCCTCCTCCTCGCGTCGGGCCTTTCGTCTCTGCTGAAGGCGATGTTTCCTGAGGCCGCCGTCCGAAGATTCTGGTCACGGCTCGTCTACGTCGCCATCATGCTGGCATCACTTTCCGGCGCAATGTCGGCCTCCTATCCCGATGAGGCAAAGACAGACCAGCTCGTGCGGATATGGAGCCTCATGAACCAGTGGGAGGCGATGGGATTCCGTCTCCTCTGGACGCTGCTGGTGGTGCTGTCGGTCTTCCTCCTCGGGTACTCGCTGCGAAAGAAGGAAGGCTGATGCAGACGATTCTGATCGTCTACGCCCTGGGGCTGGTGATCTGCATCCTGGTGGGACGTGCTGCTGTCTCTCGTGGTCTTTCGGGACCTCGACACGGTCCTCACGGGGCCCGCGCCCCGGTCCGCCGCTGTGCCGATATCCAGGGTCATCAAGCTGTCGCTTATCCTGGCGGCACTGGTCGGGGGGATATCGGCCAAATTCTACAGCTGCGACTACCGATACGCCGACCTCATCGGGAGCCCCGCCGCCCTGACCATGAAGGTCTTCGGCCAGATCGAGGGAGCATTCCGCTGGCTCCTTGTCTTTCTGTTGATCCTTGCCGTGATAATCCTGGTGGCCGGGACGACCCGGACCGGGACGAAAAAGAAGGGCGCCGAATAGACGCTCGGCCCGCATAGTTCCCCCGGATGCCCCCGTTTCACGGGGGTTTTTCTTGAGAGGGGCCGGAAAATATCCTTGACCCCGGCGCGCCCCTTGACATACACTACTATCGGATATCAGGGAGGTTCTTCGGGCGGGCCATGCCCTCCCCACCGATGAAATATATCGCCTTCATCTCAGCCGTTTTGTGTATCTTCCTCTTGCCCTGTTGCCGTTCCTCGGGCAATTCGGGCGCGGTCGTCACCGTATGGGCGGCGATGAGTAGCGACCAGATACGGGCGCTGGCCGACATCGCCGACCGTTACGAGCGCGAAACCGGCACGAGCGTCCGCATCGTTGAAATCGGCCTGTTTGAGATCACCACCAAGCTGGAGCTGGCCGCCCCGGCGGGAAAGGGCCCGGACGTCGTCAGCATCTCCCATACCTCCGTGGGGACCCTGGCCCTCATGGGGCTGCTGGCGCCGATGGACCGTTTCTCCGGACTGCTCGCCCGGTATCCCCGTCCCTTCATCGAGGCCTATCGGTACGGCGGCGTCCTGTTGGGCGTCCCCCTGACGGTCGAATCGTACGGGCTGGTGATCAACGAAAAGCTCGTCGGAGCGGTGCCGAAGAGTTGGGAGGAGCTCTTCGACGAGGCGGCGCGCCTGACGAGAGATACGAACGGCGACTCGACGCCCGACGTCTACGGGTTTCTTACCGACCCCACGAACTTCTATTTCACCTTTCCCTTCTATGACGCCCGGGGAGCCTATATCTTCAGGGATCGGGGGGCCTCGGGTAACGATACCACCGATTTGGGCTTCTGCACGCCGGGAGGCATCCAGGCCCTGACGCTCCTGACCGACCTGACGCTGCGGCGTCATCTCATCCCCCGGGGGATCACCTACCCGGTAATCACCGATCTCTTTTCACGGGGGCGCCTGGCCATGACGATATACGGGACCTACCTCATCTCGTCGTGGCAGAAGCTGGGGCTCGAGGTGGGCTACCATGAGCTTCCGCCGTTTGCGGACGGCAGCCGCGGCAGGCCGCTGTCGACCCTGATGGGCCTGGGCATCTCGGCCTACGCGGACCATCCGCGCCAGGCCGAGCAATTCATCACCTATCTCCTGCTGCCGGAGAACCTGAGGCGCTTCTTCGAGCTGTCCGGGAAGCAGTCTGGTGATGGCCGACCCCGCGGTCTATCGGGACGAGGACTTCGCGCGCACGCCCTACCTTCGCACCGCGCTGTCGGTCGCGTCGGGCTCCTGCCCCTTCCCCAACGATCCGGAGGGCGACCTCGTGTGGGACGCGACCTCGGGCGCGGCGGCCGCCGCCCTCAGCGGCGCCGTCGGCGCCGAAAAAGGCCCTGTGCGACATGCAGGATCGGCTGGCGGCCGTCATCCGGGAGATGAAAAGATGAAGAGCCGATCCTTCATCGCCGCGGCCGTCATCCCGACGATCATGATCGTCATGCTGCTGTCGATCGTCCCGATCCTTTATAACGTCTACCTTTCCACGACGGACATGAGCCTCTTCCACTACCGCGACTACCGCTTCGTGGGAGGGGCCAACTATATCGACCTTTTCACCAGCCCCGTCTCCGACTTCGCCCGGTTGTTCGCGTGGAACATCATCTACTCGCTCTCATGCGTCCTGATACCCTTTGTCGTCGGGGTGGCCGCCGCGCTCATGCTCACGCGGTCGCCCCGGGGGCTTTCGGCCGCCGCCCGTCCGTTGATAGTGCTGCCGTGGGTGGTGCCGGCCTTCGTGACGATCCTCATCTGGAAGGGACTGCTGAACTACAACTTCGGAGCCCTCAACGGGCTTCTCGACTCTTGCCGGGATCGGGAAAGATCCCCTGGCTCATAGACCCCAACGCGGCCAGGGTCTCCGTGCTGCTGGTGAGCGTGTGGCTGGCCGTCCCGTTCATGACGGTGAGCGCCTCCGGGATCATGCGGAGCCTTCCGGCCGGAATATTTGAGGCGGCGCGGCTGGACGGCGCGGGGCCGGTACGATCCTTCGTTTCACTGACCCTCCCGCTCGTCGCACGCCGCATGACCCCGATCCTCGTGCTCGGGTTTACGGCGTCCTTCAACAATTTTACGGCGATCTACCTCTTGACCTCGGGCGGCCCTGCCTATCCGGGAGCCATCGGGGGGGCCGGCGCCACCGACATCATCATCTCCTATATATTCAAGCTGACCCTCATGAGTCGGCGCTACGGCCTGGCGGCCGCCTACGCGGTCGTGGTATTTGCGGCCCTCGGGGCTCGTGACGATCATCGCCATGCGCAGGCTCCGCAAGCGACGGGAGGAGGTCTTCTAGTGCAGGCGCGAGAGATCATACGCAAACTGGGCGGGAGCGGCGCGGGCCTCTTTGTATCGGCCCTGGCCCTGGTCTCGGCGGCCCCGATTATCTTTATCGTCTCGGTCTCGTTTTCCAGCGGCGGAGAGCTCTACGCCGGGAACCTCCTTCCGCACGGGTTTACCCTCGACAACTACCGGACCCTCTTTTTCGGGACAGACTTTTTCCTGTGGGTCGGCAACTCCATGCTGGTGGCCACGTCCACGGCGTTGATCGCCGTCACGATCACGTCGATGGCCGCCTGGACCCTCTCCCGTTATCGCTTCGCGGGCAGCAGCGCCATCGCGTCCGGCCTCCTTCTGGTCCAGCTCTTCCCGGGGGTGATGTCGCTCGTGGCGATCTTCAAGATACTTCAGTTTCTCAGGATACTGGATACCCACGGGGCGCTGATCCTCGTCTACCTCGGCGGCGCCATTCCCTTTGCGACCTGGATTCTCAAGGGTTTTTTCGATACGATCCCCCCTTCCCTCGAACAGGCGGCCTATCTCGACGGGGCCGGACCCCTGACCGTCTATCTTTCGATCGTGCTGCCGGTGTCCCTGCCGATGCTGTCGGTCGTCTTTGCCTTCACCTTCATCGCCGCCTACTCGGACTTCCTGCTGGCGGCCGTCGTGTTGACCGACGAGCGGCTCTACACCCTGGCGCTCGGCCTCAGGACGTTCCTCGAGGGCGATTTTTCGACAAACTGGTCGGTCTTCTCGGCCGCCGCCCTCCTCGGCTCACTCCCGATCATCGGGATGTTCGGCGTCGTTATGCTGGCCGGCGGGAAGTCGGCCTCAATGATCAACGGAGAGCCATGATGAGAGTAATCCTGTCGGGCATGAATATCGATATCGAGCGGCTGGCCGACTACCGGCAGCGGGCACGGTCCATCCGGGACGCCCTGGGCGGCACGAAAGCTCCCCGGGAGGCGATCGACTTTCTCGACGATTTTTCCCGATCCGAGGATCTCACGCCCGAGACCCTGTCGGCGGGCTACGCCCGGATCAGTCGGGACCCCCGGCCCGTGGATGAGATTCGGCGGGACGCCGCCCGACAGGTCGAGCGCGCCCGGCGCTCCAATGAGGCCATCATCTTCGGCATGGGGCATTCGTCGGTGGCCGAGCACGCCGTCTTCAACCTCGACATCATCGGGATATCACGGCTTGCCGCCGAGCAGCTGCAGCGCACGAGGCTTGCCTCCTATACCGAAAAGTCGCAGCGCTACATAACGCTGGAGGGCGACTACCTCGTCCCCGAAGAAATCAGAGTGCTGGGGCTCTCCGCGAGATTTGCCGACGCCGTCTCGTCGCTTAACGCGGCCTATACGAAGCTGTACGAAGGGCTTGTGACCCTTATGGAGAAAAAGCATCCGGATCTCTGGTCGGATAAGAAGACGAGGGGAGTGGTGGAAGGATACGCCAAGGAGGACGCCCGCTACGTCGTGCCGCTTGCGGCTCTTACCCAGATGGGTATGACGGCAAACAGCCGCGTCATCGAGATGACGATCAGGAGGCTGGCGGCAAGCCCGCTTGCCGAAGTCAGGGAGCTATCACGCCTCATCTTTGACGCGGTCTTGCCCCACGCGCCCTCACTCATGAGGCATACCGAGCCCACTCCCTACGACACGCTGACGCCTGTCGCGATCGCCGGCGCCGCGCGGAGCCTCGCGGGAGGCGGCGGCCAGCCCGAAAAGAACCCGCCCGCCGTGAGGCTGGTGGACTATTCAGCCGGAGCCGACGAGCGGCTGATTGCCGCCCTCCTCTTCTCCTTCGGCGGCCGCGGTTTCGATAACTGCCTGAAGGCCGCCGAAAGCATGAGCCCTCAGGAGAAGAAGCGGCACGTCGACGCGGCGCTTTCCCGCCTGGAGTCCTACGATCGGGTGTTGAGGGAATTCGAGATGATCACCCTCACCTACGAGGCGGTCGTTTCGGCCTCCAACTTCGCCCAGCTCAAGCGGCATCGAATGGCCACCATCATCGCCCAGGACTACGACGCGGGGCTTGGCTACGAGGTCCCCCCCTCAGTCCGGGAGGCGGGGCTGACTGATATTTTCGAGGAGGCGATGGCGCCCTCGGAGGCCCTCTTTACGGAGATCGGCCGAAAGGACCCGCGGGCCGCCCCCTACGTCCTCACCAACGCCCACCGGAGGAGGGTGCTGATCGTCGTCAATCTCCGGGAGCTCTACCATATCTCCCGGCTGAGGATGGACATGAGCGCCCAATGGGACATCAGGAACCTCGCCGCGGCCATGGCCGAGGCGGCGCGGCAGGCGATGCCCTTGGCCGCGCGCCTGCTTTCGGGAAAGGACACCTTTGGCGAGATTAAGGGCCGATCGGGGATATCCCCCGAGTAGACGGCGGGCGAGTCCGACAGAGACCAGGACCACCGCAAGAAAAAAGACGAAAGGAACGAACATGAAGATACAGTCGGACGACGCGTACGAACGCGCGAAAAAAGTGAAAATGGTCGTGTTTGACGTGGACGGCGTCATGACGGACGGACGCATCGTGCTGGACGAGGAAGGGACCGAGTCGAAGTTTTTCAACGTGAGGGACGGCCACGGAATAAAGATGCTGGTGCGTGCGGGGATTCAGTCGGCCATCATCACCGGCAGGAGCTCCAAGGTCGTGGAATATCGCGGCAAGGAGCTGGGCATCCAGTATATCCGGCAGGGCGCCCTCAACAAGGCGGAGGTCATGGGTCTCCTCCTCAAGGAGACCGGCGTGTGGCCTGAGGAGGCGGCCTTCATGGGCGATGACCTGGTGGACATCCCCGCCATGATGCTCGCGGGGCTCGCGGCGGCGCCGTCGGACGCCGTCAGCGAGATCATCGAATGCGCCCACGTGATCACCGACCTCGAAGGGGGAAGGGGCGCCGTCAGGGAGCTCTGCGAATTCATCCTCAAGTCCAAGGAGCTGTGGGAGGAGATCGTCAAACGGTATAAATAAGGCTTTACTTGCCCGGGCCTTCATGCTATAAGAAATACTCACCCACATAACGGGTATGACTATGAAAAGACTAAGACTAATCCTCGGACTCCTGGTGCTGGTTATCATCACCGGGATTGTCGTCGCGCTCTTCTTCTCTTCCGAGAAGCTCAGGAAGGCCGAAGAGAAAGAAAAGGAAGCGACCGTTTCGGAGAGCGGCCCCCCGAGCATCGAGGCCGAGAAGCTAAAATACACCGAGTCCGAAGGGGGCAAGACCCTCTATGAGATCGAATCGGGGCAGGCCAAGTTCTTCAAAGACGAATCGAGGACCGAGTTTACCGACATACGCGTTACCTTCTACTATGAGGATAAGTACGAGATCGTTGTCAGCGGCAAGCGCGGCGTGCTCAATACCGACACCAAGGATATCACCATCTCCGACGACGTGAAGATCACCGCCGCCACCGACTATACGATGACCGCAAACACCCTCACCTATAACGCCGACCGCCACGTGATTTCCACCGATGACACCATCAACGTCACCGGTCCCAAGGCCGAATTTTCGGGCAAGGGGCTTTCGTTTGACATGGACGCCGAAGAGCTCTACATCGACTCGGACGTCACCACCACGCTCATCGGCGAGCCGGGCCCCTCCGAGCCCCCGGCCGTGGGAGCCCCGACCGAGGAGACCGGCTTTACGGAGATGAGCCGGCTTGACAGTCCCGTGCACATCTCGTCGGCCGGCTTTATGGGAAGCAGAGAGGGTGGCTTCTTCCGCTATACCGGCGGCGCCGTGGCCAACTACAAGGACTCGTCGCTGACGGCCTCCTCGATCACCGTCTACATGGACGTCACCGCGGGAAAGATCCGAAAGATCGTGGCCGACGGCGGGGCCAGGCTCCATCAGGCCGACATCAAAGGACAGGCCGGCACCATGACCCTTGACTATGTGAAGAAGGTGCTGACCCTGGAGCGAAACCCCGTCATCTGGCGCGGAGATGACGTGGTCAAAGGGGATAAGATCATCTATCTCCTGGACGAGAAGAAGAGCATCGCCCTCGGGTCGAGCACGGACAGGGCGCACCTGACGATCTACCCGAAGGAGAATTTCTAATATTCGAACGTGCCCGACACGCCGAATCGCCGACAAAGATCGGTAACACGATCGCCGTTGGCACTCCGGGTGTCGTACCGGCAGCCGGCAGGCAACAGAAGGATACGGCTACGGCTTAACCAGGCGGCATACATGCCACCGAACAACGCCCCCGGCATCCAGGTATTCGTGGGGCCTTTCATGATAGAGGAACCTCTCCGGTTCCGTCAGACTCGAGACACCAGTGAAAAGAGATAATCCAAGAAGCGAATCAGCAAACGGCCATCTGCTCGTCGTCGAAGGGCTGACGAAGTCCTATCAAGTCGCGGGTCGTGGTCGATCACGTCAACATAGAGGTCCACTCGGGGGAGATCGTGGGGCTTCTGGGTCCCAACGGCGCCGGAAAGACCACGAGCTTTTACATGGTCGTCGGGATCGTGAAGCCCGACGCCGGCAAGATTATGCTGGACGGCCACGACATCGGGGAGCTGCCCATGTACGAGCGCGCCCGCAAAGGGATCACCTATCTCCCCCAGGAGTCGTCCATCTTCAGAAAGATGACGGTGGCCGAAAATATCATGTCGATCCTCGAGACGCTGCCCCTCTCGCGGGAAGAACGCGAAGAGAGGCTGGCCGTTCTCCTGACCGACCTCAAGATCAGCCATCTGGCCGATAACAGAGCCACGACCCTTTCGGGAGGAGAGCGGCGGCGGGTGGAGATCACGCGGGCCCTCGTGACCAACCCCTGCTTTATCCTGTTGGACGAGCCCTTTTCCGGCATCGACCCGATCATCGTCAACGACATCCAGAATATCGTGCTGTCGCTCAAGAGGCGGGGCATCGGTATCATCATCACCGACCACAACGTGCGGGAGACGCTGGGCATCTGCGACCGGGCCTATATCCTCAACGAGGGCAATATCCTCATCCACGGCACGCCCCGCCGCATCGCGGCGGACGAGAAGGCCCGCGAAAAGTATCTGGGAGAAAAATTCTCTATGTAGTGCATAGAGACGAAATTTCCTGCACGATGTGCCGCCCCGACTTACGTGTTCAAATGGATCGGCAAGGGGACCCATATGGACGACCAACCAAAGCGTGCGACTAAACTGGCCATCCGCGCCTCGCTGGATGGAATATCCGACATCCTCGGCAAGAACGGGGCAAAGATTGTCTTCAGAAGCGCGGGGCTGCTTCCAATATTCGAGAACCCGCCCGAGTACTCCTGGGACCCCTGCATCACCATGCCCGAACAGGCAAAAATCTATACCGAGATCGCAAACCTCGTCGGCTTCAGGGGGGCGCTGGGCGTCTGGCGGAGAACGGGCTACACCGTCATGAAGCGCGTGATGGAGGAGATGCGTCTGGCCGAGCAGTTTAAGGAGTTATCCCCCCTCGAGCGGTTCTCCCGGGGGCTGGGGCTCTTCGTGGTGGGCTCCGGCAAGGGGAAGGTGGTCCAGGTCGAGGGAAAACCCGACGAGTTTGACTGTTTTGACTGCATGCACTGCGCGGGCTGTGATTTCGACCGATCCATGTGCACCCACTACGAGGGGTTCATCCAGTACATCGCGGACTCGGCCTTCGGCAAGGAGGCCTACATCGCCCGGGAGGTCTCCTGCATGGCAAAGGGCGACGAGACCTGCTATTTCCGGCTGGTGGAACGGTAGAGATCCTTGGAGGGTCCCTCCTGATACCAGTGCCGGCGTGAGCCGACGGCATGAATCATCCGTGCCGATTCCTATCGAGTGGGCGGCTTGATTGAGCCGCCCCTGCCCTTTCTAATCCTCCCCAATGCGATACTTCAGCGGTACGTTCCCCAAACGGGAAAGGGGAAACCGGATTCTCCCGATTCCCCCTTTTCTCCTCCGTTGCCTCTGTCTACTTCAGCTTATAATCATACACCTTATAGGTCTTGTAGATCTCGGCTCCGAGGTTTTCCAGCACCCGGACCATCGGGATATTGTCTTCCAGTATCCAGGACAGCTCGCCCCACTCGATGCCCATCTTTCGGGCGGCCTTGAGCGTCTCGTGGTAGAAGACGGCGTCCAGCCCCAGCTTCTGGTATTCGTGGACCACCCCCATGATCGTCACCCGGGCCGTCTTGATCTTCCTGACGCCGGTGAGGATCTTTATGAAGCCGAAGGGAAGAAGCTTCCCCTTGATCTCCTTGATGATGACGTTGATATCGGGAAGCGTGATGGAAATCCCCGCGATCTCGCCGTTTACGAAGGCCATAAAGATCAGGTCCTGCACCGCCACCGGCTTGAGGTCGTGGACCAGCTTCCGAAATTCGGCCTCGGTGATGGGACAGAAGCCCCAGTTGAGCGTCCAGGCGGTGTTGTAGACCCGCTTGACCCGCATCAGCTCATTTTCCCAGTCCTTGAAGTTGACCGTGCGCACCTCGATCCCCTTGCGCTTCTTGATCATCTCGGCAACCCGGGCGACCTTCTCGGGCATCCCCTGGTTCGCGTAGAAACGGTAGGCGTAGAGGTTCTTGGCGAGCTTGAACCCGTATCTGTCGACGAGCTTTTCATAATAAGGGGGGTTATAGGCCATGTCGAACATCGCCGGCATGTCAAAGGCGTCCACCAGGAGCCCCACGATCTCGTTCTGGGAGAAGCTGTCCGGCCCCCGCATCGTGTCCATGCCTTTGCCCTTGAGCCAGGCCCCCCCGGCGTCGAAGAGGGCCTTCGCGCAGTCCGGGTCGTCCTCGCATTCGAAGAAGCCGAAGAACCCGACCTTGTCCCGGTGAATCTGATTGTGCAGCGTGTTGGTGTGGGCGGTCATGCGGCCGGCGAGCCGGCCGTCCTTGAAGGCCATAAAGAACTCGACCTCCCCGTGTTCGTAGTAGGGGTGCTTGCCGGGGGTCAGCAGCTTCTTGTAGTCCATCTTCAGGGGGGGCACCCAGTTAGGATCACCCTCGTAGATCTTCCAGGGGAACTGTATGAATTGCTTACGGTCCCCCCGGGTCTTTACCGTCCGTACCTCGATATTCTTTGCCATGATAAGTCCCCGTTATAAACCTTTTAACAATTGCGTGTCCTGATAGCTCCGGTATTGCCTCTCGGTCCGTCTCCCACCATTCCATCGCCATCTCGGAGGCCACGACGGTCGGCACCGCAAGGATGATCCCGGCCAGCACGTCCACCGCATAGTGATACCTCAGGTATATCGTCGAGACGATAATCAGAGAAGCGATCGGCGCAAACAGGAAGAGCAGCCGCTTCTCGTATCGCCACGTGTAGAAGAGGACAACGAGCGCCAGCATCGTATGCCCGCTCGGGAAGGCGTCCCGCATGATATGCTCAAGCCAGTTCAGGGACTCCCGGATGGGAAGCGTCACGGCGTAGCCCACGAGCGCCGTCGTCTGGAGGTGATAGAGGGAAAACCTCGGACCGACGGCCGGGAAGAGCATGTAGCCGACATACGTGACGTAGAAGGAAAAAAGGATTGCGAAGATGACGTGGAGTGAAATCTTCTCTGATCTTTCGTGAAATAGACGACGACGCCCGAGGGTAAAAGGCAGAAAATAGTACGAGCAGTAGACGACCTGGAAGACATCCGTCAGCACAGGCACCTCGAAGCGCTCGATGAAGACCGTCGGGTGAACGTGAAAGATGAAATAGTCAAGCCGTATCAGCACGTCGTCGATATCATGCGGTTGGATCTGTGGTATGAGGATGGAGAGCTCCCGGTAGGGTACGACGACGAGAAAGGCGGGAAACCAGTTCCGGAAATGAACGAGCGCGCGATACCCGGGACAGCGCGAGTCGATCAGGGCCACGGCGACGATCACGACGAGGATTCCGATATTGGCAATAGAAGAAGGGGGTGATCGCCCCGTCGTCGTTGAAATAAGATGATCAGCAGGGTCACAAAAAGGAAAAAGGACCACGTACAAAGCTCCGCCGGATTGAACAGCATCAGTAACCGCGTTAACGTAGCGCCGCATCATGCCCGTGCCCCGTCAAGGAAGAGTTTCACGATCATCTCGGTCTTTTCGACGAACGGGGACGTCCTGGGCTCCACCGACCACTGGAAAATATACGTGGAGAGAATGCCCACCAGCACATAGGCGGTCTCGACGGCGTCATAGGGTTTGAAGACCCCGCCCGCGATCCCCCGCTGGATGATGCCGGTGAAATGGGCGAGGAACCGGTCGTACTTCTCCTTGAGGATCCGCCTGTAGTCGCCCGTGAGATTGGCCTCAAAGGTCCCCCAGTCGGTGATATATATGCGAAAGAAATCGATGTTCTTCTCGAAGAATTCGAGGACGATCTGGACCGCCCGCTCCAGCGCCGCCTCCGGGGGGAACGCCTTGAGCTCCTCCCGGTCAAGGATGGCGATGAGCTCGTCGGACTTCTCGCTGAGGATGGAAAAGTAGACGTCTTCCTTTGTCCTGAACGAACTGGTAGATGGTCCCGAGGGCAAACTCCGCCCGCTCGGCGATCTGGACCATGGTGGTCCGAACGTACCCCCGATCGGCGAAGAGGCGGGCGGCGGCGGCCATCATCTCGCCCCTTCTTCGGATGTTTTCCCGCTCCCTGCGCGTCATATTCACCCCTCGCTGGAACAGATGACCGGGGAACGAGCGCCGCTCGCCCGGTAGCTCTGGGATAAGCGCCCGGCCCGGGGCGTCACCAGGTCCGGAAGCGGTTTACACGGTGTGGAAGAAACGGGGATGACGACCGCCAATAGAATCGTGGTTCATATTATGAAACGATTATTTCAAGATGTCAACTTTTTTAGCGTCAAAGATCGTCATTTCTGTTATCATGGAACGGTCGGTCTGCCGGGCGGGCGTCCCTGATTGTGGGCCGACCGATTCGGCCGGCACACTCCTGTCCGCGGTACGGCAGGCGAGGCGGCCGACCCGCCGCCCGTCATCACGAGGGGAATATGTATGGCCAAGCTGGCAATCGGGGTCGTCCTGGAGATCTGGTTTGTCCTGGGGATCGTCGGGGGGGTGGTTTTTCGTCCTCCCCTGTCGCTGACGTTCGTTTTGACCCTCTGCCTGATCCTGCTCATCCCCGGGGCATCGCTGATCGTGCTGGGGGCGCGCAGGATTGCGCTCTTCAAGAAGGTGGGGAGCGCGGTGATCGCGGCGGCCCGCCGGACGGGGCGGGTATCCGTCTATGACGTCGCCCGAGAGACAGAGACGAGCCCGGACAAGGTCCGCCTGGTCGTCGACACCCTCGTGAAGAAGGGGATTATGCCGCGCGATTGCGAGGTGTCGTAGCCCCGGCTACAGATCCACCCCCGCCTTCTCGTTCTGCTTGGCCCAAAAGGACCGAAAGATCACCGACGGCCTCTTCCGTATCGGCGTCTTGAGGACCGCCTCGGTCCACCGGCGCTCGGCCTCCCACGCCTTCCTGAAACAATCCTCGGAGAAAGCCGCAAGCCGCTTTCTGCGGTCCCCGGCGGGGAGCTTGTCCAGTTCCCCCACGATCTTTTCCTCTTCGGCCATGAACCGTTTTTCGAGGTCGTTTCGCTCTTTTTCGACGACCGCCATTCGGGTGGGGTAGTCCATCAGGAGCGCCCGGTGCAGCCGTTCGTGGCTCCACCAGAGGTTCTTCGCGTCATAACGGCCCGTGGCCTCCGGCCCCACGTCCGCCGGCACGCCCGCCTCGAAGAAGAAGGGCTTGAAGACCGAGGTGCAGGGGGCCGCCGTGCCGGTAACCCAGTGCGTATTGATATCGCCCCTGAGGTGGCAGACCAGCGACCCGGTCGTCTGGCTCGCCCGGGAGAGGCTGTTTGCCGCGTGCATGCACACCTTGTTCATGAACAGACCGCGGTGCGGCTCATGGGAGACGCCCTCCCCCTGATGGTCGCGAAGAAACGCGGTCATCGCCTGGCTGTCTATCGATCCGTGCCTGCCGGAGGCAAGCAGGGTCGTCCGGGCGGCGCGGGGTCGGCACATGGAAAACGTCGTAAAGAACCAGTCGGAATAGTCCCGTGCGAAATCAAAGTCCGACTCCGACTTCGTCCACCCTTTCTTGACTGCGGTCGAAACGAGGGTCGGCGACGCCTTGTCGAAGTCCGACCCGATGGTCAGGCCGTTGGAGATCGAGTAGACGCCGGATATCTTTTGGGCCGCCCACTCGCGGTCGGCGGTCTCCAGCACCCATGCCTCGTTCGGATCGGCGATAATGAATGAATTATGGTAGGCAAATTTCTTGTCCTCGTAACCGGCCGCTCCCCCCTGCCCGTATCGCGTCAGGAGTTCCGTAATCACCTCGAGGGCCTCCCCGGCGCTTGCCGCCCGCTCGAGCGCCAAGCCGCAGCAGATCCATCCCCAGCAGCATCTTTTCCTTTCGCATGGGAAGCTTCGTGAAGACCGCCTCGTTGCCGATGGCAACCCCGGCGTCGTTGGCCCCCATCTCCGCACCCCACATCCAGAAGGGGCGGGAAATAAAGACGGCGCGGGTCTGCCTGGCCTGCGGAATGGTGAGGTAGGTGACCTTCAGCTCCTCGCCCGCCTTATGGCTTCGGGCGGGGTGATACTCGATGGACTGGGCCTCGTTGGGCTCCCGGTCGCTGTTCTTGGCAAATATGACCGAGCCGTCCCGGGTGGCCTCCTTCGTGGCGACGATGGTATCACACATGCCGATCCTCCTATTGGCTTCGGTGGGCTGGTCGAGGGGGCACCGGTTCCGCCCTACCCCCTGACCGTATTACGTTGAATTATGAGAATAACCGTGTATAATTATACGAGAGATGACACCCTTTAATCAATACAAATTAGACAGTGCCGGGAGGTTTTTCATGAAGCGACTGGTGATTTTGATCATTCTGGCAATGTCTCTGACTCTGCACATTTGCCTGTTCAACTATCAACCATAAGCTGCTCGTGTATGACCAGCCCAGCCCGATCACGCGTCAGTATGTCCCGTCGGACGACGGCGACTACATCTTTGCGGTGGCGGTTTCCGGCGGAGGAAGCCGCGCAGCGGTCTTTTCCGCCGCCATTATGAAAGAGCTCTATAAACAGGTCAAGCTGCCCGACGGCCGGAGCATCACCGACGAGATCGACTACATCTCCAGCGTATCGGGCGGCAGCCTCTCCATGGCCTACTACTGCATGAATAAGCCCGACGTCGACACCTCACATACCGACCTGTATGACGAATTCTATGTCCAATACCTGGCCGACATGAGGAGGGACATCGGCAGCAACCTGCCCAAGAGCTTCTTCCGCTGGTATCGATTCTTCGCCAGCGCGGAAAAGAAGGGACTCTACCTCAAGAAGGACTTTGACAAGTTCTATTTCCATGGTCGAACGTTTGACGAGATCGCCGAACGCCAGAAAAACGGGTGGTGTCCAACCCTGATCCTCAACGGTACGAATCATGGATACGGGCTCGAAATTCCTCTTTACCACCCTCACGCCAAATGATTTCGATGCCGCGCCCAAGACCCTCGTCGAGAGACTGTCAAAAACCGGCTTTGGCAAGAGCGATTACCACTTCGGCGGAGATCTCCTGGGACTCACCTTTTGTGACGACATCGGCCTTTCCATCGGCGACATGGAGGTTTCCCGAGGCGTGGTGGCCTCCGCCTCGGTGCCGCTCATGCTGGGACCCATCGTCCTGAAGGATCAGAAGCAATCCAAACCCGACGATGAATTCTTCACCCACGTCGAGCGACGGGGGAATCAGCGACAACCAGGGAATCACCACGGTCATGCAGCTTATCATCGACCGGTTCGTCGATACTCCCCGAACGACAGTATAAGGGCGGCCTGGTCATCATTATCGACTCCAACCAGACCATCGACCCGAGCCTGTCCGTAAACTCCGTCAGGGGTTTTACCGTGCTGGGTACCGCTCGAGCGGGCGATGAACATCAGCATCTTGCGGGGCAAGGCCCTCACCTACATCACCATCATGTTCCTGATGAGCGCCGACCCCCGTTTCAAGAATGTCACCTTTGTCTACATCTCGCCGGACCAGGCCGACGACCCCGAGATATTGACGCTCTTCCAGCAGACCCCGACCCGTTTCAAGATCGACCCGGACAAGGCCGACAACCTCGAGCGGGCGGCCGAAATCATAGTACGGAAAGTGAAGGATAAGACTCCTCGATGCCTATCTGCCCTATATAGATCGGAAGAAGAAATAGTAACTCCGGGGCCGCCCGTCTCCTTGGTTCATCCCGGATAGAAGAGACAAAGAGGCGTGCGGCATGATTTCCCGCCACTCGCGGGCCGACGTGAACATATATGTGATGTACGAGACACGCCGACGTTCCGGGCGAGGTCATCCTCGTTTCCTTAGGACTCATGATACTCAGCGTATTGGATCTCGTGGCACGGTACCATGATCGACCTCTTAGGGGCGCAGGATCGATCACCCCCGGCGGTTTTGCGTTGAAACGAGACAATAACAGTATATAATTACGGGGAGTCTGGCCCCTTTGATAAAGACACCGGAGGTTTTCATGAAGCGGATTGTAATGCTCAGCGGATTGGTGTTGCTGCTCTCGTTTTCCTTTGCCTGTTCGACGATCAACTACGAGCTGCTCGTCTATGATCAGCCGTCCCCGGTCAAGCGGCAATACGTCCCGATAGATGACGGCGACTTCTTCTTTGCGCGTGGCGGTCTCGGGCGGGGGCAGCCGGGCCGCTGTTTTTTCCGCCGCCGTCATGGAGGAATTATATAAACAGGTCAAGCTGCCCGACGGCAGGAGCATAATCGACGAAATCGACTATATCTCCAGCGTTTCGGGCGGCAGCCTCTCCATGGCCTACTACTGCATGAACAAGCCGAACGTCGATTCCTCTCATACCGACCTGTATGATGAGTTTTTCGATACCTATAGGACCGATATGCGCAGAAACATAGAGGGGGACCTGATCAGGAACCTCTTCCGTTTCTACAAGATTTTCCTGACCTCCGAGGAGACGGGCCTCCTCCTCAAGCAGGCGTTCGACAAGCTCTATTTCCAGGGCCGGAAGTTCGACGAGCTGGGCAAACGCCAGAAAAACGGGTGGTCCCCCACCCTCATCATGAACGGAACAGTCATGGACACCGGGGCGAGATTCCTCTTTACCACCCTCACGAAGGATAGTTTTGATACAACGCCGCGAGATCTGGCCGAAAAGCTTACCCAAACCGGGTTCGGTAAGAGCAATTTCCGTTTCGGGGGGGACTTCCTGGGGATCACCTTTTGCGACGACATCGGGCTTTCCATCGGCGACATGGAGGTCTCCCGGGGCGTGGCAGCCTCCGCCTCCGTCCCGCTCCTGCTGGGACCCATCGTCCTGAAGGATCAAAAGAACTCCACGCCGGACGAGGAGTCGTTCATCCACGTCAGTGACGGAGGAATCAACGACAACCAGGGAATCGTAACCATCATGCAGCTCATAATCGACCGCCTTGTCGATACGCCGAAGCGCAACTTCCGGGGAGGCCTGGTCATCATTATCGATTCCAACCAGAGCATCGATCCGGCCAAGTCCATGGGTTCCGTGAAGGGTTTCAACCTGCTGGGTACCGCCGAGCGGGCCATGAACATCAGCTTCTTTCGGGGCAAGGCCCTCACCTACGTCACCATCATGTTCCTCACGAGCACAGATCCCCGATACAAGGACATCACCTTTGTCTATATCTCGCCGTATGTGGCCGATGACGCTGATATCGCGCATCTGTTTGAGGAAACCCCGACCCGGTTCAGGATCGCGCCGGACAAGGCCGACAATCTCAGCCGGGCGGCCGAGATCGCCGTAAGAAAGGCGAAGGATACCATCCTCGACGCCTACGTGCCCCGCATGGACCGTAAGAAAGATAGGTAACCCCGGGGACCGTCGCCGTATCCTGTCCGTCCTCTGCGGACGAGAGGATCGAACCGACACGTGATTTTCCCGCGCACCTCCCCGTCCGACAGGACACAGACGACAACGACACGGGAGACATGACGGTATTTCCTCTTGCCGGAGAACCGGACTCCCCATTAGAATTGCCGCAGGGATGCACGTTTCTTGCCTGACCCTGTCATGCGACGCACGGCCATATCGCGTCGCGAAGGTGGCGATAGATGTATAGCACGAGAATTGTACAGTGCCTCGTCCTTTCGACCCTGGTGGCGGTCGTATCGGCGTGCGGCGGTCTTCCCCCAGGACGAGATCGTCTACAGCCGACCCGAGTCCGCCACGGATTCCTACATCCCGATCGACGAGGGAGAGTCTCTTTGTGGCCGTGGCGGTATCGGGCGGCGGGAGCAGGTCGGCCGTCTGGAGCGCGGCGGTCTTAAACGAGCTCTACCGGCAGGTGAAGCTATCCGACGGTCGCAGCATCACCGACGAGATCGACTATATATCCAGCGTATCCGGCGGGAGCGTATCTTCGGCCTACTGGTGCCTCAATAAACCCGCGGAGGATACCACCCACACCTCCACGTACGACGCGTTCTTCGAGCGCTTCCTCACCGACATGTCCTCAAATATCCAGGGGGAATTCTTCTCGCGGCCCCGGGAATGGTTCCGCCTGTTTCTCACCGACGAGGAGAAGGGGATCGCCTTTATGGAAGAGCTGGACGGCAGCTTCTATTCCGACCGGACGTTCGATGATCTCTACAAACGGGAGAAAAGCGGCGCCAGCCCCACGCTCATCGTAAACGGCACCGAGATGGACTCGGGGGCGAAATTCCTTTTCACGACCCTCCCGAGGTCCCAGTTCGGGAACCGGTCGCTGCTGGGCGCGTACGGCGACGCCGAGACCGGAATTATGAAAAGCAACATCATGTACGATCCGAACGTGCTGGGGGTAACCCTCTGCCACGACATCGGCCTTTCCATCGGCGGCATGGAGGTATCCCGGGCGGTGGTCGCCTCGGCGGGAGTGCCGCTGCTGCTGGGGCCCGTCGTCCTGAAAAACGAGCCCCTCTCGACGCCCGAGCGGGAGGCCTACGTCCACATCAACGACGGGGGAATCTCCGATACCCTGGGGCTGGAGACCCTCATCCAGCTCTTCATGGACCGCTACAACCGCCCCAAGAAGAGGATCTTCACGAGGGGGTTGATAATCATCATCGACGCAAACCAGCACCTGGACCCGGAGGACTCCATATACTCGGTCAGGGGCTTCGGCCCGGCGGGCCTCATAGAGCGGAGCCGCGAGATCATCTCCTACCGCGGCAAGAACTTCACCTACCTCACCATCATGTCACTACAGCAGGACCGCCGCTTCAGGGACATCCGGTTCGTCTATATCTCGCCCTACATGGTTGACGACCCCGAGATGATCAAGCGGGTAAAGAAGACCCGCACCCGCTTCAAGATCGAGCCGGAGAATGCCCAGAATCTGCGGGAGGCGGCAAAGATCGTGGTCGGGAAGGTCAGGGAGCGGATCCTGGACAATTTCGAGGGGAAGGACTACAGGGACGGGAAGTCCGACTTCGGCGAGCTGCTTGAATGAGCAATGGCCGCGACAGAGTCAATGCGTTACGACTGACGCGGGACAGGCGGACCGACCGCGGCCGGCGCCGGCCCTTGTCCCGCATAACACGCTTTGGGTGTACGGGTCTGGCGCCCGAGGAGACTCACCCGACCGCACCGTCACCGATACGTGCGGAAAGCCGCGTACCACCACGGGCCGGATGCCCCCGTCCATAAGGATGATGAAACTACGCCCCCCTCTCTGCGCGTGCGGGGCCCCATGGGAAAATCCTGACCCATCCCGGGTATCGAAAATCTCCGTGAACGGGACTCCTATATCACCTCGATAAAGTAGTAGGTGGATACCGTGATCAGGAACTGCCCCGCGTAGTACGGTATGAGGGAGAGCCGGTTGTATTTCATCGGGAATCTGAAGCGGTTAAGGGCAAGGATTACGTCGGAGAGATAGAAGAGGAGGCTGCCCGCCGCCACCAGGATTGCCGTGGCACGCGTGAGATCATGGGAGAAAAGGGTCGATACGGCCGCGGCCGCCATAAACGAGATGATGAGAACGTACAGGCCGACCGAGATCTTCATTTTGCCGAGGCCGGGCAGGAGCAACAGGTAGATTGCCGTGCCAAGCCCGAAGAAGAGGGCGCAGATCAGCGGAAACTGGGCAACAGACCCGGAAAAACGTATGAACGTCGCGCCGTAGACAATGTGTGCAAGGAGGAAGAGGACCAGGCCGAGCCGAAAGGGAACAGGCTTCTCCTGAAACATCAGGGCAATATCCCCACCGAACGAGAAAAGAAGGCCCAGAAAGATCAAGAGCGTGTAGGGGATGGACGACCCGATGTCCATAAGAGAGAAGAGGCAGGTAATGATCACAAGAATCGTCGAGATCGGTTTGGCGACATAGATCGCCGACCTGTTCTTCCTTATCTCAAACCAGACCAGCAGCGATACCGAGATCACGAGCAGCGGAAATATAGTCACAAATTCCTTCATCTATTTTCCTCCCGGGAAATATATCGGCCGACTCCTTCACCCTTTTACCCGCGCCCGTTTTAATAGTATCAAAGAATATTTAAAAACGCCATTGCTTTGTTCCTTTTAAAAAAGCGCAAACCGTGATAGGATGATGCCCAATACCATACTGGAAGGAGCGCCTTCTATGTCGCGATACATGAGCGCACTGGCCCTCTTTATCCTCAGCGCGATACTGCTGGGCTCGGACAATCCCCCCTTTACGTCCTACGAAAACGAAAAGTACGGCTATCGACTGGACGTCCCCGAAGGCTTTGTGATGCAGGGCGACTGGGGCACGCAGACCTCGTGGATCTATCTTCCCGGTGAGAAAGAGAAATTCGAGGGTGCGGTCTTTCCGATCATCAGCGTCGTCGCGTATGAAATTCCCAAGCGATTCTCGGCCTCCACCCTCTACAACACCAAGATGAAGAAGGTCCAGGAGATGATCGCCCAGAAGGACAGCGGCTACGAGGATCTCGAGACCCTCACCGTTGAGGGTGGAAACGCCCTCATGTACAAAGAGGTCAATACGGATGACGATCAGGCCCTCAACCACTGGTACGTCAAGGTCTACGGCAACGGCAGGGAGTACACGATAGAGATATCGGGCACCCGCCAGCAGCTGAGAGACCGCCGCGCCGACTTCAGACACGTCGTGGAAAGCTTCGGGCTCATCCGATAGATTACGGGGTCGGGCGCCGGCTTCTGATACCGGCCCGGCCGTTCCCCTCCTTACGCCGTCAATAGGAACCGGACACACATGGAAACTACGAATAATAACGTCATCCGCAGCGGCAGGAAGAAAAAGATCGCCCTCATCGCGCACGACGATCGAAAGAAGGACCTCCTTCAGTGGGCCGATTTCAACAGGCTGACCCTCTCGAAACACGATCTGTTTGCCACCGGCACCACCGGCAAGATCCTGTTCGAGGAGCTGGGACTCAAGATCACGTCCTTCAAGAGCGGGCCGCTCGGCGGGGACGAACAGGTTGGGGCCAGCATCGTGGAGGGGAAGATCGACTTCATGATCTTCTTCTGGGACCCGATGCAGTCCCACCCCCATGATCCGGACGTGAAGGCGCTGCTGAGGATCGGCGTCCTCTATAACATCCCGATGGCCTGCAACCGATCCACTGCCGACTTCATGATCTCATCTCCCCTGATGGACAAGGAGTACGGCCGGGGGATGATCGATTATGAAAAACGGATCAAGCGGGAGATCCCGCTGTAACGGCACCAAGGCGCTCCTTTCCCGGACGACCGGGAACGAAGGGGCGCGGTGATGAAGCGCGGCCGGACTCGCCGGGTAGCGGGATAGATCCGCCCCGTACCGACATTCTATTTAAGTGGACAGTCATGAAACGAAGCGATAGGGCCGTTTCCACTTTTGAGGAGGGTTTTTCCTGCTCGCAGGCCGTCCTCTCGGCCTTCTCGGAAGAGCTGGGCCTCGACAGGCCGACCGCCCTGAAAGTTTCGACCGCTTTCGGCGGCGGCATGTCCGGCCTTGCCCTGACCTGCGGCGCGGTTACCGGCGCATTGATGGTCCTCGGGCTGAAACACGGGAGAACCGGGAAGAATGACGCCGCCGCCAAGGTAAGGACGTACGAGCTCAGCCGGCAGTTTGTGCGCCGGTTCACCGAGCGGCACGGCTCCATCGTCTGCCGGGAGCTCCTCGGCCTGGATATCTCCACGCCGGAGGGCAAAGAGCGGGCCTCTCAGGAGAGACTCTTCGAGACGCTGTGTCCGGCCTTCGTGAGAACAGCCGCAGAAATCCTCGATGAGATCCTTTGAGGACGTGCAGGAAATAGTTGACAGAATAACCGAATTCGGCGATGATGCGCAATCAGAATCCATTATTGGATAGTCGTTGATAGATAAGAGAGACAATGAGTAGGTATACCTTCATAGCAATCAGATGAGGCGCGGTCACGGGGCCCGGGCGGTCCCGCAGACACGCCGTATCCTCCGCCTTCCCGCTCGCGGGCTGACACACGCCCTCGTGCCCCGTCCGGGAAGCCGGACGTGGGGCGACGATCATGAAAGGACTCCCCTCATCGCTGAAACGAGATTTTGAGCCGTCCACCCGAAGCGCCGCGGTCAGGCTCGAGGCGTCTAGTTTGCCCGCTCAATTCGCTACGGCGTGCGCTTTGCCTGTCGATGAGACCTTGTCCCTTGAGCCGGCGCCATTCTTGCGCCGGCGTGAAGCGCGGAGAAATCGGAATCATATGGACGCCATCCGCTTACTGAAAGACCGATTACGAGAGGAAACATGATCTACCTTGACAACGCCGCCACGTCGTTCCCCAAGCCCCCGGCGGTCCCCGAGGCGGTATTCGATTTCATGACCCGGGTAGGGGCAAACCCGGGCCGGTCGGGCCATCGGCTTTCGGTGGAGGCCGAACGGGTCCGCTACGGGGCGCGGGAGAATATCGCTCGCCTCTTCAACCACGCCGACCCCCAGCGGGTCGTCTTCACGGCCAACGTCACCGCGGCCCTCAACCTCGTGCTCCTGGGGATGGTCGGGCCCGGCGACCGCGTCGTCGTCACCGGCATGGAGCACAACGCCGTAATGCGGCCCCTGAGCTTTCTGGAAGAGCGGGGGGCGATGGTAACCCCTGTCGCCGCGGCGCCGGACGGAACGATGGACCCCGATGACGTCGCCCGGGCCCTGGACACCCCGGCCAAGCTCGTCTGCACCCTCCACGCCTCCAACGTCATCGGGACCCTCGTCCCGATCGGGGAGATCGGGCGCATCTGTCGGGACCGGGGCGTCCCCTACCTGGTGGACGCGGCCCAGACGGCCGGATGCGTGCCGATCGATCTTAAAAAGGAGCCCGTCGATATCCTGGCCTTTACCGGACATAAGGGGCTGCTGGGCCCGACGGGTACGGGGGGGCTGGTCATCTCTCCGGCGTTTGATGAATCGTGCATCCGACCGCTCATCTTCGGTGGAACGGGAAGCCGGTCGGAACATGAGTACCAGCCGGAGTTTCTGCCCGATCGCTTCGAAAGCGGCACCGCCAACATCGCCGGCATTGCCGGGCTTTCGGCAGGCGTTGACTACATCCTCTCGCGGGGGGTGGACCGGATCCGCGCCCACGAATCGGGGCTGACGGGCCGGCTCATCGGGGGGCTCCGGGCGATCCACGGCGTGACGACCTACGGGACGGCCGACCCGGCCCGGCGGACGGCCGCGGTCTCGTTTCGCATAGCGGGCGTCGACAACGCCGTTGCCTCCCAGCGGCTCTCGGAGGAGTTTGACGTCATGTGCCGGGCGGGTCTCCATTGCGCCCCCCGCGCGCACAAGACCATCGGGACGTTTCCCGAAGGCGCCATACGGCTCAGCATCGGCCCCTTCAATAGTGCGGCCGATATCGACGCGGCGCTGGCCGCCGTTCGCGCGATCGCCGGAAAATGAAAGGGCGTCAGGTAAAAGCCAATAATAATGTACCATTTCGCTGAATCATGCTATTATGCGTTTTTGTCTGGAGGCTTCGACATAAGACGGGCATGGAAGACTACGGGGTAATCCTGACCTTTTCCACCGGGCACTCCATCAGGGCCGAGAAGATCCTTATGGAAGCCGGCATAGAGACGAAGATGATCCCGGTGCCCCGTCACCTCTCCAGCGACTGCGGCGTGGCCGTGCGCATCAGGCAGCAGGACCGGGAGGCGGCCCTGAAGATACTCGCCCGGGAGGGCGTGTCATTTGACCGATACGAGCCGTTGTAGGCGGGCCGGGCCGCGGGCGACGATCGGATGTACGGAGACCATGGATAAAGAAAAGAAACTGCGTCTGACGCAGTGCGCCAAGGCGGCCGGCTGAGCCGCCAAGACGGCCCCCGGGCCGCTGGCGCAGGTCATGCGCAGTCTCACCAACCTCTTCCCCAAGGAAAAATTTCCCGATCTCCTGGTCGGCATGGACGACGGAGACGACGCGGCGGTCTACCGTATTAACGAACACCTCGCCCTCATCTTCACCCTTGATTTCTTCACGCCGATCGTCGACGAGCCGTATGATTTCGGGGCCATCGCCGCGGCCAACTCCATGTCTGACGTCTACGCCATGGGGGGCGACGTAATGCTGGCCCTCAACATCTGCGCCTTCCCCAAGGACATGGAGCCCGCGGTCATCACAGAGATCCTGCGCGGCGGGGCCGACAAGGTCATCGAGGCGGGGGGGATTCTCTCCGGGGGGCATACCATCAACGACGATGAGCCGAAATACGGCCTTGCCGTCGTCGGATTCGTCCATCCAAAGAAGTTCCTGACCAAAAGAGGCGCACAGCCGGGGGATCTCCTCGTCCTCACCAAACCCCTCGGGGTGGGGATTATCACCACCGCGCTCAAGGCGGGCCGGGCCCGCGCGGATCACGTCTCGGAGGCGACCGAGTCGATGCAGCGGCTCAACAGGAGGGCATCGACCATATTCCGGGAGGCGGGGGTCCACGCGATGACGGACGTCACCGGATTTGCCCTCATCGGCCACGCCCTGGAGGTCGCATCGCGCAGCCGGGTGCTGTTCCGTTTCCGTCTGGCCGACCTCCCCTTTCTCCCGGGGGCGTCCGATTACGCCGGGGAGTGGCTTTTCCCCGGAGGAACGGCGACAAACAGGCAGGCCTACGACAAAGAGGTACGGTTTTCCGAGGGTATCGGGGAGGAGACCTGCCAGCTCCTCTACACCCCGGAAACGTCCGGGGGACTCCTGGCCGCCGTCCCCAAGCGCAAGATGGGGCTGATCAGGTCGCGCTTCGCCGAGGCCGGCGAACCTCTTTGGGTGGTCGGGGAGGTGGATGAGGGCCGGGGCATAGAGGTGGTCGAGTAATTGACGCCCGACGACGATCGGCGCCGCCGGGCTAAAAAGTATAACCGCACATGAAAGGGAATGAAGATGGAAGACAAGGAGGCATACCGTAAGGCGGAACACAGGGTCAGGGCCAAGATGGGCTTTTATATCCATTTTTGTGTTTACATCGGCGTCAATCTTATACTCTTTTTCATCAACCGGGAGACCACCGGCCTCGAACGCTATCATTGGTTTATCTGGCCGCTCCTCGGGTGGGGAATCGGGATATTCTTCCACTTCATGGGGGTCTTCGTCTTCTCCGGCAGCATCAAGGAGCGGATGATCCAAAAAGAGATCGAGCGGCAGAAGAGAAAGAAGGTATAGCCGCGACCGACCGCCCTTCGGCAGACTCTTGTAGACGTTGCCCGGGCCGTGCACAGCGTTTCGCTCCCTGACGGATGGGGCCGGTGGTGCGCCCGCCCGCCGGCTTCTCCCGGGGCTCGCAGCGAGCCGGACGAACTTCTGTCGTCATTTTCCGTCCGGGCCCCGTGAAATCGAACGTCCTTTGCCCCGGCGTCGCCGCCCGTGTACAGAGGCGTCGGCTCAGGCCCGCCGATGCCCTCCGGGATGGCGACGGCCCGGCCCCATCCGGGCAGGTCTCGGACGGCGCGAGGCCCGACACACCTGCGCACACGACCGGGCGATTACCCCGCCCTCCCCTTCTCCTCCCCCGCCCTCGTATCGGTGAGCCTTGATTTTACGGCTATTATGTTGCACCGATACGGCCGATTATGGTATACTTTTTTTGACGAAATTCCCCATCCCATAACAGGAGTCATTCATGAAGCCTATCGGCCCGTTGATGCACGAGCACCGGCTCATCGAGCGGATGATTACCGTGATCGCGAAAAGAAAAGACGTTATGGCAAGGGACCGGAAGGTCGACACCGTGTTTATCGACAGCGCGGTCGACTTCATCAGGACGTACGCCGACAAGACTCACCACGGCAAAGAAGAGGATATCCTCTTTCGGGACCTGGCGAAAAAGAAGTTGACCATCGACCACGCACGCATCATGCAGGAGCTGCTGGATGAGCACGTCTTTGCCCGAAAGATGACCGCCGAATTGGTGGCCGCCAAGGACAGCTGGATCGCGGGGGACACCAAGAGCATAGACGTCGTCCTCGACCGGATGACGACGCTCGCGGGCTTCTATCCGGAACACATACGTAAGGAAGACAAGGAGTTCTTCTTCCCGATCCTCGACTACTTCACCAAGGAAGAGCAGGATGCCATGCTTTCCGAATTCTATGAGTTCGACCGGCAGATGATTCACCTGAAATACCGCTCGGTGGTCGAGGGTTTCGAGAAGTGACGAACCGCCCGCCTCGGTCCCGGGTTGACTCGCGGCGGCGTATATGATAGCATACAGGCGGTTTTCACCGACCTACCACCAACGGGGGCATTCATGGCCGTCAAAACCCAGAGTCCGAAGACCGGCGCTCGGGACGCGAGAGGCTCGCGTAAGTCCGACGGCTCCGTAGACACAGCCACGCCAAGCCCCCCCCTCGGAACCCCGGCAGATCTCATCACTCCTGAAATAAAGAAATACCGGGCGATGCTCGACGAGAATCCCGCCTCCCGCGTCTTTGCCACGCTGGCAGAGGTCTACCGTAAACAAGGCATGCACGACGAGGCCATCGGCCTGTGCCTCAAGGGCCTCAAATATCACCCCGACTACCTCAGCGGGCGGGTCGTGCTCGGTCTGGCATACTTCGACAAGGGCATGGTCAAGGAGGCCTCGGAAGAACTCGAGCGGGTCGTCTCCGAGAAACCCGACCACCTCATGGCAACCAAGGTCCTCGGCGACGTGCTGCTCATGAACGGCGATATCGAGCGGGCGAAGTACTACTTCGAGCGGGTCCTGTCGCTGGCCCCGGACGACCTGGACGTCAAAAAGAAGCTCGAGCCGATGAGGACCGGCCGGGGACCCTCGGCTGAGTCGCCCCGGGCGAAGAAAGCCCCGCCCTCCCCATCGCCGCCCGAAGCACACGACGAGATTATCGAGGGGGAAGGTCTCGAGATCATCGAAAGCAGCGACACACCGACAGACGACATGCCGCAGGCTCAGATCGTGCCCGTGCAGGACGATCCGGAAGAGGGCGTCGGTATAAGCCTCTCGGCCGACGAGATAACCGATATCCTGGTCAGGACCGAAAAGCAGATCGGTGAAATCGAGGCAAAACGGGACGCCCCGGCCCGGCCCGAGCCGCAGCCGGCCGTCTCCCGTGCGCCGGCCTTCCGGTCGGCGGCCGCCGGCGGAGTCGTTCCGCTCTATCGAGCCGTCGAACGCCTCCAGATCGGGATCGTGATCACCGATCTCGACGGCACGGTTCACTACTCGAACCCCGCGGCGGCGGCGGCCCACGGCTGGGGAAAGGAAGACCTGATCGGCCGGCACCTCAAGGACTTCTTCCCTTCGGGCCTCTTTCACCCCATGACGATGCATGAGATCCTCGAAAAAAAGAGCCTCACGAGAGACACCATGAACGTGAGGAAGGACGGCACTGTCTTTCCCGTGCGCATCACCTACGACGTCGTGGAGGGCGATTCGCGGGAGCCGGCCCACATTATCGTCGGAATGGATGACCTGACACGACAGAGAGAGATAGACGAGGACCTGTGGCAACTGGCCATCAAGGACGCTCAGACCGGCCTCTTTAACCGCCGTCACTTCCTGTTCAAGATCGCCGAGGAAATCAAGCGGGCCGAGCGGATCGGGTATCCCCTGTGCCTGATGGTCTTTGCGATCGACGACTTCAAATCATACCGGACGGTGCACGGATCGAAAAAGGCCGAGCGCGTCCTGACGGAAGTGGGCAAGATAGCCCGCCAGTCAATCAGGAAAGAACTCGACAGCGCCTACCGCCTTACGGAGGACGAGTTTGCGGTCATTCTGCCCACCGCGACGGATCAAAAGGCCGTCATCGTCGCCGGTCGCCTGACGGAAAAAATCGCCAAGAAGCTGCCGGATATCGAGATCCGGATCGGGACGGCATCCCGGGAGGATCACCGGTCCATCGAGGACCTGATCGACGCCGCAGAGAAAGCGGTCTACCGCAGCCGGGGGGCCGCCCGATGAGCGGAAGAGCCCTTCGGCCGTTTCGGAAACGCCGCGGCGCACCGGGAGCGGCGGAAACGCGCTGCACCCCCGCCACGATTTGCCCGGACGCCGCCCCTTTCCGGGCCCCTTGCCCACCCGATACATGCTCTATCCCCGGGACCCGGTAACCTCATACCGCCCGGACCCCGAACCGCCTGCCGATCCTTCGATTTTCCCCGTCTTTTTTGCCAGGAAAAGTAGAATACCTTTGATTTCATGCCCAAATAGTGCTAGGTTTTCATTGACCCTCAACGCAGAATTTGCCTCTGGACTAATCCTCGTTGAGCAGTGCTGTACATCCGACATCCCATACGGCATGGCCCATGGACAGCGCCTTCTGACTTCCCGGCGACGGAAACAACGGGGGTCCAATGGGACTGAAAATCGCCCTGATCATCGATAAATTCGACTCCCGCATGGGCGGGGCCGAGCGGTACGCCCGCGACCTGGCCGAGGGGCTGGCAGGCGAGGGCCACGAAGTCCACGTCTTCTGCCGCCGGGGACAATCCCCCGGAGGGCGCATCGTCGTTCATCCGGTGGGCGTCATCCCCTACCCCAAGTATTTGAGGCTTCTCACCTTCGTGCGGGGCGTCAATAAGCGCCTTAAAGATTACGAGTTTGATATAATTCACGGCCTCGGGTACAACCCGGGAGTGACCGTCCTGGACCCCCACACCGGCATCGAGCAATCCTGGATCGAGGGAGACGACCGATCGCGGGAGTCGGCGGCCTCGCGGTTGTGCGCCCGCCTCGTTCGATTCCTCACCCCGCGCAGGCATCTCATCCTTTCCCTGCAGAGACGGCAATATACCGACCCGGGCGTCAAGGCCGTTATCGCGATCTCCGACATGGTCAAAGAAGATATGATGCGCTTTCACGGCGTCAACCCCGAGCGGATCGAGGTGATCTATAACGGGATCGACACCACGCGCTTCAATCCCGAAAACAGGCAGCGGTTTCGGGCGGCCGGGCGGGCAAAATTGGGCCTCGCCGACGACGAGATCCTCATCCTGATGGTGACCAACAATTTCAGGCTCAAGGGTGTCTATCCTGCCATCCGTATGGTGCCGACCCTCACGAAAAGGGTCCGCGCGCCGTTCAGGCTCCTTATCGTCGGCCGGGACGATTCCGCAGGGTATCGCCGGGAAGTCGACCGCCTTGCCGTCTCGGACCGTGTTGTCTTTTTAGACTATGTGGAGGATATCGTCCCGCTCTATGCAGCGGCCGACATCTTCTTCCTGCCGACGTTTTACGATTCGTGCTCCCTGGTGGTCCTGGAGGCGCTCGCCACGGGCCTGCCGGTCGTGACCACCAGGAAGAACGGGGCCTCCGGGGTCCTGGTCTCCGAAAAGCTGGGTCGCATCGTCGAAGACCCGAGAGACGCCGAAGGCGTCGCCGAGGCGCTCTCGTACTATTTTTCGCCGCACGCGCGGGCCCAGGCGCGTGCCGCGACGGCCCAAATCCTCCCGATGCTCTCGACGAAGGAAAATCTCGGGAGGATTCAGGACGTGTATCGCCGGGTCATTTCCCGGGGGCGGAAATAGCCTCTTGCTCAATCGGGCCGCAGGTGTACATCACTCAGTACGGGTGAGTTCGATGGAAAAGGGAAGAAAACTCCCGATTTCGGTCTACATAATAACCAAGAACGAGATCCGAAGGATCGATAAAGCCCTCATGAGCGTCGCGGACTGGGCCGATGAGATCGTGATTGTGGATTCGGGGAGCGACGACGGGACCCTGAACGTCGCCGAAAGGTACACCGAGCATATTCACCATAGGGATTTCGTGGGATTCGGTGAGCAGTACACTCATGCCCAGAGCCTCACGAGCAACGAATGGGTCATGTATATCGACGGGGACGAAGAAGTCTCCCCGGGCCTTCGGGACGAGATCAGTGCGATCTTCGAAAACGGGGGGCCGCGCGCCGATGGATACACGGCCCCGCGGGAGACGTTCTATCTCGGCAGATGGATCAAACACGGCGGGTGGTACCCCGACCAGATACTGCGCATCTATAGAAAGTCAAAGGGGACATGGGAAAAGGGCCTCCATCCCAAACTGCATATCGACGGAAAGATCGGGAGACTGCGGCACCCGTTCCTCCACTTCAACTACCGCAATATCTCCCATCAGATCGAGACGGTCGATCGCTATTCCGAAATCGCCTCCAGGGAGCGTGTCGCTCAGGGACGAAGATACACGCTCCTCAAGATGCTGCTGAGCCCGCCTTTTCGGTTCGTCCGGGATTATCTGTTCAGGGGCGGCTTCCTGGACGGAATGCCGGGCCTCGTTATCGCCGTCACTACGACCTACTACGTCTTCATCAAATACGCCAAGACGTGGGAGCGCGTAAACGTGAAGGGAAGAGCCACAGCCGGTAAGTCCGGTAAGCCCGTCGTGTGACAACGCATCCGAAATCCTTCCACCTCCGTTTCCGTCCCCTGAGGCGAGCAGAAATACCCGTACCGGAGTAACGCCCCCTGCCCCCGAGCCTTGCGCGGCACGGTGCTAATGGACCGCCGGAGGATGACGGCGGCAGTAAGATGAGAGGACATAAGTCATGAAGAGCCTGAAAAAGACAGCGGTATCGATAGCGCTCGTCCTTGCCCTCGCGTGCCCTGCGCTCGGGGCCGAGATTATCATCGGGCCGGTCCTGGAGAATCCGGGCGCGGACACGATGACCGTCATGTGGGAGACGGACGTCCCGGCGGATTGCGCGGTGATTGTCGCCGACCCGTCGGGCGGCGTGACTCGCGCGTCTTGTCCTCAAAAGGGCGTGCGCCATCTGGTCACGCTTGCCCGGCTCGAGCCCGGCACCACCTACCGCTATCGGGTCGTGGAGGGCGCGGCCGTCCTTCATGAGGCCTCGTTCACCACCCTTGGAGCCGGAGAATCATACACCGCTGCATTTATCGGGGACACGAGAAATAACCCCGAGGTCTTCGGGAAGCTTCTGGCTCTGATTGAAAAAGAACACCCGTGTTTCATCGTCAATCTCGGGGACATGGTCAGCGACGGCGGTGACGAGGCGCAGTGGAAGAAGTTCTTCTTTGACGTCGGGAGGGACACCTTCGATCACATCCCCCTGGTGGCCGTGCTGGGAAACCATGATCTGGACGACAGGGAACGGGCGGACTTTTTCCGGCGCTATTTCCCGGCACCGAAGGCGTCACCGGAGGGGAGGCTCTACTATAGCTTCCGGGTCGGGGCCGATCTCTTCGTCGTCCTGGATATCTACACGGTCAGGCCCCTCTTCCCCTTCACCGAGGGGATGTGGCTATGGGACACGGTTAGGTCGGCCTCTCGCGAGCCGGAGATGCGGCATCTGTTCGTCCTTTCTCACGAGGGGGTCTCCAGCTATAAGGGCAAACGGACAGGATTTTTAGGCCTGAGACTCTTCAGTGGCGTTATGGGAAGGAACGGCGTGACCGCCCTCATCGCGAGCCACGACCACTACTACGTCCGGGGAGAGACCTACTCGGGAGTCCCTTTCTTCGCCACGGGAGGAGGCGGCGCCCCTCTATACGACGTAAATAGACATAATGCCCTTGCGGCCCTGACCGGCAGACTGGTGTTCGGCAAGAAGACCTATAACGTTCTGCTCATGGACGTCCGCGGGGACGTCGTAACGTTTCGGGCCATCGACGAGGAGGGCCATGTCATCGACGAGACAAGGATAGACGACGGCAAGAAGTGATACGGCGGCTTCTTCTCGAGCTATTCCAAAATCGTCGTTGCGCCCGTTCCGCCGACACGTCCGGTTTTTTGGGCACCCATCCCGACCCTCTCCTGGCGCGGTCATTCCCTTTATATCGATAGCGACGGCCGACTCCCCAACCGTCCGCCAAAGATACGAAGGATTGCGTCCCTTTTCACCCAAACCCTAACTCCCGCCGGCACCGCAATCTGCGCACAGGCACGGACACCCACATTGCTGGATCGCGGCCGGTGAAGATTGCGCGGACGCGCCTTAGTGACCCTGTATCGCCAGCATTAAAGAATCCATAGATTATTTTAAACTAATATACTTGAACAAGAGTCCATCGTATCTTATTGTATAATTTATATAGAGGAGAAAGCGCCTGCGATCATCACTGATTCGTGAACAACGGCGGGCAAGGTTGAGCGTATGCCGTTCTTTACCCGGCACCCCGGGTTACCTTCAGAACCATGATCGGAGGCAACATTTCATGAGACACACGAAGGCGGTCAAATCGGAACGAAAAGCGATGCCCGAATCGATGATCACTACTCCCAGGATAGCGGTTGAATATTCCCAGTCGTGCCCCCTCTTCGAAAACCCTCAGGAATACCTCACATTCAGACGAGGCAAATATCTATTCGGCTTTTTCAAGAGATGGTCCGAGCGCCACGCCATAGAAAAATCGCTCGCCGGCCTTGGTGAGATTAATTGCATCTGTGACGTGCCCTGTGGGCCGGGAAGGTTGTTCCACTACTGGGCGAAAAAGGGATACAGGATCATCGGCGTGGATCTCTCCCATCACATGGTCGCGGCCGCGCGCACAATCATGGCGGAGTACAGCCCGAAAAACAGGGCGATCAAAGGCGATGCCTTCGCACTGAAAGGCTCCCTGTCCGGAGACGAGCCTGATCTGATTGCCTCGGTCAGATTTCTGTACTATTTTAAACGAGATAAGCGAATCGAGCTGCTCAGGGCCATGGCAGCCTCGGCCTCAAAATATCTGCTGCTGCAATATAAAACCGCTGAAACAAGAAAGGGAAGGCGGGAGATGAGAAAAATAGCCAGGCTCAAGCCGTCCTCCCCTAAACAGTATTGCTCCAATCAGGAGATCAGGGAAGAATTGGACGCTGCCGGGCTGGAGTGCATCAGGATAGTGCCCATCTCGCAGGCTTCCGACAGGGTCTTCGTGACGGCCAGACCCGATAGAGAGAGGCAACTATCGGCGTAATCGCAAACAGCCCGCATGATCGGGCGCACCATATCCACTGCGGAAGAAATGCTCACCCGGTTATTTGCCTTCTTTGAATCTCGGGATAAATGGGAGGCACCGAAGCTGTCGTCGGCTACGCTCTTTCCGGCCACTCTGGGTGTGTCGGGATTTAGGTACGTGGCGGGCGCCGGCCCAAGGCGTGGAAAGAAACGGACCAGGCATCGCTCCGACAGGTATCACATTTCTCCTCTTCATTCTCAACGTCGATCCAAGAAGGGAGTAATTGTCCGTACGCGGCACCTTCCCCAACAATCCCCCTTCCGGCCGATCACAAATAATCTCTCCTAGACGGCTCTGAACTCTGAATATATTTAGATACTATTCAAAGGTCTTCCTATATGATAGAATTTCTCTTGAGCAGACTCTGATAAACGGGCAAGACCCACCTTCCCAAAGAACTGCCCGATATCACGACGTCCGATCGTATCCCCAAAGGGCCGGCTGAGACGGCCCCGCGCTCTTGACCGCAACGCTCGGCTCCCTGGAGAGACCGATCGGGGGCACCCATGAGACGGATACTGACAGTCGACGATTCCCCCTTCATCCTCGCACAGCTGACGGATACCCTCGTGTCTCTCGGATACGAAGTGGCCGGATCGGCCGCGTCCGGCGCGGAGGCGGTCGATCTTGCCCGCGCCCTCAATCCCGACGCGATCATCATGGATATCATTATGCCCGGCGAAATGGACGGCATCGGGGCGGCCCGCGTCATTCACGAAGAGCTCGATATCCCGATTATCTTCCTGACCGGCAGCCAGGACGTAGACGTCATCCAACAGGTAAAGGAAGCCGGCGCGTACGGGTACATCGAAAAGCCCATTAAGCAGAGCGAGATCGGGGCGGCCATCGAGATTGCCCTGCAGAGGAAGCAGTCCGTCCGAAAGATCAGGGATCTCTATGAAGACCTGGTCGAGAACACCACCGACTTTGTCTACGCACTGGACGGTGAGGGAAACATAAAATTTCTGAACAGGACCGCTTGTGAGAGCCTCGGCAAACCCTTGAGCCGGCTCGTCGGCAAAAATTTCAAGGATCTGGCGACACCCCAATCGTATGAACAGGCGGCCCGGGTATTCGAGAGGCGGCTGAGCGGGGAGGAGGTCGGCGCATATGAGCTGGAGCTCTACGATAAAGATGGGAACGTCAGGACGATCGAGACCAGGGAGCGCCCGATCTGGGATGACGGGAGGATCGTCGAAGTCCACGGCATCGCGCGGGATGTGACGGTGCGCAGGGAGGCACAGGAAGCCCTCAGGAAAAGCGAGGAGCGCTACCGCATTATCACCGAGAATATGAGCGATACCGTCTGGGTCCTGGACAAGAATCTCAAACCCGTTTTCATGAGCCCCTCGGTTTCGCGCGCCCGTGGCTACACCCTGGACGAGATCAGGGTGCTTCCGCTCCAAAAGAACCTGACCCCGAATTCGTTCGATACGATCGTCAAGACCATCGTGGGGATGATGACCCGGGTGAAGGCCGGGGAAGCGGGGGCGACCATTTCAGAGGTCCTGAACCTCGAATGGCTGAGGAAGGACGGCACCACCTACTGGACCGAAGTCTCGCTGACACTGATCTCCGATGAAAAGGGAAATCCCGTGGAGATTCTCGGCGTGGGCAGGGACATTACCGAGCGCATGCTCAACGAGAGGGCGCTGCGCGAATCGGAAGAGCGCTACCGGGCCCTTTTCGAGGACGCCGCCTTCGGAATCTTTCACTCTCATCCGGATGGGAGATTCATCAGGGTCAATACCGCCCTTGCCCGAATACTCGGATATGATTCACCCGCCGACGTCCTATCATCCATAAAAGACTTTGCCACCGATCTCTACGTCAATCTGGAGGATCGGAAAAAAGCCATCGAAGCGATCGCCGAGCAGGAGGGGTGGGGTTTTTTTGAGGCCCTCTGGCGACGAAAAGACGGCTCCAAAATCACCGCCAGGGTGCATATCCGGCTCGTATTCGCGCCCGACGGAGAGTTCCAGTACGTCGAGGGATTTTTCGAGGATGTCACCGAGGAGAAGAACGCCCAGGCGCAGATACTCTACCTGAAGGACTTCAACGAGACCATCATCAACAGCATGGTCGATTCGATAGATATCATCGATAAAGATTACACCATTATCTTTCAGAATTCCACAGCCAGGAAAAGGTTCGGTGAGGGAGCGGGCAAGAAATGCCACGAGTTTTACCACGGGAGGGAGGAGTTGTGCGAATACTGCATGGCTCCGAAAGCCGTCGCCGAAAAAAAGTGCCTCTCGCGAGAGATCGAGCTGGAGGATGGCACGTATCTGGAGGTGCACTCTTCACCGATCAGGATGCCGGACGGGACCTTCTGCTCGATGGAGATCATGCGGGACATCACCGAGCGCAAGCGTGCCGAGCTGGCGCTGAAGGACAGCGAGCAGCGCTACCGGCTGCTGGCCGAGAACGCCAATGACGCCATCTTTACTACCGACATGAACCTAAATGTCAACTATGTTAGCCCGTCCATCACCCGACTGATCGGCTTTTCGCCTGAAGAAGCGGTAGCCCAGCCTGTCTCCAAATTTCTTACCGGGGCCTCCCTGGAATTGGCGATGAATACCCTCCAGCGGGAGCTGGAGATCGAGGCCACAGGGGGCGACGACCCGAACCGGATGAGGCTGCTGGAACTGGAGGAAATCTGTAAGGACGGCTCCACGGTATGGACGGAGACTACTCTTTCGTTTCTGCGGGATATTCAGGGTCGTCCGGTCGGAATCCTCGGCATTACCCGCGATATCTCCGAACGAAGGAAGGCTGAGGAGCTGATTAGGGAGAGTGAGCAGCGCTACCGGCTGCTGGCTGAAAACGCCAACGATGTTATCTTTACCGCCGATATGAATCTGAAGCCTACCTATGTCAGCCCATCCATTATCCGCCTGCGCGGTTTTTCGCCTGAAGAGGTGATGACTCAGAACGTGGCCGATACGCTTACCCCCGCCTCGCTGGAATTAGCCATAAACACCATGCGGGAGGAACTTGAGCTCGAGGCCGCAGGCAAAAGCGACCCAAACCGGACGATACGGCTGGAATTGGAGGCGATCTGCAAGGACGGCTCCACGACGTGGGGGGAGACCACTCTCTCTTTTGTGCGAGATAAGCAAGGCAGTCCGATCGGGATCCTCGGCATTACCCGCGATATCTCCGAACGGAGGAAAGCCGAGCAGGCAATCAAGGACAGTGAGCAGCGCTACCGGCTGCTGGCCGAGAATGCCAACGACATCATCTTTACCGCTGACACCAATCTCAAATTTACGTACATCAGCCCGTCCGTTACCCGTATCCGCGGCTTTTCCACCCAGGAAGCGATGTACCAGACACCCGCCGAAGCGCTCGCCCCCTCTTCGCTGGAAGTGGTTCTGAACGTTTTCAAAGAGGAGATGGAGCTGGAGGCCGGGGGATCCGCCGACCCGGCGCGGACCAGGACCCTGGAGCTCGAGGAGACCTGCAAGGACGGTACGACCATCTGGACAGAAACGAAGTTTTCCACCGTACGCGACGCGAGCGGAGTGTTGACCGGCCTGATGGGCATCACCCGGGACATCTCCGAGCGTAAGAAGGCCGAGGAGGCGTTGAGGGAATCGGAAGAGAAGTTTAGAAACCTGTTTGAGACCTCCCGGGATTACCTTTACATCGCGACCCTCGGCGGAGAGATTCTCGAGTATAACAAATCCGCCCTTGACCTGTTCGGCTATTCCGACGAAGAGATGAAGCGAATGAACCTCAAGGACCTTTACGTATATCCCGAGGAGCGGGATAAATTCGTAGCGAAAGTCCTCGATGAGGGTTACATCGAAAACTACGAGCTCAAACTGAAGAAGCGGGACGGTACCCCTGTCGATGCGCTCGTGACCGCCGTCCCGAGGAGGAGCCCGGACGGAACCGTCATCGGCATGCAGGGTGCCATAAAAGACATAACGCAGATGAAGCGGCTGGAGCAGCAGTTATTGCAGTCGGAAAAATTGTCCGGCCTGGGGACAATGATCTCCGGTGTCGCCCACGAGCTGAACAATCCCCTGACGGTCATCATGGGCAACGTCGAGTTGATGCTTATGGACAGGTCGCTGTCGGCCAAGGACATCAGATCTCTGAAGGTTGTCCTGAAGGAATCGGAACGGGCGGCAAAGATAGTCAGCGGCCTGTTGACGTTTGCCCGGGAACATCGGCCCGAGCGCAAGATGATCAACGTCAACGAGATCATCAGCGAGTCATGTAAGCTCAGGGAGTACAATCTGAGAACAAGCAACATCGGGCTGGTCCTGTCTCTCGCGCCCGACATACCTCTGACTCTCGCCGACCCGTATCAGCTCCAGCAGGTCTTTACCAATCTCATCCACAACGCCCGCGATGCGCTTACCGAGAAAGGGGGGGGCACGCTGACCGTCAGGTCCTCTTTCAGTGACCCCACGATTATCATTGAGTTTGAAGATGACGGCCCGGGGATCAAGCCCGAAAACCTGAAAAAGATATTTGATCCCTTTTTCACCACCAAGGACGTCGGAAGAGGCACGGGGCTGGGGCTCTCGATAGCCTACGGCATCATCAACGAGCACGACGGACGCATAGGGGTTGACAGTGAGGTGGGCGCGGGCGCAAGATTTAAGATAGAGCTTCCCGTCATCAACGCCTCAGTGGAGGATGCCGCGCCCCATCGCGCTCAGCCGAGCCTCGACACGGCAGGTAAATCAATACTTATCGTCGACGATGAGGAGTATATTCGGGAACTCCTCAGACAGGTCCTCACCGAAAAGGGCTATATAGTCAAGACGGCGCCGACCGCCGATGACGCCATACGACAGATGGAGGCAAAGCGGTTTGACGCCGTTGTCGTGGATATAAAGATGCCGGGGATGGGGGGAAAGGAGATATATTCCCACATAAAGAAGAACCGCCCCGAATTCGCCGACAAAGTACTCTTCATCACGGGAGACGTCCTGAGCAACGACACCCAGGCGTTCCTCAACGCGACCGATATTAAGTATATCGAAAAGCCGTTCAAAATCGACAAATTCATCAGCGCGTTGAACGATCTCCTGGGCGTCTAGAAGCACCCCGCGTGGACCGCTTGACCCGGCGCGCCGGGGAGGTGTGTTCGGAGACGGACCCCTTTTCCACCCGCCGGACTACCCCGCCCGCGTATCTCTAGTCTACCTCGGTAACCCATCCGAACGGATCCTTCTGATCTCCGTACTGAATGGCCAGCAGCGTCTCGAAGAGATTGACGGCCACCGGTCCCGGCTGGGGAGCGGGCAGCAGGTAGGGCACGTCCTTGTAGCAGAATTCATTGACCGGGGAGATGATAGCGGCCGTGCCGCTGCCGAACATCTCGGTGAGACGGCCTTCCTCGGCCGCCTGGGTCACCTCCTCTATCCTGACGGACCGCTGCTCGGTCTTCATCCCCCAGTGGTCGGCCAGCTCCAGCACCGATTTGCGGGTGATGCCGGCAAGCAGGCTTCCCGTGAGTTTGGGGGTGACAAGGGTATCGTCGATCATGAAGAAGATGTTCATTGTCCCGACTTCCTCGACCAGCGCGCGGTGGGAGGCGTCGAGCCAGAGGACCTGGGTCCATCCCCTCCGGTGGGCTTCCTCGGCGGCCAGCAGGCTCGCCGCATAGTTGGCGGCGGCCTTGGCCCCCCCAAGCCCTCCGACGGCCGACCGGACGTAGTTTTCCTCGACCAGGATCTTCACCGGCGAGAACCCTTCCTTATAGTAGGCGCCCACGGGCGACATGATGACGTAGAAGAGATACTCCTTTGACGGGCGCACGCCGATGTGGGGCTCGGTGGCGATTACCGTCGGCCTGATATAGAGCGACTGCCCCCGGCCCGTCGGGATCCAGTCCCGGTCGATGGAGATGAGCTTCTTAATCGCCGAAAGGACGAATGCCTCGTCCACCGGAGGGACGCAGATGCGCCTCATCGAGTCGTTCATGCGCGCCAGGTTGAGCTCGGGACGGAACAGGAGCACCCGCCCGTCCTTGGTCGGGTACGCCTTGAAGCCCTCAAAAGCGGCCTGCGCGTAGTGAAGCACCATCGCCGCCGGATCGAGCGTCAGCGGACGGTACGGCTCGATACGGGCACCGTGCCATCCTTTGTCCTCGTGCCAGTCCATGAGGAATATATGGTCGGAATAAAAAATGCCGAACCCCATTTCATCGGGGTGCGGCTTTGTGCGCCTCTGGGCGTCAGTTGCCAGTGTGATCGATAGGTCCATGAAGACTCACCTTTCCTGTCAAGCCTTTTTGAGATCGGAGTATAGCACATCACTTGGAAAAATGGAACCGATTTATTCCGAATATTTCCTGCGGCCTTGTCCCCAAAAAGGATTGACAAGCCGGACCGATCAGGCCACAATATTTAGAGGCGTAAACGGGCCCCGCTTCGGCGGGGGAATATGAGGCGGCCCTGCAGACGAGGTTGTGTCATGGCAGACAGCGACGCATTCGCGGGTTTTTCCCGCCACACCCCGGCATTCTTTGCCGAGCTGGCCAAGAACAATACGAAGCTCTGGTTCGACGAGCACCGGGACGATTTCCAATCATATGTCATGACGCCGGCCCAGCTCTTCGTGGAGGCGATGGGCTCACGGCTCGGGAAGCTGGTCCCCGATATCATCGCCGACCCCCGCGTCAACCGGTCGCTCTTCCGGCTGAACCGGGACGTCCGCTTCTCCAACGACAAGACCCCCTACAAGACGCACCTGGCCTTCTGGTTCTGGGAGGGCGGCCGTCCCCGTATGGAAAACTCGGGGTTCTATTTCCACATCGAATCCGACAGCATCATGACGGGCTCGGGGCTCTACTTCTTCCCCAAGCCGCTCCTTGAGGCCTACCGCCGGTCCGTTGTGCACCCGGTCTACGGGCGTGAGCTCGTGGAGGCGATCAACGCCGTGAGGTCAAAGCCGGGATACGACGTCTGGGGCAAACACTACAAGAAGGTGCCCGCCGGATTTGACCCGAAACATGAAAACAGCGAGCTCCTCCTCTACGACGGAATGACGGCCTTCCTCGAGGAGCCGATACCGGACGAGCTCTTCTCCGAAAAGATCGTCGATTTCGTCTACGAGCGGTTCGAGCAGATGGCGCCGATCGAGCGCTGGGTCGCCGACATGATCGCGCGTATGTGAGACACCGGGCTTGACGGGCGTCCTGAAATCAGGACTATATGGAAGAGGACCTGACATGAAACAAACGGATCTGTTCAAGGGTAAGATCGCCATCGTGACCGGCGCTGCCTCCGGTATCGGGCGGGCGGTGGCGACCCGACTGGGGCGGCTCGGGGCGACCGTCTGCGCGGCCGACATCAACGAGCCGGGGGCAAAACAGACCGCATCCCTGATTGCCGGTGCGGGGGGAAACTCCTACGCGGCAAAGCTCGACGTGACGAAATCGGCCGACGTCGGTAAGCTCGTCTCCGATGTGGCCAAACGACACGGCAGGATTGACTACATGTTCAACAACGCCGGAATCGCCATTGTCGGCGAGACGCGCGACATGACCGATCAGCACTGGAAAAAGATCATCGACATCAACCTCATGGGGGTGCTGGCCGGGACGCTGGCGGCCTATCGGCTCATGGTCAGACAGGGTTTCGGCCACATCGTCAACACGGCGTCGCTCGCGGGCCTCATACCGGTGCCGATGGAGTCTTCTTACAGCCTGACCAAGTACGCGGTGGTCGGCCTCTCGACGTCGCTCAGGGGCGAGGGGGCCGCCCTGGGAGTAAAGGTGAGCGTCGTCTGTCCCGGCTTCGTCAGAACGCCGATCATCGACAACTACATTCCCGTAGGTTTCAATCGCGCCGATCTTACGAGCATGCCCCCGAAGATGACCGACGTGGACAAGGCGGCCGGGATTATCCTTAAAGGCGTCGAGAAAAACAAGGCGATCATCCTCGTCGGGCCCGACGCCCATATCGCCTGGCGGCTCTACAAGGTGTGGCCGGGACTGGTGGATTTCTTCGGGAGGCGCGGGATGGCCGATCTCAGGAAGATCAGGAAGGAGAAGTAAGGCCGCCTGACATTCGATGGCCCGATTCGAGGCAGTAGGCCGCAGCTCGCGTGCACGGACAACCGAAAGGTTGTCCGTGTATCCTGCGTAAACCTGTCCAGGCCACACGACTAGTCGATCGGCAGACCGGTCAAAGACGCTATTCTTTTCTTATCCGGATTCTTGTCCGTATACTCGTGGTAGCGGTTGGTGATGGGCAGCCTCCGGTCTCTCCCGAAGGCCTTATGGGTAATCTTGATGCCGGGGGGTGACTGGCGGCGCTTGTACTCGTTGAGATACACCCTGCGCACCGTATCACAGACCTGGTTCCGGTCAAACCCCAGCGCGACGATCTCCTCGGGAGACATATCCTCTTCCACGTAGTGGGCAAGTATCGGGTCCAGCACCGCGTAGGGCGCAAGCGAATCCTCGTCTTTCTGGTCGGGGCGAAGCTCAGCCGTCGGGGGCCGCACGATGACGGAGCCCGGGATGATCTCGCGTCCGGCGCTCTTGTTGACGAACGCCGAAAGCTCGTAGACCACCGTCTTGGGCACGTCCTTGATGATCGCAAACCCCCCCGCCGTATCGCCGTAGAGCGTCGAGTAGCCGACCGCCGTCTCGCTCTTGTTTCCGGTGGTCAGCACCAGCCAGCCGTATTTGTTGGAGAGCGCCATGAGGAGGTTTCCCCGGATGCGCGCCTGGAGGTTTTCGGCCCACACGCCCTCGGCGGAGTCGCCGAAGACGCCGGACAGCTGCTCCAGGTACGTGGAGAATATCTCCTTGATGGGGATGGTGATGAGCCGGACGCCGAGGTTTTCGGCAAGCAGGCCCGCGTCCGAGAAGGTCTCCGACGAGGTATAGACCGAGGGCATGGTGACCCCGATCACGTTTTCGGCGCCCAGGGCTTCCACCGCAATGGCCGCCACCAGCGACGAATCGATCCCGCCCGATAGCCCCATGACGACCTTCTTGAATCCGTTCTTCCGTACGTAATCGCCCGTTCCCAGGACGAGGGCCCGGTAGATCTCTTCCACCCGGTCCGGAAGGGGGGCGACGGTCGGGGCCGTCCTTTCCCGCGTGCCGCCGGCATATCCGCGCAGCGACCGGGACTCCCCCGCGTTCCCGGGCGTTTCCTGCCGGGCCGGCCCATGTCCTGTCGGCGTCGATCTCGATATCGGTGACCAGCAGCTCCTCCGCAAAAACGGGGGCCCGGGCGACGAGGTTGCCGGCAGGATCCACCACAAGGCTCGTCCCATTGAACACGAGCTCGTCCTGCCCGCCGACGAGATTATTATAGCAGAGGTAGGAGCCGGTGCCGCGGGCGAAACGGGCCGCGATATCCTGTTGAATGGAGAGCTTTCCCGCGTGGTAGGGAGAGCCGGAGATATTGAGGGACACGGCCACACCCTGTTCCTTCCCGTATTTCTCCAGCGCGTTTCCGTCGATCCAGATATCCTCGCAGATCGAGACAAGGATCGGGGCGTCGCCCATAAGGAAGACCAGGGGGGCCGTCCCCGGCGTGAAATAACGTTTCTCGTCGAAGACGCCGTAGTTGGGCAGCTCGATCTTATGGTAGACCGACACGATCTCTTTTTCCGCGATAAGCGCCGCGGCGTTGTACACCGATTTTCCGTCGCAATCGGGAAATCCCACCAGGGCGGTGATGCCGGTCACCTCCCGGGCGATCTGCTGGAGCGCCGCCTGGCAGTCCCGGACGAAGTGAGATTTGAGGACGAGGTCTTCCGGCGGGTAGCCGCTCACGGCAAGCTCGGGGAAGGTCACGATGTCGGCCTTGCGTTCCTTTGCCCGTTCGATAAACGAGGCGATCTTGGCGCGGTTGCCGTCAAGATCGCCTACGGTCGTATTTATCTGGGCCTGCGCGATTCTTAGAAATCCCATGTCAGTTTCACTTTATCCGGTAATCCGTTTTGGCAACCCGTGCGACAGAGCGCCGACGAGGTTTGATAAAGAGGAATCGAAAATCGGCCGTCACGTCTATTGGAAAAATAGTACCACACTGAAAATGCGGACACAAGGTATAATCATATTCTGTCGGGTTTTGAGGAAGAAATGAAGTCTTCAGAGGTTCTCTCATACGGGATCCCCACGGACACACGTCGTGTGTCCGTGGGGGCAATTTCGTTTAGAGTATCGGCAGGTAGTTCTCGAGCTCGTACTGTGATACGTGGGTTCGGAACCGGTCCCATTCGATCTTCTTGTTCTCGATGAATTTATTGAAGATGTGGTCGCCGAGCGCCTCCCTGATCAGCTCGCTCTTTTCCAGCTCGGTGATCGCCTCGTAGAGATTGCCCGGCAGCTCGGTGATGTTGTATTTCTTCCGCTTCTCGGCATCGAAATGGTAGATGTCCTCCTCGATGGGGTTGGGCAGATCGTATTTCTTCTCCATGCCCTTGAGTCCCGCCGCCAGCATCACCGCAAAGGCGAGGTACGGGTTGCAGCTCGGATCGGGGAACCGCACCTCGATACGGGTGGCCTTCTCCTTGCCGGGCTTGTACATCGGCACGCGCACCAGCGTCGAGCGGTTGCGCCGCGCCCAGCTCACGTAGACCGGCGCCTCGTAGCCGGGCACCAGCCGCTTGTAGGAGTTGACCCACTGGTTGGTGATGGCGCAGATCTCGCGCGAGTGTTTCAGGATGCCCGCGATGTAGTGCTTTGCGTCCTCGGAGAGCTTGAGCTCATCCTTGGCCGATTCGTCGTAAAAGGCGTTCCTGTCTTCCCTGAAGAGGGACTGGTGGACGTGCATGCCGCTGCCGTTGATCCCGAAGACCGGCTTGGGCATGAAGGTGGCGTAGACGCCGTTCTGGCGCGCGATCTCTTTGACCGCCACCTTGAAGCCCATGACCTTGTCGGCCATCTTCAGCGCCTCATCGTAGCGCATGTCGATCTCGTGCTGGCTCGGGGCCACCTCGTGATGGCTGTATTCGACGTAGATCCCCAGGTCCTGCAGGGCGAAGTTGGTCTCCCGGCGGAGCTTACCGCCGAGATCGAGCGGCGGCGCGTCGAAGTAGCCGCCCTGATCGAGGAACTGGGTGCCGTTCTTGTCGGCGAAGTAGAAGAACTCGAGCTCCGGGCCGACGTAGAAGGTAAAGCCGAGGTTCTTGGCCTTCTGGAGGATCCTCTTGAGCGCGTACCGGGTGTCGCCGACGTAAGGGGTGCCGTCCGGCTCGAGGATGTCGCAGAGCATCCGGGCCGACCGGACTGTCGCCGCTGCGCCACGGCAGGAACTGCAGGGTAACGGGATCGGGCTTTGCGATCATGTCGCTCTCTTCGATACGGGCGAAACCCTCGATGGACGACCCGTCAAACCCCATTCCCTCCGAAAGGGCTTCCTCAAGCTCGCCGGGGGTAATGGCAAAGCTCTTGAGGATACCGAGGATATCGGTAAACCAGAGCTGGATGAAACTGACATTGCGTTCCTTGACGATTTTCAGAACGTCCTTTTGTGTGTGTGCGATAGTCATTCAGGTTCTCCTTTTCTCCATGTCGATCACGATGGTCGACGAAATAAAGAAATAGACACAACTATTACCATATTCTGTCTTGCCGTTCAATACCTTTTTAAGAGCCCGCCCAGGGCCGCCGGGCCGTCGAGCCTGCCGTTTTCGGGCGGAGAGCCGCGACGGCATGGTCGCGATAGGCGCGCTAGCCCATGTCGCTGCCCTTCTTTTTTGTAGAGAGGATCTCCGGGATGTCCAAGTCCCGTGGCCGTCTTGATACCCTCGAAGAGGGCCGCGACGCCGAGCCGGTAATCCCTTTCACGTAGGCCGGAAAACCGTTTCCGTCGCCCTGGTCGATGATGGTGACCTTTTCGATCTGGAGGTTGTCTTTCATGACCCCGGTCACCCGATCGAGGATCAGGGGCAGCTGCTGGATGAGGAAGAGCTCCTTGGTCTCGTCCTTTTTCCACTGTTCCCTCAGCACCTTGACGGCCTCGGCCATCGCCTTTCCCTCCTCCACGATCCGGGCGGCTTTCCCCTTGGCCAGTAGCTCCAGGGCCTGCTTCTCCGCGGCGGCCGGCACGATCGTGTCGGCCTCGTACTTGTTCTTATTGAGCTTGACCCGCGCCGATTCGAGCTTCTCTTCCTCCTGCACCTGGGCGATTCCCTTGGCGACGGCGGCCCGGGACTCGGCCCGATTGACCTCGGCGGTCAGCTCGGCCTTCTTGACCTTAAACTTGTTTTCGGCCTCGACGACCGCAACGTCCGCCTGAAACTCGGCAACGCTCCCCTTTTTCTTGGCTTCCGCCGCGACCACCCGCGCCTCCGCCTCGGCGGTGGCCTCGGCGATGAGGGCATCTCTGCGCACCTCTGCATTTTTCCTGCGCCCGATGTTCTCCAGGTACCCCTGAGGATCGGCGATCTGCTTGATCTTGAAGGTATCCAGGACCAGCCCCAGGCGCTCGAGGTCGATCCGGGACTGCTCGGTCACCTTCTCGGCGAATTCGAGGCGCTTGTTGTTGGCCTCTTCCGGGGAGAGGGTCGCCAGGACCCCCCGGAGTGAGCCCTCGATAGTGGTCTTGGCCACCTGGGAGATCTCTCCAAGGTTCCTGCCCGCGAAGCGCTCAAGGGCATTGTAGACTCCCTCTTTCTCGGACCCGGCGATCTTGACGTTGGCCATCGCCTCGATGTCGATGGGGATCAGGCCGTTGGACAGCGCCCCCTTGAGGTCGATCTCGATCGGGATCGTGTTGAGAGGCATGCGGGTCACCGATTCGATGATAGGTATCTTGAGCCCCCTGCCGCCCTTGATGACCCGATAGCCGACCTTCGTCCCGTCCTTGAGTTTCCGCTGCCTGCCCGAGAAGATCAGCAGCTCGTTCGGCTGGCAGATATGCAGGTTGGCCTTCACGAAGATAATGATGACCGCTATCGCGACAATTCCCATGATGGTCCATATCTGAATTGCAGCTCCCATTGTTTTATCCTCCTGTTACTGAGGTGCGTTTTCCGTTAAACGCGTCGCGCCCACACAGGTCGGTGTGCCCGGTGGGCTTGACGCGACGACTGAAAATAGACGCCGCTGAAATCCTCGATGACGGACAGACAAGATGAAAGGACGTCATCCCCACTCCGGACACCCGCCTTTCTTCCTCTCTCCTCATTTCCCTCTTCTTACCCTCTCCACATCTTCTCTTTCTTTCTTCTCCTGTCGTGTTCCCCAAAAAGCGCCGGCTTTTTCGGGTGACTTAACCGATGGCCCGCCCTCCCCGCTCGCCGGTCCGGATGCGCACGACGTTATAGAGGTCCATCACGAAGATCTTTCCGTCGCCGACCTCTCCGGTTCTCGCCCCCTTGACGATGGCCTCTATCGTCGGCTCCATGTATTCGTCGTTACAGGCGATCTCGAGCTTCACCTTCTTCAAAAGGCCCCCCGCCTCTTTGGCGCCCCGGTAGATCTCGGTGATGCCTTTCTGCCTGCCCTGGCCGAGCACGGTGGAGACGGTCATGAGGTTCACATCGACCTCCTCGAGGGCGTTTTTCACGTCGTCCAGCTTGTGGGGTTGAATGATGGCAATGATATATTTCATCGTCTCGTCCTCCTATTCGAGCATCGTGTACGCGGATTCATTGTGCTGGGTCAGATCAAGGCCGATGGTCTCGGACGTGATGTCCACCCTCATCCCCATGACCGCGTCGACGACCTTATAGATGATCCAGGTCGCCGCCACGGCAAACACGCCGGCGACAAGGAACAGCAGGCACTGTACGAAGAACTGGTGCGGGTTGCCGAACAGGAGGCCGTCCGCTCCCGCGGCGTTCACCGCCGTTTCGGCAAAGAGCCCCGTGGCCAGCGTACCCCAGAGGCCGCCGATTCCGTGTATCCCGAAGACATCCAGGGAGTCGTCATAGCCGAGCCGCGGCTTGACCTTCGCCACGGCAACGTAGCAGAGGATCGAGACGATGATCCCGATAAGTATGGCGTTCATCGGGTTGACGAAGCCGCACGCGGGGGTGATGGCCACAAGCCCCGCCACCACGCCGGTCGCCGTCCCGAGGAGTGTCGCGCCCCCGTGCTGCTGCCATTCGATCAGTGCCCACGTGAGGCCCGCGGCGGCCGCGGCGACGTAGGTGGTCACGAAGGCATTGGCCGAAAGACCATTGGCGGCTAAAGCGCTTCCCGCATTGAACCCGAACCACCCGAACCAGAGGAGCGCCGCCCCCAGCACCGTAAACGGGACGTTGTGGGGGCGGAACGTATGCTTGGCGTATCCGACCCGTTTACCCAGCAGCAGCGCCATCACGAGCGCGGACATGCCCGAGCTGAAGTGAACAACGATGCCCCCGGCAAAGTCCAGCGCCCCGAGCTCCCGGAGCCACCCGCCCGACGCCCCAGACCCAGTGGGCCAGCGGATCGTAGACGAAGGTCGACCAGAGGATCGTGAAGACCAGAAAGGACGAGAACTTGATCCGCTCCGCGAAGGCCCCGATGATGAGGGCGGGCGTAATCACCGCAAACATCATCTGGAACATCATGAAGACGTAGTGGGGGATGGTCCCGGCGTAGTCGGGGTTGGGCTGCCCACCTACACCGGCAAGCCCCATCCATTTGAGGCTCCCGATTATGCCGTGGCCGCTATCGGGCCCGAAAGCCAGGGAGTAGCCGAAAAGAACCCACTGCAGCCCGATGACGCACATGATGATAAAGCACTGCATCAGGAGCGAAAGGACGTTCTTGCGTCTGGCCATTCCACCGTAGAAGAAAGCCAGCCCCGGCGTCATGATAAAGACCAGGGCCGTGGAAACGATAATCCATGCGGTATCCCCTGAATTCATGCCATAACCTCCTTTTTCTTTCCACCGGATGGGGCGCCGGGCCGAGAAAGACGCCCCCGATTTTCTATTGAAAAAGGGTGTTTCCCCTTTTCGGGCCCATAGCACTCAATAATCTTTGGGTGAGATTAAAGCAAGAAGCTTGCCACTATGTTCCCGGGGGTAGAGACGAAGGCTAACCCATTGAAATCAGGGGACTATCCAGTCACACGGGGAGGCGTGGACGAAAAAGGAGTGGCAAATAAGCTACCAAATGGTATGTTTATGACTAAAACCTACCGTTTGGTACGAAAACGTTTCGGGTCGATCTCATATTTGGCGACCCGAAGGCCCATGAGGCGCTCGGAAATCCCCAGGATCCTGGCCGCTTCGGCCCGGTTGCCCCGGGCGGACTTGAGGGCGTCCATGATCATGTCGCGCTCGAAGGCATCCACGGCGCTGGCGAGGTCGCCCCGCGGCCGCGTTCCGGACGCCTCGGCCGTCTGGAGAGTGGGAGGAAGGTTTCGCCCGTGGATAACGCCGTCGCTGCTGAGCAGCACCGCGCGCTCGATGGTATTTTCAAGCTCCCGGACATTGCCCGGCCAGTGGTATGCCATCATCATGTCGATGGCGGGGGTGGAGATGCGCCGGATGCGCTTATGGTGCCTGCCGCTGTATTTCTCGACGAAGTGATCGGCCAAAAGCAGGATATCGGCCGGACGCTCCCTCAGCGGCGGCACGTGGATGGGAAAGACGTTGAGCCGGAAATAGAGATCCTCCCGGAACCGGTCCTCGCGCGATAAGCGATTCGAGGTCCCGGTGCGTGGCGGCGATGATCCGCACGTCCGTCGAGATGGTCTTCATCCCCCCGACCCGCTCGAACTCCCGCTCCTGGATGACCCGTCAGCAGCTTGATCTGGACCGCGGGCGAGAGGTCGCCCACCTCGTCCAGGAAGATCGTGCCCCCGTGGGCGAGCTCGAAGCGCCCCTTCTTGGTCTGGTTGGCGCCGGTAAACGCCCCCTTTTCGTGCCCGAAGAGCTCGCTCTCGATAACGCCCTCCGGGCAGTGCTCCGCAGTTGACCTTTATGAAGGGCGCTGTCGGCGCGGCCGCTCTCGGCATGGATAGCGTGGGCCACCAGCTCCTTGCCGGTGCCCGACTCGCCCCGGATCAATACGGTCGTGCTCGTCCGGGCGACCTGCGCGATGAGCTGGTAGACCTCCCGCATCGCCTTGGAATTTCCGATGATGTTGCCTCGGCCGGTAGCGGTCGTTGAGCTCTTCCTTCAGGCGTATATTCTCCTCGATGATCTCCTGGGCCGACTGCCTGAGGTTCACCGCCTGGGCGATCATGGAAGCGATAATCGACAGCAGCCTGATATCCTCGTCATAGGAGACGGCCTCTTCGAACAGGCGGTCGGCCGACAATGTCCCGATGACCTCGTTTTCGAGCATGATCGGCACGCAGATAAACGAGATGTCCTCCTTCTGGGGCCCGGTGCGGGCGCCGGTGCGGTCAAGGAAAAGCGGCTCCCGGGAGATCCGCGGGACGACGGCGGGCTTGCCGGTCCTCACCACCATCCCCGTCACGCCCTCCCCGATCTTGTATCTCCCCCGCTCCTTCTGGGACTCCGACAGGCCGTAGGCCTCGTCGACGAATATCTCCCCGGTCTTGCGGTCGAGGATCGTGATGGTCCCCCGGAGCATGGACATGTGACGGGCCATCTGTTCGAGCACCGGTCCCAGCACGTCCTTGAGGTCGATGCTCATATCGAGGGTGCGGCTGATCTCGAACAGGAGGTTGATCTCGGTTATTTCGCGCCGCCTGCCCTGTTTGTGGGTCGCGGGCGGCGCGGCTTTTGTCTCAGACGGCATTGATACCTGCCACATGATTTCACGATTATACGATTATCCGAATCCTACCATATTGTAGGATTTTTCGCAATCGTATTTATGCATCTTTCTGGTGAAAAGCGGGACGAGATCGTATATACTGATTTAAATCCCCGGGAGACTGCCAATGGATCGGATCATGGATCGCCACATGGAAAGGATTATCGTCGGTTCCTCACCGTTTTTCCCTCCCGTTGGGGAGGGAGAGCGGATCACGGCCGCCGTCGAAGGGGTATCCATCGATTACGTGAGGCGGGCCATCAGGCAGGCCCGGGAAATCGTCAGTTTCTGCGGCCACCGGGAAACCGCCGCATTTCTTGACGTGCCGTACAGCCGGGGTTCGGCCCCCCGGGAATACTTTGTGCCCGGTGTCGTCTGGGTCGGCATCCGAACCCTCGAACGGCTCAAGCCCGGAGAGGAGATGGAAGTGGACCCGTCGGAGTTCGTCGGCTGGAAGATGACCTTCTTATAGCGGAAGGAATCGAGGCAGTAGTGTCCGACGCCGGGCGGGCCGGCGGCTCCTCCCTATTTCCCCTCCAGGCGCACAAGTCAGAGACAAGGAGTTTAAATGGAAACGCTCAAAATGAAATTCAGCTATCCCTGGGACGAAGCCGGCAAGCGCTGTGCGCGCGAAGCGCTGTCCCGGCCCGATTACGATCCGACCTCGCTCTTTCGCTGGGGAAACATGCTGGCGATGTCCGTGATCAAGATGCTCCGCACGGCCGAAGAGGAGCTGGGGGAGGCGGGGCAGCGCGCGATGATCGCGGCGCTCACCGAGGTCGGCAGGGACGTGGGCCGGCAGATCCTCGAGGGGGTCAGGATGCCCGAAGGTGTGGCGCCTATCGAGTTCATCTCGGCCTACGCCAGCTGGATCAACCGGGAGATCTACGCCTCCCCGGAGGAGCCCCGGATCGACGGTCCCGACCGCTGCTCGTTCGATATCCTCTGGTGCCCGCACCAGGAGAGCTACCGGGCGTTTGACTGCCGCGTGCAGCGCTACCTTGTCCAGGGGATGATCGACGCCGTCAGGGAGCAGCTTCCCCCAGATGGATTTTCAGGTCGAGGTGACAAAGACGATACCCGCGGGCAGCCCCGTCTGCACCTTTGAGCTGAGGCCGAGGCGGCCGGGGGAATCAGACGACTGGGAGGCATATTCGTCGTCGCTGGCGGCCAAGGCCCTTGAAAAGGCGGCCAAAAAGGGGGGCTGAGTAGACGACGTCCCTTCCCAACCGGACAAGGCGGCTAGGACGCCGGGTATCCGGAAAACTGATCCGCGACAACCCACCACCGGCTATCCTCGTTCACCATAAAGAGCATGTCGCGTCCGCTCGTGGTCATGGTCCGGCCGCCGATATCGAAAGACGTTTCGTAGTAATAGGTGACGACGGCGCACCGGCCGTCTCCAAACACGTCGACCTTCGGGTCGATCTCTTTCCAGTAGTGAATGGTGGCCTCGGCGGCAAAGGCCGCCCACGCGCCGACGCACGCCGTCCCACCCTCGAGGCGCATCCGGTCGTTCGGGGTAATGGCAGTCATACCTTTATGAAAGTAGTCCTTCAGTTGATCCGCCTTCCCTTCGACCGCCCAGAGGCGATTGAGCTTCTGCACGGCTTCCCATACCTCTTCTTCGATCTTGGATTGATCCATGACTTTCCTCCGCCGCAATTATTGTGTGTTATCCAGGGGGGCATGAGCATGTCTTAAATCAGTGTATAGAGATCGTCCCAGTTGGGATTGGAACCCGAGACGCCCTCGCGATGACATGCTATGCTAATTTTACCATGAAAAGCGGTCAGACAAGTAGCCGTCATTGCGAGGGAGCGTTCCCGCCGAAGCCGCGAGCCTCCGAAGGAGGCGTGGCGGGACCGTGGCAATCCCGGACGTCATAAAGAAAAGAACGAAGAAATTACCTCATGAGCGGTTCGCCATTTAAAGCCCGTCCGAGATCGCCACGGGCCCTTCGGGCCCTCGCGATGACATGCCATAAAAACTGACCACGTCGGTATGCAATGGAACTGAAGTAACGCCGCGCTTCGGGATGATCGAGATGCGTTATCAGGCGGGCAGGCAATCCCCCGGGAAGCTTCGGCAGGGATGGATCTCGTAGACGAAGACCCCTTCCTTTACGCCGGGATCATCATCCATTATCTTTTTCACTTCATCGATATCGGCGTTAAAAATCCCGATGCCGGACACGTCGCTTCCGTCGCCGACCGGGCAGACGATAGACAAGACACCGTCCTCACGAAGGGCAAAGTTCCTTCGGCCGTGCTCCCAGATGATCTTCTCCACACCCGGCATATTCCGGTTCGGCCCGGCCTTCAGAATCACGACGCAGTAGTTCCTGGTGGTGGAGATCATCTGACGCATGAAGTCGTCGGTAATTGTGGTGGGCTTTTTTGTCTCTGCCAAGGTTCGTGCTCCTTATCTCGGCAGGGCCCCCGTGAAATTGGAGATTTCACGGGGTGACTGCTACCCGGCGAAGGAAACCCCAAAAATGCAGGCATTTTCGGGGCGGTTTTGGTGGAGGCGGTGGGAATCGAACAAAGGTAGTGAGTTAAAACGTTCCTTGTTCTCCACCGGGGCGGCAATTGTGTTTACTTTCTGGTAACCACAACCTCGCAGTACTCATCGCCGTGATTTAGATTTTTAGTATGGGCAACATCCACGAGGATTTCGTTATTAAACAGGCCACCGATCATCCCCAGATACGACTGGACGGTAGCGATACCGCAATCGGCCACGCCGGCCTTGGCAATAGCTTTCTGCGTCTCGCAATCCGTGACGCGGATGATAATTTTACCATCTTCAACGGATACTTTCCGTCCTTCGATCCTAATGACCCTGCTAAAAATATCAAAGGCATCCAAAAAACTCTCCGGCCAGACGGGCTTCGGAATATAGTTCTTCCTGAGGTTCTTGCCGAAAACATAAGAAAATTGTTTCCAGGCTTCCACATCCATTTCCCAGGCTGTTTGAATGCCGAACTTCTTGGCCAGAGCAAGAAACCAGGCCCCGTCCATCCTCGTAAACGCATGCTGGGCAATTTCCGTCATTTGTGCGTCTGTTATTCCCACAAATACTCCCTGAGTTATTCTTTATCAGTTTTTTGGTGGAGGCGGCGGGAATCGAACCCGCGTCCGAAGATCTTCACCCGATACATCTCCATGCTCAGCCGCCGTATTGTACCACCTCACAAGCCCCCAACGGCAGGGTCTTTATGAGGGGATCCCGTTTATTTTCGTCTGATCACTCCGGGAGAGGTGATCAGCTTATCCCGCATTGGTCACGCCCGTTTCGACCCCGGCAGGAGCGGAATCGAACGGACGCTGGCCTAACTAAGCGGCCAGAGCGTAGTCGTAATTTTCTGCGCTTGTGTTTATTCCCACCATGATTAACGGGTAGGTGAGGCTCCCCGGCATGCAGCATCGAGATCAAATATCCCCGTCGAACCCTTATCGCCCCCTATATCCGGAATGGTATGAGAAAAGCAGCTCACGTTACAACTGAGCACCGACGGAAATAACGGCGCTCATGGTTGTTAGTATAACACACGATACAAAAAAATCAAGCCCGGCCGGGCTTATTAAGGAATGTATTGCTGAATTGACCTGATTGCCAGGCCGGCGACTCGGGCCGGCCCGCCGTCACCCAAACGCCTTGCCTACCTCCCCCTGCCGCGGATGGCCCGCTCCATCTCCCGGTTCTGCTCGCGCTCCTTGATCGCCTCGCGCTTGTCGTATTTGGCCTTCCCCTTGCCCAGCCCGATCTCGATCTTAGCCTTTCCGTTCTTGAAGTAGATCGCCAGCGGCACCAGGCTAAACCCCCGCTCCCGCGTCTTTACCACCAGGCGCCTGATCTCCTGCTTGTGCAGCAGCAGCTGGCGCTCCCGCTCCGGCTCGTGGTTGACCCGGTTGCCGAAGGGGTACGGGCTGATATGCGCCCCCACCAGCACGATCCGGCCGTCCTTCTCCCGGGCGTAGGAGTCCTTGAGGTTGGCGCGCCCGTCCCTCAGCGATTTCACCTCGGTGCCCATCAGAGCCATCCCCGCCTCGAAGGTGTCTTCTATGAAATAGTCCGCGCGGGCCTTCTTGTTTGCCGCCACGACCTTTACCCCTTCCTTCTTCACCGACACTCCTCCACGATTCGGATGATCCTGGGCCTCAGCGTCTTTCTTTTCCCGAGGTAGGGATCCATGAGACGAATAACGACAAACCCGGCCGCCAGAAACAGGAGCCCCATGAGGGCCGAGATTCCCCCGGTGGAGATGCCGATCCTCCCGGCGATCAACGTGCCCAGCCCCGCCCCGATAAAGAGCGCGGCGATCGGCAGGATATAGATGATAAACGACGCGGCCACAAGCCCCCCTTCCCCGACGCCTATCTCCACCACGTCGTCCAGTTTGGCCCCGATCCGGTTATCGACGACGATCCTGGACTCACCGCTCCCGCCGAAACCGTGGCACGCGTTCTTCGCCGAGCACCCGGCGCATGCCGAGTTGCGCGAAACCACGACGATGGTGTTGCCGTCCTTTATTTCGATGATCTTTCCGGTCTCAACGATCATAGCAATCACTTCCTTATTTTAATTATATCAGAACGGGGATGAAAATAAAACAAAAACCGCCCACTCACGTATTGACTTTGCCCGACCCATCGACGATAATGTTTTTTTATCGGTAAGGTGAGGTCCCATGCCCGAATCCGTATGGTTTGCAGATATCGCGCGGCTCTCGGAATCGGACTTCCTCAAGAAGTTCGAACGGCTCATCGCGGGCGCCGACATCGGAGCAAGGGTAAAGAAAAGAGCGCTCGTGGCCGTCAAGGTCCACTTCGGCGAAAAGGGAAACACCGCCTATCTCAGGCCCTCGTTCGTCAGGCCGGTGGTCGACGCGGTGAAGGCCGCGGGGGGGATCCCCTTTGTCACCGACTGCAACACCCTCTACGTGGGGACCAGGGGACATTCGGCAAACCACCTCATGACCGCCCACGACCACGGGTTTACTCCAGAGGCCATCGGCGCGCCGCTGATCATCGCCGACGGGCTCAGGGGTGACGGCGCAATGAAGGTCCCCATCAAGGGAGAGATATTTGCCCATGCTCATATCGGGGCCGACATCGTCAAGGCCGATGCGCTGATCTGCGTCTCCCACTTCAAGGGACACGAGCTCTCCGGCTTCGGCGGGACCCTCAAGAACCTCGGCATGGGCTGCGCCGGGCGGGAAGGGAAACTCGCCCAGCATTCGAGCGTCGGACCACAGGGTGCGGGCAAAGAGCTGCATCGGGTGCGGCGACTGCACCCTGACGTGTCCCGCCGACGCCATCAGCGTGGACGAAACGGCCTCCATCAACCCGGAGACCTGCATCGGCTGCGGCCAGTGCATCCTCACCTGCCCCACCGGCTCCATCCAGGTCGTCTGGAACGAATCGACCGAATCGTTTCAGAAGAAGATGGCCGAATATTGCCTCGGGGCGCTCGCGGGAAAAGAGGAGACCTCCTTCTTTTTCAACGTCATCACCAATGTCACCCCCCAGTGCGACTGTTACGGGTTCTCCAACCCGTATATCGTCCCCGACATCGGGATCACCGCGGGGCCCGACCCCGTGGCGGTCGATCAGGCGTCCGTGGACCTCGTCAACAGGGCGCCGGGCATCGAGGGCACGGCCCTCAAGGAAAACCATAAACCCGGCGACGACAAATTCCGGGGCGTCTATCCCCAGATCGATTGGTCCGTTCAGCTGGCCCACGCCGAGAAACTGGGTCTGGGCTCCCGCGCATACACTCTCAAGGAAGTTCGATAGATATGAAGCAGTTTGCATCGATGGTCCTGACTCGGCCAGAGCCGGGTCTCATGGTGGTCACCCTTAATCGTCCCGACTCGCTCAACGCCATCGACACGGTCATGCTGGCGGAATTTGAGGATCTCTTCCGTCTGCTTTCCGACGACGAGTCGGTCAAGGTCGTCATCATCACCGGGGCGGGCCGCGGCTTTTGCGCCGGCGCCGACCTCATGGCCGCCGTCGCCCACGAAAAGAGTGATCATTTCAAAGACCCGGAGCGCTTCATCAAGCTGGTCCAGGAGCGCTACGGCGCCATCATCCTGGGCCTGAGGCGCATCCCCCAGCCGGTGATCGCGGCCGTCAACGGCCCGGCCGCCGGCGGCGGATTCTGCATCGCTCTTGCCTCCGACGTGAGGATCGCCTCGCCCGAGGCGCTGTTCGTGGCATCGTTCGTCAATATAGGGCTTTCCGGGGGGGAACTGGGCTCGTCCTACCTGCTCCCGCGCCTCGTCGGGTTGTCGAAGGCGGCCGAGATCCTCTACTCCGGCCGCAAGGTGCGGGCCGATGAGGCCGAGAAAATAGGGCTGGTAAGCAGGGTCGTGCCGACAGACAAGCTCCTTGAGGCCGCCGTCGAGGTCGCCCGGCCGATGCTCGCAAAGTCCTGGGCGGCCCTCAAGTTCACCAAGCGGGCGCTTGACCAGAACATCGACGCGCCGAGTCTCGAAGTGGCGATGAATTTCGAGAACCGCAACCAGACGATCATGGTCTTTTCCGGGACCTTCTTCGAGATGGTCAAGAATTTCATCGCGTCCGCAGCCAAAAAGTAAGGGCATATACTACCTCGGTGAGACGGACCATGAGGATCGTGCTGGTCACCCACGCCCAGGCCGAAGAGCACGCCCCCCGCGGGCTCAGCGACGAGGGGATCGCGTCGGCCCAAAAGGCGGCCCGGCGGATACGCGAGATCATGGGTGAGACGTGGCGGGTGCAAAAGGCCGTCTCATCGCCGGCCGTTCGCTGCGTTCAGACCGCCCTCGTTATCGTCTCGGCGCTCTCCGGCGAAAAGCTTCGCCGGCTGGATACCGACCCCCGGCTGATGGCCGCAAAAGATCCCATGGAGCCCCAGCAGCTTGCCGGGGCGCTTGCCGATTATCCGTGCGAGGGGCTCCTGGTACTGCTCCACGCGGACCTTGCCAACGCCCTGCCGGACCGGGGGCGCCTGCTCGGCGCCAGGGGGGGCTGGTTCAGCGAGCGGCCTATCATCTGTAGTATGGAGTGGGAAGAGCAACGGCCCTGGGAAGAGAACCGGATTGTCGTTCTTGAAGGGCCTGACGGCGCGTCACTGCTGCCCCACGGCTATGATACCGTCAAGAGGAAGCTTCTCACCTGAACGAAAGGAGAGCCATGAATATCCCTTCTCACCTGATGCCCGGGGCCGAGCCGTTCGAGCTGGTCGGCAAAGACAAGGCAGCCCTGCTGCTCCACGGTCTCACCGGCACTCCCTCGGAGATGCGCTACCTGGGCGAATATCTCAACCGCGCGGGCTACCACGTGAGGGCGCCGCTCCTGCCCGGCCACGGGACCGATATCGCCAGCCTCAATAAGACGACGTGGCGCGACTGGTTCAGCCGGGCCGAGATCGATTTCCTGACCCTCTCGGCGCACTTCGAAACGGTCTTTATCGCCGGGATATCGATGGGAGGGCTGTTGTGCCTCTCGATGATGGCCAGCAAGTTCGGACGCATATCCGGCGGCGCGGCCCTGGCCACACCGATCATGTTTGCCGACTGGAAGGCGCGCTATCTGCTGCCGCTGGCCGACGTGACCGGCCTGAAGTACCTGGTGCCCGATCTGCCCAAGGGCGTCCCCGACGTGGCGACCCCGGGCGGGCGCACTCACGTCTGCTACGATCGCGATTCGGTTGCCGCGGCGGCCTCCACTGTCCGCCTCATGAGGAAGGTTCGGCGCGAGCTGCCCCGGATCGACGCCCCGATTCTGGTCATGCAGTCGGCAAACGATACGGTCATCGACCCCAGGAGCATCGATATCATCTACGAGGGTGTTTCGTCGACCGTCAAGGAAAAGGTGATGCTGCAGCGCTCCTATCATACCATCACGGTCGACGTGGAAAAGGAGACGGTGGCAAAGAGTGTCCTTGAGTTTTTTGAAAGGCAGCTCTAAACAAAAAAGCCCCGGGACGCCCGGACGGCGCCTTCGGAGCATATAATCGACCCGCCCGTCGTATCCCCCGGGGCGATCGGTGAACCGATGCGGGACTTGGGCCCGGCCGATCCGCCCGGATCCACCGCGTCCGGGGGAGCGTTGCCAGGGACACTGCAGGGTCAAGTCCCCGAGTGGCCGAATCCCCCCTCCCCCCGCCCCGTCTCGGGGAGATCGTCACTCTCCTCCCACGCCACCGCCGCCACCGGTGCGACGATCAGCTGCGCAATCCGGTCGCCCGGGCGCACCGCAAACGGTTCCGTCCCCAGGTTGATCATGATTACCTTGATCTGGCCCCGATAGTCGCTGTCGATGGTGCCGGGGGCATTCAGGAGCGTCACCCCGTGTCGCAGGGCAAGCCCGCTGCGGGGCCGTACCTGCCCCTCGAATCCGGACGGAATGGCCACGGCGATCCCCGTGGGGATAAGCTCTCGTCCGCCGGGCGGTATCGTCAGCGGCGCGCCCAGATGGGCGCTCAGATCGAGGCCCGCCGAGCCCGGGCTGATAGGCCGGGGAAGGTCGCCGGTAAATCCGTCCACCCGCTTCACGGCTATGGTAATTTTGTTCATCGTAAGCTCGATCAAGAAAAGTAATCGGGCCGCGGAACTTTCCTGCCGCCCGGCGGACTCCACCCTAAAAAGACGCCCCCCACGGCAAATCGCCCGCGCCCGCAGGGATGTATCGCGATGCAAATACTAATGGTATTTTAATACTGGTTTAAGACTGTTTTAACTTCGACGTGATAAAAAGGAAGCAGAACATAAAGCTACCTCCTTTTTTGGGATATCGTAACCGGGTATCCCATTTTTTTTGGCTTGGCGGCGCGCAGCCGCTCGGCGGCCCGCAAGTCTCAGGATGCCTTGGCTGTTCTCCCCCTCCTCTCCTCGATCTTGTTCATCAACCCCAACAGCAACCCGAGCGTAACAAAGGCGCCCGGGGGAAGGATCATGACGAGCATCGGGACGAATCCCTGCCCGAAGAGGGTGACCCCGAAGATCGTCCCGTTGCCGAGGGCCTCCCTGATACTGCCGACCAGAACAAGGGCCAGTGTGAAGCCGAGGCCCATCCCCAGACCGTCCAGCGTTGAGGCCATGACCGGGTTTTTGGAGGCGTAAGCCTCCGCGCGGCCGAGGATGATGCAGTTGACCACGATGAGGGGTATGAAGATCCCGAGGACCTTGTGAATCGGATGGAAAAAGCCGTTCATGATAAGATCGACGATGGTGACGAATGAGGCAATGACGACGATGAAGGCGGGCAGCCTGACCTTGTCAGGGATGACGTTTCTTAAGAGCGAGATGACGATGTTGGAAAAGACCAGGACGAAGGTCGTGGAGAGCCCCATTCCGATCCCGTTGACCGCGGCGGTGGTTATCGCCAGCGGCGGACACATCCCGAGGACCAGTCGAAACGTCGGGTTCTCATCCCAGATCCCTTTGGTGAATTCTCTTATCTGTGACATGGTACGTTCGTCCTATTTCTTCGCGGCAAATTCCTGGGCTTTCAAGAGAATTTCGTCCCTGTTTTGAGAAAACGAATCCAGCCCCTCTTTGACGGCGGCTACCACGGCCCGCGGGGATATGGTAGCGCCCGACGTGTAGTCGATATCGCCGCCGTCTTTCTTCACCGCCCATTTCGTGTTTTCGAGATCCTTGCCCGCGAACTGGGCAAGCCACGCCGGGGCGGTAACCTTCGTGCCCAGGCCGGGCGTCTCCGAATGCTTGAGGACCTCGACGCCGGTGACCTTTCCGTCCGGGGTGACGCCGACGATGATATTTATCGTGCCGCCGTATCCGGCTGCCGACGATGCCTCGAAATCGATCCCGATGACGGCGTTATCCTTCGTCGCGATATAGAAGTCGCGCGTGAGCTCGTTTCCCTGGTCGTCTTTCCCCAGCGAGATTGTCACCCTGTCGACGTCCGGCTCATTGGTGAAACCCGGTGTGATCCTGCGCATGGCAGAGAGCTTCTCTTCCCTGGCCGCCTTTTCGATCGGGTCCTTGGTCAGGGTATATACTTCCGACAGGGACGCCGCCGCCACGATGCAGATGATCGTCAGAACGACGATGAGCCGTACAATCTCCTTCATTTTGCTGCCTCGTCAAGGGCGATATAGCCGAACTTCTTGGGCGTGGTGTAGCGGTCGATCAGCGGGGTGGCGGCGTTCATCAACAGGATGGAAAAGGCCACGCCCTCCGGATATCCCCCGAAGAGCCGGATGATCACGGTGATAACGCCGCACCCTATCCCGAATACCAGCATCCCCTTCGGATAGACGGGGGAGGTCACCATATCGGTGGCCATGAACAGGGCGCCGAGCATCAACCCACCGGAGAGGATATGGAAGAGCGGGTCGGCGTATTTCGTCGGGTCGATGAGCCAGAAGATTCCCGTCATCACGAAAACCGTCCCGATGAAGGTCACCGGTACATGCCAGGTGATGACGCGTCTCACCAGAAGGAAAAGCCCTCCAACCAGGAGCGCCAGCATCGAGGTCTCTCCGACGCTCCCCCCGACAAACCCGATAAACGAGTCCATGTAGCTGAAATGAGACGTATCGATGATACCCTTGAGCATCAGCGTCGTCTTGACGTCGCCGAGGGGGGTCGCCATCGAGACCGCGTCCACACCCGAAAAGAGCGGAACGGGCTTTACCCACGCGGTCATCTGCACGGGAAACGACATGAGCAGCAGTATCCGCGCCACGAGCACCGGGTTGAAGGGGTTATGTCCCAGCCCGCCGTAGATCTGCTTGCCGAGGACGACAGCCACCAGCGCCCCGATCACCACGAGCCACCAGGGGACGGTGGAGGGAACGTTCATGGCCAGGAGGATTCCGGTAATCAGGATGCTCCCGTCGGCAATCGTGATGGGCTTTCCCATAACCTTTTGAATTGCCGCCTCGAAAAAGAGGCAGGAAGCGATCGAGACCAGATAGATCATCAGGGCCGGAAGGCCGAAGTAGTAGATCGATACCAGGACTGCCGGGATCAGGGCGATGACCACCGAGTACATAACCCGGGGGATCGATTCGGCATTGTGGATGTGGGGCGAGGTCGTCAAGAGGTAGGTGTCTTTCATCCCTGGGCTTTCCTCCTCCGTGCCTGAATCTCCGCCTTTGCGTATTTGGCCAGGTGGACAAGCGGTATGTGAGCGGGGCATTCGTAGGCGCAGCAGCCGCACTCGATGCAGTCCATAACGTTGAATTCCTCGGCCCGATCGAACGCCCCGAGCTGAGTGTGTCGCGCGAACATGAGCGGGACCAGTCCCATGGGGCAGACCCGCACGCAGTTGCCGCAGCGCAGGCACGGGCCCTCGGGTTGCTCATCAAGATATGACGCGGTCAGCGCAAGGATGCCGGAGGTGCCCTTCGTGACGGGGACGGAAAAGTCCCAGACCGCAAGCCCCATCATCGGACCGCCGAGGATGACCTTCCTTACGTCCTCGGTAAGCCCCCCGCACTGATCGATCACTTCGGCGATCGGGGTGCCGATACGGACCTTGAGGTTGGCCGGGTTCTTGATGCCGGGGCCGGTAACGGTGGTGTAGCGGGAGGTGAGAGGTTTTCCGTCGGCCACCGCCTCATAGACGGCGTTGGCCGTCCCCACGTTCTGGACCACGACCTTCACGTCCATAGGCAGGCCGCCGGAAGGGACGCTCCGGTTCAGCAGCGACTTAATGAGCTGCTTTTCAGCCCCCTGGGGATATTTAACTTTGAGAGAGACTACCGCCGGGCTGCCGTTTTGCGCGGCCGCGGAAAGTGCTGCCGCGGCGTCGGCCTTGTTGTCTTCGACGGCAATGAATATCCGCCCGACGCCGAGGACTTTTCCCATGAGCCGGGCCCCGGCGATGATGTGTCCGGGAGCCTCCAGCATCAGGCGGTGGTCGGCGGTGAGGTAGGGCTCGCACTCGGCGCCGTTGATGATGAGGGTGTCGATCGGTTTTCCCTCGGGCGGCGTGAGCTTCACGTGCGTGGGAAATGCGGCCCCCCCCATTCCGACGAGGCCCGCCTCCTTGATGATCTCCTTGATCCGGGCCGGAGCAAGCTCGTCCGCATCGGCGCGCGGTTTTACCGCGTCATCCCACTCGTCGCCCCCGTCCCCCTCGATCTCGACGGCCGGCAGGTTTCTCCCCACCGGATGGGGATAGTCGATAACCCCCTTGACGATCCCGGAGATGGAAGAATGGATGGGGGCGGAGACGAACCCTCCCGCCTCTCCTATCTTTGTGCCGACCTTGACCCGGTCTCCCGCGGAAACGATCGGATTTGCCGGGGCTCCCAGGTGCTGGGACAGGGGGATAAAGACCCTCTTCGGCAGCGGCATCTCCCGGGCGGGCAGCGCATTGGTCAGTTTTTCTTCCGGGGGATGCACGCCCCCCCTGAAACGATAGGTCTTGACTGAATCTGATGCCATCGACTATTCTCCGGCGGCGGCCGCTTTCCCGGCCGGGGCCGCTTTCTTGACGAGGGTAACAGCACCCCGCTTGCACTGGTCAACGCAGATGCCGCAGCCGATACACCGCTCTGCGTCCACGACATAGCGTTCCTTCGGGGTCCCGGAGATCGCGTTTACCGGGCACGCGCGGGCGCACAGGGTGCAGCCGTTGCAGTTCTCACCGATTTCGGCGACCTGCGCCCAGCCCCGGAAGTCGGCAATCGTCGCCGTCGGGCACTCCCGGAAACAGAGGCCGCAGACCCGGCACTTTTCGTAGTCGATGCGGGCGAGGTTGTCGGTCACGTGCGCCGCTTCGAACGGGCAGACCCGCTGACAGATCATGCAGTTGATGCAGCCGACGCTGCACAGCTTCTTGACCTGAGCGCCCCGGTCATGAGAGGAGCAGAGGACCTGCACCGTCCGCGATATCGGGGCCAGGTCGATGATCCTTTTCGGGCAGGCCTCGACGCACTTGCCGCAGGCGACGCATTTTTCGGGGTCGATGATGGGAAGTCCCCGGTCGCTCATGGTGACGGCGTCAAACGGACAGACCTTCTGGCACGTGCCGAGGCCGATGCAGGCAAACGTACACTGTTTCGGCCCGCCGCTCACGAGGTTTGCCGCCCGGCAGTCACGAACCCCGATATAGTCGAATTTGTCTTTGACGCCGCCCGCCGGGTAGTTGCAGTGGACCACCGCGACCTTCTTCTCGGTCTGCGTGGCCTCGACGCCCATCAAGGATGCGATCTCGGTGCGATTTTCATCGCTGACGGCCATGCATGACTCGATCTTTCCGTTGCCCGAGACGATGGCCGTCGCCAGGGCGTTACAGCCCGCAAATCCGCAGCCGCCGCAGTTTGCTCCGGGCAACAGATCGGCGATCGTTTGAATGCGCGGGTCCGTATCAACATGGAATGCCCGGGAGGCAATCCCGAGCGCGAACGCGGACAAGAGGCCGAGTCCGGCCAGTATGATAATTGACTCAATCATAGTTCACGTCACATCTTGACCAGTCCGGTAAATCCCATGAACGCCAGGGCCAGGAGGCCCGCCGTCACCAGGGCTATGGCCGTGCCCTGCAAGGGCTTGGGGATCTCGGAGAATTCCAGCCGCTCCCTGATCCCCGAAAAAAGGATAAGCGCCAGCGCGAACCCCACCGCCGCACCGAAACCGAACAGCACCGACTCCCAGAAGTTGTACTTTGCCTGGACATTGATGACGGCCACGGCGAGCACCGCGCAGTTTGTGGTGATGAGGGGAAGATAGATCCCGAGGGCCCGGTAAAGCGCGGGGCTCACTTTCTGGATGAACATCTCCACCAGCTGGACGAAGGCGGCGATGATCAGAATAAAGACGATGGTCTGTAAGTACTCGACCTTGTACGGAACCAGCAAATACTCATAGGAGAGCCAGGTGAAGAGCGACGAGAGGGTCAGCACGAAGATGACGGCCATCCCCATCCCGACCGACGTCTCGGTCTTTTTCGAGACGCCCAGAAACGGGCAGGTGCCCAAAAAGCGCGCAAAGACGAAGTTGTTGACGAGCACGGCGCTGATGATCAGAAGAACCAGTTCACGCATTTTCTTTCAAACCGTTTTCGGTTGTCGTTAAGGCGCCCCGGAGGGTCTGCCGCCCCCCTCACTCCAGACTATATACGCTCTATCCCCACTCTATCTCCCCGGACCGGGCCCCCTCGGCCGGCCGAGCCGTCACCGAAAGGCCATAAAAAAACCGGGATGGGCTGTCACCCTTCCCCACTCATAGTCGGCCGGGCGAAAAAAACCGCTTTGCCCGGCGGCAAAACGACCGTTGTAGAGGGAAGCCGTAGTAGATGGAAGATATTAACGCCCGACGCTCAATGAATGACCGTTCATTCATTGAGGCGCACTCTACCATACGGATTAATATCGTGTCAAGAAAAAAGTAAGTAAAATAGTGCTGCGAGAGGAGGATTAATCTAGTATTATAGCCTATTCTATACAAAAAAGGAAGGGAATTTATGTTACTCTCCGGGCCTGTACCGTAAGACGAAGTCGTGCTCCACGTCGTCTTCGAACGGGGAGGCCGCGTTTCCGTCTCCCGGGGCGTCAATCGAAGACTTCGGTATCCCGCCGTCCTGGAAGGCCCGGGCGTCCCACCCCCTTCACAGCGGGAGGCCCCAGCCTCGGCTGCCACAGCATACTGAAGGAAACCCCGGATGCCTCACTCTTTTCCATGGCGAGCCGTAAATTTCATAAATACTGTATATTTTCCGATATGAATATCTTTTTTATTGCTTCGCCGTTTTTTATCGCCTATAATATCGCACATTAGATTGGCCGGCGTTATATCCCTCGATGCCCAGTCATAACCGGCCATAACCGATCGTAACCAGTCTCGTAAGTATATAGATCCCCACATGAGGAGGCGGCGCCTGATCCGCTGACAGTATGAAACTCTCCGGAAGCCTCGAAAAAAACAAACTCTCCGATATCCTCCGTGAAGTCAAGGGTGAAAAACTGACCGGCATCCTCGCCCTCAAGTCTCAGGAAGGTTTCGGCACCATCTACTTCAAAGACGGCGTCATCATCAATGCCTATTCCCCTACCTTCCGCGAGCGCCTTGGCCGGCGCCTTATCGACAAGGGATACATCACCGAAAAGGACCTCCGGAAGGTCATGATCTTCCAGAAGACCGAGGGCAAGAACCTGCGCATCGGGCAGATCCTCGTCCAGCACGAATTGATCAGCGAGGAGATCCTCAACAACACGCTCCGCGAGCTGATGGAAGACGCCCTCTATACGATGGTCTTCTGGGACGGCATCTACCGATTCGAGACCAGCGACGTAAAGAACCAGGATATCAACCTGATGATCGACGTCGACGTGTTTCTCGACGACATCGGCAAGTCCTTCTCCAAGATAGAGGATGACTTCCTGACCGTGGACATCGAGACGCCCGCCAAGCGGGAAATGACCACCAAGCACGACCATCGCGACATCAAAGATGAGATCATCGAGTCCATCGACAACATAACGAAAAGCATCTCTTCGTTCACCCCCCAGGAGATCGTCATCCTCGTCGAAGACGAAAAGCTCATGCGCACGATCTTCGCCGACGGGCTCAAGAACTTCGGCTACCGCGTAGAGAGCTTCGATAACCCGACTGATGCGCTGGAGCGGATCAAGACCCTGGAGCCGACCCGGATCTCTCCCATCACTGATCATGGACCTGGTCATGCCGGGTATCTCGTCGCCCACGGAGATCTACGGCGGTCTCGAGCTCCTCTCGGAGATCAACCAGAACTATCCGCATATCCCGGTCATCGTCATCACCTCGATCGGCGATTATGAGATCAGACTCAAGGCCCTCTTCATGGGATCGAGCTACTACCTCCTCAAGCCCGAAAAGGCCAAGCTCTCTTCGGATATGCTGCGATCGGGTCTGGACCAGTTTGTCGAGGAGCTCTCATTTTGCGTCGGCAACCTCCTGAGAAACAAGCGGATCCACCACGAGAAGGAGCAGCTGGCCATTATCCGTGAGCAGCTCATCAATGAGCTGATGGACGCCAAATTCGAGCTCGGCAGCGCCGAAAAAGAGATCGAGCGTGACATCTTCGACCTGACGTTCCTCAAGAAGAACACCCGGGAGCTCCTCAAGAAACAGAGCTTCGCCTTTATCGCCGACACCCTCATCGACTTTCTCCGGATCGATCAGAAGCGGGGATTTATCGCCATTCTCAAGCGGGGCGAGCTGGGATTCTACCGGGGTTTCACCAATTCCTCGGCAGACAACATTCTCCGATACAACGAGACACAGGATCAGTACTGCATCGGGTTTTTGGAGATCAAGCCGTTCGAAGAGGTCGTCAGTTTCAATAAGGTGTACACCGGCAAGCTGTCGCAGGAGGAAAGCGAGGTCATCCAGTCGTTCTTGGGCGGGTACGCACCCCAGAGCTGCTTCATTATCCCGTTTCGCGTCTATGAGAAGACGGTAGCGATACTCTATTGTGACGACGAGGAGCAGAAGAGCGCCTTCAAGAACCTCGACCAGGTGCAGATCCTCTGTAACACCGCGTCACTGGCCATGCAGATCACCATCCTCAACGAGAAGATCGCCCGCAAGCGACTCTCGACGTAGGGCCCTCCCGGGCCGGATCTTCATCTCGTCCCGTGACGGACCGATCCGGCCGACCCCGGCCGGCGGCCCGCCGTCAACCCCGCTTTGGCACTCTCCTCTTTCACCCCGATGCGATCCGCATCGTCTCTCTGGCCGCGCCCGGCATCACGTCCCGCCGCCTGACAATTCCTCCATGATCCTCTTCACGACCGGCCTGTCGGCCTCCAGAAAGTCGAGTTCCGAAAGCCGGCCGGGGTCGGCCCAGACCAGCAGGTCGTGGTCTGAGGAACAGAGGTCTCCCGGGGGGATCGCCGCCCGATAGACGATCAACAGGATGTTGCGCGGGCCGTAGCACTGATTCACCACGTCAAGGAGCTCTCCGATCTGCGCCCGCACCCCGAATTCCTCGAGAATTTCACGGGCCAGACACGCTCGCGGGTCCTCACCGGGCAAGAGCTTGCCGCCCGGCAGCTCCCATCTTCCGGAATCGGTGACACCCCGGTTCCTCCTGCCGACCAGCAGGCGGCCGTCTCGAATCAGCGCGGCCGCGCACACCGGGATGATCGTTTCGTTCAGGGGGTCGGTAGATTTCATCGGGAAGGTCCGCAACATTGATGCTTTGGGGGGGCGTAAAAGGGGTTCTCGCCGTTCCGGGAGATGCCCGGTCGGTGCATCACCCCGGAGACGGGTCGCCGTCCTATTTCACTCGGCCAGGAGCCTGAGCACCTCTTCCACGAGGTGATAGAGCGCCGTGGGGCCCTTATGGATGAAGGCGTCTGCCATCTTCCTGATGGCCAGCGGCACCTTGTCCTCGGACATCACCGTATACATGATGATCTTTACGTCTTTGGGCATCCCGTCTTCAGCCCTCTTCCTGATCGTCCTGACTACATCCAGGCCCTTGGGGTTGCCGCTGCCCAGAAAGATATCGACGATGACGACCTTCGGCTTGAGGTCCATGACCTTTTCGAGCCCCTCCTCAGCCGTTTCCGCCTCGACGATCTCGATCCCTTCCTGTACGAGGGCGTCCACGATCTGCGTTCGGGCAAACCGTGAGTCCTCGATGACGACCACCAGGCCCCGGGAGCCGTGGTCATGGACCTCTCGCCGGGTGGTGTCTTTCCTGCTCAGCTTGATCTTGAACGACACGCCGCAGGCCGAGCAGATAACGCTCTTTCCTTCCGGTGGAACCTCAGTCGGATCCAGGAATATCTCTTTCCCGCACAAAGAACTCGGGCAGTTTACCCTGATAAATTTCGCCATGTCACGTCACGTAAAAGGCCCGGTAGCTGGGCCGCTGCTTATGCTGTCACGAATATTTAAATTACGGGATTTTTACCAAAAAGTCAAAATAAAAAAAATCGCCCCGTTTCTCTTACACGAGCTCTATCGGCACGTATCCGGTGATGACCTTCTTGAGCCCCACGCCCGAAAAGAGGACCGAGAGCTTATATCTCCCGCCCGATTCCTCCACTCCCTTGATTACGCCGATCCCGAACTCGGGGTGGCGGATGCGGAGTCCCGGGCGGAAGGGCGGCGCCTCGTCGTTGAAATAGTCGTCGGCCGCCGGCTCCCGCTGCGCGTACGTCCGGTCCAAATGATGACCGGTGTCCAGATGATCGAGTTTCCTTTCCATCGTGATGTACGCCGCGTCGATCTCGCGGATAAATCGGGACGGCGCGTTCAGGCGGTCCTGTCCGAAGACCTTGCGGCTCCGGGCCGATGTCAGCACCAGCCGCTCCTTTGCCCTGGTCATCCCCACGTAGCAGAGGCGGCGCTCCTCCTCGATATCTTCGGCGGCGTCCATGGAGCGCTGGTGGGGGAAGAGCCCTTCCTCCATCCCCGCCATAAAGACCACCGGAAACTCGAGGCCCTTGGCGCTGTGCAGGGTCAACAGCGACACGGTGGCCGAGGCGTCCTCCATCGCGTCCACGTCGGAGACCAGCGCCACCTGATCGAGGAAATCGGTGACGCCGCTGTCGGGGTTGGCCTGCTCGTATTCGGCAACGGCCGACAGGAATTCCTCGAGATTCTCCGCCCTGCCCCGGGCTTCTTCCGTCCTCATCGACTGCCAGTAGGCCAGCATCCCGGAATCGACGACCGCTCGCCTGGCCGCGCCAACAATACCCCCCTCGTCCCGAATAGACGCGAGTATATCGAGGAACGATCCGATCCCCTCCCGGGCCTTTGGGGCGGCCGACCCCTCCTCGACGAAGAGAGCCAGTGCCCGGTAGAAATCGATGTTCCGCCGGGCAGCCAGCCCCCGCACCTTTTCGATGGTCTTGTCCCCGATACCCCGCGGGGGCGTGTTGATGATCCTCAGCAGGCTCACCGAATCGGCCGGAAGGAAGGCCGAGCGCAGGTAGGCCATGGCGTCTTTTATCTCCAGCCGGTCGTAGAACCTCATCCCGCCGATGATCTGGTACCCCACGCTCTGTCTGATCAGCTCATCCTCAAGGATGCGCGACTGGGCGTTGGTCCGGTAAAAGACGGCAAAATCGGCCGGCCGATAGCCTTCACGGGCGATCAGCTCTTTCATCGTCCCGATGACAAAGCGCGCCTCATCGTGCTCGTTGCCCCCTTCGAAATAGACGAGTTTTTCTCCCTGGTCATTGTCGGTCCAGAGCCGCTTCTCTTTTCGTCCGATGTTGTTGCGGACCACCGATCCTGCCGCCGCCAGTATATTCTTGGACGAGCGGTAGTTCTTCCCGAGCACGACCACCGTCGTCTCGGGAAAATCGTGCTCGAACTCCAGGATGTTGCCGAGGTCCGCCCCCCGCCACCGATAGATCGACTGGTCGTCGTCTCCCACCACGCAGAGGTTCCTCCTGCGCTCGGTGAGCTGGCGGATCAATCGATACTGCGCCGTATTCGTGTCCTGGTACTCGTCCACGAGGACGTGAATGAACCGATCCTGATAGGCCGAAAGCAGCGCGGGGACTTCATCAAAGAGGTGTACCGTTTGCATGATGAGGTCGGCAAAATCCATGGCCGCGTTTTTCTTGAGATCGTCCTGGTAGCGCCGGTATACTCGCGCGATCTTTGACAGGAAGGGGTCGGACGCCTCCTGCTCAAAACGCTCGGGGTCGATCAACCGGTTCTTTGCCCGCTCGATGAAATAGATGGCCGTCTGCGGGGTGATCGCCTTGTCGTTCACGGCCAGCTCCCCGAGCACACCTTTCATCAGCGATATCTGGTCGGCCTCATCGTAGATGGCAAACCGCGCGTCGTAACCGATGGAGCGCGCTTCTCTCCTGAGGATCTTCAGGCAGGCCGAATGAAAGGTCGTGATCCAGGGAAGGTCGCAGTCCACCGCCAGGAGCCGGGAAATGCGCTCCTTCATCTGGCGGGCGGCCTTGTTGGTGAAGGTCACGGCGAGGATCCGGTCGGTGGTGACCCCCTCGGAGACAATGTAGGCGATTCGATGGGTGAGGACCCGCGTCTTTCCGCTTCCGGCGCCCGCCAGGACCAGAATGGGGCCGGACGTCTTGGTGACGACCTGCCTCTGTTCATCGTTGAGCCTCTTGAGGATCTCGTTTTTATCCATAGCGGGTCATTGCGGAATATGGCAGCTATCCGGCAGAGGGTGGTTATAAGAGTGCGCGCAGCGCCTATTTCACGGCCTTGAGCTTATCCAGGTCGACGTCGCTTCCGAGGATGACCATGATGTCGCTGTCTTTGAAGACGAAGTCCGCCTCGGGGTTCAGCACGACCCGCTCGGGGATCAGTTCCTTGACGGCGATCACGAAGACTCCGTACTTGCGCCTCAGGTCGAGCTCGGCCAGGCTCTTCCCGGTAAACATCGACGGCACTGCGAATTCCTGGATGCTGTATCCCTCGGAGATCGGCAGGTAGTCTATGACGTTGGGCCGGGACAGGCTCTGGGCGATCCGCTCGGCCATTCCCTTTTCGACGTGGATGATCTCAGTCACCCCGAGGCGCTTGAGGATCTTGCCGTGGTCCTCATTGATGGCCTTGACCCAGATCTCGGGCACCCCCATCTCCTTGAGGTGCAGCGCGATAAGAATCGATGCGTCCATCTTCTCGCCCATGCTGACCACCGCCACATCCACGTTGTTGATTCCCAGCGCAAGCAGGTTCTCGGCCACGGTCGCGTCGGTCACGACCGCCTGGGTGGAAAACTCCTGTATCTTCTGGACAATTTCTTTGTCCTCGTCGATAGCCGTGACCTCCTGGCCCAGCTCATAGAGGACCCTGGCCACGTTAAACCCGAATTTACCCAGCCCGATGACCGCAAAGCTTCTCATAGCTCCTCCTATCCCACCATGAGGTTTTCTTCGGAATACGCGTAATTCACCGACCGCTGCCGTTGCTGAAGTGCCAGCAGCACCGTCAGCGGTCCCACCCTCCCGATAAACATCGTCAGCGAGATGAAAAACTTCCCTGCCCAGCTGAGATAGGGGGTGATCCCCATCGAGAGCCCCACGGTGCCGAAGGCCGAGACGGTCTCAAAGAGGCTCGATATGAATACTCCCCTGCCCGATATGGCGGGCGGCGCTGCCACGAGATCGAGAGAGACGACAAGAAACGTCATGACGAGAACCAGTGCGGTGGAAAGCGCCATGATGATATGGGCCTGTAGCACCGTCTCGGCCGGGACCGTCCGCCTGAAGGCCGAGACGGAGTCGCTCCCCCGAAACCGCGAGCGGATCAATAAGATAATGACGGCAAAGGTGGTCGTCTTTACCCCGCCGCCGGTGGAGGCGGGGGAGGCCCCGATGAACATGAGGACGAGAACGACCAGGATGCTCGGGTTCAGCATCTGGGCCACGTTCACGGTATTGAAGCCGGCCGTCCGCGGTGTAATGGAGTTGAACAGGGAATCCATGATCAGGATGCCGGTCGACTCCCCGGCGAAGGTGTTGCGAAACTCAAAGAGGCCGATCACCACGGCGCCGACGGCAATGAGTAACGCGGTCGTCGTCAGCACGACCTTCGAATGGAGGGTGAGGGGGTGGCGTTTCCGGGACCTGATCATCTGCAGAAGCTCGTCGATAACGAAAAAACCGATTCCCCCGATCACGATAAGGCCCATGACGGGGATAATGACCAGCGGCTCCCGTTTGAGCGAAATGAAGTTGTCGGGATGCAGTGAAAAACCGGCGTTGCAGAAGGCCGAGACGGAGTGAAAGAGGCCGTAGTAGAAGGCCCGCACGGGGTCCCCGCCGGTGACGTCGGCCATCGGGATCGCGATGAGGACCGCACCGATCAGCTCGACCGTGACGGTGACCAGAAAGATGACCCGGAAAACCCCCCAGATATCCCACTGTGCATGGGGGGTCATCGTCGATGAGAAGAGGGACTTTTGCCCCACGTTGATCCTCCCGGTAAAGACCAGGCCGAACAGGATCCCGAAGAAGGCGACGCCGATCCCGCCCAGCTGGATGAGGCACAGGATCGTGACCTGACCCAGGAGGGTAAAGGTGGTGCCGATATCGACAGTCGCAAGCCCCGTTACGCAGACGGCGCTCGTGGCGGTAAACAGGGCGTCGATGAATCGAATCGATCCCGCCACGGTCGATTGGGGCAGCATCAGGACGAACGTGCCCCACAGGATGATGAAAAGAAACCCCGACAGCATGAACCGCGCGGGACTCTTCTTATGGTAGATCGTCAGCATATATCTTCTTTATCAGAGCGCGGCATGAAGGCTCAATCCTATTTTCCCTATACCCTTGAGCCCTCCCGGGCCGCATTTGTACTGTTCCGAGAACCTTCGAGGAGTTACGTGCCGATCTATCCGACAAATATCTCCGCCTCGGGATACGTATACATATCGGGCTTTAGCCGTCCAATGAGGGATAGCCCGATACCCCACGGGCCCACCCGCCCGATGAACATCGTGACAATGATGACAATCTTGCCGATCGAAGTAAGCCCCGCGGTAATGCCCGTCGACAGGCCGACATTTCCGAATCCGGAGACGACCTCAAAGAGCACCTGCATAAGGGTCGCATTCTCGGTCAGCATCATTATTTGCGTGGCTCCGGCCACCAGGAAGAGGGCAAGGCTCATGATCGCAAACGACTTCTTGGCGATCTCAAGGGGAACCTGTTTCTTGAAGACATTCGTCGTCTCCCTGTTTCTGAGCACGGCAAACGTGGTAAGGAATATGACCCCGAACGTCGTCGTCTTGATTCCCCCGCCGGTGCTGCCCGGCGACGCGCCGATGAACATGAGGACGATGATGGCAAAAAGGCCCGCGTTCGTCATGCCGGCAATGTCTATCGAATTGAAACCGGTCGTGGTCGAGGCCGAGATCGCCTGAAACGTTGAGTCCAGCAATCGATCACCGATCGGGAGAACCGTTCCTCCTCCCTCGGATACCAAGATGAGGATAGAGCCCACGGCCATCAGTATTGCTGAAGTGAATAAGACAAGTTTGGTGTGCGTCGACAGCCTCGTTTTTTGGCCGTCATGATTCCTGTGCGCGAAGAAAGCGCGCACGTCGTGGAGCACAAAGAAGCCGAGCCCCCCCGTTATGCAGAGGATATCGACCGTGATATTGAGGACGAGACTTTCTTTGCCCGACACGAGGCTGTCCGGAAAGAGCCCGAATCCCGCGGTGCAGAAGGCGGAAATCGAATGGAATATGCCCAGGTAAATCGAACGGCCAACCGGATAGGTGTCCATCCAATAGAAGGCCAGTATGGCCGCCCCAACGGTCTCAAGGAAAAGGGTATAGATGATCACGATTCGCGCGAATTCCCGGAAATTACGAAGCGATACACCCGACATCGATTCCCGCAACGTCATGCCGACCGACAACGAAGGTTTCTTTCCGGCAACGAAAAACAGGTACACGATGATCGACATATACCCGAGACCGCCGATCTGAACGACGATAAGGACAATGATCTGGCCGAAGAGCGAATAGTAACTGCCCGTGTCAACGACGACCAGGCCGGTCGTGCTGATGGCCGACGTAATCGTAAACAGGGCGTCGAGAAAGGATTGAAAGTTCCCCTCGGCGTTGGAGATAGGCAGGGTAAGGACGCACGTCGAAATAATGACGATAAGGGAAAAGCCGATCGTTATCGATTGAATCGGGGTTATTCGATTCAGCCTGGACCTTATTGATCCGCCCACTGCGAAGAACCATAAACAGATTAAGAGAGAGCGGGAGAGAATTCCGATCCCATAACCGGTCCCTCCGAATGACTCCGACATTCAGCACTATTCAACGGTCACGCTCTTTGCCAGGTTTCGCGGCTGGTCCACGTCGGTCCCCTTGAGATCGGCGACGTGATAGGCCAGAAGCTGCATCGGGACCGCCAGGACGATCGGGGCGACCATCGGGTCCGCATAGGGTATATAGATAACATCCTGGACCTTTTTCTTGATCTCCTCGTCCCCCTCGGTGGCCACCGCGATGACCATACCGCCGCGGGCCCGCACCTCCTCGACGTTGCCGAGGACCTTTTCGTAGGTCTTGTTCCTGGTGACGGTAATCACGACGGGCATCTCCTCGTCGATGAGGGCGATGGGGCCGTGCTTCATCTCGCCGGCGGGGTATCCTTCGGCGTGGATATAGGATATCTCCTTGAGCTTGAGCGCCCCCTCCAGCGCGATGGGATAGTTGATCCCACGGCCCAGATAGAGGAAGTTCTTCGCGTGCATGTATTTGCGTGCGAGCGCGCGTATGGTATCGTTTTCCGAAAGCACCTTTTCCACGTGCCCCGGCAGCGTCACGAAGTCCGCCAGGCGGCGCTTCATGTCGGACGGTGTGATCCTGCCGAGCGTCTGCGCCAGATAGAGGGCGATCAGGTAGAGCGACGTCAGCTGCGTGGTAAATGCCTTCGTGGAGGCGACGCCGATCTCCGGGCCCGCATGGGTATAGACGACGCCGGCCGACGCACGGGCGGCGCTCGATTCGACGGCGTTGCAGATCGAAACGACGACGGCCCCCTTCTCTCTCCCCTCCTTCATCGCGGCCAGCGTGTCGGCCGTTTCGCCGGACTGGGTGATCCCGATGATGAGGGTTTTCTCCCCGACGATGGGGTTGCGGTAGCGGAACTCGCTGCCGAGCTCCACCTCGACGGGGACGCGGGCCAGCTCTTCGATCATGAACTTACCCACCAGCCCCGCGTGCCACGACGTGCCGCAGGCGACGATGACTATCTTGTCGATCCGCTCGACGGCCTCCCGGGTGAGGTTCAACTCCGGCAGGATGATCTCACCCCTCTCCTCGGAGATCCTCCCCCGCATCGTATCGATGATTCCCTGGGGCTGCTCGAATATCTCCTTGAGCATGAAGTGTTTATACCCGCCCTTCTCGGCCATGACGGGGCTCCAGTCTATGCGCCTGACCGGCTTCTGCCTGGGGGAGCCCGCCAGGTCCATGACCGTGAGGACTCCGTCCTTATACTCCACGACCTCCCCGTCGTCGAGGATCACGACGTCCCGGGTATGATTGATGACCGCCGGGATGTCGGAGGCGACGAAAAATTCGTCTTTCCCGAGACCGAGGATCAGGGGGCTCTCATAGCGCGCGGCCATCAGCGTACCCGGCTCGTCTTCTTTGAGGATGGCCAGGGCGTAGGAGCCCTTGATCATCCTGAGGGCCGAGAGGACCGCGTCACGAAAAGACTGGTCATCCTTGACGAAGCGCCAGATGAGGTGACTGATAACCTCGGTATCGGTCTCGGAGCTGAAGACATGCCCCTCGTCGATGAGCATCTCCTTGAGCTCAAGGTAGTTTTCGACGATCCCGTTGTGAACGACAACGATGCTTCCCGCCTTGTGGGGATGGGCGTTTTCGTCCGACGGCTTGCCGTGGGTGGCCCACCGGGTGTGGCCGATCCCCACGCTGCCGTCCAGCGACTCGCGGGAGACTATCTCTTCGAGAACCGAGAGCTTGCCCTTGCTGCGCCTGATGGTCACCGATCCGCCCGATATGACGGCGATCCCCGCCGAATCATACCCGCGGTATTCGAGCCTCCTGAGCCCGTCGAGTAACAGGCCGGTCACCTTCTTCGGACCGATATAGCCGACTATCCCGCACATGTTCGATTCCTTATTTTTCGTGTTTCTTTCGAGACTTGACCCCCCGGCCCGGCAGATTGACCTGTCGCGCCCTGCCGACGGCCAGCGCATCGGGTGGGACGTCCTTGGAGATGGTGGAGCCGGCGCCGATCAGTGAGTAGTCCCCCACCGTCACCGGGGCGATGAACTGCGTATCGGAGCCGATAAAGACACCGTCGCCGATTACCGTTGCGTGTTTGTTGACCCCGTCGTAATTGCAGGTGATGGTCCCGGCGCCCACGTTGACCCGCGTGCCGATCTGGGCGTCGCCGATGTAGCTGAGGTGGCTGGCCTTGGAACCGTCGCCGATGGTCGATTTCTTGACCTCGACGAAGTTGCCGACCTTGACGTCCCGGCCCAGGCGGGTCTTGGGCCTGAGGTGGGCAAAGGGGCCGATCTGCGCCCCGGCCCCGACGGCGCTCTCGGTGATGACCGAGCACATCTTGACCACCACGTTATCGCCGAGGGACGAATCGGTGATCTTTACGTTGGGCTCGATAATACAGCCGGCGCCGAGCGTGGTGGCGCCTTCCAGGTAGGTATCGGGATAGAGCGTCGTGCCCGGGGCCGCCGTCACGCCCCAGTCGACGTAGGTCCGCTCGGGATCGATGATCGTCACCCCCGCGTCCATCAGGCGCTCGACCAGGGCGGCCCGGACCGCGCGCGCCGCCGCCGCATAATCCCGCGGCCGGCTCACGTCGCCCGGCGGGTGGGGCCGGCGAGTAACGAAGTCCCTGACCCGGCCGCTCCGGCTCGCTTTTTCCAGGAGGCGGAATACCCGGTCCGCAAACGTCCCCCCCGAATCGCCCGGGACGGCCCCGATCCCGTCCACGAGAGAGGCGGGGGCCACCATCAATAGCGTTCGCGCTTCTCCACCGGGAGTGGCCGTTTGGACCCGGCACGCACTGTCCGGGTGCCCCCGGTAGTCGTCCAGGTATTCCGAGAGGAAGGCCCCGTCAAGCGGGGCGGCCGTCGCCGAGACAAAGAGGATATCTCCCGGGCGGCCCCGCAGGCGCTTCAGCATCTCGTCGATAAAGACGGCGGGATCGCCCGTACCGGTCACGACCGAGCCACGGTCTGCCGTCAGCGCCTGGACGTCCCGCGCCGTTTTCTCGTCCGCGCCATGCGCAAAGACGATGAGGCCGTCGGACGCCGCCACGCCTACCGCGTCCAGGACGTGGCCGAGCTGCGGCCTGCCTGCGATCGGCCGCAGGTAGATGGGTTCTCGGGCCGGTCCGTCCCCGGATGAGGCCGGGATGACGACCAACAGGGGCTTTTTCCCCCCTCGACGCCTGGTGACATCATCATTTCCAAAAAAATGAGAGAGATCGGCGGCCCCGAGACGAGGACCGCGGGCAATCTCCCCGCATCTCAATCCTTTATTGGCACGATACTCACCCCCCTACCCATCCTTCCCCGTTCTCCCGATCTCCGAGCCCGAGCCCGACCGCTCGACCGTTCAGCCCGCCCTGCCCATCTCAGCACCCGGAAAAGGGAAACCTCCCTGCGCGCGGGGGCGCTATCAATGGGTATCATACGCCCTGTCAACGGACAAAGTCAAGCAACTTCTGCCCGCGCCGGAACGTCCCGGCCCGACACCCGGCCGGCCCCGTGCGGATTTAGCTTGTAAAAGCGGGCCTGTTGATAGATAATACGCCCTCAGAAAGGGGGACGAGCATATGAAAAGACGATCATCGGCGTTTCGGCTCCTGCTGCTGGTCGCCGGCATTATGAGCCTCTTCGGCTGTGCCTCAGCAGGGACGCACTCGCAATCGTACAAGCTGACCGACGCCTACTTTATCGAAGTCAGGGACAACGAAGACCCTCAGGTCATGGACTATTTCTTTGAGCTCAACGACTACCTCAAGGACGGCGACTACGCGATGGTGGCCGAAACCGCAACCGAGGGGATCGACGCCATCCCGAAATACGGGGAGCTCTTCTCCTACTTCTACGCCATGCGTGCCTACGCATCCATTATGCTCTACCGGCTCGAGGCGGGACTTGAGGATATCGGCAACCTCACCCGCATCGACAGCGAATCGTCCATGATCCCGGGCCTCTGGACCTACTACTACTTCAGCTACGCGCCCTTCGACCCCGATCCCAAGAGCTACTACCTCAAGGCCAAGGAGTCCCTCATCCAGTGGCGGGCCGCCCGGCCCGAAAACACCTTCGAGCTGGTCTTCTCCGACCCCGCCCGCATCGCCAACATGGAGAAGGTCATCGACGACGAGCTGAAGAAATAGGACATCGACCGACCCCATGAACCGGAAGCCTGACTCCGCACGGGGCACGAAAAGGGCAACGGACCAGCCTCCCCGGCCGCAAACCGATGCCCGGAGCACCGAAAGAAGACTCCTTCTGGTAGGAGTGACCAGAAACCTCCTCTTCTTCTGCGTCCTCATCGCCCTTCTCTTTTTTTCCGCAGGGAGATCCGACTACTGGCAGGGGTGGCTCCTTGTCGGCCTCATGGCCGTCCAGACGATCGTGTCACTGCTTCAATTGCCCGGGGACACAAGTCTTGCCGCCGAGCGACTCAAGCCGGGCCCGGGCACCAAGCCGTGGGACAAGGTATTCATGGCGCTCTATTTTCCGCTGAGCGTGGCTGTCTTTGTCGTCGGGGGTCTCGACGCGGGGCGGTTCGGCTGGACGCGCGGGCTGCCGGTGTGGGTATATGCGGTATCCGTGGTCGTTTACGGCGCGTCGTTTGCCTTCACCAGATGGGCGATGCTGGCCAACCGGTGGTTTTCGAGCGTCGTGCGGATTCAGACCGACAGGAATCAGGGGGTCGTTCGGGACGGGCCGTACCGCCTCGTCAGACATCCGGGCTACACCGGAATCATCGGGAGCTTCGTGAGCGCCCCCTTCATCCTCGGCTCGCTCTGGTCGCTCGTGCCGGCGGGGGCCGTCGTGCTCCTCCTGATCGTCCGCACCGCGCTGGAGGACGCCATGCTGCAAAAAGAGCTGGCCGGCTACGCCGATTACGCCGCGCGGGTGAGATACCGGCTGCTGCCCGGCATCTGGTAGGTCACGGAGGCGCCCGTTTCCCCCCCCGCTAACCTGACAGGTCGGGCGGCGGGCCGGTCAGGTAGCGCACGACGATGTCTCGGCCTCCCGATGCCGCAAGCTCCAACCGCCGGTCGTCCACGGCCCTCCTGAGGTGGCGGACGACCCGGCGCCTGTCGTCCAAGAAAGAGACCGATCCCGCCAGCTCCTCGAAAAAACTCCCCTTTTCCAGGGCGTCGTCGGCCTGCTCCCCGATCTCCCGGTACGCGTCCGAGAGTCTCCCGACCTTCTTGAGCAGCACCGAAAGGTTGAGGGCGATTGACGCGTCCGGTCCGAAAGACTCCTTGGCGCGGTAGAGGATATCCAGGGCGCGCGTCGCGTCCCCCTCGAGGAACGACAGGTAGGCCAGGTTGACGTACGTGGAGACGAGCGGCGGCCCGGCGGCCTGGATGCGGTCCAGGATCTCGCGGGCCTCGGGCAGGAACCCCTCCTCGATATAGGCGAGCGCCAGGCGGGACAGGAGGAGCGTCGAGATCGTGCGGGCGCGGTAGCTCCTGACGATGTCGCGGGGCCGTCCGCGGGCCGGGGCCATCCTCATGAAGGCGAAGAGCTCCGCGTAGGAGCGGTCCTTCGTTTCGACGATCGTGCGGTAGGCCTCGCTGATCTTCTGGAAGCGGGCGGGGGCGCGCCGGTCCCCGGCGCACCGGTCCGGGTGCCAGCGCTTGGCAAGGCGCCGGTATGCGGCCCTGACCTGGCCGACGTCGGCCCCCGGGACAAGCCCGAGGACCCGATAGTGCCGCTCCAGCCCGGAGTTGATTGCGTGGTCCATGGCGCGCCGCCGATCATCCTATACTACATTAATTATAAAGCGGTTCAGTCCCGGAGTCAATACGGCCGGCACGGCGGATGACGCAGACGGCGGGCGCTTTGCCCGTGGGATTGAGGAGAAAAGCAGGTGCAGGTCTTGAGTCGATCGTATCCCCGGCTACCGGCCCCGGGCGTCGGCCCCGATCTCGGCCGTGTACCGGAGTGCCCGGTCCCGGGCGAAGTAGTCGATCGTCAGGCCGAGCGCCGCAAAGAGCAAGAGCCCCACGGCGATGCCGTGCAGCGCCGGGCGGCCGGACGCGAACACGAATGCCAGCGCGATGATGCACGCCAGGCCGTACATTACCCGGTAGTACGCAAAGCTCCTGACGACCGTCTCCATGCGGGCCCCCTCGGTCCGGTAATATTCTTGAGGATCGGCCCGATAGAGCGAGACGAGGTCCGTCACCTGCCTGTCGGTCCGAAAGAGGATCGACGCCGCCGACCGACCCCCCGACGATCGCCGTCAGAAGGAGCGACGACCGCAAGGCCCCGGGCGAAGGGATGCTTGAGCAGGACCAAAAGGGCCACCGCGGCGACCAGCAGGACGACGGACACCGCCACGATCAGCACGCTCTCGACCTTCTCGCCGTGAAAATAGAGCTGCATGGTGGTGATCAGATCCATGGTTGGCCTCCTTTAAGAAACCGCGTCGCGTACGGGCGGGAGCTGCGCCAGCCTCCCGATCACCCGAAGGGGCGTATTCTGCGATGGAGAATTGGGGTGATATAGATAAAGTATAGAGCGGTTTAGCCGGGGAGTCAATACGGCAGCACGGGAATGGGCAGTAGGCATCCGCCGATAGGGCACGGTCTGATCGACCTAATAACGGCGTTAAGGACCGATAACGCGAAGCTCCGTGTTCCGAGGCTGGGTTGAGCCTAGAACAAAGGTGATACGTTCGTCCACGTCCCGCAGTCCTGCCTGCGCCGGAAAGTCCTCGCAGATCTCTTTCAGACGGGGTTCCCCGACACGAAAACGAACGTTCCCGTGCCGCCGGTAATGACTTCCGTACATCTCACAGCTCGCAGAACGTCTCGCTGCACGCCTCGGCCACGCCCTTATGCACCACCTTTCCCTTGTGGATATTTACGCCGCGCCTGAGCGCGGGGTTGTCCGCGATGGCCCCGTCGAGCCCCTTGTCGGCCAGCTCCAGGACGTAGGTGATGGTCACCCCGGTCAGCGCGAAGGTTGAGGTGCGCGGCACCGCCCCCGGCATGTTGGAAACGGCGTAGTGGACGACCCCCCCGTCGACGAAGAAGGGCTCCGTGTGGCTGGTGGGCCGGGAGGTCTCGGAGATCCCGCCCTGGTCGATGGCCAGGTCGACGATGACGCTGCCGGGCTTCATCCGCCCGACGAGGTCCCGGGAGATCAGGTGCGGCGTCCGCCCGCCGGGGATGAGGACCGCGCCCACCACGACGTCGGCCCGCGTGACGTACTCGTCGATGCCGGCCTTGTTGCTCATGACGGTGACGGCCTTGCCCTTGAGCATGTCGTTGGCGTACTTGAGCCTCGTGGCCGACGTATCCAGGATGAAGACCTCGGTGCCGATGCCCGCGGCGACGAACGCCGCGTTAAAGCCCGCGATCCCCGCGCCCAGGATGACGATGGTGGCCGCGGGCACGCCCGACACGCCCGACAGCAGCACGCCCCTCCCGCCGCTGATCTTCTCCAGGCCGTAGGCCCCCATCTGGATCGAGAGCCGGCCGCAGACCTCGCTCATCGGGGCCAACAGCGGGAGGTATCCGTCGGCGGTCTGGACGGTCTCGTAGGCGATTGCCGTAACGCCCGCCCCCATCAGTTTCTTGGTGAGCGCCGGGTTTGCCGCCAGGTGCAGGTAGGAGAAGATCAGGTGGCCCGAGATATACCCGATCTCCGGGCCCTGGGGCTCCCTGACCTTGAGGATGAACTCGGCGCCGTCCCACACCGCCTTGTTGGTCGGGACGATCTTTGCCCCGGCGCCCTTGTAGTCATCGTCGGTGATGCCGCTCCTGATGCCTGCCCCACTCTCGACGAGCAGTTCGTGGCCGCGGCCGATGAGCGCCGCGACGCCGGCCGGCACGACGGCAACCCTGAACTCCTCGGTCATTGTTTCTTTGACGACACCGATCTTCATGGGAAGTCCCCCTGCCTTATTGACGTTAATGACAACACGGCCCGCGAAAGGAGCGACCTAGAGCTTTTCGCCGTGGGCCTTGATCTTTTCCAGGTCAAGCTCCACGCCGAGCCCCGGCTTGTCGGGGACGTGGATGAACCCGTCCTTGTCGATCGCAAAGGGCTCGGTCAGCATGAAGTCGCGCGCCTCGGGCACCCAGCCGGGCGGCTCAAAGGGAAACTCGCAGTAGGGGCAGATGTGGATGGAACCCATCAGCTGGAGGTTGGCGGCAAGCCCCAGGCCGTTGGTCCAGGTGTGGGGAGAAAACTGGAGGTTGGCGGCCTCGGCCATCCCGGCGATCTTCTTGCCGATGAGGATGCCGCCGGCCAGCGTCACGTCGGGCTGGACGATGTCCAGGCACCCCCCGCCGATCAGGTCGCGGAACTCATACAGGTCGGTGTTGAACTCGCCGCCCGCAATCGGGATGGTCGTGGATGCCCTCAGGGCCGCCATCCCGTCGTAGTCGTGCTTGAAGAGCGGCTCCTCGATCCAGCGCACGTTGAGGTCTTCCAGCGCCTAGGCCGTGCGCATCGCCCGCTTCAGGTCCCAGCGCGGCCACTCCACCAGCCCCAGGTGGATGGGCCAGCCCTGGTTTGCGTCCACCATGATGTCAAAATCGTCGCCGACGGCCTTCCTGACCTCCTCGACCACCGCGATGTCCTTTTCGAACTCCATGGAGCGGATGCGCAGTTTTGCCGCCTTGAAGCCCATGTCCCGGACCTTCTTGATATAGTCGACCCGTTTCTTGGGCTCCTGGATCTCGCCGGACGAGGCGTAGGCCTTGATAAGGCCGGTCCCGCCCCCGAGGAGCTTATAGATGGGCAGGCCCGCCTTTTTGCCGAGGATGTCCCACATGGCCACCTCGATGAAGAAGGCCTTGTAGCCCAGGTAGTGGGCGCTGCGGATGACCTGGACGATGTTTTCGATCCTCGTGGGGTCGCGCCCCACCATGAAGGGGCGCATCATGCCGACAAGGCCGCGGGACTCGTCCAGAAACCCGACCATGGCCGAATAGCCCTCGATCCCCTCGTCGGTCTTGACGATCGTGATCAGGCAGCTGTTGTTGTGCTGGGGAAACCCGGGGATCCAGGAGGGCATAAAGGGCGCGGGAAGCGGATAATGACAGAGATAAAAATCGATCTCGGTGATTTTCATCACGGCCCCCTATGGCAGGAGAGAAAATTATCCTATGCTGTCGGTTGGATTATGCGGTCACCGTTATTCCATTTAATCGTCGTCGGCGGGAGGTTTGACCCAACGCCGTTAACCACGTCAAGGGGAATCTCAGACGGCCAACGGCCTGATCGAGCGTGGCGGCCTCCGATGATCGACGTTCGAGGCCGGCCCACCGGCCCGTCGGCAGTGGGCTGCTCCCCAAAACCGACGTCTTCCCCCTTTCCTACTTCCCCTGAAACTTCGGGGGCCGCTTCTCGATGAACGACATGACCCCCTCCCGGGCGTCCTCGGTGGTCACGGCGATCCCCTGGAACGCGCTCTCGAACTCGAGCACCGTCTGCATATCCAGGTCAAAGGAGCGGTTGAGCATCTTCTTGATCATCCCGATCGACCGGGTGGGACCGGCGGCAAGACGGGAGGCGAGACGTCATCGCCTCATCCATGAGCTTATCCTTGGGCACGACCCGGTGGATGAGCCCCATCTCCAGGGCCTTTTCGGCCAGGATATCCTCGCCGAAGAACATGATCTCCTTTGCCCGGGCAAGCCCCACGATCCGCGGCAGCAGGAAGCATCCCCCCGCGTCCGGCACCAGCCCCCGCCTCACGAAGACCTCGATGAACTTGACTCCCTCCCCCGCCACGATGATATCCCCGCCCAGCGCTATGTTGACGCCGGCGCCCGCGGCCGTCCCGTTGATGGCGTTGACGATCGGCTTTTCGCAGTTGGCCATGCTGAAAAAGACCTTGCCGTAGAGGTGGGCCGAGAGCTTCATCCCCATGGCCGTGGTCATATCGGTGCGCCCCGCGCCGGAAACGAGGTCCGCCCCGGTGCAAAACGCCCGGCCGGCCCCCGTGAGGATTATCGCGCGGGTCGAGTCGTCCTGCTCGGCGTCCTGGAAATAGGAGATAAGCCCCTTGATCATGCCAAACGTCAGGGCGTTCATGTTGTCGGGGCGGTTGAGGGTGACGATTCCCACGTTGTCGCGCTTTTCGAATTCGAGTTCGGACATGTCAGCTCCTTCAATTGGTTCGGTCGATATCAGCCAACGCCCCGGTCGTTACGGGAGCGCCCCTCGGCCGTCACTTCGCCTTGAGGATCTTGAGGGCCGAAAGGGCGGCGTTGTAGCAGAAGAGGCGGTGCTCCGGTATCGGGGTCCATCCCCTCCCGTCGCTCCCCTGGGCCAGCAGGAGGTATTTTTCGACGATCTCCCGCTCCGATTTGGTGAGGGCGTCTCCGCGCCTGGCGTAGAGGCTTCGCACCTCCCGCACGAAATCGTTGAGCCGCCGGTTGTCGGGGTCGGCGTCCCACAGCGCGAAGTCGGAGTCGGTGCTCCAGCTGCCGGTGCGCAGGTAGAGGTTCTGGAGTGTCCCCGTTTCGATCTTCTTGAGATATTCCGAGGGCAGCGTAAACGTCATGTGGCGGCTCTGGTGGATATATTCGAGGAGGGAGGCCAGCCGTGAGACGGGGATCGGCTCCTCCAGGACGTTGCCGCGATAGCCGTAGAACTCAAAATCGCCGGAAAGCGGCAGGAAGAGCCCGGTGAGTGTCGGGGCGACCGCGTCCAGCATCTTGTAGAGCCGCCGCTCGTTCATGATCGCCATTCGCCCGAGGCAGGACATGCGTGTAGCTGTTCCAGAGCTGAAAGTTCTGAAACGCCACCAGCGAGGCCGCCCCGGCGCCTTCCCAGACCAGAGGGGCCAGGTTCGTCATGGACCTGATCGTCTTTTTCATCTTCATCAAGAGCAACAGCTGCCTGATCGGGCCCATATGCGACGCGCGCGCGATCTCCTTGAAGAGGGAGGGGGGGACCGGCTTGAAATCGTTGGCGACGTTGAGCAGGCCGTCGGTCGTGTAGCGCACGCAGCCCGCTGTCGACGATGCACCACTTGAAGCCCCGCTCCGAGAGGATGGCCGGCAGCAACGGATCGATGGAGAGCTCCGGCGGGAAAAACCCGACGGGCCTGACGCCGAGGACCCGCTTGGCCGTATCGAGGTAGCGCCCGATATCCCGCTCGACGTCTTCCGTGGTCATGAGCGGCAGGATCGCGTGTGTCCAGCTCGTCCCGGTGAGCTCGACCTGGCCCCGCTTGACCAGGGTCTTGATCAGGTCGATGACTTCGGGGTATTTCCCGTACTCGGGAAAGGCGCCGGACAGCACGTCGAGCGTAAATCCCGATACGTTCAGGACGATCCTGTATTGGGGGTTCTTTTCGAGCATCTCCAGGACCGGGAGGTAGCTCCTGTCGACGACGTTGGGTATCTCCGCGAAGGGAAACTCGGCGTAGAGGAGATTTGCATGAAGCAATATTGTGGTATCTACCATTATTGTAACTCGCAAGGATCGTTGTCAATAGATGAGAACTTAGTATATTTTTGAAGGTATGTCAAGAAAAGGGCGCGATTTGACGCGTTTTGTGTCCCCTGCCTCCGCTCGCGCTGGACTCCGTCCAACACCCCGATTGGTGGACCCGATTACGGAATACGGTCGGGATGAGGGACTAGCGCCCCGTGAACTCCGGCTTTCGTTTTTGCTGAAACGCCGCGACCCCCTCCTTGAAATCCTCCGATGAGATCGACAGGATGAACTGGTCGGTATCCATGTGGGAGGCCAAACGGTCCATCGCGGTGGTCAGCGCATTGATCGTCTGCTTGGTCATGGCCACCGCCACCGGGGGTTTACCGGCGACGTGCTCGGCGACCTTTTTTGCCACCGACAGCGCGTTGCCGTCGGCCGTTATCCTCTGGGCAAACCCCCAGTCGTAGGCCTCCTTGGCCGCCACCCGCTCGGCGAAGATGACGATCTCCTTGGCGCGGGCGGGCCCGACGAGGTGAACGAGCCTCGGCAGCGTCGCCCAGCTCATGTTCATGCCCAGGGCGATCTCCGGCACCCGGATGAAGGCCGACTCGGCCATGACCCGAAAGTCCAGCGCGGAGGCCAGCGATACGGCCCCGCCGACGCAAAACCCCTCGATGGCGGCAATCGTGAACTGGTCCAGCTCCTCCCACGCCCGGCACATCCGGGGGCCGTATTCCATCGCCTTTCGCTTCTCGATCAGCCCCTCCCCGAAGATCTCGTAGAGCCTCGGGTCGGCAAGGTCGACGCCCGGCGAGAAATAGGTGTCGCCGCCCGTCAGGATCACCGCGATCAGGTCCGACCGCTTCCTGAGATCTTCGGCCATCAGCGACAGCTCCTCGATCAGGTCGATCGACAGGGCGTTCCTCTTATCCGGCCGGGAGATAGTGACCACGGCCGTCTTGTCCTCCTGCACCAGTGTCAGGAATCGATAGTCCATATATGCCCTCACTCGTTTTAACCGTCCCGATTATTTCACAGGGGGATGCCCGTGTCAATAAGACAGTGGCCGGGCCGGGACACCGTCTCAAAAGACGGGAAAAGCGAAAAAGAGCCCAGATAGGGTTTGAGATTTGCCACCGTTTTGATATAATGAGAAAACTTTATAGCCAAGGAAAAGACCACACCGATGAGCCATCACAGACCCGCACACTTCCCCAGCGACCTCGAAATTTCCCAGGCGGCCTCGGTCGCCCCCGTAACGGACATTGCCCGCGACGCCGGAATCGACGGGCGGTACATCCTGCCGTTCGGAGAGTATAAGGCGAAGATTCGGCTCGATATCCTCGATGCGCTGGCCGACCGCCCCAACGGAAAGTACGTCGTCGTCACGTCGATCAACCCGACGCCCCTCGGCGAGGGTAAGACCATCACCACCGTCGGCCTCTCCCAGAGCTTCAAGGCCCTCGGGAAGCCGGTCTTCACCTGCATCCGCCAGCCCTCCATGGGCCCGACCTTCGGGATAAAGGGCGGCGCCGCCGGGGGCGGCTACTCTCAGGTAGTCCCGATGGAGGAGTTCAACCTCCACCTGACCGGCGATATCCACGCCGTGGCCATCGCCCACAACCTGATGGCCGCGGCCATCGATGCCCGGCGGCTCCACGAGTCCAGGCGCAGCGGCACCGATCTCTTCGACATCCTGATCAAGGACGGCGCGTTTGCCGACTGGCAGAAGAAGCGGCTCGGCAGTCTCGGCATCGATCCGGGCAGGCGGCCCTCCGATCTTACGGACGCCGAAAAGTGCCGGTTCGCCTGCCTGGATATCGACGATCACAACGTCTTCTGGCGCCGGGTGGTGGACGTGAGCGACTCGTCGCTCAGGAACATCGTCACGGGGCTGGGCGGGCCGCTGGACGGCCTGGCACGCCAGAACGGTTTCGATATCGCGGTGGCCTCCGAGATCATGGCCATCCTGGCGCTCGCCGCCGACCTCCCCGACCTGAGGCGGCGGATCGGCCGCATCATCTTCGGGTTGAGCCGCCGGGGCGAGGCGCTGACCGCCGAGGACCTGGGCGTCGCGGGGGCCATGACGGTCCTGCTGAAGGACGCGCTCAAGCCCAACCTGATGCAGACGCTGGCCAAAAGCCCGGTCTTCGTCCACACCGGCCCCTTTGCCAATATCGCCCACGGCAACTCGTCGATCATCGCCGACAGGATCGCCTTAAAGCTCGCCTCGGGCGGATACGTGATAACCGAGGCCGGCTTCGGCGCCGAGTGCGGGCTCGAAAAATTCATCAACATCAAGTGCCGCGCGTCCGGGCTTTCGCCCGACTGCATCGTGATCGTGGTGACGGTGCGCGCCCTCAAGATGCACGGCGGCGGCCCCGCGGTCGCCCCCGGCAAGCCGCTGGACGCCGCCTACCGGACCGAAAACCGCGCGCTGGTCACCGCCGGGCTCCCCAACCTCGCGTTCCATATCAGGAACTGCCTCAAGTTCGGCGTCCCGGTGGTCGTGGCCGTCAACCGTTTCCTCACCGACACCGACGCCGAGATCGATATCGTAAAGAAGGCCGCCCTCTCGGCCGGCGCCGACGGGGCCTGCGTGAGCGAGGCGTGGGAAAAGGGGGGCGAGGGGGCCCTCGATCTGGCCCGGGGGGTGGCGGCAGCGTGCGAGAGGAAGAAGGAGTTCCGGTTCCTCTACCCGCTGGATATCCCGATCGAAGAGAAGATCCGCACCATCGCGCGTGAGTTCTATAACGCCGAGGATATCGATCTCTTCCCGGACGTAAAGAAGAAGATCAGGCTCTTCAACGAATTCGGGCTCGGGACGCTTCCCATCTGCATGGCAAAGACGCACCTGTCCCTATCGCACGACCCGACGCTCAAGGGGGTGCCCAAAGGCTATCTCCTGCCGATCGAGGACATACGGATATCGGCGGGGGCGGGCTTCATCTACCCCCTGTGCGGCGAGATGCGCACGATGCCGGGGCTGCCGTCCCGTCCCGCCTTCATGGACGTGGATATCGACCCGGAGACGGAGCGGATCAGGGGGCTCTTCTAGCCCGTCCCGGCGCCGCATCCGCACCGTACGATGTCCCGTGGACCGGGATGGGATGAAGGAGTCCACCGATTGAGGAGGTGCGCTATGTGCGAGTCGAGCGTATATATTAAGGAAGGCGACGCCGAGCGGCTCGTCCTGGCCGACGTGGCGCTCATCCGGCCGGTGCCCGGAGGGCTTTACGTCGAGGATATCCTGGGACGGTCGCAGCACATCACGGGACACATCGAGACCATCGACCTGATGAACCATCGGATAATCGTTACCGAATAGCAGCCAAATACGGAGTTGTCATGGCACAGATCATGGACGGAAAGAAGATCGCCCAGCTCGTTCGCGCCGAGGTCGCCGAGGGCGTTATGTCTCTGAGGGAAAAGAGTGGCGTCGTGCCCCACCTCGCGGTGGTGCTCGTGGGCGACGACCCGGCGTCCCAGGTCTACGTCGGCCACAAGGAGCGGGACGCCGCCGAGGTCGGCATCGATTCCATCACCCACCGGATGGCCGCCGACACCGCCCAGGCCGAGGTCATCGCGCTCATCGACCGGCTCAACGCCGACCGTGCCGTCCACGGCATCCTCGTCCAGCTCCCGCTGCCCGGCCACATCAACACCGAGGCCGTCATCGAGCGGATTGCGCCGGCAAAAGACGTGGACGGGATCACGCCGGAAAACTTCGGCAGGCTGTTGATGTCCGAGGCGTTCCTCGAGCCCTGCACGCCGTCCGGCGTCATGGAGCTCTTGCGCCGCTACGACGTGGCCGTCAAGGGGAAATCGGCCGTCATCGTCGGGCGCTCAAATATCGTGGGAAAGCCGGTTGCCCTGATGCTCATGAGGGAGCACGCCACCATCACCGTCTGCCACTCGCGGACGACGGACCTTGCCCGCCGCGTCTCCGATGCCGACATCCTGGTGGCGGCGACCGGAAAACCGCGGATGATCGAGGGGGCGTGGATAAAGGAGGGGGCGGTCGTCATCGACGTGGGGATCAACCGGATGCCGGACGGCAAGCTCGTGGGCGACGTCGATTTCGACGCGGCCATGAATCGCGCCTCCTTCATCACGCCGGTGCCGGGGGGGGTGGGGCTGATGACCAGGGCGATGCTCCTGAAAAATAGTCTGAAGGCGGCCGGCCGCGCGCTGTCGTGAGGCGGTCGACCTTTATGACGGATCGGTTGATATGACCGGCCCCAAGGTGAACAAAGGTCTGTGCGACGGATCTAATGGAGGAAATGCCCATGAAGTATCGCGGATATGCCCTTGTGCTGATCATACCGGTGATGCTCCTGGCATCGGCCGCGGCTATCGCTTCGGCCGCAACGGAGCTCTCGGCAGACAGTGTCCGGTCGGCCTTCTCGGCCCTGACCAACGAGGAAGGGACGGCCTATGACCCGGAACCGGCCTCCATCGCGTTTCTTCCCGGCTCGTTTACCGCGCCGGAGGCACGCGAGGCGGTGGTCTGGTTCGTGGACAGAAACCAGTCCCATGCGGCCTCGCCTGCCGAGCTCTGGCTGGTGAGATACGACGCCACCCTGGACGCCCGTCTTAATGATCGACCAGTCCGACGAGATCCGGGCGCGGCTCCTCGACGCCGGAGGCAAGGGGATTTCGGCCGTCTTTCTGTCTGCCTCCCACTTTTCCACCGGCGGCTTCATCAGCTCCCACTGGTCGCTCGTGAGCCTGGCCGGCGGCGCGGCAAAGTCGATATTTAACGCCGCCGGCAACGACTTTGCGTTCTACGAGATGTATAAGCAGGTGGGGGGAAAGGACAGGATCGTCATGCACCAGGTCGGCTTTCGGGATAACTACGGGGATTCGGCCGCCGAACTCATCGATACGGAAGTTACCGGGACCTTCGTCCGCACGGGAAAGGGCGATTCGGGCTACGAGGTTACCTGGTCTCCCGCGGGCACGACGACCTACCGGCTGATCGTGGATACAAATGGGGCGCTGACGGGCATCGAGAAGATCGAGTGACGGGGCCCCGGCCTACGGTGCCGGGTCCGCTTCGGCCAGCCTCTTTCCGATTTCATCCGCGACGGCGGTAACGAGCGTGTCTGCCGGGGAAAATCCACCGCCGCCCATGTCGGCCTGGATGACCGCCTCCGAATAGGGGATAAACCCCAGGAAGTCAAAGTCGGGCATCGCGTCGCGCAGGAATGACTCCTCCCGGGCGTTCCTCACCTTGTTGCCGACGACGCCGATCCGCGTCAGGCCGATGTCGGCCGCAAGCTGCCTGACGCGGTGGGCCGTCTCGATGCTGCGCCTGCCCGGCTCCACCACGACGATCAGGATATCCACGGCGCGGGCCGTCCCCCGGCCCAGGTGTTCGATACCCGCCTCCATGTCCATGATCACCACCTCGTCCCGCTCGAGGACAAGGTGGGCCATCAGCGCCCTGACCAGCGCGCTCTCGGGACAGACACACCCCCCTCCCCCCTTTCGCACCGTCCCCATCACCAGGAGCCTGATCCCGTCCTTTTCGGTCGCCACGGTATCGGGCAGGTCGTCCACGCGCGGGTTGAGCTTAAAGAAGCCGGCCGCTCCCGGACGGGCCCCCGTGCGCTCGGCGATCAGCTCCTTCATGGCCGACACCGGCACCACGGATTCGGGATCGACCCCCAGCCCGGCGGCAAGGTTACCGTCCGGGTCGGCGTCGACCAGGATCACGCCGATCCCCCGGTCGCGGAAATGACGGGCCAACAGCAGGGCCAGGGTCGTCTTCCCCACGCCGCCCTTTCCGCTGACGGCGATCTTCATCCGGCCATCTCCTTGAGGATACTAATGATTTCTTCGGTCAGGCACTGGGTCAGCACGACGATGTCCTCGGCGGGCAACATCTCGGTGATCGCGCCGTCGTAAAGGAAGGTGACCGCGGGGGAAAATCGTCGTCCCCCCGCCAGAAGACGATCCCGACCGGGACGCCGACGAACGGCTCCACGATGACCGACCTATCGCCCCCGAGCGCCGCCTCCTTTCCGCCGAGCCGGCCCGCCGCGGCGACCAGGAGGTCGCCCGCGCCCGAGAGCGACCGGGCCAGGCGCCGGGCCGTCCGCTTATCATAGACACCGCCGTAGAGCAGCCCGTCCGGAATGTCCGCAAAAGCGATCCACCGGCCCGCGGGGGGCCGGCCGGTGTGGGAGAGGAGCGCGTGCAGGATGAGGATCTCGCCAAAGACGCCGACCGGCGCGCCGTCATCACGACAGACCGTGCCCTCCGGCAGGCGGACGCGATGGGCGGCCCCCATGAAGGGAAACCGCACCGTCCGGGTCCCGTCCTTTTGCTCCTCGACGCTCCCCCCCATCCGCCGCGACTGGCGGGCGATATCGGCCTCGGCAAGCCGGGCCCGCGCCGCCGCGACCGCGGCCTCGTAGTTGGTTGGGCCCCGACTTTTCGTTCGAATTACCATGGGAACGGATTCCACGTCCGAGATTGCCGCGCTCATACCACCTTGAGAAGCTGGGACCTTTCGGAACCCGATCAGGAGGACAAGTAAAACCGATGACCTCTTCAGTCTCCTGTCGGGGCCCCGCACATGCCTGCATGTGCGGGGTGACATCTAATGACAACCTCTTATCTAACATCGTCCGAGATTGCCGCGTCGCTGCGCTCCTCGCAATGACAACCTCGTATCGTTGCAGCGGCGGGCTTTGCCCGCCCTGCAACACTCTTCTAGATGGAGAGCCACGATTCGGAAAAGATCGTCTTGCCGAGCAGCACCCGGGTCGTCTTGGCAAAATCGCGCTCCTCGGCCGAAAGCGAGGCGTCGTCGATGGGCTCGCCGTCCATGACGCGGCCGACGACGCCGGTGATGTCGGGCCGCTTTCCGTTCATGAGGTCGACGGTCACCGGATCCAGGCCGTTGACGATGGCCGACTTCAGCCCGTGCTTCATCAACATCGCCGTGTAGACACGGTTGAGGATGGGCCGAAGCTCTCCCGTCAACCCCGTTGCTCACGTTGGAGACGCCGCAGGTCGACTCGACACCGGGTGCAAGCTCCGGCAGCATCGTCATGAACTCGGTGCAGGCCACCAGTTGTTCCTGCTGAGAGCTGATGGGCAGCACGATGGGATCGACGTAGATGTTGCCCTCGGCAAGGCCGGCCTGGGACGCACGGTGGAGAAACTCGGCCAGCAGCATACCCCGCTCGTTTGCGTCGCGCGGGATCCCCTCGACCCCCAGCATGAGCGCGACGGCCCGGGCGCCGGCGTCCACCGCCACCGGCAGGAGCGCGTCCATCCGCTCGGGCCTGACCGAAATCGAGTTGATGATGGGCGGCCCCCCGAGGGCCTTGTAGACCTTCAGGCCCGCCTCGATCGCCTCGATATTGGTGGTATCCAGCGACAGCGGGAGCTTCGTGACCTCCTGCACCGTGGCGACCAGCCACTCCATCAGCTCCGGGCCGTCCTTGCGCGCGGGCCCGGCGTTGAGGTCCAGCGCGTGGCACCCGGCCGCCTCGAGCTGGGCCGCCAGCTCCTGGACCGGCTTCTTGTCCCTGCCCCTGATGGCCTCGCCGATGGTCTTTGACATGATATTTATGTTTTCGGCTATGATAAACACGAGAAGGCCTCCATGAATGAAACGCTCGATAGCACGCGGGGAGTTCTGCGCGCACCCCTGTTTCGGAGAAGTCCTGCTACCCGGCAACGCGCCGGCTCAGGCCGCGCCGCTCATATCCCTCAGGAAGCGCGGGATGTGGGCGGCCTCCCGGGGGCCGACGATCACCTCCCAGCTGCCGCCCAGCTCTTCCTCCAGCTCCCCGCTGATGACCGCCACGTAGCCGGGGATGACGACCTTCTTGTGGGCCACCTTTTCGACGATCCCGGTCTTCTTCATGAGGCCGGCCACGAGGTCGCCCGCGAACTTGCCCGCGGCCCAGGCCGTCAGCACCGAAAGCCCCTCGGTATCCAGGACCAGGAGCCACGAAGGGACCCGGCTTGCCTCCATCTCGCCGGAGACGATGAAGTAGGTCAGCGAGAAGTTGGAGGTAACCAGCAGCGGCGAGTCCTCCTTCGGGTTGTTGATCGGGTAGATCCCCTGGGCCGTCATCATCGGCCGCTGCGGATCGGTATAGATGTTCAGGCGCGAGACCAGAAGCGGAAATAGCCCCTCCCCCCGGATGTCCGAGAGGACCACGATGCCGGCGTACTTGGCCACGGCGAGGTTTGCCGCCAGCATCTCCTGCTCGAATCCGCCGGCCGCCCTGCGCGGGAAACGTGATCGTCGGAAACCCGAGGTCTTTTCCCGCTTGAGGGCCAGGCGCCGTATTGCGGTCTGGTCGAAAAGGATGCGTGCCAGTCGACGGCCTGCTGGCTGTCGAGCACGATGTCCTTGACGCCTTTTGCCGTGACCCTTTCGACCAGCCCCGACGAGCGCCGAGGCGTCGGGCGCCGTGACCGCCAGCGGACACTGGATATTTAAGCGGCAAGATCGGCCATCGCGTCGGCGTTCTTCTGGCCCGCGGCATAGATGAGGGGCTTCTTGCGCGGCCACGGCCGTTAGCCCCGCCTCCATGACGGCGGGGTCCTCGGTCATGAGGATGACGCCCGCGGCATTGTCGGCCGCCTTCTTGGCCAGCGCGGCGAATTTCTCCTTGTCGCCCGTCGTCGATTCCACGGCCGCGAGAGCTCCGCCGCCAAGCACCAGCCCCACCCGGTCGTAGCGGTGAGCGTCGATACGGCGCGAGCCTGCCCGTCGATCTCGGCGTCGGTCATGGCGTCGGTGATCAGGACGGCGAGCCCCGGCCTGTGGAAGAAGGTCTTCTCGTGGCGGAAGAGGACCGTTTCGCCGCCGACGGTGACCTTGTCGGGCCCCGTCCCGATCGGTGACCTCCCGGATGGGCGGGCGCCGACGACTCGGCAAGCGCCGCCCTGGCCTCCTCGGAGACGTAGGGACAGGCGGCAAGCTCCATCTTTCCCGCGGCGATGTTCATGGCAAACGCCAGACAGGTGGGCTGGCCGCAGTCGCCGCAGTTGGTCTTGGGCAGGAGTTTGAGGATTTCGATTCCTGAAGGCATGACGGCTCCTTTATGGTACGTTCGTCGGTAACTGAGGCGACACGTACGTATTTGCCGTATCGTTACGGATTCACCGCGACTCATGGCAATGCGTCGCCCCAATCGATCGTTCTTCTCTAAAACAACGGCGGCAGGGTCAGCGCCGGGTGCTTGACCTCTTCGCAGGAACGGGAGGATCTCCTCTTCCGTCGTCCCGATCCGCTCGTCGGCGATCATGTCCGGCAGGTCCGGCACCCCCTCTTCTCTGGCCGCGGACGATGAGCCGGTCCATGATCTCTTCCTTGAGGCGGGACGGCATCCAGACCAGCCGCTTGATGCCGCCGTCGGCCCTGAGGAATTTCCGGCTCGTGATGTAATACTTGCTGTGGCCCACGAACCCCGGCGTGACGTTTCCGCCCCCGACCATCCCGGCCATCGTCGTGAACTTCATGCCGGCCGGCGTCATGTCCGGGAAGTCCCGGTCCACCGTCATCACCCCGTTGCGTGAGCGGCATGATGCAGGCGATGCACTCGAAGCACCCGCAGGAGGTCATCGGGGTGCGCATGAGGCTGTAGGCGTCGTACTCGGTCACGTTGCCGCGGGAGGCCTTGGCGACGAACTCATTGACCCCCTGCCACTGGCCGTACAGCTCGTCGATGGTCCTGCCCTTGACGACCGGCTGGTTGGGGCCGGTGGGGTTGATCTCGAAGGAGGCCCGGCAGTCGAGCCACGAGTAGGCGCCGCACAGCCCCGGCCGCTCCGGGGTGACGATGCAGACGTGGTTGGGGGCAAACGACTGGCAGAGCGTGCAGGAGTAGAAGGGTCGGTCGGTCTCGTCGGTCATGCCCTCGATCCGCTCGTCGCGCTCGCGGAAGATCGCCACGCGCCCGGTCGTAGTATCTCCTTGACCTTGGCCTCGTCGGTGTAGATCTTGACCTGGACCTTGTCGAAGATGTTGCCGAAATCCTCGTGGTACTTGGCGTGGATGATCGAGCCCAGGTGCCCGAGCCGAAAGCCCTTTTTCGACGGCCTGCTTTGAGAACCTGAGCCAGACGATGTTGCGCTGGCCGATGTGCATGACGCCCTGGGCGTAGTTGATCAGGTGGTGGAGCTGGCGCTCGAGGATCGGCTCGAAGTCCTTCTGCATCTGGCGTCCCGCCACCTCGACGACGATGGCCAGCGGCAGCGCCGGGCTTTCGCCCGCGGCGCCTGTCCCGGCGCCGCATGACGTCCAGATCGGGGCCGATGACCTCGATGGCCCCGTCGGTGACCTCGTCCATCTCGCGGCGTCGTCGTCAGCTCGACGGCCGGGGTCCTGCCGCCGCCGCACTCGGCCACCAGGTCGTCCTTGCTTACCCGCTCCCCCTCGTAGGCGGGGCTGTAGGAGACGGGGATGGGGACCTTGGTCACCTTGACCTTGAGGCCCCGCACCTCCACGGCCTTGGGCACCAGCTGGTCGTAGGGCACCCCGGAGACCACGTGCTCGTAGGTGCAGACGCCCGTGGGGAGGATCTGGGGGATCGGCGTATCGGCGATGACGGGAAACCCGAAGTTGACGGCCCCCAGCGCGTTGGCGTACCACTCCTCATCCACGTAGCCGAAGGGGAGCACGAAGGCGAAGATGCGGTCCTTGTTGTAGATGAGGATCTTCCTGAAATCGCCGGGTTTTATGTTGCCGAACGACATGGCCGCGCGGGTGGCAAAACCGATGGAAAAGACGACCGACGAGGTATCCGGCCCGAAGGGAACGAGCCGGGTGTTCCAGCCGATCTGCACGCCCGTCTCGACAAGCTGTTCGGCAAAACCGGGTTTGCCGTTAAGCCCCGTGGACATGAAGACGTAAAGGTTCTTTTCCTGCAGCTCCTGGGCGATCTTCGCGGCGATTTCTCCGCTCGGGGCGCCGCGCCCAGGACGGCCGCGAACCCCGGCGCGGTGCCGTCCACGAACTCCACGCCGCGCTTTCTCATGATCACGTCATCGGCGGCCCCCAGCCAGATGTTGTCGTCGGCCACTTCCTCGCGGCCCGCCAGGTAGAAGCTCGGCTCGTCCAGGTAGCGGACGGCCTCGCTCGCACTCCTCCGCAAAGAAGGTCGCCATCCCGGCGTCCAGCGCCGGCCCGAGGTAGGGGAGGTTGTGCGTCTCCTTTACGCGGGGCGGCAGAAGCGAGGCCGCCCGGTCGAGCACCGGGCCCATGTCGGAAAGTTTCTTGACGGGTACCCCGAGGATGCCGTAGATGATCGGCAGGAAGTATCCCGTGTTCGGGAAAGCCGACTTCCCGATCCGGCCCATATTTCTCGAGGGCCTCTTCGTATTTCTTGCGCGCCCGTCCGACTATCGTGTATGCCCCGTTGATGCCCGCCGAGGCGATGATCTTTGACATTGGTTTCTCCTGATTCTACGTTTCCAGCTCCCGGCGTTTTTCCATATCGTAGAGGACCCGCTCGCGGGCCTTGTCTATGCCCAGTTTATGGCGCTTTTGGTCGATGTGATCGATCATGAGCCGGGCGGTCTTCACGGGGTCCGTCTCGAAGGCCCATTTGCCGCCGAGCTCCTCCTCGATGCCCGAGAAGAGGTATTCGGTGAGTTTCTTGGCCCCGAGGGTGGGCCACGTGACGCCGAAGACCGTGTAGATCCCGGAGGCCACGAAATAGTGCCCGATGGAAAGCGCCTTTTCACTCATCCACTCGGGAGCGGCCCCCGCGCACGGGAGGTCGCGACAGGTCGTCGCCCAGCCCCCCCTCCTTGACGATGGCGGTGGCCGCTATCAGGATGCGGGAATTGTCCACGCACGAGCCCATGTGCAGCACCGGCGGCATCCCCACCGCCTCGCAGACCTCGGCCAGCCCCGGCCCGGCAAATCGCGCCGCCTCCGGGACCAGCAGCCCCTCCTTGGCGCAGGCCACGGCCGAGCAGCCGGTCTGAAGCACCAGCACGTCGTTTTTGATCAGCTCCTTGACGAGCACCACGTGGGCCTCGTCGTGGGTCACCTTGGCGTTGTTGCAGCCGACGACCCCGGCGATCCCTCGGATCCTCCCGTTGATGATATTGTCGTTGAGCGGCCGGTACGATCCCCGGAAGAGGCCGCCGAGGATATAGTTGATCGTCTCGTGGGAAAAACCGACCACCATGTCGGTCTTTGCGCCCGTGGGGATGTCGACCTTCTTGCCTCGGTTCGGGAAGTTCTCGACCGCGATCCTCACGATCTCGCGGGCGGCCACAAGCGGATTTGTCTCGTCGAACTCGAGGTGGCGCGCGCCAAAGAAACGGGCCTTCGGGTTGGTGGTGATGAGCGCGGTATGGTAGCAGCCGGCCACGTCCACCAGCGACTGCCACGTGCACTGGACGTCCACGATCATGGCGTCCACCGCGCCGGTGACGATGGCCACCTCCTGCTGCAGAAAATTACCCGCCACGGGTATCCCGTGGCGCATGAGTATCTCGTTGGCGGTGCAGCACATCCCGCCGATGTTGATGCCGGTAGCCCCCTTCTGCTTTGGCGAGCGCCACCAGATCCTTGTCCCGGGATGCGGCCACCACCATCTCCGACAGGAGCGGCTCGTGGCCGTGGACGATGATGTTTACCTGGTCGGCCTCCAGGATCCCCAGGTTCACCGAGCCGACGATCGGCACGGGGTTGCCGAAGAGCACGTCCTGGAGCTCGGTGGCGATCATGGAGCCGCCCCAGCCGTCGGCCAGGGCCGTGCGGGAGGCCTGCTTCATCAGGTTTCTGTAGTCCTGGTCGACGCCGATATGGGTGCGGTGCATGCACTCCACGATCTCCCGGTCGATCCCCCGCGGGACGATCCCCTGCTCCCTCCAGAGCGCCTGCCTTTTCACGGGCGCCTTGGCCACGAAGGCGAGCTCCCCGTCCTGGGAGCCGAACTGCTCCCGCAGGAGCCTCCCGACCTCCTTGGCGATCGCGGTGGTGTCCTTGCCCTCGGGGGCCACGCCCAGGTCCAGCGCCAGCGACAGCAGCTTGGCCTCGTCCTTGATCTCAAAGCCGGGAAGCTGCCCGTCCGCGGTCCTGATGAAGGCCTCCACCACCGCCCGGGCGTGATCGGAATGGGCCGCCGCCCCGGCGGCGACCGCCCTCAGGAAGTTACGGGCGGCGATCGTCTCGCCGTCCACGCCACAGACGCCTTTCTGCGGCGCGTCGCCGAAGGGGTTTATCTGGCACGGGCCCATGGCGCAGTTGCGGCAGCAGACCCCCGCTATGCCGTAGCCGCACTGGGGCGACTGCTCGTCGAGCCGGTCCCAGCACAGCGTGACCTCGTCGGCTGCGGCCTTTGTCGGCCAGGTCCAGGACCGCTGAATCGATGCTCTTTTTTCTCTCGGTGCCCATGGATGTCTCCGATGGTTAATATGGTTTGGGCGCGGTCGAGTCGCCCGCCCGGATGCGCGCGGCAAAGTCGATGCGCTTGCACGAGGGACAGACCCGGGCGATCTCGTCGGGGAGCTTGCGTTTGCCTCGCACGGCCGCGAGGTGCGTCTCCGTCGTTATCGGGCGGCCGCAGGATCGGCACGCCGCAAGTTTAAACTCCTTATTGCCCTGGGGGAAGCGCCGGACGCCGCCGCGCTCCTCGACGACGATTGCCCCGGTGGGGCAGAGCGCCGCACAGGTGGCGCACCCGATACAGGCGTCGGTAACGTTTTGTGTAGGGAGTTCCGGCCGCCCCCTTCTCGTAAGCCAGCGCCTTTTGCCCGATGATCTGGTCGCAGACCCGGACACAGAGGCCGCACCGGATGCAGCGCTCTCCCGGAGCGTCCGGCTGGGTCTCCATCCCCGCTTCCCGGGCTATCCGGGCGAGCGCCGGGGCGCCGGGCGAGGCGGCCAAAAGCCCCTCGACGATCTCGCGACGCCGGGCCAGCGCGCCCTCGGAACGGGTGTTGACGACCAGCGGCTCGGCGACCTTGTAGGTGCAGGCGGTCAGGTAGTTGACTTTGTCTCCCCGGATCACCTCGACGGTGCACACGCGGCAGGCCCGGTGGGGACGGACGATCTCATGGTGGCAGAGGGTCGGAATCTCGATGCCGATCGCCCGGGCGGCGTCGAGGATCGTCTGTCCCTCGCGGACCGTCGTTTCTATTCCGTCAATGGTGATGTCGGGCATCAGTGTATCCTCGAGTGGATGCTGCGGGCTCTTCCACGGACAACCCTTGGTTATCCGAGCCACCCCCGCGCGTGAGATCCTGCGCCCCTTTTCGGCGCTCGTGATCGAAACCAATCGTCTATCTCACGTACAATGACCTATTTGCCCCCCAGCGAGCTTTAGATAGGCGCTCTCGCCCCGTCCCGGCTTCGCGTATCTGACGAGGCCCTGCCCTTCGGAGCTCTCCCCGTACCGTATGGCCCCCGTCGGACAGGCCTCCGCGCACGCCGTCGCCCTTCCCTCCCCCCTCCGGGAGGGGCAGAGGTCGCAGCTGACGTAGGAGCGCCCGCCCCGCCGGGCGACCGGCACCCCCAGGTGGCAGGCGACCGCGCACGCCCCGCACCCCACGCACCGCGATTCGGAGAGCACCACCTCGCCCGAGGCGTGCTTTTCGATCGCGCCCGCGGGACAGACCGCCGCGCAGGCCGGGTCATCGCAGTGCACGCAGACCAGCACCGCCGGCGTCCCCTCCCGTTGGGCCACCGTGATCCGCGAGGCCGGGGGGTCGGGCTGCCGCAGCGCGCCGAACAGCTCCCTGGATCGCGAGTGCTCCACCGCGCAGGCGATCTCGCACCGCCCGCACGCCACGCACCGATCGGTGTCTATCGTCAGTGCACGAGTCATGACGTCGTCATCCCGTCCACAAACCACCTCATGAGGCGCGCCGTTTCGGGGTGCCGCAGCACCAGGATATCGGCCCCGGCAAGCAGCATCCCCTGGGCCGTCATCGCCTCCAGCAGCACCCCTCGAACCGCGGGATCACCCATGAGCGGGGCCTCGTCCGCCGTGAGGCGGGCCTCTTTTGTCTTCCAGACCTCCCCGGCCACATGGCAGAAGAGCGGCGACCTGAGCTTCTCGTCGCCGGCCGTCAGCGCCGCGACCCTGATGCGCTCCATGACCGAATAGGTATACTCAAAGCCGTAACCCAGCCCGCCTACCGTGGGATCGATGAGGATGCGGTTGGCGGGCACGCCGAGATTTTCCAGGAGGATATTGAGCTGCTTTGCCAGGTTGATGTCGATGGGGGTAGACGCGATCACCACGTGCCCGTAGGCCAGCGCCGCGGCCCCGATCTGCTTGTAGTTCCCGTCGGCCACCGGCCCCAGGGCCACCGGCGTCGCCTGGCACTCCTCGGCCACCGCCTTGAGCACCTCGGCGTCCTTGGTCTCGTTGCCCGAGCCCCAGACCACCAGCGGCACGTCTATCGCCGCAAGGACCGCGTGCACCGTCTCGACGGCCTTGTCGGGCGGGTCGTTCCTCCCGTTGGGATCGGTGCCGGCCAGTGTCAGGCAGATAAGATCGGGCTTGTGCTCGGAGACGACCTTCTTGGCCCAGGTCACCGGGTCGCGCGCAGCATCGCCGAGCGCGGAGGCAAGCGTCGCCGACCCTTCGGCAAGACCCATATCGATTACCTCAAGGGCGATCTTCGGGCGGTTGGGCATTGCCCCCTCGAACAGGTGAAAGGGATAGGAGGTCTCTCCCCCAACCGTTACCTGCCGGCCCGGGGAGCCCAGCGTTACCGGGGTTACGGCCCCGGTGTAGGTTATCTTCGCGTCGAGCTGTGTCATGGGGATTTCCTGACTGGTGTTGACGAAAAAAATATCTTATTGTAATCGATCGGGTCGAGAAAAGAAAGGGTTTTTCTCTCCGAAAGATCCACGGGCCTGCCGGAACTGTGATCCGGTTCCTTTGCACCCATCCCTGCGTTGAAAGCACCCCGGAAAGCCGAATCCCTTCCGGGGTGAGCGCTACCCCACGAGAGGCGAAGGCAACAACTAGCACCGATGATCAACGAAACCCGACCATTTGCCTTCCCGCTCTCTTGTCCGGGGCCCCGGAAAAGCGAAGCTTTTATGGGGGTGACTACGCCTTCGTTTTTCGCCGCTCGCTGCCGTACCAGTCGTCCGAATACCAGTAGCGGCAGGCCGTCTTCAGGTATCCGAGCATCTCTTCCCGGTTGCGCAGCTTTTTTCTCCAATCGTCGGGAGCTTCGGGCTTACCCGCCTCGTAGGTCGGCCCGAGGAGTCCGGCCGGGCCCTTCCGGGCGCCTTTTTCTTCTTCACTCATGTCGTCCCCTTTCCCATCGTCTGCTCGATGAGGTGTTGCACCGCCCGCCCATACGGGGTCTCCAGAAGGCCGACGACCGGGACGTCGTCCCGGCAGGCCCGCGCGATGGTGTCGTCTTCCGGCAGGATCGCGCAGGGCCCCAGGCCGCTCGTTTCGATCTCCTCCCTCACGGCGTTTGACAGCCCGTCGGCTCCCACCCGGTTGACGACCAGGCACATCCGGCCGACCGTGACGGACATATCATCGGCCAGCCCCTTGAGTCGACGCGCCGTCCTGACCCCCTTGACGGTGTTGTCGGATACCAGGAAGAGCCGGTCGATGGCCCCCACGGTCTTTCGCGAGAGGTGCTCCATCCCTGCTTCGTTGTCGATAACGACGGCACGATAGTTGCGCGAGAGCTCCTCGATCGATTTTCTCAGGAGATTATTCACGAAGCAGTAGCATCCCGGGCCCTCCGGCCGCCCCATGACCAACAGGTCGATGCCCGTGCCCTCGATCACCGACTGGTGCATCCGCATCTCCAGGAGCGCCCCCTTGGTCATTCCCGGGGGGATGTCGGGACGCCGGTCGATGAAATCTTCCCTGATCTCCCCGAGGGTGCAGGTGACCTCCATCCCGAGGGCGGAACCCAGGTTATCGTTGGGGTCGGCGTCCACCGCCAGGATCGGCAGCTCCCCGCGCGCCTGGAGCGTGCCGACGACAAGCGCCGCAAGCGTCGTCTTGCCGGTCCCCCCTTTCCTGCCACGGCGATCCTCACGGTGTCTTCACCCCCTCGTTGGCGGCGTCGAGATCCCCGGCAAGCGTCCTCTTGACCGTCGGAAAGAGGCCGATATCCGTATGCGGGAGGAAGACGGCCGCCAGGTACCGGTCCATGTAGCCGGGGTCGACCGAGAGCTCAACGTTCGTCATCCCCCGGGCGATCTCCAGTCCCTCCCGGAAGCGCGACCGGGAAAGCGCCGCGAGCCTCGCTCCGAAAAGCGACCCGTTGCCGATGAAGACGAAGCGATCCCGCTCGACGTCGGGAAGCAGTCCGATGGCCACGGCGTTTTCGACGTCCAGGACGTTGCCGAAGGCCCCCGATATGATGACCCGGCCGATGTCGTCCATCCGGATTCCCGCCGCATCCGCGAGGGACCGATAGCCGGCGAACATCGCGGCCTTGGCCCGCATGACGTTTTCGATATCCACGTCGGTGATAACGATATCTTCATTTATCCCCGCATCGCTCGCCCGCACCACCACGTATTCCGCACCGCTCGTCCCCTGCCTCACGCGGGGGGTCGGGAGATCGGCGTTGATCTTTCCGTTGGCCAACAGCACCCCGCCGTAAAAGAGCCCGGCCAGCACGTTGATTATCCCGGACCCGCAGATGCCCAGGGGCGGTCTCCTGCCGATGGTGGTGATCATCGGCTCGTAGTCGTCGCCCATGAAGAACCCCTCGACCGCCCCGGGAGAAGCGCTCATCCCGAAGCGCACCCCTCCGCCCTCGAAGGCCGGCCCCGCCGAGGCCGACGCGGTAAGCAGCCACTGGTCGTTGCCCAGCACGATCTCGCCGTTGGTGCCGATGTCGATAAAGAGGGTGACCGTTTCCTCCCGCGCCAGACCCGAGGCCAGCACCCCGGCCACGATGTCGCCCCCCACGTAGCTTGCCACGGAAGGAAAGATAAAAAGGGGTACCTCGCGACCCAGCCTGAACCCGATGTCGCATGCCGGTACGTCGGGATAGACGCCTGCCGCCGGTACGTACGGCGCCTCCCGGAGGTGTCTCGTTTCCAGGCCGAGCAGGAGGTGGCTCATGACGGTGTTGCCGGCCGCGACGACGTGCGTGACGCCCGCCCGGTCGGCTCCCGCCGCCGAGAGGACGTCGTCGATGAGGCCGTCGAGGGCCTCCACCACGACCCGCTGGAGAATCCGGCCGCCGCCCTTCTTCCGGGCAAAGACGATCCGGGAGATGACGTCGGCCCCGTAGGCCGACTGGGGATTGCCGACGAAAGACCGGGCCAGCTGCCGGCCCGTCGAAAGATCGAGCAGGCTCGCCCAGAGGCTGGTCGTGCCGACGTCGCAGGCAACGGCGAGCTGCGGCCCGGCATCCGGCGCGGGGCCGAGCCGGACAAGCTCCGCCCGGTTCATGGCATGGCCGCGGTGGATCAGATCGGCCGCCACGTCCCAGTTGTATCCGCGCAGGGCCCCGGCAAGCCCCTGCAGGACAGGGAGGGAAACCGATACGTGCTCGTTTTCGCTCGTCTTCCTGATACCGGTCATGAGCCTGCCCAGGTCGCTCACGTTCTCGTCGCGGGTGGGGGGAAAAAGGGTTACGCGGCGACGCTCGAAGGGTGGGTCCGCGGGCACTTCGGAGACGGGCGTCTCTTCGGCCGGGGGAAACGGATCGCAATGCCGGGTGCCGCCGGGCGGACGCATCGCCGTCCACTCCCCCAACCTCGACCCGGATATCCTCGAGGACCTCGGTGTCACAGGCCAGGCGCCAACCCTCCTCGTATCGCTCGCGCCCCAGGACGGCAGACGACTGTGCCGAGCCGGGGGCCGGTCCCTCGATCCGGACCGCGCACTTCCCGCAGCTCCCCGATCCGCCGCACAGGGCCGGGATGAAAAGGCCGGCCGACAGCGCCGCTTCCAGCAGCGTCGTGTGCTCGGGGACGACGATTTCACGAAGACTGGGGAGAAATGTGATGGTTGCTCGCGTGACCATGCCTTCTCACGATAAAACCCGCTCCCTCACGCCCGGAAAAGCCGATCTGTAATAGGGGAAGGGCGAAATGAAAAAAGAGACGCATACAATACGGAAGTAGTCCAATCGGAGATGACGGGCCTGATCAGCGGCCTGATGTTATTGTACATAATCTATATTATTATTGTCAAGTAATTTCAGTGCCGCGTACCCGGTGACCCGGCGTCGTTGTCCCCGGGCTCGGCATCGGGTTCGACGACGTAGGTCATCTCGTAGTCGTATCCCCACGTCTCTTCCCGGGTCAGAAATCCGAGCTTCCTGTGCAGCCGCAACGCCCTGATATTGGTTTTATCGACACAGATCCACAACTGCCTGATCCTCAGGTATCGGGCGGCCTCTATGACGGCTTGGGCCATCACCCCGCCGATCCCCGCGCTCTGGTCAACCGGCAGCACCGCCATAAAATACTCCGAGACATCGGCCGTAATGGGGAGGATCGAGGCGTGCCCGACGATCGAGTCATCGGGGTCCATCGCCACGAGATTGGCGATTCCCTCCGCGAAGAAGTGCCTGACCCACGCCTCCAGCCTCTCCGGGTCTTCCGGCGGCAGCCCCATGTTGCTCCGCTTCGGCTCAAATCTGCGGTACATCTCCAGCACCTTCTCGAGATCCCGGGCGCCGGCGAACCGGAAGATATGTTCCCTCCCCTGTTGATCGATAAAGTAGTCCAGCGGGATGTGTGAAAATCCGCCGGGTCCCTCCTGTGCACGATCATAACGGTTCATCCCGATTCCCGATCCGTACCATACATCGGCTGCCCAAACGGGCGGGGAGAGCACGTCAGAAGAGCTTCTCGGAATCGATAACCCTCCCCTCATCGACGCACTTTCGGGCAAAACTTTTCCACCATTTACAGTCGGGCTCGCGGGCCTCGTCGCCGTCCATCTCCGATGCCCGTTTCATCAGCTCCATCGACTCCGCGTGGCTGCCTGCCCCCGCCAGCGCGGCCGCCAGAAAGACCGCTGCCCGAACCCCCGCGGGGTCCGCCGACACGGCCTCCCGGGCGTAGGCGACCGATTTGTCCTTGTCCCTGATCGGCCACGGGGCGGTGCGGTAGAGAGCCGAGGAACCCGTCAGGGCCAGCCCTCCCTCGGCAGACTCTGTCTTTCTCGTAGCAGGCCCCCAGGTGTCGGGCCGCCTCGTCAGGGATTTTCTTCTTGAGGGCCTCGACCATCCCGATGCCGTAGCAGTAATGGAGGGCCGCCAGTGCCCAATAGAGGTGTCCTTCGGTCGTGTCGGGGGAGATGAGGAGCGCCCTCCCGGCAAGGTCCATGCCCCGCCTTCCGAGGTCGCGCTGTCGGCCCTTGTCGTCTGAAGCCAGGAGCCCCTGATCCGCGATCCACCAGAGCGACCGGGCCGCCTTCCAGTGAGCCTCGTAGCTGAATGGGGCGGCCTCGACGGCCGACAGAAAGTAATCGGCCGCCTTTCGGTTTTCGAGGTTACCGTCGGTCCCCCGCTTTTCCCACGCTGCATTACCCTGTTCGATGAGCGAGGAGATATCGTCTGCGGCGGCTCCCGGGTCGGCCCAGAACGGCACAATTACGGCCAGGCATATCGTCAGCAGGCCCAGAATCCTCACGGATTGTCCCTCAGATTGGCATGTGTCTATTGTACAAACGGCACAAAGAATAATCAACAGAAAAGCAGTCCCGCGCCGCCGACCGCAGCCCGGCCGCTTTTATTTTCCCTTCTCGCGTTATTAATTGACACGCATACAGGGAAAATGATAGAAGTGAACAATTGTATTATTTAATTTGGAAAATAGTTAGAAATCAACTACTCGAGGGAGTAAACATGAAGAAATTGCTCTTTACTCTGATAGCGGGACTGCTTATCCTCGGCGTCGCCGCGCAGGCGGCCGAGCTCAACCCGCTGACCACCGACCGGGCCGACACGGTTGGCGCGGGAAAATTACGTCTTGATATTTCCTTTTCTGCCGAATCGCTTCCCGATTCCTCGATCCTCCTGCATACCCCCGGTCTCGGGATGCGGTGGGGCCTGTCGGATGACGCCGAATTCATCCTGAACTACACCGGATACACGTCCCGGGAGTGGCCCGACGACCACGAAACGTCCGGCTCCGGCGACCTGACCTTCGGGCTGAAGGTATCCCCCTGGAAGGGGCCGTGGGGCAGGCTCGGCTTTTCCGTCGCGACCAAGCTTCCCAACGCCGATGACACGAAGGGCCTGGGCACCGACGAGCAGGACTTCTTCCTGACCGGGCTCTATACCGCCAACATCAAGAAGCTGAAGATCAACCTCAACGCCGGCCTGGCTATCGTGGGCGACAATGAGCGGCTCAGAGCAGTATGACTATCTCTTTACCTACGGCGCGGGGCTTGAATATCTGATCACCGACCACTGGTCGGTCGTCGGCGAGGTTGCCGGGACCACCGGCGGCCAGGAGAAAAACGAGATCGCGGAGGCAACGCTGGGCGTCGTCGGACCCCTCGCGTGGGGATGGGAATGGGCCCTCACCGGGTCTTACGGGCTGACGCCCGATTCTCCCGAGTGGAAGGCGGGCGTGTTCCTTTCCCGCGTCTGGGAGGCCGGCCCGAGCGGGCCCCTGTCGTTTTATACCGACGAAACCCCGCTGCGCCTCTCCTACTACCCCTTCCCGATGTTAACCAAGGAAGCATGGACGACGGAGAAAAACACCGTCTACACCTCTCTGGCATTTTCAGCGGCCGGATTGAAAGACGGTTCGATGCTGTACGACGCCTGCTTCAAGGATATCCGGGTCGGCATCGCCGACGGCGTCGACCTTGGATTTTCCTGCTCGTACCGGTTCCTCGAGGACTCGCCGGTTATGGAGGATACAAACGGGATCTCCGATCTCGCCATCGGCTTCAAGATATCGCCCTGGCAGTCCGGTAATTTCCGCTTCGGATTCTATACGGGCATCAAGCTGCCGCTGGATAACCACGATGAGAGCTTCGATTCCGGCAAAATGGACTACACCGGCCTCTTGCTTGCCTCGTTCTCATATAAGAAACTGGTCCTCCACGCAAACCTGGGTCTCTCTGTCGAGGGGATGGCCCACGCACTGAGCAGCCAGGACGACTTCCTTGTCATGGGTCTGGGGGCCGAGTACGCCCTGACCGATTGGATGTCGGCCTACGCGGAGTTCAACGGGAAGCTCGCTGAAGTGAGTGATACCAGCTACATGGTCGGCGGCGGCTTCAGGTTTCTCATCGGCAAATGCGCCGTCTTTGTCTCCGGCCAGACCGGCCTTGGGGAGCCCGACCCCGACTGGATGGTCACGGTCGGCCTTATGCGCCTCTGGGATTTCTAGAGAAGCTTGACCCGGGGCGGGACGCCTGTCCCGCCCCGGCCTCCCACTCCCCGCCGCATGCCGCCCATCGCGCACACACACGCACCGCACATC
>CAWELC010000001.1:0-28891 GCA_963809875.1 uncultured delta proteobacterium | reverse complement strand
AGGGGATTGCCACGGGGCCTTCGGCCCCTCGCAATGACGGTGAATAGAACCCCCCTCCCTGTCGAAACACCAAAAGATGTCGATTCCTTGGGCGGCCCCGGGTGGCCTATTCCGGCATCACCAGGCCCCCCTCGAGGTCGCGGACGACCCCGATGACCTTGCCGACGATAGAAAGGAGCGCCGCCGCCGCCCCGACGAACACGATCGGCTCCATGTCGGGGTTTTCCGGAAAGAGCGTCGCGCCGTCGGCGTCCTCCCGGTAGCGCTTCACGGTGGCCTCCCCGTCGATCATGGCCACGACGATGTCCCCGTTTTCGGCGGTCTGCTGGGGCCGGACCAGCACCAGGTCGCCCGGGGCGATGTGGGCCCCGATCATGCTGTCCCCCCGTACCTTCAGGAAGAAGAGGTCTGATCTGCCGCGCGCGCCGGCCACGCCGGAAAGAGAGAAGTAGCCCTCGAGGTCCTCCACGGCGGTGACGGGGCGGCCCGCCGCGACCCGCCCGGCCACCGGGATCCCGGGGGGTCTCGTCGGCCGCCCCCTCGACGACCCGGATGGCCCGGGCGTTTTCGGGCTCGCGCTGGATGTAGCCCTTGGAGGCCAGCGCGTCCAAGAACTGCTTTGCCCCCTTGGGCCCGGAGATCCCGAGGGCCGACGCCAGCTCCCGGACGGTCGGCGGGTAGCCGTGCCGCTCGGTATAGGCGGCCACAAAATCCAGCGCCTCTTTCTGCCGTTTGGTCAATCCTTCCACCATAACTGATTCCTCCGCCCGGGAAAAGGATACCCTCCCCCGAGAGATTTTCGGGTGCAAAGTCACCCCACGAAAACTTCGTTTTCGCGGGGGCCCCGATCAGGCGCACGGAGGACTCGCAATGACAGGTTATTGAGGAAGGGCGGCATTAATGCCGCCCCTACAAGTTCAAACAGGTAGACTATTTATAACCTGTAGGGACACGACTTGTCGTGTCCGCTCGCCCTCCACGGGCGAACCTGTCGGTTCGCCCGTGCCACCCCACCCTGCTTTCTTCTCTTCTGACGGGGCCCCCGCGAAGCCTGCTTCGTGGGGTGTCACTACCCAACATATGTTACCCATAGTATACGAAACGGGAGGTGGCGTGTCAAGGAAAAAATGTCGGACATCATGAAGGAGGGCATGAAGGAAGGTTGCCGGTATCCGGCTGACGACGGGCCATGAAGGGTGACGGGACCGAGGAACGCGGCAATACCCTCGGTATCGTTACGTGAGGTCCTTAGTGCCCCGGTATGTCGCCCTTCTCGAACAGCAATCTGCACGTGCCGCAGGGGGAGCGCAGCAGCAGCTCGTCCCTTAACGTCTCGGCGGACGCGCCAGATTTGTCCCACATCGCCCGCGGGCCGACGGAATAGATCGCCTTCAGCGTCGGGTCGGTCTCGTATTTGGCGACCAGCTCGGAAAGCCTCGTCTCGTTGAGGTTTCCCAAAAAGAGGGGATGGGCCCCCTCGATGTTGGCCGCCTCGCCGCAGCACGCGTAGACGTCCCCGTTGGGGAAGATAAACGGGGTCCTCAGCGACAGGCAGGGCGCGTGGGGGTTTTCGTCGGGGAAGTCGCCGGGGTCGATCTTCTCCCTGGCCTGGCCGATGTACATCACGGGGGCATAGGCGATCTTACCCGGGTCGGGAAGCCCGGCTTCCACGAGCTTCTTTTCGATCTCTTCGCGGCAGGTCTGTGGCGCGCATCGTGGCGCGCACCACGTAGGGGATGCCGAGCGATTCCGCCGCCCGGGCGGCGTTGACGACCCGGTCGATCGGGACGAACTCCTGATGGAAGGAATCGGCCGAGAGCCCCATGCCGAGGGTCCCCACGTAGCGCGCCAGCAGCGCGCGCGCGGCCGCCTCCGTCCGCGCCCAGGACGCGTTGGTCACGAAGGTGAACGGGAGACCCAGCCGCCTGAGCTCGTCCACGGCAAAGTCAAAGAGCTCCTTCACGACGAAGACCTCGCCGCCCGAAAGGCCCACCGCCTCGATGCCCGGGGTTGCGCCGATGTCGGCGATGAAGCGCGCGAGATCGTCCCGGGTGAAATCGCGGTCGGCGGACTTTGTGTACCACGCGCCGCAGTGGCGGCAGCGGCTCGTGCAGCGGCGGGTCAGGAAGAGGGATACGGTCAGGTGTTCCACCGGTCAGCTCCCGCCTTTGGTGAGCTGGGGGGGGAGGTAGTCGTTGAATATGGTGAACTTGTGCTCGACAAAGCGGAAGGAGTTGATCTTCACAAACGCCATGCGGCCCCGCTCGTCCGGCTCCGTCCAGTTGAGCCCCTCCGGGAACATGCAGTCCTGATAGAAGCCGGGGCCGAGGGGGGGCATGATGACGTCGCGCCCGTCGCGATCGGGCGTGCGGATGCCGGTATATTTGCATCCCTTCTCGACGAAGAAGCGGGCCTGCCAGTAGGCCGCCGACGTCCCGTCCTCGCTCCTCATGTAGTCGGGGCCGGCGTAGATCGTCATGGAGCAGGGGACGAATCCCCCGAGCTCTCCTTTCAGGTCGTCCACCCGGTCGGTGAAGACGCGCGGGTTTCCCTGCCACATCGGCTCGTCCCAGAAGACGACGATCAGCGGCGTCACCAAGAGCTTGCGGGGCGGTTTCATGGGTGTGCGGTTTCCTCCTTCCGGGCGCAGGTCTTGGCAGCCCGCCGTCCCGCCATGACGGCCGTGCGACGGGGCTGCTGCTCCCCTCTTATAGCACCCGGCCGGCCGATTGTCAATCGGAAGGGGCGGGACGCCGTCATCAATCGTCTTGACATCGCGGGAAATGGTGCTACCATATACGACTATGAAGAACTGGTTCAGAAAGACACCCGAGAAGAAGACGAAGGACCACGCACCGGGGGAAGGCGCAGAAAAGGAACACAACATCTCCTCCCTCTACGAGATCGTCGAGGACCACCTCAGATCGCTCGATTACGATCAGCTGAAAAGCATCAGCGGCGATTTCGCCGAGCGCTTCGCCGCCCACCAGGAGATCATCTCCGAGATTGTCAAGACACCCCCGCCCGGAAGGAAACATAACAGGATCGGCCCGGAGGAGACGACCGGGGAATCGGACGAATTCGTCGTCATCGACACCCGCCGCCGTGCCCCCGCGGCCTTCCGCCTCAACGCGCCGTCCGAGGCCTACCCGGACGAGATGATACTGGCCCACTACGACCGTATGATCAGGTCCCAGTACGACCGTCTCATCGACGTGACGATGGATTTCCTCAAGGGGGTCACGGAGACCGAAGTACGGCGTCTCGACTCCGAGACGGCGGCGGTCGCCTCCGACCTCCGGAGTCTCCGCGACGTGCTGACGGACCGGCTGGAGCGTCTCGGAGAGGATCTCGGCGAAACGCGAGAGCTCCATCAGGGCCTGATCGCCGCCCTCGAGGACGGGATCGCCGAGCAGAACCGCCGGGCGGCGCTTGCGGCCGCCCGAATAAAGATCCTGGTCTTTGCCGTCATCGGCGCGGGGCTTGTTGGCGGGGCGGCCCTCGTCGTGGCGCTGATCAGATAGCCTCATCGTGGGCGGGTATCGGGACCATTCATGACGATTCGGATAAGAAGGCCGAAGATCGGCGTTACCCTCAGGCTTTTTCTCCTCTTTGCGTCCGTCGGGCTCATCCCCATCAGCTTCATGTCGTTTTACACCTACTGGCAGATCAATCGCCAGGTCGCCTTCGAAGTGGAAAACAACCTGACCAACGTCGGCCTTCGCCTCAGGGACGACGTGGGCCGGTCCATCGTGGACATCGTGGACGTTGCGCGGTCGGTGGCCGGCGACCCGGTCTTCGCCAACGAGACCGCCACGCCCGACGATATCGAGCGCGAGATGCGGCGGATACGGGAGGATCTGCCGATGATCAGGGGGCTCTATCTCCTGAGGGGCCGGGAGGTCCTGGCGGCCAGCGGACCGCCGGTGTTCGTCAGCGGTGATGTCGAGATCCTCGAGTTTTCCTCCGATTCTCTCCATGTTGCATCGCCCCGAGCCTTCCCGGACAACCAGTACCCGGCCCTTCTGGTGTCGGTGCCGGTAAATCCGAGGTCCGGGACCGCACCCACGGCGCTGTTGGTCGCCCTCGGGACGGAATCGCTCTCGGACGCGGCCATGCTGGTGCGCATCGGGGAGACGGGACGCGCCTACATCGTCGACGGCTCGGGACGAATCGTGGCGGGGCCGAAAGGGACGGCGCTCTTCGAGCCGTTTGCCGGGGAGGCGGTCTCGCGGCGGGTTACCAATGTGGGTGAAGGGATCATCCACTACGTCAACGAGCTGGGGGAACCGCACATCGCCTTCATCGCGCAGGTGCCGAACGAGGAAGGGGTGGTGCCCAACGGGCTCAGGATATTGATTACCTATCGTGAGGACGAGGCCTACCTGGTCGCCGACCAGATCGGCAACAGCATCGGCCTTGCCATTATCATGATCCTGGCCGCCACCTCCCTCTTTTCGTTCGCCCTCTCTCAGACCATAACACGGCCGATCAAGGAGATCATTCGGGGGACCGAGCGGATCGGAGCGGGAGATTTTTCGCGCGAGATAACCGTGCGCTCCCGCGACGAGATCGGGGAGCTGGCCCGCTCGTTCAACCGGATGGCGTGGGAGCTGGCGGCCTCCCACCAATTCATGGAGAACTACAACAGGGAGCTGGAGCGGCAGGTCAGGGAGCGAAGCCAGAAGCTGGAAGAGTCCGAGAAGAAGTATCGGATGGTGGTGGAGGGATCCGGCGACGGCTGGACGATCCTCGACGAGTCGCTGACCATCCGGTTTGCCAACGAGCAGCTGGGCCGCATGCTGGGCAAGAGTCCCCGGAGGCTTGCCGGGATGAGCCTCTCGGCATTTCTATCTGCCGAGGACAACGCCCGCGTGAGAGAGGCGGTCAGAAGGGTGCTCGTGGAGGCGGCGTCCCCCCTGATGCTGTCGTTTGAGGTAGACGGTTCCGGTGAGCGCCGGTTCGTCCTGGAGGCGACCTTCTCGGCGATACCTACCGACGAAGGCCAGGACCGGGTCATCGCCCACCTCGTCGATCAGACCGAGCTGATGGTGCTGGCCGGCGAGAAGGAGAGGCTCCAGCTCGAGCTGATGGAGCGGTCCAAGCACTCTCAGATCGGGATCATGACCGAGGGCCTCTTCCACAACCTCAACAACCCGCTGCAGGCCCTGATCGGCATCCTCAAGGTCGTCAGTCAGGATATCCACCAGGCCCTTGCCGGTCAGGGGAGAGAGACGGGGGATTCGGCGGCCGACGGGGAGCCCCAGATCGTCCGCGACGTCGATGAGGCCTATGCCGTGGCCCGGCGGCTGTCCGACCAGGTCAAGAACCTGTTGATGAAGATCAGAAACGAGTCGCGCCGAAAAGTCGAGGATATCGATATCAACCGGGTAATCGAGGCGGAGGTGGCGTTTCTCGAAGCCGACCTCTTCTTCAAGCACAAGGTCATCAAGCGGCTCGCGCTCTCCGACTCGCTGCCCACCCTGCCGGGCGTCTACTCGGACCTGTCGCAGAGCTTCGTCAACATCATCCTCAACGCCGTGGACGCCATGCGGGACGCCGATCACCGGGAGCTGGCTATCTCGACCGTGCTCGAAAAGAAGAAGATCAGGGTCGCCTTTCACGACACCGGAAAGGGGATCGACGAGGGCCACCTGCCGCATATCTTCGACCCCTTCTTTACCACCAAGCACGAGACCCAGCAGGGGACGGGGCTGGGGCTCTTTACCGTCGATTTTCTCCTCAAGCCCTACAGGGTAACCTACCGGGTGACCTCTCGGCCCGGCGACACCACCTTTGCGCTCCTCTTCCCGCTCAAAGGGCTTTCGGGAAAGAAGGAAGACACCTTCGTGGATACGAGGAAGACCCGCAAGCCAACCGACAAGAAAAGAGGCGTTCAGGGACGGCCTCAATAACGCCGGGAGAGAGCGGAAGCCATGAGCGGCGTCCCCGAAAAAACCCGGCACGAAACGATCCGCACGCCCAGGGACACGATTCATCGTGTCGATTTGATTTTCCACCATCACCTTGACTCCGCCCGACAGGGCGGTGCTGCAATCCTCTGACGGCAGAGGAAAGACGAGCGGATTAACCGCTTCGCCTGAATCGTTAAGAAAATGATTGACCATTGGAGATATCTGTAGTATAAATAATATGCAATTTGTTGTTACTTTACCCCTTTTTTAGGAGGTCGTTATGGGAGGTGAATATGGCGGCGGCGGGTTCCCGACCGGGATGATCTTCGTATGGATAGCGCTCTATGTCTTCATTGCGCTTGTCCTCATGGCGCTGGCAAAGAGGACCAAGACCCCCAACGGCTGGCTGGCCTGGATTCCCATCGTCAACCTCTTCCTGCTTCTCATGATCGCCAAGAGGCCGCTCTGGTGGTTTATCCTCCTCTTGATCCCCCTGGTCAACATCGTGATCGCGATCATCGTCTGGCTTGATATCCTCAAGCTGCGCGGAAAGCCCTGGTGGTGGATCATCCTGTTAATCATCCCCATTGTGAACCTCGTCGCCCTGGCGATACTTGCCTGGGGCAAATAGCCTGGTCTTCATCTCGATTGCCGTAAGGGGGGGGGCAAAGCCCCCCTTTTTTTGCGGTTACGTAAGTCCAATCCCGCCCCGTGGTGCTCCAGGTGTCACGGATTTCCTCAACATAATTCGTGCCTCCTCCGGCACGCTTGCCGTAATGCCGCCCTCTCCTCGCGGTACCCTGCCACGTTCGGCATCACCCCCGACTATTTCGAGGCAGGGCCGTATTGGACTGGAGTTTCCTTCATCGCCTGAGCGTGGCGGCTGCGCGGTAAAGCTTCGACACGGCGTACGGACGTGTGCAAAAAAAGGCCCGCTATTGCACATCTGCGAAATAAGTGTGCATCTATGAATATATAGCTTTTAATTATATCTCGACAAACCCCCTCAAATATAATATACTTATCGCGACGTTCTTCGTTGTACCGTTCTATCCCATTCTCACTCCGCCTTTTCACTCAGAGGACGACAACGATGCAGTATCCCGCTGTGGAGACATTCAGATGAAGAAGAAAACGATAGACCACCAAAAACCGGACGGACAGGAAATCGAGAGGGACATCGCCGAGAGTAAGAGAGTCGAGGGGGCCCTCAAGAAAGCGGCCGAGGAGTGGAGGGCTACCTTTGATTCCATTACCGATCTCATCCTTATTCAGGACGCCGATTACCGGATCGTCCGGGTAAACAGAGCGCTGGCCGACCTATTGAAAACGAGCCCAAAAGACCTCATCGGCAGGACCTGCTACGAGGTAATCCACGGGACAACGGAACCGCCGCCGTTTTGCCCCCTGAGAAGGGTGCTTTGAGACAAAAAAGAGCGTTGAAGAGGAGCTATTCGAGCCCCACCTCGGCATATTCGTCCATCTGGTGGTCTCGCCCATCAGGGATGCGAAAGGCGACGTCGTCGCGGCGGTCCATGTCATGAAAGACATCACCGAGCGCAAGCGGGCCGAGGAGAAGCTGCGGGAAAGCGAGGGCCGCTACCGCCACCTCTTCGAGAGCGCAACGGTAGGGATTTTCCATTCCCTTGTCGAAGGGAAATACCTGCTCGTCAATCCTGCTCTGGCGAGAATGGCCGGGTACAAATCGCCCGAGGAGATGGTCTCTTCGGTGAAGGATATCGGTTCCCAGCTTTACGCAGATCCCGGACAGCGATCGGCCCTTGTGAAAGAGGCGATACAGAAGGGGGATTGGGCCAGTACCGAGGGCCGGTTCAAGCACACGGACGGGCGTATTATGTGGGGCAAGCAGTGGGTGCACCCCGTGTATAATCCGGACGGCACGGTTAACTACCTCGAAGGATTTGTTGAAGACATCACCGAGCAAAAGCTTGTTGAGGAGGCGCTGCGGGAGAGCGAAGCCTTCATCAAGGCCGTCCTGGATAATCTTCCTGTGGGAGTGGCGGTGAACTCGGTCGATCCATCGGTGGCCTTTACCTATGTCAACGATAACTTCGCCAAGTTTTATCGGACGACAAAAGAAAAGCTTACCGATCCGGACTCTTTCTGGAGTTCCGTATACGAGGAACCGGAATTCAGGGAGCAGAGCAGGAAAAGGGTGTTGGATGATTGCGCGAGCGGTGATCCCCAGCGTATGTATTGGCCGGATATCCCGATCACGCGCAAAGGGGAGGAGACGTCGTTCATTACTGCGAGAAATATACCGGTTCCCAATAAGCCTTTGATGATATCAACGGTGTGGGACGTCACCGAGCGCAAGCGGGCCGAGGAGGCGCTGCGGGAAAGCGACGTCCGATTCAAGAAACTATCCTCCAATGTTCCCGGAATGATCTATCAGTTTTTAAAGCGGCCGGATGGGACCTATTGCGTGCCGTTCACCACGGAAGGCATTAAAGATATCTTTGGCTGTTCTCCACAAGACGTACGCGAGGATTTCTCTCCAATAGCCCGAGCGATATTGCCCGAGGACCTGGATAAAGTGGTTGCTTCAATCGAAGTTTCCGCCGAACGCATGACGACCTGGCAATGTGAATATCGAGTACAGATTCCCGGCCAGCCGGTCACGTGGATGTTTGGCCAATCCACGCCCGAGAAATTGGCTGACGGCGGCATAATCTGGCACGGGTTCAATACGGACGTCACCGAGCGCAAGCGGGCCGAGGAGGCGCTGCGGGAGAGCGAGGAGAAATACCGTTCCCTCGTGGAGAAGGTCAACGATGTCGTATTTAATGTCGACCTGAACGGGCAAATAGTGTATATCAGCCCGGTCGCGGAGGCCATAACGGGCTACAGGGTAGACGAATACACGGAGAAAAACCTGGCTGAATTTATTCATCCGCAGGACCTTCCCCGCGCCATCGAAGGCTTTAAGCGGTCTCTCAATGGGATCAAAGGAGAGACCGAGTTTAGGACTATCACAAAGGACGGCTCTTATCGACACATGCGCTCGTCATCCAACCCGATCGTCAAGGATGGCTCCGTCGTCGGTTTGATGGGAGTGATAACCGACATCACCGACCGCAAGGCGGCCGAGGAAGCGCTGAGGGAATCCGAGGAGAAATTCCGCAGCCTCTTTCAAACCTCCCGGGACTTCCTGTCCATTTCCGACCTCGAAGGGAAGGTTATCGACGCCAACGATGCCGCCCGGGAGTTCTTCGGATACTCTCCCGAGGAGATCCCCGGCACGCGGATGCATGATCTCTATGCGAACCCCGAAGACAGGCAGGAGCTTATTGACGCGATGCTCAAAAGCGGCTACGTGCAAAACAAAGAGATTAAGATGAAGAAAAAGGACGGCGAGATAGTCGATGCACTGGTGACGGTAAACCTCGTACAGGGACACTCACGGCAACCCCATCGGCTTTTTCGGTTCCGCACGAGACGTCACCGAAAAGAAGAAGATGGAGCTGCAGCTCCTGCAGGCCGAAAAGCTCTCCGCCGTGGGGACGATGATATCCGGCGTGGCCCACGAGCTCAACAACCCGCTTACCTCGATCATCGGCAACGCCCAGCTGCTCGCGCGGCGCGACGTGCCCGAGGACATCAAGAACAAACTCAACGTCATCCTGAAGGAATCGAGACGCTCTTCAAAGATCGTCGGCGGGACTGCTGGCGTTCGCGCGGGAGCACAAGCCGGAGCGGAAGATGATCGATATCAACGACATCGTGACGGAATCGCTCAAGCTCAGGGAATATGACCTGAAGGTCAGCAACATCGACGTACGGGTGTCGCTTTCCGAGGACCTCCCCGAAACCCTGTCGGATCCTTATCAGCTTCAGCAGGTGTTCATCAACCTCATCAACAACGCCCGGGACGCGCTGGCCGACCACGAGACGGGGGCGCTGGTCATCAGGACGTACAGGAAAGGTGACACCATCCTGATAGAGTTCGAGGATAACGGCCCGGGGATTCCCGACGAATTCATCAAGAAAATATTCGATCCGTTCTTCACCACAAAGGAGGTCGGCAAGGGGACCGGCCTCGGGCTCAGCATGGCCTACGGCATCGTCAAGGAGCACGGCGGCACGATATCAGTGGAAAGCCAGCCCGGCAAAGGGGCGAAATTTATCGTCACGATTCCCATCACAAAAGGAGCGGAATCGACGGAGGAAAAGGTCAAGGCCCCGGCCAGGCCGTCGCCGGGCGCCAGGAGCGTGCTCGTCGTCGAGGACGAGGAGTCGCTGAGGGACCTCCTCTCGGACGCCCTCACGGAAGGCGGGTTTATCGTCGAGACCGCCTCGACCGGAGAGCACGCCATAGACCTGCTTGAGAAGAGAAAATTCGACGCGGTGATATCGGACATCAAGATGCCGGGGGTCGGCGGAAAGGAGCTCTACCTCTACGTACAGAAGCACCACCCCGACATCGTCGACAAGATCATCTTCATCACCGGCGACGTCCTGAGCAAAGACACGCAGTCGTTCCTGCAGATTACCAGCAACAGGTTTATCGAAAAGCCCTTTAACGTCGATGCCCTGGTCGCCATGCTGAGCGAGGTGCTGTCCGTGTGAATTCAGAAATACCGAAGCTGTCTTATTGGTCTTTCTTTTCTATCTCAATCAGGCACGTCTCGTCTCCCCGCGCCTTGCATTTGGTCTCCCTGGCCAGGTAGACACCCTTGCCGTATACCCAGTCGGTAACGAACTGGATAGACCCGGCATAGTTGGAGCAGAACGTCTTCTTGCTCTGGACGCCGGCGCAGATGAGGCAGTCGAAGATATCATAGGCCGGAAACCCGTTATGATTCTCGATGACCTTTCCCTTGTTGATCGCCACCTGCAGAAGCTGGAAGGCCTTCAGCAGCCGTTCTTCTTTCGGCAGATCCTTCATGTGGTTGAGTATCCCGAACTTGACGACGGGAGTCTCCACGGCTTTGTATCCGATGAGCCTCAAGATCCCCTGGCCCCCGACGGCCCCGATCAGGTTTATCGTCTCCTTATATATCCCTATCTGTTCTTCATTGGTGAATTCCTTGTCCCAGGTGTAATCGGGAGGCGACTCCAGGACCCTGGTCAGCCCCACGTTCCTGAAGATTATGTTTCTCGCGTTTTCTCCCACGATTTCGCCGACAACATCAAAAGCAGACCGAATCGCCATGTTCGTAACCGTCTTTTCCTGTGCCATGTAATTTGTCCTCTCCCGGTGATTGAGTGTGAGTGTCGTTTGTCCCGCATAATAGCATAGCGAATATGTCAAGAAAAGTGTTTTCGTAATGAGATTGCCGCCAAACCACACCCGACGAAGCAGGCCTTTTGGGGGCCGCGACGGGAGAAAACGCGAAACAGGTTTAGCACCCGTAGGGGCCGCATATATGCGGCCCGCTTCCAACGGCAGCCCTACGGGTTTTTCATCGGAATCGACCGACAACCCGTAGGGACGCGACTTGTCGTGTCCGGCTGTCACCCCAAAAGGCAGGCCTTTTGGGGGCCCCGACGGGAGAAAACGCGAAACGGGTTTAGCACCCGTAGGGGCCGCATATATGCGGCCCGCTTCCGGACGGACGGGCGAGGCACCCCACGGCTTTTTCGCCGGAATCGCCCGACAACCCGTAGGGACACGACTTGTCGTGTCCGTCCTGCCCGCACACTGACAAGCCTCGCTTGTCAGTGCCACCCATCGCACTGGGCGGCCCGCGAGCCGCCCCTCCGAGTTGTCTCCAGAAACAGTGAGGGGATTGACCATCACCCCACGAAGCAGGCTTCAGGGGGTGTCATCCGGGCGGCAAGTAGAAAGCGGCAAATGAAGGCTTGATCTTTTTAAACCCGTAACATAGAATAGCCGTGGAAAGAAAAGAAATGGCAAATCGAAAGCAGATCGACCCCAACACAGTGCCAAGAAAAAAACTCGCCACGGGTGACCTCATCCCGGCGATAGGGCTCGGGACGTTTGGCTCCGACAAATACTCACCCGCAGAGGTATCCGATGCGGTATACGGCGCGGCGATGGCGGGCTATCGTCATTTCGACTGTGCGTCGGTATACGGCAACGAGGCCGGGATCGGCAAGGTATTCGCGAAGATAATGGCCGGCGGCGTCTTACGAGAACAGATGTGGATAACGTCCAAGCTCTGGAACGACGGGCACGCCGAGGCCGACGTGATCCCCTCGTGCAGGAAGTCGCTGGGCGACCTGGGCCTGGAATACCTTGATCTGTATCTCATCCACTGGCCGTTCCCGAATTTCCACCCCCCGGGGTGTGACGTGACGTCACGAAGTCCCGATGCGAAACCGTATATCCACGAAAACTACATGAAGACCTGGCGGCAGCTCGAAAAACTGGTTGACATGGGCCTGGCAAGGAACATCGGCACGTCGAACATGACTGTTGCGAAGCTCGAGCTGGTCCTCCGGGACGCCCGCATCAGGCCCGCCGTCAACGAGATGGAGCTCCACCCCCATTTCCAGCAGCCCGAGCTGTTTAACTACTGCGTCTCCAACGGGATACAGCCCATCGGATTCAGCCCCCTCGGCTCGCCGAGCCGTCCCCAAAGGGATAAGACCCCGGATGATACGGCCGACATGGACGACCCGGTCGTCGTGGGCATCGCGAAACGGCTGGGTGTGCACCCCGCCGTCATTTGCATCAAATGGGCCGTACAGCGCGGGCAGATCCCCATCCCCTTTTCCGTCAAGGAAGACCAGTACCGGGCAAACCTCGAGGGAGTCGTCTCGGAGCCGCTGACAGCCGAAGATATGAAGGCGATCGCGGCCATCGATAAGAACTGCAGGCTCGTTAAAGGCCAGGTGTTCCTCTGGAAGGAAGGCCAGACGTGGGAGGCGCTCTGGGACCCGGACGGGAAAATCACGCCTCCTTAGGAAGCAGGCACTATTTAAAGACGAGAGACTATGGCATCGGTAGAAAAGAAGATGAAGGCGGCATACCTGCCGGGAAACAGCACCGTGGTGATAAAAGAGGTTGACGTCCCCCGGCCCGGGCACGGGCAGGTCCTCGTCCGCACGAAGGCCTCGACCATCTGCGGCAGCGATATTCGCGCAATCTATCGTGAACACGTGGGCAAGGGGCCCGAAGGGTATCAGGATAAGATCGCGGGCCATGAGCCCGCCGGCCGGATCGTTCAATGCGGCCCGGGCCTCAAGCGCTTTAAAGAAGGCGACCGGGTCGTCATCTATCATATCTCAGGATGCGGCGTCTGCAACGATTGTCGTCGCGGGTACTTCATTTCATGCACCAGCGAACACCGGGCGGCCTACGGCTGGCAGCGCGACGGCGGAATGGCCCCGTACGTACTCGCCGAGGAAAAGGACCTCGTCCTGCTTCCCGACGAGCTCACCTATACCGACGGCGCCCAGGTCGCCTGCGGCTTCGGGACCGTCTACGAGGGGCTGGAAAAGATCGGGGTCTCGGGCAACGACGCCGTGCTGGTCACGGGCCTCGGGCCCGTCGGGCTTGCGACCCTCATGCTTGCAAAGGCGATGGGCGCACAAAGGCTCGTCGGCACGGACGTCAGCCCCGAGCGCTGTAAGCTGGCGATGGATTTGAACCTTGCCCATGAGGTGTTTGTCTCGGACAAGGACGTGTTGGGCAGCGTCATGGCGGCCACAGACGGCAGGGGATATGAGCGCGCCGTCGATTGCTCCGGCAATAGTACGGCCCGCCGGCTCTGTGTTCGGGCCGCGCGCAAGTGGGGCAGGATCGCCCTCATTGGCGAGGGCGGGACGATGGAGTTAAACCCGAGCCCCGACCTGATCCACGACCAAAAGACCATATACGGCTCGTGGGTCACCTCAATCTGGCGAATGGAAGAGCTCGTCGAGCGGATCGTGCGCTGGGCGATACATCCCGGGGACCTGGTTACCGACAGGTTTACGCTCGACGAGGCGGGTAGGGCGTATGCACTGATGGCCGATGGTACATGCGGAAAGGTGGCGGTACTATTTGATGAGGAGATAAAATAGTGAATCACCCCGCGAAGCAGGCTTCGCGGGGGCCCCGATCCCCGCACAACTCCCGCCTGAGAAGGAAGAGAAGAGCCCCTCGCGATGACAACTCTTGGTACACGAGACTTTGTCGGCAGTCTGGGGGGCGCATCCTCATGCGCCCCCCTTTTTTATCCCCTATCGGACACGCGCCTTAATCTTTCGGACGGTAACGCGGTCCCGGTGAAAACCGGAGCGCATACGCGTGGGCGCTCCCGCGTCGCTTCGGCAACGACACGGTGACCCCGCCGCCCGGCTCGGGCTTCCAGGCAAGATCGCCATGCCCGCCCAGAAGCGAGATCCGCGTTCCCGGATCGGCCGCCACCGAGACAATGGTAACGTCCTTTGCCGGCTTGGTGTCAAAGACTATGGCAAAGACGTCGTCCCCCTTTGCCGTGAATCGCACGGGCGAGCCCGCCGCGGTACTGCCTTTATCGGTCTGCCAGGGTGACGTCCCGTATATCGCCTCGCCGTTAACCGAAAGCCACTCCCCCACGCCCAGGAGACACTCCCGCTGCGGCGCGGGTATGGAGCCGTCGGGCAGCGGGCCGACGTTCAACAGCAGGTTCCCGTTCTTGCTGACGACCTCAACGAGGAGCTCGATTACCGAAGAGACCGAGAGGTACTCGTGCTCGTCCTCCATGCGATTGTACCCGAACGAAAGGCCTATGCCCCGGTTCGCCTCCCATTTTTCGTCCAGGATCGTATCGGGTATCTCGTATTCCTTGGTAATGAAATCATAATGGAACGCCTGCGGGTCTCCGGCCCCCTGTTTCTTGACCCGGTTGAGCGCGTAGAGATTGACCAGATACCTCAGCGGCGTGTAGCGGATGGCCCACTGGAGCGGCTTTGAGTATTGCGCCCAGCGGTCATTGACGACACCGTCGGGGACCGCGTCGTAGTAATAGCTGAAAAGCTCCCGAAGAGAACGTCCCGGCGGATACGAGATGTCCCCCCACAGTACGTCGGGCCGGTAGCGGTCGATCAGCTCCTTCCAGTGAGAGAGTTGATAGCGGATATACTTTTCGCTGATCGGGCCCCCCTCGGTATACAGCCCGGCGATATCGGTCATCGGCTTTGAGGTGAATGACTGGTCCAGCGCGCTTGAATAGTAAAGCCCCATGCGCATCCCCCGCTTCCTGACGGCCTGCGCCAGCTCGCCCACGTGGTCTCTTTTGGCATGGTAGCCCGGTATGCGGTAGTTGGGGGTTTCGCTGGGCCACATGAGAAATCCATCCATGTGTTTGGTCACGAATACCGCGTACCTGGCGCCGGCGCGGGCAAAAAGCTCGGCCCATTGGTCGGGGTCCCAGGGACGGCTCTCGTCGATAAAGCGGGGCGCAAAATCGAAGTAGGAAAAGCCCTTTCCATACGTCGCCTCGTGGTAGCGCTGTGCCGGGCTTCCCGGTATCCTCATGGAATTGACGTACCACTCGGCGTAGGGTATGTGCGTGAAGAATGCCCGTTGTCCCTCGTTTAAGAGGATCTCGTTAAGGTTGCCTTTGCCGGTCGGCGCGTACGCCGGAATGGAATAGAGGCCCCAGTGGATGAATATGCCGAATTTCGCGTCACGGTACCACGGGGGGGCCCGATGAGCCTTCAAGGCCTTTAAACGATCACTATCCGGTATCTGCTTCATAGGTAACCCCTGCCGAGGATTAAGGTCAGGAGGATTATAGGGTTAAAGGGGTCATGGGTCAAGAGGGAACGATCAGGCCGCGAATATGCGGCCCGCCTTAGGACGGACGGGCGAGGCACCCCACGGCTTTTTCGCCGAAATCGGCCAACAACCTCGTAGGGACACGACTTGTCGTATCCGGCGGACACCCCAAAAGGCAGGCCTTTTTGGGGCCCCGTCAAGCGCACAGCTCCTCAAAATGACATACCTGTCATCTTCAGGGTGGCACGCAGCGGGTTTCGGTGCTATATTCCCGGTCATGGCAACGGCGCCGACCGTACAGGATGGACGAATGAATAAAAAAAAGATATCTGTGGTGATTACCGACCTCGACAATACGCTATTTGACTGGTTCACAATCTGGTACCGGTGCTTTCGGCCGATGCTCGACGAGATCGTGAGGATAAGCGGCGTCCCGGAGGATACGATTGTCGGGGAAATAAAGGCCGTCCACGAGCGATACGGGACCACGGAATACGCGTTCCTCATAGAAGAGCTCCCGTCGATCGGACGCAAACACCCAAACGGGCGTATAGACGAAATCTACGGGAGCGCGATCGACACCTATCGGGCCAACAGGAGACAGCACCTGAGGCTTTACCCCACGGTCATGGATACGCTCGCGGCACTCAAAGAAGCGGGGTGCCTCGTGGTCGCCTACACGGAATCGAAGGAATTCTACACGAATTACCGCGTCAGGAAGCTGGGTTTGGACGGCGTCATCGATATCATCTATTCGCCTAAAGACCACGAGGTGCCGAAAGACCTGAAGCGCGCCTACCCGGCGACGACCTATGCGCTGGCCCGCACCATACAGAGGCACACGCCCGAGAACGAATCGAAGCCCAACCCGGAGATCCTCCTGGGCATCATCGAAGACATCGGCGCCCGCAGGGACGACGCGCTGTACGTGGGCGACAGCCTGACCAGGGACGTTTTTATGGCTCAGAGCGCGGGCGTTTTGGACGTCCACGCCGCGTACGGGCAGTACCGTCGTAAACGGGGGTACGAGCTGCTCCGGGCAGTCACCCACTGGACGGCGGAAACGGTCAAAAAGGAAGAATCCGCCGGCGCGGGGGACGTCGTACCGGGCGTTACCCTTCGGAGGGTTTTCTCCGAGATACTCGCGCATTTCGATTTCGTGAGTTTCCGGCAAGCCGGGACGCCGGGCGTGGCGGGATAGCGCACGGCGCGTCATGCATCCACGCCGCTTGGCCGTCAGTGCGACTGGTGCACTTGATCCGGGCCCCATGCGTCCTGCCGCGTGGGGTGAGCCCGTGGCAATCTCCTTTTAATAAGGTACAACAAAACGAGACGTGAACCCCTTTGCCCCGCGGCTCTTGCCGCATAATGCGAGATATGTTATTCTTATCTTATTTCAAAGAACGTCGGCCGGGAGCACAAGCATGAAAAAAAATCGTTTAGGCAAGACCGGGCTCATGGTTTCGGAACTCGGTTTCGGCGGGATCCCCATTATGCAGCTGGAAGCAAACGATGCCGCTGAAATGGTCCGGTATTGTTTCGATCGCGGCGTCACCTTTTTCGATACGGCAAACATGTATATGGACAGTGAAGCAAAAATCGGGCAGGCATTGGAAGGCGTGCGCGACCGGGTTGTAATCGCCACCAAGACGCTGGAAAGATCCAGGGAAAAGGCGGCCGAACATATCGCCAACAGCCTCAAGCAGCTCCGCACCGATTACATAGACCTCTTTCAGTTCCATAACCTGTCGGAGGAATCCGCATTGGAAACGGTGCTCGGCCCCGGCGGCGCCATGGAGGCGGCAACGGAGGCCAAAGCCAGGGGCCGGATCCGGCATATCGGTTTCAGCGCCCATAATAAGGACGCGGCTCTCAAAGTCGTTCAAACCGGGCTCTTTGAAACCGTTCAGTTCCCTTTCAACTTCCTGGAGACCCAGGCCCTCGAAGCCCTGTTTCCCGCGGCCCTGGAAAAAGACATGGGCATTATAGCCATGAAACCCCTGGGCGGCGGCATGCTCGAGCGGGCCGACCTCTGTTTTAAATTTCTCCAGGAGCACCCGTACGTGCTGCCCATAGCCGGGGTATCCAACAAAGAGGAATTCGACCAGATCGTGGCCCTGTACGAAACGCCGCAACCGCTGACCGACCGGGACCGGCAGGACATGGAAGGCATACGTGAACAACTGGGAGAATCGTTCTGCCGGCGCTGCGGGTATTGCCTGCCCTGTCCGCAGGGGGTGATGATCAGGGAGGCCCAGATGCTTCCGGCCATTATGAATCGCCTGGCGCCCCGGCAGGCCCTGGCCTTTATGAAGGGCGCGATTGCCACGGTGGACGAATGCATCGAATGCGGCGAATGCGAAGAGAGGTGCCCGTATGACCTGCCCATCGTCGAGATGCTCAGGGACCATGCGGAACGCTACCGGGAGCTCGAGGCTCAGGCTGAAATAAAGTAACGGTGAAAACGGACACCACATATGGTGTCCGTACGGGTTCAAATGAGAATCGTCCCAGAGTGTCGTAGGGGCACGACATGTCGTGCCCTCCCATCCCCCCACGGGCAACCTTTCCGGTTCGCCCGTGCCACCCGGCCCCATTAAGAAACCGTAGGGGGCGCATACATGCGACCCGTCCCATCTCCCTTCGTTGAGAGGAGGCCCGTATCCTCTCCTCTGTGAGCGGGGGGATCGCGTGTGGGATCAAAAGTGCCCAGGAAATCGAAGATTTCATGGGGTGATAAGGCCGACGCGGTGGGGATAAGCAACGGAACGGCCCACCGGCTGTGCTACGGCCTCTACGTGAAGGGGGTCCTGTCGAGGAAAGGAAACGGCAACGGACCGGTGCGGTATTGCGTGAGGGAGGGGGGGCGCTAACTAAAACCCAAAACAAGACTTGACCCCTACGCTTTCTCAATTAGGCGATAAAATAAGACTCAATCCTTTTTCGGCATGTATCTGGCTTTGAAATACTTTATCTCTAGTAAACCCCCTTTAGGCGACTTCTCCAATAGTATTCTGACGTGCGGTTGCAGTACCCCCTCTTCACGCAAACAGCAATGACGGTACTCGAGCCCTGACCCGCAAGGACAACTTTCATTCGGTTCGATGTAAGTGAAGTGGGAGTGGGGATGTCTTGTTTTAGTAAATTCTATATTCCATTCGTCGAAGGGCGAATCTAACATCGAAACTACATAACGAATGACCTCGTAGCGAGAAAGAATTTCTTTCTTACAGCCGTCTTCTTCAGAGATACCGGGGAAAAGGACTGAGTATTTCTGCGCAGGATTTTCAACGAGCGATAAGTCTAGAAGTTCTGATTTCGTGATTATCCTACAACACTCCTTGCCGTCGTAGATCTCCCCAATCTTATGGCCGCATCCATTCCTTATTGAGATGGTCTTCCCGCATATTGAACACGTCACTTCTTTGTATAGCCATGCCGGGCTTATAAAAAGCCTATATGGGAATAGGGATTGATATAGCGGTATGTGCTTCTCAATGAAGATAAGCTTGAAATCATCATCTAACTGGTAGTGCTTGGCAAGTGAATTAAGGTCAATGTCCACGCGTTCTAATAGACACCAAGCTTTATAGTAGTAGTCGCTTTTTAGAAGTCGAAAGATCGAGAGGTAATTGGTCTGAATAGCCAAGACTTTTCAAAACACCAGATTCCCTTTGCGGTGTCTTGATCACCCACTTCTACAGCTTGGTGTTTTAGATCTTTAAGCGAGGCTTCTATCTGGGACTCAATTCTCGTGTCGCACTTCCGAGTAACAACGTCACGGAGGTACTTCTCAATATCCTTTAGTGCATAGGTCATAGCGCCGCGGCTAACCCCCATTTACCACTGTCCCGGTTTTCTTTTTTTCAAGGTCGCAGAATCAGGTGATTGATTCATCATGATTTTTTCTATGGCACCATTCATTATTTTACGGTACTCCTCTGCGGGACCTTCGTATGATATATCTGAAGAAACGCCGCTCTTTTCGTTATTCACTATTATCCTTGACCTAACCCTCGTTTTTCGTCCTGCGAAGCGCTCGACTAGATATGCTGCGAGGAGCTCAACGAGTAGACGTGCAGCCAACTGACCTACAACCATTATGGCAATAGTCACAATTTCGTCATGCTCTGCCAGTTCAATGTACTCTTCGTTTTCTACACAAATCTCAACCCGAAGCTTATCCTGAGAAGAGTCCGTTAGGCTCGTAAATAGTTCGTTTGTCTGGGTCGGAAAGTATCGCAATTCAGGCCTATTTGTATACCCTTCGTATGGGATTATCAGTACATCTGACTCTAATATTCTTTTACTCAGTCGGGCACCAACGTGGGGACGACTTGCCCATGACGCTATTGATTCATTACTAGCTTTAATTGTTACACTTGTTTTCTCTGATTTCACGGCTGTATCCTATAAAATAACCTAGTATTTGGCGGTAAGTCTATTGCGGCCATACTCTTCTATATTCTCTGCTCCAGCGTAGCCAGCATATGCTGCACACCTTCGTAATCCCGATAAGTTATATCTGCAGGCAAACTAACTTCCAGAGGCTCTCGCGACGCAACGAACTCCATACCTCTATGGTATGATTCGAACTTAGCGTTGAGATCCATTAACCTATTAAACAACTCCATATTCTCTTCGTCCCCCATGAGGTATCTTATCTTACCTTTTGTGATGAAGCCGTCCAAATGACTCTTGAGCTTAAAGAAGTGCCTTATATAGGTTGAGTGTATTGATTCTAACCTCTCGTCAAGAGCGTCTTCGCTAGTGTCTTCCCGCAGCAGTTTATCCAGTCCCATGAGTTTCGTAACGTAAACGAGCAGCGGGGCTATCTCCTTGTCAATGAATTCTTCTTTCGCCTTCTCTCTTTCTCGTCTTGCTTTTTCCTCTTCTCGTCTGACAGCAAAGACGTGTGTGAGATAAATCCCGCCCAATGTCGTAACGGAGCCTGCGACGATTGCTATTACGGCAACGATAACAGCTATTACGGCGATCCAGTCGCTTGTATCGAACTTACTTACGATTTCTTGAATTGCATCATATGCGGTCATCTAAACGCTCCTAAACCCAGCAACTAACAAACTCCTCCTCTACCACGCATGTCCCCAAACTTCACACCGTTATCACCTCGATCTCCGAGAAGTCCGGCGAGATCACCAGGACCTGCCCGGCCTCCGTCGTATACTCGAAGTCGTTTGTCTTCTTTATCTCACTATCACCCATCGCCATTACGCTGGCGTGGATCGGCCTCGGCGCCGAGGAGCCTGCGACGGGGACCCTCGCCGTGCAGGAAATCCTATTTTCCTTCAACCGGAGGTAGAATATGCAGTTGCCGTCGTCGAACGTATGGACGTCGTCGGAGCTGTCCCTTTGCAGTTGGTATATCCCCGTATTGATCTCGCACATGATGAGCTGTCTCCCCGATATAAAGAGGAACGGTCCATTCTTCCCGTGGAGCCGGCTTCGCGACGGCGCAAGGAAAAAAGGCCCAGGGGGGCGCGTAGGGATCACCGACCCGCGCCACCATGAGCCTTTGGAGAAGACTATCTCATTTCTTGAACGCGCCGTTACCCGAAGAATAAATCCGCGCGTAACAGGTGTCAAGACTTTTCGACAAATTTCTCGGCAGGGATGAAAGCACTAAACGGACCGCGAACACCCTTCCCTTTCCTTCGAATCTCGGTAGTAGGTCAGTTTGAAACGTGCATTCATTGAATAAATCAACCAATGGACAGCGGAACGAAAAGTGCATATCCCTTGTCACGTTGAAGGTTAAAGTCCACCGTTTAACGGTTAAACAGTGGACTTCTGGATATAAGTCATTATTTTAATAAGTGGGATGGTACAAAAGTATACTGGATATTGTCCCATTCTTGGGGATAGACCATAGGATTTTAGGTTAAAATACTCGTTGACTATTCAACCCTATGTGATATGATTTCCGACATATCGGAAGAATTCGGAGGTGAGCAAAATGACACTCACAACCGCAGATAGAATTGCTGATTATATTCTTTGCCACTTTCATGATCGTGGCGATGATATAAGCCATTTAAAACTGCAGAAACTCGTCTATTATGCCCAGGGTTGGTTCTTGGGTTTACACGGTGAAGAACTATTCAAGGATAGATTGGAGGCCTGGGTTCATGGCCCGGTACAGCCGGAACTCTATCAGAGATTCGAGCAATACAAATATCATCCCATCACAGAAGAAAAGGACTGCAGGGATTTTTCGGAAAAAAGGATAAAGAAACTACTCGACTATATACTTGATAGATACGGCCATTTTTCCGCATCTCAGCTTGAAAACATGACGCATGAGGAACCGACTTGGTTAAATGCCCGTAACGGATTATCACCGGATGAAAATGGAAATGAAATAATAACCGTCGATTCCATGAAGGAGTTCTTTGAAAATGAACTCAAGAGAGAGGAATACGAAGAAAAGCAGAGTTTTATTCGTGCGAGCGACCAATGTTTTAATAAGGCATTGGACGAGGTAGATAAAGATATTCAGGCGGATAACCTTTAAGGACCTTAGCGGTACAGTTGTAACATTCGATTTCCCTGGGATACAATCCATCCCAATCAAAAAGAAGACCTGTTTTTGTCGTAGTTGAATTAGACGGCGAAGATTTTATTGCATGCAGAATTTCTACAACTCCAATCGGAAGATATGATAAATACTCGATCGAAATAACGAATGACGATTTTGAATGGGGTGGATTATCTCAGCCAAGCAAGGTTTGTCCTAATAGCATCGCGACGTTATTGAAATCTCAAATTCATAAACCATGCGGTCGTTTGAAGAAAGAGAAACGTGACGAAATTATAGTAAAAATTAAAGAACTGCTTGATGGAAAATAGAACCAGGGGGGCAAATTTCCGTTTTAGTCTATTTCTAAAGTAAAATCCCGCCAAAATAGTTTTCCTCAGTTTTAAACTTTTCAAACTTAATTTAGCCCATAACAAACCTCATCCCCTCCTTAGTGAGGGGATTGCCGCGCCGCCTTTTGGCGGCGTGCAATGGCGGTGAGGCTAGACCCTATTTCGCCCCCCTTCCCCCTCTTTTCCCTTGACAATCGGCTCCCCCGCGTGGTATCTAATAACATTTATTTCCTTTGAAAAATCAAGGAGATAAGATAACGCGTGCACCCGGAGAAACCGATGGACTATAAAGAAACGCTCAACCTTCCCAAGACCGAATTCCCCATGAAGGCCGACCTCACCAAGCGGGAGCCGATGTTCCTTGACCGCTGGGCCGAGATGGAGCCTCTACGACCTCATCAAGAAGGCCTCAGCGGGCCGCGAAAAATACATCCTCCACGACGGCCCGCCCTACGCCAACGGCCACATCCATCTGGGCACGGCCCTCAACAAGATCCTCAAGGACATCATCGTCAAATCCCGCTCAAGATGGGGTTCGAACAGCGACTACGTCCCCGGGTGGGACTGCCACGGCCTGCCCATCGAGCACCAGGTCGACAAGGAGCTGGGGGCAGGCCAAGGCCTCCATGTCCATGACCGAGATCCGCAAGCAAGTGCCGGGCGTTCGCCGAGCGAGTTCCTCGACATCCAGCGGGAGGAGTTCAAGCGGCTGGGGGTGCTGGGCGAGTGGGAGAACCCCTACCTGACGATGACCTACGACTACGAGGCCACCATCGTCCGGGAGCTGGCCGAAGTTCGCGCGGCAGGGCTCGGTCTACCGGGGCAAGAAGCCGGTCTACTGGTGCGCCTCCTGCGTGACCGCCCTGGCCGAGGCCGAGGTGGAATACGACGACCACAAGTCCCCCTCCATCTACGTGCAAGTTCCCGATGATCTCCGACCTTTCGGCGAGCAGTTCCCGAGCTCAAGGGCAAAAAGGTCTTCGTGCTGATCTGGACCACCACCCCCTGGACGATCCCGGCCAACCTGGCCATCGCCTTCCACCCCGACTACACTTACGTGGCCGCCGAGGTCGAGCGGCGAGGTCTGGATCCTGGCCGAGGACCTGCTGAACGGGTGCTGCACCAGGCGGGATGAGGGACTACGAGGTGCTGGCGAAATTCCCGGGCAAGGAGCTCGAGGGCTTGAAGACGCCGACATCCGTTCTTGGACCGCGAATCCGTCCTCATCCTGGCCGACTACGTCACCCTCGACGCCGGCACCGGGACCGTGCACACCGCGCCCGGCCACGGCCAGGAGGACTACGAGTCGGGACTGGAGTACGGCCTCGAGATCTACTCCCCGGTGGACGACCAGGGCAAGATTCACCGCAGGACGTGGAGTTCTTCGCCGGGCAAGTTCGTCTTCGACGCCAACGACGACGGTGATCGACAAGCTCTGAGGATCGGGGAGCTGCTCCTTCAACACCGAGATCTACACCACCAGTACCCCCACTGCTGGCGCTGCAAGAACCCGATCATCTTCCGCGCGACGGAGCAGTGGTTCATCTCCATGGAGAAAAACGACCTGCGGAAGAAGGCCCTGGACGCGATCGACCGGGTGCGCTGGATCCCGACGTGGGGACACGACCGGATCTACGGCATGATCGAGAACCGGCCCGACTGGTGCATCTCCCGCCAGCGCGCCTGGGGCGTGCCGATCATCGTCTTTCTACTGCGCAGACCTGCGGCGAACTTCTCATCGACGAGAAGGTGCCTGGCGCATGTGGCCGGTCTCTTCGAAAAGGGAGGGGCCGATGTCTGGTTCGACCTCCCGGTGAAAGAGCTCCTGCCCGCGGGTACCCGACTGCCCCAAATGCGGCGGCGACGAATTCGCCAAGGAAGAGGACATCCTCGACGTCTGGTTCGACTCCGGCGTGAGCTATGCCGCGGTCTGCGAGAAGCGCCCCAACCTCGAGTCCCGGCCGACATGTACCTGGAGGGGAGCGACCAGCACCGCGGGTGGTTCCACAGCTCCCTGCTGGCCTCGGTGGGGACGCGGGGGGACGCCCCCTACCAGTCCGTTCTCACCCACGGGTTCGTGGTGGACGGCGAGGGCAGGAAGATGTCCAAGTCCCTGGGCAACGTGATCGCCCCCGAGGAGGTCATCGACAAGCTACGGGGCCGAGATCCTGCGGCTTTGGGTGGCGCCGAGGACTACCGCGACGACATCCGGATCTCCGAGGAGATCCTCTACCGGCTCTCCGAGGCCTACCGGCGGATCCGGAATACGTGCCGCTTCCTGCTGGGAAACCTCTACGATTTCGACCCCACAAAGACCTGGTGGCCCGACGAGATGCTCGAGATCGACCGCTTTGTCCTGAAGATTCGCCAGCTGCGCAGAGGATCGTCGAGCCTACGGGACGTTCGAATTTCACATCATCTACCACACCCTCCACAACTTCTGCGCGGTGACGCTCTCGGCGTTCTACCTCGACATCCTGAAGGACCGGCTCTACACCGCGCCCCGGGCCTCCAAGAAGCGGAGGGCGGCCCAGAGCGCGATGTACCTGATACTTTCCGGCACCGAGCTCGTCAGGAAGATCGAGCGGCGGCTCGCGGGAAGGGGCAGGGGCGGTCGATCGACGTCGAGCCGATCTGTCGTCGATCGACGACAATATCGCGATAAAGCTCGAACTTTCCGAGGACATCCCGCTGACGGCCGCCGACCCCTATCAGCTGCAGCAGGTCTTCATAAACCTCATCAACAACAGCCACGACGCCCTGGTGGGCGGCGGAGGCAGCGCACTGGTTATCCGCTCGTTATCCGGGGACGATTCCATCATCGTCGAGTTCGAGGACGACGGTCCGGGTATCCCCGAGGAGAATCTGGGCTTCATCTTCGATCCGTTCTTCACCACCAAGGAGGTCGGCAAGGGAACGGGACTGGGGCTTTCCATTGTGTACGGGATCATCAATGAGCACGGCGGAAGGATCGACGCGTCAACGAGGCCACAAGGGCGCCAAGTTCACCATTCACCTGCCCCTGATAAGGGAAATCGGAGAAAGGCCGTCGCCGTCCGAAGCGCCGGCAAGAAAGCCACATACGGAAAAAGCGGTGCTGGTGGTTGAGGACGAGGAATCCCTCCCGAACCTGATCGCCGAAATACTGGATCAGGACGGGTATCGGGTAGACAGGTGCGGCGACGGCCAGCAGGCCATCAACAAGATGAAACTCATGCGATATGATGCCGTTATAACGGACACTGAAGATGCCCGGGATCGGGGAATAGAGCTCTACACCTTCATACAGAAACACTACCCCAAACTTGCCCCGCGCGTCCTGTTCATTACCGGGGACGTCGAACTTGTTCAGGAGGGGGACCGTCAACGGAGGCACAGAAGAGGAAGAAAAATAGACGGGATTCGTACCGCATCTTCTCCGAAGGGGCCGATCGCCGGCCTGTCGATCGACGGCAATAGACGGAAGGGACAGGACAAGACGCGGCCCCGAAGCTTCAATTGATCTTGTAAGAACTCCTATATGTATTTGTTTGCTGTCTAGTTTCGGCAGACGCAAAAGGTACCACAGAAACAATTTCATAAAGGACTATAGTGATCAGGGATAGAAGAGCAATTTTCCTTACCGCTTTCTCCATGTCACTTCCTGTTAAGAGGTTCTATGAACATTAAAAAGCTAGTAATTCGTGCATGTAACTAAGATGGAGCAGTTCAAGAGCAGGCTCTCGTAAACTTCGGAGGCGTAACTATGAATGAAATGACAAATATTTCCTAATTATCCTTTATTATAAATCGTTAATGTTGTCAAGAAAAAACTTGTTCAATTCTGCAATAAATCGGACGTTAATCACGCTCGGGCGACGAGCTGCGGCAGGCAGGAGGGCGGCAGCGCTTCTTGTTATCTCCTTGCTCACCGACTGTCTCTCCAAAGAAAAACCGGCCGACATCAAAAGATGGTCCGTAGTATGCGCGGCAAATGGAGTCTTACGTCACTTTGCGCAGTACGAAGAGGCAGGTCTTTCCTCCCGTTGCGAAACACTGTTCTTCCATCGCCGAATAGTGCTTCTTCCCCTTGAGGTTATCGACCAGCGCCTGCAGCGCGCCGGCATAATGACTGCAGAACTGCTTTCTGCTTTTCACCCCGCTGCAGTGGATGCAGTCGAAGACGTTAAGGGCAAAAACCCCCGGTCGGACCACCTGGACGAGGCGCAGAACACCACCGTCGAACAGATCAAGACGTTTCTGACACGGCTGGGCTTCAATTCCAAGACGGTCATCACCGGAGATGTCACCCAGATGGACTTGCCCGAGGGCAAGAAGTCGGGGCTCGTCCAGGCCAGTGAGATTCGACCCCGGCATCGAGGGCATAAAATTCTGCTATTTCTCGGAAACGGACGTGCTCCGCCATCGGCTCGTGCGGGAGATCATCAAGGCGTACGACAACATAGACAATCAGAAAAGGGAGAAGAACACCGACCCCTTTGATGGAAGTCTTTTCCACGCGTTTGCCTTCGACCGGGAGCATCTCGCGTACGACCACCGCCTATATCGAAGTCACCTTCAGCTACCCGAAGGGGACGGCGGACTTCTGGGTCAGAGTCATCGGTGAGGACGGCGTTGAGATCCTCGGCGATTTTGACCTCAAGAACGGAGAGATCATCCAACTCATGGGCGGCGGGACCTACTACCTGAAGGTTTACTCAAAGGAAGGAGCGGGTAATTGGAGCGCCGTCTACCGAGAGGGAACCGGCAATCCTTACAGCACGCCTAACGGGATCTCGAACCGCCCCCGCTACAGCTATTGAGGCGTGAAGATAAATTCCCCTGTCCCGTGCGGATGACCGTACCTTCGAGGGTTTCTAAAGATCAGAACCTGGCAATTGACTGTACTGCCCGGCCCTGCCGATAAAGAGTATTCTCAAATCCCATTGATTCCTCTCCCCCACGGTCCATTCATTGGTCAGGTGCGACCATATGGGGTTCCGTCGAATATGCCGGCTTGCCTGTCCTTCCAGATAGTGTAACCTGTCACCAGACCCTCTTCACCGTTCAGACCAGGTCTCGGTCCATCACTTGGACTTGGACAATGTCGATACCGGCGGACCGGCGTCCGAGGCTTCCGAGGGCGTCATAGAGCCTTCTCATACCATCGCAGGAATTGTCGAGAATTACGAGAATAGAAGCAAGTTGTCCTTTATCATATGTGGGCTGGAGAAACTTTGGTGAATACGAATAACTAGATCGGTCCTGAAGGGAACCCTTCAATAAATTTAATTTCGATTTGGACGAGGGCTAATACTATCCTTTAGAACGTTCTCGATCCATTGTTTCAACTCATCGTTTGCCCTACCCTCTATTCCTATAGCCTTTGCAGGCCTGCCGGTTTTCTCGTTATCTGCTGTTCTTTCCTCACTAACACCATAGATAATATCGCCTCCTACTGCGTTTGCAAATGAAGAAATGTCTTTGGCTAGTTCTCTATTATCTTTATTAAGCTTCAGTTTGTATTCAAGAGTCTTTGACTCCTCTTCCTTGCGATCTATCAGTTCATCGATATCCTTTTTTTTCGATCTGATTAAATGGCTTGTTTATCATTTCTCAATTTCCATTGCATTAGGAGGATGATCCTATTCGAAGAGCAAAGGGATCAAGTCTTTCCCTGACCTAATCTTCAAACCGACCCCCCTACCCCCTCCCCTTCTTCACCCGGTGCGTACAATACGGCGCGCCCTGGTCGATGCACTTTTCCTCCCTCCCGATCCAGTCGTTCTTCCTGTCGCCCATTGGACGATCCCCGTCACGAACCCGGAGGTCACGGAGCATACGGGCTGTCGCCCCTTGTAGCCGAAGGAGTGGGTGTTTTCGTCGAGGCGCACATGGCGCGCTCGGATCTGTATCCGGTGCAGAGCAGCAGTCGGGGCAATGTTCTCCTTTTTCGCCTCTTTCGCCTATTGCGTGCCCCTCTCCTGGGCGTTTTGTCCCCAGAGCCGCTACGCTTCTCTCGGGGCGATACTGGCGCTGCCGCTCGTACCGGTTTTTATCCGGCGGACGGGTTCGTTTTTCCAGATCGTCCCGGACGACACTCGTGCAGGCGGAGTTCGGCCTGCTCTTCGTCATCCTCACCGCAGTGCTGATCCCAGCTGACCGGTTTTATCGATTCACCGATTTATCCCCTTGTCTATCTCGATTCATCGATCCTGGCGCTTGTCGTCAGGCCGCTGGTGGGTCTTCCGCTCCTGGTGCTGCTGGCGACAGTAGACCTGATCCCCCGTCTTATTATCGGCGATCACAGCGTTGTGATTCATTCGGTCCTGATGAATGAGCTGACGCTTCTCTTCGTTTTTCGGCTTCTTCCTCCTCTATGCCGGGTCGAGTCGCGGCGCCAGCAGGAGCAATCCAGTCGATCGACCTA